>NZ_LT009719.1:1740964-1918531 GCF_900013495.1 Agrobacterium genomosp. 2 str. CFBP 5494
CATCCGACCCTTCGGGCCACCTTCTCCCCTGCGGGGAGAAGAAACAAGCGGCGAGCTTTGCTTTCACGAGCGATCTTTCCGGGTGAAGTATTCTCTCGCGACGCTGCGATGATATGGTGAGCCGCACACCAGCCCACCCGAACAAGGTACCACCCATGCAATTGCGCGCCTTGATGTATTTCGATGAACTCGTCCGCACCAATTCCATGCGCGCCGCGGCGGAAAACCTGAATGTGGCGCCGACGGCGGTGAGCCGGCAGATCGAAAATCTCGAATATTATTTCGGCTCGCCCCTGGTGGAGCGTTCCAGCCGTGGCGTGAAGCTAACGGCGGCGGGCGAGCTGCTGGCCGCCCGCGCCGGCAAGACGCTGCGCGAACTCGACCATGTGCACCAGTTGATCGACGATCTCAAAGGTCTGCAGCGCGGCCGGGTGACGATTTACGCCAATGGCGCTACAGTGGCCAACCTTCTGGCGCCGGTGCTGGCGCAGTTCAGCCTCAAATATCCGAAGCTGCGTTTCGAGGTCCATATCACCAGTGCGCGCCAAGCCATGGAAGCGCTGGGAGCTGCGGAAGCAGACCTCGTCGTCAGCCTGTTTGCGCCAAAGGTTTCCGGGGTCAAGGTGCGCTCGCGCACGCGCATCAATTACGATGCGATCTTTCCCGCCGGTCATGCCCTTGCCGGTCAGCCGGAGGTGTCGCTGAAGGAACTGGCCGGGTTGCCACTTGCCTTGCCGGACAAGAGTTTTGCCGCGCGGCAGGCCTTCGATACGCTTTTTGCCGAGGCGGATATCGAACTTGACCCCGTTTTCATCACCAGTTCGCTGGAAATGCTGAAAGAGCTGGTGCTGGGCCACGCCGCGGCCACGCTGCTGCCGGCGCTTTCGGTGGCGCGCGAAATCCGTAGCGGCCAGATGGTCGCCGTTCCGCTCTCGGGCAAGAAGGGTATCCACACCCAGATCGACCTCTGTGTGGCGCCCGACAGGCAATTGTCCTTCGCAGCTTCCAAGCTTGCCGATTTCATCGAGCGTTTCATGCGTGAGGCGACGGCAGGGTAGTTTCTTCTCCTCGGCGGGGCGAGGAACCGGAGACGTTCCCGGAATTGCCCACCAAGGTTGATTTTCACCCGCATTCCCGTGTAGCCATTTCAGCTACACGGAGCACACAAAAATCATGATTGTGTGTGCGCCTGCAACATGACACTCTTTTTGCAACGGGTGGTCTTTGGAAGGGCAAAAATGCCCCGGCCGCCAGACAGGGGACTAAAGGATGCCACGTACCTATCTTTCGCAGGCGGCGAAGCTCTCGCGCCGTACCGCGCTGGCGCTTGCTCTCGGCACGGCGCTCTTTCTACCGCTCTCGATTGCTGAGGCCGAAGCTGCGGCGAAAACCGCTTTGACGCTTGGCATGACGGTAGAGCCGACCGGTCTCGATCCGACCATTGCCGCTCCCGTCGCCATCGGTCAGGTCACCTGGCAGAATATTTTCGAAGGTCTCGTCACCATCGACAGCAAGGGCAAGGTGAAGCCGCAGCTCGCCGAAAGCTGGGAGATTTCCCCTGATGGCAAGACCTATACCTTCAAGCTGCGCAAGGGTGTCACCTTCCATGACGGCGAGGCGTTCGATTCCTCCGTCGCGAAGTTCTCGCTGGACCGGGCGCGTGGTGAAGCTTCCGTCAATCCGCAGAAACGCTTCTTTGCGGCGATCGACAGCATCGAGACCCCGGATGCCGACACGCTGGTTCTGAAGCTGAAGCAGCCCGCCGGCAGCCTCATCTACTGGCTCGGCTGGCCGGCCTCCGTCATGGTCGCGCCCAAGAGCGCAGAGACCAACCGCACCACGCCCGTCGGCACCGGCCCGTTCAAATTCGTGAACTGGGCCAAGGGCGACAAGGTGGAGTTGCAGAAGAACGCCGCCTATTGGGACAAGGCCGTGTCGGTAAAGCTGGAAAAGGCGACGTTCCGTTTCGTTTCCGATCCGCAGGCGCAGGCGGCGGCGCTGAAATCCGGCGATATCGACGCCTTCCCGGAATTCGGTGCGCCGGAATTGATGAGCTCGTTTGACGGCGATGCGCGCCTCGGCACCTTCGTCGGCAATACCGAGTTGAAGGTCGTGGCGGGCATGAACAGCGCCCGCAAGCCCTTCAGCGACAAGCGCGTGCGCCAGGCGCTGATGATGGCGGTGGATCGTGGCACCGTCATCGAGGGTGCATGGTCCGGTTTCGGAACGGCCATCGGCAGTCACTATACGCCGAATGATCGCGGATACATCGATACGACGGGCGTTCATCCCTATGATATCGATAAGGCCAAGGCGCTGCTTGCCGAAGCGGGGTATGCGGACGGTTTCAGCTTCACCATCAAGGCCCCGCAGATGGCCTATGCCCAGCGCACCTCGCAAATCCTGCAGGCGATGCTGGCTGAAATCGGCGTGACCATGACCATCGAGACCACGGAATTTCCGGCCAAATGGGTGGCGGATGTTTTGAAGGGTGCGGACTATGACATGACCATCGTCGCCCATGCCGAGCCGATGGATATCGATATCTACTCCCGTGATCCCTATTATTTCAACTACAAGAACCCGGCCTTCAACGAGGTCATCGCCAGCGTCGAAAAGACGGCGGATGCGGCTGAGCAGGAAAAGCTTTATGGCGACGCCCAGAAAATCCTCGCCGAAGATGTGCCGGCGCTGTTCCTGTTCGTGATGCCGAAGCTCGGGGTCTGGGACAAGAAGGTGAAAGGGCTGTGGGAAAACGAGCCCATTCCCTCGAATGTGCTGACGGATGTGCATTGGGAAGAGTGACGTTTGACGATACTCATGTCTTCCGTCATGCCGGACTTGATCCGGCATCCAGCCAGCCCAAGTCCTTGGGCTGAAAAGGCTCCCTCCGCCGCGCAGACGCGCGTCGGCTGGATGCCGGATCAAGTCCGGCATGACGGGAGAGTGTGGAGCTTTCCAGCCGTCGCTCGTAAAGTATCGCAAGGAGCAGATGCCAGATGTTAGCCGTCCTCATCCGGCGTCTCGTAAGCCTCGTCATCACGCTGTTTGCCGTCTCGCTCATCATCTATCTTGTCATGGGCCTGTTGCCGGGTGATCCGGCCGCCATCATGCTGGGAACCTCGGCCAGTCCGGATACGCTGGCCGCACTGCAAAAGCAGATGGGTCTCGATCAGCCGCTGCTGCTGCGCTACATCCACTGGCTTGCTGGCGTCTTCCGCGGCGATCTCGGACAATCCTATACCTATGGCGTGCCGGTGGCGGGCCTGATCGTCGAGCGGTTGGCCGTGACGCTGCCGCTTGCGCTGCTGGCCGTTTGCCTGTCCGTCACTATCGCCATCCCGCTCGGCGTAGCGGCGGCGAGGAACCGCAACGGGGCGCTGGATTTCGCGGCCGGGCTGTTTTCCCATGTGGGCATTGCCGTGCCGGGCTTCTGGGTCGGGCTGCTGCTCATCATCGTCTTTTCCACCACGCTTGGCTGGATGCCGGCGGGCGGTTTTCCCGGCTGGTCGCCAAGCTTTGCAGCGGGTCTCACGGCGCTCATCCTGCCGGCGGTCGCCTTGGCACTGTCGCAGGCCGGCGTTCTTACCCGCGTCTGCCGTTCCGCCGTGCTTGAAGTGATGAACGAGGATTTCGTGCGCACCGCCCGGGCCAAGGGCCTGAGCGAGCGAGTGGCGCTGTGGCGGCATGCGGTGCCGAACGCGATGATACCCGTCGTCACCATGATCGGCCTGCAATTCACCTTCCTCATTGCGGGTGCGGTGCTGGTGGAAAACGTTTTCAACCTGCCGGGCCTTGGCCGGCTTGCCTATCAGGCGCTGACCCAGCGGGATATCGTCGTCATGCAGTCCGTCGTGCTGTTCTTCTCGGCGCTGGTCATCATCATGAATTTCGTGGTCGATATAGCCTATCTCTTCATCGACCCGAGACTGCGGGCAGGTGCGCGATGATGCGATTTATCCGCCGCCGCCCGGCCTTCGTTATCGGCATTGTCGTCACGGCCTTTCTCGTCGCCGTCGCCCTTTTGTCGCTAGTCTGGACGCCGGTTTCGCCCACCAAGATGCAGATCGTGCAAAAGCTGAAATCGCCTTTTGTTTATGGCGGTCTTGGCACGGACCATTTCGGCCGCGATGTGCTCTCCATGCTGATGGCCGGTGCGTGGAACTCGCTTTCCACCGCCATTGCCGCCGTCGCCATTGGCGCCTTTATCGGCACGGCGATCGGCGTCACGGTCGCGGCGCTGCGCGGCTTTACCGAAACCGTCGTCATGCGCATCTGCGATATCATCTTCGCCGTGCCGCCCATCCTGTCGGCCATGATGCTCGGCGCTTTCATCGGCACGGGACGCTTTACCGCCATCATCGCCATCGCCACCTTCATGGTGCCGGTCTTTGCGCGACTGACGCTGGGGGCGGCCTTACAAATCTGGGCGCGGGAATACATCACCGCCGCCACAAGCATTGGCCAGAACCGCGCCACGATCACGATGTTGCACGTCGTGCCGAATATTTCCAACCAGATCATCGTGCAGGTGACGATCCAGCTGGGTCTTGCAATACTGACGGAGGCAGGCCTTTCCTTCCTCGGTCTCGGCATGCCGCCGCCCGCCGCCACCTGGGGGCGGATGCTGGCCGACGCCCAGACCTATCTCGATGCGGCGCCCTGGCTTGCCATCATGCCCGGCCTTGCCATTGCGCTCGCCGTCTTCGGCCTCAATCTTCTCGGCGATGGCCTGCGCGACCTGCTGGACCCGCGCGATACAAGCTGACCGCTTCACGCCGATATCGCCCCTATTTCCTGTTTTTCTGACGAGACGATGCCATGACCGATCTCATACACCTCAACACGCTCGAAATTCTGGCGCTTTACCGGGAAAAGAAACTCTCGCCATCGGAATATTGGCAGGCGGTGGAGGCGCGTATCGAGGCATTCGAGCCTGTCGTGAACGCCCTTTACGCTTATGATCCGGAGGATGCGCGCAGGCAGGCGCTGGCCTCGACGGAGCGCTGGCAAAAGGGTGAAACGCTGGGAGCCCTCGATGGAATTCCGGTCTCGCTGAAGGAACTCATCGCCACGAAAGGCCATCCTGTGCCGCTCGGCACCAGGGCGGTGGAGCTTTTGCCCGCGGTTGAAGACGCGCCGGTGGCCGCCCGTTGCCGTGAGGATGGTGCGATTATCTATGCCAAGACGACGTGCCCGGATTACGGCATGCTCTCTTCCGGCCTTTCCAGCTTCCATAAGCTCAGCCGCAACCCGTGGGACCCGAGCCAGAATCCCGGCGGCTCCAGCGCCGGTGCTGCTTCGGCCGGTGCTGCGGGTTACGGCACCTTGCATATCGGCACGGATATTGGCGGCTCGGTAAGATTGCCGGCGGGGTGGACGGGCCTCTTCGGCTTCAAGCCGAGCCAGGGTCGTATCCCGGTTGATCCCTATTATACCGGCCGCTGTGCCGGGCCGATGACGCGCACGGTCGTTGATGCGGCTTATGCCATGGCAACGCTTTCGCGGCCGGACTGGCGCGACGGCACATCGCTGCCGCCGAACAGCATCGACTGGATGGACCTCGATATTGATGTGAAAGGCCTGAAAATCGGACTGATGCTGGATGCGGGCTGCGGCCTGCCGCTGGACGAAGAGGTGCGCGACGCCGTTGTCGCGGCTGCAAAACTGTTCGAGGCGGCCGGCGCCATTGTCATCCCGGTCGAGCCGGTGCTGACGCGTGAGATGCTCGACGGGCTGGATGATTTCTGGCGGGCGAAGTTCTGGGGCGACATGGTGGCGTTGAGCGCGGATCGTCGTGCCGCGATCCTTCCCTATATTCACGAATGGGCGGAAAAGGGTGCTGATGTTTCCGGCGCGCGTGCCGTTTTCGGTTTCAACCAGACCATGGAAATGCGTAAAGTTTGCGGGCGGTTGATGCAGTCCGTTGATGTGGTGATTTCACCCGTTAACCCCATCGTCTCCTATCCTGCCGACTGGGCTTCTCCCACCAACGATCCTGCACGGCCCTTCGAACATATCGCCTTTACCGTGCCGTGGAACATGTCGGAGCAGCCCGCATCCTCGATCAATTGCGGCTTCTCCACATCCGGCATGCCCATCGGCCTGCAGATCGTCGGTCCGCGTTACCAGGATCTATTCGTGCTCAAACTGTCCAAGTCTTTCGAGGATTGGGGTGGTGGCGTCCGGCGCTGGCCGGAGCCGCCGGCCGGCTGATATCTCCTTTATCGGGCATGTAGTATTGCCATAATACCCGCACGTCGATCCCTCCTGTTAGGGTGCCAAAAGGCATTCGAAAACGGGAGGAGCAGACATGCCGAAGAAGATTTTGATGATCACCGGTGATTTCGCCGAGGATTACGAGACCATGGTGCCGTTCCAGACGCTGCTCGCTGTCGGCCACACGGTGCACGCCGTCTGCCCCGGCAAGAAGGCGGGCCAGACCATCGCCACGGCCATCCACGATTTCGAGGGCGACCAGACCTACTCGGAAAAACGCGGCCATAATTTTGCGCTCAATGCCACCTTCGCCGATATTAAACCGGCGGATTACGATGCGCTGGTCATTCCGGGTGGCCGTGCGCCGGAATATCTGCGGCTCAATTCGGACGTGCTGGCGGCGGTGAAACATTTCTTCGAGGCAGACAAGCCTGTCGCGGCCGTCTGCCATGGCGCGCAATTGCTGGCGGCTGCGGGTGTGCTCAAGGGCCGCACCTGCTCGGCCTATCCCGCCTGCCGCCCGGAGGTTGAGCTGGCAGGCGGCACCTATGCCGATATCGCCATCGATGCGGCGGTGACCGACGGGAAGCTGGTGACGGCACCCGCATGGCCCGCCCATCCCGCCTGGCTTTCGCAGTTCATGGCGGTGCTCGGTAAATAAGACCGGCGAACGGGGCTTTTTCCGGCCCTGTTTTCCGCCTATATCTCAGGCGTGGTGAGGGAGGAAACCATGTGCAAGCTCTTCATCAAGGCAGACCCGACGCTCTGGGAAAGCCATACGCGGTCGCTCCGCATCGATGGCATGGTCACCAGTGTCCGGCTTGAGAACTTTTTCTGGACGACGCTGGACGAGATCGCGCGGCGCGACGGCATGAACAGCGTGCAGCTCATCGCCAAGCTTTATAATGAATCGATCGATGCCGGGCACGATCTCGGCAATTTCACCTCATTCCTGCGGGTCTGCTGCGGGCGTTATCTCGCGCTTCAGCTTTCCGGAGATATTCCGGCGCGGACAGATATTCCGATTGCGGCGCTGGATGCGGACAGCATTCTGGATGCAGAAAAGGTGAATTATCACTAGGACGCGTCCCGCTTTTGTGCCGCGATACGCTCAACCTCATCCCTGTGACTAGCACAGGGATGAGGGAAGCGTTTAGCTCTTCAGCGCCCGCGGATCAAGCGCATCGCGCACGGCATCGCCGATGTAATTCACGCTCAGAACCGTCAGCGAAATCGCCAGCCCCGGCCACAACACGCGCGAGGGCGTCAGTTGCAGGAAGTTCGCGCCGTCGAACAGCAGCCGTCCCCAGGTCGGAAAGTCGGAGGGGAAGCCGAGACCGAGGAAGGAGAGGGCGGATTCCGTGATGATGGCGGCAGCGATGCCGAGCGTGGCGGAGACCATGATCGAGCTCAGCACATTCGGCAGAATATGCCTGAGGATGATGCGGTATTCGCGCATGCCGCTCGATTTCGCAGCCATGATGAATTCCTGGCTTTTGATCGTCAGCACATCACCGCGCACGATGCGGGCTGTATGCATCCAGCTGGTTATCCCGATCACGAAGACGATCAGGATGAAGATGCCAGTCTCCGGTCCAAAGGCCGCACGCAGCGTGTCGCGAAACAGCATCAGGATGACGAGCAGCAGCGGCAAAAGCGGTAGCGCCAGGAACAGGTCGGTGAGGCGCATCAAGGGTCCGTCCAGTCTGCGGAAATAACCTGATAGAACACCCACCAGCGTGCCGAGGAACAGAGCCAGCAGCATCGCGGTGATGCCGACGGCAAGTGAAATGCGCCCGCCGGCCAGGACCTGCGCCAGCATGTCCTTGCCAAGATTATCGGTGCCGAAGGGATGCGCCAGCGACGGCCACTGGTTGCGCGCCTTCACATTGATGGCGTTCGGAGCAACGGTGTGGATATAAGGCCCGACATAGACCGCGAGCAGGATGAAGACAAAGACGAAGAGCCCCGCCACGCCGCCCTTGTGAACGCGAAACTGTTTCCAGATATCGGCAAGGGCGGATTGCGTGGGGGTGGCCGCAACCGTCGGCGCTGTAATGGTGGCGTCAGTCATAGCGGATCCTCGGGTCGAGAATGCCGTAAAGCACGTCGGCAATCAGGTTGAAGAGCACGATCAGCACCGCAAAGATGAAGGTCAGCGTCTGAACCAGCGGAATATCCGCCCCCTGAACGGCTGTTATCAGCAATTGGCCAAGCCCGTTCACGCGGAAAATCTGCTCGGTGATGATGGCGCCGGAGAAGATGGTCGGCACCCCAAGCGCAATAACCGTTACGACCGGGATGAGGCTGTTGCGCAGCACGTGGATGAGCAGCACGGATTTTTCCTTCACGCCCTTGGCGCGTGCGGTGCGCACGTAATCCTGATGCAGATTGTCGAGCATGGAGGCGCGCACGAAGCGGCTGATCTGCGAGACGTTATAGAGCGTCAGGACCAGCACCGGCAGGAACATCTGCTTCACCTGCGCCACGAAGCTCGCCCAGTCCGTGACCCTCAGATTGGTGTCGTAGACTGAAGGGAACCATTGCAGGTGAGAGCTGAAGATGACGACCAGCAGCACGCCGGTGAAGAAGGTCGGCACCGAATAACCGACCATGGAGACGAAAGTGCCGATCTGGTCGAAGATCGAATATTGCTTGTAGGCGGAGATCACTCCGATCGGGATCGCCAGCAGCGCACCGAAGAGATAGGCAAGGCCCACCACCCACAGTGTCTGCGGCATGCGCTGGATGACGAGATCGACCACCGGGCTGCGTGTCGCCCAGGAAAGCACCCGCATACGGCTGCCATCGCCGATCTGCCAGCCGGTCAGCTTTTCGAAGAGGTTCAGCGGCTCGTTGATGAAGAATTGCTGCAGCCACATCAGGTAACGGATGAAGAAGGGCTGGTCGAGGCCAAGCGAGGCGCGGATTTGCTCACGCACTTCAGGCGGGATGGTGAGGGGAAGGTCGCCGGTCGGATCGTTGGGCGCGAGATCAAGCAGCGCGAAGATGACGAAGCTGATGACGAGCAACGTCGGAACGGCAAAGGCTAGCCGCCGGAGCGTAAAGGTAAACATCTGAAACTCTCCAGACCCAGAGCGCGGCAGAGCGAAAATTGGGAGCTATTTCGCCTTAACGCGGCAAATGTGTCTTCAGAACATGGTCCAGGGGCATGCAGAAGGCCGGCCTCTCCGGGGGAGAAGCCGGCGCATCTGCGTGTTACTTCTTGCGGGACCAGTCCGCGACGTTCCAGAGTTCCGAGTCCCAGGCATTCATGCGCACGCCTTCCAGCGTCAGCGAATGCGAGGAAACGCTGCCGCGGTGGATGAGCGGAATATGCGCGCCTTCCTCCGTCAGCATGTCGTTGAGCTGCTTGGAAATCTCCGCACGCTTGGCAAGGTCGGCGGTCTTGGAGAGTTCACCCACAAGCTTGTCGAATTCCGGGTTGCAGTAACGCGGAATATTCTGCCCCTGCCAGCCGTTTTCAGGGGCCGGAATCTTGTCGCACAGCCATTCCGCCAGATATTTTTCCGGGTCCGTACCGTCGAAATTGTTGGTGTACATTTCGACGTCGGCATAAAATTTCTGGAAGGTATCCGGGCTCGCCGGGTCACCGCCGAAGAAGACCGAAGCGCTGACATTGCGCAGTTCGGAAGCGACGCCGATCTGCGACCACATGTCCTTCACCAGTTCCTGCGTGGCCTGGCGAACCGAGTTTGTGGACGTCTGGTAAAGGAAGGAAAGTTTCACGCCATTCTTGGCGCGAATGCCATCGGCACCCTTCACCCAGCCGGCATCGTCCAATAGCTTGTTTGCGCCTTCCACATCCTGCTTCAGGCACCAGCTGTCATTCTTGGTGGAAGCGACGGCTTCCGGAGCCGGTACGATGTTGCAGGTCGGCTTGCCCGCTTCTCCGTAACCTGCTTCATCGATGACCTCACGGTCGATGGCGAGCGAAAGCGCGCGTCGCACGGCGGGATCGGAAATGGCAGGATGGGGACCGGCCTGTTTGGTGGAGCGCTTGTCGCCCAGCGAAGGATCGGCATTGTACCAGTTGAGATTGATACGCTCGACCTGCGTGCCGAAGGCGGTTTCCAGCTTGCCCTTGCCGGCCGCCACCATGGTGGCGAGGATTTCCGGCTCGACCTGCATGTTCCAGGCATAGTCGAATTCCCCGGTTTCCAGCACGGCGCGCGCGGCGGAAGCGGCATCGCCGCCGCCCTTCAGGGTCGCCGTGGCGAAGGCGGGCTTGGCGGGGTCACGGTAATTGGGGTTGGCAACGAAGCTGATGACGTCGTTCGGCTTGAAATCCTTGACGACGAAGGGGCCGGTGCCGATGGGGCCGAAATTGGTGGAGGTGCAGCCGGGAGCTGCCGCGCCTACGCATTTTTCAAACTGCTTCTTCTGGATGACCGGCGACTGTGCGCCCACGAATGCCGAATAGGGGTAGGGTTTCGGCTCGGTGAAGCTGACCTTGACGGTGTGGTCGTCGATGGCCTCGACGTTCTTCACGCCCTCATATTGTGCCGCCTGCGCGCAGCCGCCATCGGGTGCGGTGCAATATTTCCAGGTGAAGATCACATCCTCTGCGGTGAAGGGCGTGCCGTCAGACCACTTCACGTCGGTCTTCAGCTTCCACGTCATGCTGAGCAGATCCTTCGCGACGCCGCCATTGTCGATCGTCGGAATCTCGGTCACCAGCATCGGCACCAGCTCGCCCTTTTCGTCATACCGCGCCAGCGGCTCGATAACCATGGACGAGCTGTAGACTTCCTTCGTGCCACCCGAAAGATAGGGATTAAGCGTCGATACGGCCTGCCAGAACAGGATTTTCAGTTCGCCGTCACTGCCGCGCTCGGCGTGGGCGGCAGAGCCCGCGAGAGCCATGGCCGCCACCGTGCCGGCAAAGAGAACGCTGCGCTTCTTCATTGTGGTTTTCCCCTTTTTGGATTTTATCTGTTTGAATGTTTGACGCTTTTCCCGTCGTCATGTGCAAGGTCTGTTATTCTAACTATTTGACTTTGCTAAGGAATATTCCTCCATTCCAGATGATGCTATTGTCAGTTTTTTTGAAAAGCAAGTCCGAATGTTTCATTGATGAACAAATTTTGAGCCATTTAGTTTTGGGCCTATTTTTCGCTCATGCAGCAAATTTCATGCTTGCAAAAGAGGAAATTCCAAACTCAATATGGCGTCCGACAACCCGGCGGGGAACAAAAAAAGGGAAAAAGAGAATGCCGATATTGAACCGTGTGGCTGAAATGCAGGAAGAAGTTGCCGGCTGGAGGCGCCATCTGCATGAACACCCGGAACTGCTCTACGATGTCTACGAAACATCGAAATTCGTTGCCGAAAAACTGAAATCCTTCGGCTGCGACGTGGTCGAAACGGGCATTGGCAAAACAGGCGTGGTCGGCATCATCAAGGGCCGGCACGGGGATGGTCCGACCATCGGTTTCCGATCCGACATGGATGCGCTGCCGATCCTTGAGACGAGCGGCAAGCCATGGGCCTCGAAGACGCCGGGCAAGGCCCATTCCTGCGGTCATGACGGGCATACCGCCATGCTTTTGGGTGCGGCGCAATATCTGGCCGAGACGCGCAATTTCAAGGGGTCGGTGGCCGTGATCTTCCAGCCGGCGGAAGAAGGTGGCGCGGGAGCGCTTGCCATGTTGAATGACGGCATGATGGAGAAATTCGGCATCTCGCAGGTCTATGGCATGCATAACGAGCCGGGCATCCCCGTCGGGCAGTTCGCCATCCGCAAGGGTTCCACCATGGCGGCTGCGGACAGTTTCGAAATCACCATCACCGGCAAGGGCAGCCACGCGGCGGCACCGCATCTTTCCATCGATCCGGTGCTGACTTCGGCGCATATCATCATCGCCCTGCAATCCATCGTCTCGCGCGAGACGGATCCGTTGAAATCACTCGTCGTCACCGTGGCCACCACCCATGGCGGCACGGCGTCCAACGTCATTCCCGGTGCGGTGACGCTGACCGGCACCGTGCGCACGCTGCTGCCGGAGACCCGCGATTTCGCCGAAAAGCGCCTCAAGGAAGTGGCCGCCGCCACCGCCATGGCTCATGGCGCGACGGTGGAGGTGAAATACGATCGCGGTTATCCCGTCACGTTCAACCACAGTGACGAGACAGAATTCGCGACCGGCGTGGCAATGGGTGTGGCCGGCGCCAACGCCGTCAACACCAATCCCAATCCGCATATGGGCGCCGAGGATTTCTCCTACATGCTGGAGGCGCGCCCCGGCGCCTTCATCTTCATCGGCAATGGCGATACCGCCGGGCTGCACAATGCCGCCTATGATTTCAACGACGACGCGCTGCCTTACGGCATCAGCTACTGGGTTTCGATGGCCGAAACCGCACTTGCTGCATGAGACATCCGGCGGCCCCTCGTGGCCGCCTTCTGCTTTTCAGGAGATCGGCATGCTTTTGGCAGCGACATCAATGGAACAGACCGGCGGTTCGGTCAGCCCGGTTTTATCGGTTCAAAATCTCACCACCTCCTTCCGCGTCGATGGCGGCTGGAAATCCGTGGTGCGCAATATGAGTTTCGAGATCGCGCCGCGTGAGACGGTGGCGATCGTCGGCGAGAGCGGCTCGGGCAAGAGCGTCACCTCGCTCTCCATCATGCGGCTGCTCGATAAAAAGACGAGCCGCATCGAAGGCAAGGTCATGCTCGGCGGGCGCGATCTGCTGGCACTGCCGGAAGAAGAGATACGCAAGGTCCGCGGCAAGGACATTTCGATGATCTTCCAGGAGCCGATGACCAGCCTCAACCCGATCTTTCCGATCGGCAAGCAGATCGCCGAAGCGCTGACCGTACATCAGGATATTTCCTCCTCTGCCGCAAAGGCCGAGGTCATCCGGCTTCTGGAAAAAGTCCGCATTCCCAATGCGAAGAACCGTTTCGACGATTATCCTCACCAGTTTTCCGGCGGCATGCGCCAGCGCGTGATGATCGCCATGGCGCTTGCCTCCAAACCGAAGCTGCTGATCGCCGACGAGCCGACGACGGCGCTCGACGTGACCATCCAGGGCCAGATTCTCGACCTCATCAAGACATTGCAGGAAGAGGAGGGCATGTCGGTTCTCTTCATCACCCACGATATGGGCGTGGTGGCGGAAGTCTCTGACCGCACCATCGTCATGTTCCGTGGCGATGTGGTGGAAACCGGCACCACCGACGACATTTTCCATCGTGGCCGCCACCCATATACGCGAGCCCTGCTTTCCGCGGTGCCGAAGCTGGGTTCGATGAAGGAAAGGCTGCTGCCGGCCCGTTTCCCGATCATCGATATCAAGACCGGCGAAAGTCAGCCTGTGGCGGACGTGAAGGATACTGTCTCCGGCGGCCGCACGCCCATCCTTTCGGTCAAGGATCTGACCACCCGTTTCGACATCCGCTCCGGCCTATTCGGCCGCAAATCCGGCGCCGTGCATGCGGTGGAAAAGGTTTCCTTCGATCTCGCCGAGGGCGAAACCCTCTCGCTGGTGGGTGAATCGGGCTGCGGCAAGTCCACCACGGGCCGCTCCATCACCCGGCTGATCGAGCCGACGTCAGGCGATGTCATGCTCGATGGCTACGAGGTGCTGAAGCTCGACAAGACGACGCTGCGAACCATGCGCCGCAGCGTGCAGATGATCTTCCAGGACCCCTTCGCCTCGCTCGACCCGCGCATGAGCGTCGGCACGGCGATCATGGAGCCCTTTATCGAACATCGCCTCGGAACCAAACAGCAGGCCCGGGAAAAGGCTGCCGATCTTCTGGAAAAAGTGGGCCTGAGCCCGGATATGATGCGGCGCTTCCCGCATGAATTTTCCGGCGGCCAGCGCCAGCGCATCGCCATTGCCCGCTCGCTGATGCTCGATCCCAAGGTCATTGTCGCCGATGAGGCGGTATCGGCGCTCGATGTCTCGATCAAGGCGCAGGTCTGCAACCTGCTGCTCGACCTGCAGCAAAACCTCAACCTCGCCTTCCTGTTCATCAGCCATGACATGGCGGTGGTGGAACGGGTCAGTCACCGGGTGGCGGTGATGTATCTTGGCGAGATCGTCGAGATCGGCCCGCGCGCGGCCGTTTTCGATAATCCCCAGCACCCCTATACGAAGAAGCTGATGTCCGCCGTTCCGGTGCCCGATCCCGCGCGACGGCAGATCAAGCGCAACATGGCGACCGACGAGATCAGAAGCCCGATCCGGCCGGTGGACTATGTGCCGCCGCAGCGGCTTTATCGTGAGGTTTCGGCGGGGCACCTGGTGCAGGAAGCGGCTTGATTGAGCAGTGCTGGCTTCGGGCTGACGCAGATAAAGGGACCGGGTGGTTCCCGCATATTTCTTCTCCCCGCCGGGGAAAAGTCCGCGGCAGCGGGATGAGGGGGCAAGGGTAGAGATAAACCGAGAGCTTGCCCCCTCATCCGACTCTTCGGGCCACCTCTCCCCCTCGAGGAGAAGAAACCTGCCGCACTGCCACGACAGATGATTTTACGCCCGTCGCACGCTCCCCTGCGCATCCCCCCGTTTGACAGCCGCTGCAAAAAAATGCCAGCAAATGCGCAGACGAAATTCTCAGAGGGCAGCGGCATGGCCAGACGAAACGACGCACATGGACGGCTGGATGATGCGGCCCGTGCTGGCTGGCTTTATTATGTCGCCGGTCGCACGCAGGACGAGATTGCCGCCGCCATGGGCATTTCCCGGCAGTCGGCGCAGCGGCTGGTGTCGCTGGCGGTTGCCGAGCGGCTGATCAAGGTCCGGCTCGACCACCCCATTGCCGCCTGTCTCGAAAAGGCCGAGCGGCTGAAAGAGAAATTCGACCTTAGATATATCGAGGTGGTGCCGAGCGATCCCGCCGGTGTGTCCTCGACCGTCGGCATTGCCGAGGCGGGCGCGGCGGAAATCGAGCGCTGGCTGAAGAATGCCGATCCCATCGTGCTCGCCATCGGTACCGGCCGCACCTTGAAGGCTGCCGTGGATCAATTGCCGCCGATGGAGTGCCCGCAGCACCGCATCGTGTCGCTGACCGGCAATATCGGCCCTGATGGATCGGCCGCCTATTACAACGTCATCTTCAGCATGGCCGATGCCATCAAGGCGCGGCATTTCCCGATGCCGTTACCGGTGCTCTGTTCATCGGCAGAGGAGCGGGAACTGTTACATGATCAGTCCATGGTGCGCTCCACGCTGGCGCTCGGCGCTGCTGCCAACGTCACTTTCGTTGGTGTCGGTGAACTCGGTGAGAACGCGCCGCTCTGCGTTGATGGTTTTCTAGGCGTCGACGAGATGAAGGCGCTGATGGCGAGCGGTGCTGTCGGTGAGATCTGCGGCTGGATATATGACGCGGGAGGTCGCATTCTCGAGCATTCCGTCAACGAGCGCGTCGCCTCCGTTCCCATTCCCTCACGAGACACCTGCACCGTCATCGGCATGGCGCAGGGTGCGCGCAAGAACGCATCGATTCTGGCGGCGCTGAAGGGTGGCCTGTTGAACGGGCTCATCACCGACGAAGCGACAAGTGAATATTTGCTCACACACTGAGCAAAAGTTAATTTAGTAAAATCAAATACTTGATTTTTCTCTCTGCGTCGCAGCACAGGATGTCGCTTGACATTTTTGATCTGCGAGTGAGTAAATGCCCCAGAGCAAAGCGAATGCTCATCATTTTTCTTCTGGGAGGAAGATATGACATTGAAGACCATTTTGCTGGGCGCATGCTCGGCACTCGCCTTTTCGACCCTTGCATCCGCCGAGACGCTGACCATTGCCACCGTGAACAACGGCGACATGATCCGCATGCAGGGTCTCACCTCGGACTTCACCGCCAAGAACCCGGATATCAAGGTCGAATGGGTAACGCTTGAAGAAAACGTCCTGCGCGAGCGCGTGACGACCGATATCGCCACCAATGGCGGTCAATATGACATCATGACCATCGGCAACTACGAAGTGCCGATCTGGGCCAAGCAGGGCTGGCTGCTGCCGCTCGAAAAGCTCGGCGACAAATATGACGTCGACGACATTCTGCCGGCGATCCGTGGCGGCCTTTCCGCTGACGGCAAGCTTTACGCAGCCCCCTTCTACGGCGAATCCGCCATGATCATGTATCGCAAGGACCTGTTTGAAAAAGCCGGCCTGAAGATGCCTGATAACCCCACATGGGAATTCATCGGCGATGCGGCCCGCAAGATCACCGACCGCAAGGCCGATATCAACGGCATCTGCCTGCGCGGCAAGGCCGGCTGGGGCGAGAACATGGCCTTCATCAGCGCGCTCACCAACTCCTTCGGTGGCCGCTGGTTCGATGAAAACTGGAAGCCGCAGTTCGATCAGCCGGAATGGAAGAGCTCGCTGCAGTTCTACGTTGATCTGATGAAGGATGCCGGCCCGTCCGGTGCCTCCTCCAACGGTTTTAATGAAAACCTGACGCTGTTCCAGCAGGGCAAGTGCGGCATGTGGATTGACGCCACTGTGGCTGCCTCCTTCGTTTCCAATCCGAAGGATTCCACCGTTGCCGACAAGGTCGGTTACGCGCTCTTCCCGACCCATGGTGAGCTGAAGAACCACGGCAACTGGCTGTGGTCCTGGAACCTTGCTATCCCGAAGAGCTCGCAGAAGGCCGAAGCCGCTGAGAAGTTCATCTCCTGGGCAACCAGCAAGGACTACACCGCACTCGTCGCTTCCAAGGAAGGCTGGGCAAACGTGCCTCCGGGCACCCGCACCTCGCTTTACAAGAACGCCGACTATGAAAAGGCTGCCGCCTTCGCCAAGCCGACGCTTGCCGCCATGGATGCCGCCGACATCACCAAGCCGACTGTAAAGCCCGTGCCTTACACCGGCGGTCAGTTCGTGGCGATCCCTGAATTCCAGGCGCTCGGCACCACGGTTGGTCAGCTGTTCTCGGCGGTCGTTGCCGGCCAGTCCAGCGTCGATGATGCGCTTGCCAGCGCCCAGTCGACCGCGACGCGCGAAATGACCCGCGCCGGTTACATCAAGTAATCCTCCCGAAGATCGCTGTCCGGCGCCAATGCCGGGCAGCGAGACTGCGGGCTGAAGACCGCCATGCGGCTTCGATAGCTTTCAAATCAAAACAAGAATGAGCCGGTTCTTCCGGATATGCCGGGCGCATCTCTTGATGCCCGAGCCCAAGGGGAGGTGAGTGCAAATGGCAACGCGAAACACAAGCGGTCTTGCGCGGGTGATGCTTGCGCCTTCGGTTCTGCTGCTTCTGGTCTGGATGATCGTGCCTCTGGCAATGACCCTGTGGTTCTCGTTCCAGAACTACAACCTCCTGAACCCGGCCAATGTCAGCTTCGCTGGCCTGTTCAATTATCAGTATTTCTACACCGACCCCGCCTTTTTCCAGTCGATCTGGAACACGCTGCTGATCGTCGGCGGGGTGCTTTTGATCACCGTGATCGGCGGCATTGCCATTGCTCTGTTGCTTGACAACGATATTTTCGGCCAGGGCATCGTGCGCATCATGATCATTTCGCCCTTCTTCGTCATGCCGCCGGTTGCCGCGCTGGTGTGGAAGAATATGATCATGCATCCCGGTTATGGCGTGCTCGCCGATCTCTCCCGCTTCTTTGGTTTCCAGCCGGTGGACTGGTTTGCACAGTTTCCGCTGCTGTCCATCATCATCATCGTCGCCTGGCAATGGCTGCCCTTTGCGACGCTGATCCTGCTCACCGCGCTGCAATCCCTCGATGGTGAGCAGAAGGAAGCGGCCGAGATGGATGGCGCCAACTTCGCCAACCGCTTCATCTATCTGACGCTGCCGCATCTTTCCCGCGCCATCACGGTCGTCATCCTCATCCAGACGATCTTCCTGCTCGGTGTCTACGCGGAAATCCTCGTCACCACCAATGGCGGCCCGGGTTATGCGTCCACCAACCTTGCCTTCCTGATCTATC
This sequence comes from Agrobacterium genomosp. 2 str. CFBP 5494, assembly GCF_900013495.1. Lineage (NCBI taxonomy): Bacteria > Pseudomonadati > Pseudomonadota > Alphaproteobacteria > Hyphomicrobiales > Rhizobiaceae > Agrobacterium > Agrobacterium genomosp. 2. The sequence goes on from NZ_LT009719.1 coordinate 1,759,117, forward strand.
GCACCGCGCTTCTGGGTTACGACGTGGGTGGCGCTTCGGCCGGCGGTATCATCGCCGTTATCCTCGCCAATATCGTCGCCATCTTCCTGATGCGCGCGGTCGGCAAGAACCTCGACCGGTAAAGGGGAAACATCATGGCCCGCAAGACAACCACTCGCGCAAAGATCGGCTTCTCCATCGCCGCATGGATCGTCGCGCTCCTGCTGTTCTTTCCGATCCTTTACGCCTTCCTCACTTCGATCAAGACCGAGCCGGAGGCGATCGCCGGCTTCAGCCTCATTCCCTCGGGCACGCTTGAGAATTACGTGACGGTCCAGACCCAGCGCGATTACTTCAAGCCCTTCATGAACTCGGTGGTGCTGTCACTAGGTTCTACGATCATCGCGCTGATCATCGCCATTCCTGCCGCCTGGGCCATGGCGTTCTCGCCGACCAAGCGCACCAAGGACATTTTGATGTGGATGCTTTCCACCAAGATGATGCCGGCGGTGGCCGTGCTGGTGCCGATCTATCTGATCTTCCGCAATGCCGGGCTGCTCGATACCCGCATTGGCCTCACCATCATGCTGACTTTCATCAACCTGCCGATCGTCATCTGGATGCTCTACACCTATTTCCGGGAAATTCCCGGCGAGATCCTGGAAGCGGCGCGCATGGATGGTGCATCGCTGTGGAACGAGATCGTGCATGTGCTGACACCGATGGCGGTGCCCGGCATTGCCTCGACGCTGCTCTTAAACGTCATCCTCGCCTGGAATGAATCCTTCTGGACCATCCGGCTGACCACCACCAATGCGGCACCACTGACGGCCTTCATTGCCTCCTTCTCCTCGCCGCAGGGGCTGTTCTGGGCAAAACTTTCGGCCGCCTCGATGATGGCGATCGCCCCCATTCTCGTCATTGGCTGGTTCTCGCAGAAGCAACTCGTGCGCGGCCTGACCTTTGGCGCCGTGAAATAAGGAACGACAAACATGGGCAGCATTTCCCTTCAGAACGTGTCCAAGGTCTTCGGTGAGGCAAAGGTCATCCCGTCGATCGATCTCGATATCAACGATGGCGAATTCGTCGTCTTCGTCGGTCCCTCCGGTTGCGGCAAGTCCACGCTTCTGCGCCTGATCGCCGGGCTGGAGGATGTCTCCGGCGGCAAGATCGTCATCGACGGCAAGGATGTGACCGAGCGGGCGCCGGCCGAACGTGGCCTTGCCATGGTGTTCCAGTCCTATGCGCTTTATCCGCATATGAGCGTCAGGAACAACATCGCCTTTCCGTTGAAGATGGCCAAGCTCGACAAGGCGGTTATCGACAGGAAGGTGGAGGATGCGGCACGGGTGCTGAACCTCACCGATTATCTCGAACGCCGGCCCTCACAGCTCTCGGGCGGCCAGCGCCAGCGCGTGGCGATTGGCCGCGCCATCGTGCGCGAGCCTTCCGCCTTCCTGTTTGATGAGCCGCTCTCCAACCTCGATGCGGCGCTGCGCGGCACCATGCGGCTGGAAATCTCCGAGCTGCACAACACGCTGAAAACGACGATGATCTACGTTACCCACGACCAGGTGGAGGCCATGACCATGGCCGACAAGATCGTGGTGCTGAACCGTGGCAATATCGAGCAGGTCGGTTCGCCGATGGAGCTCTATCGCTCTCCCGCCAACCTCTTCGTCGCCGGCTTCATCGGCTCGCCGCGCATGAACCTCATCACCGGTGACTTCGCCCGCCAAAAGGGTGCCGCCACAGCCGGGGTTCGGCCGGAACATTTGGTGCTGTCGAAGGAAAGCGGTCTCTGGCAGGGCAAGGTCACCGTCGCCGAACATCTCGGCTCCGACACATTTCTGCATATCGATGTCCCAGGCATCGGCCCGATTACCGCCCGCGCGGACGGCGAATTCGCCTGCAAGCACGGCGACACTGTCTTCATCACGCCCGACGATACCAAAATCCACAGGTTCGATGACAAGGGCAAGGCAATCTAGGCGGGGCTGGCCCTAAAGACGCAGCGGCTCGCCATTCGGTGGCGGCCGTTTGCAGATAGTCCGAATGCCCGCGACAGGGCGATTGGCAAGACCACCGTTTTCCCTTCGAGGATCATGACATGACATGCAAACTTTCCCTCGCAACGCTTGACGAAGCAAAAAAGACCGCGGCCGTTCCGTCCTACAGCCGGGACGATCTTTCTGCCGGCATCGTGCATTTCGGCGTTGGCAATTTCCACCGCGCCCATCAGGCGGTTTATCTCGACGACCTGTTCAACACCGGAGCGGACCATGACTTCGCGATCATCGGCGCGGGTGTCCTGCCGTCGGATACGGTGATGCGCGAAAAACTCGCCGCACAGGATCTCCTGACGACCGTTGTGGAGCAGGACAATAACCGCACCGGTGCGCGTGTCACCGGGCCGATGATCGATATTCTGCCGGTCGGAGACAGCGCGGCGATCATCGAAAAACTGGCCGATCCGCAGATCCGCATCGTTTCCATGACGATCACGGAAGGCGGTTATTTCATTGACGCCTCCGGTTCGTTTAACCCGCAGCATCCGGCGATTGCCGAAGACGGCAGAAATCCGGCTTCGCCGAAAACCGTGTTCGGGCTGATCGTCGCCGGGCTGAAGGCGCGGCGCGACAGAGGCGTGCAGCCTTTCACCGTCATGTCCTGCGACAACATTCCGCATAATGGCAAGGTCACGAAAAATGCCGTGGTCGGGCTGGCGGCCCTGTCCGATCCTGCCTTTGCCAACTGGATTGGCGAAAACGTTGCCTTCCCCAATTCGATGGTCGACCGCATCACGCCAGCCACCGGCGATCGCGAACGCAACATCGCCCGGGATGACTTCAACATCGACGACAACTGGCCGGTGTTCTGCGAAGAATTCAAGCAATGGGTGATGGAGGATAATTTCCCGGCGGGCCGCCCGGCGCTCGAGAAAGCGGGCGTGCAGTTCGTATCCGATGTTGCGCCCTATGAGCATATGAAAATCCGCATCCTCAATGGCGGCCATGCGGCAATCGCCTATCCGGCGGCGCTGCTCGACATCCACTTTGTCCACGAGGCGATGGAGCATCCGCTGATCCGGGCGTTTCTGGCAAAGCTCGAAAAGGAAGAGATCATACCGGTCATTCCGCCGGTGCCGGATACGGACCTCAATGAGTATTTCTCGCTGATCGAGCGGCGCTTCCTCAATCCGAAGATTGGCGACACCATTCCGCGTCTGGCGCAGGACGGTTCCAACCGCCAGCCGAAATTCATCCTGCCTTCCACCGCCGACCGGCTGGAGCGCGGAGAGGATATCATCGGTCTATCCCTCGTCTCGGCCTTGTGGTGCCGTTATTTTCAGGGCACCTCGGACAGCGGCAAGGAAATCGTCTTCAACGATGCCAGCGCCGAGCGCCTGCAGGCGGCGGCCATCAAGGCCAAGGACGATCCCATGGCCTTCCTCGCGCTTAACGATATTTTCGGAGCAGTTGCCGAATCGGAACTTTTCCGTAAACGCTTCGCCCACGCGCTGAAGACGCTGTGGCAAGAGGGTACAGCGAAGACCTTGCAGCTTTATCTGGATGACAAGCTGGCTGAAAAGTGACGATGAGATGGAAGACGACACCGGCCCCCTTTTGATTTTCGACTGCGACGGCGTTCTTGTCGACAGCGAGCCGGTTTCCATCTCCGTCCTCCTCGACATGCTCTCCCATTTGGGTGTGACGATGGGGGAGGAGGAAGCCTATGAGCGCTTTCTCGGCCGAAGCGTCGCCAGCATGACAAGGACGTTGTTCGAGGATTACGGTGTCGAGACGGATATCGATTTTCTCGATCATATGCGGGCGACGCTGTTCGAGCGCTTCAAAAGCGAGTTGCAGCCGATCGACGGCATTGCGCAGACGCTCGACAGGCTTGTGCCATTCAGGCGCTGCGTCGCCTCTTCCAGCCAGCCGGAGCGTATCCGTTATTCACTTGGGCTGACGGGCCTGATCGAAAAATTTGAGCCACATGTCTTCAGCGCCACCATGGTGAAGAACGGCAAGCCGGCGCCTGATCTCTTCCTGCACGCGGCGCGCCAGATGGGCGTCGATCCGCGTCACTGCATCGTGATCGAGGACAGCCCGGCCGGTATTGCCGCGGCAAAGGCCGCCGGCATGGGCGTTTTTGCTTTTACCGGTGGTTCGCATGCCCGTTTTCCCGCATTCCGTGAAAAGATCGCCGGGTTTGGCGCGGATGCCGTGTTTGACGCGATGCCGGATTTGGTCCAACTTGTCGGCAGCTATGTGGGGAAGGGCGGTTTGGGCGGCCAAGCGGAACGTGATGCAGGCTAAAACGGATTTCGCCTGCCGCCGCTGTCGCCGGGCCGTTGCGCAAGGGATGGAATTGCAGTCTTGAAGCGTCAAAATCTCGTCGCTGTCGATGTCGGCACCGCCAGCGCCCGGGCCGGCATTTTCGATGCGGCCGGCCGGCTGCTTGCCCGCGCCACCCATCCGATCCTGATGCAGAGACCGCAGGAAAACCACGCCGAACATGATTCCACCGACATATGGAAGGCAGTCTGCATCGTGGTAAGGGCAGCGCTTGCCGAGGCGGGTGTTGCGCCGCAAAGCATTGCTGCAATCGGTTTCGATGCCACCTGTTCGCTCGTCATCCGCGATGGGCGGGGTGAGCCGGTTTCGGTATCCGTGACCGGGGAAGACCGGTTCGACACCATCGTCTGGCTCGATCACCGGGCGATATCGGAGGCCGACCGGCTGACGGCATCGGGACACCGGGTGCTGGATTTCGCCGGCAACAGCGTCTCGCCGGAAATGCAGATGCCGAAGCTGATGTGGCTGAAGCAGCATATGCCCGGGAGCTGGTCGCGCATGTCCTTCGCCTTCGATCTGGCGGATTTCCTGACGTGGAAAGCGACCGGTTCAGCAAAACGTTCTAATTGCACGCAGACGGCGAAGTGGAATTTTCTTGCGCAGGAAAATCCCGGCTGGCAGGCGGATTATCTCGAACTGGCGGGGCTTGCCGACTTGAGAGAGCGGGCAGGGCTCCCCGAAACCACCGTGATGCCGGGAGAAAGCATCGGCCCGCTTTCGCCCGAAGCTGCAGCCGAGCTTGGTCTGGATACCGGTTGTCAGGTCGCTGCGGGCATGATCGACGCCTATGCCGGCGCGCTGGGGGCGCTGGGCGGATGCCTGTCTGCCGATGTTGGCCGCCATGTTGCGCTGATCGCCGGGACTTCGAGCTGCCTTGTCGCGGTGTCTGAGCGGCAAATGCCCGGCCATAGCCTCTGGGGCCCCTATTGGCAGGCGATCCTGCCCGGGCACTGGCTGGTGGAGGGCGGGCAATCGGCCACCGGCGCGCTGCTCGATCATATGGTACGCATGCATGCGGCGGGCGGGGAGCCGGATACGGCGCTGCATGCCCGCATCGTTGCGCGGGTAACGGAATTGCGGGCGCTTGAGGGCGAGGCCTTTGCCGAGCGGCTGCATGTGCTGCCGGATTTTCACGGCAACCGCTCGCCGCTTGCCGATCCGCACGCCGTCGGCGTCATCAGCGGGCTGACATTGGATACGTCTTTCGACAGTCTCTGCCGTCTCTATTGGCGCACCGCCGTTGCGATTGCGCTCGGCGCGCGCCATGTGCTCGATGCGATGGAGCGTTTCGGTTATGCCGTGGAGAGCCTGCATGTCACTGGCGGACATGTGAAAAACCCGCTGCTGATGGAGCTTTATGCCGATGTGACCGGCAAGCGCATCGTGGTTCCCGCCACCGCCGATGCGGTGTTACTGGGCACGGCAATGACAGCGGCAACCGCCGGCGGGGTGCATGCAAGCCTCGCGGCTGCTGGCGCCGCCATGTACCCCGGCAACGCGGAAATATCAGGCGATCCGGCGCGGGGACCACGTTATGAGCGGGATTATCGCCGTTTTCTCGCCATGTACCGGCATCGTCAGGAGCTGGAAAGCCTTTGACTTATCAGCGTGGAATTTTTGCTGACGGATGCCGCGCGATTCTTCTCCGGCGGGAGAAGAAACAGGTGGTGGCCACTCGATCCTGCCGCCCGCCAAGCGCAGATCAGCCGCGTAGCGAGCGCTTCAGCGCGGCAAAGTTTTTCGCCCGCGCTTTTGTTGCGTCATCTGCCCCGGCGCTTAGCGCGCAGAGGGTGAATTCCAGCAGGGAAACCAGTTGCAGCAAGCCTTGGCCGCCATTTTGCGCCTGCGGCATGGCGAGACAGAGGTCGGCACTTTCCGGACCCCATTCGTAAAAGCGCGTGGTGATCAGCAATGTGCGATAGCCGCTCTTGCGCGCCATTGCAGCCAAGCGCTGCAGCGGTGACAGGCTGCCGCCGCAATCCATGATGACGAGCAGGGTCTTCGCGGCGTCGAAATCCCACAGGGCAACATAGGCGGCGCTGTCGCTGCCGAGATAATGGATGTGCCCCCGGCTTTCGAGAAGACGCGCGTAGAAATGCCGCCCGGCATCGAGACCTTCCGGCGAGGTTGCCAGAAAGACATCGCCCGCCGTGGCGATCTCGTTCATGGCAAGCCGCCAGATTGACTGGGACGTCATGTCGAAGGCAGTCTGGACGGCCTGGATCTGCTGCGAAAGAAGCTGTGAAAACGGGTTGGACTGGCGTTCGCCGCCTTCCGCCGTTGCGGGCTGGTCCGCGCCGGCGGTTTCTTCGGCATGGCGCAGATCGGCGCGGATATCGCTGAACTGCCGGTATCCCAGCGAGCGCAGGAAACGTCCGACCGTCATCGGGCTGAGGCCGAGCTTCGCAGCCAGCGTCTGCGCCGTCTCGAACGGTAATTCGTCGAGATGTTCGATCAGATATTTGGCGATCTTGCGCTCGGAAGGGGTGCCTGCCTTCATGGCGCGCGTAAGGTTCAACAGCAGCTTTTCCACCAACGCCTCATTCTTATCTTTATTGAACGATGATGCATGCGCGCGCGCAGACAAGCGTGCGAACCGCAATTTGACGGTGGGGGATAGCTTTTCCGGCCTTGTCCTCCACCGGACCGGAATGCGAATTATGATAGGTATATTAATATATTTTAGAGATACCTTTTATTCAAGAGAAATTCCATCTCCGGTTTAGATCGCGCTAATCTACCTTTTGGGTCCCCGTCTTGCGCAGGATGGGGTCATTGCCTATCTCCTCCTGAGAGAGTGCCCCAACCCGAGAAGCTTCAAGGAGTTCCGAATGATTTTTGTTGCGGCGCGGCTCGCCTTCCAAAATCTCTTTGCCGCCGAAACCCGGTCGGTGTTCTGGAAGGTACTGGGGCTCACCCTTCTCGTGCTCGCGGCCCTGTGGTTCGCCATCCGCTCGATCTTCATCTATTTCGCCCTGCCATGGATAGACGCGCTGATTCCCGGCGTGCCGGACTGGGCGGGCTGGCTGAGCTTCGTTTTCGCCATTTTCGCCGGAATAGGGCTGGCTCTGGCACTGGCGCTGCTCATCTCGCCGGTCACTGCCGTCATCGCCGGCCTGTTTCTCGACGATGTCGCCGAAGTGGTTGAAAAAAAGAGCTATCCGGACGATCCGCCCGGCAGGGCGATGCCGATGGGCGAGGCTGTGCTCTCCTCCATCAAGTTTTTCGGCGTTGTCATTGCCGGCAACCTCATTGCGCTTTTTCTGCTGCTTGTTCCCGGTATCAACCTCATCGCGTTTTTTCCGGTGAACGGTTACCTGCTCGGCCGCGAATTCTTCGAATTCGCGGCGATGCGCTTCCGCTCGCCCGCTGACGCCCGGCTGTTCCGGGTAAAACACCGCACCACCGTCTTCATGGCCGGGCTGGTCATTGCGGCCTTTCTGGCGGTTCCATTCCTCAACCTGCTGACGCCGCTTTTTGCGGCCTCCATGATGGTGCATCTGCACAAGGCTGTCAGCCGCCGCGACCCTTCATTCGCCGCCAGCCGAACCGAACAGCTTCGCGGGTAATTCCACCAGCGGCGCCGGAATATCGAAGGTTTTTTCCGGCGATTTGCAGATATCGGCAATCACGCAGCGCTCGCATTCCGGCTTGCGTGCCTTGCAGCAGTAACGCCCGTGCAGGATCAGCCAGTGATGCGCATGGAACAGATATTCTTCGGGAATGATGCGGATCAGCCGGTCTTCAACCTCGTCAGGGGTCTTGCCCGGCGCAAGACAGAGCCGGTTGGCGATGCGGAACACATGTGTGTCCACCGCAAGCGTGGGCACGCCGAAGGCCATCGACATCACCACATTGGCCGTCTTGCGGCCCACGCCGGGAAGCGTCACCAGTTCGTCGCGGGTCTTCGGCACCTCGCCGCCGAAATTGTCGATCAGCATCTGCGACAGGGCAATGACGTTCTTCGCCTTGTTACGGTAAAGCCCGATGGTCTTGATGTAACCGATCAGTTCTTCCTCGCAAAGCGCCAGCATCTTTTCCGGCGTATCGGCCACCCTGAACAGCGCGCGGGTGGCCCGGTTCACGCCCACATCGGTCGCCTGTGCGGACAGCGCCACAGCCACCAGCAGGGTGAAGGGATTGGTATGTTCCAGCTCGCCTTTCGGTTCCGGCCGCTGGATGGAAAAGCGGCGGAAGATTTCGCTGAGCTCCTCCCTGGAATAGGCCGTCTTCACCCGCGCCGGCCTGCGCGCGGCTGCCGGATTTGACTTTTTCAAGGTTTGGGTGCTGGATCGTTTCTTGGCGATTGTCATGGATTATCTATAGCCAGCCCGCCCAAAGGAAAGCAACGTGGATACGCTCAACGACCAGCCGATTTTCGCGGCGGAACTCGTTCCGCACCGTTCGCTTGGCCGCCGCGGTTTCCGGCTGCTTCTCATCCTGTCGGGATTTGCCTGCCTGATCTATGGCGGCTTTTTCTTCGCCACTGGAGCGTGGCCGATCGGCCTGTTTTTCGGACTGGATTTTCTGCTGCTCTATATCGCTTTCCGCGTCAATTACCGGGCGGCCAAGGCGCGGGAGGAGGTCAGCGTCTCGCGCACCAGCCTGTCGATCCGAAAATTCTCCCCTGCCGGACGAATGGTGGAGCATCGCTTCAATCCGTTCTGGGCGCGTTTCAGGGTGAGGCGGCATGACGAGATCGGCATCGTCTCGATGCATGTGACGGGCGAGGGCCGGGCGACCGACATCGGCTCGTTCCTCAATCCGGATGATCGGGAAAGCTTTGCCAAGGCGTTTGGCGGTGCGCTGGCGACGGTGCGGCGGATGTAAGAGGATAATCCAGCTCTCCCTCCGTCATTCCGGCCCTGAGCCGGAATCCAGCCGACGCGCGTCGGCGCGGCGGAAAAGACTCCTTTCAGCCCAAGGACTTTGGCTGGCTGGATACCGGCTCGAGGCCGGTATGACGGTAGAAATGGAGCAGGGCGCAAGAAACGGGTGGAGACGACCACGCTTTAATGGTTTTCTCTTACCCGTTAGGAGATTTGCGATGAACGCCAATATTGCGCTGAACGAAGACATCACCCCCATCGGATCCGATTACGACACGGTGCGCGGGGTCATCGAGCTTTTGACGCTGGATTATCGCGAGCAGCCCTCCCTCGAAGCCATTGCCGCAAGGCTCGGCCAGTCACCGACGCAATTGCAGAAGACTTTCACCCGCTGGGCCGGCCTTTCGCCCAAGGCATTCCTTCAGGCTGTAACGCTCGATCATGCCAAGCGGCTTTTGCGCGAGGAGGATCTGCCGCTGCTCGAAACCTCGATCGAGGTCGGCATGTCGGGGCCGGGACGCCTGCACGACCTCTTCGTCACGCATGAAGCCATGTCGCCCGGCGAATGGAAGGCGAAGGGCGGCGGGCTGACGATCCGTTACGGGTTCCACGCCTCGCCCTTCGGTCTTGCGCTGGTCATGGTGACCGATCGTGGACTTGCCGGCTGCGCTTTTGCCGATCCGGGTGAGGAGAGGGCCTGTTTTGAAGACATGGCCGGCCGCTGGCCGAATGCGGATTATGTCGAGGATCGCGAAGCGACCGCGCCTTATGCCGCCCGTATCTTCGATCCGTCCATGTGGTCGGCGGACAGGCCGCTGCGTGTTGTGCTGCTCGGTACGGATTTTCAGGTGCGGGTATGGGAAAGCCTCCTCAAAATCCCGATGGGCCGCGCGGTCACCTATTCGCACATCGCCTGTGATATCGGCCAGCCTACTGCCTCCCGTGCCGTGGGTGCCGCAGTGGGGGCAAACCCGGTGTCCTTCGTCGTTCCCTGCCATCGCGCTGTCGGCAAAAGCGGGGCTCTAACGGGTTACCATTGGGGCCTCACTCGCAAGCGGGCGATGCTGGGTTGGGAAACGGGAAAGGTGTGAGGCTGGTCTCCCTCATCCCTGTGCTTGTCACAGGAATGAGGGGTGTCTGAGTAGGCTGCCTGACAACGCCTAAACTAGCTCCATCAACGCTCGCGCCGCCGCCTCGTCCGTTATCAGCGTATTGCAGCCGATCCGCTTGATCGTGGCGCGGATGGCGATGGCGCGGTGGGCGCCGCCGGAGGCAAGCACGATGTGTTTGGCCTTGCGCAGCGTGTCGAGATCGATCGCCATGGCGCGCTGGTTGATTGGATGATCGACCGAGCGGCCCTCGGCATCGATGAAGTTGAACATGGTGTCGCAGACGCAGCCGGCGTCAATGAGTTCGCGCAGCGTCTCCCTGGAGATGAAACCTTCCGACAAAGATGTGGAGTGCGGGCCGATATCGCCGCAGGAGACGATGGCAAGATCGAGCGTTTCGGCGAGATCGTACAGCGTTGCAAGCCCGCATTTTTCGATCAGCGCCCGTTTGGTCTCGACCGAATCCACCAGCAGCGGTGCGAGGAACATGTAACATTCCGCGCCGAGTGCGCTCGCCAGCCGCCAGGTGTAATCGAGCGGGTTGGTCTGGTGCACGGCGACGATACCGCCGAGCAGCGAAACGACCTTGCAGTTCTCCCGGCGCGGCGGGCGGAAGCTGGAAAGCGAGGCGGTCATGGTGCGACCCCAGCCAACGCCGATGGTGGCGCCATTCGGCACCGCTTCGGAGAGAAATTGCCCGAGCGCCAGCCCGACGGCCTTGGCGGTGCCTTCCGCACTGGCTTTGTCTGGAGAGGGGATGATCACGGCCTCGTCCAGCCCGTAAGCCGCCTCAAGCTGGCCGGCCAGCGAGACGAAATCTTCGATACCCTCATTGATCCATATCTGCACTTCGGAGCGCTTCATCGCTTCGTCCAGCAGGCGTATGACGGTGGAGCGGCTGATACCCAGTTTTTCGGCGACGTCCTTCTGCGTCATGCCCTGATTATAATAGAGCCATGCCGCCCGCAGCCGCAGCGAAGCCGCTTCCGAATAGGCCGTATGGGTTTCTCTTCTCAGTTTTGCCACGGTTTCCGCCATTCATTGTGTTTGCCGAGTATCGCAGGCATGAAACTTATGTCAATTGCGATGCGCAAATGTCTTGACTTTCGACCGTGCCGCTTGCGATAGTCAGAGCCGACGAAACCGCGATTTCGGCCTTGGGCGCACCCATGGTGCGGGAACGAAATGACGGCTGAGCAAGTTTTCAAGAGATCATGAAGGATCATTCGATATGACATCCAAACTCGAACAACTTCGCGCCATCACCACGGTCGTTGCCGACACCGGCGATATCGAGGCGGTTGCGCGCCTGAAGCCGGTGGATTGCACCACCAACCCGACCATCGTTCTGAAGGCGCTTGGCACGCCGGCATTTGCCGATGCGGTCAAGGAAGCCGTCGCCTGGGGCAAAAAGCAGGGCGGCCAGTCCGACGCCGTTGTTGCTGCCGTTGCCGATCGTCTGGCCATCTCCGTGGGGGCAGCGCTTGCCGGCCTCGTGCCGGGCCGCGTATCGACCGAAGTCGATGCCGACCTTTCATTCGATACCGAAGCCTCCATCACGAAGGCCCGCCACATCATTGCCGCCTACAAGGAGCGCGGCATCGAGCGTGAACGCATCCTCATCAAGCTTGCTTCCACCTGGGAAGGCATCAAGGCTGCCGAAGTGCTGCAGTCCGAAGGCATCGACTGCAACCTGACGCTCCTTTTCTCGCAGGCTCAGGCGATTGCCTGCGCCGAAGCCAAGGTCTTCCTCATTTCGCCCTTCGTCGGCCGTATCCTTGACTGGTACAAGAAGTCGACCGGCGAAAACTACACCGCCGAGACCGATCCGGGCGTCGTTTCCGTGCGCAGCATCTACAACTACTACAAGGCCAATGGCATCAGCACCGTCGTCATGGGCGCGTCCTTCCGCAACGTCGGCGAAATCGAAGCGCTTGCCGGTTGCGACCGCCTGACGATCAGCCCGGCGCTGCTGGAAGAGCTGGACAAGGATACCGGCAAGCTGGAGCGCAAGCTTTCGGCAGACAACGTCAAGGCCGAGCCGCTGCAGTCGCTGGACGAGAAGGCATTCCGCTGGGCGCTGAACGAAGACGCAATGGCTACCGAGAAGCTCTCGGAAGGTATCCGCCTCTTCGCCAAGGATCTGGTGACGCTGCGCGAAATGGTGCGCAAGGAACTGACGGCCGCCGCCGCCTGACGAAAAAAGGGGGAACCATCCGCGTTCCCCCGACGTTTACGAGACATAAATCTCCAGTCAACTGAAACGCGATCGGATCCCTGCCGGTCGCGTTTTTTTGTGCTCAGATAGTGCCCGTCACGATCTCGGAGATACGTTTTGCTGCCTCGCGGATCAACACCTCGCAGGCTTCGCGTGTGGGCGCCTTGCCGCCAAGAGGGGTAATATAGGGGCAGGTGATCACGGCCAGCGCGGTGCCATCGAGCGTCAGCACCGGAGCGGAAATATTGCGGACACCGGCGGTCTGGAGGCTGTCCATGGATTCGAAGCCGTTCTTGCGCACCTCTGCCAGCCGATCGGCAAGACCCGGCGGTATGGTCTCGCCGCTGCCGCGCACCTGTTCGGTTATCATGATCTGGCGCTGCGCTTCTGTCTGGAAGGCCAGAAGCACGTGGCCCGAGCCGGTGTGGAACAGGCTCATCTGCGCGCCGACACGCATGGACATGGCCCAGTAGGTGGATGATTCCTGTTGGGCAATGACGACAACGCTGCCGCGATCATGGACCGCCAGATGGCAGGCCTGCTCCGCACTCGCCGAAAAATCGCGCATGACAGGGGCCGCGAAGGAAACCAGCCGGCGGATAGGCGCATGGAAATGCGCCAGCCCGAACATTTTCAGCGTCAAAGAGAATCGATCGCCGTCAAGCCGCTGCACATAACCCCGGCGCACCAGCCGGTCCAGCATGCGGTAAAGCTCGTTGGGGCTCTTTCCGATGGACTTGGCGATCTCGATCTGTGTCAGCCCGCCATCGGTGCGGGCCAGAAGTTCGAGAATGTCCAGGCCCTTGTCGAGGGCGGGAGCGCGATATCTTTCGCTGTCGTCGTCGGTCATCTGGCCTCGATGATGATGGTGTGTATGGTCGCCGGCGCCGGGCAGGGCCTGAAAATAGGCTTGCCCTATACCGTCCGTCCACGCAAGTTTGCTTGACGCCATATGAATACCGCGTTTACATATGAATTGTCGATCCATATTTGAGATCACTGAAATTCAACGGCTCGGCCCCGGCAGGCGGGCGTGCCTTAGCGGGAGGCTATTCATGGTGCAGGATTTTAACGGCCGGACAGTGGTGATCACCGCGGCCGGTCAGGGTATCGGGCGGGCGGCGGCAGAGCGGTTCGTGTCGCTCGGGGCGCGCGTCATCGCCACCGATATCAATGAGCAGGCGCTTTCTACGCTCAAGGGGGCAGAGACGCGGGTTCTGAACGTGCTCGACAGCGATGGCGTAAAAGATTTTGCCGCCGATATCGGCCATGCGGATGTGCTGTTCAACTGCGCCGGTTTTGTTCATTCCGGCACCATCCTCGAGTGTGAGGAGAAGGACTGGGATTTCTCCTTCGACCTCAACGCAAAAGCCATGTACCGTACCTGCCGCGCTTTCCTGCCCGGCATGCTGGAGAAGGGCAAGGGCGCAATCGTCAACATGTCCTCGGTTGCGTCCAGCGTAAAGGGAGTGCCAAACCGGTTTGCCTACACCGCTTCCAAGGCCGCCGTTGTGGGTCTGACCAAGGCGATTGCGGCGGACTTCGTGACAAAGGGCATTCGTTGCAACGCCATCTGCCCCGGAACGGTGGATAGCCCTTCGCTGCACGATCGTTTGCGCGCCACCGGCAATTACGAACAGGCTCTTGCAGATTTCATCGCGCGCCAGCCTATGGGCCGCATCGCCACGCCGGAAGAGATCGCAGCGCTCGTCACCTACCTCGCGTCAGACGAAGCAGGTTTCACCACCGGCCAGATCCATGTCATTGATGGCGGCTGGACGGGCTAACGGATTTCAAGGGAGAGAGGAGGGCGACCGGCGTGACAACCGGTCGCCTTTTTCATTCAGACGACGGCGCTTCCGGCCATCAGCGCAAGCACGAGGAAGACCAGGAAGATCACCACGGCGATGAAGAACAGAATGCGGGCCACGCCGGCTGCGGCTGCCGAAATGCCGGTAAAGCCGAACACGCCCGCGATCAAAGAAATGACAAAGAAAATAAGAGCCCATTTAAGCATGGCACTTCCCCTCTTGCGAAATTTTCCCGAGCCGCCGTCCCGCGACAGGCTCGATAAAATGACGCGCAAAAGGAGAAAATGTTCCACGCGCCCGTAAAAATCGTTCTTTTATATTGCCGTCTCACGGGCCGTGTCGGTACGGCGGGTTTTCCAGAGGGTGCGGACGAATGTCGCGACGAAGGTGACGCTCATGAAGAGCACGATCGTGGGGGCGGGAGCGCTGTCGATCAGGAAACTCAGCCATATGCCCGCAAGCGACGAGGCGACCGCAACCGCAATGGCCACCAGCAGCATGGCGGAAAAACGCCGGGTCAGCAGGAAGGCGATTGCGCCCGGTGCGACGAGCATGGCGACGGAGAGAATGATGCCAACCGCCTTCAGCGCGCCGACTACGGTGAGCGACAGCACCATCAGCAGGCCATAATGCAGCACACGCACGGGCAGCCCGATGGCTCTTGCATGTTGCGCATCGAAGGCGTTGACCAGCAGATCCTTGCGCAGGATGCCGAGAAACAGAGTGGCGAAAAGCGCGATCACGCCCGTCTCCAGCATGTCCAAGGGCGCGATGCCGAGCATGTCGCCGAAGAGGATATGGTCGAGATGTACGTCGCTCTGCACCTTCACGTAAAGCACCAGTCCCAGCCCGAACATGCCGGAAAAGACGATGCCGAGCACCGTATCCTCCTTGATGCGGCTGTTTTCCTTGATGAAACCGGTGCCGAGGGCACATATCATGCCCGCGATGAAGGCCCCGATGGAAAGCGGGATGCCAACGATATAGGCCACCACCACGCCGGGCAGCACGGCATGGGAAACGGCGTCCCCCATCAGCGACCAGCCCTTCAGCACCAGAAAACAGGAGAGCATTGCCATGGGCACCGCGATCATCAGCGTGATCAGGAAGGCATATTGCATGAAAGGCAGTTGAAACGGCAGTATGGCCAGTTCGAGATATTCGCTCATGGCGTTTCCTCCAGCGCCCTGCGCGCCTTGGCGCGCGAGGCGAGCAGGCCGTGTTTGGGTGCAAAGACGAAGGCGGCAAGGAAGATCGCCGTCTGTAGCACCACGATGACGCCGCCGGTCGCGCCATCGAGAAAATAGCTGAGATAGGCGCCGATGAAGCTGGTGGCCGCGCCGATGATGAGGCTCATCAGGATCAGCCGCTCGAAACGGTCGGTCAGGAGATGGGCAGTAGCGCCCGGCGTCACCACCATGGCGACGACGAGGAAAGCGCCGACAGTCTGTAGGGCGGCAACCGTGGAGGCGGCCAGCAGGGTGAAGAAGATCACCTTCAGCACTTCCGGTTTCAGCCCCACGGTGCGGGCGTGGTTCTCATCGAAGAACACCACCATGAAGTCGCGCCATTTCAGCGAAAGCACAAGGAGGCTGATACCGCCGATCAAAGCCAGTTGGATGGTGTCTTCAGCGGTGATAGCGAGGATATTGCCGAGCACGATGGTCTGGATATTCACCGAGGTCGGCGAGAGCGACACCATGAACAGGCCAAGCCCGAAGAACGAGGTGAAGATCAGGCCGATAATCGCATCTTCCTTGAGCCGTGTCTTCTGATTCAGAAACAGCATGGACCCGGCCGCCAACCCGCCGGAGAGAAACGCGCCGAGCGAAAAGGGCAGGCCCAGCATATAGGCTCCGGCAACCCCGGGAACGATGGCATGGGAAAGCGCATCGCCGATCAATGACCAGCCCTTCAGCATCAGATAGGCCGAGAGAAAGCCGCAGACACCGCCCACCAGTGCGCTGACCCAGATGGCGTTCAACATGTAACCATAGGTGAAAGGCTCAAGAAGGGTGTCAATCATCGGCTTTCTCTTTCGGAGCCTCAGAATCGCGCCTGTCCTGGCCATTTTTGCCGTAGATCACGAAGGGCCGCTCGTCATCGGTTATGACCTTCAGGCGGCGCGGATCGGCGTCGCTATGCAACTCTGCCCCGCCGAGAAGGAAGTGGCGCAGGCTGCCGCCGAAAGCCCTTTGCAGGTTTTCCTCTGTAAAGGTGTCGCTTGTTTTGCCCGACGCCAGAACCGTACCCTTGACGAAGACGGCGCGGTCGCAGAATTCCGGAACGCTGCCAAGATTGTGGGTGGAGACCAGCATGACGCGGCCCTCGTCGCGCAGCGCCTTCAAAAGCGCGACGATCTGCTCCTCCGTCGTCACGTCGACACCGGTAAAAGGTTCGTCCAGCAGGATCACCTGCCCTTCCTGCGCCAGCGCGCGGGCCAGAAACACGCGCTTCTTCTGCCCGCCGGATAGTTCGCCGATCTGGCGCTTGCGATAATCGAGCATGTTGACGCGTTTCAGCGCCTCTTCCACCATCTGGTGATCGCGCTTCGAGGGAATGCGCAGGAAATTCATGTGGCCATAACGGCCCATCATCACCACGTCTTCCACCAGCACCGGAAAGCTCCAGTCGACCTCTTCCGCCTGCGGCACGTAAGCGACGAGGTTTTTCTTCAGCGCCTCCTTTACCGGCAGGTCGAAGATCGAGACGGAACCGGCGGCCAAAGGAACGAAACCCATGATCGCCTTGAAAATCGTGGACTTGCCGGCGCCGTTGACGCCGACAAGTGCCGTGATCGTTCCGCGGGGAATGGAGAAGCTGGCATCTCTTAATGCGGTGTGGCCGTTGCGATAGGTCACTGTCGCATTTTGAACCGTCAGGCCGCCGCCTGATTTTTTACTCCCCATTCTCATGAAGACAGTCCCTTGGCGATGGTTTCGCTCGTCACACGCAGCAGGTCCAGGTAAGTCGGGACGGGACCATCAGCCTCGCTCAGCGAATCCACATAGAGAATGCCGCCATAGGCCGCACCGGTTTCCTTGGCCACCTGCTGGGCGGGATCGGCGGAAACGGTGCTTTCGCTGAAGATGACGTGGATATTATGCTCGCGCATGGCGTCGATCACACCCCGAACCTGCTGGGGCGTGCCCTGACTGTCGGCGTTGACCGGCCAGAGGAACAATTCCTTCAGGCCGAAATCGCGGGCGAGATAAGAAAAGGCGCCTTCACTCGTCACCAACCAGCGCTTGTTTTCCGGAAGGGCCGAAAGTTCATTGCGGATCGGCTGCACCGTGGCCCTGATCCTGTCCGAATAGGCCTTGGCATTGGCGGCGTAGACATCGGCGTGGGCGGGGTCGATCTCGCTGAGGCCCTTGCGAATATTTTCGACGTAGATCAAGGCGTTATCGGGAGACATCCAGGCGTGCGGATTGGGCTTGCCCTGATAGGCGCCGCCGCTGATCGCCATCGGCTTCACACCATCGCTCACCGTCACATCAGGCACGCCGGAGAGGTTAGTCAGGAATTTCTCGAACCACAATTCCAGATTGAGTCCGTTGCGCAGCACCAGATCGGCCTTGCGGGCCTTCAGAATGTCGCGGGGCGTCGGCTGGTAATTGTGGATTTCCGCGCCGGGCTTGGTGATGCTTTCCACCTCGGCCGCGTCACCCGCTACGTTGCGCGCCATATCGGCGATGATGGTAAAGGTGGTCACGACAACAGGTTTTTCCTGGGCAAAGCCGACGCCCGGAAGAAAAAGCGAGAAAGCGAAAATGGCGTGGCGGAATTTATGGACGTTCACGTGCTCACCAGATTTTGTTGCGACTAATTCGCAATACCATCTGTTATAAAATCACCTTTGTCAACGCTATTGCAAATCATTCGCAAATCTTGAGATTTCTGAAATGTCCGAAAATGATGCGCTTTTGCGGGTATCTTGCCTGCGGGATTAAACTTTTTTCAATGAGAAAGCGGCACTATCGGAAGGCTCGGACAGCGTGGTCCGAAGCTTATCCCGCGTGTGTTCCTCATCCTTCGAGCCACGTTTCCGGGGTGAGGGCGAGAGGCGGGGTACTTGATGTCAGGATGTTGCGGGTGAAAGCTGTATTCGGACGAATGCGGTTTTCGCGCAAGCTCGTTATGATTGGAGGCGGGATCCTGCTTTTGGCAGGCGCGACCGGTTCCGCTGCCGTGTTCATCGGCAGCGAGCGGCTGCTTGGCCCATCCTATGCCTCCACCAACGGGCTTTCCTGCGACGCAGTCCAGACAGTGAATATCCGCAAGAACGGCTCGCTATGGGTACGCAAGTTCATTCGCACCGAAGGCGGAGACGGCACGGAGCGGTTGAAAACCGCCCTGCGCGTCGCCAAAGCGGTTTACGACAAACAGAAGCCCGATCTGGTTCAGGTCTCCGTGCTTGACAGGAACGGACCGCAGCTGCGTTCGGAAATGCGCGGCCGGGCCATTGCCGCACAGGTGGTCTTCATTCCGGATCCGGCGAAAATTCCCGAGGGCGCCGAGGCCCGCCGTTATTCAGCCTTCTATTATGACGGCGCAGCAAATGGCAGCGGCCAGTTTTACGGTCTGCGCATCGATCTGCCGCTTGAAGATACCGAAGCCATGGCTGCCAGCCTCAGCGACTTCGCCGATTGTGCGACGCCGGTTGCGGAGCCGGAAGCGGGCGGCCACGAGGGCAAGTCCGCCAAAGGTCACGGCGAAAGCAAGGGCGGGGCCAGCGGCGAACATGACGCTGCGCCAACGGAGCCCGGCCATGGCGAAACTGCTCCGGAAGCACATGACGAAACTCCGTCTCCCGAAGCGCATGGTGAGACCGTCACCGACGAGCTTCTGACCTCGACACCGGAAGCCGAGGGCAGCAGCATCTTCAGCCTGTCCTATCTGAAGTCACTGATCTTCGGAAAAGGCTCGACCACCGCGCAGGCGGCGGAGGAAAAACCGATGGACGGAGAGGCGGCGGTGGCAGAGGAAGCTGCTGGCGAAAAGGCCAAGGCGGGGCATTGAGAGGGATTCGGCTGTTGCCTAGGCGTTCCTGTTTCATGCCGGCGGCAGGTTCCGCCGACGCTCCCTTGTCATGCTTGCGCGACGTCATCCTTGGGCTTGTCCCACGCCTCTAAGCACGTCAACAAAATCGCTACGTTAGCAAATCCTCGGGACAAGCCCGAGGATGAGGTTGAGTGAATATTCACCCTTCAGCGCCAACTTCAAGGGGATTGCAGCTTGCCCGGAAATTCGAACCGGGCAGCGCTCCTGGTGCCTCAATCCGCCTTGTTGCGGCGGGCCGGGAAGAGAATGACGTCGCGGATTGACGGGGCGTTGGTCAAAAGCATGATCAGGCGGTCGACGCCGATGCCGAGGCCGCCGGCGGGGGGCATGCCCTGGTCGATGGCGTCGAGGAACTCGTCGTCCAGCTGCTTGTCCTTTTCGCCACGCGCATGCGCCTGTTCCAGCTGCTCCACCATACGGCGGCGCTGTTCTTCCGGATCGTTGAGTTCCGAGAAGGCGTTGCCCACTTCCCAGGCGTTGCAATAGCTTTCGAAACGCTCGACGAGGCGCGGTTCACCCGGCACTTCCTTGGCGAAGGGCGAGATGTCCTTCGGAAAATGCGTGACGTGGCTCGGCTGGATCAGCGTGCCTTCCACCTTCTCTTCGAAGATGAAGGCAAGGCATTCGCCCCAGGTCCAGTCCTTCTCGACAGCAAAACCGGCGGCCTTGGCGGCAGCTCGGGCTTCTTCGTCGGTCTTGATGGCGAGGAAGTCGATACCGGTTGCTTCCTTCACCGCATCAGGCATCGGCACGCGCTTGAACGGACCCTTGAACGAGATCGTCTGGCCCTGGAATTCCACCTCTGTGGTGCCGTGGAGCGAGATCGCCAGCGTCTCGAACAGCCGCTCAACGAGACCCATGATGTCTTCGTAATCGGCATAGGCCCAATAGCACTCCATCATGGTGAATTCAGGATTGTGCCGTGTGGAGACGCCTTCGTTGCGGAAGTTGCGGTTGATTTCAAAAACCTTGTCGGACAGGCCCGAAACCAGCGTGCGCTTCAGGAAAAGTTCCGGCGCGATGCGCAGATACATGTCCATCTTCAGCGTGTTGTGGAAGGTCTTGAACGGATCGGCGGTCGCGCCGCCATAGACGGTCTGCAGCATCGGCGTTTCCACTTCGAGGAAGCCTTCGGCCTCCATGAAGCGGCGGATGCCGGAGAGAATCTTCGAGCGCTGCAGGAAGCGCAGCTTGGATTCCTCGTTGGAGAGAATGTCGAGGTGGCGCTTGCGGTAACGCAGCTCGATGTCGGAGACGCCGTGCCACTTCTCGGGCATCGGCAGCAGCGACTTCGTCAGCATGGTGATTTCTTCGGCGTTGATCGTCAGCTCACCGCGCTTGGTGCGGCGCACCTTGCCGGTCACGCCGATGATGTCGCCGATATCGATCATCGGCAGCAGGTTGCGCGCCGCTTCCGGCGTCGTATCCTTGTGCGAGAAGATCTGCACCTTGCCCGAGGCGTCATGAATATCCATGAACATGCCGGAATTGCGCGAGGAATAAACGCGTCCCGCCACCGTCACCGTATCACCGGTCTCGACGTCGGCTTCGATATCGGCATATTTTTCCGCCAGCTCGGCATTGCTCATCGTGCGGTGGAAATGCGCCGGATAGACGTCGCCGATCTGCTCGCGCAGCAGCGCAAGTTTCTGGCGGCGCACTTCTGTCGCGTCGGAGGAGAGGGCGGTGGTTTCGGTCTTGGTGTCGGTCATCGTGTTCGCCTTTAGCGGGCTTGTTCGTTGCGGTTACCCTTGGCGCTCTGGGTTACCCCCCCTCTGTCCTGCCGGACATCTCCCCACAAGGGGGGAGATCAGATGCCGCGCCCGCCCGTTCCATGGGCAAGGTGTCAGCCGCTTGTCGATCTCCCCCCTTGAGGGGGAGATGCCCGGCAGGGCAGAGGGGGTGAGCCCCAGGCAAAGAGCGTATTCTAAAATGCTGCCGTCACCGCCAGCACGTCATCATCAGCTTCCGCTGCCAACCATCGTGGCCACAACGGCGATCGCAGCCTTCAGGCGCTGGCGCACGACGGAGCGGCCGAGCAGCGCCATCGAGTCAAACAGCGGCAGCGAGCGCGACGATCCGGACATGGCGACGAAAAGCGGCGGCGTGACGACGCGCAGCTTCTTGCCGGTGCGTTCGGCCACATCGCGCAGCTCGGCCTCGATGGCTTCCACATTCCAGTCAGGCATCTTTTCGAGGTCTGCGGCAACCGTGGTGAGGATTTCGTGGATTTCCTCCGGCTTGCTCTTCAGCCCGGCAAAGGAGGCGGGCGTCAGGCCAGCATCGCTTGCGAGCAGGAAGCCGGCAAGGTTCGGCAGCTCGCCGAGTTTGGAAACGCGGCTCTGCGCAAGCTTCAGGCCCTCGGTCAGGCGGGAATTCTCCATCGCCCATTCCAGTGTGCGGGCAATGAACTCTTCCGGCGAAAGCTTTTCGCGCAGCCAGCGGCCATTCAGCCAATCCAGCTTCTGAATGTCGAAAATGGCGCCGGCCTTGGAAAGCGCTTCCGGGTCGAACTTCGCGGCGAGCTCGTCCATGGTGAGAAGTTCTTCGCCCTCTGCGATCTGGATGAAGAACAGGCCGAGGAAGTTCATCAACGCTTCCGGCAGGTAACCGAGCGCGGAATAATAGGAGATCGAGGTCGGGTTCTTGCGCTTGGAAAGCTTCGACTTGTCGGCGTTGCGCATCAGCGAGAGATGCATGAACACCGGCTCCTGCCAGCCGAAATAACGGTAAAGCAGGATGTGCTTGGGCACAGACGCCAGCCATTCTTCGCCGCGCGCCACATGGCTGATCTTCATCAGATGGTCGTCGATGACGTTGGCCATGTGATAGGTCGGCATGCCGTCGGCCTTGATCAGCACCTGCATGTCGACGGAATCCCACGGGATCGACACGTCGCCATAAACGCCGTCATGGAAATCGCACGAGCCTTCGGTCGGGATTTTCATGCGCACGACGTTCGCTTCACCGGCGGCAACGCGGGCGGTTACTTCCTCGGCCTTCAGGTTGAGGCAGTGTCCGTCATATTTCGGCGGCTTGCCGGCGGCGCGCTGGGCCTCGCGCATCTGCTCCAGCCGCTCGGGCGTGCAGAAACAGCGGAAGGCATGGCCCTTTTCCAGAAGTTCTTCGGCATAGGGCCAGTACATGGCCTTGCGCTCTGACTGGCGATACGGACCGTAAGGGCCGCCGACATCGGGGCCTTCCGACCAGGTAAGGCCGGTCCAGCGCAGGGCTTCCAGCACCTTCTGCTCATATTCGAGGGTCGAGCGGGTGGCGTCGGTATCCTCGATGCGCAGGATGAACTCGCCGCCGTGTTTCTTGGCGAAGAGATAGTTGAACAGCGCGATATAAGCGGTGCCGACATGCGGCTCGCCGGTGGGGGAAGGTGCGATGCGGACGCGAACGCCGGAAGTGGTCATGAATTTCACTCGTCGTGACGTGGCGGTGACATCGGGGCGGTTCCACCCTGATACCACGGAGTTTTCGTTTGGATGCGGCAGGACATCATGTCGAAAGGCGAAAGGAAAGTGCCTTTTTCATATTCCCGTTCGGCTTGGGCTTAGGCCATATTCTGCCGCAGGCGTCAAGGAAATATGGAGTCTCCAGAGGTCGGCCGGTCCTGCCGGCTGGCTTCAGTTGACCGGCCAGACGTAAAGCAGCATGGGAATGCTGGCAATGACGATCATGATCGATAGCGGCAGGCCAAGCCGCGGGTAGTCGCTGAAACGATAACCCCCGGGACCCATGACCAGCGTATTGCACTGGTGCCCGATGGGGGTGAGGAAATCGCAGCCCGCGCCGATCGCCACCGCCATCAGGAAGGCCTCCGGCCGGAAACCGAGCGTGGTGGCAAAACCCGCGGCAATCGGCGCCATGACCAGCACCGTTGCGGCATTGTTGAGAAAGGGCGTAACCGCCATGGCGGTGAGCAGGATCATGCCGAGCGCGGCAAAGGGCGGCAGGCCCTGAGCCGCGCTGCCGAGCCAGGCGGCGATCAACTCGCTGGCGCCGCTGGTGCGCAGCGAGTCGCTGACGGGAATGAGGGCGGCGAGCATGACGAGGATAGGGCCATCGACGGATTTGTAGACTTCGGTCAGCGGAATGGCGCCGACGACGATCATCATGAAGGCGGCTGCGAAAAAGGCGACCGAGACCGGGACCAGACCGCTGCCGGCCGCGATCATGGCGGCGGCGAGTACGATGACCGGCAAAAGCGCGCGGCGCTGTACGCCGAGCAGAATCTCCCGCTGCGCCAGCGGCAGCAGCGAAAATTCCTGCAGCACCTGCGGCAGGTTCTTGCGGCTGCCCTGTAAAAGGATGACGTCACCCGCCTGCAATGTCAGTTCCGAGAGCCGCTGGCTGACACGCTGGCCGCGCCGGCTCACCGCGATCAGGTTGACGCCACGCGTATAGGACAGCGCGAGTTCCCGCGCCGAAATGCCGTTCAGAACGGATTCGTTGCTGATGACGGCCTCCATGGAAATGAGATCGGCGGTTTTCTGGCCGTTCTCCATCAGGGGCTTGCCGGAAAGCAGCAACTTTGCCTGGGAGACGATGCGGTCGAGCCCTTCCGGGCTGCCTTCGAGCAGAACCGTGTCTCCGGCCTTCAGCGTCACGTCGGGAAAGGGGGAAATGCGCCGCGGTCCGCGCAGGATGGTGCTGGCGATGACATCGCCATCGGCCTGCTTGAGAAGTTCGCGCAGCGGCTTGTCCGCAAAGGTATTGTCTGCAGGCAGCGTCGCTTCGGCGGTATAGGCGGACTGGTCGAGAATATCCTCGACAGAGGCCTTTTCCCGGTTGCGCACCGGCAGCAACCGATAACCGAAGGTCAGGAAGATGATGCCGATGACGGTGAGGCCAGCCCCAACGGGCGTGAAATCGAACATCGAGAAGCTCTCACCGGTCATCTCCTCACGCAGGCGCGAGACGACGATGTTCGGCGACGTGCCGATCTGCGTCATCAGCCCGCCCAGCAAGGCGGCAAACGCCATGGGCATCAGGTAATAGGAAACCGGGCTTCCGGATTTGCGGGCGAACTGGAACGCGACGGGCATCATGATGGCGAGTGCGCCAATGTTCTTGATGAAGGCCGACATGACGGCGACGACGATCATCAGGAAGGCGAGCTGCAGGCCTTTGGAATGCATCTCGGGGAAATACTTCTTGATCGTCATGTCGACGATGCCTGAACGCGCCACCGCCGAACTGACAACCAGCGCGCTGCCGACGATGATGACGATATCATCCGAAAAGCCGGAAAATGCCTTGTCGAAAGGCACGACGCCGAGTGCTACAGCCACCAGCAGCGCGCTGCAGGCGACGACGTCATAACGAAACCTGTCCCAGATGAAGGCCACCATCATGCCGGCGATGACGGTGAAGGCGAGGATCTGGTCTGTCGTCATGCTGGCTTATGCTTTCGAAGGAGAGGCGGCGGAAGTCGCACCTATCGATGAGGATATCGAAGAACGCAAGCCGGGGTGAGGCGGTTCCTGGCGTGAACTGAGGATTCACGCCCCTCCGTCATACCGGACTTGATCCGGTATCCAGCCGCCGCGCGTCTGCGCGGCGAGAAGAGCTTTTTCAGCCCAAGGACTTGGGCTGACTGGATGCCGGATCAAGTCCGGCACGACGGAAGGAAGTGCGGTCAATGCACCTCTTCCGCACCCGCCTTCTTCCTGCGCCTTGCATTGCGCGCCAGCATGTTGAGCAGTTCCACCAGTGCCGAGAACGCCATGGCGGCATAGACGTAGCCCTTGGGAACATGGAAGCCCATGCCTTCGGCGATCAGTGTCGTGCCGATCATCATCAGGAAGGCGAGCGCCAGCATGACGATGGTGGGGTTGCGCTCGATGAAATTGGCGAGCGGCGTTGCGGCCAGCAGCATGACTGTCACGGCCACGATGACGGCGACGATCATGATCGGCAGGTGAGGGGTCATGCCGACGGCGGTGATGATGCTGTCCACCGAGAAGACGAGGTCGAGCAGCAGGATCTGGCCGATGGCGGCGCCGAAATTCATGCCCACAGGGCCGCCCACCAGGTCTTCCTTGTGGTCTTCCGGATCGACATTGTGGTGAATTTCCTTGGTCGCCTTCCAGACGAGGAAGAGACCGCCGGCGATGAGGATCATGTCCTTCCACGAGAATGGGTGACC
The DNA here is from genome assembly GCF_900013495.1 of Agrobacterium genomosp. 2 str. CFBP 5494. NCBI lineage: Bacteria > Pseudomonadati > Pseudomonadota > Alphaproteobacteria > Hyphomicrobiales > Rhizobiaceae > Agrobacterium > Agrobacterium genomosp. 2. The sequence continues at coordinate 1,784,645 of NZ_LT009719.1, forward strand.
GAAGGCTTCGAAGACCGGTGTGGTGAGCTGCACGATCCAGGCGACGGTACCAAGCAGGCCAAGGCGCATGACGAGCGCGAGGCCTATGCCGATCTTGCGGGCTTTTTCGCGCTGTTCAGGCGGCAGCTTGTTGGTGAGAATGGAGATGAAGATCAGGTTGTCGATGCCAAGCACGACCTCCATGACGATCAGTGTGACGAGCGCCACCCAGGCGGCGGGGTCCGACAGAAGAGGGAGAATGGACTCCATCAGGTATGTTTTCCTTTCAGCAACAAGGCCAGCCGATATATTCGGTGGGTGGAATTTATAGCGCAATACGCGAGAAACAAGGAGATAGCTCCTGTGTTTAGCAAGATTTCATCGAAATTTCGCGCAAACCGCGTATCGGACGCCATTGCCTTGCCGGCCCGATGCCGGTCAGGCCGTCCCTTGCTGAATGGTCTCAGGCCTTGTCTGTTCCGTAAGCCGCCATGAATACGTTGATGGCGCTGCTGATAACCCGGTCCAGTTCCTCGTCGGGAACCGGGCCTTCCAGTTCGCCGAACAGCCGCAGCTTGAAGAAGGTGCCGGTGGAAAGCTCGATATATTGCCGGGCGGCCAGTTCAGGATCGTCCACTTTCAGATGGCCGATCTCGACCTGATGTTGGATGAAATCCAGGAGCACGGTGCGCACGTTGTTCGGAGCCGACAGGAAAAAGCGCTGCGCCAGTTTTGGCATGCGATCGATGACGCCGAGCACCGAACGCATGGCGGGGATCATGTCCGAACAGATCATCTTGTTGGCAAAGGCCTTGCCGAACTGCTCCAGCCCCTCACGCACCTCCTCGGTGCCCTCAAGGATATGGCGCATGGAGGTGGCGAATTCGTTGCGATGGTGATCGACGAGCGCAACGAACAGATCCTCCTTGTTGGAGAAATAGACGTAGATCGTGCCCTTGGAAACGCCCGCCTCACGCGTGATGTCGTTCATGCTGGCCGCATCGAAGCCCTTGCGCTTGAACACACGCCAGGCACCTGCCAGAATCTGCTCGCGTTTGGCCGGGTCTTCGCCCGCCGCAAAACGCCCGGCGGCATTGCCCGGACAGCCCGTTTCCGTTTCCGTCTCCATATCCCTGTCTTCACCTGCCATCGCTACCGCCCTCATAGCATCACAACGGCGTAAAAAAAATTAACCGAACGTCGAACCAATCGGTTCGATAACACTTGATATGTGTCAGGAAAGAGATTATGTCAATCGAACCGAACGGTTCAGTTCGAAAAACTTTCTTCAATCTATCACGGTAAGCTCTCTCATGTCGGCCCAGAAGAATAATGCGGTTCGCGCCGTCAACGATGCGGAAGAGGCGGATATCTCCGCCAAGGCCGAGACCTCTCCCGCAAAGCCGGCGGAGGCGCCTTCCCAGCAGCCGCAGGCAGCGCCGGCACCAAAGCAGAAGAAGCGCTCGAAGCTTCTGCCTGTCATTGCCATTGCACTGCTGGCCGGTGCTGGCTGGTACGGTTACAACTGGTGGATCGATGGTCGCTTCCTGGTGTCGACGGACGACGCCTATATCGAAGGTGACATCGCGGTCATCGCGCCAAAGGTTTCCGGTTACGTCGCCAGGGTGAACGTGGTCGAGAACCAGGAAGTCAAGGCGGGCGACCCGCTGGTGACGCTTGACGACGGCGATTATCGTATCGCGCTTGACCAGGCCGAAGCGCAGATCCGCACCGAGGAACTGTCTCTGAAGCGTATCGATGCGCAGATCATCGGCGGCGAAGCGGCGCTCGAGCAGGCCGTTGCCCAGAAGGGCGCGCTGGATGCAGCCCTTCGTGGTGCGGAAATCACCCAGAAGCGCGCAAGCCAACTGCAGGCAAAGGATGTCGGCACGGTTGCCGCGTCCGATAATGCGCAGGTCGCGCTCGATCAGGCCAAGGCGAATGTCGTCGCCGGCGATGCCGCCATCGCCTCGGCCAAGGCCAATGTGGAGCTCCTGCGCGCCCAGCGTCAGGAGGCGGAAAGCACCATCCGTTCGCTGCAGCTGTCCCGTGACAAGGCGGCCCGCGATCTGTCCTTCACGGTTCTGAAGGCGCCTTATGACGGCGTTATCGGCAATCTCGCGGTACAGAATGGCGATCTGGTGTCTGTCGGCAAGCGTCTGGCTTCGCTGGTGCCGATGAACGAGCTTTATATCGACGCCAATTTCAAGGAAACGCAGCTCGCCCGCGTCGTACCCGGTTCGAAGGTGCGCGTGCATGTCGACGCCTTTGACGACGCGACGATCGAAGGCACGGTCCAGTCGATCTCGCCGGGTTCCGGCTCGGTCTTCTCGATGCTGCCGCCGGAAAATGCGACGGGCAATTTCACCAAGGTCATCCAGCGCGTGCCGGTTCGGATCGTCTTCTCCAAGGAAGACCTCGAAAAGCATAATCTGCGCGCGGGCCTCAGCGTTGTTGTCGATGTCGATACCCGCACGGCGCCGGAATCCACCAGAACGGCGCAAGCTAATCCGCAGGCCAAGTAAGGCGCGTCTTTGACGCGCCGTTGAGGGCAAGATCATGGCGGCTACGGTTGTCGGTACGGGCGGGGCGTCCATCCCCGCCGATCCTCCGATGGACAGGCGCAGGCTCATCGCATTCTTCGCGATGGTCTTCGGCATGTTCATGTCCATTCTCGACATTCAGATCGTTTCCGCCTCGCTTGCGGAAATCCAGGCCGGCCTCGGCGCCGGCTCGGATGAGATCGCCTGGGTGCAGACGTCCTATCTGATCGCGGAGGTCATTATGATCCCGCTGTCGGGCACGCTGGCGCGCATCCTCTCCACGCGCGTGCTCTTTGCCACCTGTGCTGCGGGCTTCACCATCTCGAGCGCGCTTTGCGCCACTGCCACCAATATCGACCAGATGATCGTTTACCGCGCGATCCAGGGCTTTATCGGCGGCGGCATGATCCCGTCGGTCTTTGCGGCCGCCTTCACCATCTTCCCGCCGTCGAAACGGTCGGTCGTCTCACCGATCATCGGTCTGGTCGCCACGCTCGCGCCCACCATCGGCCCGACGGTCGGCGGTTATCTTTCCAACGCCTTTTCCTGGCACTGGCTGTTCCTCGTCAACATCATCCCCGGCATCATCGTCACCATCCTGACATGGAGCCTGATCGATTTCGACAAGCCGGAAAAGTCACTGTGGAAGAAGTTCGACTGGTGGGGGCTGATCTCCATGGCCGTCTTCCTCGGCTCGCTGGAATATGTGCTGGAAGAGGGTAACAACAAGGACTGGTTTAACGACGAACACATCGTCATGGGAACGGTCGCCATGGTTATCGGCGCGGTCGTCTTTTTCTGGCGCGCCTTCAAGGTGGAGTTCCCCGTGGTTGATATCCGCGCCTTTGCGGACCGCAACTTCTCCATCGGCTCGCTGTTCTCCTTCGTCATGGGCATCGGGCTTTACGGGTTGACCTATCTCTACCCGCTCTATCTCGGCCGGGTGAGGGGATATGACGCGCTGATGATCGGCGAGACCATGTTCGTGTCCGGCCTTGCGATGTTCTTCACCGCGCCGATTGCCGGCAAGGTCTCCACCAAGCTCGATCCGCGGGCGATGATGGCCATCGGCTTCATCAGCTTCGGCTGCGGCACCTGGATCATGACGCATGTGACGACCGACTGGGATTTCTACGAGCTGCTGATCCCGCAGATCCTGCGCGGTTTCGGCCTGATGATGTGCATGGTGCCGATCAACAACATCGCGCTCGGCACCCTGCCGCCCGCCCGTATCCGCAACGCGTCCGGTCTGTTCAACCTCACGCGTAACCTCGGCGGGGCCGTTGGTCTTGCCGTCATCAACACCATGCTGTCGCAGCGCACGGACGACCATTATGTGCGTCTGGCCGAACATATCAGCTATTCCAACCCCAAGGCGCTGGAATGGCTGAACAGTGTCGGCGCCAACTATGATTCCTACGGGCTGGACGGCGCATCCGTCGCGGTCAAGAAAATGGTCGGCATGGTCTCGCAGCAGGCATGGATTCTAGCCTTCGCCGATGTGTTCTTCGCGCTGACGCTGCTGTTTTCCAGCCTGATCTTCATGACGATCCTGATCCAGAAACCCAAGGCAACGCCGCCACCAGACGCGGCGCACTGATAACAATCCCCTCCCATCCACCGCAGAGCTGGGGCCGTCGGAAATGACGGCCCCTTTTTTACATTCGCTCAAAATCCCGATTTCGTCTGTTGCCTGATTTCGACTGTTGATCGCAGCGGGCAAGCCATGTATATCAATTTATGAGGTACGTACCTCAAAAAGGCGCAAATGGAGCGAAAACGGGGTCGGGAGGACGGCTGACCGGGATTTGGGCCCCTTGGGCAGGGCAGTTCAGAGGGGGAGATCATGGCGGCCTTGGAACTCAATCCAGACTTCGCAATCACGGATGAGCAGTCGCTTCGCGGCCTGTTCGAGCCGACACATGCCCTCGCGCTACAGAAGTGTCAGGACAGGCTCGGCGAACATGCGCAGGAATTCATTCGGCGTTCGCCCTTTCTCTGCATCGGCACCCAAAACCTTGAGGGAAAGGCCGATGTCAGCCCCCGCGGCGATCCGCCGGGCTTTGTAAGGGTTCTCGACGCGCGCACGCTGGCGATCCCGGACCGGCCGGGCAACAATCGCCTTGATACGCTCAGCAATATCATCGCCAACCCCATTGTCGGTCTCTTGTTTATCGTGCCCGGTTTCGACGACACCCTGCGGGTGAACGGGCGAGCGACACTGAGCAACGATCCAGAACTACTGAAGCTGATGAGCGTTGCGGATCGTATTCCCAAACTTGCCATCGTCTTGAAGGTGGATGAGGTCTTCATGCATTGCGCCAAGGCGTTCCGGCGCTCCCACCTGTGGGATCCCGCGCATCACCAGTCCCGGTCGGAAATGCCCTCGCTTATCAAGATCATCTTGGATGAAACGTCGCGCACTCCGACAAATGGGGATGACCTGCGGAAGATGGATGAGCAGCTGGAGCAGGACTACCGCCGGACCCTCTATTAGCCTCAGCCAATGCCGGGATTGATATTCCGCAGCCATTTGATAAATTATGAGGTACGTACATCATTTTTCGATTTACGGCGGCGGCAAAGCTGGATATGCAGGAGGCGGGAGGAGCCATGAAGCCGACAGTTCACGATATCGCCGAGCGGGCGGGCGTCAGCCTCGCCACCATAGACCGGGTGCTGAACATGCGTCCCGGCGTGCATGCCGCAACGCGGGCGCGGGTGGAAGCCGCCATTGCCGAGCTGGGTTACGTGCGCGACATCGCCGCCGCCAATCTGGCCAAGGGGCGCAATTACTCGATGATCTTCATCCTGCCCGGCAACGACAATTCCTTCATGGCGACGCTGCGCGCCGAGGTACGGGCTGCGGCCAGCCGCTCGCATCTGGAGCGGACGGCAATCCGCGTCATCGAGGTGCCGCCGTTTAATGCTGCGGCTCTGACTGAGGCTCTGGAAGTTGCGCGGCGGGAAAAACCATCCGGCGTGGCCTTCGTCGCCACCGATTCCGAAGATGTGGCGGAGGCCGCCGACCGGCTGGCGGAAGACGGCATCGCCACGGTGACGCTGGTGTCGGACCTCTCGGGTTCGAGGCGTGATCATTATGCAGGTGTGGACAACGTCGCGGCCGGCCGCACGGCGGCGAGCCTGATGGGACGTTTTCTTTCCGGGCGCGGCGGAGATGTCGCCGTTGTCGCGGGCTCCATGCTGGTGCGCGACCATCGCGAGCGTCTGGAAGGGTTTCGCGCCGTCATCGAGGCAGAGTTTCCCCAGGCGCGGCTGCTGCCGGTGCTGGAGGGCAGGGACGATCCGCTGACCGTCGAGGCGCTGGTGTGCGAGGCGCTCGGCAATGCAACCCTCGCCGGCATTTACAGTCTCGGTGCCGGTAATCGAGGTCTCATCCGCGCGCTTGGAGCGGTAGATGACGAAAGACCGCTTTCGGTCATCGCCCATGAGCTCACCGAAACCACCGCCAATGCGCTGCGGCAAGGGCTGCTGGATGCCGTGCTCAACCAGGACGCGGGTCACGAGGTGCGCAGCGCCATCCGCGTCCTGAAGGCGCGCGCCGATGGCCTGCCCGTCATCGCCGCGCAGGAACGTATTCGTATCGATATCTTCCTCAGGGACAATCTTCCCTGAAGAAACTCTTCCGAAGGAAAAGTGGTCGCTGGTTTTCCCTCTGGCGGCGACTTTAAAAAACCGCATGAACTTTGGCGCATGGCGCGCCGGAATGGAGAAATATATGTATCTCGGTCTCGATCTTGGCACTTCAGGCGTCAAAGCCCTGCTGATGGACGGCGATCAGAAAATCATCGGCTCGGCCAACGGCTCGCTGGATGTCTCGCGCCCGCATCATGGCTGGTCGGAACAGGACCCGGCGGACTGGATCGCCGCGACGAAAACCGCAGTTGCCGGCCTGAAGCAGAAGTTTCCGAAAGAGCTTGCCGCGGTGAAGGGCATCGGCCTTTCCGGCCAGATGCACGGCGCCACACTTGTCGATGCCGATGGCAAGGTGCTGCGCCCCTGCATTCTCTGGAACGACACCCGCTCCCATGCCGAAGCAGCCGCACTCGATGCTGATCCGCGCTTCCGCAAGATAACCGGCAATATCGTCTTCCCCGGCTTCACCGCTCCGAAGCTCGCCTGGGTGGCAAAGAACGAACCTGAAGTCTTCGCAAAAGTCGCCAAGGTATTGCTGCCGAAGGATTATCTGCGGCTGTGGCTGACCGGTGAGTATATCTCGGAAATGTCCGACTCCGCCGGCACCTCCTGGCTCGATACCGGCGCTCGCAAATGGTCTTCCGACCTGCTTGCCGCGACGGGGCTCGATGAAAAACACATGCCGTCTCTGGTGGAAGGCACGGATGAGGCGGGCGTTCTGCGCGCCGAGCTCGCCTCCGAATGGGGCATTTCCGGCCGGGCCGTGGTTGCCGGCGGAGCGGGCGACAATGCCGCCTCGGCCTGTGGCATGGGCACGGTGAAGGAAGGTCATGCCTTCGTGTCGCTCGGAACCTCTGGTGTGCTCTTTGCCGCCAATGCCTCTTATCTGCCGAAGCCGGAAAGCGCAGTTCATGCTTTCTGCCACGCGTTGCCCAATACCTGGCACCAGATGGGCGTCATTCTCTCCGCCACGGATGCGCTGAACTGGTATTCGCGGCTGACAGGCCAATCCGCCGCCGATCTGACCGGCGAACTCGGCGACACGCTGCTTGCACCGACTGGCGTCACTTTCGCTCCCTACCTTTCCGGCGAGCGCACACCGCACAATGATGCTGCCATCCGCGGCTCCTTCATCGGCCTTTCGCATGAGAGCGACCGCAAGGCGCTGACGCAGGCCGTGCTTGAGGGCGTGACCTTCGCGATCAGGGACAATCTCGAAGCCCTGAAATCCGCCGGCACCTCGATCTCTCGTGTCACCGCCATCGGCGGCGGCTCGCGTTCGGCCTATTGGCTGGCGTCGATTGCCACCTCGCTTGGTGTGCCAGTGGATATTCCCGCCGAGGGCGATTTCGGTGCGGCCTTCGGTGCTGCGCGTCTCGGCCTGATTGCTGCAACCGGAGCTGATCCGGTGGCGGTGTGCTCGCAGCCGGAGACGGCGCGGACGATTGAGCCGGTGGCCGATCTGGCCGGTGCCTATGAGGAGGCTTACCGGCGGTATCACGCGGTTTATCCGGCGATTAGGGGGCTATCGCATTGAGGTGTTGAGGGTGCGGCTTCACCCCCCTCTGCCCTGCCGGGCATCTCCCCCTCAAGGGGGGAGATCGGCAAGCGGCGGACACTTCGCTTCATCTTCAACCTCGCAAGAGGTGGACACCTAACCACGAGTCGATCTCCCCCCTTGAGGGGGAGATGTCCGGCAGGACAGAGGGGGGTGAGCGGCAAACGCCAACCCTGAAATTTCAGAACACCATCTAGACCCACCAAGGAGGAACCACCCAATGAGCACAGGCTTCTTCGGCGATATCGCCAAGATCAAATACGAAGGCCCCGACAGCACCAATCCGCTGGCCTTCCGCCACTACAACCCTGATGAAATCGTCGCGGGCAAGCGCATGGAAGACCATCTGCGTTTTGCGGTGGCCTACTGGCACACTTTTACCTGGCCGGGCGGTGACCCCTTTGGCGGCCAGACGTTCGAGCGTCCATGGTTTGAAGACAGCATGCAGGCCGCGAAACTGAAGGCCGACGTGGCGTTCGAATTCTTTTCGCTGCTCGGTTCGCCGTTCTACTGCTTCCATGATGCCGACGTACGGCCGGAAGGCAAGAACTTCGCGGAAAACACCAAGAACCTCAACGAGATCGTTGATTATTTTGCGCAGAAGCAGGCCGATACCGGCGTGAAGCTCCTTTGGGGCACGGCCAACCTCTTCTCCAACCGCCGCTTCATGTCGGGTGCCGCGACCAATCCCGATCCTGACGTCTTCGCTTTCTCCGCCGCAACGGTCAAGACCTGCATGGACGCCACCAAGAAGCTTGGCGGCGCGAACTACGTTCTGTGGGGCGGCCGCGAAGGCTACGAAACGCTGCTCAACACCGATCTGTCGCGCGAGCTCGACCAGCTTGGCCGCTTCCTCAATCTGGTGGTGGAATATAAATACAAGATCGGTTTTGAAGGCACGATCCTGATCGAGCCGAAGCCGCAGGAGCCGACCAAGCACCAGTACGACTATGACGTCGCCACCGTTTATGCCTTCCTGCAGAAGAACGGTCTCGACAAGGAAGTGAAGGTCAATATCGAGCAGGGCCACGCCATCCTCGCCGGCCACTCTTTCGAGCACGAGCTTGCCATGGCCAACGCCTTCGGCATTTTCGGCTCCATCGACATGAACCGCAACGATTACCAGTCCGGCTGGGATACGGACCAGTTCCCCAACAACGTGCCGGAAATGGCGCTCGCCTATTACCATGTTCTCGCCGGCGGCGGCTTCAAGAATGGCGGTACGAACTTCGATTCCAAGCTGCGTCGCCAGTCGCTCGATCCGCAGGACCTGCTGATCGGCCATATCGGTGGCATGGATTGCTGCGCCCGTGGCCTCAAGGCGGCGGCGAAGATGATCGAGGACGGTGCGCTTTCGAAGCCGCTCAAGGAGCGCTACGCCAAGTGGGATTCGCCGGAAGCCCAGAAGATGCTGCGCGGCGAGCTGAAGCTCGACGAGATCGCGGCATTGGTCGAGCGCGAGGATATCAATCCTGAGCCGAAGTCTGGCCGCCAGGAATATCTCGAAAACGTGGTCAATCGTTACGTTTGACGTGATGGAGGGGGTGACGGCAACGTTGCCCCCTCATCGCCCCGCTGCGCTCCGGCACTTCGCCCCGGCGGGGGAAAGAACAAGCTTCACGCTCCTTGCCAAACGCGGCGGGCCCGGCATATCTCTTCTCCCCGCCGGGACCCGTTGCAAAATTCATCACGGGACCCTTTCGGGAGATTTTCAGCCGTGATTTCCCGTCCCGCCTCTGTCTTTGGCGAGTTTTGGGTGGGTTGGGGATGTTTTCGGTGGTTTTTCAGGCGCAGTGGGGCCTTGCAGGTGTTGTCAAAGTCACCCAGCGGCGCATGTTGAAGGCCATGGCTGCCAGTAGCACCTGCGCCCTGGCCTTGATCAGCCCACGGTAGCGGATCACGTCAAGCCCCATGCGGTTCTTGAGTGTGGCGAACGTCGTTTCGACGGCTGCCCGCCGTTTCGATATCAACAGGTTAAGCCGGGCAAGCCGCGGCGACAGAACGCGGTGATGCCGGTTCGGACGGCGCATCAGCCGCGGCTTGATGCCTTTCGCCTTCAAGGCTTTCTCCCGCGCATGGGTATGATACGCCCCATCTGCCAGAACGCAGGCCTCGTCGCCGACGATCAGCCGATCGGCGACGACCGTATCGTTCACATTGGCAGGCGTGGTGATAATTCTGCGGATCAGGCCAGACCCTTCATCGACACCGACATGCGCCTTGTAGCCATAGGCCGAGCCGTGCTTGCCCTTATGCCGGACAAAGCGGGCATCCGGATCGATTGTCCGCTCATCGCTCCCGGCAGCACCATAATGATCCGGCTCTTCCGGTTTGCGCCCATCTGCAAATCCAGCGGCCGCATCGAAGTCACCATTGCGCCCCCTGGGTGGCCGCGACGCCGTCGTTTCGATGATCGTCGCATCCAGCATCGTGCCGCGCCGCAGGATCAGGCCCGCGGCATCGAGCTGCCGGTCGAGTTCTCCAAACAACCTCTCCAGCAGACCTTCGCCAATCAAAAGGTTACGGAAACGGCAAAGCGTGGAATGATCCGGAACGGCCTCCTCAAGCGTCAGGCCGACGAAACGCTTGAACGACAGCCGGTCGCCAAGCGCCTCCTCGAGCTCCATGTCGGAAAGCCCATAGAGTGACTGCAACAGCAGGGCCTTGAACATCACCAGCGGTTCATAGGCCGGGCGACCGGCGCTCTTCTCATCACGAAGACGCGACAGAAGCTTTTCGAACCGATACCACTTCACAACGCCCGACAAGCGCTCCAGCCGACCGGAACCCTTCGCCTGCGGCATCAGAGCCTCAACGAAACTGAACTGCCTGTTGTCTCGCACCGACATCGTAACCTCGCCCGCCATCCTCGACCGAGTGAATCACAACCACGGAATTTTGCAACGGGTCCCGCCGGGGAGAAGGTGGCCCGAAGGGCCGGTTGAGGGGCCCGCTCTCCGTTCTGCTCCAGAAGAAGCGGACAACTCTGCGCCACCCCTCCATCCTTTTCAGTCACTTCCGAAAAAATTCTTCCTCTCCCATCCCCATTGCCTCCGTTGGCTGCATCATTCCTCCCGCAACCGGAACGGAAGGGCGATACGCGCGGCGCCTTTTGCGAACCGGTTGCCGGCATCGACAAGCATGGTTCTGGTAGACCGTGTTTCGGAGAGGCGTCCCGCACGGCCAGAGGCGGGAAGGGCTGATCGGATAGATGTCGTGAAAAGGCTGTAAGCGAGAGGCCGTGATTATGGTCTTCATAATGCGGCCCGGTGCATGCAAATACTTACACCACTACCCATTCCACACGCATTCACCGGGCCTGCCTCCCATGCCGCCGCTACGCGCTGCGGTGACGTTTTCGCATGCAAAGCGCTTTGGGCCTGTTCACCGCGCATCCTGAAACGTTGTAGACTCCGCCGAGCCCGACTGTACCTCGCAGGCGACATGGTCTAAACCGCTGCTGATCTTTTCACATCCGATGGACTCTCCAATGACCGATCCCAAAACGCTCGCAGCCCGTTTCCCCGGCGATTTCCTGTTTGGCGTCGCAACTGCCTCGTTCCAGATCGAAGGTTCCACCAAGGCGGATGGCCGCAAGCCCTCCATCTGGGATGCCTTCTGCAATATGCCGGGCCATGTCTTCGGGCGTCACAATGGCGATATCGCCTGCGATCATTACAATCGCTGGGAGGAAGACCTCGATCTCATCGAGGAGATGGGGGTGGAGGCCTATCGTTTCTCGATCGCCTGGCCGCGCATCATTCCCGATGGTTTCGGGCCGATCAACGAGAAGGGTCTGGATTTCTACGACCGTCTCGTTGATGGCTGCAAGGCACGCGGGATCAAGACCTATGCGACGCTGTACCATTGGGATCTGCCGCTGACCCTGATGGGAGATGGCGGCTGGTCTTCCCGCTCCACGGCACATGCCTTCCAGCGTTACGCCAAGACCGTCATGGCCCGCCTCGGCGACCGGCTGGATGCGGTGGCGACCTTCAACGAACCATGGTGCGCGGTGTGGCTCAGCCATCTCTACGGCGTCCACGCGCCGGGCGAGCGCAACATGGAGGCCGCGCTTGCCGCCATGCACCATATCAACCTCGCCCACGGTTTCGGCGTGGAAGCTTCCCGCCACGTCGCGCCGAAAGTGCCGGTGGGGCTGGTATTGAACGCCCATTCCGTCATTCCCGCTTCCGATGGCGAGGCTGATCTGAAGGCGGCCGAGCGGGCCTTCCAGTTCCACAATGGCGCGTTCTTTGACCCGGTCTTCAAAGGCGAATATCCCGCCGAGATGATGGAGGCGCTGGGTGATCGTATGCCCGTCGTGGAGGCGGAAGACCTCGGCATCATCAGCCAGAAGCTCGACTGGTGGGGCCTGAATTATTACACGCCGATGCGCGTTGCCGACGACGCGACACCGGGCGCGGAATTCCCCGTGACTATGCCCGCACCGGCGGTCAGCGATGTGACGACCGATATCGGCTGGGAGGTTTACGCTCCGGCGCTGAAGTCGTTGGTTGAGACGCTCTACAGGCGTTACGATCTGCCGGAGTGCTACATCACCGAAAACGGCGCCTGCTACAATATGGGCGTCGAAAACGGCGAGGTGAATGACCAGCCGCGTCTCGATTATTACGCCGAACATCTCGGCATCGTCGCCGATCTCATCCGCGATGGTTACCCGATGCGCGGTTATTTCGCCTGGAGCCTGATGGATAATTTCGAATGGGCCGAGGGATACCGCATGCGTTTCGGCCTCGTCCATGTGGATTATGACACGCAGGTGCGCACGCTGAAGAACAGCGGGAAGTGGTACAGCGCGCTGGCTTCGGATTTTCCGAAGGGGAACCACGGGGTGGTGAAGGGGTGAAACCTCTCCAACGTCATCCTCGGGCTTGTCCCGAGGATCTGCAACCTACTGATTTTATTCAATGTGATTAGATCCTCGGCACAGGGCCGAGGATGACGTCGAGAGGATGTATCGCGGGCACGCCAAAAAGTTCTCTCCCCTTATTATCAGTTTTCCAAACTTTTTTGTCGGTTACCCCACGGTGCCTGCTTGCGCCTGCCGTCCCGGCTCCTATGTGAGACGGGCTACGAAGCGTAGCGCCCATCCTGCCGTCAAGGGGCAGGGCGGGCTGGTCCTCCCAGGGAAAACGAACATGCTTATCGAAAAACTTAACTGGCGTTATGCCACCAAGAAAATGGACCCTTCCAAGACGGTGTCCGAAGACAAGGTCGAGCGCATTGTCGAGGCAGCGCGGCTGGCGCCCACCTCCAGCGGTCTTCAGCCCTTTGAAGTCATCGTCGTCACCGATCCGGAAGTGCGCGCCAAAATCCGCGAGATTGCCTGGAACCAGGCGCAGGTGACCGAAGGCTCGCATCTGCTGGTCTTTGCGGCGTGGGATAATTACACCGAAGAGCGGATCAACCATATGTTCGATCTGGTCAATGAAGAGCGCGGCATCAAGAATGAAGGCTGGGAAGCCTATCGCCAGATGCTGCTTAACACCTATCCGCAGCGCGATCAGCAGGTGAATTTCGAGCACGCCGCCCGTCAGGCCTATATCGGTTTCGGCATGGCTGTGGCGCAGGCCGCCTTTGAGGGTGTGGATTCCACTCCGATGGAAGGTTTCGATCCTGCCAAGCTCGATGAAATCCTTGGCCTGCGTGAGAAGGGCCTGCGCTCCGTCACCATCCTGCCGCTCGGTTATCGCCAGCCGGAAGGCGACTGGCTGGTGAACCTGAAGAAGGTGCGCCGCCCCGCTGAAGAATTCGTCAGCCGCGTCTGATTCAAGGTACTCGCAAAATCTTGACTGCCGCAGGGCTGCACACGCGGCTTTGCGGTAGATTTTTCCTCTCTTTTCAGATAATTGAAAAAACATCCCTGTTAAAAGGTGGCGTGTGCGGGCAAGTATGCGCCATCGAATTGCCGATCCCCGGCATTTCTGAGTGAAAGCCTGACGAAATGACCCGGAAAATCAGCTGTTATCGAATGTGCCCGAAGGCTGCATGAAGAGAGCGGTTCAGCACCGCAACAGGATTTTTTGAGACCCGATCCGTCACGCATTCCCAGAGTTCACAATGAGTTTTCCATCCAGTGCGGCCTCGCCCGCGCGCCAAGAACAGGCGGTCCCTGAAGGGGCGGCAAAGGAGCCGATGGTCACGTTCGAAGGCGTGACCAAGACCTTTGGCGGCACGGGCGGCAAGCCCGGCTTCGCAGCCCTAGCCGGTATCGATTACGCCGTGCCGAAAGGCTCCATCACCGGCATCATCGGTCGTTCCGGTGCCGGCAAGTCCACGCTCATCCGCCTCGCCAACGGCCTTGAAAAGCCTTCGACCGGTCGAGTGATCGTTGATGGCGTCGATGTTGCGGCGCTCGATGAAAAGAGCCTGCGCACGCTGCGTCGTTCCGTCGGCATGATCTTCCAGCACTTCAATCTCCTGTCCTCGCGCACAGCGTTCGACAATGTGGCGCTGCCGCTCGAAATATCAGGCATGGGCAAGAAGGATATCGAGACCCGGGTTGCGCCGCTGCTCGATCTTGTTGGCCTGTCCGATAAGGCAAAGCGTTATCCGGCGGAACTTTCCGGCGGCCAGAAGCAGCGTGTCGGCATTGCCCGTGCGCTCGCCACCCAGCCGAAGCTGCTGCTTTCCGACGAAGCAACGTCTGCGCTCGATCCGGAAACGACACAATCCATTCTCGAACTGCTGAAGCGCATCAATGCCGAACTCGGTCTGACCGTGCTGCTCATCACCCATGAGATGGAGGTGGTAAAGACCATCGCGTCGCAGGTGGCCGTCATCGACAGGGGAGTGATCGTTGAGCAAGGCACCACCTTCGATATCTTCACAGCGCCGAAACACGAGACCACCCGCAGCCTGCTGTCGTCCTCTGTCGGCGTGAAGCTGCCGCACTGGGTTACCTCTGGTCTCAAGCCGCAGGCAGCGGAAGGCGATCGTGTTCTGGTGCGTCTGGTGTTCTTCGGCGAAACGGCCTTCCAGCCGCTGACGGCCCGTCTCGTCGCCGAAATCGGCCCCGATGTGAACATCCTCGCCGGCACCATCGAGGAAATTTCCGGCGAGCCCTTCGGTTCGCTTGTCGTCTCCTATCCGGCCTCGGCTGAGGTTACGGCGCGCGCCGATCGCTTTTATGCTGAAACCGGTCTTCACACGGAGGTGCTCGGTTATGTCGCCTGATATGATCTTCAACCTTCTGCTGAAAGGGCTGTTGCAAACCCTTCACATGGTTGCTGTTTCCGGCATCGTTGGGTCCATCATCGGCGTGCCGATGGGCGTTTTCCTCGCCACCAGCGGCAAGGGCGAACTGTTTCCCGCGCCCATGACCAACCGCATCCTCGGCCTCATCGTGAATGCGGCGCGCTCCACGCCCTTCATCATTCTTGTCGTGGCGATCATCCCCTTCACCCGTCTCGTGGCGGGCACGTCGATCGGCACCAGTGCCGCCATCGTACCGCTGACGGTCGCGACCGTGCCTTTCATCGCCAGGCTGGTGGAAGCGGCGATCCGCGAGGTGGACAAGGGTCTGATCGAGGCTGCCCGCGCCATGGGCGCGACCCCGCTGCAGATCGTCACCAAGGTTCTGCTGGCTGAGGCCAAGCCCGGCATCACGCTGGCGCTCACGCTCACGCTGGTCAGCCTCATCGGTTATTCGGCCATGGTCGGTGCGGTCGGCGGCGGCGGGCTGGGCGATCTCGGCATCCGCTACGGTTACCAGCGCTTCATGCCAGACGTGATGCTGGCCGTGGTTCTGGTGCTGATCGTGCTAGTGCAGCTGGTGCAGAGCGCCGGCGACCGGCTGGCGCGCAGCTTCGACAAGCGTACACGGAAGAATTAACTGCGTTCATAATAACAACCCAAGGAGACACCCATGAAGAAACTCATCCTCGCGGCATCGCTCGCCGCTCTCTTCACCGCCGGTCAGGCGCTGGCCGAGACGATCAAGATCGGCGTCACCCCCGCCGAACACGCGCAGATCATGGAACAGGTGAAGAAGATCGCGGCCGCCAAGGGCCTCGATATCGATATCGTCGAGTTCTCCGATTATGTCGTGCCGAACCAGGCGCTGAACGACGGCGAGCTGCAGGCCAACTCCTTCCAGCACCAGCCGTACCTCGACAACCAGATCGCTGACCGCAAGTTCGATCTCGTCAGCGTCGGCACCACCATCACCACCCCGATGGGCGTTTATTCGAAGAAGGTGAAGAGCCTTGACGAGCTGAAGGATGGCGCGACGGTCGGTATTCCGAACGATCCCACCAATGGCGGCCGCGCCCTTCTGGTTCTTGCTTCCAAGGGCCTGATCAAGGTCAAGGAAGAAGCTGGCCTCAAGGTAACGCCTGCCGACATCACCGAAAACCCGAAGAACATCCAGATCGTCGAACTCGACGCCGCACAGCTGCCGCGCTCGCTTGACGATACCGACGCTTCGGTCATCAACACCAACTATGCCACGGCAGCCGGCCTGAACCCGAAGAAGGACTCCATCGCCATCGAAAGCGAAAAGTCCCCTTACGCGAACGTCATCGCCGTTCGCACGCAGGACAAGGACAAGCCCTGGGTGAAGACGCTGGTGGAATCCTACCACAGCCCGGAAGTGAAGGCCTTCATTCTGGAGAAGTATAACGGCACGGTTATCCCGTCCTGGTAATCGCTCCATCACGATGAAAATGATGACCTCTCCCGCGCGCGGGGGAGGTTTTTTGTTTTACGGACGGGCGCAAATCCACTTTTCCTGAAAAACTTCCGTTCTTTCAGAAAGGATTTTTCAGATTTCCGGTCGGACTGTCGTTTTGTACCCGTTGTTTTTTGGGTCGGTGTTACGGCGCGGCTTAACGGCTTTTGAATGTTTCCTTCGCAAGATGATGCTTTCGAAGGGGATTTTATGCGGATTGCGCCGCGCAACATTGGGGACTATTTGCCGGTCGGGCGCAGAACCGCCGTCGGCGTTGTGCTGTCCACCTTCGCGCTGGTGCTTCTCATCGTTACGGCGCTCGTCCTCTCCGCTCTCAGTCAGGTCCGGGAAAAGGCCAATCTGCTCGACAGTGCCCGTTCACGCGAGACGACGGCGGGAGCTCTCGTCACTTTTCGCGAACAGCTTGGTGCGACGCTCAACGATTACGCCGCCTGGGACGATGCCGCCGAATATGTCTATGCTCCTGATCGCTTCGACTGGGTGGCCAGCAATTACGGCGACATGACGGCCAATAACGATCTTTTCGATACTGCCGTTATCATCGACGAGGATGACAAGGTCCGTATGGCTTATCAGAATGGCAAGCCGGCGAAATGGGTGCCCGGCACCTATTTCGCCGCCGGCCTTCCGGAAATGATCGAACGGGTGCGGTCCATGCGTCCCGGCGTCACCTCGCAGGTCACGGGTTTCGTCAAAACCGGGGATGGTATCGCCGCTGCCGGTGTTGCGCTGGTGCGGCTCAAATCGGGAGCGCTGCCGCCGGTCGGCGCGGAGCGGCGCTATCTGGTTTTTGCCCGTCATCTCACCCAGGCGACGGTCCACAAACTCGCCCGCAACTACGTGATCGAGGGCCTGGAGCTGCAATATGGCGAGGGAACGGCCGCCAACCACGTGGATATCGTCAATCCGCTGGGGCAGGTGCTGGCACGGCTCGTCTGGCGGTCGCACCTGCCCGGAGATGTCAGTTTTCATGAGGCGCGGCCGGTCGTCTTTACCGCGCTCGGTATCGCCGGCACGTTCTTTCTGGTGCTGCTCATTATCGGTTCGGCCACGCTCGATCGTCTGAAGGCGGATGAGGCGGCGGCGCGGGAAGAAGCTCTGCGCGATCGGCTGAGCGGCCTCAATAATCGCGCCGGTCTCTTCGCGAGGCTGGACCGCATGGTCGCCAGGGCAAGCCACGACAAGACGGATATCAAGCTGCTTTATCTCGATCTCGACGGCTTCAAGGAAATCAACGATTCCTACGGCCACGCGGCGGGTGACCGGCTCATCAAGGGCGTGGCGGCGGCGCTCAGGGTGCTGGTGCCGGAAGGCGCGGTTCTGGCGCGGCTCGGCGGCGACGAATTCGCCATCGCCATTCAGGGCGACGACGTGTGGGTGGAAGGCCGCAAGCTCTGTATGTCACTGCTGGAACTCTTCACCGAACCCTTCAGCATAGGCGAGCGTGTGGCAAGTATAGGCTGCAGCATCGGCACGTCGATCTCGCGGGCGGGGGACATCAATGGTGAGGAATTGCTGCGCCGCGCGGATATGGCCATGTATCAGGCCAAGGAAAACGGCCGCGGTCGTTACGTGTCCTACGAATTGAAAATGGATGCGCTGCGCGAGGAAAAACTGCAGCTCGAGGCCGATCTTCGCTCCGCCATTTTGAACGACGAGATACAGGTGGTTTATCAGCCGGTCGTCAGCGCCGCCACGCGCTGCATTACCGGGGTGGAGGCGCTGGCCCGCTGGCAAAGGCCGGGATATGGCTTCGTCCCGCCCGACATATTCATCGCCGCTGCCGAGACGAGCGGTCTCATCGACCGGCTCGGCCTGCTGGTGCTGCGCAAGGCCTGCGAGACAGCACAGCAATGGCCGTCCATCAAACTGTCGGTCAATATTTCACCCGTGCAGTTCCGCAATCCGGCCTTTTCCGGCCATGTCGCGGATATTCTGGATGCAACGAAGACGCCGCCGGAAAGGCTGCGGCTGGAAATGACGGAAGGTTATTTCATCCAGCACCCGGAGCGGGCAAGTGCGGCAATAGACAAGCTGAAACAGCTCGGCCTGCATATCGCGCTCGACGATTTCGGCGCCGGCTTTGCCAGCGTCGGCTATCTGCGTCGCTTCGGCTTCGACAGGATGAAGATCGACCGTTCGCTCATCATGGCGCTCGACAAGGGAGGCCGCTCGCTGGAAATGCTGCAGGCGACCGTGGCGCTGGCGAAATCCCTCGACATTCCGGTCACGGCCGAAGGCGTGGAAACGGAAGAGCAGGCGGCCATACTGCATCTGTGCGGCTGCGACGAATTGCAGGGTTACCTGTTCTCAAAACCGGTCGCGGCGGAAGAGATCACCGCCATGCTGGACGGGCAGGATGCGCCGCTCTTTGCGCTGCGGGCGGGGGCGTGAGGTTCTCGACGTGCCGCTTCTCGTTTCTTCTCCCCGGCGGGGAGAAGAAACACGCGGCGCCGCTCTATCCAAATTTAGATACAGTCCTATAGCTACCTGGGCTTACCGCCCCAGATGCCGCTCGCCGCGCTTCTTTGCCAGGTCGATCTGCTGTTGCCGGTCGCGGAAGCGCTGGCGGTCTTCTTCGCTGCGCTCATCGTAGCAGCTCGGGCAGGAGACGCCTTCCTCGAACTTGGGTGACAGGCGCACTTCCGGGGTGATCGGGTTGCGGCAGGCGTGGCACAGCTGGTGGTCGCCTTCGGCCAGGCCATGCACCACCGACACACGCTCGTCGAAAACGAAGCAGGCGCCCTCCCACAGGCTTTCTTCTTCCGGCACTTCTTCCAGATATTTCAGGATGCCGCCCTTGAGGTGATAGACCTCGTCGAAGCCCTGCTCCTTCATGAAGGCCGTGGCCTTTTCGCAGCGGATGCCGCCGGTGCAATACATGGCGATCTTCGGCTTGTTGTGCAGGCCGGGATTGTTCTTCACCCAGTCCGGAAACTCGCGGAAGGTTTTCGTCTTCGGATCAACTGCACCCTTGAAGACGCCGATGGCGGTTTCGTAATCGTTGCGGGTATCGATGACGATCGTGTCCGGGTCGGAGATCAATTCGTTCCAATCGCGCGGGTCGACATAGGTGCCGACGATCCGGTTCGGATCGATATCAGGCACGCCCATCGTGACGATCTCTTTCTTGAGCTTCACCTTCAGCCGCACGAAAGGCATGTGCGAGGCGCGGCTTTCCTTGTGCTCCAATGCCGAAAATTCCGGCTGTGCGCGCAGGAAGGAAAGCACGGCGTGAACGCCTGCATCCGGGCCGGCGATCGTGCCGTTGATGCCCTCGGCGGCCAGCAGCAGCGTGCCCTTGACGCCGTTCTTCTGGCAGAGCTCGAACAATGGCTCACGCAGGCTCTCGAACCGCGGCAGGCGGGCGAAATGATAAAGCGCGGCCACAAGGAAATCGCCAGAGACTTCCGGGCGGGGGAGAATGGTCGTGTCGGTCATGGCCGGTGAAATACAGCGACGGCGGCCGCAAAGCAATATTTATCGGTGGGTTCGGGTATTTTGAAAATCGTCAATCGGGAGGATTTGTGGGCTTCCTGTCATTCCTGCTGCCGTGTGCAGGCAACGGGATGTCGCAATGCCGCCTCCGTCATTCCGGCCTTGAGCCGGAATCCAGCCGACGCGCGTCTGCGCGGCGGGACAAGTCTTTTCAGCCCAAGTCCTTGGGCTGGCTGGATTCCGGCTCAAGGCCGGAATGACGGAGGTGAGCGAGCGCCGAAAGTGGCGTTTGGCCTACTTCGCCGCCTGCCGCCACAGCAGGCCGACGATGCGGCTTTCCGTGCTGGCAGATTCGGAAAAGACCTCATCTGCCAGTTCAAGGCCTTCGGCACGCAGCGCCTGCTGCCTTTCGATGATGGCGTCGAGCAGCAGCGCCAGCCGTTCGCCGTTGCCAAAGCGGTCGGGCTCGCGGTCGGCCACGGCGGCGAGAACCGAGAGATCGTGTTCGTGGCCGAGAATGTCGACCAGTCGCTTGGTATCGGCGCGCTTGGCGCGCATGGCGGACGGCCAGATACGCCTCATCAGACCAAGATGCATCCAGTAGGTCTGGCCGGCCTTGCGCAACTCATGGAAATGCTCGACATCGGCCTGCTCGTGGCAATCGGCCAGCGCCTGTCGCGCCCGTTTCCTCTGCCGCGCCCAGCTTGTCCTCAGCAGCCGGGCGCTGTCCTTGAGCTCATCCGGCAGCGATAGCGTCTTCAGCCGTTCACGTCCCGCCTCGCAGCCGGTGATGGCCGCAGAAATCGCCTCGTCGAGAGCGGCCTCGTATTTCACCGCATGATCCCGACGCGCGCGCAGCATCGCCGTGATGGACCGCAGCGCCTCACCCTGTGTATCGGAGAGCGCGAAAGCCTCCAGATATTCCGCCGTTTCCACCAATGCCGTCGCATCACGGGCGAAGGCGAGCGAACGGGCAATATCCCGGAAGCGGGCATTTTCCTCTCGGCTAAAATCCGGCGCCGCCTTTCGGATGAGGCGGTAGAGGGCCCGCAGCCGCTTGAAGCGCTTGCGCACATCGTGCACGGCCTCGTGCGGGCCGGACGGACGGTCACGCAGGATGGTGACCGTGTCTTCGATCAATTCCAGGCCGGCGCGGCGGATTTCATCGTCAAAGGGCTTTTTCGGATCAATTCTGAAAGGCATCCGACAGGTCTCCGCTCTGGTCGTCCGTGGCGAGGGACTGGTTGGAAAAGCGCCTGTCGCCCGTTACCTCCCTGCCGAGCCAGGGAGGAAGATCCGGATCGGCATTTTCGTCATCCATCTCCACTTCCGCCACGATAAGCCCCTTATATCGGCCTTCGAAAACATCGATCTCCCAGGTGAAGCCGCCGTGATCAACCGTGTGCCGCGTCTTCTCGATCACCACGCCGGGCGCGCTGGCCATCAGTTCCTCGGCATCTTCCAGCGGGATGGGATATTCATATTCGTCGCGGACGAGGGCGCTTGCGCCGATCTTGATTGTGAGTGTCGCGTCACGCCCGTCGACGATCCTCACCCTGACCGAACGATTTTCCATGGAGGCGACATAGGCCTGCCGGAAAGCCATGCTATGCGTTACCTCATCGCGCCATTCACCGCCTGCAACAAGAAACTTCCGTTCGATTTCCTTGGCCATGCTGTCTCCGCAAACTGGTGCGCCAGACTATCGCAAGACGGCTTGATGAAGAAGCGAATTGATTGAAGTATCAGGGCAAAAAATGGCCTTGCCATGCCTCGACATCAAAGCCGGGGCAGGCTAATCGGTAAACGGGATTTCAATCGTTTCAATCGCGCAAGGAGGCTCATCTTGGCCCAGGACTCCGAAAAACTTCTCTCCCTCCTGAAACTTCAGCCGGTCGTGCCGGTGCTGATCGTGGATGACGCCGCCTCCGCCGTGCCGCTTGCGCGTGCTTTGGTCGCTGGCGGTCTGAAGGCAATCGAGATCACCATGCGCACGCCGGCCGCGCTGGACGCCATCCGTGCTGTTGCGGCGGAAGTGGAAGGCGCCAATGTCGGCGCCGGCACCATTCTCAATGCGAAGGATTTCGAGGCGGCTGCCGAAGCCGGTTCCACCTTCATCGTCAGCCCAGGCATCAACAAGAGCGTGCTGGAAGCCGCGCGCAGCTCCAGGGTGCCGCTGCTTCCGGGCGCCGCCACTGCCAGCGAAGTCATGGCGCTGCGCGACGAGGGTTACAAGGTGCTGAAGTTCTTCCCGGCCGAACAGGCTGGCGGCGCACCTTACCTAAAGGCGCTGTCTTCGCCGCTCGCCGGCACCGTCTTCTGCCCGACCGGCAGCGTATCGCTCAAGAACGCCAACGACTATCTCTCCCTGCCGAACGTCGTCTGCGTCGGCGGCTCCTGGGTTGCCCCACGCGAACTGGTGGCGACGGGTGACTGGGCGGGCATCACCAAGCTTGCCGCCGAAGCTGCTGCGCTGCGCGGCTGATTTATCTCCTGTCAAACCCGTTCACGAAGGCGTGAGCGGGTTTGACATTTATAATCGGCCTACGGCTTCCTATCTCCCCTGTAGATTTGACCTCTACAGGAGATTTTGATGTTCGACGCCAAGAAGCTTCTTGAACAATTCCTCGGCTCGCAGGTGCCGGGCCTTTCGGGAAGCGTCCGTGACAGAGCCGGGCAGGCCGCCGATATCGCCAAGAACAATCCCCTCAAGGCCGGTGCTCTCGCCGCCGTAATCCTGGGCACCAAAACCGGCCGCAAGCTCGCCGGCAACGTCGCCACCATCGGCGGTGTCGCCGCCATCGCTGGCCTCGGTTACCTCGCCTACAAGAATTACAAGTCAGGACAGGCGCCGGAAGCCGCGCCGAAACCAGAGCCGGAACTTCTCGCTCCGCCCGCCGATTCCGCTTTCCATCCGCAGTCGCCGGCACTTTCCAATGATTTCGCGCTGAAGCTCATCCAGGCCATGATTGCGGCGGCCAAGGCGGACGGGCATATCGATGAGAAAGAGCGCGCCAATATCATGGACAAGGTGCAGGTTTCCGGCCTCGATAGCGAAGCCGAGCGTTTCCTCGAAAAGGAACTGGCCGATCCGCTCGACATCGACGCGCTGGTGGCCGCTGCCCGCACGGAAGAGCAGAAGGTGGAGCTTTATACCGCCTCGCGGCTTGCCATCGAGGCCGATACGCGGGCGGAGCGGGGGTATCTCGATCTTCTTGCCGGGCGGCTTGGGTTGCCGGATGCGCTGGTGGATCACATCGAGGCGACGGTGGTGGCGGCGAAGGTGTAGGTTGGCGTTTGGGCTTGGGCGTGAAGGTTTGAGCGTGTGGCTCACCCCCCTTCTGCCCTGCCGGGCATCTCCCCCTCAAGGGGGGAGATCGACAAGCGGCTACATCTCACCTCTTTCGACATTTGCGATTGAAGCGGCGGTAGGGCCTCCCGCTGATCTCCCCCCTTGAGGGGGAGATGCCCGGCAGGGCAGAAGGGGGGGGTGAGCCACGCCCACCGAGGATGATAAGCGCCCCGCCGAGATCACCGCATCCCACCCCCACATCCACTGTTGTCATCCCGCCCGGCTTGCCCTAATCCTTCTCCCAGCAAATGGGGAAGAGAATGCGCGATCTGAGAGAATTCAAGGGATGTCCGGCGCCGCAGCCGGTGGTGCTGAAAGGCCGTTATGTAACGGCGGAACCGTTCGATCGCGACAAACATCTGGAAAAACTCTGGGCTGCGCTTGGCGGCGAGGGCACCAATGCGCTGCTCAGATATTTCCCGCAAAGCGCCTTTCCCGATGCGGATGCCTTTGGTGACTGGCTTGTTGGCGCTGGTGAAAAGCTTAACTGGGTGACGCTGGTCTTTGTCGAAAACACAACGGGCGAAATCGTCGGCATGGCGAGTTACATGCGGCCCGATCCCGCCAATGGCGTGGTAGAAGTCGGCTCCGTCGCCCATGGGGCGAAGATGAAACGTTCCCCGCTTGCCACCGAGGCGCATTACCTTATGGCAAAGCATGTGTTCGAGGACCTGGGGTATCGCCGTTACGAGTGGAAATGCCACAACGAAAACGAGCCCTCCAAGACGACGGCGAAGCGTTATGGCTTCACCTTCGAAGGCGTCTTCCGCCAGCATATGATCTCGAAGGGGCAAAATCGCGATACGGCGTGGTTTTCCATGATCGACGGCGAATGGCCACTGATCGGCAGGGCCTTCGAGGCCTGGCTTTCACCGGACAATTTTACAGCTGACGGCACGCAGAAGCGCAAGCTTGAGGATATTCGCGCGGAGCTTGCCCATGCCAACGCCTGAAAAGCCAAAGTCCGAGACGCCAACCGCCAGGAAGGATTGGTCGCCTGCCATTGCCGCGGTGCTCATCATCCTCGGCTTCGGGCTGATATTCTTCATCATGCCTAAAATCATGTTGTGGCTCGGGGATTATTCGCCCTGGCTGGCGGCCGCCTTCGGCACGGTGGCGGTGCTCTGTTTTTTCCTGCTGTTCTGGCTGCGGGCGCGTTACCAGCGCCGCCATAACGATCAGAACTGAAGCGACGCGCCGAGCAGCATCAGGCCCATCAGCAAGACGAAGAGCGCACCGGCGATTTCGATCGCGTGGCTGATGCCGGCCGCCCTGCGGCTGCCGGGGCCGGCGAAACGCACGGCCAGACCCTTGGCGGAGACCGCCATGATGGCGAGGACCGAGACCGTGATGGCGGTGCCGAGCGACATGGCAAGGACGGAGAGCACACCGCCAAGATAAAGCCCGTTCAAAAGCGCGAAGCTCATGACGATGATAGCCCCCGAGCAAGGCCTGAGCCCTACAGCGATGATGGCTGACCATGCCTCGTGAAGACTGAAGTTCTTTGCCCTCAGCAGCATCGGATCGGGCGCATGGGATTTGCCGCAGGCGGTGCAGAGGTCGCCCGAGCCGTCATGGGCGTGATCTGCAAAAACCGGTTTGCCCTGAAACCGCAGCCCCGTGCCCATGCCGGTGGTTCTTGCTGCCGGTGCCTCACCCGCCACAGCGAAAACGGTGGCCGGCTCGCGCCGGATGCGCAGCGACCAGAGTTTTCGCACCAGCAGCCATGCGCCGAACAGGGCGACCATGGCGAAACTCGCGATTTCCATCGCCTGTGTCGCTTTCGTCATGGTAATTGAGGTGCCGCGCAGCACCAGCCAGGCCGCGCCGACAAGGCCGATCGCGACAGCGCCCTGAATGAGCGCCGAGACGAAAGAGATGACGATGCCACGTCTCAGCTGCGTTTCATTGGCGATCATGTAGGAGGAGATGACCGCCTTACCGTGGCCGGGACCGGCCGCATGGAACACGCCATAAGCAAAGGAGAGGCCGATCAGCGAACCGAGCGCCCAGCTGTCCTCGCGCATCGCCTTCAGCGCGCCGGTCAGCGCCCGGTAGAACATCTGCTGGTGCACGTTGATCCACTGCATCAACGGGGCGAAAGGCCCGCCGACGGAAAAGGACGGTTCGGCCGAGCCTATGCCGAGCGGCGATTGCGCATGGGCCGCGCCGGCCACGGCAATGAAGCCGATGACGACGGCAAGCAGGCCGACCCGGCGGCTCAGCATGTGACCTCCAGCCGCGTGGCAAAGAGCTTGGTCATGTCTGTACCGGTGGGATCGTTGAAAAAGGCATCGGTGAGCGTATTCTGGTTCTGGGAGATCACCTCGTCCGGATCAGGGCGCACCACATGCTGCTTGCAGGCCTTCAAATCCTTGCCCTCGGTGGCGATATCGCCGTCCTTGGCGAAATCGATCGCCGTGTACATCGTCGGATCCCACGCGCCAAAGCTGAGCCTGCCCTTCACCGCCAGAGGTTTGAGCGGTTTCACGGAAAAGAACATCAGAATCTGCTGGTCCTTGTAATCCACATGAATGGCGTCGGGTTTACCGAACTCCACCGGTTTCCCGTCAGCGGTGATGAAGGTGTAGTAGGAATATTCGGCCAGCGATTCCAGCACGGTGTTGCCGATTTCGGCCAGCTCGTCCTTGTCGAGTTTCAGATCGCTGTTCTTGTCGTAATCCATCACAACGCTTGCTGAGAACATCTCGTCGAAACGCCAGATGTTGCGCACTTCCTGGATGGTCCGGTTCGGTCCCTCGACGATTTCCATCCGGGCTTCGGCAAAGATATGCGGATGGGCGGAGGCGGCGACGGGGATGCAGGCGAGGCCGGCCGCGAGAAGCAAAAATCGTCTGTACATTATCCGGTCTGTCCTGCCGTCGAATCTGGAAGGTGTGACTCTAGCAGAAATTGGGACCGAATTTCGACCCGATGCGTCCGAACCTTCGCGCAGGTTGAGACGGAGTTCAGAAGGTGCCGCTGAAACGCGAGGTGACGCTCGAGCCATCATAGGCAAGGTCAGTATCGCGCTCGTCATGCAGCAGGCGGTTGAACTCCACCTCCAGCTTGCTGTTCTTGCCGGTATCGAAAGAGAGGGTGGCGACCAGCCGGCGCTCGCTGGTATCGTAATTGTAATAGATCCAGTCCTTGTGGACCTGCTGCAGCGCGAGGTCCAGGCCGACCTTCTCGGCCAGCCTGCTTTTCACGACGAACTGCCAGCGACGATGAAATTCGGCGATCGGGTCGTCGGGATCGAACAGGGCATAATCCTGCGAGAAGCCCACGCCGAAGGCGATGCGGTCCGTGGCCTTCAGCTCGGCTTCCGCCCGGAGATAAGGCCGGGTGCGCTTCACCTTGTCGCTGATCTCGTCTCCGGAAATGGAGGTCAGCCCAGCTTCGGCAAGCACTGCGAGACGGTTCGAGAACCTGTAGCCGTAAGCAAGCGAGCCGCGCAGCGTATGGGCCGGAAACCGCTCATATTTTTCCTGCTGCCCTTCCGGCACGAGAATGCGGTCATAGGCGATCGTGATGCCAGCCTCACCGCCGGCGAGTGGCCGTTCATGTTCCGCCTTCAGCGACAGGAGCGCCTCATTGGCCTCCAGACGCGTGGGGATGAAATAGGCCGGGCGGAATCGCGCCTCGCCTTTCATCAGGCTGGCAAGGCTGGCCGTCAGCTTGTTCTTGCCGCCAAGGGCGAGGATGCCAAGCTGGGAGGAGGCTTCAAGCTTGTGATCCAGCTGCCTGTAACCGATATTTTCTTCCGGCAGGTGCAGGAAAATATCGCCGGCATCGCTGCGGGTGCCACGCAACTCAAGAGCCCATTCCAGCTTTTCGGAAAAGCGTCTGGTCAAACCCAGCGACGCGATGGTGTTATGCTCATTGGCAAAACGGTAACGGGGAAGGCGAACCTCTTCCTGCTCGAGCGAGTAACGCAGTTCCGCCCCTTCAAGCGCGATCTTGCCCGTGAGCCCGAAGCCAGCGCGCAGCGAAATGGCGCTCAGCCGATTGGTGTCGGCGAAATAATTTCTGTCATAGGAGATGCCGGATTTGTAGATGATGGTGTGCTCATCGGCCTTTTCTCCCGCCCACCCGCGGCAGGCGCAGGCAAGCCCGAGAACAAGCGCGATATATCCCCCCCAGCCGCATTTGCATCTCCGGTCGCTAATTAAGCAATATCTTATATTTGGATGGTTAATAAAGTTTCCTGCCCGGTTTTACTGTCTCCGCCAAAGACGCCTGCCGATACTGTTAGGAAAAGGAGCGAACGGGCGGAGGCGAGATATGTAGTATTTGATTAAAATCGCCAGTATTAGTGTTAATCGTTTATTGTAATATTAGCCTTTGCTTGAATTAGAATCCTCTAAACATACAGTTCAGTTACGCCAGATGGCGTGATCAAACAAAAGAGGAGAGAGAAATGATTGCAAAGTTCGCTTGTGTAGCCGCTATTCTTACTGTCGCTTCCGTTGGTCAGGCCAATGCGGGCGGTCTTCTGGGTGGCATCCTGTCCGGCAACAGCAACAAGGGCGGCGCCCTTGTCGTGGTTTCGCCGAGCATCGATCTCGGTGTCAGTGGCATCCTGTCCAATAACGGGATTTTGAATGGCAACAAGACCGGCATCCTGAACGGCGTGCTGAATGGCAACAAGACGTCCGTCGATGTCATCGACAACAAGAATGACGGCGGCAAGAAGCGCCGGCACTGAGGAATGAAGAAAGGGATGGCGAAACCATTGTCTTTCGCCATCCCGCTCTGACGGGACAGCTCGAAGATCATCAGGGATTTTCGACGCAGACGATGCGCGAAGCGCATAAGCCGGTAACGAGCCCAGAGTTGCGTGTGTGTGACGCATGGTATTTCCGGCAAGAACAAACGGCGCATCGCATGACTGAAGGGGGCCCTCGGGCTCCGTTTTTTTGAGGATGATCCAGCTGCGTCGTCGCGCTCGCCGATCCTTGAAGTGCCTTAGAAAGATGCGTGCATCCGGTGTATTTATGTTTAGATATTCTAATTTTACTTTAAATGAAATACAAAGTTATAATGTAGAAATATACAATATAATTTGCTATTATTTGGTTTTGGCGTCATTGTTACTTGTTTTTAACGTTTGGATGCTTCAATTAGAACGTGTCCCCGACTAGTCGTTTGTGACCGTGATTTCGGCGGCGGCTATGTTCGAGGCCCGCTTCGTGGCGGGTAGGGCAGTTTTGAAGGAGCAATTTATGTTGAAACAATCATTTCTAGTTTTCGCCGCACTTGGCGTTCTTTCCGGCGCAGCCATTGCTGCTGATGCCGTTAGCGACATTCCGGCGGCGCCTGCTGTCAGCGACGCTGCGCCTGCCTTTTCCTGGGATGGTTTTTACGCCGGTGTTTCCGGTGGCTATGGCTGGAACCGTTTGAAAGCCACGGAAGACGGTGACACCGAAAAGCATAGTTTTGATGGCGGTCGCTTCGCGGGCTTTGCCGGTTATAATGCAGAAGTGGCGCCGTCAGTTGTTCTCGGTGTCGAGGGCGACCTCGGTTACGCCTGGGGCAAAAAGACGATCGAGCTCAGCAAGGTGTCCTCGGGCTTGAACGGTTCGGCACGTCTGCGTGCCGGCTATGCCATCGACCGCGCGCTGATCTACACCGCCGGCGGTTACACCGCCACAAACAGCAAGATCAAGACGCCTTTCGGCAACACGAGCGAGACGCTGAATGGCTGGACGATTGGTGCGGGTATCGATTATGCCTTCACCGACAACATATTCGGCCGTCTCGAATATCGCTACAACGATTTCGGCAAAAAAACCTATACTATCCAGAACCTCTCTGCCGATGGAAAGCTCAGCGACCACGTTGTTAACGTCGGTCTCGGCGTGAAGTTCTGATTGGCGGTTGTTCGTCCCTGCCGAACGCGTCGGGGCGACAGTCAAGCAGCATCAATCCATAATCTGCCCGGTGGCGAGAACATCTCCGGGCAGGTGCCCTTAATCGAACGACACTTGCTTTCCGCTGAAGCAGGTCGAGCCGTGGGCGATAGACATCCTGAGTGGCGAGAAGAGGTTTCGTCTACTTCCAGCGACGAAACGGCATCCCGTGTTGCGTGCAGGCTTGAACAGCGGAGCGTTTTGATGTGATGGTGGGTGCCACCCCCGCTTGCCAGCCTTCAGACGATTCCCATGCAACAAAAAAGCACTTTGCCGGGCGCTTTTGATCGCCAGGCCTATATGATCGCGTTGCTGGTCTTCATTGCCGGCAGCACCAATGCCGCCGTTGTGCCATTTATCGGCTTCTACATCATTCAGGTGCTTGGTCATCCGCCGGCCACCGTCGGATTTTACAGTGTGACGGCGGCGCTGGCTTCGATTGTCGCAAGCCGCGTTTATGGTGAGCGCGTTGATGCCGGGATGCGGGTGAAGCCGCTTTTGTTGTTTTCGGTGTGCGGCGCTCTTGTCGCGGCCGCGGCGGCAAGCTTTGGGCATATGGCGCTGCTGGTGGCCGTAACGGCGACCGGCATGGGGCTTTCCAACGCCGCAAGCACGCTCATTTTCAGTTACGGTCGGTATCATGGCCGGGTGAAGGGGCTGGACACGGCCGCCTATAATGCCTTCCTGCGGACGATGGTGTCGCTGGCATGGATGCTGGTCCCCGCCGCCGCCTATCTGATCTTCGACCTTGCGGGTGCGAAGGCGGTATTCGTGAATGCCATGCTGATGGCCGTCATCTGGGGCGGTCTTGCGCTCGTCGTCGTGCCGTTGAACCAGACAAGCCCGATGGAACGGCGGCCGCAGGGCGAGGGCGACACACCTCGCAATATGCCGCTGCTTCTCGCCGCCGCGGCCAGTTTCTGCATGTCTTTCGCCCATGCGCTCTGCGCTTCGGCATTGCCGGTGTTTCTGGTGCGTGAAGTGGGGTTGCCGGACTATGCGCCGGGCCTGTCGCTCAGCGTCAAATGCGCCATGGAAGTTCTGCTTATTCTTCTTGCGCCGCGCATCATGCGCCGGATCAGCCCACGGCTGCTGCTGAGCGGCGCGGCGATAACGGCGATAATCGCCTTCAACATCATCGCTTCGGTCACGACCCTGCCCGCAATGCTGGTGGGGGCTGCGATGGAGGGTGCCTATTACGGCCTTTTCGCCGGCACCTGTCTGACCTTCGTGCAGGGCTTTGCCCGTGGACGCACGGCGCGGGCAACGGCGCTCTATATGAACTCGATTTTTCTCGCTGCGCTGTTTGCGGTGCCGCTAATGGGGTTCGTATCGCAATATGCCAGCTTCGGGGCCTCGATCCGGCTCGCCTCCGTCGGTGCGGGCGCGGCTTTGCTGCTCTTGTTCCTCACGCGGCGGCAGGTGGGAGAGTAGCGTATTGCAGGGGGCAGCAATCCTGCACAAAGGCTTGGCGGCGACATTGCGGACGACCCTCGTTCCTGTGTCTGTCACAGGATTCCGGTCGACGCGCGTCTGCGCGACGGGAGGCTACTTTCAGCCCAGGGACTTGGGCTGCCTCATTCCTGTGACAAGCACAGGAATGAGGCAGCGAGATTGGCCGTGGAATAAGCGGCCGTCTCGCGGGCGGCCAGCCCTCAAGCCGAAATGTCTATAATCCCGCAATCACCCGCTTCTGAAGCGAAGGCGAGCAGCTTGCCGGTGGCGCTCCAGTCCATGGATGTGATCGCACCCTTGCCGGGACGACGCAGCAGGGCTTCCTTGCCATCTGCGAGGCGCACGCCGAGGATCATGCCGTCGATGAACCCGATGGCGAGCACATCTTCCACGGGGTGGAAGGCGACATTGGTGACCATGATGTTGGCGCGGGTGCCGAGTTCCTCCGGGGCCTTGCCCATCGGACCATCCTTGCCGGAGAAGGGCCAGACGATGGCGGCCGGTGCGCCCGATGAGGCGAGCCATTTGCCCTTTGCCGACCAGGAAACGGATTTGACCTTGGCGGGATAACCCGTCATGCGCATATGGCGGGCCTCCATGCCGCCCTTGGTGGCTTCCATCTTCCAGCCGTGCAGGGCATTTTCCTGCATGGTGGTGACGAGGAACTTGCCGTCGGGCGAGAAGGTGACGCCGGTATGCGCACCCTTCCATTCGAGATCGACCGGGTCGCCTGCTGTGGCGACCCAATGCAATGTCACGCCGTTATAACGGGCAACGGCAATGCGCAGGCCCTTGGGCGCAAACGCGATCGCCTCCACCGTGCGCTCTTCCTTGAATTCCTTGACCGTACCGTCCGGCAGCCGCACGAAGCTGGATTTGCCGACACCATAAGCAACCGCCTTCTGTGGCCCGCCGGCAACGACGCCCACCCATTTGCGCGGCACGTTGGCAATTTCGCTGAGGCTGCCATCATGGCCGATGCGCAGCACACGCCCGTCTTCGCCGCCGGAAAGCAGCGTGGCGCTGTAGGGGTCGCGAATGCAGGTCAAGAGCCCGTCATGCGCCTCAGTCACCTTCTCGCCGCCATCGAGCCGGTGAATGGTGCCGGCGGCGGTGGCAAACAGGGGAATGTCGCCGAGAAAATGGGTCGAGACCACGTGGCCTTCGATATCAAGCGGGGCAACAGTCGGCATGGGGTATTGGTCTTTCGTATCTGTGTCTGATTGGCGGGGCGTCATTCCCGCCGGCTGGCATGGTTCTAGAGCATTTCCGGCAAAAGCGGAACCGCTTTTACGTTCGGACGATTCGCGAAATCAAGGAGATAGAATTCTTTGCGGTAGAGGAATCATCCCTGCACAGCGGTTGAAAATTATTGAGACTCCGGTGCTCCGGGCTCACCCCCCTCCGTCCTGCCGGACATCTCCCCCTCAAGGGGGAGATCGGCAAGACGCACTTTTCTCACTTCATTCTCGACCGTCGAGAGGTGCGAAACCTCGCCACGGAACGATCTCCCCCCTAGAGGGGGAGATGTCCGGCAGGACGGAGGGGGGTGAGCCGAGAGCACCGGAGCGTCAATGATTTGCAACTGCCGTGTACGGTGTCGAAGAACGCGCGTCGGCGGATGACGAACGCAGCCGTACCCCGGCTCAGGACCGGGGTAACGGAAGGATAAGATCAAGCCGTGGCGAGGCAGGCGTTAAAACTCTTTTCCAGCTTCTCGCGGTCCAGCTCACGGCCGATGAAGACGAGGCGGCTTTCGCGTTTTTCATCTTCCTTCCACGGGCGCTGGTGATCGCCCTCGATGATCATGTGCACGCCCTGCACCACGTAACGCTCGGCATCGCCCTTGAAGGCAATGATGCCCTTGAGGCGAAGGATATTCGGGCCGTCGGTCTGGGTGACCTTCTGGATCCACGGGAAGAACCGCTCGGGGTTCATCTCGCCGCCGCGCAGCGAAACCGACTGTACCGTCACGTCATGGATCGGCGAAACCGCGCCATGGTGGTGATGATCGTGGCCATGGTCATGATCGTGGTGATGATGCCCGTGGTCATGGTCATGATGATGATGGTCGTGATCGTGATCGTGATGATGATGATCGCAATCAGGGCCGCAGACGTGGTCGTCATGGCCGTGCTCTAGGAAATGCGGGTCGTTTTCCAGCGCGCGTTCCAGATTGAAGGCGCCCTGATCGAGAACCCGGGCGAGATCGACGCCGGAACGGGTGGTCTTGTAGATGCGGGCGGAAGGATTGATGGCGCGCACGATATCCTCGATGCGGGCAACTTCCTCCGGCGAAACGAGATCGGTCTTGTTGACGACAACGACATCGGCAAAGGCGATCTGGTCTTCGGCCTCGCGGCTATCCTTCAGGCGCATTGGCAGGTGCTTGGCATCAACGAGGGCGACGACCGCATCCAACTCGGTCTTGGCGCGCACGTCGTCATCCATGAAGAAAGTCTGGGCGACGGGCACCGGATCGGCGAGACCGGTCGTCTCGACGATGATACCGTCGAAGCGGCCGGGGCGGCGCATCAGGCCTTCCACGACGCGGATCAGGTCGCCGCGCACCGTGCAGCACACGCAGCCATTGTTCATTTCGTAGATTTCCTCGTCGGATTCGACGATCAGATCGTTGTCGATGCCAATCTCGCCGAATTCATTGACGATGACAGCGTATTTCTTGCCGTGGTTCTCGGAGAGAATGCGGTTGAGAAGCGTCGTCTTGCCGGCGCCGAGATAACCCGTCAGGACGGTGACTGGAATGGGCTTGGCTGTTGCTGTTTCGGTCATGGAAAACCCCGCGTGGAGAGAGGCCCGATGGCCTCAGGAAGATGTGTCGTCGTCCATATAGGCGCGACGCTCCGGCAGTTCAAAGAGATTTTGGCCGAATCCGGCCATCTCACTCAAATTTTGTTATGAAATAACGTTATGTCAAAAGTGTGGATATCTTCAAGCAGTTCGACAAGGCCTTTTACGGCGTGGGAAATCAGCCTTTCGCCCTTTTCCGCTGTCGCGGCGGCGGCGTTTCCGGCAACGCCATCAGGGTTGAGGTCGCTCATCAGCCAGCCGAATGCGTGCGGACCATAGGCGCGCAGGTGTTTGAAGCGGCTGGCGAAATCGCTCTGGCGGGAGGGGAAATTCGCGGCCTTTTCCATTGCCACGCATTCGGGGTGAAGTGCCAGCATGACCGATGTCTCGATGTCGCCGCCGTGAATGTCAACCGCCTTGTCCTCCGGCTTCACGATATCGGCCGGCACGCCAAAACGGGTCCAGCTTGTGGCGACCGCCAGCATGCCGAAACGGGCGCGGGCCTCGGTGGCGACGATGGTCATCAGCGGTGAATTGCCGCCATGGGCGTTCAGCATCACGAATTTGCGCACACCTCTTTTATGTTCCAACTCGGCGATGCCGAGCCAGCGCTCGATGGCCTCATCGTATCGCAGCGTCTTCGTGCCCGGCACATTCATGTGTTCGATGGAATATCCGACCGGCTCCGCTGGCAGGAAGGAGACGGGCAGATGACCGGGCAAGGCGGCGGCAAGGCGGGCGACGATGCCTTCAGCAATCAGAGTATCGGTCTCGAAGGGCAGGTGGGGGCCATGCTGTTCATGCGCGCCGAGCGGCAGCACGGAAATTGCGCCTGTTGCGTGAAGATGAGGGTCTGTTACGTTTTCGTCGTGATAATGCGTGTATGAGTTTGGCATCTGGCAGTCCGCGCGAGCATTCGGTAAGGATTTCCAGCAACATATATCGGTTCCGCCACAGGGTAAAAGGCACTCGCGTATGAGCAAGGACAAATCCGGGAACAAGGACAAAAGCGCCAAGAAGGATAAGGGCGGCAAGAAGGTCAAGGACGCCAAAAAGAGGGATGAAAACTTCAACCCGGAGGAGTTGGCGCAATCGATAACCCAGGCCGCCCGCTCCATGCGTACCGCGCTCAGCCACAGCCTCGCCGAAAGCGGGCTTTATGCCGGACAGGACGGCGTCATCCTGGCGCTGGCGCAGGAAGGCAGCCTGACGCCGGGGCAAATCGCGCAGAAGCTGGGTGTCAAGGCGCCAACCATGACGCGCACCATTGGCCGCATGGAAGCCCAGGGTTTCGTGGAACGCAGCGGTGACGACGGGGACGGTCGTGTGACGCTGGTGAAGCTGACCGAAGCGGGCCTGAAAAGCGTCGAGCACATCAACGTTTCCATCGCCAATTGTGGCGCGAGAGCTATCGAAGGCCTTTCGGCCAAGGATGTTCGCAACATTGTTAAACTCTTGAAAGCCATAGACGCCAATCTTCAATAATTTTTGCTGAAATTTTTAAAAGAACCATCTGTTTTGCGGTTATTCCTTAAACGGGTTGCGGATTTTGTTTAAATTGTTTAATTGCGATTTAAACGGAGCCATCCGTCACTGACACGCGTTTGGGGAGGAATGCCGTGGCCCAAAAGGTCAAACTGTCTACCATCGCCGAAAGTCTCGGCCTTTCAACCGCCACCATTTCCCTTGCATTGCGCGACAGTCCGCTGGTCGCCGCAGATACGCGGGACAAGATCAAGGAACAGGCGCGGGCGCTGGGCTACATTTACAACCGCCGCGCCGCCAGCCTGCGCACCTCGCGCTCCGGCATTGTTGGTGTCGTGTTCCATGACGTGATGAACCCCTTCTATGGCGAAATCCTGAAAGCCATTGAAAGCGAGCTGGACCGCAGCCGCCAGACCTTCATCCTGTCCAACCATTATGATTCGGTTGAAAAGCAGCGCACCTTCATCGAGACGCTGCTGCAGCTCGGCTCCGACGGCATCATCATGTCGCCGGCCATCGGCACGCCGATCGAGGACATGACGCTCGCCGAAGAAAACGGCATGCCTGCCATTCTGGTGGCCCGTTCCATGGATGGCGTTGATATGCCGACCTATCGCGGCGACGACAGCTACGGCATTTCGCTCGCCACCAACCATCTGATCAGCCTCGGCCACCGCACCATCGCCATGGTCGGCGGCACGGACCAGACTTCCACGGGCCGTGATCGTTACCAGGGTTACGTCAATGCGCTGCGCAAGGCCGGCATCGAGGTCGACCCGAACCTGCGCATTCCCGGCCCGCGCTCCAAGCAGGGCGGTTTCGAGGCGGCGGTGCATTTCCTGTCGCTGCCGCAGAAGCCGACCGCCGCCGTGTGCTGGAACGATCTCGTCGCCATCGGTCTCATGAACGGTATTTCCCGCGCCGGTCTGGTGCCGGGTGTCGATATCTCCGTGACCGGCTACGACGACCTGGAGGAAGCTGCCATCGCCACCCCGGCGCTGACCACGGTTTCCAACGGCCAGGCCGAGGTCGGGCGCCTGGCGGCCCGCGCACTGCTGGACAGGCTGGCGGGCAGCCATGAACCTGACGGCATTCACCTCATCAAGCCGGAAATGCGTATCCGGCAATCGACCGGGCCGGTGCGGCCGCGGGTGTGAGGCTTCAGACGATGGGAAATGGTGCGCGTTCTGTGCATTGCAGCTTTCCGTCATTCCGGCCTTGAGCCGGAATCCAGCCACCGCGTGTCTACGCGGTGAAAAGCCTCTCTCAGCCCAAGGACTTGGGCTGGCTGGATGCCGGATCAAGTCCGGCATGACGGTGAGGGGCGCTTAAAAAAATCGGCATGAAACTTCCGTCTGCCCCCATAGCATCCCCTTATTGCCCTTTTCACGGCCGTCTTTGTTTGAAAAGATCGCGGCCCGATGGAGCAGGATGGCGGGTAGTTTGCCCGCAACCCTCTCCTGCTATTGGAATGTTATCAGGAGGAATATCCGCTTATGTCTGACAAAAAGGCCGTCGTTCTCGTTCCCGGCAAGATCAATCCGCGCGTTCTCGAACGCCTCGAAGGCAAGGTCGAGATTGTCACGGCACCCGCCGGCGCAGAGCCGGTTCTGCCTGACGGCGCGGCGGAGCGCATCAATGCCATTGCCGTTTCCGGCGCCGTCAACGCCAAATGGATCGACGGGCTGCCGAAGCTCGAGATCATCGCCAATTTCGGCGTGGGTTACGATGGCGTTGATGCCAAACACGCCGCCACGCGTGGCATCGTGGTGACGAACACGCCTGATGTGCTGAATGACGAAGTGGCCGATACGACGATTGCGCTGTTGATCAATACCGTGCGACGTCTCTATCAGGCCGAAACCTGGCTGCGGGCTGGCAAGTGGGTCGGCGAAGGCCCGTTCGCGCTATCGCCGTTTTCGCTGCGCGGCCGCAAGGTTGGCCTGTTCGGCATGGGCCGCATCGGCCAGGAAATCGCCAAGCGGCTAGAGCCTTTCAAGGTGGAGATCGGCTATCACACCCGCAGCAAGCGCGACGAACTCTCCTACACCTATTACGCTTCGCTGAAGGAGATGGCTGAGGCCGTCGATACGCTGATCTGCATCGTGCCGGGCACGCCGGAGACGCACAAGGCGATCAATGCCGACATCCTGACCGCGCTCGGGCCGGAGGGCGTTTTCATCAATGTCGGTCGTGGCTCCAGCGTCGATGAGGACGCGCTTCTTGAGGCGCTCAAAAGTGGTGCGCTGGGTGCTGCCGGTCTCGACGTGTTTTATGCCGAACCGAAGGTGCCGGAGGCCTTCCTGTCGCTACCAAACGTTTCCCTGTTGCCGCATGTCGCTTCTGCGTCCATCCCGACGCGCAATGCGATGGCCGATCTGGTGGCCGACAATATTCTCGGCTGGTTCCGGGACGGCAAGGTGCTGACGCCGGTGCCGGAGACGCCAGTTAAGGAGTAAGGTCGGAACCTCCACGCACCGTCACCCCGGACTTGATCCGGGGTCCAGCGCGATCAAGTCTTTGATCGCGAAAGACTCCTCTCACGGCGCAGACGCGTCGTGGCTGGATGCCGGATCAAGTCCGGCATGACGGAGGAGACGTTTTCGCCCGTTGTGGGCGTTCTATTCCACGATCTCCGCGCTTCCCACCCAGCGCCCTTCGGCAAAAGAACGCGCCATGGCGTGAATGCTGCGCTCGATCTTCAACCCTTCCTCGAAATCGATTATGTGGGCCTTCTTGCCCTCAATGGCCGCGATCAGTTCCCGGCATTCGATGACCTTCAGGTCATTGAAGCCGAGACCGTGGCCGGGGGCGGGGATGAAGCGGTCGTAGGGCTTGTGGTGCGGGGCGGTGAGGATGGTTCGGAAACCCTGCTCTTCCGGGCGTCCATCCGTGGTGTAGAGCTGAAACTCGTTCATCCGTTCCTGATAGAACAGGATCGAGCCGGTAGAGCCATAAATCTGGATGGCGATGCGCCCCTTGCGGCCCCAGGCGGAACGGTTGGCGATGAGCACGGCGGAAATGCCGCCTTCTAGTTTCAGGAGAACGCTCGCGAGATCATGAGTCTCGACCGCGCGTTCGCCGCCGCCGGCAAGCGGGCGTGTTTCATAGGGTTTCACCATATCGGTGATGGCGCTTTGTGCGTGGCCGAACAGGGCGTAAAGCAGCGATAGCGGATGCACGGCGAAATCGTCCAGCGCGCCATAACCGGAGGACGCCTCGCTCTTCCAGTAGAAGGGCTGGGTGGCATCGGCCATGAAGTCCTCGTCCATTTCGGCACGTACATGATAGACCCTGCCGATCGCACCTTCGTCGATCAGGCGGCGGATGTGGCGGATGACGGGGTTCTGGATGTAGTTGTAACCCATCGCCGCCGCCTTGCCGGACCGGCGGGCGGCATCACGCATCTTCACCGCGTCAGCAAAGGCGGGCGCCATCGGCTTTTCACACCAGACATGCTTGCCGGCCTCAAGCGCGGCAATCGCCATTTCCGGGTGGAAGGCGTTGGGCGTGGTGACGGAGATCACGTCGATCTCGGGATCGGAAAGCAGGTCGCGCCAGTTGCCTGTCGAGCGGGCAAAACCGAACTCTGCGGCTTTCTTCGCGGCAAGCTCGGGGTTGACTTCCGCCAGCGTCACGAGGCGGGGGCGTTCCACATCGCCGAAGACGCTCGTGACGTTGTTCCACGCCAGCGCGTGGCATTTGCCCATGTAACCGGTGCCAATTAGGCCCACGCCAAGAGCGGTCATGGTGTTCTCCTCCCGAAATTATTTGAATTAATACAATTCGTTAATTGCGTTTGTTGTGTGCCAAGACAGTCTCAAGACGTGTCTTCGCGCACTCCCTCATTCCTGTGCCTGTCACAGGGATGGGGAGGCGGCGATGTTTGCCCGAAATGCGTTACGGATTATCGCGCTTGAAAATCCAGTCATGATCCGGGTGGTTCTTGAAGCGCCATTTGCGCATCGGCCCCGCCATCACGTTCAGATAATACATCTCGTAACCATAGGGCGCGCCGCAGGGGTGGTGGCCCTTTGGCACCAGCACGACATCCCCATCGGATACCGCCATGGTCTCATCAAGCGAACCGTCTTCGGTGAAGACGCGCTGGAAACCGAAACCCTGCGCCGGGTTGAGGCGATGATAATAGGTTTCTTCGAGATAGGTCATGCCGGGGTAGTTATCCTCGTCATGCCGGTGCGGCGGATAGGAAGACCAGTTGCCCGAGGGTGTGAAGACTTCCGTTACCAGCAGGCTGTCGGCGACGTCGCGTTCTTCCATGGCGATGGGGAAGATGTATCGCGTGTTGGCGCCCTTGCCTCGTTCCGTCAGCTGCACGCCGTCAGGTCCGATCTGCTGCGCCTCGCGGCTGCCTTTTTCGCCGGGAGCAGTGCAGACGCCGACGGTGCAATCCGTTGTGGCCGTCAGCGACCATTCGGAACCGGCCGGAACATAAACGCAATGCGGCGGCTTGCGCTCGAACACATTCATGCGGTCACCGAGTTCACCGAAATCCTTGCCGCCAGCGGAAATCGTTGCCTTGCCTTCGACAAGGACGAGGATGACTTCCGTGTCGCCGGTGCTTTCGGCTGCCGTCTCGCCCGGCTTCAGTCGGTAAAGACCGAAACCGACATAACCCCAATCCGCGCTTTGGGGCGTGATATCGTGCACCTTGCCGCCTGTCGCGACCGGCTTGCGCAGAAGTGAGGTCATGGTGTCGTTCCTTTTTCGTGTGTAGCACAAACATGTCGTTCGGTAGTTTCGCGCCCTGCCGTCATTCCGGCCTTGAGCCGGAATCCAGCTCACGCGCGTCTGCGCGGCGCGAAGACTTTTTCAGCCCAAGGACTTGGGCCGGCTGGATACCGGCTCAAGGCCGGTATGACGGGTGGGATAGGTCACCCGCCTTCCTTGGCTCAGCTCAAGCGGCCTGAGCCTTGTCCAGCCCCGCTTCGCGCGCAAACGCCTTCAGCGATTTCAGCCCGAGGCTCTGATATTCGAACGGGTTGCGCACGTCAGGATCCTGCTCGGCCTCGATCACCAGCCAGCCGCTATAGCCATGCTCGGCCGCCACTTTCAGCACGGGCGGGAAGTTGACGCCGCCTTCGCTATCGCCCGGCACGGTGAAGACACCGCGGCGAACGCCTTCGAGGAAGGAGAGCCGCTCATTGCGGACCTGATCGGCAATGACCGGGCGCACGTTCTTGGCATGGATATGGCCAACGCGGCCCATGTATTTCTGCGCGACGCGAACGGGGTCGCCGCCGCCGAACAGGCAATGGCCGGTATCGAGCAGCAGATGCGTCTTCGGACCGGTGTGCTGCATCAGAAGGTCGATCTCGTCTTCGCTCTCGACCACCGTGCCCATGTGGTGGTGATAAACGAGGGTGACGCCCTGTTCTGCGGCAAAGGCGGCCAGCGCTTCCACGCCTGCGCCGAATTTCGCCCAGTCATCGGCCGCAAGGCGCGGACGGTCTACCAGCGCCGTGTTGTCCGCGCCGTGGATGGCGTTGGAGGTCTCGCAGACGATGATGACCTTCGAGCCCATGGCCTTCAGAAGGTCAAGCGCCTGCTGCATCGCCTTCTTTTCGGATTCGATATCGTCGGTCAGAAGGTTCAGCGAATGCCAGCCCGAGACGAAGGAGAGGCCGCGCGGCGAAAGCACGCCCTTCAGGCCTTCCGGGTCGGTCGGGAATTTGTGACCCTTTTCGATGCCGTCGAAACCGATCTTGGCGGTTTCATCAAGGCATTGTTCCAGGCTGATATGGGCGCCCAGCGTGCGGTCGTCGTCGTTGGACCAGGCGATGGGGTTGGTGCCGTAACGGATCATCTTACTGTCTTTCCTTGACATGGTTTTCATAACGGGCGCGCGCCGGGCCGATTTCGGCGCGGTCGGAAACTTCGGGCACCGCGACATCCCACCAGTGGCCACCGGCTCGCGGGGTCGGATAGGGGTCGGTATCGATGACAATGACTGTCGTGCGGCTGGATGCGCGGGCCGCCGCGAGGGCTTCTTCCAGTCCAGCGATGGTGGAAACCTTGCGTGCATCCGCTCCCATCGAGCCGGCATGGGCAACGAAGTCGATGGCGATCGGATTGACGTTGGTATGGGCGTAGAGGTTGTTGAACTCCGCGCCGCCGGTTTCCATCTGCAGACGGTTGATGCAGCCGTAACCCCTGTTGTCGGTGATGACGAGCGTGATCTTCACGCCCATTGCCACCGATGTGGCAAGCTCGGAATTCATCATCATGTAGGAGCCATCGCCGACCATGACGATCACGTCGCGTTCCGGTTCCGCCATCTTGATGCCGAGGCCGCCGGCGACCTCATAACCCATGCAGGAGAAGCCGTATTCCATGTGATAGGAGAGCGGCAGCTTGGATTTCCACAGCTGGTGCAACTCGCCCGGCATGGTGCCTGCGGCGCACATGACGACGGTATTGTCCCGCGACTGGCGCTGGACAGCGCCGATGACCTGCATGTCGGTAGGCAGGCTGTTTGCGTGTTCCTCGCCGGGCGCCGCCGTATCGGCATCGGCTTTTTCGAACCATGCTGCCTTCAGGCCGGCATCCGGCGCTGCAAAACGGTGAGCGCCGAGGGCCGCGGAGAGTTTTTCAAGCCCGATTTTGGCATCCGCCGTCAGGCTGATCGCATCATGCTTGGCGCTGTCATAGGGCTGGACGTTGAGCGCCAGGATCTTGCGGTTCGGGTTCTTGAACAGCGCCCAGGAGCCGGTGGTGAAATCCTGAAAGCGGGTGCCGACGCCAAAGACCAGGTCGGCCTTTTCGCTTATGATATTGGCGCTTTCGGCACCGGTAACGCCAACGGGGCCGAAATTGAGATCGTGATCCCAAGCCAATGCTGATTTACCGGCCTGCGTTTCGACGACGGGGATAGAGTGGGTTTCGGCAAAGCGCTTCAGCGTCTGCGTTGCGCCGGCGAAATGAACGCCGCCGCCAGCAACGATGATGGGATTCTTCGCGGCCTTCAGCGCCGCGACGGCCTCTTCGAATTCCACCACGTCGGGCTCGGGGCGGCGCTGGCGCCAGACCCGCTTTTCGAAGAAGCTTTCGGGATAGTCGTAGGCTTCCGCCTGCACATCCTGGCAGAAGGCGAGCGTGACTGGGCCGCAATCGGCAGGGTCCGTCATGGTGCGCATGGCGCGGGGGAGGGCAGTGAGCAACTGTTCCGGCCGCATGATGCGGTCGAAATAGCGGCTGACAGGACGGAAGCAGTCATTCACCGTCATGGTGCCATCGCCGAAATCTTCGAGCTGTTGCAGCACGGGGTCCGGGCCACGATTGGCGAAGACATCGCCGGGGATGAGCAGGACGGGCAGGCGGTTGACATGCGCCAGCGCTGCCGCCGTCACCATATTGGCGGCACCCGGGCCGATGGACGAGGTGACCGCCATGGCGCGGCGGCGGCGCAGCTGCTTGGAATAGGCGATGGCCGCATGAGCCATGGACTGCTCGTTCTGGCCGCGATAGGTCGGCAGCTCGTCGCGGATGCCGTAAAGCGCTTCGCCGATGCCGGCGACATTGCCATGGCCGAAAATCGCCCACATGCCGGCGATATATGTTTCGCCATGTTCATTCATCTGCGCGGCCAGGTAACGAACCATGGCCTGCGCAGCCGTCAATCTTACTGTCTTCACGCTGCCTCTCCCTTTTTGGCGCGCGCCTCATCCCAAATACGGCACAGGCTGGTATAGCGCTGCGCCATATCCTTGACCGCTTCCTCGTCGGTCATCTTGCCCGAGAGCCAGCCGCGGGCGGCGTCGGCAAAAATCGTGCGGCCAACGGCGAAACCCTTGACCAGA
This sequence comes from Agrobacterium genomosp. 2 str. CFBP 5494, assembly GCF_900013495.1. NCBI lineage: Bacteria > Pseudomonadati > Pseudomonadota > Alphaproteobacteria > Hyphomicrobiales > Rhizobiaceae > Agrobacterium > Agrobacterium genomosp. 2. The sequence continues at coordinate 1,827,371 of NZ_LT009719.1, forward strand.
TCGAAGCCAGCCGCAAGGCGGAAGCTTTCTTCCAGCTCACTCTGCGGTGCGTCGAGACCGAGAACGACGATGCCCCGCACGTAAGGGTCGTTGCGGTTAACGGCGTCGCAGGCATTTTTCCATGCCGCGGTGGTTTTCATCGGCTCCAGCTTCCACCAGTCGGGGTAAACGCCGATCTCGTAAAAGCGCTCGATGATGCGGGCGGCGGTCAGATCGTCGGTCGGGCCGACCTTGGAGGGAATGATCTCCAGCAGCATTTCCAAGCGGTTGCGCCGTGCGGCCTCGAACAGCCGTATCACGGTCTCTTCCTGCGCAGCGCGCATCTCATCCGTGTCATCGGGGTGATAGAAACAAAGTACCTTGACGACATTTTCGAGCGGCCATTCGGCGAGCCCGCCAAAGTCCTTGCCGAGATCGGGTTCCAGTGTCAGCGGGCGCGAGCCCGGCCATTCCACCGGACGGCCGATCCAGAGGCCGGAGCCGCTGGCGGCAAACAGCGCGTCACGTCCAAGGCGTCCGTCGCAGAGAATGCCATAGCCCGGCTCAACACCGGAAACTTTTTGCGCGGCCTGGAGGCAAAGCTTCTTGAAGGCGCCGATCTGCTCATGCTTGACGCCAAGCTCGTCGGCGATCGCTTCCAGCTGCATGCGATGGTCGAAAGCGAAGACGCGCATGGTCTCCCAATCGCCCTTGCGGTTGGTGGACCAGTGCACCTGCTCCAGCGCCTCGTCCTTGCGCAGCGCCTTGTTGCGAATGCCGGCCTTGAAGAAATATTGCAGCTCTTCCCAGCTTGGATAAGCGGGCGTGCAGCCATGGCGGGAGACGGCGAAGGCGCCGCAGGCATTGGCGTATTTCAGCGTCGTCGGCCAGTCTTCGCCGCGCAGCCAGCCGCGGAACAGTCCGGCCATGAAGCCGTCACCAGCGCCCAGAACATTGAAGACCTCGATCGGGAAACCTTCGCCCGTCTGCCCGTCATCGAGGCTTGCGGGAATATCGCCGGTGAAGACCGAAGCACCCATCGGGCCGCGCTTGCACACCAGCGTGGCATTCGAAACCTTGCGCACGGCATTCAGTGCGGCCAGCGTATCTGTCGAGCCGCCGGCAATGTGAAATTCTTCTTCCGTGCCGACGATCAGATCGAAGAGATGCAGGGTGGATTGCAGCTTGGCGGTGACCTTCTGCGATTCCACGAAACGGCTCTCGCCATCGCCATGGCCGGCCACACCCCAGAGATTGGGGCGGTAATCGATATCGAGCGCGGTTTTTGCACCATTTTCTCGGGCGAGTTTCAGGGCCTTCAGCACCGCCGCTTCCGTTCTTGGATGCGACAAATGCGTGCCGGTGGCGCAGACGCAGGCCGCCTCGGCAATGAAGGCGGGATCGATATCGTCTTCGCTCAGCGCCATGTCGGCGCAGTTTTCGCGATAGAAAATCAGCGGGAACTGGTTCTGGTCACGAATTCCGAGCAGCACCAGCGCGGTCAGGCGCTCCGGGTCGGTTTTCACGCCGCGCACGTCAACGCCTTCGCGCACCAGCTGTTCGCGGATGAAGCGGCCCATGTGCTCGTCGCCGACACGGGTGATGACGGCGCTGTTAAGGCCAAGCCGCGCAGCACCGGCTGCGATGTTCGTGGGAGAGCCGCCAATATATTTGGCAAAGGAGGCCATGTCCTCCAGACGGCCACCGACCTGCGACCCATAAAGGTCAACAGACGAGCGCCCGATCGTGATGAGATCAAGTTTTTTCAAAAGGTTCCTCCTTAGCACCGCACGCTGGCGCGGTCTGCCTCATATGTGTCGAGCGGATCAGGCAACCATGCCGCCAGCTATTGCCATCCCCGCTCCGGTGAGCCTCCTCCGCTCACATGGCCCGTCACGAGAAGGACAGTCGTGGAATGTCCGTTTCATGAATTTGGATCATAAATTCTATTTTTTCCGTTTTCAATAAAAATATTCAGGCCGTCTTGCGTGTTCCCACAGCCACGGCCAGCGTGATGGCGAGACAGAGCGTGGCCGAAAGGGAGCGGAAAGCGCCGAAATCGATCTCTGTAACCGTCAGCAGCGTTGCGCCGGATTTCCTTAGCGGATTGACGGCGGAATCGGACATGGCGACAACCGGAACGCCCTTGGCGCGGGCCGTTTCCGCCAGTTCCAGCGTCTCGGTGGAGTAGGGGGAAAAGGTGATTGCGATCAGCGCGTCGTCGCGGGAAATCGCACTGATATTGCCGAGCCCGCCCACGGCGCTATGCAGAACCGCCGGTACCTTCATCTTCTCGAAGGCATAGGCCAGATAGCTGGCAATGGGGAAGGACCGCCGCAGGCCGACGATATGCACGGTGCGCGCCTTGGCCAGCACGGAAACCGCCTCATCAAGCTGTCGGGTGTCGACCGATTTCAGCAGCATTTCCAGCGACGAGCGGCCGGCTTCCACGAATTCGGCAAGCAGGCCGGACGCGCTTTCATCGCCCTTTTCGCGCAGATGATCGAGCCGCGTGGCATAATCCGGCCAGCCGCCGACATAGGAATCACGGAACAGGCGCTGCATTTCCGAAAATCCGGAAAAACCCATGATCTGGCAGAACCGCATGAAGGCCGAGGGTTGCACGCCGGCGCCTTCAGCCATTTCGGCGACGGTGGAAACGGCGATTCGATCCTGATTGGAGGCGACATAATCGGCACATTGCCGCAATCGTTTCGGCAAACCCTCCGCCACCTGGAGCAGCCGCTCCTCAAAAGCCTTTACGGAGTCTGGCGCCTCGATTGCCGTCATTGTCGTTCCCTGGTGCAGATTGAAATCGTGTGCACTTTAACTGCAATGGAATTTTTATTCCATTGGGTTTTTCGGAGGAAGGGCAAATGACACGGCGGGGGCTTTGTATGATCGGTCACCCTCCGTCGCTCCGGCCTCGAGCCGGAATCCAGCCGACGCGCGTCGGCGCGGCGCGAAGGGTCTCTTCACCCCAAAGACTTGGGGTGGCTGGATGCCGGCTCAAGGCCGGTATGACGGAGATTATATATGAACGCGCAATGGCGATGCGTTGGCTTAGTGCAGCCCACCCACGCCTAGATGCGTATCGATAATATCCGGGTTCTCCACCAGTTCGCTCGACGGTCCGTCCCAGACGATGCGGCCGCGTTCCATGATGATGGCGTGGTCGGCGAAGTCGATGGCCATCTGGATGCGTTGTTCGACGAGAAGAATGGTCATTTCGCCGGATTGGGCGAGCTTGGAGAAGGCGGCCATCAGCTCTTCGCAGATGACGGGGGCGAGGCCTTCGAGCGGTTCATCGAGCAGCAGCACCCGCGGCTGGCCGAGAATGGTGCGGGCGGTGGACAGCATCTGCTGTTCGCCACCGGAAAGTTGCGAGCCGAGATTGCGGCGGCGCTCCTTGAGGCGCGGAAACAGCGTGTAGGCTTCCTCGATCGCCGATTTCGGTCGCCCCTTGAGGCCCACGAACAGGTTTTCCTCCACCGTCAGCGTCGGAAACACGTCACGGGTCTGTGGCACGTAACCGAGGCCGGCCTTGGCGCGCGCAGCACTTGGCAGGGTGCCAATCTCCTGCCCCCCGATGCGGATATCGCCGGAAAAACGCTTCGTCTGGCCGGCCAGCGTGGCGAAGAGGCTTGTCTTGCCGACGCCGTTGCGGCCGAGCACGGCGAAACGCGAGCCCGATGGCACGGAAAGCGACAGGCCCTCGATGACCCTCGTCGGGCCATAACCGGCCGTGAGGTTGACGATTTCAAGCGGCGCTGCGGGCATCGGCGTAACTTCCCAGATAGGCTTGGCGGACTTCCGCATTGCTGGTGACATCATCAGGCGAACCGTCGAAGATGACGGCGCCGGCGGCCAAAACGACGACGCGCTTGGCAAAACGGAAGACCAGATCCATGTCGTGTTCGATCATCAGGATCGCGAGGTCGGATGGTAGCCGGTCAAGCGCCTGTTCGATACGCGCGGTTTCCGTGGAAGGCACGCCGGCGGCCGGTTCGTCGAGCAAGAGGATTTTCGGGCGAAGCGCCATGGCAAGCGCGATCTCGATCAGCCGCTGCTGGCCATAAGCGATTTCGCGCACCTTTGTTTCGGCGAGGGCCGTGAGGCCAAGCGTGCCGAGAATGTCGCGGGCTTCGCCCATCACCGCAGGCATGGCACGGTAACGGCCGAAAATCCGGCCGGTCTTTCCCTCACGCTGGAGAATGGCGAGCGCCACGTGCTCCTCTGGCGTCATGTCCTGAAACAGCCTGGTAACCTGGAAGGAACGTACGAGCCCGCGTTTCACGCGCTGGCTGGCGCTAAGGCCCGTCACATCCTCGCCGGCGATGCGCACCGTGCCGGCTGACGGTTTGATATTGCCGGTGACGAGATTGACAAAGGTCGTCTTGCCGGCGCCATTGGGGCCGATGAGTACCGTCCGGTCTCCCGGCGAAAGCGACAGCGAGACGTTGTTGGTGACGACGAGGCCGCCGAAATTTTTCTGCAGGCCGGAGACTTCGAAAATGGCGCTCATTTGCGACCTCCCCGGAGACGCGCGATGATCTGTTCGCCTGCGCCATAAAGGCCGCGCGGCGCGAAGAGCACGACGGCGATCAGCAGCAGGCCGACAATGGTGAGCCAGTGAAACGGGTTGGCGGCGGAAACCACGTCTTCAAACCACATGAAGGTGACGGTGCCGATCAGCGCGCCGTAAAGGGAACCCGCGCCACCGAGCACCAGCATGACCAGCCCCTCGGCCGATAGCGTGAAGCTGAGGCTGTCCAGGCCGACGACCTGCGTGGAGATGGCGTTGAGCGCACCACCAATGCCGGCGACGATGCCTGAGATAACGAACATCTTCAGGATTGTGCCATTGACGGCGCCGCCCATGGCCTGAATGCGGATGCTGTCCTGTTTGACGCCGCGGCACAACATGCCGAAGGGTGAATTGACGACCACCTTTAGGGCGAGGAAGACGACAAGCAGCAGGCAGACACCATAGATATAGGCGGTGCGGCCGAAGAGGTCGAATTCGAAGGTGCCGAACAGCGCGTCCGGCGAAACGCCGGCAAGACCGTCGCTGCCGCCGGTCCAGCCTGAAGCCTTGTTCGCCGCCTCGTGGAACAGGTGGATGACGGCGATGGATAGCACAAGCTGTGGAAGCCCGTGGGCACGCAGCAGCACCGCGCCGGAAAGCAGCCCGGCCACGCCGCCCGCAGCCGCGCCGATGGCGGTCATGAGAAGCGGGTCGGTGATTTCGAAATGGGCGGCGGCGATGCCGGCGGCATAAGCGCCGGCGCCGAAGAGGGCGGCATGGCCAAGCGTGGCGACGCCGCAATAACCGGTGACGAGATCGATCGACAGCACCAGAAGCGCAATGGCTATGATGCGTGTCAGAAGTGCCAGATTATCCGGAAACAGGTAATAACCGGCAACAGCGGCGGCGATGATGAGGAGCGGCCCCGCGAGCGCGCGCAGCGGTGAGCGCGCCTTCGGAATGTCTGCCGTTTCAGTCACGTCGTTCATGAGCACCGCCATCTCATTTCGCCCTTCCAAGAAGGCCGCGCGGGAACAGCGTGATGATCACGATGACCGCCAGATAAAAGAAGAATTCGCCATATTCGGGCGCAAGATATCGCCCGGTCGTATCGATGGCGCCGAGCAGCAGGCAGGCGATCAACGCGCCGGGAATGGAGCCCGCGCCACCAACGGAAACCACGACCAGAAAGGTGACCATGTAGCGCAGGGCATAATAGGGTTCCACCGGCAGCAGTTCCGCGCCGATGACGCCGCCCATGGCGGCTAGTCCGACGGCGATGGCGAAGCTGACGGCATAGATGATTTCGGTGCGCACGCCGAGGGCTGCGGCCATGGCGGCATTATCGACCGCCGCGCGCAGCTTGATGCCGAAGGCGGTCTTTTCAAAGGTGAACCACAGCGCGCCGGCCACGGCAAGACCGCAGGCAATGGCGAAGATGCGGTGGGTGGCGATGGTGCGGAAGCCAAGATCGGTGGGGCCGGCCAGCTGCTGCGGCAGCGGAATTGTCTTCAGCGTCGGGCCGAAAACGAAGTTCGCGATGCCAATGATGCAGAAGGTGATGCCGATAGTCATCAGCACCTGTGTCAGTTCCGGCGCGCCATAGATGCGGCGATAAAGGAAACGTTCGAGCGGTATGGCGATGACGATGGTGCCGACGATGGCGACGAGGATCGCAGCCGCATAACCGAGACCCAGTCCGTGGGCGGCATAGGAGGCGAGATAACCGCCGATCATGGCGAAAGCGCCGTGCGCCAGATTGACCACACGCATCAGCCCCATGGTGACCGAAAGGCCGATGGATATGATGAACAGGACCATGCCATAGGCAAGCGCATCGATGAGGATGCTGAAGACCGTCTGCATGATGAAGAAACTCCTCCCGGTGCTGCAATGCCCGTCCGGGCCGGAAACGGGCCGCCACTGGCGGCCCGGCAATATTGTCCTGTCTGGCCGTTACTTCGCGGCGGCGAGACCCGGATCGCCCTGTTTTTCGAAGGTCTGGACTTCCTTGTTGTAATAGCTGCCGTCATCGGCCTTCGCTACTTCGCGCAGATAGATGTTCTGCGTGATGTGGCGACTTTCCGGGTCGATGCTGACCGGGCCGCGCGGGCTTGTCCAGGAAAGGCCCTTGACTGCCTCAACCGCCTTTTCCGCATCCTGCTTGCCGCCAGTGGCCTCGATCATCTTGCTGATGACATACATGCCGTCAAAGGCGCCGACGGAAGGGAAGGAGAGTTCCTTCGGATTGCCGATTGCCTTGGTTGCGGCTTCCACGAAGGTCTTGTTCTCGGATGAATCATGCGAGATGGCATAATGGAAGGTCGTCTGCATGCCGAGTGCGGCTTCCCCGAGCGCCGGCAGGTCGGATTCCTGCGTCAGATCACCAGGCGCGAAGAGCTTGACGCCTGCGGATTTCAGGCCGTTGTCGTTGAAGGCCTTGACGAAACCGAGCGTGGTCGGGCCCGATGGCAGGAAGGCGAAAACACCCTGTGCGCCGGAATCCTTCACACGCTGCATGATGGGACTGAAATCATTGGTGGAAAGCGGCATGCGGATGGTTTCAACCACTTCGCCGCCGGCAGCGGTGAAGGCCGCCTTGAAAGCATTTTCGGCATCGACGCCCGGGCCATAATCGCTGACCAGTGAGATGACCTTCTTCACGCCGCCGTCAAAGGCCACCTTGGCGATGGGGGTGGAAGTCTGCCAGGTGGTGAACGACGTGCGCACCACATAGGGGCTCTTGGTCACGATGGCCGAGGTGGCGGCATTCATGACCACCATCGGCACGTTGCCCTGCTTCAGCAGGGGTGTGACGGCCATGGCGTCAGGGGTAAAATAGAAGCCGGCAAGATATTGCACGCCTTCCTTCACCACCAGCTCCTGCGCCAGTGCCTTGGATTGCGCCGGATCGGCCTGCGGCACATCGCGATAGACGACCTCGACCGTGTCATTGCCGACCTTGTTACCGTGAAGGGCAAACCAGGCATCGATGCCGGCCTTGAAGTTCTTGCCCTGCAGCGCAAACGGGCCGGAGAACGGGCCGACAACGCCCACCTTGATCGTTTCTGCATAAGCGGCAGAGCTGAAACAGATGGCCGCTATCGCCACGGTGATCCGAAATTTCATGGTTTCCTCCAAATTCGCCTGTGGCTCCCATCCACCGGTCCAGGCTGCCAGATTGATGATTAAGAATATCAAAGTAAAATGAAATAAGGGGGGTAATAAATAACCTGACGGTTATCAATACTGCGTCTTTGACGCCTTGCCCATATCGGATCGGGAAATCAGCCCGGCGCCTGCCCCTTTTTCAGCTCCGCATCGGCCTTGGTCTTCGCGGTCAAACAGTTCGGGGCAAATGTCGCCTGCAACCGCGCGACCGGCCGCCCCGCAACCAGAGCTTTAACCAGTTCTAAGGGGATTTTTCGTAGTCTCCCCAAGCATATTTAGAACGTTATTTGGTGTCTTGATGGGCGAATATCAGAATAAAGCTGTTGAGCTGATGCGCAATCGCGTTGGAGAAAACAGGCTCAACAACCGGATCGAGCGTCGTGAAGCATTTCTGCGCAAGGCGCTGACGCTTTATCATGCCATGGGTGGTGCGATGGAGGATGTGGAAGCGGCCGTCAAGGACGCCGTGTCGTCACCTGCACCGACCATCGACGTGGCCGTTGGCGACGTGATGTACAAACTGGCCGCCATCGGCCATGTGGCCGATCTCGATATTATCCAGGCGGGATATAACAAGCTTGATGCCGCCAACCTGCATATTCCCAGCAAAGGCAAGAAGCTGCTGCAACAACAGCGCGATCAGAAACTGGCTGCGACAACGCCGGGGAAGTGAACCGCCCGCCCGGGGCGGTTGCCGTATCAGGCCACTTGCGGCGACAGGATTTCCTGCCAGGCATCGTAGGCGGACAGCACCGTTTCCATTTGCGCGGTGTGGCCGGTGATGAAATCCGTGCCATAGATGGTTTCGTCGGGATATTCGGTGATCAGCGTCATCGGCACGGTGTGGCGGTCATCGATGGACCACAGGCACGGAAAGCCGTTGATGATGCGGAAACCGGTTTCGCCGGCGTGGATTTCATAAAGCGCGATCTGGCGGTTATTGTAGTCGAGCAGGCCGGGAATGGCGCCGAGATGGCGGGTTACCTTGTCCAGCAGGGCTTCCGCTCGGCTTTCCCAGTTCGCATGGTGGCGGATGATGAGGAAGAAACCCTTCGGCAGCGTCCACATGGCGAAATTGCGCGGCACATAACCTGACAGTGGTCTGGTCCACTCATGCGAGGGATAACCGTGCAGGTTCACATGCAGGCTGGCGCCGCTCATTTCCTGCGCCTTGAAGCGGATTTCCTTCTCGTTCAGATGCGCAGCCGAATTTTCCGGCGTGCGATATTCGAGGTCATCGCCAAGGGCGGTGTACCGCGCCGCATGATGCATGTGGCGCGGATTATCGACGCGCAGACGCTGATGCAGGGCGTAACCGTCAGGATTTTCCAGCGGCGAGATGGTGAAATGCGCGCCCTTGCGATCAGCGAGTTTGCGGGCGCCGCGGATGGCGCCGACGATGCCCGTCGTCTCGTTGGGGTGCTGGCCGCCGCTGATCATCACCGCAGCATCGCTGCCGGCGACATAACGGGCGGAAAGGACGCGGCCGGAGCGGGAGCGCGCCTGGAATGCCTCGCCGCCGATTTCCTCAAGCAGCCCTGCGAGCTGGCCTGCCGCAACCGGTTCGCACGCCTCATCGATCGGTTGCTCGCCGCCATCGAGGAAGGCGGTTGTGAGCGGGCGGGTCTCGATGTGAAGGGTGATCTCGCCTTCGCTTCTGACGATTTCCGGTACGATCTGGCCGGGCTTGAGGCCACGGTCACCCAGCGGTCGGCCGGATTTTTTCTGAAAGAACTCCAGCAGCGAGAAATAGAAATCCTCGTGCAGCGCTTCGCGCAGGCTGACGACCTCATCACCAACGGAAAGAGGCAGATCTTCTGCCGGATGGGTAACACGGATGTTCAGTTCCTCGAAATAGGGCTCTTCATCGCCCCAGCCGTGGTTGGCGACGGCACTGATTGCCGCTTCAAAAAGCTGTTCGTAATCCGTCTCCAGTCGCTCGCCCGAGGCATCACCGGCAAGCCGGAACCAGCCGGTTGGCGAGACATTGGTTTCGCCGACGATATCGGTATGAACCCGGTTCGGAGCCAGAACCTTCAGAGTTTCCGTCTTGCCACGGCGGCTCAGCGTCACCTCATAATGGAAACTGCCGTCCTCGCGGGCGATGAAATCCAGCTTCGCATCGCCCACCAGCGCCGCCAGCGGATAGGCCTCCAGCCGGAAACGGTTGGAGGGGGCGTTTTCGTGCACCGGGTAACGCACTTCGATGGCGTCGACGCCATCCAGATTGATCTCTTCCAGAAAGGTGAAGAGAAGCGGCTTGTAGGCGCTGCGGATGCGGGCGCAGATGCCTTTTTTCTTCAGCCTCTCTTCAGTCTCGCGGCGGCTTTTGGCGTCATCGAAGGTCCATGCCTCGAAGGACTGGCCGGGCTCGGCTTTGGCGACAAGCGCGTCCAGCGTGCGTTCGAAGGTCTGGTCGAAAATCTGGCTCATCACGGTTACCTCGAGGTTCTGCCTGTTGGGTCGAGGCTGTCGCGCAGCCAGTCGCCGAGAAGGTTGAGGCCAAGCACGGTCAGAAGAATCGCAAGGCCGGGAAAGACGCTAACCCACCATGCCGTCTGCAGATAGGTACGCCCATCCGCCAGCATGCCGCCCCAGCTCGGAATTGTCGGATCAACGCCGAGACCGAGGAAGGTGAGGCTGCTTTCCAGCAGGATGTTGTTGGCGACGTTGAGCGTCATCAGCACGATGACCGGGCCGATGAGGTTCGGCAGCAGGTGCTGAAGGATGATGCGCCAGTCTTTCACGCCGATGGCGCGGGCGGAAAGAATGAATTCCCGCTCCCTGAGCGTCAGCACCGATCCGCGCACGAGACGGGCATATTGCACCCATTGCGAGACGATCAGGAGGATGATGGTGTTGGTGAGACTGCCGCCGACAATTGCGATGAAGGTGATGGCGAGCAGGATGAAGGGCATGGCGAGCTGGATATCGGCAAAGCGCATGACCAGCATATCCCAGAAGCCGCGATAGTAACCGGCGACAAGCCCAACCGCGACGCCGAAGATGACAGCACCGATGACCGAGGTGAAACCGACCAGCAGCGAAATCTTGCCACCTGCGACGACGCGGGCGAGCACATCACGCCCGAGCGGATCGGTGCCGAGGGGATGGGCGGCATTGGCGAAGGGTTTGGCAAGGCGCGCCATCAGGTCGATCTTGTCGGCCCCGCCAGGAAACAGCACATCGGAAAAGATGACGGCAAGGCAGATGATTGTCGTCAGCGACGCGCCGAGGACGAATTCGAGATTGGTGAAGCGCGCGAGACGCGAGGTTTTGGCAGCCATCGTCACTTACTCCGTGCGGATGCGCGGATCGACAAGCCCATAGGCGATATCGACCAGAAGGTTGATGCCGACGATCATCAGCGACAGCACGGTGATGACGGCCTGAAGCACGGGATAATCGCGCGCGCCGACCGCGTCGAAGGCGAGCGTGCCGAGGCCCGGCCAGTTGAAGACACGCTCGATAACGACGATACCGCCCAGCAGCCCGCCAAATTGCAGGCCGAAATAGGTGATGAGCGGAATGGCGCAGTTGCGCAGCGCATGTTTGTAGAGAACCTTGCTTTCACTGAGCCCCTTGGCGCGCGCCACCATGACGTATTGAGAACGCAGCGTATCGAGCATTGCCGTGCGCACAAGGCGTACATTGGTGGCAGTAAGGATCACACCCATGGTGACCGCGGGCATGATGTAGCTCGCAAAACCGCCCATGCCGCTTGGCGGCAGCCAGCCGAGCGTGATGGAGAACAGCAGCACCAGCATGGTGGCCAGCCAGAAATTCGGGAAGGAAAGGCCGATAAGCGAGAAGATGCGGATCACCTGATCGGCCGTCTTCCCGCGCGATGTTGCGGCCTTGATGCCGAGCGGGATGGATAGCGCAATCGACACCGCCATGGAGATGAAGGCCAAGAGCAGCGTGGCGGGCAGGGCATCGGCGATCAGGCGCGAGACCGGCGTGCTGCCGGTGAAGCTGCGGCCGAAATCGAGCGTCAGAAGGCCCTTCAGGAAGCTGAAATATTGCACGAAGAACGGCCGGTCGGTGCCGAGCGCCGCACGGATGCGCGCCAGATCATCTTCCGTCATGCTGCCGCCGCCCTGGAACATGGTGACGGCGGGGTCACCCGTCAGGCGGATGGCGAAAGAAACGAGAAGGGTGATGGCGATGACGACAAAAATCGCCTGCAGCAATCGCTTGATGAGGAAACCGGCCACGTTTTTTACCTTGAAGAGAGACCCGGCCTTGCCCGCATTGCGGCGGGCAAGGTGTGTTGATCAGAAACCAGCCTGATTATTCGACGGTAACGTCGGTCAGTTTCAGGCGATTGTCAGGCGGTGCGACAAAACCCTTGACCCGTTTGTTGATGCCGTAAATGGCATTGGTGTTGTAGAGCGGGATTTCCAGCGCGCGTTCGGCGGTGTAGCTGCCGATTTCCTTGAGAATCTTTTCGCGCTCGGCGCGGTCCGTCAGCGGACGCTGGGATTCCAAGAGCTTGTCCAGCTTTTCGTCCTTGTCATAGGGGTTCCACTTTTCACCCGAGTGATACATGGAATAGGCGGTGTTATCGTAATCGAAGGTCCAGCCGCCCCATTTCTGCTGGAACATCGCGCCGGTCTTGCCCTGCGGAATGATGTCGTTGAGCAGAACGTTGGTTTCATAGGGCTTGATGGTAGCGGTGATGCCAACCATGGAGAGGTAGCTGGAAATGACCTGCGCCACTTCGTTCATCGTCGCGTCATTGCCGCGGATGTCGATCTGGAGCGCCGCACCCGGCTTGACGCCGGCTTCCGCGAGAAGCTTCTTTGCGCCTTCAGGATCGTAAGGCAGCGGCTTCAGTTCCGGGTCGTAACCGAAGGACAGCGCGCTCTGGAAGCTTGCGATTTCCGATGCCTGGCCGGCAAGGATCGACTTGACGATCGTGCCGCGGTCGACGGCCATGATGATGGCCTTGCGGACCTTCGGATCGGCGGTGATGCCGTCACGGGTGTTGAAACGCAGCGCGTCGACCGTCGGGCCGGGAACGCTGACGATCTGAAGCTTGGAATCGCCTTCGATGACCGGGATCATGCCGATCGGGATGGTGGGCGGAATGACGAGATCGACGCGGCCTGCCTGCAATTCGGCAACGGCGGTCGCCGGCTCTGAAATGAAGCGGTATTCCAGTTCGGAAAGCTTCGGTGCGCCGCCCCAGTAATCCGGGTTGGCTTCAAGCTTGATGTTGGTCTTCGGTGCATAGGATACGAATTTGAACGCGCCGGTGCCGATTGGGTTGAGGTTGAAGTTGTCCTCACCCTTTTCCTGGATATATTTCGGCGGCACGATCATGCCGCCATAACCGGCAAGCTTGGTGAGCAGAACCGGATCCGGCGCCTTCAGCTTCATGTCGACGGTGTAGTCGTCGATGACATCGACGCTTTCGATGGCGACATAGTTGGAGCGCTGCGGGCCCTTGGCACCCTGTTCGCCAAGAAGGCGCTCGAAGGTGAACTTGACGGCGGCGGCGTTGAAGGGCTCGCCATTGTGGAACTTGACGTTCTGGCGCAGCTTGAAGCGGATGCGCTTGCCCTCATCCAGCTCTTCCCAGGATTCGGCGAGGCCGGGCACGACCTTCAGGTCCGGGCCGCGATAGGTGAGGCCATCGAAGATGTTGGTGGCGACAGCGGCCCATTGAACGAGGAAGGTGTCGATCGGATCCCAGCTGCCCGGATCCTGCGGGCTGGAAATGGTCATCTTGCCGGCGGCAAGAGCCGGTGCGGCGGTCAAGGCCGTGGCGGCCATGGCAAGCGCGACGAACGTTGTCGTCATCCCCTTCTTGATCATTGTCATCTACCTGTTCCTCTTCAGATGGTTGTGGTTCTGGTTGTTATTCAGGCGCTCTTCGCGATGAAGTGGCCCGGATTGATTTCCTCATGGGCGAGAATGGCCGGCTCATCGCCGACACGGCGCACGGGATTGGGAATTTCGCCCTCGATCATGGCAATGCGGCGCTCGATGGTCGGATCGGCCACCGGCACGGCCGATAGCAGCCGGCGGGTGTAATCATGCGTGGGGGTTTCGAAGACCTGCCGGCGGCTGCCCATTTCCATGATCTGGCCGAGATAAAGCACGGCGACGCGATGGCTCATCTTTTCCACGACAGCCATGTCATGGCTGATGAAGAGATAGGCGAGCCCGCGCTCGGCCTGCAAATCCATGAACAGATTGATGATCTGCGCCTGAATGGAAACATCGAGCGCCGACAGCGCCTCGTCGGCAATGATGAGCTTCGGATCGGAAGCGAGCGCGCGGGCAATGCAGACACGCTGGCGCTGGCCACCGGAAAACTCGTGCGGATACCGCGCGGCGTGCTCGGAGGAGAGGCCCACACGCTCCAGCAATTCATCCACCCGCCGCTTTACGGCCTTCTGATCATTGATCAAACCATGGGTGTTGATCGGCTCGGCAATCGAAAAACCGACCGTCTTGCGTGGATCGAGCGAGGCGAAGGGGTCCTGGAAGATATATTGCACTTCCTGAAGCATGCGGAAGCGTTCCGCCGCCGACATCTGTGCAAAGCTGCGGCCGTTGAAGGTTATTTCGCCCGAGATGGCCGACTGCAACTGCTGGATGGTGCGGCCGATAGTGGATTTGCCAGAGCCGGATTCTCCCACCAGCGCAAGCGTTTCGCCGGCATGAATATCGAAACTGACCTTCTGCACGGCGCTGCACCGGTGCGTTGCCTTGCCGAACAGGTTCTTGCGGATATCGAAGCGCACGAACAGGTCCTTGACCGACAGAAGCGGTTTCTGGTCGTATTTCGCGGTATTTTGCACGCGCTCTTCACCGATCACGACCGGCTGGCCATCCTGCAGCACCGTGAGCGGCAGGCGCTTGGGAAACTCTTCACCTTCCATGCTGCCAAGGCGCGGAACGGCGGAAAGCAGGGCGCGCGTGTAAGGGTGCTGCGGATTGGCGAAGATATCCTTGACCGGACCTTCCTCGACCTTTTTGCCCTTCCACATGACGACGACGTCATCGGCCATTTCCGCCACCACGCCCATATCATGGGTGATGAAGACCATGCCCATCCTGAGCTTCTTTTGCAGGTCGCGCATGATGTTGAGGATCTGCGCCTGAATGGTCACATCAAGCGCCGTCGTCGGTTCGTCGGCAATGAGAAGCTTCGGGCGACAGGCGAGCGCCATGGCAATCATCACACGCTGGCGCATGCCGCCGGAAAGCTGGTGCGGGTATCGCTTCAGAAGCTCGGCGGCATCGGGCAGGCGCACCATTTCAAGCAGCTTCTGTGCTTCTGCCATCGCTGCCTGCTTGCCCATCTTTTCATGCAGCACAAGCACTTCGCAGATCTGGTCGCCGATGGTGAAGACGGGGTTGAGCGAGGTCATCGGCTCCTGGAAGATCATGGCGATCTCCTTGCCGCGGATCGAGCGCATCTCTTTCTGAGAGGCCTTCAGCAAGTCCCTGCCTTCAAACAGGATTTTGCCTGTCGGATAGGTCGCGCCCATCATGTCCGCAAGGCGCATGGTGGAGAGCGATGTGACCGATTTTCCCGATCCGGATTCGCCGACGATCGCCACCGTGCGGCCGGGCTCGACGCGAAAGGAAATATCGTCCACGACGCGGCTGTTGCCAAACTCGACGCTCAGGCCTTCGACGGACAGCAGGGCGTTTGCGTTTGCGGCAGTCATGTCAGTGTCTCCGGCGTGGCCTGCGCCGGTGAAGCGGCGCGGTGGTCTGGAAAAAGAAAAGGGCGATGGGCAGGCGAGCTACGCGCAACGCCGGGCGGGAATATCGAAAATGTCGGGTGAGATTGCATCTTCAGGATGCTTTTTCACAGGGAGCCGCGCGACAAGCGATGCCCCGCATTAATAGCCGCAGTGCCGCCGAAGCCGTACCGGTCAAATCCATGGCAGCCACCCGACGCGACACGCCGGATGCCAATTCGACAATGCGCATGAAACCTTATTCTCCCCCGCCCTTGTTTTATGGAAAAAGCTAACAAAACAGAACAATCATGTCCATAGTGTTGAACAATTTTTGTGTACTGCTCTACAAATACGCATATGCACCGATTTTGAGCGCGTGTTCCTGCACAATGCTTCGCAAAGAGGCGTGTATTCCGCGTGTAGCGCCACTAAAAACGCTGAGAAGAACGAAGAGGAATGGGAATGCCGTGCATGAACAATAGGGCGGGCGCAGTCAGGCTGAGGGGTTTTCTACGATGCTTGTCCAAGCATGATGTCGATCTGGTCCGGCGCCACCTTCCTGAACATCTTCGTCTGACGAGAGAGGAACCCGGCTGCATTTCCTTCGAGGTATCCGAGACAGACGATCCCCTGATCTGGCGGGTTGAGGAGCTTTTTGCCGATCGTGCCGCCTTTGATTTTCATCAGCGGCGGACGCGGGCGTCGGAGTGGTTTATGGCGACCTCCGCCATTCCACGCGATTACGAGATAACGACATTGGAATAAATGAGAACAGGCCGCAGCGGCATTCCTGCCGGCTGCAGCCTGTTCGGATTTCGCTGCCGAGACCTATTCCTTCGGCATGCCAACCGGCGGCGCAAGGCGTCGTTGCGCGGCGATGCGGAAGGGGGCGTTCATGGCACCATAACCGCCGTAAGCCCCGCGCCTTTCGATGATTTCGAAGAAGAAACCTTCGCCGAAGGTGCGGCTGTAGATCTGGAAATATTCGCCATTGTCGTCGCGGTCATAAAGGATGCTGGCGGCCCGGAGAGCATCGGAAAATTCCGGCTCCAGACCGAAACGCGCTTCCAGATCGTCGTAATAATTGCGCGAGATCGGCAGGGCGTGGAAGCCACGTGCCTGCATCGCCCTGGCCGTCGCGAAAATATCGTCGGTGGCGAAGGCGATGTGCTGGATGCTGGTGCCGAAACCTTCAGCCAGGAATTTGCCGGCGAAGGTCTTGCGATTGTCGGCGCCGTTCATGGTCAGGCGGAAATGCGGTGAGGGTACGCTTTCAATCGCCTGGCTGCGCACCAGCCCGCCCGGATCGACCACATCGATCATCGGTGTGCGGCGGGTAGAAAACAGCGAGGTGTAGAACAGAAGCCACGTCAGCATTTCATCGTAATGCGTTGTTTGCGCAAGATGATCGATCCTCTTCAGCCCGGCATCGCCAGCTGGTTTATTGTCGCCGACTGTCGCAAACTCATTGTCGTAGATGGAAGCAAGCGCCGGCGAATCGTCGAGGAAATAAATGACACCGTTGCCCACGCCCTGAATGGCCGGGACGGCGACTTCGCCCGTCTTGCGCGGCTCGGCGAAGGTGGGCGCACCCAGCGCTTCAGCACGCGCCAGCGCCGCTTTGGCGTCATCGACCTTGAGGCCGAATGCATAGGCATTGGTGCCGTGGATGGAATAGGACGCCCCGGCGAAACTGTCGCCGCCATCACTGGTATTGATGACGATGCGGATATCGCCCTGGGTGTAGAGGTCGACATCGCGATTGCGGTGATGTGCGGTTTTCTCGAAACCGAGCGTGGCGAGCAGCGCCTCCAGATTGTTCTTTTCTTCCGGCGCCGTGGTGAATTCCACGAACTCCACGCCCCGCGTCTCAACCCGGTCCGGCATGGCGGGCACGTCGATTCTGATATCCGGCTCAAGACGGCGCACCTGATCCATCAGGTTGACGAGCGAGCGGTGGCCGTCCTCGGCGAGCAGCCGGGCCGAGCCGCCGCGGAACTGGTCATTGAAGATTTCGAGCGACAGCGGGCCGCTATAACCGGTTGCAGCCACGGCGCGCATGAAATCCACGACAGGCAGATCGCCTTCTCCCGGCATGTTGCGGAAATGGCGGCTCCAGTAGAGCAGGTCCATGTCGATCAGCGGCGCATCGGCCAGCTGGACGATGAAAATCTTGTCGCCGGGAATGGAACGGATGGAATTGGGATCGATCTTGCGCGACAGCGTGTGGAAACTGTCGAGAATGATGCCGACATTGGCGTGGTCGGCACGGCGCACCACTTCCCAGGCATCGCGGTGATCGCTGATGTGACGGCCCCAGGCCAACGCCTCGTAACCCACGCGCACGCCATGTTTTGCGGCGAGTTCGCCCAGCTGATGGAAGTCGGCGGCGGCGCGGTCTATGCCGCCGAGCGAGACCGGCGAGACATTCGAGCAGATCAGCATCAGATCTGTGCCGAGTTCGCCCATGATGTCGAATTTCCGCTGCGCTCTCTCGAAGGCGCGGGCGCGGTGCGGCTCCGGCATGCCCTCGAAGTCGCGGAACGGCTGAAACAGGGTGATATCAAGTCCGTGGTCGGCAGCCAGTGCCTTTACCTCGCGCGGGGAGGCGTCATAGGTCAGGAAATCGTTTTCGAAAATCTCCACGCCGGAAAAGCCGGCCTTGGCGATCGCCGCCAGCTTTTCGGGGAATTCGCCACTGATCGATACGGTTGCAATGGATGTGCGCATTGGCATGCCGTGTCCTGCTGTGTCATAGCTCGCCATATTGCCTTCCTTTTCAGCCTTATGTACTGATTGGTTAATAAACAGGGCGTGACCGCAGGCCGCCGCCCCACCGATGGAATGGATGATGACCAAAACTGCGACTTTGAACGCGACCCGAGAAAGCCGGCAGGCGAAGCGTGATCCGGAAGGAGTTCGCCGCGACATTCTTTCGGTGGCCATGGAAGAGTTTTCGCAAAACGGCCTCTCCGGCGCCCGCATCGATGAAATAGCGGCGCGCACGCGCACGTCCAAGCGCATGATCTATTATTATTTCACCGACAAGGAGAGCCTTTACCAGCGCGTTCTGGAGGAGGCTTATGCCAAGGTGCGCGGCGGCGAGAGCGATCTGGAGCTCGATGATCTGGAACCGGCTGCGGCGCTCGACAAGCTCTGTCGGTTCACCTTCGATCACCACAGGCGCAATCCCGCTTTCATTCGCATGGTGATGATCGAGAACATCCATCACGGCCGGCACATGCAGTCCTCCGAAACGATCCGCCAGCTCAACCGTCCGGCCATCGATGCGCTGGAAAGCGTGCTGCTGCGAGGCCAGCAGAGCGGCGTCTTCCGCGAGGGCATCGATGCGCTGGAATTGCACTGGCAGATCAGCGCGCTGTCCTTTTTCAACGTTTCGAACGTCACGACGTTCTCGTTCATCTTCGGCGACAGCCTGTTCACCGATGCGGGACAGCAGACATTGTCGCGGCATGTCAGCGACATGGTGCTGCGTTATGTGCTGACGCCCGCCCATATCACGACGAGCGCGAAAGACGGCCGATGAGGTGGCGCAGCGCCACGTCATAACCTTCGATGCCGAGGCCGGCGATCACGCCTTCGGCGCGGGTCGAGACATAGGAGTGGTGCCGGAAGACCTCGCGTTTGTGGATGTTGGAAATGTGGACTTCGATCACCGGCCCCTCAAAGGCATTGAGCGCATCGAGGATGGCCACCGACGTATGGGTAAAGGCGCCGGGGTTGATGACGATGCCTGCGGATTTGCCGCGGGCTTCGTGAACCCAGTCGATCAGCTCATATTCCCGGTTGCTCTGGGCAAAAAACAGTTCGTGGCCGGCGGTTTCTGCGATCCCGCGGCAACGGGACTCGATATCGGCGAGCGTTTCATAGCCGTAGATTTCCGGCTGGCGCTGGCCGAGCAGGTTGAGGTTCGGGCCGTTGAGGATGGTGAAAAGGCTCATGCCACCCCCTCCGCCATGCACAGCTCGGTGAAATGTGCGGTCATGCGCGCAGCGTCCGGCTCGCGGCCGCAGAAGAGGCGGAATGCGCCAACGGCCTGAAACACCGTCATGCCGCCGCCGGGCAGGGTGCGACAGCCCTTTTTCGCCGCCGTTGCCAGCAACTCGGTCACGAGCGGCATGTAGACGATATCGGCCACCCAGTGTCGTTGTTCGATCAGGGCGGCCGAAACCGGCATGCCGGGATGGGCGGGCATGCCCATTGGCGTGGCGTGGATCAGGCCATCGGCAAAGGGCAGGGAAGCGGCGGGGTCGCCAACGGCAAAGGCGCGCCCTTCTCCGAAGCGGTCGTTGAGTTCGCTCGCCAGGCGCTCGGCCCGGGGCAAATCGCGATCGAAAATATCGAGTCTCATAATATCGAGCTTCAGGGCGGCATGGGCGACAGCAACGCCGGCGCCGCCTGCGCCGACCAGCAGCGCCCGATCACGCTTTGCATCCGGCAGGCCGCGCACGAAGCTTTCGTAAAAGCCGTACCAGTCGGTGTTATGGCCAATGCGGCGGCCGTCGCGGAAGACGACGGTATTGACCGCTCCAAGCATGCGGGCGTCGTCAGAAAGTTCGTGCAGATGCGCGATGACGGCCTGTTTGAACGGGTGGGTGATATTGGTGCCGGCAAAACCGCGCGCCTCCAGCTCGTCGAGCAGATCGGGAAGGGCGCTCAGGGGCAATTTGCGTGCGGAGACATCCACCAGCTCATAAGAATAGTCGAGACCATGGGCTGCTCCCTCGCGCATATGCAGCGCGGGTGACTTGGATAGCTGGATATCGGCGCCTATCAGGCCGACCTTGAATGCGGTTTTGTCTGTCATGATCTCGGGTCGTTCATCTGTTCGGCGGCGGGCATCGCCTGCCTTCGGGTTGCTTGCGAGGTGTTGAAACCTCGCCGTCGTCATCCTCGGGCCTGATCCCGGGGATCTGTCATCCGCTGGCTCCATGGATCCCCGGGCCTGTCCCGGGGATGACGCTGTCTCTGCGGGGGAGGTCGCCAAGAATTCCCCCGCGGAGCGCGAACCTCAATGATGGGCGAGAATTTCGCCAAGGAACGTGCGGGTACGCTGGTGCTTGGGATCGCGGAAGAATTCCTCCGGGGGGCCTTCCTCGATGATCTCGCCTTCCGACATGAAGACCACGCGGTCGGCCACCTGCCGGGCGAAACCCATTTCATGCGTGACGCAGATCATCGTCATGCCGTCGCGGGCAAGACCGATCATGGTGTCGAGCACTTCCTTCACCATTTCCGGATCGAGGGCCGAGGTCGGTTCGTCGAACAGCATCGCCTTCGGTTCCATACACAGCGCCCGCGCAATCGCCGCGCGCTGCTGCTGGCCGCCGGAAAGCTGGGCGGGGTACTTGTCGGCCTGGTTGAGAATGCGCACGCGCTCCAGATATTTGCGTGCCGTCGCCTCCGCATCGGCCTTCGACAGGCCTTTCACCCGCATGGGCGCCAGCGTGCAGTTTTCCATGATGGTCTTGTGCGGGAAGAGATTGAAGCTCTGGAACACCATGCCCACTTCGCGCCGAACCGCATCGATGGCGCGGCTGGAATCCGAAAGCATGGTTCCCTCCACCGTAATCTTGCCCTCCTGGATCTCCTCCAGATGGTTGATGCAGCGAATGAGGGTGGATTTGCCCGAACCGGACGGGCCGCAAAGAACGATCTTCTCGCCCTTGCGAACCGTCATGTTGACATTTTTAAGCGCGTGGTAGGCTCCATACCACTTTCCGACCCCTTCAAGGGCGATAAGCGGAACCTGTGCGGCGGCGGATTGCGGCATGGAAACCTCCAGATTACTTCACGGTGAAGGGGATGTCGGGAAGGCTGTCCGGGAAGGCCGGCACTTCGCGCTTCATCCATTTGTCGTAAATCTTGGCGAGCTGACCATCCGACTTGATCTTGTCGAGGAAGGCGTTGACGGTTTCGTTCCAGTCCTTCTCGCCCGGGCGGGTGCCGGCGCCGTTATACATGGTCGTCAGTTCGAACTTTGATTCGTACTTGCCCTCGGCGGCCTTGTTCAGCCGGTCGCCGTAGAACATGTTGCCGCCCACGGCTTCGACCTGGCCCGATATCAGCGCCTGAATATTGGCGGCGTCGTCATCGAAGCGCAGGATATTGGCTTTGGAGCCGGCACCGGCAGTAATCGCCGTGTCCATGGCGCTCGACTTCGGCACGCCGACATTGATGCCGGTCAGATCATCGTAACCGGCGATCTTCTTGTCCTTGGGGGCATAGACGGAAAACACGTTGCCGACATAGGGCTTCGAATACTGGATGCTCTTGGCGCGCTCGGCGGTCATGGCCATGGTGGCGAAGAGCACGTCGACCTTGCCGGTCAGCAGCGCCGGGATGCGGTTTGCGACGGCGAGCGGCACGAACTCGGCCTTGACGCCGAGATAGTCCGCGAAGGCCTTGCCGATATCGGCATCGAGACCATCCTGCACGCCGCTGGAATTCACGAAGCCCCAGGGCGAATTGTCACCCTGAATGCCGATGACGACCTTGCCCTTGGCCTTTGCCTCTTCAACGGTCCCGGCGAAAGCATCGCCCGGTGTCACGAAAGGCAGCGCAACCGTTGCCGCGGCGAGCGCGAGCAGGGCGCGACGCGAGAATTTCATGCTGGTGGTTTTCATCTTTTGCTCCTCCTTACAAAGCTGATGAGATGGTTTTGACGTTTAACGGGACGCGGCCTGCAGCCGCTTTTCGACGCCGGCGCCCCACAGGGAGAGCGGCCAGCAGATCAGGAAATAGATGATGCCGACGAGGGCGAAGACGGTGAGCGGGCGGAACGTCTGGTTGGAGACGATCTGTCCGGCGCGGGAGAGCTCGACGAAACCCACGATCGCCGCAAGCGAGGTGCCCTTGATGAGCTGCACGAGGAAACCGATGGTGGCTGGCAGTGAAATCTTGAGGGCCTGCGGCAGGATCACATCCTTCATGCGTGAGACGTAATGCAGGCCGAGCGCATTGGCCGCTTCCGTCTGCCCCTTCGGCACAGCCTGGATGCCGCCGCGCCAGATTTCACCCAGAAAGGCGCTGGCATGCAGCGTGAAGGCGATGGCAACGGCGATCCAGGCATCGACATTGAGGCCGGCGAGCGCCACGCCGTAATAAACGACGAAAAGCTGCATCAGGAGCGGCGTGCCCTGGAAGATGGCGATGTAGGCCGTGCTTGCCCGCTGGATTGCCGGGCTGTCCGCAACGCGGGCGAGCGCCACGCAAAGGCCGAAAATGCCGCCGCCGATAAAGCCGATGATGGTCAGCGCAAGGGTCCATTTCAGGCCCTGCAGCAGGAAGAAGAGTTCGTTGGGACCGATGGATGCCATTGTCTTTTCTCCTCACTTGACCGGATAGCTGAAGGAAAGGCGGGAGATGAGCGAGAAGACCGCCATCATCAGCGAGGAAATGACGAGATAAAGCAGCGTGATCGAGAAATAGACCTCGAAGGACCTGAACGTATCCGCCTCGATCTTCTGCGCGACCGAAGTCAGCTCATAAGCGGCGATCGAAGTGCAGACCGACGTCGTCAGCGTCAGCATGATGAACTGGCTGGTGAGTGACGGATAGACCGCGCGCAACGCCGGCTTCAGGATGATATGGCGGAAGATCTGCGCCCGGTGCAGGCCGAGCGCGAGGCCCGCTTCCACCTGGCCCTTGGGGATGGAATCGACCCCGCCTCGAATGATTTCAATGGCATAGGCGCCACCGTTCAGCGCCAGCGCAATGATGGCGGTGACGGTGGGATTGAGCTTGATGCCGATCTGCGGCAGGGCGAAGAAGATGAAGAATATCTGCACCAGAAACGGCGTATTGCGGATGGCTTCCACAAAGCCGATGACGATGCCGCGCAGCAGCCGGAACCGCGAGCGTCGGGCGACAACCCCGAGAACCCCGATGACGGTGGCAAGCGACATGCCGGCAATGGCAAGGCCGATCGTCGCCAGACAGGCTAAAAGCAGCTCGGGCAGCCGGTCTATGACCGCTGAGAAATCGAGACTGTAAGACATTCTTCCTCCCAACCCCTTCGGGTCCGGACAGGCTTTGCGCCTTGTCCGCATCGCTCTGGAACCGTGCGGCGCCAAAGCCCTCCATTTGTCGATTTTTGCCGCTGCGGGCTTCGAACCCTCGTCGGCGGCGTCTCGTTAATCTTAATGTTTGTACCAGTTAGTTCATTTTTGTGTCAAGCGCCATATCCGGTTAAAAAGCGGCGTTACCGCGGTTTTTTTATTTTTTGAAATTCCCGATAAAGTCTTTTTTATCAATGGCTAATGCAAAGGAGCGCAAGCGCTTTCCGCACGTCACCATGTCGCCACCGGCCGCCCGTCTGGCAGTTCCTGGAAGCCCTGGTCTATGGAAGATGGCGATCGCCCTGAGGCTCGTTTTCGCCTGCACCCAACCTGTCTATCTGCCCCGCCAACCGCTCGGCGATCAGCAGCGAGGCTCCCGTTGCCGTCACCATTTGTGGGAGCGACAGCCATTCCAGCATCCAGCCCGCGCCGGACCTTTCCTGTTCGTGCACAAGCGACTGGTGCAACGCCGATATGTGCACGGCATTGAAGCGCGCGAGCGTCACCAGCGTTTCGGCATTGACCGGGTTTTGTTTGTGCGGCATGGCCGAGGAACCGCCTCCTCCGGAGAGGCGGATTTCCGTGCCGAGTTCGGCCATGAGCGCGATGTCCTGCCCGAACTTGCCGAGCGTGCCCGTGATCAGCGAAAGCAGACCGGAAAATTCGACGATGCCGTCGCGCTGGCTTTGCCATTGTGGCCGATCGGCAAGGCCGAGGCGCCTTGCCAGATCGATGCGCACTGCTGCGGCATTGTCACCGAGCTTTTCGAGCGTGCCGGCCGCGCCGCCGAATTGCAGGGCGAAACCGGTCTGCGCGAAGCTTTGGAGCCGCAGCAAATGGCGCTCCAGCGGTGAAATCCAGCTTGCCGCCCGTTCGGCGACCGTGATGCCGATCGCGGCCTGCATGCGGGTGTAGCCCGTCAACGGATTGTGGCCGTCGCGGGAGGCGAGATCTCCCAGCGTATCGACGAGACGTCCGAGCCGCATGGCGATGATTTCCGCCGCCATTTTCAGCCGCAGCATCAGGCTGGTATCGATGACATCCTGGCTGGTCGCGCCGAAATGCACCTTGTCCGCTGCCTTGCCGGCGACCGCCGCCCGCATCTGCCGGATGAGTTCGGGAACCACAACGCCGTCCTTTGCGACGCCGTGGCGAAGGGCGGTGATGTCGGCGGCAAAGTCCGACAGGCCTGAGACAATCGCTTGTGCCACCTCATCCGCAAGGATGCCAGCCTCCGCCTCCGCCTCCGCCAGCGCCGCTTCGAAACGGATCATGGCGTCGATATCCGCCCTTGCCGAAAACAGCTCGACGATTTCGCTGTCGCCGAAAAGGCCTGAGAGGAAAGGGTGCTCGAAGGGGGAAAGGCTCATCGTCCGTCTCGCTTTCTTTTGCGCATATCGTTGTCGCAAAACCGCTGCACACTTTTGCGCGATATGCGTCAGATATCGAAAAACACGGTTTCGCCTTCGCCCTGCAGACGGATATCGAAACGATAAACGTTGCCTTCTTCCTTTTTGGCGACAAGCGTGGCGATGCGGCTTTTCTGCTCGATGCGGGCGAGAACGGGATCGGCGGCATTGGCCTCCTGTTCTTCCGGGAAATACATACGGGTCTGCAGGCCGATATTGATGCCACGCGCGACGATCCAGAAGGTGATGTGCGGCGCCATCGGCCGACCGTCGCGGAACGGCACCGAGCCGGGCTTGATGGTTTCGAAGACGAATTCGCCCGTATCCATGTCACCGGGCGAGCGGCCCCAGCCGATGAAATTCGGATCGGCCTTGCCGCGCGTTTCGCTCGGGCTGTTGTAATAGCCGTCGGTATCGGCCTGCCATAACTCGATCAGCGCATCCTTGAGCGGCATGCCGGCGCCGTCATAGACCGTGCCGCGCACGCTGATGCGCTCGCCGCGGGCCTTGTCGTTATAAAGCGGGCCGGAACCGAGATCCTTCTCGAACACGCCCTCGATGCCGACGAAATTGGGTGTGCAGCCGATATGCACATAGGGGCCTGCCGTCTGCGAGGCGGTTTCCTTGAAATAGTTGAGCGGCTGAACCATGATCAGTTGCCCTCCATGCGGTTTTCGAAAAGGGTGGAGCGGCGACCGCGCAGCACGATATCGAACTTATAGGCCAGCATGTCCATCGGCAGCGTCGCATTCATGTCCAGCGGCGCGATCAGCCGCTTGATTGCATCCTCGTCCGGAATCGTCTTGACGATCGGACATTTCCAGATCAGCGGATCGCCTTCGAAATACATCTGGGTGATGAGGCGCTGCGCGAAACCGTGACCGAAGATGGAGAAATGGATATGGGCCGGCCGCCAGTCATTGACGCCGTTCGGCCAGGGATAGGCGCCCGGCTGGATGGTCTTGAACCAGTAATAGCCGTTCTCGTCGGTGATCGTGCGGCCGACGCCGCCGAAATTCGGATCGATGGCGGCGAGGTAGCTTTCCTTCTTGTGGCGGTAGCGACCGCCGGCATTGGCCTGCCAGAATTCCACCAGCGCGCCGTCGACGCCGCGACCGCGCTCGTCCAGCACCCGGCCGTGAACGAGAATACGCGGGCCGACCGGCATTTCACCGGGGCGGGCATAGTTGAGGATGAGATCGTTATCCAGCGGATTCAGCATGCCATGGCCAAAAACGGGACCGGTGATCTCGCTCTTGGTTCCTTCAAGCGAAATCAGGGCGCGTTGCGGCGAGCGCAGGATCGAGGTCTTGTAGCCGGGCGCATAGGCCAGCGGGTGAATATCGCGGTTGCGCGCGAAGAAAGGCCCGGTTTCTGGTGGCTGGTTGCTCATTTCGTCTCCTCCCCATCGCCAGTTTTATCAAGGGAACTATCGGCTTTCATGCTGGCCAGGGCAAGCTTGGCAATCTTGAAAGCATGATTGGCGGCAGGCACGCCGGCATAGATCGCCACGTGCATCAGCGCCTCGCGAATATCCGCCTCGGTTGCGCCGGTATTGACGGTGGCGCGCACATGCATGGCAAGTTCTTCGTCCTGGCCCAGCGCCGCAAGAAGGGCGATGGTGACCATCGAGCGCTCGCGTTTCGTCCATTGATTGCCGGACCAGACGGTGCCCCAGGCGCCTTCGGTAATGAGCTGCTGAAAAGGCTGGTCGAAGCCCGTCGTCACGGTCTGGGCGCGGTCCACATGGGCATCTCCCAGCACGGAGCGACGGGTCTTCATGCCCTGTTCGAAACGTTCGTTCTTGTTGTTCTGTTCCGCCATCGGTCAATGCTCCGGCAAGGTCTTGAGAAAAATGCACGCGGCCTGCGCGTAGGCGAGTGGCTGTTCAAGGCAGGGAATGTGGCCGCAGCCGGCGATTGTTACAAAGCGGCTTGCGGGAATGAGGTCCGTAAGCGATTTTACCAGTTCCGGCGGTGTCGAGCCGTCCTGATCGCCCACGATACAAAGGGTCGGCACGGCAATGCGCCCGGCGGCCGCGGTAAAATCCGCATCGCGGATGGCGGCGCAAGTGCCGCTGTAACCGGCTTCCGGCTGTTGCGACAGCATGTTGCGCGCGCCGGCATAGGCGGCATTGTCAGGCGTGCGGAAGGCGGGCGTGAACCAGCGCTCCATGACGGGATCGACCAGCGAGCCGAGGCCATCTGCAGAGATTTTGTCGATGCGGGCGTTCCACATGTCGGCCGTGCCGATCTTGTGAGCGGTATTGCTGAGCACGAATGCGCGGACGAGATCGGGCCGGCGGGCATAAAGCCCCTGGGCAATCAGGCCGCCGACGGACAGTCCCCAGATGACGGCACTTTTCACGCCGAGATGATCGAGCAGCGCGATCAGATCACCGGCATGGTCGTCGATCGAATAGGGTGGGCGACCGATATCGGAAAGCCCGTGGCCACGCTTGTCGTGCAGTACGTAGGCATAGTCATCGCCGAGCACTTCGATCACCGCATCCCAGATGCGGAAATCCGTACCGAGCGAATTGATGAAGGCGATGACCGGCTTGCCGCTGTCCAATCCCTTGACGCGATAATGGATCACGGTCTCGCCGCAGCGCAGAAAATGCATGATGGCTCCTCCTGCCGGGGATATTGCAAGCGGGTTCCGGTTAAGTAAAATGACATTATCGATGAAAATCATAACCACTGGATTATACGAGCGATGGTCGACCAGCGTATCAAGTTCCGCCACCTGCAGACCTTCGTGGAGGTTGCGCGGCAGAAAAGCGTTATCCGCGCCGCCGAAATCCTGCATGTCAGCCAGCCGGCGGTGACAAAAACGATCCGGGAACTGGAAGAGATTCTGGGTGTCTCGCTATTCGACCGGGAAGGTCGCGGCATTCGCATCAGCCGCTACGGCGAGGTTTTCCTGCGCCACGCCGGCGCGACAATGACGGCGTTGCGACAGGCGGTCGATTCGGTTTCGCAGGAGGCGGCGCGCGCCGGTCCCCCGGTGCGGGTGGGTGCTCTGCCCACGGTTTCGGTCCGCATCATGCCGAAGGCGATGGCCGGTTTTCTGGCGGAAAAGACCGGCAGCCCGGTGAAGATCGTGACGGGCGAAAACGCCGTTCTGCTGGAGCAGCTGCGGGTCGGCGATCTCGATCTCGTCGTCGGCCGTCTCGCGGCGCCGCAGAAGATGGCCGGGTTTTCCTTCGAGCATCTCTATTCGGAAAGGGTGCGCTTCGTGGTGCGGGCTGGCCACCCGCTTCTGTCGCCCGGTGTTTCGGTGTTCGATCACCTGCATGAATATCCGGTGCTGATGCCCACACGGCAGTCCGTCATCGGTCCTGTCGTGGAACAGTTTTTGATCGCCAACGGTGTTCCGGCCCTGCCGATCCGCATCGAAACCGTATCCGACGCCTTCGGCCGCGCCTTTCTGCGCACCAGCGACGCGATCTGGATCATCTCGGAGGGTGTCGTGGCGGCGGATGTGGCCGATGGCATCCTCGAAATTCTGCCGGTCGAGACCGGCGATACCAGCGGCCCGGTGGGACTGACGGTCCGGGCAGATACACAGCCCTCGCTGCCGCTTTCGCTGTTGATGCAGGCCATACGTGAGGCGGCGGGCGAGTTGCTGGATGGGAGGGCGGAGGCTGGTTCTTGAGATGAGGGTGAGGGTCGGAAAAGTCTGAGAACCTGTCCTCCGTCATTCCGGCCTTGAGCCGGAATCCAGCCACGGCGCGTCTGCGCCGTGAAAAGAGTCCTTTTGCGATCAATGACTTGATCGCGCTGGACCCCGGATCAGGTCCGGGGTGACGGGTGTGGAAACGGTAGAGATAAAAGCCGCGTGTCTGGGGCAGCCCTAATACGGAAGCCCCACGTAATTTTCCGCAAGCGCGGTGGAAGCGGCGCGCGATTGGACGAGATAATCCAGTTCCGCCTCCTGAATGCGCTGGCCGAAATCCCCCGTATCGGGAAAACGATGCATCATCGTCGTCATCCACCAGGAGAAGCGCACCGCCTTCCACACGCGGGAAAGCGCCTTCTGCGAATAGGCGTCGATGCCGGCTTCAGACCTGTCGCGATAAAACTCGATCAGCGCCTCGCTCAGATAATGTACGTCGCTGGCGGCAAGGTTCAGGCCCTTGGCACCCGTTGGCGGCACGATATGGGCGGCATCCCCCGCTAAAAACAGCCGTCCGAACCGCATTGGTTCACTGACAAAGGAACGGAGCGGCGCGATCGATTTTTCAAAGGAGGGGCCGGTCACCATTGCATCCGCATGGTTTTCCGGCAGGCGACGGCGGATTTCATCCCAGAAACGTTCATCGCTCCAGTCTTCAGGCCGGTCCTCGAGCGAACATTGAATGTAATAACGGCTGCGCGTATGCGAGCGCATGGAGCAGAGCGCAAAACCGCGCGGATGATTGGCGTAGATGAGTTCGTGGTTGACCGGCGGCACTTCGGCCAGAATGCCGAGCCAGCCGAAGGGGTAGACCTTCTCGAATTCCCTGATCGCGCCTTGCGGCACGGATTTTCGGCTCACCCCGTGGAAACCATCGCAGCCGGCAATGAAATCGCAATCGATCCGGTGGGTTACGCCATCTTTCTGATAGGTTACATAAGGGCTTTCGCCATCGAAGTCATGCGGCTCGACATCAGATGCATCGTAGATGGTCGAGAGGCCGGCCGCTTCGCGCACATCCATCAGGTCATGGGTCACTTCCGTTTGACCATAGACCATCACACGCTTGCCGCCGGTCAGATCGAATAGATCGATACGATGGTCGCGACCGTCGAAGGTCAGCGAAAAACCGTCATGCGGCAGACCCTCGCGGCGCAGGCGCTTATCCGCGCCGGCCTTTTCCATGAGCTGTACCGTGCCTTCTTCCAGCACGCCGGCGCGGACGCGGCCGAGAATGTATTCCTTGCTGACGCGGTCGAGAATGACGGTCTCGACACCGGCTTTCGCCAGAAGCTGGCCAAGCAACAGCCCCGATGGACCGGAGCCGATGATGACGACCTGTGTACGCATTGTTTCCTCCCGAACTTGTCTCCAGTCAAGAAATTGACCAAGCGTTGCCGGAAGCTCAATGGACTTTCCGGTCCGTAAATTGCACAATCCGACCATCGGGCGCAGGAGGGAGCGGAGATGCGGGGGACTGCCAATGAAGGGCTCTATGGTGAGGAAGCCGCGCAGGGCAGCGATTTTCGCTTCCATTGCGAGACGCTTTTTTCGCGGAGCAGCCTGCATCGCTTTGAAATCGGCCTGCATCGCCATTCTGCTTTTTTGCAAATCTTGTACATTTTTGGCGGCGAGGGCGATGCCTTGCTGGATGGCCGCATCGAGCCAATCCGCCCGCCGGTCGCCATCATCGTGCCGCCCGGTTTCGAACACGGCTTCCGTTTTTCCCCCGATATCGGCGGCGTGATCGTCACTATGCTGCAGGGCGCGCTGCCGGCATCGGTGCAGGCGCTTCTGCTGCGGAATTTCTCCCAACCGGTGCTTCTGCCCTTGCAGGATTTTGCCGATGGAGAAGGAGTGCGCAGCGGGTTCGAACGGATTTCCGCGGAATATGAGGCCCGTGAGATCGGTCGCGACGCGATGATAGAAGGCCAGCTTGCGACCGTCGTCGCGCTTCTTTCACGGGCGGCGCGGCCGCTTCTGGAAACAAGCGGTGAGGGCCTGGCGGAGCAGCGTTTCGAACGGTTGCTGTCACTGATCGCCCGCCATATCCGCGAGCCGCAGAAAGCCGGGTTTTATGCGAGGAAGCTCGGCCTTTCGGAAACGCACCTTAACCGGCTTGTCCGTTCCGTTTCCGGGCTCAGCCTGCAGCGGCTGATTGCCAAGCGCCAGATCGAGATCGCCCAGCAGGAACTGGTCTTCACCGTCTCCAGCGTACAGATGATCGCGGAGGGTCTTGGATTTGCCGATCCCGCTTATTTCAACCGCTTCTTCAGGCGGGAAACCGGCATGACGCCGCGGGCCTGGCGGCTCGCCGAGCAGCGCAAGATGGGCGATACCGGCGCGCGGCAGATGCCGCTTCAGACCAGCATCCTCGCCAGTTCCCGCTGAACGGACAGAAGGGCGGGCAAATATCGCTCCACCAGATCATCCATCGAAGCGACCGAGGCGGCGAGCCCGACATTCAGCGCGGCAACCGTTTGGCCACGCACGCTTTTCAGCGGCACGGCGATGGAGCGAAGGCCGATTTCGACTTCCTGATCGATCAACGCGTAACCGCGATGGCCGGTCACCTCGATTTCGGTGAGCAAGGCCTGAATATCGGTAATGGTTTTTTCCGTGCGGGCGACCAGCCGGGAGGCTTCGAGAATGTCGCGCTGGCGTTCGGGCGGCTGAGCGGAAAGAAGAACACGGCCCATCGAGGTGCAATAGGCGGGCAGGCGCGACCCCGGCATCAGCGCAATGGACATAACCCGCTGCTGGGCGGCGCGGGCCACATAAACGATTTCGGTTTCGTCCAGGATAGAGACGGAGGTGCTCTGGCCGATCTCCTCCGAAAGGCGATCGATGAGCGGCTGGACGATTTTGGGAAGCGGCATGGTGGCGAGGCAGCCGGTTCCGAGCCGCAGCACCTTCGGCGTGACGGTAAAGAATTTGCCGTCATAGGCGGCATAACCAAGCTCCGATAGCGTGAGCAGGCAGCGGCGTGTGGTGGCGCGGTCCAGTCCGGCGATCTCGGCGGCATCGGAGATGGACAGGCGCGGCCGCTCGGCGCTGAAGGCTTCGATCACGCGCAATCCCTTGGCGAGACCGCCCATCATGTCTCTTT
Source organism: Agrobacterium genomosp. 2 str. CFBP 5494 (assembly GCF_900013495.1). Lineage (NCBI taxonomy): Bacteria > Pseudomonadati > Pseudomonadota > Alphaproteobacteria > Hyphomicrobiales > Rhizobiaceae > Agrobacterium > Agrobacterium genomosp. 2. The sequence continues at coordinate 1,859,038 of NZ_LT009719.1, forward strand.
CACTGACGGCCATGGCTACGCTCCATTTGTGCGATATACGAACAAAAATCATATAACGCACAAAATCCTTGCCGTCGAGGCAATTTCAGCTTTACCTCATGGCCAAGCAGCCCTGCCGGTCCATCCGCTCGGCTGGATGGAGGTTTTGAGAATGGACAAGACAATCAAGAGCGCGGAAGAGGCGCTTGCTGGCATCGGCGATGGTGCGACGATCATGATCGGCGGTTTTGGCGGCTCCGGCGCGCCGATCGAGCTGATCCACGCACTGATCGACAAGGGACCGAAGGACCTTACCGTCATCAACAACAATGCCGGCAACGGCCGCATCGGCATCGCCGCGATGATCGATGCGGGCATGGTCAAGAAGATGATCTGCTCCTTCCCGCGTTCTTCGGATCCGCGCGCCTTCACCGATCGCTATCTGGCCGGCGAAATCGAATTGGAGCTGGTGCCGCAGGGCACGCTTGCCGAGCGCATTCGCGCTGGCGGTTCCGGTATTCCGGCCTTCTACACCCCGACAGGCTTCGGCACGGAACTGGCAGAAGGCAAGGTAATCGCGGAATTCGACGGCCGCTCCTACGTGCAGGAGCGCTGGCTGAAGGCCGACTTTGCCATCGTCAAGGCCGAGCTTGGCGACACCTATGGCAACCTCACCTACAACAAGGCCGGGCGCAATTTTAACCCGCTGATGTGCATGGCCGCAAAGACCACCATTGCGCAGGTCTCGAAGATCGTCGCCGCCGGCGAGATCGATCCGGAGCATGTCGTGACGCCGGGTATTTTCGTGAACGGCGTCGTGGAAATTCCCGATCCGCAACAGGAAGAAGTCCTCATTCGCGCGGGAGTAGCCTACGCATGACCCAGACCATCGACACCCGCGAAGACATCAAGCTTTCCAACGCCCAGATCGCCTGGCGTGCGGCGCAGGACATCGAGGATGGCGCCTACGTCAATCTCGGCATCGGCTTTCCCGAAATGGTGGCGCGTTACCAGCCACCCGGCCGTCAGGCGATCTTCCATACCGAAAATGGCATCCTGAATTTTGGTGAGGCACCGCCGGAAGGCGAGGAGGACTGGAACCTCATCAATGCCGGCAAGAAAGCCGTGACGCTGAAGCCGGGTGCGGCCTTCTTCCACCATGCCGACAGCTTCGCCATGGTGGGTGGCGGACATCTGGATGTGGCGATCCTCGGTGCCTATCAGGTGGCCCAGAATGGCGATCTCGCCAATTGGCGCGTCGGCTCCAAGGGTGTGCCGGCCGTCGGTGGGGCTATGGATCTGGTGCATGGGGCCAAGCAGGTCTTCGTCATTACCGAACATGTGACCAAGAATGGCGAGCCGAAGCTGGTTGAGAAATGCGCCTTCCCGCTAACGGGCGTCGGCTGCATCACCCGCATCTATACCAGCCATGCGGTGATCGACGTGGTGGACGGCCGCTTCGTGCTGCGTGAAAAATTGCCGGCAATGACGTTTGAAGAGCTACAGGCCATGACTGGCGCGCCGCTTCATGTGGATGGCACGGTTGCCGATCTCGTTGCACCGGAACTGTGAGGAAACACCGATGACCGAAGCCTATATCTGCGATTATATCCGCACGCCCATCGGCCGTTTTGGCGGTGCGCTTTCTTCCGTAAGGGCGGATGACCTCGGCGCGGTGCCGCTGAAGGCGCTGATGGAACGCAATCCTTCCATCGACTGGGAAGCCGTCGAGGATGTGATCTTCGGCTGCGCCAATCAGGCGGGTGAGGATAACCGTAACGTGGCGCGCATGTCGTTGCTGCTCGCCGGCCTGCCGGTGTCGGTAACCGGAACGACCATCAATCGTTTGTGCGGTTCCGGCATGGATGCCGTCATTGCTGCCGCCCGTGCCGTCAAATCGGGCGAGGCGGAGTTGATCATTGCCTGCGGTGTCGAAAGCATGAGCCGCGCGCCCTTCGTTCTGCCCAAGGCGGAGAGCGCTTTTTCGCGCAATGCCGAAATCTACGACACCACCATCGGCTGGCGTTTCGTCAACCCGCTGATGAAGGCGCAATATGGCGTCGATTCCATGCCGGAAACCGGTGACAATGTCGCGGTCGATTATCAGGTCTCGCGCGAGGATCAGGATGCCTTCGCCGTACGCAGTCAGCAGAAGGCAGCGGATGCGCAGGCCAATGGCCGGCTCGACAGGGAAATTGTTTCGGTAACGATCCCCCAGCGCAAGGGCGATCCACTTGTCGTCTCGAAGGACGAACATCCGCGGGCCACAAGCCTCGAAGCACTGGCTAAGCTGAAGCCGGTGAACAAGCGCGAGGGCGCTACGGTAACGGCGGGCAATGCGTCTGGCGTCAATGATGGTGCGGCCGCGCTTATCATCGCGTCAGCCGAGGCTGCGAAGAAATATGGCCTCACTCCCATCGCCCGTATCCTCGGTGGCGCCGCTGCCGGCGTGCCGCCGCGCGTGATGGGCATCGGCCCGGCTCCGGCCTCCGCCAAACTTCTGGCGCGGCTCGGGCTGAAGCAGGAACAGCTCGATGTGATCGAGCTGAACGAGGCTTTCGCGAGCCAGGGCCTCGCGACGCTGCGCCAGCTCGGCATTGCCGATGACGATGCGCGGGTAAATGCGAATGGCGGCGCCATCGCGCTCGGCCATCCGCTCGGCATGTCCGGTGCGCGTATCGCCGGCACGGCGGCGCTCGAACTTTCCTTGAAGGGCAAGCGGCTGGCGCTCGCCACCATGTGTATCGGCGTCGGGCAGGGTATCGCCGTCGCGCTGGAGCGGATCTGACGGGATAACGGCTTCAGCATCGTGATAACGGTGCTAATGCCGCCGTAAACCGGTCGAATGCCCGCTGCCGCATCTTCCTTGGTGTGACAGTGGCCATTCAGGTTACTCGGCAGGTGATTTTTTCGCTCTGACACATCCCAGCCCCCTCATTCCTGTGCTTGTCACAGGAATCCAGCCGACGCGCGTCTGCGCGGCAAAACAATCCCTCAGCCCAAAGACTTGGGCTGGCTGGATCTCTGTGACAAGCACAGAGATGAGGGGAGGACGCGTGCTGGGCCAAGCAAGCCGGCCCTGCGATGCAGGCCCCGGTCGATTATTCCCTGATAAAGTACTCCACGCTCTTATCCCTCTGCACATGTTGGATTCGATCATGATCCGTGACATGTTTTGCGAGATATGACAGGAATCTTTCCGTCTACGGGGCACCCGCATGAAACGTCCGACCATTACCGATGTTGCAAAGGCCGCCGGCGTCAGCGTCGCTACGGTCGACCGGGTGCTGAACGGCCGCCTGCCGGTGCGGGAGGAAACCTCGCGGCGTGTGTTCGAGGCCGCGGAGAAGATCGGCTTTCATGCCACCAACATCATTCGTCAGCGCATGCTGGCGGATATGCCTTCCTATGGCCTTGGCATCATTCTGCGCAAGGAGCGGCACGCCTTTTATCAGACCTTTGCCGACGAGCTGGAGCTTGCGGCGCGCAATATCCGGGATCGCCACGTCAATCTGCGCATCGAATTTGCGCAATCCGGTGAGCCGGCGGAGCTTGCGGCGCTGCTTATGGGCATGAAGGGCCGGGTACAGGCGGTGGCCGCTACCGGGCCGGACCACCACGATGTCACGGCCGCCGTCGAGGCATTGAAAATCAAGGGCATTCCGACATTCTCGCTGCTTTCCGATTTTGCCCAGGGCGTGCGGGAAGCTTATCTCGGTGTCAACAGCATGAAGGTGGGGCGCACAGCGGCGTGGATGATCTCACGACTGGCGCGCAGCAAGGGCAAGGTGCTTCTGCTGCTTGGCGGTCACCGGTTTCATGGTCACTCGCTGCGCGAAACCGGCTTTCGCAGCTACATGCGTGAATATGCGCCGGAATTTGAGGTTATGGATGCCCTGATCACGCTGGAAACGCGACGCGTAACCTATGAGCTCGTGATGGACTCTATCGCCAAGCACAGGGATCTCGTCGGCATCTATTGCGTGGGCGGCGGCATGGAAGGGGTGATCGAGGCACTTCAACACGAAAAGCGGCAGGAACCCATTGTCTGCCTTGTCAACGAACTGACCCCCGTGTCCCGCCAGGCACTGCTGGAAGGCAGCATCAGCGGCGTGTTCCAGACCCCGCTACGCGAATTGTGCGCCGATCTCATCGCAACCATGGTTCACACTATCGAACATGGCATGGCGGAGACGCCGGGACAGCGTTTCCTTCCTGCCCATCTCTGGGTTCCTGAAAGCCTCTGATGGTTTGATAGATTACATCATATCGCGTCCGCCCGTTTCTATCATGCTTGATGGTTTTGCCTGCTGCTGACGCGTTGACGTGGTGACCGGACTAGGAAATCTTGCCTGCCTGTGGAGCGGACAGGAGGCCGACCTTCACAGCATGAGATTACGTCGGGGTTGCTTGACGCCGCGGATATTCCTTCGCGGCGCGGGGGCAGCTTTTTCCGGAAAGCCGTGACGGCGCACTTCGAGCGCGATGGTGCGGCCGGTTCTTTTCAAGGTTTGGAGGGGGAACGAGATGAAAAGACATTTCGCCAATGCAGCCTTCGCGACCATGCGGACGACGGGCGCGCCGGTGCAGGCCGTTGGAGTTTCGATGGCGCTGAAACCTGCCGGAAACGCTGCGGCAGACAGGAGGGTCTTCGTGCCCTTCGAGCTGGTAACGCCCACCAATCTCAAAAACCATCAGGCCGGGAATTGAGCCATGGCCGTGCCTGCCGGCTTCTGCGCTCCCGGGGGAGTGCCGCCGGAGGGGCCTGACGCGCCGCAGCCGGGCACGACCGGCTACGGTAAAAACTGGACAATGCAATCAGCAGCGATTTCCGCGGGAGGAAACCTTGAAAAAACTATTGATGGCGACGGCACTCTGTATCTTCGCGACACCGGCTCTGGCCGAGACCCGAATTGCAGTCTCGCTGACGTCTTTCGACAATCCGTTTCTGACGATCCTGCTCAACGGCATAAGGGCTGAGGCCGGGCGCGACAAGACCATCGAGCTTCTGGTCGAGGATGCCCAGCTCGATCCTTCAAAGCAGCTGAACCAGGTGCAGAATTTCATTGCCAATGGCGTCGATGCGATCATTGTCAACGCCGTCGATGGTGACGCTACCTCGGCGATCACCAAGGCCGCATCCGCTGCGAAAATTCCTCTTGTCTATGTGAACCATCCGCCGGCTGAGCTGGAAACCGGGCTGCCTGACGGCACGGCATTTGTCGGCTCCAATGAACTTGATTCCGGCACCATGGAAGCCGAAGCCGCCTGCAAGCTGATGGGCGGCAAGGGCAAGGCCGCCATTCTGATGGGCCCTTTGGAAAACCATGCGGCGCTGGTGCGCACCAAGGACGTGGAAACGGTGTTCTCCAAGCCGGACTGCAAGATCGAAATCCTTGAAAAGCAGACGGCGAACTGGAGCCGCACGCAGGCACAGGACCTCGTTTCCTCCTGGCTGACGGCGGGCATACAGTTCGATGCGGTCATCGCCAACAACGATGAAATGGCGATTGGCGCCGTGCAGGCGCTGAAGGCAGCGGGCGTATCCATGAAGGACGTCGTCATTGCCGGCATTGACGCGACACCCGATGGACTTGCCGCGATGCAGGCGGGCGATCTCGATATCACCGTCTACCAGAATGCGACGAAGCAGGGCGAGGTCTCCGTTCAGACGGCGGTGAAGGCCGCTGCCGGTCAAAGCACCGAAAAGACGCTCTGGGTGCCCTTCGAACTCGTCACGCCGGAAAACATGTCCGCCTATGCCAAATGAGCCGGGGCTTCGGCCCCGTCCCTTATCCCACCGACTGGAAACAGCCATGAAACATACGCTCGATCCCCACATGTTCCGGCATCTTTCGCTGGCCGAGACCTGCCGCAAGGTCGCAGAGCTCGGTTACGACTATGTCGAACTTTCACCCCGTCCGGATTTTCTGTCCTGGTGGACGCGACCGAAGGTCTATCCCGAGCGCGTCGCCGAATTCAAAAAAGCCCTGAGGGATCACGGCGTCGGCCTTGCCACGCTGCAGCCCATGTATCGCTGGGCGAGCCCGTATCCGGACGAATGGGAGGTAGCGATCGACAACTGGAAACGCGCCATCGAGATTGCGGTCGAGATGGAGTGCCCGATGTTCGTTTCGGAATTCGGCCGTGGGGGCTCGCCGGAGCGCAGCCTCAACGACCGGTCCGGCCTGCACCGTCCGGAAACCTGCGAAGCGCAGTTCTTCCGCGCCATGGATGTTCTGGTGCCGATCCTCGAGCGGGAGGGGCTGGTGCTGTCGCTGGAGGCGCATCCCGAAGACTGGATCGAGGAAATCGCGCCGGCCATCGACATCATCAAGACCATCAATTCCAAGGCGGTAAAGGCCTCCTTCATCGCGCCTCACACCTTCTTTTACGGTCCGGACATGGTTGCCAACCTGCGCGCGACCGAAGGCCATCTGGTGCATGTGCGCCTTGCCGATACCTATGACCACACCAAATCGTCGCAGCTGCGCTACATCGTCAATCCGCCCGGCGCCAAAGTCAGGGTGCACCAGCACACGGATTTCGGCCAAGGCGAGATCGACTGGGAGATATTCTTCGCCACGCTGGCCGACATGAAATTCGACGGTGTGCTGTCGAACTGCGTCTTTGCCTGGGAAGATCGTGTCGATGAAAGCGCGCGTTTCATGCTCAGCGAAACCCGGCGATATGTCGCCAAATACTGGAAATGAGGTTTTTCAGATGACTGTGAAAATTGGTGTCATCGGCACCGGTGCCATCGGGCGCGATCACGCCCGACGTATCAATGAGGTTCTGGGCGGTGCGAAGGTCGTTGCGCTGAGCGACGTCAACCGCGCCTCGGCCGAGGCGGTCAAAAAAGACATCGCCCCTGATGCCGCCATTTTCGCCACCGGCGAGGAGCTCATCGCATCAGCTGATGTGGATGCCGTGCTTGTCACTTCCTGGGGCGCGACGCATGAGCAATATGTGCTGGCGGCCATCGCCGCCGGCAAGCCGTGCTTCTGCGAAAAGCCGCTGGCGACGACGGCAGAGGGCGCGAAGCGGATCGTCGATGCTGAGGTGGCGCATGGCAAACGGCTGGTGCAGGTGGGTTTCATGCGCCGCTACGACGCCGGTTACGTGGCGCTGAAAAAGACCGTGGACACCATGATCGGCGCCCCGATCATGGTCCATGCCGCCCATCGCAACCCGACCGTTCCGGAGCAGTATGTGACGCCCATGGCAATCCACGACACGATGATCCATGAGATCGACGTGCTGCGCTGGCTGCTCGATGACGACTATGTGTCGGCCCGGGTTCTCTTTCCACGTGCCGCCGCCCGCAGCCATGCAAAGCTGAGGGACCCGCAGATCGTCATTCTGGAAACGGCCAGGGGCACGATCATCGACGTCGAAATCTTCGTGAACTGCCACTACGGTTACGACATACAGTGCCAGGTGGTCGGCGAGGACGGCATTGCGAGCCTGCCGGAGCCGATGGCGATACAGACACGGCTCGGCGCCAAGCTGCAGAACGATATTCTCACCGACTGGAAGGATCGTTTCATCGCCAGCTACGACGTCGAATTGCAGGACTTCATCCATGCGGCGGCGAAGGGAACAGCCTCCGGCCCCAATTCCTGGGACGGCTACGTGGCCGCGATCACCTCCGATGCCTGCGTCGCCGCGCAGGAAACGGACGGCGCAGCCGTCGCAATCAGGCTTCCCACCCGTCCCGCCCTTTATCAGTGAGGTCTTTCATGCGTTTTGCCATCAACCACATCACCGCCCCGGCGCTTTCGCTCGAGGACTTCTTCCAGACCGCGCGCGAACTCGGCCTCACCGAAGTCGAGATCCGCAACGACCTGCCGGATATTGTCGGTACGGTGACACCGGCGCAGGTGAAGGCGGCGGCCGACAAGGCCGGCGTGACGATCATCTCCATCAACGCGCTTTATCCCTTCAACGTCTGGTCGGGCGACCTGCCGCAGCGCGCCGTCGCCATGGCCGATTACGCCGCGGCGAGCGGTGCAAAAGCGCTGGTCATGTGCCCGCTCAATGACGGCAGGGCGGTTTCCTTCGACGATCTCGTGACGGCGCTGAAGGCCATGAAGCCGATCCTTGAGGAGAAAGGCCTTACCGGTCTTGTCGAACCGCTCGGCTTCCCGGTCTCCTCGCTGCGCACCAAGACCGAGGCGGTGAGAGCCATTGACGTGGCCGGCGGCGGCGATGTCTACAGGCTGGTACACGACACCTTCCACCATCACCTCGCGGGCGAAACGGCGTTTTTCCCCGAACGCACCGGTCTCGTCCACATTTCCGGCGTTACCGACCCCGCCGTCTCCGTCGCCGACATGCTGGATGCCCACCGCGTCCTGGTGGATGGTGCCGACCGGCTGGAGAACATCGCCCAGATCAGGGCGCTGGAGGCCGCCGGTTACAAGGGGCCCTACAGCTTCGAGCCCTTTGCGACGGAAGTTCATGACCTGAAGGACCCGGCCGCTGCCGTGAAAGCCAGCATCGACCACATCGCCGGCGCGCTCTGACCGCGCTGCCGCCCGCGGTGAAGCGCGGGCGGCAACCGGACGATCGCCAAAGCCGGAGAAATCAATTCCGCATTTACGGATGATGCTGTAGTCTCCGCTAACGAGAGAGCAGCAGACCGGCGCGGTTATTCTTCAGATCGATTGCGTGAGTCTTTCCGCCAGGGCCGTCCGAAGAAGAGTGGTTGAATTCCCTTTTATGAAAATAGACAGGAAAACGACGCTTAAGGACGTCGCGCGGGAGGCGAATGTTTCGCTGAGCACGGCTTCGCATGCGATCAACGGCACGGCACCGCTCACCACGCAGGTTCGCGAGCGGGTTCTGGAAGCCGCCCGGTCGCTTGGTTATCTCGAAAACCGGCGCCAGAAGGCGACCATCGCCACCTTGCGTGTCGTCCTGCTGGCCATGACCAATGACGCGGCACCGCAGAGCGAGCTCAACATGGTCAGCTGGACAATGTTGAACGGCTTCCGCCGCGAATGCGAGCGGCGCGGGATCCGCATCGTTCCCTATGTCAGTGCAACGAGCCGGCTCGACCCCGTGGCGGTTGCCGAAGCCGTCAGGACAGATAATGTGGACGGTGTCGTGGTTCTGAATGACGACAGGCCGCAGCTGGTCGAGGCGCTTTCCGCGCTCGGCAAGCCCGTGGTGCTGATTAATGGCGAAGATCCGGCCATGATCGTCGATACGGTAACGGCGGAGAACCGGTTCGGCGCTCGCCTCGGCATCGAGCATCTGCTGTCGCTCGGGCATCGCAATATTGTGCATGTGACCTGGAAGGGCCGCACGACGATCCGCCGTCGCCATGATGGCTATAACGATGCATTCCTTGCAACGGGCCTTGCCGTTCCGGCCGATATGGTCATCGAGGTCGAGAGCTACGAGCCCGAATGGGGGGAGGTGGCTATCCGCCGTCTGCTTGCCGAGCAGCGACCGCTGCGAAACGCCACCGCGATTTTCTGCGCCGCCGACAATCTGGCGCTCGGCTGTCTGAAGGCCTTGGGGGAGGCCGGCATCCGGGTGCCCGAGGATGTTTCGGTGCTGGGTTTCGATGACATCATGCCAGCTGCCTTCAGCACACCGCCTCTCAGCACCATCCAGTTGCCCGCCGACAGGCTGGGCGGGGCGGCGCTGTCGCTGCTGGAGCAGCGGCTGGTGGCGGCCGATCACACCCGGCCGGCGCACCGGCTGGAACTCGGTTGCCGGCTGGTGCTGAGGGGCAGTATCGCCCCGCCGCGCAAATAGGCCGCTTTCCGCCGCCGCCGCGCCGATCGACGTTTTCCACGTGATATTCGATTGCAAAAACCTATCCCATGAATAGCCTGTGCGGCATGGATTCTGGAATCGGGAGGGTTCCCCGCATGTCGCACAGCAATGAAAACGTCCCTGCTCTGGCGAGGCTGGATGAGCTGGATCGGTTCTGCCGCGCCGTTTTCCTCGCTGCCGGTACGGATGACGAGACGGCCGATGCGGCGACCCGCGCCATGATGCATGGCACGCGGCTTGGCGTTGACAGCCACGGTGTGCGCCTGCTCGCTCATTATGTCACCGCACTTGAAGGCGGGCGTCTCAATCCGCGGCCGCAGATCAGCCGCGTTTCCGGCTTCGGCGCGGTGGAGACGGTGGATGCGGACAACGCCCACGGCGCCCGCGCCACCTATGCGGCCATGGAAAACGCCATGGCGCTCGCGGAAAAATTTGGCATCGGCGCGGTGGCGATCAGGAATTCCTCGCATTTCGGACCGGCTGGGGCTTATGCGCTGGAGGCGGCCCGGCAGGGCTATATCGGCCTGACATTCTGCAATTCGGACAGTTTCGTGCGCCTGCATGATGGCGCCATGCGCTTTCACGGCACCAACCCGATTGCCGTCGGCGTTCCTACAGCGGATGACCTGCCGTGGCTGCTGGACATGGCGACCAGCGCGGTGCCCTATAATCGCGTGCTGCTTTACCGCAGCCTCGGACAGCAATTGCCTGCGGGCGTTGCCTCGGATGGTGACGGCGTCGATACAAGGGATCCGAATGCTGCGGAAATGCTTGCCCCCGTCGGCGGCGAATTCGGCTTCAAGGGGGCGGCGCTGGCAGGAATGGTGGAGATTTTCAGTGCGGTTCTGACCGGCATGAAGCTGAGCTTCGATATCGCCCCGATGGGCGGGCCGGATTTCTCCACGCCGCGCGGGCTTGGCGCCTTCGTTCTGGCGCTGAAACCGGAAGCCTTCCTTGAGCGCGACGCGTTTGCCGAGGGCATGAAGCGCTATCTCGAAGTGCTGCGGGGTTCCCCCGTTCGCGAGGATTGCAAGGTCATGGCGCCTGGCGATCGCGAATGGGCGGTGGCGGCGAAGCGGGAAAGGGAAGGAGCGCCGGTCGATCCGGTCACCCGCGCGGCCTTTTCGGAAATGGCGGCAAGGTTTTCGGTCAGCCCGCCCGCTTATCACTAAGCTTCATCGATTACCGCAGCGCCCGCTCAGGCGGGACGAAGAAGCATGCTGGGGCGCGGATAGGGTGCTTTTGCGGGCCCCAGCCTTTCCGCCACGACCGGGCGGCCGATGTAATAGCCCTGCGCGTAATCGATTTCCATCTGGCGCACGAGCCTCAGCTGTTCCTCGGTTTCCACGCCTTCGATCAAAATTTTATGGCCGCGATTGCGAATGAGGCGGATCATGTCCTGCAGCATCGCCCGTCCGCGTGGGGTCTTGCTGTCATGCAGGAAGGAACGATCAATCTTGACGGTATCGAAATCCGTCATGCGCAGCCATGACAGGCCGGCGAAACCCGTTCCGAAATCATCCAGCCAGATTTTGATGCCAAGCGTCTTCAGGTCGTTCAGGCAACGCAGCACATCCGAATGCATTTCCATGTCCAGGCCTTCGGTGATTTCGAAGGCGAGCCTGTTGCCGGCAATACCGGCTTCCACGAGAATGGCCGCGACGGACGTGGCGAACCCAGGGTTCTTCAATTGCATGGGTGACACATTGACGCTGACGACATCAACCCTGTCATCGGCCAATATGTGCTTGCAGACCGTCTTGATGGTCCACAGGCCCAGTTCCATGATCGTGCCGGTACGCTCGGCGATCGGGATGAAGATGCTGGGGGCGACGGAATTGCCATCCAGCAGGCGAAGTCGCATCAGCGCCTCGACGCCTGTCGTTTCATTGGTCGAGATGTTCAAGATCGGCTGGTAGACAAGGGAAACAAGGTTCTCCGCAACTGCGATCTTCAGAAGAGCGGCGATGTTTTCCGTTTCGTCGCTGGTCTGCGGATCGTCGGGATCGAACAGCTTCATGCAATTGCGGCCATTGCCCTTGGCGATATAAAGTGCGCGATCGGCCTCGTTGATGATCTTCTCCAGCTTGCCGTCCGGATTGGGGCGGGTGAAGGAGGCGCCGATGCTGACAGTGACGATGAAGGTGCCGTCACGGCGCTGGTCATGTGCGAGGGACAGGCTTTCCACGGTATGGCGGATCGTTTCGGCGAGCTCGCCAACCTGCTGTTTGGACTTGAATGGCGCCAGCACGATGAATTCTTCGCCGCCATAACGGCCGATCGAGGCGCCGTGCTGGATGATTGCATCCTGCAAGGCATTACCCACGGTCACGAGACACTTGTCGCCTTCCTGGTGGCCATAACGGTCGTTGTATTTCTTGAAGAAATCGACATCGATCAGGAATACGGAAAAACCTTCTTCCTTCTTCATCCAGTTATCCCACAACAGGCGCAGATGGTGATCGATGGCGCGGCGGTTCTGCAGCCCGGTCAGGGAATCGGTGTTGGAAAGACGCAGCAGCGCCTGGCCACGCTCATCCGCCGCCTTCTGCTGGGCCTTCGCTTCCAGCCCGTTGACGAAGACATGGTAGCGTTCCCTGTTCAGGTTCCAGTTCACATAAGACGTGAAGACGAAGCAGGAGATATAGAAGGTGCCGAAAGCGAATTTGTAGAAAGCGTCTTCAGGAAACTGCGTCGCCGCCAGAAAATAGGTGACGAGAATGATGCCCGATGACACCAGCGACAGATGGAATCTGAAAGTGAAAAACAGATTGGCGCCCATCATGAAGATCGCCCCGAAAACCATGTAATAGGACATGTTTTCGATATTGTCGGTCAGCAGCGATGGCAATAGCCAGCCGATATAACCCATGACGAGGGCGGTCGCACAGGTGAGGTCGAGCGCTGCGGTGCTGGCTCCCCGGCGCAGCTGGATTTCCAGTGTCAGCAGCGCTGATACGGCGACCGCGAAACGTGCGACAATGGTGTAAAACGCGACGTCGGGTATCAGAACGATGTCTGAAGCGGCAAACAGAAGATAAATGAAGACAGCCGTCCACAGGCCCCGACGGATAGAACCCCGGCGGCTGCGTTCGCCTTCCTGCTGGTAAAGGGCAAGAAGTTCATCAGAAAACCGGGAGTCCGGCCGCCGATAGTCTTGCTGTCCACTCACCTCTCCCAATGTGTGCTTCATGCACTTTCCCATAGTGTTGCGTATACTTATTAAGTAACTGCTTATTCCACTTTTCCGTGTGCTGTCGCACCCAGTTCGGGTTCCTGTCGATCTCTGCCAAAGCGGATTGAGACCATGGAAAGGAAGAACGCATCATACGTTCGCAACATTAAGTTTCACTAAACCGCCTATCCTCCCAGCCGCCACCCGAGAGTGTGACCAAAAAAATACGCTAATTTACTAATCTATCCCTACACCGCGCAAAAATCGAAATCGAGTGGCCTTCGGTGTCCCAGAAACGTATAGTTAACAATGTGTTAACACTGGAGGCTGAAGTGGTGCGGGTAAAGAAGAAAAATCTGGATGGGGCAAGTCTGATCACCCCGGATACTGTCGCAAAAGAGATTTTTGCACGCAAAACGAAAACGTTCGATGAGCAGTTCGCAGTTGCAAAAGCAGAAATTGCCATCATTCTCGAATTGGCACAGCAGCAGTTCGATAATGGTATTTCAGCACATGACATAATACATCGAACGGCGGGGGCGCTGCATGGGTTGCGAGAAAAACTCCACTCAAGCGTGTGGGCTGAACTGATCCCCATCATACAGAATCACCCCGTGTCGGAGCGTTTTCTGCAGGATCCGTTCACGCGCTGGTCGTTCGACAAGCCGCGGGGTTATTCCGGCGATGCGCAATTGCTGGATTTTATCTATGGCCACGAAAGCGTTGCCGGTCTGGTGAAGAATGCGACGCCGCTGGGGCGTGATCTTTACGACTATACGAAGGACGCCAGTTCTTCCGTGGCGGTGCGCGAGCGACGGGATCTGCTGACGCGTTTTGTCGACGAAGCGGCGGCCCGGCACGGTGAAGATACCGAAATCCTCACCATAGCGTCCGGACATCTGCGCGAGGCGGATGCTTCCGCGGCGCTGAAGGAGGGCAGGCTGCGGCGCTGGGTGGCGCTCGATCAGGACCCCTTGAGCGTCGGTTCCGTTGCCCGCGATTTCGCCGGCACCTGCATCGAGGCGATCGACGGCTCGGTGCGCGATATCGTCCTGCGCACGCAGGAGCTCGGCACTTTCGATCTGATATACGCAGCCGGTCTATACGACTACCTGAACGACCGTGTGGCGATCAAACTCACGCGGCGCTGCATGGAGATGCTGAAACCCGGCGGCATGTTCCTCTTCGCCAACTTCTCCGAGGACATCGTTGTGGACGGCTACATGGAAACCTTCATGAACTGGGCGCTGCTGTTGCGCTCGAAGGCGGATATGTGGCGGATCGTCAATGCCAGCGCCGATCCCGACAGCATCGAGGCTGAGGTGTTCTTCGGCGAGAACCACAATATCGTCTACGCGACGATGCGTAAGAAGGCATGACATCCTTCGACCCGTCTTCCTGCCAATAACCATTTGCTTAAACCTCGTCGCGGGCCTAAGAATCCGCGCCGAATGCATTGCAGAATGGAATGGCTGAAATGAAGAGATATTATTCGGATATGGGCGGTCTGCCCGGGCAGACGGAACTCCTGTCGAGCAAGGCTGTATTCAAGACCGCCTATGCTGTCATCCCCAAGACCGTGATGTCCGATATCGTGACAAGCGTGCTGCCCCACTGGACCGGCACGCGTGCCTGGATCATCGCCCGGCCGATGACCGGCTTTTCCGAGACTTTCGCGCAATACATCGTTGAAGTGCAGCCCGGCGGCGGCAGCGACCGTCCGGAGCCGGACGCAAGGGCGCAGGCGGCGATCTTCGTCGTCGATGGCGAGATGACCGTGGAATTCGAGGGCGCCCGGCATGAGCTGCGGGAGGGCTCCTTCGCTTTCCTTCCGGCCGGCAGCCGCTGGCACGTTCGTAACTCGGGCAAGGCGCCGGTCAAATTCCACTGGGTGCGGAAGGCGTTTCAGGCCGTAGACGGGCTGGAGCCGCCGCCGGCGATCTTCACGCATGAAGACGAGACCGCCCTTTCGGCAATGCCGGACACCGACGGCAAATGGGCGACGACCCGTTTCATCGATCCTGATGACGTGCGTTACGACATGCATCTCAACATCGTCACCTTCGAGCCGGGCGCGACCATTCCCTTCATGGAAACCCATGTCATGGAACACGGCCTCTATGTTCTCGAAGGCAAGGCCGTGTACCGGCTGAACGAGGACTGGGTGGAGGTGCAGGCCGGCGACTTCATGTGGCTGCGCGCCTATTGCCCGCAGGCGTGTTATGCGGGCGGGCCGGGCCGATTCCGCTATCTGCTCTATAAGGATGTAAACCGACACGTGAAGCTATGGTAACGGGCCTGCGGTCTGTAAAAAACCATGAATTGTCGCGCAATCCGGCGGTTTGCGCGATAAATGCTTGCTTTGGATCGAATATCCCTAATAAATTCCCGTAGGCGGCGGCTATTGCTGCGCCGCTCCGTTTGGTGATCCGCCTGCACCTATCCTTGAGAAGACTTGCCCGTATGACTGAGACGATCGATGCCAATGTCTTCAATCTTGCGCCCGTGGCGATGTGGATCGAGGATTTCAGCGAGGTAAAGCGCCAGTTCGATATCTGGCGGGCGGAGGGCGTAGAGGATCTCAGGGCGTTTCTTCTGGGCGATCTGACAAGGGTGGCGGCCTGTTCGCAGAAGATCCGCGTCATCCAGGTCAACGCCAGGACGCTGGAACTCTTCGAGGCCCACGACCAGAACCATCTCGTTGACAATCTGCACCGCATCTTTCGCGATGACATGCTAGAGAGCCATGTGAACGAGCTTTCCGAACTCTGGGCCGGCAAGACGGAATTCACCAGCAATGCTGTCAATTATTCGATCGGTGGCAAGCGGCTGGACATTCAGTTGCGCGGCGCGGTGATACCCGGCCACGAGGACACGCTCGACCGGCTGCTTCTGACCACCGAGGATGTGACGGAGCGGGAGGAGGCCCGCCGCAAGGAGCTGCTCAACCGGCGTTATGCCGAGGGCATGTTCAAACATTCGCCTGTGTCCCTGTGGGTGGAGGATTTCAGCCGGGTAAGGCGCCTGATCGAGGAGGTCAGGGAGCGCGGCATCATCGATTTCCGGGTCTTCATGGATGTGCATCCGGAATTCGTGCGGCAATGCATGAGCGAAATCCGCGTCATCGACGTCAATCGCGCGACGCTCGACCTGTTCTGTGCGCCGGACCGGCAGGTTCTGCTGCAGCGGCTAGGCGATATTTTCCGCGACGAGATGGAAAAGCCGTTCCGCGAACAGCTGATGGAACTCTGGAACGGTAATCTCAGCCATCACCGCGAGGTGGTGAACTACGCGCTGGACGGTTCCGAGCGGCATCTGCTTTTGCATTTTTCGGTTTTTCCCGGGTATGAGCGGGACTGGTCTCTGGTGCAGGTGGCGCTGACGGATATTACCGCGCGCAAGAAAGCCGAAGCCTACCTCGAATATCTCGGCAAGCACGATGTGCTGACCAAGCTGCACAACCGCGCCTTCTATTCCGACGAGCTGAACAGGCTGGAGCGCAGCGCGTTGCGGCCCGTATCGGCGATCGTGATCGATCTCAACGGCCTGAAGGACGCGAATGACAAGCTGGGGCACGATGCTGGCGACGCCCTGTTGCGACGCATGGGCGAGGTGCTGAACGGCGTGGTGACTGCGCCGAACCATGCAGCCCGCATCGGCGGCGACGAATTCGCCATTCTTCTTCCCGGCGCCGACAAGCAGGTGGCCGCCGCCATGGTCGAAACCGTTTATGAGCTGCTGAAGATCAACAACCAGTTCTATTCCAGCGCACCGCTCAGCCTGTCGTTGGGTGTGGCGACCAGCGAGGCAGGCGAGACGATGGAATCGTTGGTGCGCCGCGCCGATATGAATATGTACGAGCAGAAAAATGCCTATTACGCGGCGCTGCGTAACAGATCTGCCGACAATAACGACAAGACCAATGCCGGCCCCCAGCCGGAAGCCAGCTCGCTGAAGCGTTTGTCCTGAGGGAAAGTCGGGTCATCGACCCTTGCTCGCGCAATTATTTCTGATCTTCCGGCCATAAGGCCCAAGGCGGGACCCGCGCCGTCGTGGGTCCCGGCCCCCTTCCGTTTCCCGATGCTCTTGCGAATGCAGGCCGTGTTTCCACGCCGTCTCGCGCGGCTTCACAAGCGCGTGAGTCGGTTTTGCGCTGCAACAATTCTATTGTCAGAAATTTACATACGTCTTAGTATGTATGTAAATGTGGCCTTTTTCATGGATTCGGAGCGCAGAATGGCGAAAAGACTGGGGCAGATCGTGGCGGTGTTGTTGGCGGGCATCGTTGTGGTCGGATGTAGCGACGAGCAGGCGTCTGCCCCCGGCGCGCCGCCGCCTGGTGCAGTCAAGGTCGTGACCGTAAAGCAGGAAGAGCTGCCGATAACCAACGACCTGCCGGGCCGCATTGCACCGACGCGACTTGCGGAAGTGCGCCCGCGTGTCTCCGGCATCATCGTTGAGCGCGTGTTCGAGCAGGGTTCGCTGGTGAAGGAAGGCGATGTCCTCTACCGCATCGATCCCGCCCCGTTCCAGGTGCGCGTCGACAGCGCCGAGGGCACGTTGCGCCGGGCGCAGGCCGCGCAGCTTCAGGCGCGCCAGACGGCCGACAGGCAGCAGCAGCTGCGCCGTTCCAACGTTGGTTCGCAGCAGGAATTCGACAATGCCATTGCCCAGCTGGCGCAGGCCGATGCCGAGGTGGCGGTGGCCGAAGCAGGCCTGGCGGAAGCGAAGCTCAATCTTCAATATGCCGATGTCAAAGCCCCGATCAGCGGCCGGATCGGCCGCGCGCGTATTACGGAAGGCGCGCTCGTCAGCGCGACCGGCTCTGAAAACCTGGCGACGATCCAGCAGCTTGATCCGATCTATGCCGACTTCACCCAGCCGGCGGCCGATCTCATTCGGCTGCGCAAGGCGCTTCAGGACGGCAAGCTGATGACCGGTCCGAATGAAGCCGAAGTCAATCTGCTCTTCGATGAAGGCAGCCGTTACCCGCAGCCCGGCCGTCTGCTGTTTTCGGAGGCGGCGGTGGATGAGACCACCGGCCAGGTAACGCTGCGCGGCGAATTTCCCAACCCGAACGGCGATCTGCTGCCGGGCATGTATGTCCGCGTGCAGATCCAGCAGGGCATTCAGAAGGCCGCATTCGCGGTGCCGCAGCAGGCGGTTCAGCGCGATGCCGGCGGTCAGGCGAGCGTGCTTGTCGTCAACGCCGAAGATACGGTCGAGCAGCGGCGCGTCAGCGTCGGCCGTTCCATCGGTGACCGCTGGGTGATTTCGGAAGGGCTGAAGGATGGCGACCGCGTTGTTGCCGAAGGCTTCCAGAAGACCGCCCCGGGAGCCAAGGTGAAGCCTGAACCCTGGTCCGACGAGGCCGATGTCGCCGCTGCCGCAGGTAGCGAGAGCGCGGCTCCGGCCCAGAAGCAATAAGGACCGATTTCATGGCACGTTTTTTCATCGATCGGCCCATTTTTGCCTGGGTCGTCGCCATCTTCATCATGCTGGCGGGCCTGCTCGCCATTCCCATGCTGCCTATTGCGCAATATCCGAATGTGGCGCCGCCGCAGATTTCGGTCTCCACGACCTATCCCGGCGCTGCGCCGGAAGATATCTACCAGAGCGTCACGCGCCCGATAGAAGAGGAACTGAACGGTGTTCCCGGCCTGATCTATTTCGAGTCGACATCGGAGGCTTCCGGCCGCATTTCGATCAACGTCACGTTTGAACCAGGCACCAATATCGGTGAGGCGCAGGTCGAAGTTCAAAACCGCATCGCACGCGTGGAGCCACGCCTGCCGCAGGCAGTGACGCAGCAGGGCCTGCGCGTGGAACAGGCAGGCACCTCGTTTCTGATGATGGTGGCGCTCACCTCCGTCGACGGCAATACCGATGCCATCGGTCTCGGCGATTATCTCAGCCGCAACGTGCTCGGCGAATTGCGCCGCGTTCCCGGCGTCGGCAGCGCGCAGCTCTTTGCCACCCAGCGCTCCA
This sequence comes from Agrobacterium genomosp. 2 str. CFBP 5494, assembly GCF_900013495.1. Lineage (NCBI taxonomy): Bacteria > Pseudomonadati > Pseudomonadota > Alphaproteobacteria > Hyphomicrobiales > Rhizobiaceae > Agrobacterium > Agrobacterium genomosp. 2. Next base: position 1,877,972 of record NZ_LT009719.1, read on the forward strand.
TGCGCATCTGGATGGATCCGGACAAGATGCTGGGCCTCAGCCTGACGTCGAGCGACGTCATCGGCGCCATCCAGGCGCAGAACTCGCAGGTCGCCGCCGGCCGCATCGGTGCATCGCCAAACCCGATTGGCCAGCAGATTTCTGCGACCGTCAACGTGCAGGGTCAGCTCACATCGCCGGAAGAGTTCGGCTCCATCGTGCTGCGCGCCAACCCGGATGGTTCTTCCGTCAGGCTGCGCGATGTCGCGCGAGTGGAAGTGGGCGGGGAAAGCTATAACTTCTCAAGCCGCCTGAACGGCAAGCCGAGCGCCGCCATCGGCGTGCAGCTGTCGCCGACCGGCAATGCGCTGCAGACATCGGAGGGCGTACGCGCCACGATGGAGGAGCTGTCGCGCTATTTCCCGCAGGGCATAGAGTATGAAATTCCCTATGACACCAGCCCCTTCGTCAAGATTTCGATCGAGAAGGTCATTCACACGCTGATCGAGGCCATCATCCTCGTCTTTGTGGTGATGTTCGTGTTTCTCCAGAACATCCGCTACACCATCATTCCGACATTGGTGGTGCCCGTGGCGCTGCTCGGCACCTGCGCCGTCATGTATGTCTCGGGTTTCTCGATCAACGTTCTGACCATGTTCGCCATGGTTCTCGCCATCGGCATTCTGGTGGATGACGCGATCGTCGTCGTTGAGAATGTCGAGCGCATCATGGCGGAAGAGCATCTGTCGCCGAAGGAGGCGACCCGCAAGGCAATGGGCCAGATTTCCGGCGCGATCATCGGCATCACGCTGGTGCTGACGGCCGTGTTCGTGCCCATGGCCTTCTTCCCCGGCGCCGTCGGCATCATCTACCAGCAGTTCAGCCTGACCATGGTGGTGTCGATCCTGTTCTCCGGCTTCCTGGCCCTGTCGCTGACGCCGGCGCTGTGCGCTTCTTTCCTGAAGCCCATCAAGGCCGGGCATCATGAAAAGAAGGGCTTCTTCGGCTGGTTCAACCGCAACTTCGACAAGGCGTCGCACAAATATTCGTCTTCGGTCGGCGGCATCATCAAGCGCTCCGGCCGCTTCATGGTGATCTATGCGGCGCTGCTGGTCGGTCTCGGCTGGGCCTATATGCAATTGCCGAGCTCGTTCCTGCCGAACGAAGACCAGGGCTACCTGATCGTGGACATCCAGGCGCCTGCGGAAGCCAGCAGCGACCGCACCCTGCAGTCCATCCAGCAGATCGAAAAGATCTTCCTGGAAGAGCCGGCGGTTGAACGCGTCATCGCCGTGTCGGGCTTCTCCTTCTCCGGTTCCGGCCAGAATGCCGGCCTCGCCTTCGCGACGCTGAAGGACTGGAGCGAACGTGGACCGGAGGATTCTGCAGCGGCCATCTCAGCCCGGATCAATGGCAAGCTCTGGGGCCTGCCGGACGCAATGTCCTTCGCGCTGTCGCCACCGCCCATTCAGGGTCTCGGCAACTCCAGCGGCTTTACCTTCCGCCTGCAGGACAGGTCCGGAGCGGGCCAGACGGCGCTGAGCGCCGCCGGCGCGCAGCTGATGGCCGCGGCGCGGCAGAGCCCTATCCTTGCCGGCCTTCGCATCGAAGGCATGCCGGATGCGGCGCAGGTCAATCTCGTCATCGACCGTGAGAAGGCAAACACATTCGGCGTGACTTTCAGCGATATCAACGCCACCATCTCGGCCAATATGGGTTCGTCCTACGTCAACGACTTCCCCAATGCCGGCCGTATGCAGCGCGTGACGGTGCAGGCCGAACAGGGCCAGCGCATGAAGACCGAGGATCTTCTGAACCTCAACGTCCGCAACGCCAATGGCGGCATGGTGCCGATCAGCTCTTTCGCCTCGGTGGAATGGGTGCGCGGTCCTTCTCAGGTGGTCGGTTATAACGGCTATCCGGCGATCCGTATCGGTGGCCAGGCGGCGCCGGGTTACTCCTCCGGTGATGCCATTGCCGAAATGGAACGTCTGGCGCGCGAATTACCCGGCGGTTTCGGTTTCGAATGGACCGGCCAGTCACTGCAGGAAATCCAGTCGGGTTCGCAGGCACCGGCGCTCATCGGTCTCAGCGTGCTGTTCGTCTTCCTGCTGCTCGCAGCGCTTTACGAAAGCTGGTCAATTCCGCTCTCCGTCATGCTGGTGGTGCCGCTCGGGGTCATCGGCTCGGTGGCGGCGGTGATGCTGCGCGGCATGCCGAACGATGTCTACTTCCTCGTCGGCCTCGTCGCCATCATCGGCCTTTCCGCGAAAAATGCGATCCTCATCATCGAATTCGCCAAGGATTTGCGGGCAGAGGGCAAATCCACCTATGATGCGACGGTGGAGGCGGCGCATCTGCGCTTCAGGCCGATCCTGATGACGTCGCTCGCCTTCTCGCTCGGCGTGCTGCCCATGGCGATCGCCTCCGGCGCGAGCGCCGCGAGCCAGAATGCCATCGGTACCGGTGTTCTCGGCGGCATGATCTCGGCGACGATCCTCGCGATCTTCTTCGTTCCCGTGTTCTTTGTTTTCGTCATGAAGATTTTCGGGGATCGGAAGAAGGAGAACGAGATTGCTGCTGACGCCGTTTCACCGGCGGAATAACATCGAGGGAAAGCCGGGACACCGTCATGTCATGACGCCCCGGCATTGAGGAAAGGCACGGTGCGGAAGCGCCGTGCCGGCAGTGGAAGGAGATAACGGAATGCGCCGTACCAAGGCCGAGGCAGAAGAGACGCGTCAGGCGATCCTTGCCGCTGCCGAGCGGGTGTTCTTCAAGAAGGGCGTTGCCAACAGCTCGCTTGACGAGGTGGCGGCCGCGGCCGGGGTCACACGCGGGGCGATATACTGGCATTTTTCCAGCAAGACCGATCTCTTCATCGGCCTTTACCAATCGGTGGCGCTGCCGGAATCCGACCTGCTCGATTTCGGCGATCCCGACGTCAAGGGTGCGGCGCTGCTCTCCAGGATAGAAGAAGCGGCCTGCAAATGGCTGGCGCTCCTGGCGGGCGACGAACAGCGCCAGCGCATCATGACGATCAGTCTTCGTACCAATTATTCCGATGAGTTCGCGCCCGTGCTTCATGCGCAGGAGGAGCTGGATCGATACCACAAGGAGCGGCTGGAGGCGGCTTTCGAGCGGGCGCAGGCGGAAGGCGCGTTTAACGACAACTGGACCGCGGAATCCGCGCTTGGCGCGCTTTACTGGCTTTTGAAGGGCATGTGCTCCGACTGGCTGCTGTTCGGCAAACGATTCGATCTGGCCAGCGACGGCGCCGAAGCGGTACATCGCCTCATGAAAGGCTTCCAGCGTTCCCCTGCATAGTGAGGCGTTTTGCGGGCTCCCCGTCCACCGGACGGCCCTCACATTTCAGTGTATTCTAACAGACAAGCGAAATTTGCTTTACGTACCTCAAAACCAACGCTAGCTTCTTCTCCGAGCTTTGGGAGGAGTTCGCTCATGGTCACTTCAAGGACAATCGAAGGGCAGGAGCCGCCCGTTCGCACCGGATGTCGGTGAGGGCGCATGGCTATTGCTGAGGTTACTGCGGAACCGGCACTTGTCCGGACGGTCGGGTTATCGAAATCTTTCGGACCGGTTCAGGTTCTGAAGGACATAGAGATAGACGTGCGGGCCGGTGAGGTGCATGCCATCATCGGTGAGAACGGCGCCGGCAAGTCGACGCTCATGAAACTGCTGGCGGGCAATGAAAAGCCCTCGGGCGGTGAGATCCGTGTCGACGGCGACCCTGTCACGCTGAGCGGGCCGGTGGATGCCGAACATCGCGGTATTGTGCTCGTCCATCAGGAAATATTGCTCGCGCCTGATCTGACGGTGGCGCAGAACATCTACCTTGGCCGCGAACTGCGCAAGGGCCCGGTGGTGGACGATCGTGCCATGCGCGACGGCGCCCGCAGGGCGATCACCGAACTGGGCGGCGTGATAGACCCCGATGCCATCGTCGGCAGCCTGTCTATCGCCCAGCGGCAGTTGGTGCAGATTGCGCGCGTGCTGCTCGTGCCACATCGGCTGGTCATTTTTGACGAACCGACGGCCAGCCTGACGCCTATCGAAACCGAGGCGCTGCTTAACGTCATCCGCGATATTCGCGCGAAAGGCGTGGCCGTGCTCTATATCTCGCACCGCCTGCCGGAAGTGAAGGAAATCGCCGACCGCGTGACCGTGCTGCGCGACGGCCGGCTGGTCGCCTCTCACCCGGCCTCGGAGCTGGAGCCGGCCGATATGGCGCGGCTGATGGTGGGGCGCGATGTGGCGAAACTCTATCCCGACCGGAACGCCGGCGGCGAGCGCGAGCCTGTTCTTGAGGTGGAGAATTTTAACGTTCCCGGTTATGCGCAGGATGCCGGTTTCAGCCTGCGCAGAGGCGAAATCCTCGGTTTTGCCGGGCTGGTGGGGGCGGGCCGGACGGAGCTGATGGAGGGCGTGCTGGGCCTGCGGACCGGGCGTGGGACGGTGCGTCACCTTGGCCGGACGGTGCACTTCGCCAAGGCGGAGGACAGCCTCAGGGCCGGCATCGTTTACCTCAGCGAAGACCGTAAGGGGAAGGGACTGTTGCTCACCAAGGATCTGCGGGTCAATCTCACGCTTGCGTCGCTAAAAAAATTCAGCCGTCTGTTCCAGATCGACACCGGCCGGGAAACGGCCGCGCTTGATGCTGCAGTGCGCGACTTCGACATTCGCACAGGACGCAAGGACTTGCTGGCGGGCCAGCTTTCCGGCGGCAACCAGCAGAAGCTGCTGCTGGCCAAGATGATGCTGCTCGACCCGTCCATCGTCATCATCGACGAGCCGACCCGCGGCATCGATATCGGCACCAAGGAGCAGATTTACCGCTTTATCGCCGGGCTTGCGGATGAGGGACGGTCGATCATCGTGGTTTCCTCGGAAATGCCGGAGCTGATCGGCATCTGCGACCGCATTCTGGTGATGCGTTCGGGCAGGATTGTCGGTGAGGTGACGGGGGAGCGCATGACTGAAAACGACATCGTGGCGCTAGCGACGGGTGTTCACACGCAGGAACCCGCCTGAGCGCCCGCTTTCCGGGAAACATGGCCTGACAAAAGAAACTGAGGGGAAATATGACTGAGGCCGCATTTGATAACGGCAAAACGCCGAAGACCTCGAAGGACTGGGACCTGCGCGCCGTCGCGCCTTTCGTGGCGCTGGCACTGCTGCTGGTTCTCGGCACCATCGCCAATCCCAATTTCATCGGTATCGACAATCTGCTGAATGTCATCACCCGCAGCGCCTTCATCGCCATCATCGCGCTGGGCGCAACCTATGTCATCACGTCAGGTGGGCTGGACCTGTCGGTGGGCGCCATGGTTGCTTTCGTGGCCAGCCTGATGATCCTCTTCATGAACAGCGGCGCGATAGCGAGCCCGTTGCTGATGCTTCTTGCGGCAATGGCGCTCGCGCTCGCCATCGGCGCGGCCTGCGGGCTGGTAAACGGGCTCATCACCACCATCGGCCGCATCGAACCCTTCATCGCCACACTCGGCACCATGGGTATCTATCGCGGGCTGACGACCTGGCTGTCGCAGGGCGGCGCGATCACGCTGCGCAACCCGGAAATCCAGACGCTTTATCGCCCGGTCTATTTCGGCAATGTTCTGGGCGTGCCGGTGCCGGTCATCGTCATCTTCGTCACGGCTGCGATAGCCGCCTTCGTGCTTTACCGTACCCGCTACGGGCGGCATCTGACGGCGGTGGGCTCCAGTGAGGATGTTGCGCGTTATTCCGGCATTCCGGTCGCCCGGGTTCGCACCATCGCCTATGTGGTACAGGGGCTCTGCGTCGCCGTTGCGGTGCTGCTTTACGTTCCGCGCCTCGCGTCTACTTCGGCAACGACAGGCATGTTGTGGGAGCTGCAGGCGATTACGGCCGTCGTCGTCGGCGGTACGGCGCTGCGCGGCGGGGTAGGGCGCATCTGGGGCACGATCTGCGGCGCCTTCATTCTGGAGATCGTCGGCAACATCATGATCCTGTCGAACTTCGTCAGCGAATATCTGATCGGCGCCATTCAGGGGGCCATCATCATCATCGCCATGCTGGTGCAGCGCTCGCTCAGCCGCAGGTAAGGTGTCACGCCGCGCCATGTGGGGCAGGCGCGGCTGGAGGAGGAACGCCCCGGTCTTGGGAGGAAAGAGACTATGCGTAATAAATTCATCGGCGTGGCCTTTGCCGCGCTGGCAACGGTGCTGGCGGGTTCGGCCCACGCGCAGGACAAAAAGGTCACGATCGGCGTGTCCATTCCGGCGGCCGACCATGGCTGGACGGCGGGCGTGGTCTACCATGCCGAACGTGTGGCGAAGCTTCTGATGAAGGAGCATCCGGGTCTCAACGTCATCGTCAAGACATCGCCGGACGCCGCAAACCAGGCCAATGCGCTGCAGGATCTGGCCGTGCAGGGGCTCGACGCGCTGGTCGTGCTGCCGTCCGATCCCGATCCGCTTGTCAACGCCATCAAGGAGATCAAGGACAAGGGCACCTTCGTCGCGCTCGTCGACCGCGCGCCGAGTGTCAACGACAATTCTATCCGCGATCTCTATGTGGCCGGCAACAACCCGGCGCTCGGCCAGGTGGCCGGCGAATACATCAAGAAGACGACGCCGGATGCCGAAGTCGTGGTCATTCGCGGCCTGCCGATCCCGATCGACCAGCAGCGCCAGGATGGCTTCGACAAGGGTATCGCCGGCTCGAATGTCAAGGTTCTCGACCGCCAGTACGGCAACTGGAACCGCGACGACGCCTTCCGTGTGATGCAGGACTATCTGACCAAGTACAAGAAGATCGACGTGGTCTGGTGTCAGGATGACGATATGGCGATCGGCGTGCTGGAAGCCATCCAGCAGGCCAAACGCACCGATATCCAGTATATCGTCGCGGGCGCCGGGTCCAAGGATATGGTCAAGAAGGTCATGGATGGCGACAAGCTTGTGCCGGTCGACGTGCTCTATCCGCCGGCGATGGTGGCGACCGCCATGCAGCTGACGGCCGGGCATTTCTACGATCAGGTGCCGGTCGCGGGTGAGTACATCCTCGATGCGACGCTGATCACCAAGGACAATGCCGAGCAGTTCTACTTCCCGGATTCGCCGTTCTGACGAGCTGGCTTCTGCCATGCGACGCCCGCTGCAAGGCGGGCGTCGATGCTGCTAAAAGTTTTGCCTAGGTTTGGATTTGGCGAGACGGCTGCATCCCCACTCCGTCACCCCGGACTTGATCCGGGGTCCAGGGCGATCAAGTCCTTGATCGCGGGAGAGTCCTTTCACGGCGCAGACGCGCCGTGGCTGGATGCCGGATCAAGTCCGGCATGACGGAAGGACGCTCGGCGAATGCCGCCTTCACCCGTTCTTCCTGAACCACGCCGAGAGATAATCCACGAAGCTGCGCACCTTGGCGGGCAGGTAGCGACGATGCGGATAGACCGCATAAATGCCGCGGTCCTTGGAAATATAATCGTCGAACAGCGTCACCAGTTCTCCGGACTGGATGTAGGGCCGGGCGATAAAGTCAGGCACCATGGCGATTCCGAGGCCGGCACGCGCCGCGCGCAGGGTCGCCTGTGGGCTGTTGACCTCGATGGGGCCGCTGATGGCGACCGAATTTGAGCCGCCATCCGGCTCCAGATACCGCACCGTATTATGAAAACGCGTATTGGTGTCGATGATGAAGGGAACGCGGGAGAAATCTTGCGGACCATCGAGCGGCCCGTGTTGCGCGACGAAATCCGCCGTCGCCACCGCATAGACCCGGAAATCGGAAAGCTTGCGGGCGATCAGGCCCGAATCCTCCAGCCGGGTGATCCGGATCGCGAGATCGAAGCCTTCTTCGATCAGGTCGACGAATCGGTCTTCCGCGACGATCTCGAGCGACAGTTCCGGATTTTCCTTGGCGAAGTCGATGAGGCTCTGGCCGACCTCCGCGTCGATGAAAGTGCGTGGAACGGAGATCCGCAGTTTTCCTTTCAGATCGGCATTCTTTTCCCGAACAAGGTCGGCGAGATTGTCGATCTCCTTCAGAATGTCGGACGCTGTGCGGTAATAGGTGTGCCCGGCTTCCGTCAGCGAAAACTGCCGCGTGGTTCGGTTTAAGAGAAGCGCTCCGAGATCGTCCTCCAGTTCCCGCACATATTTGGACAGAAGCGCCTTGGAGCGCCCGGTCTTGCGCGCCGCAGCGGAAAACCCCTCCGCTTCGACAACATCGATAAAGGCGCGGATGCGCGTCAGCGTGTCCATGAAAACCCTCCAGTTTGTTCCATATAATTGAACGCTGCATCCTGACTGTTCAACCTTAAAATCGCTGCTGAAAAATTCCGCTATATGGTGAAAAAATCCTCTTGATTATGACGGCGAATATTCTTATCTCCCGTGCTGCCCAAAGTCGCACGTGCCCATGTGTGTCCGCCGATTCCTCGATGTGGTGAGGATTTAGGTAAGGTACCTGGAACTAACCCCTCCAGTCGCTATTCCGGCCAACCGGAAAATGCGAGGACATACGAAGCAACGACGGTGCGGGCCTTTCTGGTTCTCTGCCGGCTCTCCATCAGCCGGGGTACTAAAGAGGCACACCATCATTGCCTGAAGTGCGGTCGGGTCATTCCCTCCAATCCATGGCAGACAAAGCCGAATGATGCTCTGGCAGGGCGTCGTTCACATTCGCGCCTTGAGCGTATGCTATCGATTCTGCGCCTCCACCGGCTGATTCGAATGCATATCTCGAGCGTCCTTTGTCCTCCGGATTTTTCCGGAGCCGGTTTAACAGGGAATACATCGATGACGACTGCACGCATTCTCGACTTCATCAAGACCCGACGTCCCGAAGGCCCTTGCCTCGTGGTTGATCTCGACGTCGTGCGCGACAATTTCAACGCGTTCCGGCACTCCCTGCCGAACAGCGCGATCTATTATGCCGTGAAGGCAAACCCGGCTCCCGAAATCCTGAAGCTGCTTGCTTCGCTCGGCTCCAACTTCGATTGCGCCTCCGTGGCTGAAATCCAGATGGCGCTCGATGCGGGTGCGACTTCCGACCGTATCTCCTTCGGCAACACCATCAAGAAGGAACGCGATGTTGCGCGCGCCCATGCGCTCGGCATCGATCTCTTCGCCGTGGACAGCCATGAGGAAGTTGAGAAGGTTGCCCGTGCGGCTCCCGGCGCGCGCGTGTTCTGCCGCGTTCTGACGGATGGCGAAGGTGCGGAATGGCCGCTGTCGCGCAAGTTCGGCTGCGTACCGCAGATGGCTGTCGACGTTCTGGTTTACGCCCATCAGCTCGGTCTTGAGTCCTACGGCGTATCCTTCCATGTCGGTTCGCAGATGATGAACCTTGACGCATGGGATGCGGCACTGGCCGATGCCAAGCGCGTTTTCGCTTCGCTTGCCAAACAGGGCATCCACCTGCAGATGGTCAATATGGGCGGCGGTTTCCCGACCAAGTACCTGCGCGACGTTCCGGCTGCCGAAGAATACGGCCAGGCCATCGACACGGCGCTGCGCAAGCACTTCGGCAACCAGATCCCGAAGACCATCATCGAACCGGGCCGCGGCATGGTCGGCAATGCCGGCGTCATCAAGGCGGAAGTCGTTCTCGTGTCGCGCAAATCCGACAATGACAACCACCGCTGGGTGTTCCTCGACATCGGCAAGTTCGGCGGTCTCGCCGAGACGATGGACGAGGCGATCCGTTACCCGATCCGCACCGAGCGCGATCAGGACGAGATGGAGCCATGCGTTCTGGCCGGCCCTACCTGCGACAGTGCCGACGTGCTGTATGAAAAGAACATGTATCCGCTGCCGGTCTCGCTGACCATCGGCGATGAAGTTCTGATCGAAGGCACGGGCGCTTACACGACCACCTATTCGGCGGTCGCGTTCAACGGTTTCGAGCCGCTGAAGGCCTACGTCATCTGATCCGAGCGCCGTCCGCTGAAAGGGCGGCGTCTCGACCAAGCTTCCGTTCCGGCCCTGCCGATTTTGCTGTTGCGCAAATCCCTGCTTGCTGCACCTCTTCCAGCCGAGGAAAGCGTGTCGGCGGGCCGGAACGGCTCCACCAATTTTCATCAAGGGCCGCGTGTGGGCGGTTGTGTGACGGGAGGCCAAGGATGGCCGCTCTTTTGAATTCGGTACGGGCATTTTTCACACCGCAGACATTTCATGTCGATCAGGAAAATCCGGGCGATGTCGTTGCCCGTGAAAACCTGCTGGACCGCGCCATGGGCGCCGGACGCCGCCGCAAGTCTTCCGAAAAGCTGCGCGCCGGCCGCGTTCCCGCCGAAGGCCTGGCGCTCGTCGCCCGCGATGAGGACGGCCATGTCATCGGCACGGTGCGCCTGTGGAACGTCGAAGCCGGTATCTCCCGCGAAGGCCGCGCCGTCGAAGCGCTGCTGCTCGGCCCGCTTGCCGTCGATGCCGCCCATGAGGGCAAGGGCATCGGCTCGGCGCTGATGCGCGCCGCCATTACCGAGGCCACCAGGCGGGGCCATGGCGCCATTCTTCTGGTTGGCGACGCCCCCTATTACGAGCGTTTCGGCTTTTTCGCCGACAAGGCCCAGCATCTCATCATGCCCGGCCCGTTCGAGCGCAGCCGTTTCCTGGCGCTGGAGTTGAAATCTGGTTGGCTGGAAGGCGCGGCGGGAATGCTCGTCGCGAGCGGCCGACGGCTCTCCGCCTGAGACGAACTCTCTCATGATATCAGACCCCGGCCTAAAGCCGGGGTTTATTGTTTGCGCTTCGCGCGAGTGCGAGGCCCTGCGGCGGTCGACAATTCCTGTGGCAGGTCTTGCGCGCGACTATCTACGGGTATATACCCGGTATCATGTCTAGCAGCCATTGCCACTGCATTCTGTTGCGCAAAGCATCCCGCAAGGTCTCGTCCTATTATGACGAGGCGCTGGCGCCGCTTGGTGTCAACATCGGTCAGTTCAGCCTGCTGCGGAACATCAACCGCGTTGCGCCGGTCTCGCTGACCGACCTGGCTGCAAGGGTGGAACTGGATCGCTCCACCGTTGGCCGTAATGCCAAGGTGCTGGCGCGGATGGGTCTGGTCGCTATTGGTCACGGCGAGGATCAGCGGGAAGCGATGCTGACCGTAACGGAAGAAGGGCACGCGATCCTCAAAGCGGGCGCACCGCTCTGGGATGGAGTGCAGGATGAAATCGAGGCCCGGCTTGGGCCCGAGAAGACAGCACAATTGCAGGAACTGCTCGCAGCCCTGTAGTTTTTTGGGCATATGCGGTTATCTGCCCGCAATGTGGGTATATACCCGTAAAATATCGGCCGCGGCCGCCGGAAAGGGAATTCGAACATGCTCTCCACACGCCTCGCCAGCTGGATGGCCGGCAGAAATCTGCACTATGGCTGGCTCGTCGCCGCGACCACCTTTCTCACCATGCTGGCCACCGCCGGTGCGATGGGATCTGCGGGGGTGATGATCCAGCCGCTGCATCAGGAATTCGGTTGGGATATCGCCGATATTTCTTCGGCCATGGCCGTCAGGCTTGTGCTGTTCGGTCTGCTTGGTCCTTTTGCCGCCGCTTTCATGAACCATTTCGGCATCCGGCAGGTGGTTTCCACCGCGCTTGCCCTGATCATGGGCGGCATTGTCGCCTCGTTTTTCATGACTGAGGTGTGGCAATTGCTGCTGCTCTGGGGCGTGGTGATCGGCGTCGGCACCGGCATGACTGCCCTGGTGCTGGGCGCCACCGTGGCGACACGCTGGTTTTCCAAGCGCCGGGGACTGGTGATCGGCCTGATGACGGCAAGCAACGCCACCGGCCAGCTGGTTTTCCTGCCGCTGCTGGCGGCGCTGACGGAAGCCTATGGCTGGCGAACCGCCTTGACCCTGTCCGTTGCGGTGATTGCCACCGCCATGGTCCTCGTCCTGCTTTTGATGCGTGACCACCCCGCTGATGTCGGTTTGCCGGCCTATGGCGAGACGGTGGTGACAAAGCCGGTCAAGCAGGACCACAATCTCCTCGCCACGCTGGCATCGCCGCTGTTGACGCTGAAAAGCGTCTCGGGCAACCCCGTCTTCTGGGTGCTGTTCGGCACGTTTTTCGTCTGCGGACTTTCGACCAACGGTCTCATCCAGACACACTGGATCTCGATCTGCGGCGATTTCGGCATGGCTGCGGTAACAGCGGCGGGAACGCTGGCGGTGATCGGCATTTTCGACTTCTTCGGCACGATCTTCGCCGGTTGGCTTTCCGACCGGTTCGACAATCGCTTCATGTTGTTCTGGTTCTACGGTCTGCGCGGGCTGTCCTTGCTTTACCTCTCATTCTCAGGCTTCAGATCCCATGAGGAGTGAACAGCGGCCGCCGCTCTGGCAGAGTGAGGTTGCATCTAAACACTCGCTCAGGAGGAGCAGTTTATGGAACCTGCATCCATTCAACCGACCGCTGTCCGCATCGATCTTGGCGCAATTTTTGTGTCATTGGAACTGAGCCGATCGGCCTGGTTGATCACTTCGTTGTCGCCAGGCAGCGGCGAGAAGATGTCGAAGCATGTAGTGGCCGGTGGCAATGTAGCCGAGTTGCTGGAACGATTTGAGCAGCTACAGCAGAAGGCGCGATTGAGAACAGGGAAATTATTTCCCATCGTAACGATCCAGGAGGCAGGATTGGACGGCTTCTGGATACACCGCGTGCTGGAGGCTCACGGCATCGAGAGTTACGTCGTCGACGCAGCTTCGATCGCGACTTCCCGTCGACGTCGGCGTGCTAAGACCGACAAGATCGATGGAGAGGCTCTGACGCGCACATTGCTCGCGTTCAAGCGCGGCGAGCCACGCGTATGTGCGATGGTCAGAGCGCCAGATCCGAGTGACGAAGATCGGCGTCGGATTTGCCGGGAACGCAAAGTTTTGATTGCTGAGCGGGTCAGGCATGTCAATCGCGTGAAGGGGCTACTCTTTACTCAAGGCGTCAGCGGCTATCAGCCGCTCCGTAAAGATCGCCGTCAGCGGCTGGAGGAGCTTCAGACTGGAGATGGGCGTGAGTTACCGAAACACTTGAAGGCTCAAATCAATCGGGAACTCGACCGTCTCGAGTTGCTGCTAGAGCAGATCGCTGCAGTGGAGAGCGAGCGTAATTCTCTTCTATCGATGGAGGACCAGCCAGCGGTTGAGGCAACCTCGCCCGCAGCGATGCTGCTGTCCTTGAAGGGTGTTGGCGCTGAATTTGCCGCCGTTCTTTGGACCGAAGCCCTGTCCCGGCATTTTGATAATAGGCGGCAGATTGCCGCCTATGCCGGTTTGACACCAACCCCATGGATGAGCGGGACCATCGACCACGAGCAGGGTGTCTCAAAGGCAGGGAACCCTCGGCTGCGCACTACGATGATCCAACTATCGTGGCTGTGGCTACGCAATCAGCCAGCATCAGCGCTCAGCCGTTGGTTTGTGGATCGGGTTCAGTCGAATGGTGGACGCTTAAAGAAAGCCGCGATAGTTGCCTTGGCGCGCAAACTCCTTATCGCACTGTGGAAATTTGTCACTGCGGGTGTTCTCATCGAGGGGGCTGTCATGAAGACCGCCTGACAACCAAAAAATTGCCGAACACACAATCTTCCAGGACTGATCACTCCTGGCGGATCCAGGTGAGCGAACCGCCTCGAAGTCGGGCTTCAAATGCCGCGCTTTAGATTGGTCCCGTTCTCCTGAGCCTTGCCGCTACGCAAGCGGGATAATGGTGCTGCCGGACAAAACGGCGACCGTATGTGAGTTTGAACCGGTGAAGGAAACGTGCCGCGTCAAGCAAGGTGGCTCAGACCATGGGTTCGATACGAAATCGAAGGGGCACGCTATGAAACGATGATTGATCTTGACGACGAAATCCTCATGTGAGCTTCGTGGAGCTTTCGGTCTTTGCCGTCTTCTACGGGCTGGACTGGGTAGCGACCGTGCCGCCGACGGTGAAGCTTGCCGCGGAAAACTTCGGCCGTGAAAAGGCCGGTCTTGTTTTCGGCTGGGTCTTTGCCGGCCATCAGCTGGGGGCAGCCACCGCCGCCTTTGGCGCCGGTTTCTTCAAGAGCGACTTCGATACCTATATGCCTGCGCTGCAGATTGCCGGTCTGATGTGCATGATTGCCGCCGTCTCGGTTCTGCTGCTGCGAAAGCCGGGCTCCGCGACCCTGACGCCGCAGACGGCGTGATATACAGAGGGGGGAGGCCTGCGCATGTGGCCTTCTCCGTATTCCGACTTCGTAGGCAGGTCGCCGGGCGGCATTGTTGCGTAATTGTCACAATGCTTGCCGGTTCATCGCTTCCATACATGAAGGGCATCCCGGTTTGATCCATCTCAATCGGCCTGCGTCACCCTTCGTCATAGTGGCTCCCAAGCGGTTGCGGCAGGCGAAGATTCGCAAGGCCCGCCGTCATCAGCCGGTTCCGGGGACTTGCCCGGCTGCGGTGCGCTATAGGAGAGATGGAATGACGAATAGAAACAGAAACAACGCCTTGCTTGCCAGTGTTGCGATTGGCGTTGCCGCCATGCTCGGGTCTGCCGATGCGATAGCCGCTGATATGACCCAGGCGGCGCCGGCTCCGACTGCGGAGGAAGCGATTGCGGCGGCAAGCCCGTGGATGCTGCGCGTGCGCGGCCTCGGCGTCATCACCAATGACAGCGGGAGTGTCGACGGTGTGCCAGGGGCTGGCCTGTCCTATTCGGATACCGTAATCCCGGAACTCGACATCAGCTATTTCTTCACCGATAACTTCGCCGCCGAACTCATTCTCGGCACCACCTATGCCAAAATCAATGGCGAGGGCGTGCTGGCCGGCACTCCGGTCGGCAAGACCTGGCTGCTGCCGCCGACACTGACGCTGCAATATCACTTCACCGACTTCGGCGCTTTCAAGCCCTATATCGGCGCGGGCGTGAACTATTCGCTGTTCTACAACCAGACGGAAAAGCCCGGTTTCAGCAATCTCGACGTCAAGAACAAGCTGGGCGCTGCGGTGCAGGTCGGTTTCGACTATATGCTGGATGAGCATTGGGGTGTGAACTTCGACGTGAAGAAGATCTTCCTCAAGACCGACTGGACGGCGGAACTCGGTGGCACGCCGATCAGCGGCAAGGCCAAGCTGGATCCGTGGCTGATTGGCGCGGGTATCACTTATCGTTTCTGACAGTAGGTCGATGAAGCGCGGCCTTTGACGGGCGGCGCTTTCTGGGCTATAGGGACGGCCACGGGCAAGAGCCCCGGCCGTCCGCAGGCGCGTTTGCGCCCCTGGTGAAGCTCATTTCTTGATAACGGTCATCCCATGTTTTGCATGTCGTCGATGGCAACGCGGACCCCCTTCGGAACATTCGGCATGCACATGTTGGAGAACCGTTATGAACGTGTCCAAACCGCTTCCCGCACTTGAGGGGCTGAAAGAACAGGCAAAGCGCCTGCGTGCCGCTCTTGAGGATGAGGGGCAGTCAATCACCCATTCAAAGGCGTTGGAACTCATCGCCGCGCAATATGGCTTCCGCGACTGGAATACGCTACATGCCGCCGCGGGAAATCGTCCCGCCTTCAATCCCTATCTTCTGGGCTCCAGGGTGGAAGGTTTTTACCTCGGGCAGCCTTTCGTGGCCTCCGTTCTGGGCGTGCAGGCGCTCGGCGGCGATCCCGAACGTTACCGGCTGACCCTGCATCTCGATGATCCCGTGGATGTCGTGACCTTCGAAAGCTTCTCCGCTTTCCGCCAGCGCGTTCATTGCAATGTCGATACCTCAGGCCGCACCCTTGAAAAAACTTCCAATGGCCGGCCGCAGGTGGAACTCGTCTGGTAGGTTGGCGCTCCCTTGATTGGTCGCCGTTCATGGAGGCGAAGCACGGGATGTCAGGCTTTTGAACCCCTTTTCATTTCAAAACTGAAAGGGGGTTCAGTCGAAATTTGCGATGTTTGCTTCACCGCGTCTTTCCACGTCGCCCCTTAATACACGTCAGTGCTCGTCCGGGTATATATAATATATTTTTTGGTTGTGCTTGTGTTTTATTGATAGAATTTATTGTTGATATATTTGTTTTGCAAAGTAATATCTGTTATTGTATTGAATAGTTGATATATAAATATTATTGTCTGCTTATGTTTGAGGGATTTTATGAGCGATACGCAGTGGCTGGAATGGGGCAGGAAAAACCCATATTACGGCGTGTATTCCGAAGACCGATTTCACACTTCAAATATCGAGGCAACGAAGGGGGAATTCTTCGCAACCGGGGAAGCCAATGTCTCTTGGATGCTGGGTCGTGCGGAACAGTATTTCGGGCCGTTGGGTAAAGGACGTGTTCTTGAGTTCGGTGCCGGGGTGGCTCGAATGAGCATACCGCTTGCGTCCCGTTTTGAAACCGTAATCGGCGTTGAACTATCTCCAGACATGCGTGCCGAAGCCGTTAAGAATTGCCAGTTATACAGTGTCAAAAATGTCGAAATGGTCCCTTCAGACGACGATTTAAGTCACGCTTCGGGCGAATTTGACCTCGTCCTCAGCTATATCGTTCTCCAGCACGTAGATGCCAGGAGGGGAGTGATGCTGATCGACAAGTTGCTGTCTAAGGTCGGCCCCAACGGTGTCGCCATTCTCCAGGCGAGCGTCAAACGGCCTGAACGCCGCTTGTCAGACCGCCTACGCTATCACCTGCGCCACAATGTGCCAGTGCTGGCGGCAACATACAGATTCCTGCGTGGAAAAGGCTGGAATACACTTTCAATGCGAATGTCGGAATATGATCCTATCGCCATCCTCGCGGCGTTCAGTCGGAACGGAATGAAGGACGTTTTGCTTTCCGAGCATTATCAAGGTGATGTCCTTACCTTTCATTTCACGGCGAGAAAGGGCGGCTAACACGACGGGACGCCATTACTTAGATGCTGGACGTCGCAGTAATGGCATCCCGCAGTGGCTTAAATCCGCTTCCCCGCCGAATCGAACAGATGGAAATCCTTTGCCTGGGCGGCGATTTTCAGCGTTTCACCGATGCGCAGTTGCGAGCGGCCGTGGACGCGGAAGACGATGGTGGTGCCGTCGGCGAAGGAGCCGTGCACGTAACTTTCCGCACCCACCAGTTCCACGGCGTCCACCTGCACGGTGCCGGTAAATGCAGCGTCGGTGGGGGCCTCACTGGCAAGGATGATGTCTTCCGGGCGGATGCCGAGCGTGGCAGCACCCTGCAGCAGTGCGGTGCTTTCCATCACCGACCAACCGGAAGAGCCGTTGGCCGTCGCCGTCCCGTGGTTCAGCAGGTTCATCGAGGGCGAGCCGATGAAGGTGGCGACAAAGGTCGTGGCCGGTTTTTCGTAAAGCTCGATCGGCGTGCCCATCTGCTCGATGCGGCCGGCATTCAGCACCACCAGCCTGTCGGCGAGCGTCATGGCTTCCATCTGGTCGTGGGTCACGTAAACGCTTGTCGTGGCGAGAGAGCGCTGCAGGCGGCGGATTTCGACGCGCATCTGCACGCGCAGCTTGGCGTCGAGGTTGGAAAGCGGCTCGTCGAACAGGAATGCCGCGGGCTTGCGCACGATGGCGCGGCCCATGGCCACACGCTGGCGCTGGCCGCCGGAAAGCTGGCGCGGCTTGCGCTCCAGGAATTGCTCGATTTCGAGAGCCTTGGCCGCCTCCGTGATACGCCGCTCGATCTCCTCCTTCGGCGTGTTGCGGTTCTTCAGGCCATAGGCAAGGTTCTGGCGCACCGTCATATGCGGGTAGAGCGCGTAGTTCTGGAACACCATGGCAATGTCGCGGTCTGAGGGTTCCAGATCGTTGACGACGCGGTCGCCGATGACGATCTGGCCGCCGGAAATACCTTCCAGACCGGCGATCATGCGCAGCAGGGTGGACTTTCCGCAGCCGGAGGGACCGACGAGCACGATCATTTCGCCATCGGCGATGTCCATCGATACGCCCTTGATGGCTTCGACATTGCCGCCATAAACCTTGCGGACGTCTTTCAGCGCAATTTTTGCCATTACTTCTCGGTCTCCACCAAACCTTTGACGAACCAGCGCTGCATCAGCACCACAACGATAACAGGGGGGATGATGGCGAGGATCGCCGTCACCATCACGTAATTCCAGGGCGTCGAGGCATCGGTAAAATCCACCATGCGCTTGAGGCCGATGATGATCGTGTTCATCTTTGCGTCGTTGGTCACGAGCAGCGGCCAGAGATATTGCGTCCAGCCGTAGATGAAGAGGATCACGAAAAGTGCCGCGATATTGGTTTTCGACAGCGGCAGCAGGATATCGCGCATGAAACGGAACGGACCCGCATTGTCGATACGCGCCGCTTCCACCATTTCGCCGGGAATTGTCAGAAAGAACTGCCGGAAGAGAAAGGTCGCCGTGGCTGAAGCCATCAGCGGCAGGGTGAGCCCCGCATAGGTGTCGATGAGGCCCAGATCGACGATGACCTTGTAGGTGGGCAGGATGCGTACTTCCACCGGCAGCATGAGCGTGATGAAGATCATCCAGAAAAAGCCCATGCGGAAGGGAAAGCGGAAGAAAACGATGGCGAAGGCGGACAGGAACGAGATGATGATCTTGCCGATGGCGATGGCCAGCGCCACGACGAAGCTATTGAATAGCAGCCGTTCGAGGCTGACGCCGACGACCCTTTCCACGCCGCCAACCATGGCGTCGGTATAGTTTTCTCCGAGATGGCCGCCTGGCAGCAGCGACATGGGCGGCCGGATGATGTCGTTCGACGTCATCGAGGAAGCGATGAAGGTGTAGTAGATCGGAAAGGCCACGATGATGATGCCGAGCACCAGCATCAGATGGGCAATCACGCGTGCGATGGGGCGATTTTCAATCATCAGGACGTCCTCAGCCGTAATGCACGCGCTTCTCGACGAAGCGGAACTGGAAGGCGGTGAGCGCGATGACGATCACCATCAGGATCACGGATTGCGCGGCGGATGAGCCGAGATTGAGGTTCACGAAGCCATCATTATAGACCTTGTAAACCAGCGTTTCCGTCGCCTTTGCGGGGCCGCCGCCGGTCACCGCATGGATGATGCCGAAGGTGTCGAAGAAGGCGTAGACCGTGTTGACGACCAGAAGGAAGAAGGTGGTCGGCGCAAGCAGAGGGAAAACGATGGTCCAGAAGCGCCGCGAACCGCGCGCGCCATCAATGGAGGCGGCCTCCAGCAATGATTTAGGAATTGCCTGCAAGCCCGCGACAAAAAATAGGAAATTGTAGCTGATCTGTTTCCACGCAGCCGCCGCGACGACGAGCAGCATGGCCTGATTGCCGTTGAGCAGCGGGTCCCACATGATGCCGTTGCGACGCAGGATATAAGAGAAGGTTCCCATGGCCGGATTGAACATGAAAAGCCATAACATGCCGGCCACCGCCGGCGCGACGGCATAGGGCATGATCATCATGGTGCGGTAAAAGCCCTTGCCGCGCACCACCCTGTCTGCCGCCGTTGCCAGCAGCAGCGCCAGCCCCATGGAGACAAGCGCAGTGAGGATGCTGAAAACGACGGTGACCTGCAGCGAGTTGAGGTAGCTTTCATCAGAAAGTACCGCGGAAAAATTCGCCAGGCCGACGAAATTGCTGTTCAGCCCGAAGGCATCCTCGCGCATGGTGGACTGATAGAGCGCCTGGCTGGCCGGCCAGAAGAAAAAGATCACCGTGAGGATGATCTGCGGGGCGACCAGCAGATAGGGCAGGATCTTGTTGGGGAATACGACGCTTTGCACGGCGATCTCCTGATGACATGGAAATGCCGCCCGCATCTGTCAGAGGATGCGGGCGGGGCAGGGGATCGTTTAATTGCCGGCGGCCTGTTTGATGGCCGCGTCGCCGCGCTGGACTATCTTGTCGAGTGCTGCCTTCGCATCCTGCTTGCCGGCCAGCATCGCCTCGAACTCCTCGTTCATGATGTCGCGTACCTGCGGCAGGTTCACGAGACGCACACCCTTGGAGTTTTCTGTCGGCGGTTTGCCCATCATCTGCAGCAGCGGCGTTTCACGGCCGGGGTTCTTGTCGTAGAAGCCGGATTTCTTGGTTTCCTCATAGGCCGCGATCGTGACCGGCATATAGCCAGAGACCTGATGCAGGCGAGACTGGATCTTGGTCTGGGAGAGGAAGTGGAAGAATTCCGCTACGCCCTTATATTCGGCATCGCTCTTGCCACCGAAGACCCAGAGGCTGGCGCCGCCCGGGATGGTGTTCTGCGGGCCATGGCCCTCATAATAGGGAAGCTGGCCGATGCCGTAATTCATTCCGGTCTTGATGATATCTCCAAGGCCGCCGGAGGATTCGGTCAGAATACCGCATTCGCCGGACATGAAGAGCTGCTTGGCTTCCGAAGTGCGGCCGCCATAACGGAAGACACCGTCTTTCGCCAGATCGGCAATCGCCTGGAAATGCTCGACAAAGAGCGGCGCATTGACGGCGAGCTTCACATCGGTGCCGCCGAGACCGTTTTCATTGCTGCCATAGGAGACGTTGTTCCACGCGGCGAAGTTTTCGGTCTGGATCCAGGTCAGCCAGGTGGAGGTGAAACCACATTGCGCGGCACCGCTGGTCTTGATCTTCCTGGCGGCATCGAAAACTTCCGGCCAGGTCTTCGGCGGGTTGGCGGCATCGAGGCCGGCCTTCCGGAAGATATCCTTGTTATAATAGAGGATCGGCGAGGACGAATTATAGGGGAAGGACAGCATGGTGCCGTCAGGCTTGGAATAATAGGCGACGATGCCTGCCAGATATTCATCCTTGTTGAAGGTGTAGCCGCCTTCCTTCAGCACGTCCGCTACCGGTTTGATGGCGCCCGCAGCACCCATCATGACACCGGAGCCGGCATCGAAGACCTGAATGATGGCAGGCGCCTGCTTGGCGCGGAAGGCGGCGATGCCGGCGTTCAGGGTTTCGGGATAGGTGCCCTTGAAGACGGGCATGACCTTGTAGTCTTTCTGGCTGTCGTTGAATTCCTTGGCAAGCGAATCCACGACTTCGTTGTTGGCGCCGGTCATGGCGTGCCACCACTGGATCTCCGTCACAGCATATGCATTCGATGTGACAAAAAACGAAAGCGCGGATGCCGCAGCAAGGCGGTAGCTGAGTTTTTTCAAGGCGATTCCTCCCATTATGAAAACAGTAAAAGATACAGCCCCTTAATTGCAGCCTATCCTCCTCGATATGGCTGCGGGCGATCTTTTCTGTATTAGCATTGCCGATTAAAAGCGAACTCTAACGAAAATGCAATAGAACGTGGAACGATTAAAACGAAAGTGAAGGAAACGGATTTATTATTCCATTTCCTTCGTTCCACGGTTTTTTCATGCGCTTGGCCACCGGCGCGTGTCTCCGCTGGATTCCGTCCTGTCGAAATCCAATAGTTGCCATTGATATGTTATTACATTACGTATTGCATTGCTGTGAATTTGTGCGGGCGAAGAGGTGGATGTGTTCGGATTGAAGCGTAAAAAGGCGGTTGAGCGCAGGGACGATTTGGCTGGCCTGCCATCATTGCGAACGGTGCCGGTTACCCTGCTTACCGGCTTTCTCGGTGCAGGCAAGACCACCTTGCTGAACGCGCTTCTGGCTGAGCCGGCCATGCGGGATGCGGCCGTGATCGTCAACGAATTCGGCTCGGTGCCCATCGACCACGGTCTGGTGCGGACGGGGTCCGAACGATATTTCAGAACGACGACGGGTTGCATCTGCTGCACCGCCACGAGCGATATCCGCACCTCGCTTTACGAACTGCATCAGGCCATTCTGGAAGGGGTAATGCCTGATGTCTCGCGGGTTGTCATCGAAACCACCGGTCTTGCCGATCCTGCGCCGATCATCAACAGCCTCATCGCCGGCGGCACACCGGCGCTGGGCCTGCGGGATCACATCGTCGCCCGGCATTTTCATCTTTCGGGCGTGGTGACGGCTTTCGACGTTGTCTCGGGCCCGCCGATGCTCAACAGCTTCATTGAGGGCTGGAAACAGCTTGCCTTTGCCGACCACATCGTTTTGACGAAGACCGATCTGGCCGATGACGCGGCGCTGTACCGCGAAAGCCTCGCCGATCTCAATCCCGCAGCCTCGTTTCATGATCGCAATGCAGCCGATTTCGATCTGATGTCGTTGTTCAACGCATCGGATTATTCGTTGTGTGGCAAGCCGGAGGATGCGCCTGCATGGCTCGCGGCCGACAGGCTGAGCCTTCATGCGGCCCATCAGCACGATATCAACCGCCACGGCGTCGGGGTCGAGGCCTTCAATCTCACCTTTGACGGGGTTTTTGACCCCCAGGCGATTGTGACTTTTCTCGAGCTCGTCACCAGCAATGTGCATTCCCTTCTTCTGCGGCTCAAGGGAATTTTCGGGGCGACGGATGATCCGGAGCGACCGGTTGTCGCCCACGCGGTGCAGCATCGGCTTTATCCGCTTACCCGCCTGGAGCGCTGGCCGGATCAAGATCGTTCGACACGTATCGTGCTGATCGGCATGGACATGCCGCAAAAGCCCATTCGCGAGCTTTTCGACACATTGGCCGCGCAGGCAAGGCGGAAGGGCGGGGCATGAACAATCCGCTTGCACGCAGTGGCTCCGCGATCATCTCGCACGCCCGTATTCTGAAGCAATGGTCACGCGATTTGCTGCAACTCAAGCCGGAGGACAGTATTACCGTCAGCGAGCTTTCCTGCGCGCTGCCGGATTGCCCGCCACGGGAAACGGTGATCGTCATCCTCGCCGTTTCCGGTACGACCCGGCAATTATCCATCCACAAGGCGCTTCTCGCGGTGGATCATGACGATATTGTGCGCGCCATTGCCGCGAATTCAGCTTGAGAACCCGCCTCCACGCGGCAGAGCCGCTTGACCGCCGCGGCCCTTATCGCCACTTCAGGGACAGCGATGGGATTCGCGGATGATGAAGGGCACGGAATGGCCGATCTGGCTGTATATGCGGGTTTGTTTCTGACGGCGTTCATTGCGGCGACCATCCTTCCCATGCAGTCGGAGGCGGCGCTTGCGGGGCTCATTCTTCTGAAATCCCAGCCCGTCTGGCTGCTGGTTGTCGTGGCGAGCGTCGGCAATGTCGCCGGGTCCTTCGCCAACTGGCTGCTTGGCCGTGGCATCGAACGTTTTCGACATGAACGTTGGTTTCCGGTCGGGGAGGCTGCGCTGCAACGGGCGCAGAACTGGTACCGGCGTTACGGCAAATGGTCCCTGCTCCTCAGCTGGGCGCCGATCATCGGGGACCCTCTAACGGTTGCGGCCGGCATCATGAAAGAGCCGCTGCCGGTGTTTCTGCTGCTGGTCACCATCGCGAAGGTCGGGCGATACGTGGTGGTCGCGCTGGTGACGTTGAATTTTTCATGAAGCCTCTCCTCCGTCATGCCGGACTGGATCCCGCATATCCAGCCACGGCGCGTCTGCGCCGTGAAAAGAGTTTTTCGCGATCAAGAACTTGACCGCGCTGTGCCCGGACCTTGTCCGGGGTGAGGGTTCGCGGCTGCTCTGCATCGGTAGCTACCGCTCAAGCCGCCTGCCGGTCCCAGCTGGCGAAAGGATCGGGCAGGTGCCGCCAGGCATCGGGCGTGAAGGCATCCGTGTCGATCAGGCAGGCATCGAGCTGGGCGCGGATGCGGGCTTCATTCATTGGATCGGAACCTATGAAGACGATTTCCTGCCGGCGGTCGCCGAAGACCGGGTCGAGATAGGGCTTCATCATATCAAGGAACTGCTTTTCGCGCGGCCATTGCTCTTTCGGCACGGCGGACCACCAGAGACCCATCTTGCCGGTGCGAACCAGGGCGCCGGCCTGGCTGATCTCTCCCACATAACGCGGCCGCGTCGCCAGCCAGAAAAAACCCTTGGCGCGCACGACCCCCGGCCAGGCGCGATCGATGAAACGCTGGAACAGCACGGGGTCGAAAGGCTTTTGGGCACGATAGACGAAAGAGCGAATGCCATATTCCTCGGTTTCGGGAATGTGGTCCTTGAAACCATGCAATTCCTTGAACCAGAGAGGGTGTTCTTCGGCCCTGGCGAAATCGAAGCGGCCAGTGCCCAGAACCTCCTTCAGCGCCACCTTGCCGAAATCGGCCTCGATGAGTTTTGCATCGGGGTTCAGCCCGATGATGATCTTGCGGGCGGCATCCCGCTCCTCTGGCGTTGCAGTGCCGATCTTGTTGAGCACGACGACATCGGCGAATTCGATCTGCTCCACCAGAAGATCGACGATGGTGCGGTTGTCGCCGTCACCCGCCGTTTCGCCCCGGTCGGCCAGAAAGTCGGATGAACCGTAATCGTTGAGAAGATTGGCGGCGTCCACCACCGTCACCATCGTGTCGAGCCGGGCAACATCGGAAAGGCTGCGACCATTCTCGTCGCGGAAATCGAACGTCGCGGCGACGGGAAGCGGCTCGGCGATGCCGGTCGATTCGATCAGCAGATAGTCGAAACGGTCCTGCTCCGCCAGCGCCCGCACTTCCTTGAGAAGATCGTCACGCAGGGTGCAACAGATGCAGCCATTGGTCATTTCCACCAATTGCTCTTCGGTTCGGGAGAGATTGGCCCCGCCGTCACGAACCAGCGCCGCATCGATATTGATCTCGCTCATGTCGTTGACGATCAAGGCCACGCGCAAACCATCGCGATTGGCGAGAATGTGGTTCAAAAGCGTCGTCTTGCCAGCGCCTAAAAAGCCGGAAAGCACGGTGACGGGTAGTTTTTTCGACATTTGGACCTCGTTTTGTAAACGTGTTTCGAGTGGACCTCGGCGGGCACATCGGGGCATTGGGAAACGATCCGGCGCGCATCGTCACCATATGTAATGTAATAACATTACATATACGGGGCATGTCAACAGGTGAGCGAGAAATTGCCTTCGGCATGAGCGTGGTGGTTACGCGTCCGGATGAATAATTCGCCGTTTGCCAGCAACGGCCTACCGCCGGAGGTGACAGCGTGCCAGTCCGCCTCCACCAGTAAATGTTATTTCATTACATATTCGTTTGACGAATGTAATAACATTACATATCAAGGGTCATCGAATGACATCCTGCTTCCGGAGGGATCGATGAACGATCCGTGCCTTATCTTCTCAAATCTGACCCTTGGATATGCCGGCCGGGCGGCGGTGCACCATCTCAATGGTAGTATTGCCTGCGGCTCGCTTACCGCCGTTATCGGCGCCAACGGCTCGGGAAAATCCACGTTGATGAAAGGCATTGCCGGCATTTTGAAGCCGCTTGGCGGCGAATGTCGGGTCAGTCCGGCGATCTCCGTCGCCTATCTGCCGCAACAGTCGGAGCTGGACCGGTCCTTTCCCGCTCAAGTACGAGACCTTGTGGCCCTCGGTCTCTGGCCGAGACGCGGCCTGCTCGGACGACACCGTTCCGAAGATCGGACGGCGATCGACCAAGCGCTGAAAGCGGTCGGACTGTCCGGTTTTGAAAGGCGAAATATCGACTCCCTCTCGGGTGGCCAGATGCAGCGTGCCCTTTTTGCAAGGGCCATGCTGCAGGATGCGCAGCTCATTCTGCTCGATGAGCCCTTCAATGCCGTCGACGAGCGCACGGTGACCGACCTGCTGGTGCTGATCAAGGCATGGGTGGCGCAAGGGCGCACCGTTCTGGCCGTACTTCACGATCACCAGCTCGTACAGCAGCATTTTCCCCAGACGCTTTTCTTGGCGCGAAGGCTGGTCGGGCTTGGTCCAACGGCTGAAGTCCTGCAGGCGGAAAATCTTCGTCAGGCCCGACATTTCCATGAGGCGTGGGAGGCGAACGCGCCTTGGTGCGCGCCGGCTTCCCCTCCGCTCCCTCCGGATCCGGCGGCGCCGCCGCACGCCCACGCCCACTTCCACGCGAATTCGAATAGCCATGGCTGATATCTTCATCGATCCTTTCATCCAGTATGTCTTCATGCAGCGTGCGCTTGCCGGTGCGCTGATCCTCGCGGTCAGCTGCGGTCCCGTCGGGGTTTTTCTGATGCTGCGCCGCATGAGCCTGACGGGGGATGCCATGTCGCACGCCATCCTGCCGGGCGCTGCTGTCGGCTTTCTGTTTTATGGGCTGGACATTCTGCCGATGACGATTGGCGGGCTCGTCGTTGGCCTCGTGGTCGCGCTGGGGGCCGGCGCGGTGTCGCGTTTCACCGTTCAGAAGGAGGACGCCTCTCTCGCCGCGCTTTATCTGATTTCGCTGGCGCTCGGCGTGCTGCTCGTCTCATGGCGTGGCTCCAGCGTCGACCTGATGCACGTTCTGTTCGGCACGGTGCTGGCGCTGAACAATGAGGCGCTCGGACTGATCGGCGGCATCTGCGTCATTACGCTTGCGGCGATGATCACCTTCTGGCGCGCGCTCGTGGCGGAATGCCTCGATCCGCTCTTCCTGCGCTCGGTCAGCAGATGGGGCAGCCCGGTGCATTTCCTCTTCCTCGGCATCGTCGTGCTCAATCTCGTAGGTGGCTTTCAGGCGCTGGGGACGCTGCTTTCAGTCGGGCTGATGATGCTGCCGGCTGCCGCCAGCCGCTTCTGGTCAAATCGCGTCGCGCCCATGTGCTTCATTTCCATCGGCATCGGCATGGTGTCCTGCTTTGCGGGTCTTGTCCTGTCCTATCACGCGTCGCTGCCATCGGGCCCGGCTATCATCCTTTCGGCGGGTGCCGTCTATGCGCTCTCCATCCTCTTCGGCACGCGCGGCGTGCTCATCGATCTTCTCGGTTCCGGCCGCCACCGCGCGGCCTGAAAACAGCCTTTGAAACAGGAGAATCCAATGTTCAAAACCTTCCGCTTAGCCACGTGCGCCAGTCTTCTTTCCCTCTCTCCGGTTCTGACGGCGCAGGCTTCCGCCGCCGAACTGAAGGTCGTCGCCAGCTTCTCGATCATCGCCGACTTCGCGAAAAATGTCGGTGGGGATCGTGTGGAGATCACCACGCTCGTCGGGCCGGATGGCGATGCCCATGTCTACGAACCGCGCCCTGCCGATGCTGTCGCCGTGAGCAAGGCGGATGTGGTGCTGGTCAACGGCCTGGAATTCGAAGGCTTTCTGAAGCGGCTGATTGAAACGAGCGGCACGAAGGCGCCAGTTGTCGAGCTGACCAAGGGTGTCGAGCCGCTCAGGCTTTCCGACGAGCCCGCCGGCCACGCCCATCCTGAGGCCGAGGAAGAGGAGGCTCACGACCACAAGACCGGGGAAGCCGGCCACAAGCACGAAACGGCTGACGCCCACGATCACGACCATGGCCATGAAGGACATCACCATCACGGCGAGTACGATCCCCATGCCTGGCAGTCCATCAAGAATGCCCAAATCTACGTGAAGAACATAGCCGGCGCCTTTTGCAAGGCCGACAAACCCGGCTGCGCTACCTATACCGCGAATTCCGACGCCTATGTCGCCAAGCTTGCCACTCTGAACGAGAAGGTGAAGACGGAGATCGCCGCGATCCCGCCGGAGAAGCGCGTCATCATCACGTCGCATGATGCCTTCGGTTATTTCGAGCATGCCTATGGCCTGAATTTCCTCGCGCCGGAGGGCATCTCGACGGAGTCCGAAGCCTCTGCCGCCGATGTCGCCAAGCTGGTGGACCAGGTCAAACACGACAAGGCTTCGGCCATCTTCGTCGAAAACATCACCGACAAGCGGCTGATCGACCAGATCGCCAGCGAAACCGGCCTGAAGGTTGGCGGCACGCTTTATTCCGACGCGCTTTCCACGGCCGATGGCCCGGCCGCGACCTATATCGACATGGTCAACCACAATATCGAGACCATCTCGGCCGCTGTACTCGGGCAATAAGACCGCCGTTCAGCCGAAAAGTTTCAGGGTGGCTTCGGCCACCCCGATTTCGCTCATGTCATTCAGGCCGGGATCGCCCTGCTGTCGTCGGCGTGATGAAACGGCCTGACCGAGCCTGAGCTCGAGCTTGCCATCGGTTCTGGCCGGCGACCCCCGTCGACTTTTCGCCCTGGCAGGGACGGACCGGAACTTTCGAGTTGTCCGATCCGGCCACTATAAAACTCTAATTTGCGGCCGATTGATCGTTTGGCCGTTGATAACCGCATCGGACCGGCTTTTCGTGCGAAGGCCCGTCGATGTAAAGTGCCACCTGTGACGTTCATGGGGGCAAGCACTTTGGCCAAATCTATCAGGACGATGGAGGAGTTTTCGGAGTTTGTCGGCCTTTCCCGCCCGACCGTTTCGAAATACTTCAATGATCCGGCCTCGGTCCGCAAGAAGACGCGGGATGCCATCGAGGATGCGCTGAAGAAATCCGGGTTTCGGCCGAACATTTTCGCCGTCAACCTCAACCGCCGCCGTTCCAACATCATCGGCATCATCATCCCGAGTTCCACCGACCCCTTTTATATGGCGCTCACGAGCCGTATCGAGCTCATCGCCAGCGAAGCCGGGTTTCTGGCCTTCGTGCTTTCATCGGACGGCAAGCCCGAAATCGAAGACCGCGCCATCCGCACCTTCAAGTCGATGAACGTGGCGGGTGCCATCATCGCGCCGCTTGGCGTCAAATCCCATCGCGCTACGCTAGAGCAACTCGCGGCCACTGTCCCGATCGTCTATGTCGATTCGCCACTCGACGAGACGTCTGCCTTTGTCGGCACAGATAACCGGCAGAGCGTGGGACTGATGGTGGATTATCTCTGCCGGTCGGGAGAACCGCCCTGTTTCTTCGACATGCCGCAGGTCAATACCAATGCCGCCACGCGTCGCACGGCCTATGTGGAGGCCATGCAACAGCTCGGCTTCGAGCCACATGTGATTAACGTCCCGGGCGACATCACATGGGAGTTTGAACGGTTTGCTTTCGAGGAAGCAGGCCGGCTTCTGGAACGGCGCACGCTTCTGCCGTCGCGGACGATCCTGTGCGCCCATGACCGCATCGCCTTCGGCGTCATCGCCGCGGCTTTTCAGAAGGGCATCAGGGTCGGCCACGGCGCCGATTACGATCTGAGGGTCGCTGGCCACGACGATCATCCGCTGGCGCGTTATGCCTGCCCGCCCATCACCACCGTGGCGCAGAACTACAACGAGATCGGCAGGCTGTCGATCGAGCTGCTGTTTCAGAAACTGAACGAGGAGGCAGACGATGCCACCCGAATGCGGGAGCGCATCCTGCTCAGCGCCGATCTGATGCTGCGGAAATCGGCCTGAGGATCGTTAGAAAAACTAAAATAAAAATGTGATTCTCTAAATAGAACTAATATTTGAACGCTCCTACTCTGTTCTCAAGGTTGCTTTGGGAGGCGACCGCGAGAGCCGGCGCACAGGTGTGCCGGGCTTCGGGAGGAACGTCAGATTGCCAAGTCTCCAGTGCCGTGAGGGGAGCCTCGCAGCCGCGGTATCGCATGGTTTTCGCCGGGCTGACTGGACATTCTCGCCAGCAATTTCCCCAGCGAAGGATGATGAAACATGAACCTCTATTCTCTTCTGTCAGAACGTGCGGCCGGCGGCAGGCCTGTCCGCGTCGGTCTCATCGGCGCGGGCAAGTTCGGCTCCATGGTGCTGGCGCAGGCGCAGCGCATCGCCGGTTTCCACATGGTCGCCGTTGCGGACCTCAATGTCGGAAAGGCGAAGGAATCGCTGGATCGCGTCGGCTGGCCGAAGGAACGCTACGATGCGAAGAGCTGCGCCGAGGCGCTGAAGAGCGGCAAGACCTATGTGACCGACGACGTGAACGAGCTTTTCGCCTGCGGTGAGATCGAATGCGTCATCGAGGCCACCGGCCATCCGCTGGCCGGTGCCCGCCACGCGTTGGGTGCCATCGACCACAACAAACACGTCGTCATGGTCAATGTCGAAGCCGACGTCATGGTCGGCCCGATCCTTGCCGAAAAGGCCCGCGCCAAGGGCCTGATCTATTCCATGGGTTACGGCGACCAGCCGGCGTTGATCTGCGAGCTTGTCGACTGGGCGCGCGCCACCGGCTTCGAGGTCGTTTCCGCCGGCAAGGGCATGAACTTCGAGCCGCGTTACCGTTATTCGACGCCGGACACGGTCTGGGGTTATTTCGGCTGGACGGACGAGGAAGTGGCCAAGGGCGACTTCAATCCGAAAATGTATAATTCCTTCACCGATGGCACCAAGGCAGCCATCGAAATGGCGGCTGTCGCCAATGGTACGGGGCTGGATTGCCCGGATGACGGTCTGGCTTTCCCGCCCGCCGGCCTGCACGATCTCGCCCGTGTTTTCCGTCCCGCCGCCGATGGCGGCCGCATGGCCCGTTCAGGCCTGGTGGATATCGCCGCGAGCCAGGAGCCGGATGGACGCGAGGTGTTCAACAACATCCGTTACGGCGTCTTCGTCACGTTCAAGGCGCATAATGAATATGCCCGCGCCTGCTTCAAGCAATATGGCCTGCTGACCGATCCGTCCGGCTGGTATGCCTCCATGTGGCGTCCGTTCCATATCATCGGACTCGAAACCTCGATCAGCGTGCTCTCTGCCGTATTGCGAAACGAGGCAACCGGCTGCTCGAAGGAGTTCCGCGGCGATGCCGTCGCCACCGCCAAGAAGGACATGCAGCCCGGCGAAATGCTGGACGGTGAGGGCGGTTATGCGGTCTGGGCGAACGCCATTCCAGCGACCCGCAGCCTGGACATGAAAGCGCTGCCGATCGGCCTCGCCCATAACGTCAAGCTGAAGCGCGCCATCAGGAAAGACCAGATCGTCAGCTTCGACGATGTGGAGCTGGTCAACGATCTCGACGTGGTGAAGCTGCGTCAGGACATGGAAAACCGCTTCCGCCCGCAAAAGGACGCTGCGGCGTGACGGGCGGGGATCAGGACATGTCGAAGGGGGCCTTCGTGGTGATAGCGGAATTTCGGGTCAAGCCCGACGCGATGGAGGCCTTTCTCGACGCTGCGCGTGATGACGCCACCCATTCGGTTCGTGATGAACCGGGTTGCCGGCAATTCGACGTGGTGCGGCCGGAAACGGGAAACAATGTGGTGTTCTACGAGGTCTATGACGACAAACAGGCTTTTGACGACCACCTGAAGACACCGCATCTCGACCGCTTCCGCGAGGCGTTTCCGGCGCTTATCGAAGAAGAACTGCCGGTGCGCTTCCTGAACCGGCAATGGCTTTGAAGGATGGAAACGATGGCAGACATCCGCCAGGTCGCCGTTATCGGTACGGGTATCATGGGCGCACCCATGGCGGCGCGCCTGGCAGAGGCCGGGTTTTCCGTCAAGGCCTGGAACCGCAGTGCCGACAAGGCTGCGGTTCTGGCGGAGAAGGGCGTCCAGCCGACCGTAACGGCTGCCGAGGCTGCGGCCGAAGCGGATGTGGTGCTCTGCATGCTGAGTTCCGGGCCGGTCTGCAACGATGTTCTGCTCGGTTCGCCGGGCATCGTTTCAGCCATGAAGCCCGGTGCGGTTCTGCTGGTCATGAGTTCCATTCCCGTTGAAATTGCGATGGAACAGGCTGAAGCCGCCATGGCATGCGGCGTCAGATATGTCGATGCGCCCGTGTCCGGCGGTGAAAAGGGAGCGATCGAAGGAACGCTCGCCATCATGGCCGGGGGTGAACAGCGGGATGTGGATGCGCTGCGGCCGCTCCTCGGTTGTCTTGGCCGCGTCACGCACGTAGGGCCGGTGGGCTGCGGCTCTCTGGCCAAGCTTGCCAATCAGCTGATCGTCGCCTCGACAATCTGCGCCGTTGCCGAAGCTCTCACCCTTGCGGAAGAAGGGGGAGCGGACCCGGCACAGGTGCGCCACGCCCTGCTTGGCGGATTTGCCGATTCCACCGTCTTCCGTCAGCACGGAAAACGCATGGTTGAGGGCGATTTCCGCCCCGGCGGGCCGGCGAAATATCAGGTCAAGGATACGTCCACGGCGCTGGCCTTCGCCAGAAGCCGCGGCCTGACATTACCGGTCAGCGAGGAGGTTGACCGGCTGTTTCGCTCCATGGTCGAGCATGGCGCGGGCGAGCTTGATCACAGCGGTGTGATCCTTGAAATTAAGCGCATGAATGCGTTCGGAGGAACGCTCGAAACTGTTTAAGACACAACAAAGGGAGGAACACATGAAAATTTCAAAACTTTACGGGCTGGCCCTTGCCGCCACCATGCTGGTCGCATCGATTGCACGGGCCGAGACGCTGACGCTGTCGACGCCGGATGCAGACAATTCCGAAATCACGCTTTCCGCCAACAAGTTCGCGGAACTGGTTTCAAAAAAGACCGACGGCAAACTCAAGATCAAGGTATTCCCCAACGGTACGCTTTATGGCGGCGATCCTTCGGCGGGCGTCAAGCAGCTGGCCGGCGGCTCGCTTGACATGCTCCTGAATTCGACATCGCTCTACGCGACGTTCAACCCGAAATTCACAGCTATCGCCATTCCCTACCAGTTCCGCGATATCGACCAGCTCCGGGTCTATCTCGACAGCGATCTCGGCAAGGAGCTTTCCAGCGATCTGAGCAAGATCGGCATTCTCGGGCTCGATCTCTGGTCACGGCCGCTGCGCCAGATCACCAATTCGAGGGCGCCGATCAAATCCCCAGCCGATTTGAAGGGCATGAAGCTGCGGGTGCCGAACAATCCGCTCTGGGTTGAATTCTTCGGCGCCATGGGGGCCGCCCCGACGCCGATGGCTTTTGCCGAAGTCTATAATGCCCTCCAGCTCAAGGTGGTCGACGGGCAGGAAAATCCGGTCAATGTGCCGGTCAGCGCCAAGCTCTACGAGGTGCAGAAATACCTGACGATCAGCAACCACATCGCCGACGCCTGGGTGCTGGGCATGAATCCTGCCCGTTTTGAAGGTCTTGATAAGAACTTCAAGACCGCGCTCAAGGAGGCTGCCGTGGAAACGGAGGCCTGGAAGGCGCAGAACGACGCTGCCGATATCGACAAGTCACTGGAAACGCTGAAAAAGAACGGCATGGAGGTGAACGCGCTGACCGATGACGAGCGCAAGGCTTTCGTGGCCGTGGCGGCCGGCCTTTCGGCGAAATTCTCCGCTCTGGTGAAGGATCAGGCCTTCTTCGACAAGACGCAGGCGTTCCTCAAGACGAACTGACCTTTCCGCAAACGGACGGCCGGGTTTCGATCCGGCCTTCCCAAATGTCAGGCAGGGTCGTCTTGCCGTGAGGGCAGGGTGGCATTCGTTTTACCGGATATCCGGTTTCAGCAGTGGAAGGGTATTGTCATGAACGATACGAAACCTTCGGTGCTCGGCACCATCGTAAGACTCATCGCCGATGTGGCCGCAGGCGCGGCCTGCGCCGGCATTCTCATCGTCGTGCTCCTCCAGGTCATTGGCCGCCTCATCGGCAGTCCTCTCCCCTGGACCGAGGAAGCGACCCGCTTTCTCTTTATCTGGATGGTGTTTCTGGGCCTCGCCGCCGGCTTCCGCACCGTTGAAAGCGCCCGTGTTGTGGTGTTTCTCGTGCTGTTTCACCGCTTCTTCCGGCGGCTCGCGGTGCCGATCTACGTCGGTTCATCCGTGTTCTTCTTCGGCATGATGGGCTGGACGGGCCTGACCATGGTGCGCCAGCAGGTCATGATGAACGAAACCGCCGCCACGCTTCCCATCCCGATGTGGACCATCGGCATCGTTCTGCCGGTTTCCGCCATCATCGCCGTGCTCGCCATCGTCGAATCGCTGTGCAGCCGCCGGGAGCTCATCGCGCTTCCCGAGCTTGGCCTGCCGGCGGACGAGATCGCACACGCCGACATCTCCATTTCAGCAGGACATTGATCCATGTCGGTCTTTCTTCTCGTCGCCTTTTTCGGTCTCAGCATGCTCGGTGTACCGCTTGCCATTGCGCTGGCGCTCGCCAGCGTCGGCACGCTCTGGCTCTTTACCTCCATGCCGATGGACCTGCTGTCGCAGACGATGTTCTCGTCCATGAACTCCTTCCTGCTCGTCGCCGTGCCGCTGTTCATCCTCGTCGGCACCGTCATGGAGCGGGGGCGTGTTGCGGAGCGCATTTTCGATTTCGCCGAGGCCATGGTGGGCTAGTTGCCCGGCGGCCTCGGTCACGTCAACGTCATCTCCTCGGTGATTTTTTCCGGTGTCTCCGGCTCGTCCGTCGCCGACATCGCCTCTGTCGGCGCCATCGAGATCAAGGCGATGGAGCGGCATGGCTTCCCGAAGGGTTATGCCGTCGGCATGACGCTTTGCACCTCCACGCTCTCCTCGATCATTCCGCCGTCGATCCTGATCGTCATTGCCGGCTCCATCGCCAACGTGTCCATCGGCACATTGCTGATCGCGGGCCTCGTGCCCGGCCTCTTCATCGCCTTCGCCTTCCTGGTCTTCAATCACTTCTATTCCGTGCACTACGGATATAACCCGCCGACCCCCTTCAACTTCCGTCTGGTTGTCATCACCGGACTTCGCGCCATCCTGCCGATGCTCACCCCGCTGATCCTCATCATCGGCATCGCCAGCGGCCTGTTCACGCCGACGGAAGCCGCTGCCATCGCGGTCGTTTATGTCGCGGTGCTCGGCGTCATCGTCTACCGCACGCTGCCGGTGCGCGAACTGCCGGAAATCCTCATCTCGACGGCACGCATTTCCGGAACCATCCTGTTCATCGCCGCCACTTCGCAGCTGGCTGCCTGGGTCTTCACCTTTGACGGCCTGCCGGAACAGGTCGCCGAACTCTTGAAGGCGATGAACCTCGGGCCGATGACGGGCATGCTCGTGATCTTCGTGTTCCTGCTGATCATCGGCATTTTCATGGAAGCGATCCCCGCCATGTTCATCCTCATTCCGGTATTGATGCCGCCGGTCGAAGCGCTCGGTATCGATCCGATCCATTTCCTGATCGTCACTGTCATGACGCTGACGCTCGGGCTGGTGACGCCGCCAGTCGGGGTCTGCCTGTTTGCCGCAGCCCAGGTCGCGAACATGAAGATCGAGGATGTCATCCGCGGTTCGCTGGCGCCGATGACGGTGCTGACGCTCGCCATATTTGCGCTGGTGCTTTTCCCGATCCTGACGCTTGGGCCGATACGGCTGATGGGTCTCTACTGAGCCGAAACAGTACGCCCGAAAAACTCAGACAACGCGACGGTCACGCCACTCGTCGCGTTGTTTTCGCATCCACTCCAGGAAAAGCGTCACCTTTCGCTGCCGCAGGTGAGAATGCGGGCAAACGATCCATTGGGTAACGAGCTTGATGCGCGGTGCGTCGATGACGGGGCAGACAAGCGCCCCGGTGCCCAGTTCCCGTTCCATCATCAGCGTGCTTTCCAGCGCGACGCCCAGACCGCCGGCCGCGGCGTCGATGGCCATATGGCTGCGGTCGAACAGCACGCGCCGCCATCTTTTGTCTGAATGGACGCCCGCCATCGGGAACCAGTGCGTCCACTGCGCCTGTGCCTTCACCGAATGGATGAGCCGCAGTTCAAGCAGATCGGCGGCCTGAAGGCTTCCGGTGGCGGCATAGTCCGGTGAGGACACCGGCAGGAATTCCTCTTCCACCAGCCCTTCCACGAAGAGGCCCGGCCAACGACCATCGCCGTGGCGCAGCTCCACATCGACGAGCTCCTGTGAAAAATCGGTCGGCTCGTTGGTGCCGTCCAAGCGCACTTCCAGTTCAGGGTGCTCCTCCAGAAAGGAGCCGAGACGCGGCAGAAGCCATTTGTTGGAAATGGTCGGCGTCGCCCGGATCGTCAGTGCCGTGACGGAACGGAAACCGCGAATGCTGTCGGTCGCGTCGGATATCTGCTCGATCTGGGCGGTGATCATCGAAAAATAGCGCTCGCCCGCTTCCGTCAATGTCACCTTGCGGCCCGTCCGCGCCATCAGCGTCGTGCCGAGCTGGCCTTCCAGCAGCTGGATCTGCTGGGAAACGGCCGAAGGCGTCACGCTCAACTCTTCCGCCGCCCGGGAAACGCTGCCCGCCCTTGCCGCGGCGTGGAAAACGAGGATCGATTTTATCGGGATTTGCATGGATAGGGCTTTGCTCAACGGAATACGGAGGTCACCCGAGTATCACAGGTGACCGCCGTGTTGAAAAGCGTTGAACGCGAGGCTTTTAGCGGTGGCTCGGCAGTTTGGGCAGGAAGACCGTCAAAAGACCGAGCAGCGGCATGTAGGAGCAGATGCGGTAGACGAATTCAATGCCTTCCTTATCCGCATAGACCCCCAGAACCGCAGCCCCGATGCCGCCGAAACCGAAGGCGAAACCGAAGAACATGCCGGCGATGAGGCCGACGCGGCCCGGCACAAGCTCCTGCGCGAAAACGACGATGGCCGAGAAAGCGGAAGAGAAGACGAAGCCGATGACGACGACCAGAACGGCTGTCCAGAACAGGTTCGCATAGGGCAGCATTAACGCGAAGGGAATGACGCCGAGGATCGAGAACCAGATGACGACGCGCGAGCCGAAACGGTCACCGATCGGGCCGCCGAAGAACACGCCCAGTGCCGAAGCGCCGAGGAAGAGGAACAGCAGTACCTGCGCGTCCTGCACGCCAAGGCCGAACCTGTCGATGGTGTAGAAGGTGAAGTAGCTCGACAGGCTGGCGAGATAGGCATTCTTGGTGGCGGTCAGAACCACCAGCACCAGAAGCGTCATCATCACGGTTCCGCGTGAGAGCGGCAGGGCGCGGCTGGCCGGAGCCTTGCCGACGGTTGCGCGGCGGTGGCGGGTATACCAGACGCCGACCCAGGACAGCACGCCGAAGCCGAGGAGCGCAATCAGCGAGAACCAGCTGAGGCTCGACTGGCCCAATGGAATGACGATGAAGGCGGCGAGCAGCGGGCCGATGGCCGTGCCGGTATTCCCACCCACCTGGAAGAAGGACTGCGCCAGACCATGGCGGCCGCCGGATGCCAGGCGGGCAACGCGCGAGGCTTCGGGATGGAAGATCGCCGAGCCGATGCCGATGAGGCAGGCGCCAATCACCAGAACCTCGAAACTATGGGCAAAGGCGAGCGTGATGAGGCCGGCGCAGGTGGAGAGCATGGCCACGGGCAGGGAAAACGGCATGGGCCAACGGTCTGTCACCATGCCGACGACCGGCTGCAGCAGCGATGCCGTGACCTGAAAGGCGAAGGTAAGCAGTCCGATCTGTACGAAATCGAGCGCGTAATTGGCTTTCAGCAACGGGTAAAGCGACGTCAGCAGCGATTGCATGATGTCGTTCAGCATGTGGCAGAAGCTCGCGGCTGCGATGATTGAAAACGCCGTGCGTTGCGGGTTGAACCCGGTGCTGGTGACGGTGGCCATGAATTATCCTCTCCAGATCCCCGCCGATGAAACGGGAAACATGTCTTTATTTGCTCCCGCTTTTATTCATATTGTGTCTGGCCTGCATTTGTGTTCTGGACGAGTTTCTTTGTGAGTGGGCCAAATGGCAAAAATCAAATCGCGACAGACAGTCGGTGTGACGCTCGAGGAGCATGAGCGCAGCCTGAAATTGATCGACGGCACCAATGAGCCGGTGCTGGCGCTCCATCGCATCTATCCGACGGGGCATCGCACGCCGCCCCACAACCATAGTCGCGTGCAGATATGGTGCGCGCGCCGGGGGGTGGTGCTGGTCAGCACGGCGGATGGGCGCTGGATGATACCGCCGGGTCACGGGCTGCTCATTCCCGCCGGTCTGCAACATGAGGCCGAAGTCATCTCCAATGTCGAGATGCACTCCATCTACGTCCATCCCGATCTCTTCCAGGCAACGTCTCCAAGGGTCGTGGAAATAACAGATCTCGCCTCGAGCCTCATTTCCGAGTTGCTGGCCGAGGAACATCAGCCAGCTGCTTTTCACCGGCAGGGTCTCGTGCGCGCACTTTTGCTGGATGAAGTGAACCGCCTGCCGGAACGCCCTTTGGGTTTGCCATTTCCGGACAATCAGCGGCTGGCAGCGCTTTGCCGGGATTTCCTCAACAGGCCCGTGGCGCGGGTGGAGATCGATGACTGGGCGGCGGCCATGGGCATCAGCCGCCGGTCCTTTACGCGTCTGTTTCGCAAGGAACTGGGGGTGAGCTTCGCCACATGGCGTCAGCAGGCCTGCATCTTCGCCTCCCTGCCGCGGCTGGCGGCGGGGGAGGCCGTGACGAACGTGGCGCTGGATGCCGGTTATGAAAACATCCCCGCTTTTACAACGATGTTCCGGCGAATGCTGGGCAGCTCGCCCCGGGCTTATCGCCAGGCGGCGCGGCAGCGCAGCGCTGCTTTTCCCGATTTTGAAGAGATGGGTGGCTAGGGTTGGGGTGCTCACTCAACCTCATCTCTGTGACGAGCACAGGAATGAGGAGGGCACCCTAAGCCGCCGCCGCCCGCATGTCGCGGCGGAAATCGGAAGGCGACATGCCTGATATCTGGCGGAATGCCTTGTTGAATGCGCTGACCGAGCCGAAACCGCTTTCCATGGCGATCTGCAGGATATTGTCCTTGCCCGTCATCAGCATGGCCTGCGCGCGCGAAAGCCGGAGCAGGGTCAGATATTTGATCAGCGTCATGCCGGTGGATTTGCGGAACAGGTTCATCGCATATTTCGGGTGAAGCGCGGCGGCGCGGGCGATGTCGGTTGCGTCGATATCGTCGAGGAAATTGGCGGCAATGAAATCGCACATGCGTACCACGCCGATGGAGGGCGCCATGCCCTCATCATTCTCTCTGCGTTTGCCGCTGGCGGCGGAAGATACGACGGCGTATGGCTCGAGGAACATCCGCTCGACCCTGAGCAGCAATTCTTCCACCGCGTGCTGGGCTTTCGCCGGGTCGCCGGAGGTGACATAGCGAAACCAGCGGCCGAAATTTTCGGCGTCTGCCTTGTCCGTCTCAGCACTCACCATCGTCGCACCGCCCATCAGCAGGCTGGAAACGGTAGCGGGCAGGCGCATGCGGAAAAAATGCACGAGCGGAAGATGCGCGCCGGCGTAAAACGAATCGTCGGAAGAGTGGTCCATCTGGTGCGGCTGGCCACCCCAGAAGATGCACATCTGGCCGGAATTAAGCGTAAGGTCATGATCGCCCATGCGATAATGCACCGATCCCGCCATCACGTAATTCACCTCCACCTGCGCGTGCCAGTGTGGCCTGAGCATGATGGGCGGGTGATTGTGAAAAAGCTGAAGGGTTGTCGGCATGCCTTCGATGCTGCTTGCACCCGGCTGGTAGAAGGCTCTTTCAGCAATCTTACTTTCCGCCAAATCGATGTTCCCTTTTTACGAGACAGATTTCCTGCCGCCGGTAATGTGCCCATGTTCGCTGAAGAACGGCAATTGAAAAAGGGAGGTTTTCAATGTGCTTGAAATTTCTTGGCGCGTCTACGGCCATGCTGCTTCTTGCAGCCCCGGCTTTCGCGCAAACCGAGACCGTCACCATCTGGAGCTGGAATGTCGCGGCTTCCGCGCTGAAATCCACGGTAGAGGGCTTCAACAAGCAGAATCCGGATATCAAGATCGTCGTTGAAGACCTTGGAAACAATCAGGTTTTTGACAAGACGCTGGCCGCCTGCGCCGCCGGGGGCGATGGGCTTCCAGATATCGTCACCATTGAAAATTTCGAAGCGGAACTGTTCTGGAGCCGTTTTCCCGATTGTTTCGCCAATCTGACCGAGCTTGGCTATACGCCTGAGAAACAGGCGCTTTTTCCTGATTTCAAGCGCACGGAACTGGAGGTTGACGGTGTCGCCTATGCGGTTCCGTGGGACTCCGGCCCGGTAGCGGTTTTCTATCGCCGCGACTTCTATGAAAAGGCGGGCGTCGATCCGGCCACCATCAAGAGCTGGGATGATTTCATCGCCGCCGGCAAGAAGGTCATGGCTGCCAATCCCGGAACGGTCATGGCGCAGGCCGACTTCAACGGCGATAGCGAATGGTTCCGCATGATCGCCAATGAGCAGGGATGCGGTTACTTTTCGACCGATGGACAGAACATTACCATCAACCAGCCCGCCTGTGTCGCGACCCTTGAAAAGGTCAAGGAAATGAAGGACGCCGGCATCATCACGGCGGCGATCTGGGATGAAAAGATCCAGGCCAATACCGCCGGCAAGGCCGCAAGCCAGATGTATGGCGCCTGGTACGAGGGCACGATCCGCTCCGGCTCGCCCGATCTCGCGGGCAAATGGGGCGTCTATCTGATGCCGAGCCTCACGTCTGACGGTCCGCATGCGGCCAATCTCGGCGGGTCTTCGCTGGCGATCAGTTCGACGTCCGAGCACAAGGAAGCCGCATGGAAATACATCGATTACGCGCTGACCACGAATGAGGGCCAGGTGACGATGCTGAAATCCTTCGGCCTCGTTCCCTCGCTGCTATCAGCCATCGACGATCCCTTCGTGAAGGAGAAGCACCCCTATTGGGGCGGGCAGGCGGTCTGGACCGATATTCTCGCCACGCTGCCGAAGATCGTTCCAAGCCGCGGCACGGCATTCCAGTCCGATGCGGATGCGATCTACAAGGCAACGCAGACGAAATATTTCGCAGGTGGCTATCCCGATGCGAAGGCTGCGCTCGATGATGCGGCAAAGCAGATCGAAACGGCCACGGGGCTGCCTGTCGCGCAGTAAGCCCGCGGCCAGGACCGAGCGGGTGCCACGGGCTTCTTCTCCCCGAGGGGGAGAAGTCCGCGGCAGCGGGATGAGGGGGCAACGTTGGTGATAGATCGCGAGCTAAC
>NZ_LT009719.1:1918861-1924089 GCF_900013495.1 Agrobacterium genomosp. 2 str. CFBP 5494
CAACGTTGGTGATAGATCGCGAGCTAACCCCCTCATCCGACCCTTCGGGCCACCTTTCCCCCTTGGGGAGAAGAAATAGGCCGCACCGCCCTGCAATGGTCTCGCCCTCGAAATCGGGCAGGCCTTCAAGCTTTTCCATTTATCCGGTCCATGTCCGGCATCTGGAGGTCGTCATGCCGTCTAGGAACAGGATCGCTTATGCGTTCCTTGCGCCCTATCTCCTGATTTTCGCCACCTTCTGGGTCTGGCCGATCATCAGCTCGTTCATGCTGTCGTTCCAGAATACCCGCATTAACCCGTGGCGGTTTGCGCCTTTCATGAATTGGGGGCGGCTCGTCTCCGATCCGGCTTTTTATAACGCGCTCTACAATACGCTGATCATTCTGGTCATTCAGGTGCCGGTCATGATCGCGCTCGCCACCGTCATGGCGGTGCTCCTGAATTCGCCGCTGCTGAAAGCGCGGCCGCTCTATCGTTTTGCCTTCTTCGCGCCTGTCGTTGTCGGCGAGGTGGCCTATGCGGCGGTGTTCCGGCTGATGTTCAGCGCCGATTTTGGCATCATCAACAAGCTCATCACGTCAGTCGGCCTTGCGCCCATCTCGTGGTTCGACAATGCCAATGCGGCCATGGCGCTGGTCATCATCGCGGTGACCTGGCGCTGGGCGGGGTATAACGCCATCATCATTCTCGCCGGTCTGCAATCGATCCCCGGCGATGTCTATGAGGCGGCGACGCTGGACAAGGTGAGCAAGCGCCAGCAGTTTTTTCATATCACGCTGCCGCTCCTCAAGCCCATCATCCTGTTCTGCGTTGTCCTGTCGGTCATCGGCACCATGCAGCTCTTTGCGGAACCCTTCCTCATCACCAACAGGGGCGGGCCGGGCGGGGGCACGGAAACGCTGGGACTTTTCCTTTATCGGCAGGGCTTCACCTCGCTCAATTTCGGGTACGCCTCGGCCATCGCCTACACCATGGCGGCGCTCGCCATCGCCATTTCACTGCTTAATCTCTGGGTCGGGAGGGAGCCGAAATGAGATCGAAATCAAGATCGCTTTTCTGGCAAAAGATCGCGCTGCACGCGGTGCTGACGCCACTTGCCGTCATCTGGCTGTTTCCGCTGTGGATGATGTTCGTGTTCTCAACGATGCCGGATTACGGCATCTTCAGCCCCGATATCGTTCTGGTGCCGTCCACCAACTTCATCGAGAACTTCAGCAACCTGCAGGCGGATACGAATTTCCTCAGGGCCATGTTCATCTCGATCACCGTCGCCTGCATCTACACCGTCCTTTCGGTCTTCCTGACGTCGATGGCGGGCTGGGCGCTGGCGCGTTACCGTTTTGCGGGACGCGGCGTGGTGATCGCCATCATTCTCGGCACCATCACCCTGCCGTTTGCAGTCGTGGTCATTCCGCAATTCATCATGGTGGCGCGAGAGTTTAAACTCGCCAACACCTGGGTGGCGCTGATCGTGCCGCCGCTGTTCAACTCGCTCGGCGTGCTGTTCATGCGGCAATCCTTCTCGATGATGCCGACGGAGCTTTTCGATGCCGCGCGGGTGGAAGGCGTCAAGGAATGGCAGATTTTCCTGCGCATTGCTTTACCCTTGGCGCGGCCTACCATGGCGGCGCTCTCCATCATTCTCTTCCTGGCCTCGTGGAACAACTACCTCTGGCCGCTTCTCATCAATTCCCGCCCAGGAATGATGACCGCACCCGTGGCGCTTGGCACCCTTATCGGGCTCACCAAGGTGTCATGGGGCGGCATCATGGCCGGCGCGGTGCTGTTGACCGCACCCATTCTCGTGGTTTTCGTGGTCCTGCAGCGTCACTTCATCGCCGGCATTTCTGCCGGGGCAGTCAAGTAAGGGGAGGCCGCATGGCGGAACTTTCGCTCAAAAACGTGGTCAAGCGATACGGTGCGCTGGAGGTGATCCATGGCGCCAATCTCGAGGTGAAAGACGGGGAATTCGTCGTTTTTGTCGGCCCGTCCGGCTGCGGAAAATCCACGCTTCTCAGAATGATCGCGGGGCTGGAGGATATTTCCGGCGGCGATATCGTGATTGGCGGCAAGACGGTCAGTGATGCTGATCCGGCCGATCGTGGCATTGCCATGGTGTTCCAGTCCTATGCACTTTATCCGCATATGACGGTGGCCGAAAACCTCTCCTTCGGCCTCAGGATGAACGGCAACCCAAAGGCCGATACGGAAAAGCGGGTCAACCGCGCCGCCGAAATCCTGCAGATCAATGAACTGATGGATCGCCGGCCGAAACAGCTTTCCGGCGGCCAGCGGCAGCGTGTGGCCATCGGCCGGGCCATTGTGCGCGAGCCGCAGGTCTTCCTGTTCGACGAGCCTCTGTCCAACCTCGATGCGGAACTGCGGGTGCAGATGCGCGTCGAAATTTCGCGCCTGCACAAGCAACTCGGCACCACGATGATCTATGTGACGCATGACCAGACCGAGGCGATGACGCTGGCCGACAAGATCGTGGTCCTGCGGGCGGGCAATATCGAACAGGTGGGCGCGCCGCTCGATCTCTATGACGATCCCGCCAACCGCTTTGTCGCCGGCTTTGTCGGCTCGCCGAAGATGAACTTTCTCGACGCCACTGTCATCGGCGGCGGCGCCGACAGCGTCACGCTCGCTCTCGACAGCGATCCTGCGGTGCGGCTGACTTTGCCGATCAAAGAGCGCGTCAACGAGGGCGCGAGGGTCACGCTCGGCATCCGGCCGGAGCATTTTGCCGATGCGGGCGGGGGCGATGCCGATCTCACCGTGCATGTCGATGTCGCCGAGCATCTCGGCAATACCAGCTATGTCTATGCCCGAACCGAAGGCGGCGAGCAGCTCATCATCGAGCGGCCGGAATCGCGTGATGTCGGCAATCGCGACCGGCTGACGGTCGGCCTTTCCGCCCGCCGGGCTTTCCTTTTCGACAGCAAGGGCGAACGCCTGCGCTGAACCCTTTCCCAAGCACCCAAGACCGATACGAAAGACGAGGATTTCATGACCACCGAACAACCGATCCGCTGGGGCATCATCGGCCCGGGCACCATCGCCAGAACCTTTGCTGACGGTATCGCCCATTCCCGCACCGGCAGGTTAGAGGCCATCGCCACCCGCAATCCGGACAAGCCCGGCCTTGCAGAAGCTTTTGCCGGCGCGCGCATCATCCATGGGTACGACGCGCTGCTTGCCGATCCTGCTATCGATGCGGTCTATATCGCCACACCCCATACCGGCCATGCCGAATGGGCGATCAAGGCGATCCGGGCCGGCAAGAACGTGCTGGTGGAAAAGCCCATCGCGCTCTCGGCCTATGATGCCGACGCCATTTTCCACGAGGCGAAAAAGGCAGGCGTCTTCGCCGGCGAGGCCTATATGTATCGCCTGCATCCGCAGACGGCGAAGCTGCTGGAACTGGTGAAAGCCCGCGCGGTGGGCGATATCCGCATCATCCGCTCCAGCTTCGGTTTCAACATGGGCTCGTTCCGGGCCGATCACCGGCTGTTCGCCAATGAAACCGCGGGTGGTGGCATTCTCGATGTCGGTGGTTATCCGGTTTCCATGGTGCGGATGATCGCAGGTGCCGTGGAGGGCAAACCTTTCGCCGAACCGGAAAAGGTCGCGGGTGCGGCGCATCTCGGCCAGTCGGGCGTTGATGAATGGGCCTCGGCCGTGCTGAAATTCGCAAACGGCATCGTCGCCGAAGTCTCGTGCTCGATCATGGCGGCGCAGGACAATGTGCTGCGCATCATCGGCTCGGAAGGGCGCATCGAGGTCAAGGATTTCTGGTTTGCTGCCGGCCACAAGGGTGGCACCGGCCGGATCG
This sequence comes from Agrobacterium genomosp. 2 str. CFBP 5494, assembly GCF_900013495.1. Classification (NCBI taxonomy): domain Bacteria; kingdom Pseudomonadati; phylum Pseudomonadota; class Alphaproteobacteria; order Hyphomicrobiales; family Rhizobiaceae; genus Agrobacterium; species Agrobacterium genomosp. 2. The sequence goes on from NZ_LT009719.1 coordinate 1,922,697, forward strand.
ATATCATCAGGGGCGACAAGGTCGAAACCATCGAATTGCCCGAGGATCGCTGGCTTTATTCCTTTGAGGTCGATGCGGCGGGCGAGGCAATTCGCCAGGGCAGACACGAATTCGCGGCACCTGGCATGGCCTGGGCGGACAGCCTCGGCAACCTGCGCGTCATGGACCAGTGGCGGGCTTGCGTCGGGCTGGAATACAGCGTCGAAAAGGCGACGTCGCGCACCGCCAATATAGCAGGTGGTAAGGTTGTATCCGGAAATACGGTCCCGAAGCGGCAGATACCGGGCCTTGCCAAACCCGCTTCGGTAGTCGCGCTCGGCTTCGAGTTTTTCCCCAATTTCGCTTCCGCATCCCTGACGCTCGATGCGTTTTACGAGGCGGGCGGCAATCTCTTCGATACGGCCTATGTCTATGGCGGCGGCAAAACGGAGGCGATTTTCGGCGACTGGCACACCAGCCGCAACGTGCCGCGCGAAGAGATCGTGTTGATCGGCAAGGGCGCGCATTCGCCGCTCTGCTATCCCGATATGATCGCCAAACAGCTAGATCAGTCGCTGGAGCGTCTGAAGACGGATTACGTCGATGTTTATTTCATGCATCGCGATAATCTCGACATCCCGGTGGGCGAGTTCGTTGATGCCATGGATGCCGAGGTTCGGCGCGGGCGCATTCGCGGCATTTTCGGTGGCTCGAACTGGACGCGCGAACGCATGGATGAGGCCGCGGCTTACGCGCAGAAGAACGGCAAACAGGCCCCCGGCGCGCTTTCCAACAATTTCTCGCTTGCCGAAATGCTCGATCCCATCTGGGCAGGCTGCGTGGCGGCATCGGATGACGAATGGAAAGAATGGCTCAAATCCCGACAAATCCCCAATTTCGCATGGTCCAGCCAGGGGCGCGGTTTCTTCACCGAGCGGGCAGGGCGGGACAAGCATGACGATGAGGAAATCGTCCGCGTCTGGTATTCCGACCGCAATTTCGTCCGTCGCGATCGGGCGATCGAGCTTGCGCAGAAACTCGGGCGCCACCCAATCCATATCGCTCTCGCTTATGTCATCGCCCAGCCTTTCCCGGTCATCCCGCTGATCGGGCCGCGCACGATTGCGGAACTGGAGGATAGTCTTTCGGCGCTGGATATTGCGCTGACGGACGAGCAGGTGAAGTGGCTGGAGGCGTAAGAGTGGATTGAGGCTGCGGATTTATCTGCCGCCTCTTTCGGATAGGGCAAGCCGTTGCGGCATATTTCTTCTCCCCCCCGGGGAGAAGGTGGCCTGAAGGGTCGGATGGGGGGAACGTTGCCGGATTTCGGAGAGCGAGCCCCCTCATCCCGCTGCCGCGGACTTCTCCCGGCGTAATACTTCGTATAGCATACATTATACGAAGTTATACGTAC
>NZ_LT009719.1:1924109-2055041 GCF_900013495.1 Agrobacterium genomosp. 2 str. CFBP 5494
GGTACGTCGTCGTCGTCGTCGTACGTCGTCGTCGTCGTCGTCGTACGTCGTACGTCGTACGGCGTCGTCGTCGTCGTCGTCGTCGCGGAGAGAGAGAGGGAGGAACGTTGCCGGATTTCGGAGAGCGAGCCCCCTCATCCCGCTGCCGCGGACTTCTCCCGGCGGGGAGAAGAAACAAGGGGCATCCGCTCGCTCACACTGACGACTCTCAGGGATGGGACATCATCTTCCACCTTCTTTCCTATCCCGGTGACTGCTAAAGCGTAGGTTCACAAACCTGCCGCCAAACAATCACCGGAGTTCCCATGATCGATATCGACCGAGGCCGCGCCCAGCAGCTGATGCGGGAGGCGGAGATTGATGCGCTGGTACTGTTCCAGCCCGAGGCCTTTCGTTATGCGGTTGGTGCGCCTGCCGGTGTTGCGACCATGTGGGGCAAAGCGGGTTCCGCAATTGCGCTGGTGCCTGCCGATGCCGGGGGAGGGCTGGCCGCCGTCGTCAGTGATCATGCCGCGCCGATCATCGGGAGGGCGGCACCTGATATCGATCTGCGCTGCCATCGCATCTGGATCGATTTGGTCGATCTTTCGGGTGTGGAAACCATCGCGCAGGTGGATGATGCCTATCGCCGCAACAATTCAGGTGGGCCGCGGCCGGAGACATTCGATCGTACCGCCTGCTTCGGCCTGCTCTCCGATCTGCTGCGGGAGCGCGGACTGTCCGCGGCGCGCATCGGTGCCGACCTTGAATTCATGCCCGCGGCCGATTTCCTAGCGCTGCGTCAGGCATTGCCCGAGGTGAACTGGGTTGATGGTTCGACGGTGCTGAAACGTCTGAGGGCGGTGAAATCTCAACGCGAGATCAACCTTCTCAGGCAGGCGTCAGCCGCAGCCGAGGCGGGGTTGGTCGAGATGGCAGCCGCCGTCCGACCGGGGGCAGCTCTTGGTCAACTCTCTACCGCCTGGAAATCCGGCGCGCAGGCATATGCCGCAAAATCCGGTTTTTCGTTGAGCGGGCATTGGGACTACATTTCGGTCGGCGCGGCTTTGTCGGATATGACGGCAGCGGTCGCGCCGGGTGCGCTGATCAAGGCCGATGTGGGCACGCTGGTGGACGGTTATTCTTCGGATGGCGCGCGGACTTTTTCATGGGGGCCGGTTTCGCCTTTGGCGGGCGATATCTTCAAGGCTCTGGAAGCGGCCTTCGCCCGCGGGCTGGACGCGCTCCGCCCGGGCAATACATTCGGTGCAGTGCACGCCGCCATGCTGGCCTCGATGCGCAAGGACGGCTTCGGTGAATATTATCGCGGCCACTTCGGCCACTCCGTTGGTGGCAGCGTGGGTATCGAGGAATGGCCGTTCTTTTCCCACGACAATCCGGAAGTCATCCTTCCCGGCATGGTCGTCGCGCTCGAAGCGCCGTTTTATGGGGAAGGCGTGGGTGCGTTGATGATCGAGGACCAGTTCCTCGTCACCGCATCTGGCGCAGAGTGCATGAACAGCCTGCCACGCACCCTGCGGGATTTATCTGCGGACTGATCGCCGGATCAGAGGAAATCGTCGCGGCGCGGCGTGAAGCAGTCGATCAGTTCGCCCTCTTCCAGACACAGGCAGCCATGCTCGATATGGCCGGGAATGACGAGGCTATCGCCCTTCTTGAGGTCGTAAGCCTCGCCATCACGGTAAAAGCGGAAGCTGCCGCTGGCGACATAGGTCGATTGTACATGCGGATGGCTGTGCAGCTTGCCTTCCGCGCCGGTCTTGAAACGGAACGATACCACCATCAGTTCGGGCGCTTCGGAAAGCACGGTGCGTTCTACGCCATCGTCGGGCGAAACAGTGGGGAAGGTCGGAAGCTGCTGCATATCTTTCTCCTCAGTCAATGCGGTTCGGGCGGCAATCTCAGCGCGGTGCGCGCAACATCGCGCGGTATCGCATCTGGCTGCTTTTCAGGTGGTTGCGCATGGCGCTTCGCGCCGCCTCCTCGTCGCCGTCCTGTATCGCGATCAGTATCGCCTCGTGCTCTCCCACCAGACGGCTGAGATCAGCGGGCGAAAGCACGGTCTCGGAGCCGTTTTCGGCCACGGCGCGGCGGGGAATGACGGTCGGGCCAAGCACCTGCAGAAACTCGCTGAAGCGGGGATTGTTAGTCGCTTCGGCAACGGCCAGATGGAAGGCGAAATCGGCCTCGGCCGTCGGGCTGCCCTTGGCGGCGCTGGCGCGGAAGGCGTCGAAGGCCTCGATGATCTTTTCTTCCTGCGCCGGCGAACGGCGGATCGCAGCAAGGCCCGCGGCATCGCCTTCCACCGCGGTGCGCAGTTCCAGCATTTCGATCAGCGAGGAGACGCGGGCCAGATCGACATTATGGAAAGGCCGCCGTTCGACCGGGGCGGGCTCCAGTACGAAGACACCGGCGCCCTGACGCGGTTCGACGAGACCGTCTGAGCGCAGGGAGGCAATCGCCTCGCGCACAACGGTTCGGCTCACGCCGAATTCCTGTGTCATCTGCGCTTCCGATGGCAGGCGGTCGCCAGTCTTGTAACGGCCCTTGGCGATCTGGCTGCGGAGTTCCTCCGAAACCTTCACCACAAGCGTTTTGGCCTGTGGCGCTGCCGGTTCGGAGGTCGTCGTTCTTGTCATCTTCGTCGCCGTTCTAAAAATATCGGTTGCGTCTACCGTTCCTCGATACGTTATTCGCGGCCCGGCTTGCAATCCCACCGCCTGCCGGGAACGTTGCCTGCCGCATTTCACGTCGCCTTGAAGATCGGGTTGTCGACGAAAACACCGCCCTGAAACCGCACCATGGCATCGCCGGGGTCGGGTTTCGGCGTTGTCTCGGCAATGTGCCGCCGGAAGGCCTCCGCATTGTCTTTGGGTTTCCATCCGAGAAAACCGAGATGCGAATTGTCCCACCAGCCGGCGTCATTGGCAGACGCGCCCCAGACAACGGGGCAGCCGAGGATCGGTGCGCGAAATACCGCTTCGATCAGCGATACGAAATCGTCGTGCGAGAACCAGGTGGACAACATGCGATAATTGGTGGGTTCCGGGGTGCAGGAACCGATGCGCACAAGCGCCGTCTCCTGCCCGAACTTCTCGAAATACATGCGGGCCAGGTTTTCGCCAAAACACTTGGAGACGCCGTAAAGCCCGTCCGGTCGGAAGGGGGCGTCGGGGCCAAGACGCTCCGTCTGGGGATAATAACCGATCGTGTGGTTGGAACTGGCAAAAACGATCCGCGGCTGTCCATGGGCGCGGGCGGCTTCATAGAGATTATAAAGCCCGATGATGTTGCCTTGAACGATCTGTTCGAACGGCTTTTCCACCGATATGCCGCCAAGGTGGATAATCCCGTCGCAACCGGCGACCATGGCATCAACGGCATTTGCGTCCGCCAGGTCGCACTGCACGCATTCCTCGTTCGGGCCTGCCGGGTCTAGCGGAGCAAGATCGGCGAGGCGCAATATCTCGGCCACCGGTGCGAGGCGTTCGCGCATGACGCGGCCCAGCTGGCCTGCCGCACCGGTAACAAGAAGCCGTTTCATCGCAATTCTCCATCAGCATTATACGTCATCGACGCAGTCAGATATGGCAGCGCCTCTTGACCTTGTCATACAGATCGTACAAAAAAGCGGATAACATATATTATGTGCCATACGCAACAATCATGAAGGATGAGTTTGATGCTGACCGTCGAAACAAGGCAGGCCGTGAACCCGGAATATGCAAAAACGCTGGATACCGAAGGTCTCCGCCGGCATTTCCTCGCCAGCGACATGTTCCGTTCCGGTGAAATCAGGCTGATCTACACCCATTACGACCGCTTCGTGATGGGCGGCGCCGTGCCTGACGGAAAGCCGCTGACGCTCGACAAGGTGGAGGAAACCAGGACACCTTCCTTCCTCGATCGGCGTGAAATGGGCATCGTCAACATCGGTGAGGCGGGCACGGTCAGCGCCGGCGGCGAAACCTACACGCTGAACCGCGGTGACGTGCTTTATCTCGGTGCCGGCAGCGGCGCGGTGACCTTCGACGGCGCCGGGCGATTCTACATCACCTCGTGCCCGGCGCATCGCAGCCTACCGGCGAAGCTGGTGACGCTGGCGAACAGCAAGGAGGTCAAGCTTGGTGCAACCGAAACCTCCAACAAGCGCACCATCAACCAGTTCATCCATCCGCTGGTCATGGAAAGCTGCCAGCTGGTGCTGGGATATACGACACTGGAGGACGGCTCGGTCTGGAACACCATTCCCTCGCATATTCATGATCGCCGCATGGAGGCCTATCTCTATTTCGGCATGGATGAAAAGTCGCGCGTGCTGCACCTGATGGGCGAGCCGCAGGAGACCCGCCACCTGTTCATTTCAAATGAAGAAGGCGCGATATCCCCGCCCTGGTCCATTCATTCCGGTGCGGGCATCGGCTCCTACACCTTCATCTGGGCCATGGCTGGCGACAATGTCGACTACACCGACATGGACTTCATTCAGCCGGGAGACCTGAAATGAGGAGCCCTTTTTCGCTTCAGGGGCGCAAGGCGCTCGTCACCGGCGCGAATACGGGGCTCGGCCAGGCGATTGCGGTGGGTCTCGCCGCTGCCGGTGCAGACGTCGTCTGCGCCGCCCGTCGTGCGCCGGATGAAACGCTTGCCATCATCGCGAGAGACGGCGGCAAGGCCAGCGCATTGTCTATCGACTTTGCCGATCCGCTGGCGGCAAAAGACAGTTTTGCCGGTGCCGGTTTCGACATTCTCGTCAACAATGCCGGCATCATCCGCCGTGCCGATTCCGTTGAATTTTCCGAGCTGGACTGGGACGAGGTGATGGACGTCAACCTCAAGGCGCTGTTTTTCACCACACAGGCCTTTGCAAAGGAGCTGCTGGCGAACGGCCGCCCCGGCAAGGTCGTCAATATCGCCTCGCTCCTGTCGTTCCAGGGGGGCATTCGTGTGCCGTCCTATACGGCTGCAAAACATGGCGTCGCCGGTCTCACCAAGCTTCTGGCAAATGAGTGGGCGGCGAAGGGCATCAATGTGAATGCGATTGCGCCGGGTTACATCGAAACCAACAATACAGAGGCGCTGCGCGCCGATGCGGCCCGCAACAGGGCCATTCTCGAGCGCATTCCGGCTGGCCGCTGGGGTCATTCAGACGATATAGCCGGGGCGGCGGTTTTCCTTGCTTCGCCGGCGGCGGATTATGTGCATGGCGCCATTCTCAATGTCGATGGCGGCTGGCTGGCGCGCTGAGCCGCGCCCGCCTGTAAAATTCATCATATAACTTGTATGATGAATTGTTGACAAATATACGGCAAGTGGTTTAGGTGACTTTCAGTCATTGAACTTCAAAGGAATACCGATCATGAACCCTGAACAAATCAAAACGGCTCTCGGCTCCGGCCTTCTGTCTTTCCCGGTCACCCATTTCGATTCCGAGGGCCGTTTCGCTGCCGACAGCTACAGGGCCCATGTCGAATGGCTTGCCGGTTACAAGGCGCCGGTGCTGTTTGCCGCAGGCGGCACCGGCGAGTTCTTTTCGTTGAAGCCGGATGAGATTCCGACCATCGTTTCCGCCGCCAAGGAAGTCGCCGGCGAAACCGCCATCGTTTCCGGCTGCGGTTACGGCACTGAAATTGCGGTCGATATCGCCCGCTCCGTCGAAAAGGTCGGCGCCGATGGCATCCTGCTTCTGCCGCATTACCTCATCGATGCGCCGCAGGAAGGGCTTTACGCCCATATCAAGAAGGTGTGTCAGTCGGTCGGCATCGGTGTCATGGTCTATAACCGTGACAACTCGGTTCTTCAGGCCGATACGCTGGCGCGGCTGTGCGACGAGTGCCCGAACCTTGTCGGCTTCAAGGACGGCACCGGCGATATCGGCCTCGTTCGCCAGATCACCGCCAAGATGGGGGACCGCCTGATGTATCTCGGCGGAATGCCAACCGCGGAACTGTTTGCCGAAGCCTATCTCGGCGCCGGTTTCACCACCTATTCCTCGGCCGTATTCAACTTCGTGCCCGGCCTTGCCAACGAGTTCTACGCGGCGCTGCGCGCCGGCGAGCGCGCCACCTGCGAGCGCATTCTTGTCGATTTCTTCTATCCGTTCATGGCGATCCGCAACCGCGCCAAGGGTTATGCCGTCTCCGCCATCAAGGCCGGCGTCCGCCTGCAGGGCTTCGATGCCGGTCCGGTGCGTGCGCCGCTGAAGGACCTGACGAATGAGGAAATCGGCATGCTCGAAGCCCTGATCGGCACGCACAAGCGCAAAGCCTGATCACGGCATAACGGGAGGGGAGCCATGAAAATCACGGCAGTGCGCACGCATCTGCTCGAACATCGTCTAGACACGCCGTTCGAAAGCGCCTCCATGCGTTTCGACCGGCGGGCCCATGTTCTGGTGGAAATCGAATGCGACGACGGGACCGTCGGCTGGGGCGAATGCCTCGGCCCGGCGCGGCCGAACGCCGCCGTGGTCCAGGCTTATTCCGGCTGGCTCATCGGCCAGGACCCTCGCCAGACCGAAAAGATCTGGGCCGTGCTTTATAATGCCCTGCGCGATCAGGGCCAGCGCGGCCTCAGTCTTACGGCCCTGTCCGGCATCGATATCGCGTTGTGGGACATCAAGGGCAAGCATTACGGTGCTTCCATCTCGATGCTGCTCGGCGGGCGCTGGCGCGAGAGCGTGCGCGCCTATGCCACCGGCAGCTTCAAGCGTGATGGTGTCGACCGCGTTTCAGACAATGCGTCCGAAATGGCGGAGCGCCGCGCTGACGGCTTCCACGCCTGCAAGATCAAGATCGGCTTCGGCATCGAGGAGGACCTCAGGGTCATAGCCGCGGTTCGAGAGGCGATCGGGCCTGACATGCGGCTGATGATCGATGCCAATCACGGTTATACGGTCACCGAAGCCGTCACGCTTGGCAACCGCGCCGCCGACTATGGCATCGACTGGTTTGAGGAGCCGGTGGTTCCCGAACAGCTCGATGCCTATCAGCGTGTACGGGCAGGGCAGCCGATCCCGGTTGCGGGCGGCGAGACCTGGCACGGGCGTCACGGCATGTGGCAGGCGCTTTCCGCCGGTGCCGTGGATATTCTCCAGCCCGATCTCTGCGGATGCGGCGGTTTTTCAGAAACGCAGAAGATTGCCACGCTTGCCACGCTGCACGGCGTGCGCATCGTGCCGCATGTCTGGGGCACCGGCGTACAGATCGCCGCCGCGCTGCAATTCATGGCGGCGATGACGCCTGATCCGGTGCGGGTCAATCCCATCGAACCGATCATGGAATTTGACCGCACCCATAATCCGTTCCGTCAGGCGGTTCTCAGTGAACCTCTCGAAGCGGTGAACGGTATCGTCGCCATTCCCGATGGTCCCGGTCTCGGCATCGAGATCAACCGGGATGCACTCGTTGAATTCAGGATGCCAGACCCATGAGTGAACTCGTCAGAAAGCTGAGCGGCACCGCGCCGAGACCCGCTTTCCCGAAAGGCGCGGTCGATACGCAGATGCACATGTATCTGCCCGGATATCCCGCCTTGCGGGGTGGCCCCGGCCTTCCGCCGGGCGCCCTGCCGGGACCGGAGGATTATCGTCGCCTCATGCAATGGCTCGGCATAGACCGGGTCATCATCACGCAGGGTAACGCCCATCAGCGAGACAATGGCAATACGCTGGCCTGTGTTGCCGAGATGGGCGAGGCGGCGCGCGCGGTCGTCATCATCGATGCCACCACGAGCGAAAAGGACATGGAGAAGCTTGCCGCCGCGGGTGCGGTCGGCGCGCGTATCATGGATTTGCCGGGTGGCGCTGTGAACCTTTCCGAACTGGAAGCGGTGGACGAGCGGGCGCATGCGGCCGACTGGATGGTGGCGGTGCAGTTCGACGGAAACGGTCTTCTCGACCATCTGCCGCGTCTTCAGAAAATCCGCTCGCGCTGGGTGTTCGATCATCACGGCAAGTTCTTCAAGGGCATCAAAACCGACGGGCCGGAAATGGCGGCGCTTCTGAAACTCATCGACGGCGGCAATCTGTGGTTCAAATTCGCCGGCGTTTATGAAAGCTCCCGCGAAAGCTGGCCGTACGAGGATGTCGCCGCCTTTTCGCGGGTGATCGCGGCGCATGCGCCGGAACGCATCGTCTGGGGCACCAACTGGCCGCATAATTCCGTGCGCGAGACGGCTGCCTATCCTGATGATGCCCGCCTTGCGGAACTGACGCTCGGCTGGCTGCCGGATGAGGCGGCGCGTCATCGGGCGCTGGTCGAAAACCCCGAAGAGCTGTTCAAGCTGTCGCCGGTCAAGGCGGCCTAATTTGATCCGGGATGGTTGGGGAAGGGAGGCCCCGTCATCCTTTTCACATGAAAGGTCTTTGCATGCCGGCCCGGATGGGCGTGAAAAAATCGGCCCGACAAGCCTTGGAGGGGCTGGGCCGTTTCAACAATGGAGGAGGAAAGCATGAAAAAGATTGCAAGCATGATGTGCGTCGCGATGGGGATCGCGCTGTCAGGCGTTTCCGCCATGGCGCAGGAAATCACCCTGCGTTCGGCCGATATTCATCCGGACGGTTATCCCACAGTCGAAGCCGTGAAATATATGGGCGAGCTTCTGGCCGAGCGGACCAATGGCCGTATCAAGATACAGGTCATGAACAATTCCGTTCTTGGCGGCGAAAAGGACACCATCGAGCAGACCCGCTTCGGCGTCATCGACATGAACCGCGTCAATGCCGCGCCTTTCAACAATCTTGTCAAGGAAACCACCGTTCTTGGTCTGCCTTTCCTGTTCCGCTCGACGGAGCACATGCACAATACGGTCGACGGTCCGATTGGTGATGAGGTTCTGGCTGCCTTCGAACCGCACGGTCTCGTCGGTCTCGCCTTTTACGATTCCGGCGCCCGATCCTTCTACACCACCAAAAAGCCCATCGAAAAACTGGCGGATCTGAAGGGGCTCAAAATCCGCGTGCAGCAGTCGGACCTGTGGATTTCGATGATGCAGGCCTTCGGCGCCAACCCGACGCCGATGCCGATGGGCGAGGTCTATTCCTCACTGGAAACCGGTGTCGTCGACGGTGCCGAAAACAACTGGCCATCCTACGAATCCGCCCGTCACTACGAGGTGGCGAAGAACTACTCCCTGACGGAGCATTCTCTGAACCCGGAAATCCTCGTCATTTCGAAGATCTCCTATGACAAGCTCTCCCCGGAAGACCAGAAGCTGCTGCGCCAGGCGGCCAAGGATTCAGTCGGCAAGATGCGCGAACTGTGGAGCGCCCGCGAAAAGGCATCGGAAGAAAAGGTCCGGGCCGGCGGGGTCAATGTCATCAAGGTCAACAAGGAGGAATTCGCTGCCGCGATGGGGCCGGTCTACGACAAGTTCGTCACCGATCCGAAGATGAAGGACCTTCTGGAACGGGTGAAAGCGGTCAAGTAACGCGTGGGAAACCGGCCTTGGAAACAGGGCCGGTTTTCTTTCGTCGCCGTTGATGCGGGAGGAACAGACAATGCGACACTTCATGCGGGCCATCCGCCCTTTTCTCGGCGCGCTTAGCCACGCGTCGCTTTATATTGCCGGTATCGGCATGATCGCCATGACGCTTATCGTCGGCTGGCAGGTCTTTGCGCGGTACATTCTCAACGATTCACCCAGCTGGTCTGAGCCGCTGTCGCTGCATCTCATGTCGTGGTTCATCATGCTTGGCGCCGCCGTCGGCGTGCGCGAGAGCGTGCATCTGGGGCTCGATATTCTGCGCTACATGATGCCGCCGCGTGTGCAGAAGGGCATGGACCTGACAAGCCTTGCGCTGATCTTCTTCTTCGGTGCCGGCATGGCCTGGTATGGCACCTCGCTTGCCATGGGGACATGGACGGCGACGATTCCTGTTCTCGGCTGGCCGGGCGGGACGGATTTCTTTCCGCTGATCGGCGGCGGTTTCCTTATCGCGCTGTTTGCTGCCGAACGTTTCGTCGATCTTTCCATCGGCGAGGAAATCGCTGCAGACGTGATCGTGCAGGAGGCCGCATAAATGGCTTACACCATTCTCTTCGGGGTGTTCACCCTGCTGATGCTGATCGGAACGCCGATCGCGTTCTGTCTCGGCATCGCGTCCTTCGCCACGGTTCTTTATCTCGGCCTGCCGCCCATCGTGGTGTTCCAGCAGATGAATTCCGGCATGAATGTCTTCGCGATGATGGCGATACCGTTCTTCATCTTCGCCGGTGACCTGATGGTGCGCGGCGGCATCGCCCACCGCCTCATCCGCTTCGCGGCAGGCCTCGTGGGACACCTGCGCGGCGGTCTTGGTCAGGTCAACATCGTGGCTTCGACACTGTTCGGCGGCATTTCCGGCTCGGCCGTGGCCGATGCCTCTGCGGTGGGCGGGCTGATGATACCGCAGATGGCAAAACGCGGTTACGACAGGGATTACGCCGTCAATGTCACCGTCAACGCCGCCATCATTGCGCTGATGATCCCGCCCTCGCACAACATGATCCTCTATTCCATCGCGGCGGGCGGCAATGTCTCTGTGGCCGATCTCTTCACCGCCGGTATCATTCCGGGCCTGTTGCTTGCAGCAGCGCTGATGGTGACGGCCTATATCGTCGCCCGGCGCAAGGGCTATCCGTCCGAGCCTTTCCCCGGTTTCTCGAAGCTGATGTATTATCTGCTGGCGTCTTTCCCCGGCATCCTGCTGATCGGCATCATCTTCGGCGGCGTGCGTTCGGGCATCTTTACCGCGACCGAGAGTTCCTGCATCGCCGTGCTCTATGCCTTCCTTGTCGCCATGCTGGTCTATCGCGAACTCAACTGGGACGGCTTCGTGGAAGCGGTGATGGGGGCGGTTCGTACCACGGCCATGGTTCTGCTGGTCATCGGCACGGCGGCATCCTTCGGCTGGCTGATGGCCTTCCTGCAGGTCCAGACATTGATGATCGCGGCAATCAGTGCGATTTCGGACAATCCGATCATCGTGCTGCTTGTCATCAACATCATCCTGCTGTTGCTCGGCACCTTCATGGACATGGCGCCGATGGTCATCATTTCCACGCCGGTGCTTCTGCCCGTCGTGAAGGCGTTCGGCATCGACCCCGTGCACTTTGGTGTGGTGATGATCCTGAACGCCGGTATCGGCCTCAACACGCCGCCGGTCGGAACGGTGCTCTTCGTCGGCTGCGCGGTGGGCGGCATATCGATACGGGAGGCGATGCGGACGATCTGGCCGTTCTTCGGCGCCAGCATCGCAGTGCTGCTTGCTGTCACCTATATTCCGTCGCTGTCCCTGTGGTTGCCGTCACTATTCCGGTAATTCCAGCGCTTTCAAACGAGGAGGCCCCGTTATGCCGGGGCCTTTTCCGTTTCGTCGGCAAGCAGCCTTTGTTGCTCATGCTCGTCAAATGCCATCAGGTTGCCGTGCCGGCTGCGGCGTATCCGGTTCATATGGTCACGCGGGCTTAATCCCAGTGTCCGCTTGAACATGCGCGAGAAATAATAGGGGTCGCCATAACCCACCTCGGCCGCCGCTGCCGAGACCGAAAGTCCGGCCTCGAGAAAATGCATGGCGCGTTCCATGCGTTTGAATTCCTGATATTTGCGCGGCGTCCGTCCCACCCGCTTCTGGAATTCCCGCAGGAAATAATCGCGATTATAGGGCGCCGCATCGGTGGCCCGCCCGGCAATGTCGGGGTCCAACGGATTGGCGGAAATCATCGTGATCGCCTTCATCACCGCAAGGTCGAGGCCTTCCGTACCCTCCGGCTGAAAACTCGGGCGGTCGACCCAGCCCAGAAACGCGTCATCGATGAAGGCGATCAGAAGCACCATGAAGAGATGATGTTGACCCAGAGTGACGGAGGAAGGAGGCGCGCTCTGCCGGTAGTGGCGCACCAGCGGCTCCAGAAGCGACCAGCGGCTCAGCCGCAGTTTCGGTTTCAGGTCCATCTGCGCGATCAGGTTGTGGCGGCCGTAAATATCGAGCGTGAAATGCTGCGCCACGCCGCGATAGGTGACTGCCTGCTCGTTCCACCCGACAAAGCGTTGCCCTCGGAAAATAAGCATGGCGTCACCGGGCTCCAGTACCCTTGCTTCGCCATCAACGAGATAGTGCCCGCGCCCCTCCAGGCAGATGATGAGATCGTCCACTGGATTGGATTTGTCGATCTGCCAGGTGCGAGAATGCTCCATTTTGATCGTCGCGCGCGTCAGGTTGAGGTTGAGCGCCGCAGGCGGAACGGATGATAGAATGCCACCTTCGATTTCGTCCATCTTTTTCCTCGTCTTTGTTAATTCACCTTGGCGCTGAAATTTGGTTTTGTCACCGCATAAATTGCTTTTACGCGCCGTATCAATGAGGGAGGAGATCGGTCGCGGCTAGGAAATACGCTTTATTGCGCCTGCCGCTGGCCGTTCCGGGAGAATCACTTGTACGAAATTGTATTCTGTCAGTCGCGTTCCGCCGGGACGCGGGGAGGAGCATCATGAAATCTCAGCGCTTCCTGGGGCTGGGATATCTGACGCCTTACATCATCGGGCTTTTGGTCTTCACGGCCATTCCGTTCCTTGGCTCGCTCTACCTCAGTTTCACCCGTTACGACTTGATGAGCGATCCCAGCTGGGCAGGGCTTGCCAATTACGAGCGGCTGTTCACCCGCGACCGCACCTTCATGAAATCCCTGAACGTCACCCTGTTCTACGTGTTTCTGACGGTGCCGCTGAAGCTTGCCTTTGCGCTGTTCATCGCGGCAATACTCAATTACAAGCTGCAATTCATCAACTTTTTCCGCACTGCCTTTTACGTGCCGTCCATCCTCGGCGGCTCGATCGCGATTGCGGTTCTGTGGCGCTATATCTTCGCCAGCGAAGGCCTTGCCAATATGGCGCTTGCCGCCGTGGGGCTGTCGCCGGTGGACTGGTTCGGAGATCCGGGCAATGCGCTTTTCACCATCACGCTGCTGCGCTGCTGGCAGTTCGGCTCGGCCATGGTGATCTTCCTTGCGGCCCTGCAATCCATCGACAAATCGCTTTACGAAGCGGCCGCCATCGATGGTGCCGGCAAGGTGAGGACCTTCTTCTTCATCACCCTGCCGCTTCTGACGCCGGTGATCTTTTTCAACCTCATCATGCAGATGGTGCAGGCATTCCAGGAGTTCAACGGCCCCTACATCATAACCCAGGGCGGGCCGCTGAAGTCCACCTATCTCCTGCCTCTTTATATCTACGACGAGGCCTTCAAGAAGTTCAACATGGGCTATGCCTCCGCAATCGCCTGGGTGCTCTTCACCATCATCACCGTGCTGACCCTCGTGGCCTTCTGGTCCTCGAAGAAGTGGGTCTATTACGCCGGCGACAAGCGGAACTGATGCCATGACCGATATCGCACCCCTAAACGACATGCAGGCGGCCCGCCGGGCGCGGCTCAGGCTGCTTTCCACCTCGGTCCGCTATGTGCTTCTCTTCGCGGTCGGACTCGTCATGCTCTACCCGCTGATCTGGCTGGTGGGCGCAAGCTTCAAGACCAATTCGGAAATCTTCTCCGGTGCCGGTTTCATCCCGGAAAACCCGACGCTGGATGGCTATATCCGCGGCTGGGAAACCTCGACGCCCTACACCTTCGGCCGGTTCTTCTGGAACTCGTTCCTGATCATCCTGCCGAAGGTCATCGGCACGGCGATTTCCTGCACCATGGCGGCCTATGCCTTCGCCCGCTTCGATTTTCCGCTGAAGAAGATCCTGTTCGGCTCGGTCATCGCCATTCTGCTGCTGCCCAATGTCGTCACCCGCATTCCGCAATATATCCTGTTTCGGGATCTCGGCTGGCTGGACAGTTTCCTGCCGCTCTGGGTGCCCTCGGCTTTCGCCGGAGATGCCTTCTTTGTCTTCATGCTGGTGCAGTTCCTGCGCTCGCTGCCCTCGGACATGGAAGAGGCCGCCCGGGTGGACGGCGCCAACAGTCTGCAGACACTGGTCTACATCGTCGTACCGATGCTGGCGCCGGCGCTGATCTCGGTCTGCCTGTTCCAGTTCATGTGGACGATGAACGACTTTCTCGGGCCGCTGATCTACCTGTCCTCGGTCGACAAATATCCGGTGAGCCTGGCGCTCAAACTCTCCATCGACACCACCGAAGCCTTTGAATGGAACCGCATCCTGGCGATGTCGGTGCTGACGATCGCGCCTGCGCTGATCGTGTTCTTCGCGGCGCAACGGTATTTCATTGAAGGGATCTCGTCTGGCGGGGTCAAGGGCTGAAAATGGCAAGCGTTCAACTTAAAAATCTCGAAAAAGTCTATGGCGGCAGCTTCAAGGCGGTGCACGGCATCAATCTCGACGTCGAGGATGGCGAGTTCATGGTGTTCGTCGGCCCTTCGGGCTGCGCCAAATCCACGACGCTGCGCATGGTGGCGGGGCTGGAGGAAATCACCGGTGGTGAAATCCTGATCGGCGATCAGCGCGTCAACGATCTGCCGCCCGGCAAGCGCTCCATTGCCATGGTGTTCCAGAACTATGCGCTTTATCCGCATATGAAGGTGCGCGGCAATCTCGCCTTCGGCCTGAAGATCGCCGGTGTCGCCAAGCCGGAGATCGAGAAGGCCATCGACAATGTCGCGCGCATCCTGGAGATCGAGCCGCTGCTCGACCGTCTGCCGAAGCAGCTTTCCGGCGGGCAGGCGCAGCGTGTGGCGCTCGGCCGTGCGCTCATCAAGAAACCGGGTGTGTTTTTGTTTGACGAGCCGCTGTCCAATCTCGACGCCAAGCTGCGCGCTTCCATGCGGGTTCGCATTACCGATCTGCACCGGCAGTTGAAAGCGGAAGGCCTGTCATCGACTGTTATCTACGTCACCCATGACCAGACGGAGGCCATGACCATGGGTGACCGCATCTGCGTCATGCAGGCAGGTCGCATCATGCAGGTCGCGACGCCGAAGGAGCTTTACAACCATCCCGCCAATCTCTTCGTCGCCGGCTTCATCGGCACGCCGGAAATGAACCTCGTGGATGTGGCAATCGAGGGTACTGAATTCGTGATCGCCGGTCAGCGCCTGCCCATCGGCGCGCATCTGGAACATCGACTATCGGCGAGACCCGCAGACGCCGTCATCGGCATCCGTCCGCAGCACCTCTCATTGGCGGAGGCGGCCGATGGTCCGGCGCTGCAGGCGAAACTCACCAATGCGGAATTCATGGGCCACGAGGTCTATCTGCACGCCGATCTCGGCGGCCAGAAGGTCGTCAGCGTCGTTGGCGCGGCGGAATTCGAGGCGCTCGGCCGCGATGGTCTTCTGCGCCTGAAGCCGGACCCGGAGAAGCTGCATATTTTCGACAAGGCCGATGGGCGCAACGTTTCGCTGTGAGGAGCGGACGGGCGTGCCTGATTTTTCGAGGAGGAGAAGAACAATGAAGATGATGACCAGAATGATGGTGATGCTTGCCGGTGCCGCTTATGTGGCGATGGCGACCGCTCCTGCGGCAGGTGCCGCGGAACTGCGCATGTCATGGTGGGGCGGCGAGAGCCGCCATGTCGCCACCCAGAAAGCGATTGCCGCCTGTGGCGAGAAATACGGCCACACGATCAAGGGCGAGTTCACCGGTTTCGACGGTTATCTCGAAAAACTCACCACCCAGATGGCGGGCAAGACGGAAGCTGATATCGTTCAGGTCAACTGGCCGTGGCTGCCGCTGTTTTCCAAGAATGGCGAAGGTTTTGCCGATCTGCGCCAGCTGAAGCCGCTCGATCTTTCCCAATGGGCCGAGAGCGATCTGGAGGCGGGGTCGATGAACGGCGTGCTGCAGGGGCTTTCCGTTTCCACCACCGGCCGCGTCTTCTTCTTCAATGCCACGACCTTCGAAAAGGCGGGTGTCGAAATTCCGAAGACCTGGGATGAGTTCTTCGCGGCGACGAAGACCATCAAGGAAAAGCTCGGTAAGGACTATTATACCTTCAACGCCGTGAAGGAGACCGCCCAGCTTCTGGTGACGCTGGCCGTTGTGCAGAAAACCGGCAAGGATCTGGTCGATCCCAAGACAAACCGCGTGGCCTGGACGCCAGAGGAACTGGCCGAGGGCATTTCCTTTGTCGGCAAGCTGGTCGAAACCGGATCCATCCGCTCCCAGAAAGAGGAAGCGGCCGATGGCAATGTCAATCTTTATGAAAAGCCGTCCTGGTCTGAAGGCCGCATTGCCGGCTCCTATGAATGGGATTCGACCTATTCAAAATATGCCGATCCCCTGAAGCAGGGGCAGGTTCTGAAACCCGTGCCGATGCTGAAGCTTGCAGACGCGGTGACCGAGGGGGTCTATCGCAAGCCTTCAATGGTGTTCTCGATCTCTAAAAACTCTAAGAACCCGGAAGCAGCGGCGCAGATACTGAACTGCCTGCTGAACGAGCCTGAGGGTATCGACGCACTCGGCACCTCGCGTGGTTTGCCGGCATCCAAGGCTGCGGCTGCACGTCTGGGCGACAAGGGCGAGCCTGAAGTGCGAGCCGCCAATGCCATCGTCATGGCCGCATCCGGGCCGGTGGTATCGCCCTTCAACGAACATCCGGAAATCCGCTCTGCCTTCATCGATACGCTGGAAGAATATGCCTATGGCCAGCTGACGGCGGAGGAGGCGGCCGAGCAGATCGTCGATTCCACCAATGATGTTCTGGCGAAGTTCGATTGACGGCAATCTCCCGCCGCCGCGTCCGTGGCGGCGGGCTCACTGACCGGCTGCCGGAACATGCGAGGCATGTCCGCCAGGGCCTGGCCGGATAGGGACGAAAGACGGGAAATGAACATGAACGAACCCCTTATCATCGCGTCTTCAGCGCGAACGGCAGCGCTTTGCCTCGCCGCACCCGGCGCTCGCCATTTCCTTCCGGCGAGGACGGACTGGCGTTTGTCGTCGACGGAAGGCGACGAGCGGCGCGGCGAAACTGCGACCGTGGTGACGCTGCTGCATGATCTCTTCCCGGATACCTGCTATCTGTTCGAGGCCGAGGGGTTCGCAGCGCTGGAGTTCAGAACCAGCCCTTGCGCCGGGGTTGTTGAGGCTGCGGCGTTCTCCCTGACGCCGGATGTCGCGCTCGATGATGAAGAGGGCGCGCGTGCCAATGCCGAGGCGCTGGAAAGGGCGGTGGCTGCGGTGCCGCATGGTGGCACATTGCGGCTTGCGGCCGGTCTTTGGACGTCCTTCCCTGTCCGCCTCAGAAGCAACATGACCTTCCATCTTGCCGAGGGAGCCGTGCTGCGCGCCCCTTCGAGCCGCAAAGGGTGGCCGATCCTGCCGGCACGCGATGATGCGGGCCATATGCTCGGAAGCTGGGAAGGCCTTCCGGATGCCTGTTTCGCCGCGCCGGTTCATGCCATCGGGACAGATAATCTCATCATCGAGGGCAGGGGCGTTCTCGATGGTTCGGGCGACAGGGGTGACTGGTGGAGCTGGCCAAAAGAAACCCGCGACGGCGCGCGGCGGCCGCGCGGCCTGCATCTCGTTTCCTGCCGCAAAATCCAGCTTCTCGGCTTTACGATAAAAAACGCCGCCTCATGGACAATCCATCCGCAGGGCTGCGAAGACTTGATCGCTGCCGGCCTCACCATCAACGCGCCGCATGACAGCCCGAACACCGATGGTTTCAATCCTGAAAGCTGCCGCAACGTCACGATATCGGGCGTTCGTTTTTCGGTCGGAGACGATTGCATCGCCGTAAAGGCAGGAAAGCGCGGCCCGGATGGCGAGGACGATCATCTCGCGGAAACCCGTGGCATTCTTGTGCGCCATTGTCTGATGGAGCGCGGCCATGGCGGGCTGGTGATCGGCTCGGAAATGTCCGGCGGCGTGCATGACGTATCTGTGGAGGATTGCGACATGGTCGGCACGGATCGCGGCCTGCGCCTCAAGACGCGGCGCGGACGGGGCGGCATCGTCAGCAATATCGCCATGCGCCGGGTGCTGCTGGACGGCGTGCAAACCGCGCTTTCCGCCAATGCACACTATCATTGCGATGCTGATGGACATGACGAACGGGTACAGTCGCGGCAGCCGGCGCCGATCGACAAGGGCACGCCATTCATCGATGGAATTACCGTGGAAGATGTCGAAATACGCAATCTCGCCCATGCTGCGGGCGTCTTTCTCGGCCTTCCCGAAGCACCCATCCGCAATGTCGCCATCCGCAATCTCACCATCGTCTCGCGCGATCCATCGGCCATCGCCGCACCTCCCATCATGGCTGACCGGGTTCGTCCCATGCGCCATGAGGCGATTGTTGTCGAGCAGACACATATAGTCTGCGACGATCCTGCCATGCTGAGCGACGCTTCCATTTCCACTGTTTCAGATCGCGATTGAGAAAATCCATGAAACCCACTGAATATTTTGAGCAATTCTGCAGTCGTTATAGGCCTTACAAGGGCGGCAGCTGGTGTTATGAGGATGGATGCATCTACCGCGGCCTGCAGCAGCTGTCCAAGGCCACCGGAGAGGCGCGCTGGAGCGACCATCTGCACCGGCTCGCCGATGTGCAGATAGCGACCGACGGCGCGCTCGCCGGTTACGATCCGCAGGAATATAATATCGACCATATCCTTGCCGGCCGTATCCTCTTTCCCCTTTCGGAAGAAACGGGCGACCCACGGTATCTTGCTGCAGCGGACCATCTGGCGGGGCAGCTACGGAGCCATCCACGCATCGCCAGCGGCAATTACTGGCACAAGAAACGCTATCCGCATCAGGTCTGGCTGGACGGTCTCTATATGGGTCTTCCGTTCCAGATTGAATATGCGCAGGCAACGGGGCGGGCCGAACTGATCGACGACGCGCTGAGGCAGTTTTCAACGGCACTTGCCCTGACGGCCGATACCGGCGGGCTCTATGTTCATGGCTACGATGAAAGCCGCACCCAGCGCTGGGCCGATCCGCAGACCGGCAAATCGCCGGCCGTCTGGGCTCGTGCGGTCGGCTGGCTGGCCATGGCGCTGGTGGATGCGCTCACGATCCTGCCGGATGATGGCCCGACAAATGAATTGCGACAGAGCACACGGCGCCTCCTGGCTGAGATCGTCGCACGCCAGACAGGCACCGGTCTGTGGATGCAGGTTCTCGATAATCCGGATCTGGAGGGCAATTACGAGGAGACATCCGCCTCCGCCATGTTCTCCTATGCGCTGCTGCGTGCGGTCCGTCTTGGGCTGTTGCAGGGAGAGGCGGCGGGCGCGGCTTTGTCCGCAGGTCGTCGCGCGCTTTCGGCTCTGCTGGAGACCCGGCTTCTGGCGGGCGAAGACGGTGTCACTCGTCTTACCGGCATCGTACACGTCGCTGGACTTGGTGGTTTCGAGGGCAATTATCGCGACGGCTCGCCGGAATATTATCTGACCGAGCCAGTGGTTAGCGATGACGCCAAGGGAGTGGGTCCCCTGATGATGGCCTTTGCTGAAAATCTCCTGCTGGTCTGATGTGCCACCACCTCGATGAGCAGGATAGTTAGAGCGGGACTCCCCGAAATTTGGCCCGGTTGCGGCGCTATCGGCGGATCAGGCCCGCCTCCGGCGCTTCACCGTCAGGGCGTGCTTTTTTCGATGAAGCGGATGGCGCCGCCGACGGTCAGGATCGTATTTGCGGCGGAATCCGGAATCTCCACCCCGAATTCCTCTTCGATCTCCATGACCACCTGAACTATTTCCAGAGAGTCTGCCCCGAGATCGTCGGCGAAACTGGCATCGTCCACGACGGCGGCAGGGTCTGCGCCAAGCTGGTCCACGATGATTTTTCTGATACGTTCGGCAATTGTGGGCATGAGAAGGCTCCGCGAGAGTGGTTGTCGCCGAACCTGCCCCATGGACATTGCCGGAACTTGTTCTTGCAAAATCACACATTTGCAGGAACAACACGGCTGTGCCACGGGGTCGAAACATCGATGACATCCGGACGTAGCACGCCTTTCTCCGCTGCGAAAGGGTGCCGGCCTCGAGCCCATGTCCGGAAAAATTCGCGGCGACTGCAAGATTAAACGGTTTGTGACTGGAAGCGGAGAACCGGGACGCGGTAAAGCTGGTTTCCATTGAACAATTGCCGCTATCTCATTGAGCATCAACGCCATGGCCCCATCATCCCCGGAACGCTTCATCTTGCTTGACGGCATAAGGGGCGTGGCTGCGCTCTTTATCGTCCATCGCCATGCCGAGCAGTTTTTCGGCAGGGATCCGGCCTCGAGCTATCTTGCCGTTGATCTGTTTTTTGCTCTCAGCGGCTTCGTGCTCGCTCACGCCTATGGCGTCAGATTGCGTGACGGGGCTATCACGCCCGGCTTTTTCATGAAGGCGCGCTTCGCCCGGCTTTATCCGCTTTATGTGCTGGCACTGGCGTTGATGGTGGCCTATTTCATCTGCCTTTATGTGCTGGGTCTGCCGACGCCGATCGACGATCTGCATCGTCTCATCGATCCCGGTGAACTGGCCTTTGCGCTGGTGACGGGGCTTCTCTTTCTGCCGGCGCCTTTCACGTTGACCCTCAATGGCGCGCTGTTTCTCGTCAGCCCGGCGTGGTCGCTTTTCAACGAACTGGTGGTGAACGTGGTCTATGCCCGCTGGGGCGTGCGGGCGACGGTGAAACAGATCGCAGCCGTCATTGTTGCCAGCGCCATTGTACTGGTGGTGGCCGCCGCCGCGTCTGGAAAGCTGCATCTCGGTTTCCGTTGGCATGAAATGTATGCCGGCATGGGCCGGGTATTCTTTTCGTTTTTCGCCGGCGTGCTGGTTTACCGGTTCCGCAACCGTGTGCCGGAGCTGAGGCCCGTCCAGGCCGCGCTGTGTCTGGTGCTCGTCTGTGTCATCCTTGCCGTGCCCGTATCACGCGAAGTCCGGCCCTTCTTCGACCTCGCAATCGTCCTGCTCCTCTGGCCGCTGCTGCTGTTCGTGGCCAGCCGAACGGTACCGGGCCCCATGGTGAGTGCACTTTCGGGGTTTCTTGGTACGGCGTCTTACGCCGTCTATGTCCTGCATATTCCGCTTCTGGCATGGACGGCGTTTTTGATCCCGTCCATCACGCAGCAGAATATCGCCCTGCCAGCCGGCGTCCTGTTTCTCATCGGCACGACGTGGATTTCATGGTGGCTAACGGTCCGTTACGATCAGCCCGTTCAGAAATGGGTGAAAAACCGTCTGCGGAAACGCGCAGAAACCCGCCAGCCCGTCTAGTCGAAACAAGCGGGCCTGAAATTCAGTAGTGGGCAAAGATAGGCGCGGTCAGCACAAAGGCGGCCACAAGGCTGATGATCGTCAGTTTCGCCGCTCGCATGCGGCGCATTCTGCGGCCGCTCCAGTCATACGTCATACTCTCTCTCCACGCAGACGCAAACCCGCCGGTATGGAACCCGCTGACGTCGAGGCCTGTCCCGGCCTTCAGCGCGCATGTTCCATCCGTCACCTTCGTGCCGCCTGATCCGCGCACGGAGGTATCCATTTCAGTGTTGCCTGATATACATCATTTGCCAAGCCGTTATTTTCATCGGTGATTTTGAAGGCCTGGTTCCCGTCGTCATGGATGGAAGAGCGCCGTTATCGGTAGAGAGGCGGCAGCCCCTGAATCGCGTAACGTGGCAACGGTTTCCATGATTTACTGCGATCATGTTTATGAACGCCAAAAAGAAAGCGCATTTCCTTCGAAAGCTCGGCAGGGTCGGTCAGCCCGCCCTGAAACAGCTGGATCACCTTTCGGGCGGCATTGTTGTAAATCATGACCTCCTCGTCCATGGTGTGCCGGTCATAACCGAGGTCTGCCAGCACCGACTGGAGCATCTTGAGGTCCTGTGACGAAATGATGCAATTTTCATATGCGGAAGAAATCACGTCCTCCTTTCTATGGGGTTCACCAAAACTGTGGTGTCTCGCGTCGCTGCGGACGTCATGCGACGCCGCTTCCGTGCATCCGAGCGACAGGCCGTGCCATTAAAGCGTCGCGCCTTGGACATTCATGTCGTGTGGGTCCGTATCGTTCCTGCGGGTTAACGACATGAGCAGGACGAGGGCTTCAGCGGCCGTCGTAAAGCGGCGGTAACGCCCTTTTCAGTGATTGGGAGGGTGCGCCCATTGGGCGGAATAGACAAGTTAATTCCGTCGCAGTCGGCGGCAGTCGTGCATATTTATCTTCGGCTGCTCACGGCAACAAAAAAGGCCGGGGCAATATTGCACCGACCTTCCTCATATCGCTCTCAACACCAGTGCCAGTACATCCGTGGTCAAAAGTCTGAAGCGACTAAAACAACTGCGAACGACGAATTCATTCGCGCTCACCAGCAGTTGCTATGAGAGATATATAGAAGAGCAATATGGCCAAAACAAGTCCGGTCTCCCAGACGAGAGATTTATGGTCGTGACCTGCGCGCCGACACCGTGCCCTACTTCTTCTTGCCATCCGCTGTCGTGGCGTTTGCGAACTTCACCTGCGAACCGGCTGGCGCCGCGGCGGGTGTTTTCGTCTTGTCCTTCTTCGGCTTGCGGATTTCCTTGTTACTGCGCAACTGACCCTTTGCCATGGTGTCGTCCTCCTGCGTTGACCGGGTGATGTAAAAGCGCCCGCTATCTGTTACCGGATCGTTTCTTTGCGGGCACCGGATCGGCGGCGACAACCGCCGCTTCCTGTGCCTCGCGAAGCTGGCGAAGGCGTTCCGTCTTGCGGGCGCGCTGGTCGGCTTCGGCGTTGATGATCTGCTTTGCCGCGCTGTCGGTCAATGATGCTTTGTCCTGAGCGGACAGTTTACCGGGCTTGAAAAAAACTTCTTTCGTGGCGGCCATGGCAGTCTCCTTCGCGGAAGAGCGTTGTAGGGCGTTTACCGGGTACGGGCGGCCTTTTTGGGCGCTGGCAGCAGCCCTTCGCGCTGCATCTTCTTTTTCTCCAGCTTGCGGTGGCGGCGTACGGCTTCGGCTTCTTCGCGAACACGCTTTTCCGACGGCTTTTCATAGGATTCGCGGGCGCGCATCTCGCGGAAAATGCCTTCACGCTGCATTCTCTTTTTCAGGACGCGAAGGGCCTGTTCAACATTGTTGTCTCTGACGAGTACCTGCAAGACTATCTCCTTTAAGCGGCCAATGCCGCTACTTTCTGATTTTGATCGTGTTCAGGTTGATCCAGCTTGATCCGGTTTCGCGTGGCGAGAGGCTTTCGCCTTTGCCTAGCCGCGAGGCCGTCGACATCGATGCATCTATCTCATCGAGTGCGACGCTGCGCTCAAAATTCTCGTGCTGGAAACGCACCCTGTAACGAACCGTTCCCTGGGCTTCGGGCATGACTGACACAATCCGGCCGGGACCATCGGGCTGTGCATTGCCAAGGACGCCGGACTTCAAAAAGACGGTGTCACCGCAATGATAGGAATTTTTACGCATCAGGACCTCCATGGCCCAAAAACAAAAGGCCGGGCTTTAACCCGACCTCTCACAGTCATCGGCAAGCGCAGCCAGTACATCCGTGGTCTGCGGTGCCAAAATGACGAATATCAAGCTGCCTGAAGGTTGTCGGCAGAGCTCTTTCCGGACCGGCGGTCCTGGACGATCTCGTAGCTGATCTTCTGGCCGTCGTTCAGAGAACGCATGCCAGCGCGCTCGACAGCGGAAATGTGGACGAAAACGTCCGTGCCGCCATTGTCAGGCTGAATGAAGCCGAAGCCCTTGGTGGCGTTAAACCACTTTACAGTACCAGTGTTCATAACGATTTCCTTTCGTAGAATCGTTGTGGTTCCCGCGATACCTTGCGGGATAAGATCGATTATTTGAGAGGAAATCCGACGGGGAACAGTCTGTTCCAGAACGACGTCACAAGCAATGGTCGATAAGGCAAATATAAGCTCAATTTTCGATTTTGCAATGACCACCGTGAAGAAACAGGTATTTCGCGACGGTTCGGGAGCTAAGTTACTGTTAATGCGCCGAAATATAATAAATGTATGATATTTCGGCGCAAATGGTCATCAGCCGGCGCCAGGCGTGACATCCTTGCTGTCGCCATCCGGCAGGCTTCCTGCGCCTGGTGTCTTTTCATGGTCGGTCAGGGAAGGTTTGGCGTGCGGACCTGCAGGAGGAATGTCGCTGGCCTTCGAAGCCCTGTTGCCGTCGTTTTTCGTCTTTTGCTCTTGCGTCATGGCGTTCTCCTTCTGACAGGGAAACGCCGACGGCAAGACGAGGTTCCGTAACCGTGCAAGGGCGCGGGCGGGCGTGATCGGTCAGCGGCGGGAGCGCGGCTTCTTCTCTTCCCGATTCATGTCGCGCCCCACCCATTTGAAGAATACGACGAGGCTGACGCCGATGATGATGAGCGGAACGATGGATTGCAAACTGGACATGACTCACTCTTTCTTCCCCCGGCAATCAATTTACCGGTATGGAAGGAGTGCGTAATCTGCGGAATATCGCCCGTTCTTTTTGGTGGTTGCCCGTGGCGGATGGCGCCACGGGCTGAGGCAGCTAGAGGGGCAGGGATTTCACCGGCTGGGAGCCGCCTTCCAGCGCACTTCTCAGTGCCGCCACGCCTGTCAGAACCGACATGGCGCCAGCGCGCGAACCAGCCCGCTGCCGCAGCCGGTCGTTGGAGCCGGGCTTGAAGATCATGTCGCGCATGCGGTTGTCGCCGCCATAATGGCCGCCCGGCTCATGCGGCACCCAGATGTGCTCGACGCCGCCACCGAAGCTCTTCACCAGCAGGATTTCATCGGCCGGCGGCTCCGTCCAGGGCTGCTTTTCATATTGGCGCATCTCGATGCGACCCTTGTGGCCGTTGAAGGCGATGTGGTGACCCTCTATCGGCATGTAGGTGTTGAGTGAATAGGAAACCTGCACGCCGCTGGCATAACGGATCGAAGCGCTCATGGTATCGGGAATGTCGATGTCCTCCCGGAAGACGCAGGCATCACGCATGTATCCGTCAATGCCCGACGGGTCCTCGTAGAGCGCATCGAGGAAAGGATCGGCGCCGAGGTCCATGAAATAATCACACTCATTCTTGTGCGGACAGGTGCGACAGCGCGTTCCGCGGAACGGGCCGTTCTTGCCATAATGCAGCAATTGCCCGAAGCCCTTCACCTCCACCGGATCGGAATCGAGATACCAGTTCAGGAGGTCGAAATGGTGCGTGGCCTTGTGCACGAACAGGCTGCCGGAATGTTCGGTGAAGGCGTGCCACCGGCGGAAATAATCCGCGCCGTGCTGGTTATCGAGATACCAGTGGAAATCCACCGAGGTAACGGTGCCGATGGCGCCTTCGTCGATCAGTTCCTTGATGCGGGCGGCGGTGGGAGAGAAGCGATAATTGAAGGAGACATCGACCCGGCGGCCGCTTTTGGCCTCGGCTGCGCGAATCCGGTCAATCTTTTCGGGGGTGGTGGTCATCGGCTTTTCGCTGATGACGTCTGCCCCGCCTTCCAGCGCGCGGATGATGATGTCGTCATGCGTATCGTCGGGCGTGCAGACGATCACCAGCTCCGGGCGCTGCTCTTCCATCATCCGGTCGAAATCGTCGTAAAGCGGGGCGCTCGATCCCATCATGGCGCGCGCGCGCTCGGCGCGCATCAGGTTCAGGTCGCAAATGCCGACGAGTTCGACATAGTCGCTCCAGCCGGCCAGCAATTCGCGGCCCCACATGGTGGTGCCACGATTGCCGGTGCCGACCAGCGCATAGCGTTTGCGTTTCACCCTTTCAGGCATTGTCTCTCTCCCGGGTCTATCAACAAACAGTCTTGAAACGCTCGATCACGGTGGCGAGGACCTCGTCCACCGGGCGCGCCTGCCAGCGATGCGAAAAGATTTCCACTTCCTGCGGGCCGTGGAAGCCCGCAGCCTCGATCATGGCGCGAAATGCCTTGAGGTCAATCACACCATCTCCCATCATGCCGCGATCGTTGAGCGGGTCAGTGGTCGGCACCAGCCAGTCGCAGATGTGATGGGCGAGAATTTGGCCATTCCTGCCGGCCCGCGCCACCTGCTCCTCCAGTTCCGGGTCCCACCAGACATGATAGACATCGATGGCCACGCCGGTGCCGGCACCCAGCCGGTCACAGAGGTCGAGCGATTGTTTCAGCGTGTTGATGCAGGCGCGGTCCGCGGCATAGAAAGGATGCAGCGGTTCAATGGCGAGCGGCACGCTGGCAGCCCGCGCATAAGGAAGAAGTTCCGCCATGCCGTCCTCCACCATCTGCCGCGCACCTTTCAGATCGCGCGAACCGGCGGGCAGGCCGCCCACGACAAGCACAAGGCAGTCGGCCTTCATGGCGGCTGCCTCATCGACGGCGCGTTTATTGTCCTCGATGGCGAGACGTCGGCCTTCAGCGTCAGGAGCCGGGAAAAAACCGCCGCGGCAATGACCGGACAGGCGCAGGCCGTTCCGCTCAACGATGCGGGCGGCTTCCGCAAGGCCGATACCGTTCACCTGCTCGCGCCACGGTGAGATGGTGGTGATGCCATGGGCGAGGCAGGCATCCACGATGGCACCGAAATTTGCGCCTTGCCGCACGGTCGCGAAATTGATGGAAAGGCCTTCAAGGCTCATGTTCTATCCTCCCTCGTTCTGCTTCAGCTGATACCCCGGACGGCGAGAAATGCCTTCATCCGGTGCGTCGCCAGGTCAGGTTCAGCCAGCACGTTGGCCTTGTCCGCCAGCCGGAAAAGCTCGGCGAAATGCTGCGTGGAACGGCTGCTTTCCTGGCCGCCGACCATGGTGAAATGATCCTGCAATCCGTTGAGATAGGCGAGGAACACCACGCCGGTCTTGTAGAAGCGGGTGGGCGCCTTGAAGATGTGGCGTGAAAGCGCCACCGTCGGCTCCAGAATATCGAAAAATTCATTGTCAGCACCGCGCTTCAGGCTGGCCAGTGCCTTGGACGCAGCGGGAGCGATGGCGTCGAAAATGCCGAGGAGCGCATCCGAATGGCCCTGTTCGTCACCGGCGATCAATTCGGCATAGTTGAAATCGTCGCCGGTATACATGCGCACGCCAGCGGGCAGGCGGCGGCGCATGGCAATTTCCTTTTCCTTGGAGAGGAGTGAAATCTTGATGCCGTCGATCTTGTCGGCATTCTCCTCGATCATGGCAAGGCAGGTGTCCATGGCGGTCATATGGTCGCCCGAACCCCAGTAGCCCTCGAGCGCCGGGTCGAACATTTCGCCCAGCCAGTGGATCACCACTTTCTGCTCGGCGCGGGAAAGCACCCTGGTGTAGGTCTTAAGGTAATCATCGGGCGAACGGGCGGCGGCGGCGAGCGCGCGGCTGGCCATCAGGACAACGCGCCCGCCTTCTCCCTGAACAAAATCAAGCTGTTCGAGGTAAGAGTGGACAATCTGATTCAGATCGTAACCGCTGCCGTTCAGATGATCGGTGCCCACCCCGCAGGCAATCAGCGCATCCTTGCGGCTGGCGGCTTCCTTGAGCGAACGGGAGATCAGCTCCTGGGCCTGCGGCCATGCCAGCCCCATGCCGCGCTGAGCCGTGTCCATCGCTTCTGCGACCCCGAGGCCGAGGTCCCAAAGGCGATGACGGAAACGCAAGGTCGCATCCCAATCGATCGCGGGGGTCAGCCACGGGTCGTTGTCGGCAAGCGGATCGGCCACCACGTGGGCGGCCGCGAAAGCGACGCGGTTGAAATCGGCGGCACTTCGTTTTTCAACAGCGACCGGCGTGCCGGATAATCTGTAGACCTCGATGCTGCGGTCGTCCTTCGGAAGCTTGAGTTCACTCACGTCAGCCTCCTCAGGAAAGGGCGGGAACGTCGAGCCAGCGGCGTTCCTTCCATGATTTCAGCCCCAGTTCGGCAAGCTGCACGCCCTTCACGCCTTCCATCAGGCCATAAGGCCACGGATCATTGTCGACGAGGTGGCGGATGAACATTTCCCACTGTGCCTTGAAGCCGTTGTCATAAATGACGTTGTCCGGGACCTCCTGCCAGGTCTTGTAAAAATCGATGGTCTGCGGCTGGTCGGGGTTCCATACCGGCTTCGGCGTGTTGGTGCGGTGCTGGGTGAAGCACTTCGTCAGGCCAGCGACGGCCGAGCCGTGGGTGCCGTCCACCTGGAAGGTGACGAGATCGTCACGGCGCACCCGTACCGCCCATGAAGAGTTGATGTGGGCGATAACTCCGCCCTCCAGTTCGAAGGTGGCGTAGGCGGCGTCGTCCGCATCCGCCTTATAAGCTTTGCCCTGTTCATCGAAACGCTCCGGAATGTGCGTCGCGCCGAGGCAGCTCACGGATTTCACCGGTCCGAACAGATTGTCGAGCACATAACGCCAGTGGCAAAGCATATCGAGAATGATGCCGCCGCCATCCTCCAGGCGGTAGTTCCATGAGGGGCGTTGCGCTGGCTGCCAGTCGCCCTCGAAGACCCAGTAACCGAACTCGCCCCGCACGGAGAGAATCTTGCCGAAGAAGCCGCTGTCGCGCAGCATGGCGAGCTTGCGAAGGCCGGGCAGGAACAGCTTGTCCTGCACCACGCCGTGCTTGATGCCCGCACTTTCGGCCAGGCGGGCAATCGCCAGCGCCTCATCCATCGTGTCCGAAATCGGTTTTTCGCAATAGACGTTCTTGCCGGCCTTGATGGCTTTTTCCAAAAGGCTGCCGCGCATCTGCGTCGTGCCAGCGTCGAAGAACAGTGTGTCGTCAGGGTTGGCGAGAGCAGCATCGATATCGGTCGTCCAGCGCGCGACATTATGCTTTTTGGCGATTTCCTCGATCTTCGCGCCGTTGCGGCCGACGAGAATGGGATCAAGCATCACCCCTTCACCGTTCTTCAAAAGTACGCCGCCCTGATCGCGAATGGCGAGAACGGAGCGCACGAGATGCTGGTTGTAACCCATGCGGCCGGTGATGCCGTGCATGATGACGCCGATACGTTTCATGAATTTCCTCCCAAGGCGACCTTTTCCCGCAAGGCCGCTTCCGTCAAACATGATAATTTGTAACCATTTGGTTATTTGTGATCGCGAAGAACACGATCTGTCAAGGTGTTTTTTGACAGGAAAAATTGATGAGGTTTGAAGGCTCGCCCTTGCAGTCATTCGCTGCGCCGCAAAAGAAAATGACGCGCTTCGCGGATGCGAATGGCGCGTCATCGCTGTAGTTAAACAGGAATCCGGCTTGGCTCGTTCAGACCCGCCGCACTGCAGCAAGCAACGTGTCGACGATGTGCTGGCCCCATCGCTCCAGCTCGGCAGGGTCTGTCAGGTCGCGCTGGAAGATCGTTGACAGGGTGAACCTGTTCGACAGGTAGAAGGCGCCGAGCGAAGCGATGGTCAGATAAACGTCGATCGGGTCGAGGCCGTCACGGAATTCGCCGGCGTCGCTGCCACGCCGCAGCACGTCCTCAAGCTCGGAAATGAAATTTGAGTGCATCGCCGTGATCGTCGGTGATTGCCTGAGATACCGGGCTTTATTGAGGTTTTCCGTGGCGAGGATGCTCAGGAATTCGGGGTGGTCGAGAAAGTAGTGCCAGGTGAAAAGCGCAAGTTCCCGCAAGCCCTCGGACGGGGCCTTACGGGCCAGATCAAGCCGTCTTTCAGTGTGGCGGATATGGCGGTAGGCGTCTTCCAGAACGGCGAGATAAAGCGCATCCTTGTCGCCGAAATAATGGTAGATCATCCTCTTGTTGGTCCCGGCGCGGCGGGCGACGACATCGATTCTGGCCCCCGCCAGCCCTTTGGCGGCCACCTCGCGGCGGGCAGCTTCAAGAATGGCGGCGCGGGTTCTTTCCGGGTTTCGCACCTGGGCCGTGGCCCGTTTGCGCTTTGCCGGCGGCGTTTTCTCCACGGCCGGATCGGGGCCCGGATCGGGTGGCTGGTTCTTAGTCGTTTCTTCCATTTCGGCACCCGCTTGACAATGTTTGCGATCGGTGTTCCCATGTAACCAATTAGTTATAAAACGGCAAGTGTCGTTTGCGTTCATCATCAATTGGCAGTCAATAGGGAGGAGTTGCCAATGCCCGTGATGCTTCAGAGGAGAACTGTGCTTTCGGCAGGGCTTGCGGCCCTGTCGCTTGCGACATTGGGGGGTGGTTCGGCGCAGGCGCAGGCCGCGCGCCTTCGCATGTTGTGGTGGGGGTCGCAGGAGCGTGCCGATCGCACCAACAAGGCGATAGCAGCCTACAAGCGGGTGAAGCCCGATCTCGACATCGCCGGGGAATTCGCCGGCTGGAGCGATTATTGGCCCCGCCTTGCAACGCAGGTGGCGGGCCGCAACGCGCCCGATCTGATCCAGATGGATTATCGTTACATCTTCGAATATGGCCGGCGGGGCGCGCTGGCGCCGCTGGATGATTACATCGGCAAGGGCTTGAAGATCGAGGATTTCGGCAAGATGAACATCGATTCCGGCCGGGTCGATGGAAAGCTTTACGGCATCAATCTGGGGGTCAATTCCAGCGCCGTCTTCTTTGACAGGGCGGCCTGGGAAAAATCCGGCGCGACACCGCCGGCCATCGGCCAGACCTGGGAGGAGTTTGCCGAAAATGCCGCCAAGCTCAGCAAGAACAAGCCGAAACCCGGTTATTACGCCACAGCCGATGCGAGCGGCGTGGAGCCGAGCTTTGAAAACTGGCTGCGCCAGAACGGCAAGTCACTCTACACGCAGGATGGCGGCATCGGCTTCGATCCGACCGACGCGACCAAGTGGTTCACGCTCTGGGCGGATCTGCGCAAGAGTGGTGCCTGTGTGCCGGCGGATGTGCAGGCGCTCGACCAGCTCAATATCGAAACCAACCCTTTGACGACGGGCAAGGCGGCAACCGCATTTGCCCATTCCAACCAGTTCGTCGGGTATCAGAAGCTCAACAAGGCCAAACTTGCCATCAGCTCCTATCCGAAGAGCACGAAGGACGGCCCTTCCGGCCACTACCTTAAACCTTCCATGCTCATCAGCGTCGCCAATGGCAGTGCCGGTATCGAACAGGCCGTCGGGTTTATCAATTTCCTCGTCGCCGAGCCGGAAGGCATCGATATTCTCGGCGTGGAGCGCGGCGTTCCGGCGTCGGAATCCATGCGCAACGCGCTGACCCCGAAACTCGATGAAGTCAGCAAGAGCATGGTGGAATACATCGCCGAAATTACACCCGGCGTCGGCGATCTGTCGCCGGCGCCACCTCCGGGTGCGGGCGAATTCGCCTTTGTCCTGAAACGCACGGCGGAAGAAGTCGGCTTCGGCAAGATCACCCCGGAAGAAGGCGGTGACCGCCTCGTCAAGGAATCCGAAACCGTTATCAAACGGAAGTGATGGTTTATGGCCTTTCGATCTGAAACTCTTGTGGGGGAGAGCCGTGGCGCGGCTCTCCCGAAACGGGGCGGCCTGAAGCGGATCTTCGACCGCAACATTCACGCCTACCTGTTTCTCCTGCCCTGGCTGATCGGCTTTTTCGGCCTTACGCTGGGCCCGGCGCTTGCGTCGCTTTATCTGTCCTTCACCAACTACGACCTGTTGCAGTCGCCGGACTGGGTGGGTGCGGCCAATTATGTGCGCATCGCCACGGCCGACCCGAAATTTGCCGCAGCCATGCAGGTCACCTTCACCTATGTGCTGCTGTCGGTGCCGCTGAAGCTGATCTTCGCGCTGCTGGTGGCGCTCGCCTTCAACCGCGGCATCCGCGGCCTGACCCTCTATCGGGCGATTTTCTATCTGCCGTCCTTGTTGGGCTCCAGCGTCGCGATTGCCGTTCTCTGGCGTCAGCTTTTCGCCTCTGACGGTCTCGTCAACATGATACTCTGGCAGGCCTTTGGTTATGAAG
Source organism: Agrobacterium genomosp. 2 str. CFBP 5494 (assembly GCF_900013495.1). Classification (NCBI taxonomy): domain Bacteria; kingdom Pseudomonadati; phylum Pseudomonadota; class Alphaproteobacteria; order Hyphomicrobiales; family Rhizobiaceae; genus Agrobacterium; species Agrobacterium genomosp. 2. The sequence continues at coordinate 1,955,828 of NZ_LT009719.1, forward strand.
GGCCGAGCTGGATTTCCAATCCGGATTATTCGATCTACACGCTGGTCATCCTGTCGGTCTGGCAGTTCGGTTCGCCGATGATCATTTTCCTCGCAGGTCTGAGGCAAATTCCGCAGGACATGTATGAGGCCGCCGAAATCGATGGCGCGAGCAAGGTGCGGCAGTTCTTCCGCATTACGCTGCCGCTTCTGACGCCCGTCATCTTCTTCAACGCCGTGATCCAGACGATCGACGCCTTCAAGGCCTTCACGCCCGCCTTCATCATTTCCGAAGGCACCGGCGGGCCGATCAATTCGACACTGTTCTACACGCTCTATCTTTACCAGGAAGCCTTTGGTTTCTTCCGCATGGGTTATGCCTCGGCGCTTGCCTGGATCCTGGTGATCATCATCTCGCTGTTCACGGCCTTCTCGTTCCTCAGCGCGAAATACTGGGTGCATTACGATGACTGACGCTGTTACCGCTCCCCGGCCGGGACAAGGCCCGCAACGCTCGCCGCTGAAATCGGTGATGGTCCATACGGCGCTGATCATCGCCTCCTTTGCGATGCTCTATCCGATCCTGTGGATGATTTCAGGCTCCTTCCGGCCGCAAGACGAGCTGTTCGGCTCCTCCTCGCTCATTCCCTCGGCGGTGGATGTCGGCGGTTATATCAGAGGCTGGACCGGGCTGCAGGTGAGCTTTGGGCAGTTCTTCTGGAACTCCTTCTTCATCTCGGTGCTGGCCACCATCGGCAACGTGGTCGGCTGCTCGCTCACGGCGTTCGCTTTTGCAAGGCTTCGCTTCGGCGGGCGCAATTTCTGGTTCGCGCTGATGCTTGGCACCTTGATGCTGCCCTATCACGTCGTGCTCATCCCGCAATATATCCTCTTCCTGGAAATGGGCTGGGTGAACACATCGCTGCCGCTGATCGTGCCGAAGTATCTCGCGACGGACGCCTTCTTCATCTTCCTGATGGTGCAGTTCTTCCGCGGTATTCCGCGTGAGCTGGATGAAGCGGCTGTCATGGATGGCTGCTCGCCCTTCCGTATCTACTGGAAGATCATGCTGCCCCTGTCGCTGCCGGTTCTGGCAACGGCCGCCATCTTTTCCTTCATCTGGACCTGGGACGATTTCTTCGGTCCGCTGATCTATCTGAACGACATCAACACCTACACAGTGCAGCTTGGTCTCAGGTCCTTCGTGGATTCCACCGGCAGCTCGGACTGGACCTCGCTTTTCGCCATGTCCAACCTGTCACTGGTGCCGGTCTTCCTGTTTTTCCTGTTCTTCCAGCGGCTGCTGATTGAAGGCATCGCGACGACGGGAATGAAACGCTGAGCGGATCTTGGATCGGGAACGTATTCTAAGACAATCAACACTGTCGCAGCCGTCCCGCATGCGGCGCGACAGTCGGGAGAAACAGCATGGCAAGCAGCATTACGCTCGAAAAAATCGTCAAGCGGTTCGGCGCTTTTCCGGTCATCCACGGCATCGATCTCAAGATCGAGCCGGGCGAATTCACCGTCTTCGTCGGCCCTTCGGGCTGTGGCAAATCCACGCTTCTGCGCATGATCGCCGGGCTTGAGGAAATCTCCGAAGGCGATCTGCGTATCGACGGTGAGAGGGTCAACGAAACCGCTGCCTCCAAGCGCGGCATCGCCATGGTCTTCCAGTCCTATGCGCTCTATCCGCATATGAGTGTCTACAAGAACCTCGCCTTCGGGCTGGAAACGGCGGGCTACAAAAAACCGGAAGTCGAGGCACGGGTGCAGAAGGCCGCCGATATCCTGCAGATCGGCCCGCTGTTGCAGCGCAAGCCGAAGGCGCTTTCCGGCGGCCAGCGCCAGCGTGTCGCCATCGGTCGCGCCATCGTGCGCGAGCCGAAAATCTTTCTGTTCGACGAACCGCTCTCCAACCTCGATGCGGAACTGCGCGTGCAGATGCGCGTTGAAATTGCCAAGCTGCACCAGACGCTCGGCAGCACCATGATCTATGTGACGCATGACCAGGTGGAAGCCATGACCATGGCCGACAAGATCGTCGTGCTGCGCGACGGCCGCATCATGCAGGTTGGCCGCCCGCTCGATCTCTACAACAATCCCGCAAACCAGTTCGTCGCGGGGTTCATCGGCTCACCGAAGATGAATTTCCTCTCCGCAAAAGTGGCTTCAGGCGACACCTCCAATCGCACCATCGAAGTGGCGGGACAGCGCATCGTGCTTGAAAAACCGGTCACTGCTCAGCAGGGGGAACCGCTCACCTTCGGTGTGCGTCCGGAACATGTGAACCCGCAGGCGCAATCCTCTCTCGGTGAAGCTTCCATCCAGCTCGTGGAACATCTCGGCGGCTCGACGGTGGTTTACACCAGCACTCCCGACGGCCAGCCAGCGACCGTGCTTCTCGATGGCCAACGCCAGATCCGCATCGGAGAAACGATTCCCTTTGCGTTCGATCTGGGCAAGACGCATCTGTTTGGCGCGGATGGACGGCGGATATGAGAACGAGTGGTGAGCTGTCTCACCACAGTGGCTGACGAAGTCCAGAAAGCTTTGCGTTCTTCATCCTCGGCTTGTCCCGAGGATGAAGAACGTGTTTGTTCCACATCATCAGGTTCCCGGCACGAGGCCGGGGGTGACGCCGCGTGTGAGGTTAATCGTGCGCTAATCGGCCACTCCGCGGCCAGCGAGTATCTTGCCTAGTGTCAGCGCGTCTTCCGCAAACTGGCCGATGTCATCACCCCTGACGAATTCCAGCATCGCATAGGCGGGTCTCGTCCATTCGCCCTCAGGCAAAGCCTTGATGCACGCCCGCCAGTAGTCTGCGCGGTTGGCAAGCGGCAGGCGGCTGGCGTCGGCGAGCCAGGCGAACACATGCAGATGGCAGATGCGTGGGCCGAGTGCGGATATTTCCGCGAGTGCCTCTTCCAGCGGCAGGCCCGGGGCGGGCTGCCAGTAGAAGAACAGGTTGGGCATCGGCAAATCCTGCGCCAGCTGCTGGGCGGAGGGGAGGGCGTCGGTCAGCGAATTCGGGTGGTATTCGAGACCGATTGTCATGCCGTAGTCTTCCGCTCGGTGAGCAATTGTCGCCAGCGCTTCCGTTGCCGCGCGGCGTTCCGCGGGTGTGTAATCGGCGGATGGACGTTTGCGTTGCCCCGGCCAGATACGGATATGCTGTGTGCCGAGCGCCCTTGCGGTTTCGAGCACACTGGTCACATCGTCAGGTGTGAAATCCGGCGCGAAGATATAGGAACCGTAGGACGAGACGGAGAGGCCCGCTTCTGCCGTCCGCGCAGCAACCTGCCGCGCATTTTCGAGGTCGCCCGGCGGGACATGGACATCCGCACCCCATTCGATTGCCCTGATGCCATTGCTGGCCGCAAGCTCTATCACGACCTGTGGCGTCAGGGAGCGGAAGGTGACGGAGCACAGGCCGGGTTCGAAAGGTCTCACGCGATCAGGTCCAGATGTTCGGGCCGCACCTGCTGCTGCAAAGGCACCGCGCAGCAGAAGCGTTCGATTTCGGCAATCGCCATGTCGCCGAGCCTCGCCCGTTCGAGACCGGTGGCGCCGGCAATATGCGGCGTCAGGAAGACGTTCGGCAGGCTGTAAAAGGGTGAGTCCGGCGGCGGCACTTCGGGATCGGTCACGTCGATGACGGCTTCGATGCGTCCGGTTTTCAGTTCGGCCAGAAGGGCGTCTTCATCCACAAGTGCGCCGCGCGCCGTGTTGATCAGGGTTGCGCCGTCCTTCATGCGAGCAAGCGCTGCCGCGCCAATCATGTGCCGCGTCTGCGGCAGGGAGGGCGCATGCAGGGAAATGACGTCGCTCGCCGCCATCAGCTCCTCGAGCGAGGCAAGACGGACGCCGAGCTTTTCCGCTTCCGCAGCACCGAGAAGCGGGTCGAAAAGCATGAGATTGAGATCGAAGGGCTGCAATAGACCAATGACGCGACGTCCGATGCGTGACGCGCCGACGATGCCGACCGTGAGGCCGAGATTGCCGATGGCCTGCGCCTGCAATCGCTCGACCGGGGCTCGGTCGCGATGCTCCAGATAAAGACGCCTGAAGCCGAAGGTCCGCTTGCCGGCCAGCAGGATCATCGCCAGCGAAAATTCTGCGACCGGCTGCGCATTCGCCTCTGCGGCGCTGCACACCGTAACGCCCCGATCGAACACCGCTTGCGACAGGAAATATTTTACCGTGCCGGCAGCATGGGAGATGAGCCTGAGGCGGGGCATCAGCGCCAGTTCCTGCTCGCCGATATCCGGACAGCCCCAGCCGGTCAGGAGGATATCCGTCTTCGCCAGCTGCTCTTCCACCGCGGGATCGTGGAAATCGCGGATTGTGCCTGTGTCGAGAATCTCGACCCTCTCTGACAACCTGTCGAGCGCCTGCGATGTCAGCACATGCTCGGTCCGTTCCGGGTCCATGGCTATGCTGAGACGCGGAATCGGGCTCGTCATTGCGGCTCTCCCCTGGCCGCCATGCTGCTGACCGGCACGCCCTCTCTCGCGAAGAGGCGATCAAGCGCCTCCAGGTCGGGAATGGCTGGAACCGAAGCCATTGCTTTCTCGCCTTCCGGGCCGCTCACCCCGGCAAAGACCGCGCAAATCAGAACGCTCTCGCCGGCAGCGATCTGGCCGCGCAATTGCGGCACGGTGGTCTTGGCGTTGATGAGATTTGTATTGGGCAGTGCCTTCAGCGCCACGCCGTGCCGGTCTATGCTCGAACCGAGATCGATGATTGCCGATATGTCAGTGCCACAATCCGTCGTCGCCCGTCCGGCCTCTTCGCTCATGGCGTCGCGGTCGCCATCGTTGCGGTTGATCGCAAAGCCACCTTCCGTAACCCAAAGGGAGCGGGCAGAGGTGATCCGGTGCAGTCTGATATGCCAGTCGCCAGCCGCAACCAGCGTGGTTTCAACGGCGACATCGGCAAACGGCTTCCATGTCGCCCGCAGGCTTGCTCCCGCCAGCAGAACCTTTTCGTTGGTCTCGCGCACGCGGTAATGTAGTCCGTCCTCGGAAAAGGCCAGCATATTGTCGAAACCGTTGGTCTTGAAGCCACGCTCGTCCACCTCCACGCCGAAGCCGTAGCGGGAGGAATAGGCGAATTTTGCGTATTTTTCCGGCCCGCCGCGCATGGAGAGATTTTCCTGGCCGCTGGAGAGCGCCGTGACGTTGCCTTTCGTCCGCATCATCACCATGCCGGGGTGAACAAGCGGCTTAGGGCTTGCGGACGGTTCGGGCAGCCTTTCCTCCGCTTGCCAGAAGGGATGACTTTCCGGCAGGGCGAGCGGCAGGAAAGCCTTGAAAGCCCAATAGGGCGAACCTGCAGAATTATAACTTTCCGACATGGTGAGCTGCGGATAGGCGTAACCGATGGAGAGCACGCCATCGCGATCGGCAATCGGCTTTTTGGCCCACCAGCGCAGATGCTGCAGATAAAGGCCCTTGATCTCGCCCCAGGGCAGCGCCTCCTCGTCGGCAAAGGCAAGGCCCGCCCAGAAACCGCCACAGGCAAAACGGTAGGTCATGGAGCGGCCGAAAGCCAGGGTTCCGCCATCCTCATCGAACCAGCTGGCAAAATCGCCAGCGAAAAGCCGTGCGCGTTGCCGGTAACGCTCGGCATAGGCGTCATCAGGCTTGCTGAGTTTCGCGTAAATCAGCCCGTAGAAATGCATGGCGAAGGCAATGTAGTGATCGATGCGGCGATAGTTGCCGTCGCGATACCAGCCGTCGGATATATAGAAATCGTCGAGCTCCTTCTGGAAGGTTTCGGTCAGGCTGCGATCGAATTCGATACCGAGATGATCCAGCGCCATGTCGACCATGACGCGAAAAAACTTCCAGTTATTATCGGCGTAACCGCGCTCACGGGCGGTCAGCAAATAGCGGCGCACATTGTCTTTCTGTGTATCGGACAGTGGTTCCCACAGATGCTGCGGCGCAAGCCGCAGTGCAAAACCGATTGCAGCGAGCTCCACCAGCCGCTGATCCTTCTGGCGCACATCACCCCAGTATTCAGGATGGGAAGGATCGGTGCCGTTGGCTATGCCCCGGGCGAGAAGCGGCCAATGGTCGAAACGATCGCCACTCAGCGCAAGTGGTGCGATGCCCCAGAGCGGTCGGGCAAAGCCTTCCAGATCGGCCGCCGCCCGGTCGAAGTGCGCGGCTGCTCCGCTGAGCGTCACCCTTGCGCCACCCTGCGAGAAATAGGGAAGAAGCGGCGCAAAGCTATCATCCAGCGCCCGCCGGACATCGGCGCGGCTTTTGAGCGGATTGCCGTGCAGCGGATTAAATCGCGCCATATGGGGTCTGCTCATGGTATCATGCATCGCGTGTCGCCTTTCCCGTCTTTTTCGCCTTGCCGGCTGTCTGTCCTTCCACCAGCTGCACGCCAAGTTGCACCTGACGGGCATTGGCGGAAGGCTCGGTCAGGCGCCGCCGCAGCAGGTCAACCGCTTCGCGCGCAATCTCGCGGCGATCGACCCGGATCGTGCTGAGACGTGGGGTAGAAAGTTCGGCAAAGGGCAGGTCATCGAAACCGATGATGGAAAGATCGTCGGGAACGCCGAGGCCCAGCTCCTGCGCTGCCCCGAGTGCGCCAAGGGCAATTGCGTCATTCATACAGAAAATGCCTGTCAGTTCAGGTTTTTTGGCCAGCAGCTGGCGAACCGCGTCGCCCGCCTGCCCGAAGCCGCTATCTGCCGTCGAAAGCAGGAACTCCTCATAGGTCGTTCCTTTTTCCTCAAGGATCGTATGGCGGAAGCCGCGCATACGCTCCCTGATAGTGTGGCGATGATGCGGACCGATATAGGCCACCTTGCGATGGCCGAGTTCCAGAAGCCGCCGGGCCGCCAGCGCGCCGCCGTAAAAATTGGAAGGCGAAACGCAATCGAGCATCATGGAGGGGTCAGCACTGTTGACAAGAACAGGTTGCAGTACGCCCTGCGTGATGCGGTGGATGATCTCCTCCTCGGGATCGAGCCCGATGGCCAGGAGGCCGTCCACCTCACAGACCCGCTGGATCAGGGAATCGTCGATCTGCTTCTGGTGCAATAGCCTGATGTCGAGTTCGAAACCGTCCGTCTGGGCGAGGCTGCGCAGCACGTCGAAAATATCGTGGTAAAAGGCGCCAATATCGCCCGTCGCCCTTTCCGCGGACATGAGCGCGAGGATTGTCTTGCCTTCCGGCTGTACACCGGCCGACTGGTTGGTCGCCGGTCGCAAGGGGTATCCGAGCTCCGCCGCAACTCCCAGAACCTTGGTCTGGATCGACGCGCTGATTCCTTTTTCCCCTGCGAGAACACGCGAGACTGTGCTGATGGAGACCCCGGCGCGCTGGGCGATATCCGACTGGCGCGGACGGCTGATGTCGGGCGTATCGTTCATATCGGCTCCTGCGCTTGCAAAAAAATCTGTTATGATGCAAATATTGCAAACAAAGAAAATTTGCAAGAATTTAAGTGATATCAGAAAAATTTGCACAACGCGGGAGGAGCAGATGCAAATGATTGATAGACGCGGGTTTTGGGTGACGGCGGCGCTGGCGAGCCTGGGTGCTGCGGCGGGCGGTTTTCGCGCGGCTGCGGCTGAAACCCGGCTTCGTTGCGTGTGGTGGGGATCTGCCGATCGCAGCAAGCGCACCAACGATGTGATCGCTCTTTACCAGAAGGCCAATCCGCAGACCGAGATCAGCGGGGAAATGATCGCCGGTTCCGATTACTGGACCAAGCTTGCGACATCGATGGCCGGGCGAAACGTCGCCGATATCTTCCAGCTTGAACCCTCCACCATCGCCGATTATTCGGGTCGAGGCGCCTGCATGGAGCTGGATCAGTTCGTCGGCAAGTCGCTTGATCTTTCCACCTTCGGCAAAAGCGAGATCGATCTCTGCCGTATCGACGGCAAGCTTTACGGCGTCGGCCTCGGGCTGAATTCCTTCTGCATGATGTATGAAGCCGACACGCTGAAAGAAGCGGGTGTTTCCGTTCCACAGGATCAGATCACCTGGAAGGCGCTTGCTGAACTGGCGCGCGATTTCAAGAAGAACGGCCCGGCGAAGCGCAACTATTGGGCCGTACCCTATGGCGCGCGTTATCATTATGTCTTCGATGTCTGGCTGCGCCAGCGCGGCAAGCTTCTGTTTCAGGACGGCACCATCGGCTTCAACAAGGAAGATGCCAAGGAATGGTTCGCCTATTGGGAGGACCTGCGCGAGAACAAGCTTTGCGTTTCCGCCGATATCCAGACGCGTGACGACAATACCATCGAATCCAACGCGCTGACGCTTGGCAATTCGGCCATTGGTTTTGCCTATTCCAACCAGCTTGTCGGTTACCAGAAACTCAACAAGCAAACGCTGTCCATCGGCATGCTGCCGGGTGAGGGGCCGGGCAAGCCGACCGGGCATTATTATCGGCCGGGCCTCATCTGGTCCATTTCGTCCACTTCGACCAACGCGGAAGCGGCGGCGAAATTCATCAACTTCTTCGTCAACGATCTGGAAGCAGGCAAGGTACTCGGCGTCGAGCGCGGCGTGCCGCCCGCCAAGGTTGTGCGCGAGGCATTGTTGCCGACGCTCAACGAGACCGAGCGCAAGACGGTGGATTACATTGAGAGCCTGTCGGGCAAGCTCGATCCCTATCCGGAGCCCGCCCCGATCGGCGCCAATGAGTTCGACCGCGGCGTGATGCGCCCCATCGCCGATTCGCTCGCCTTCGGCCGCGCCAGCGTGGATGAAGCAGCGCAAAATCTCGTCGACACCGGCACGCGGACCCTGCGCAAGCGCGGCTGACGACGAAAGGGCACCGCCGCGCGGTCTCGCAGCCGCGTGGCGATGCCTTTTTCATGAAGCGAGGGCGGTGAATCCCGCTTTCCGTCTTTTGGAAGCGCCTGCATGGCAAACAGCACTGGACAAGTGCATGGCATTTAAGCCAGAAATTCTGATCTGGATCGATAAATCTGAAGATTAGAATATGGCGCCCAATTTCCTTCTCGTTGATGCTGAAAAAGAATTCGATGTGCTGAAAGCGGCCGCATCGCTGATCCGCGTGCAGATATTGAAGCTCTTGCACGAGGCGAGCGGTCTCAATGTGAATGAAATCGCCCAGAGACTGGATCTGCCGCAGTCCACCGTGTCCGCAGGGGTGGCGGTTCTTGAGGAGGCGGGACTGCTGCGCACCGAGACGCGCAAGGCGCGCAAGGGCAGCCAGAAAATCTGCTTTGCCACCTGCGACGAACTCATCGTTTCCTTCCGGAAACCCGAAACCCCGGCGACCTCAAACTATATTGCCGTGGCGATGCCTCTCGGTCTTTACACGCAAAGTTCGGTGACGGCGCCCTGTGGCATCTGCTCGCCGGAGGGCATTATCGGGCTTCTGGATGTGCCCGATACGTTCATGGATCCGGACCGCATGAAGACGGCCTTGTTATGGCTGACATCGGGTTTCGTCGAGTATCAGTTCCCCAATAACGCCAAGATTCAGGGGCGGGAGGTCGAGGAAGTCGAGTTTTCCATGGAGGTCAGTTCCGAGGTTCCCGGAACCCACAGCAACTGGCCGTCGGACATCACCTTGTCCGTCAACGGCAGGGAAATCGGCGTCTGGACGTCGCCCGGCGATTTCGGAGACAAGCGGGGAACATTTACGCCGGACTGGTGGAAGCTGTCCGGTTCGCAATACGGTATGCTGAAAACATGGCGGATTACCGCCCAGGGAACCTTTGTGGATGGGACCCGGATTTCGGATGTGACGCTCGCGGATATCGATCTGACCAGCCACCGTTCCATCCGGCTGCGCATCGAGGTCAAGGCGGATGCGAAACATCCGGGCGGGCTGAACATATTTGGCCGCGGGTTCGGAAATTACGACCAGGACATCGTTCTGCGCCTGCGAACGGCTGCCTGATCCAGCAAATTTAATAAGTATGATTTTCGCGGTTGACAGGCGCGGATTCCCTCGGCAACTATATTATCAAATGTGGTTTATACCACATTTCACGATATAAATGCGCATGGGAGGAGAGCCTTATGAAAGCGCGGGTTTCAGTCCACCGGGACTTCCGGATTGGGCGTATCGACGATCGTCTTTATTCCGCCTTCATCGAACATATGGGGCGCGCCATATACGGCGGCATCTACGAGCCGGGCCATCCGCAAGCGGATGAAAACGGCTTTCGCAAGGACGTTCTGAAATTCGTGCAGGACCTGAAGATCCCGGCCATCCGTTATCCGGGCGGAAACTTCGTTTCGGCCTATCGCTGGGAAGACGGTATTGGGCCGCGCGACCAGCGTCCCATCCGTCTTGATCTCGCCTGGCGCTCCAAGGAAACCAACCAGATCGGCATCAATGAATTCGCCGACTGGGCGCAGATGGCCGGCATCGAGATGATGCTCGCCGTCAATCTCGGCTCCCGTGGTCTGGACGACGCCCGCAACTTCCTCGAATACGTCAACTTCCCCGGCGGTACGACGCTCAGCGATCTGCGCCGCAGCCATGGCGCCGAAAAACCGCATGGCGTGAAAATGTGGTGCCTTGGCAACGAAATGGACGGTCCCTGGCAGATCGGTCACAAAACGGCGGTGGAGTACGGGCGTCTCGCCAACGAAACCGCCAAGGCCGTCAAGGGTTTCGATCCGACTATTGAAGCAATCGTCTGCGGCAGCTCCAATGACGGCATGCCCACTTATCCCGAATGGGAGCGGGAAGTTCTCGAGGAGTGCTATGAAAATGTGGATCACATCTCGCTGCACAAATATTTCGGCAATAACAGCCGCGACACGCTGAATTATTTCGGCAAGATCGAGGAAACCGGGCGCTACATCCAGACGATTGCGGGCGTCATCGATTATGTGAAGGCGAAGAAGCGCGCCAAGAACGACGTCTCCATCTGCTTCGACGAATGGAACGTCTGGTATCACATCCGCGAAGAAGACGGCAAACGCATCAAGAGCTGGGACTGGCCGGAAGCGCCCGCGCTTCTCGAAGAGACATACAATTTCGAGGACGCGCTGTTCGTGGCGGGTCTGCTCAACGAGTTCATCCGCCGTTCGGATCGGGTCCGCATCGCCTGCATCGCGCAGCTCGTCAATGTCATCGCCCCCATCCGTGCCGAGAAGAACGGCCCGGCATGGCGTCAGACTATCTATTATCCATACCAGTTCGCTTCGCTTTATGGCCGTGGCGTCGCGCTGAATGTCGCCGTTGATTGCCCGACCTATGACTGCAATGCGGCCGATGATGTCAAATATCTCGATGTCGCCGGTGTCTATGACGAGGCGGAAGGCATGGTGACATTGTTCGTGTTGAACCGGCACTTGACCGAGGCCGCCGACCTCGATGTCAGCCTCACCGGTTTCTCGTCGGCCACGCTCGATCTGCATCTGGCCATGGCGGGATATGATCTGCGTGTCGGTAATGGCCCGGATCAGCCGGATCGTGTCGTGCCGGTGCCGGGCAGCGGTGTCGGCGTCGAAGACGGAGCGCTGAAGGGCTCCGTGCCGGCGCTGTCTTATCATGTGCTGCGTCTGAAGGTTCAGTGAGGCGGCCATGGGTGTCCGTCTCAACAATATTGCCAAGTCCTTCGGCTCCTTCGCGGCGATCCGGGATGTCTCGATGGACATCCCGACCGGCAGCTTCGCGGTCTTCGTCGGGCCTTCCGGCTGCGGAAAATCCACGCTGCTGCGGATGATTGCCGGTCTTGAAGAGACCAGTGGCGGACGCATAGCCATCGACGACCGTGATGTCACGGCCGTCGAGCCGGCGGATCGCGGCGTTGCGATGGTTTTCCAGAACTACGCCCTCTATCCGCATTTGACGGTGTTCGAGAACATGGCGTTCAGCCTGCGTCTTGCCCGCCGGCCGAAGGCGGAGGTGAATGAGAGGGTGGGCGAGGCGGCCCGCATCCTGCAGCTGGAAGATCATCTGCAGAAAAAGCCGTCGCAGCTTTCCGGTGGACAGCGCCAGCGCGTCGCCATCGGCCGCGCCATCGTTCGACAGCCGAAGGTCTTCCTGTTCGATGAGCCGCTTTCGAACCTCGATGCGGAGTTGCGCGTGCAGATGCGGCTGGAGCTGACCCGGCTTCACCGCAAGCTGGGTGCCACAATGATCTATGTCACCCATGATCAGGTGGAGGCCATGACGCTCGCGGACAAGATCTTCGTGTTGAAGGGCGGCGTCGTGCAGCAGGCGGGCGCTCCGCTCACCCTCTATGACGATCCTGATAACCGGTTCGTCGCGGGCTTCATCGGCTCACCGGCGATGAACTTCCTGCAGGCGGACGTCGTCGGACAGCACGAAGGCGTCGTGACGCTTTCGCCCGATGGCGGGCATGGACATATCGAGGCGCGGCTCTCGCAACCCGTCTCCGCCGGGCAGCGTGTCGAGATCGGGATCCGGCCCGAGCATCTGATCATAACACAGGACGGTGCCTTGCCGGTCGTCGTCGAGGTCGCGGAAGAGCTGGGCGACGTCTCCTACCTCTATACCCGCACCGGGGCCGGCAGGGAAATCATCGTGCAGCGCCAGGGCTCGCGCGAGAGCCTGGATGGCCGTCCGGTTTCGCTCACCGCCGCGCCCGACCACATCATGGTTTTCGACAGCGACGGCAGAAGGTTGCGATAGGCGCGAGGAGGCGCCTGTCGATACAGCAGACCATCCCCGATGGGGTGTTTTCAAAGAAAACGGGAGGAGTGAACGATGCGACTGATCAAGACATTGCTTGTTGGCACGGTTCTGGGTTTGACCGCCCTGCCGGCGCTGGCCAGACAGGATATCGTCTGGTGGGATTTCCTGTCCGGCGGTGACGGCGTGCGCATGAAGGCGCTGATCGATGCCTTCAACAAGGAACATCCTGATATTCAGGTGAAGGGAACGACGCTCGAATGGGGCGTGCCCTTCTATACCAAGGTACGGACCGCTTCTGCCGTCGGCGAAGGACCTGACGTCATGACCTATCACCTGTCCCGTGCGCCGCTGGCGCTGCAGGAGAAGGTGCTGAGCGAGATTACCGACAAGGATCTTGAGGATGCGGGCCTGAAGAAGGACGATTTCTTCAGTGCGCCGCTCGATGCGGCCACCCATGACGGCAAGCTTTATGCCGTGCCTTTCGATATTCACGCGCTGGTTCTCTATTATAATGCCGATCTTCTCAAAGGCTCGCCTTATATCGATGCCGAAGGCAAGCTGACCGGTATCAAGACGATAGACGACTTCGAGAAGGCGCTGGCCTGGGCCAAGGAAAAAGGCGTCGAAACGCCGGTCACGTATCAATCCGGCGGAGAAGCCGGTGTCTGGCGCGTCTTCTACACCTTGTTCTCGCAGCAGGGTGGTGAACTCGTCACCAATGGCGAGGTGCTAGCCGGCGACAATGCGGAGAAGGCCGCCAAGGCTATCGATACCATGTCGAAATGGCGCGAAAACGGCTGGGCGCCGGAGCAGGCGGAATATCCCGCTTCCGTCGCGCTCTTCTCCGCCGGAAAATCGGCCTTCCAGCTGAACGGCGTCTGGGAAGTGCCGACCTACAAGGACCTGGAAAAGAACAACAAGCTGGGCTTCAAATGGAGCGCGGTCGAGGTTCCGCCCTTCATGGGTAAACGCGCCACATGGGCGGATTCACACGCTTTTGCCATTCCCAACCAGGGTGACAAGACCGTTTCCGGCGAAAAACGCGCCGCGGTGATGAAGGTAATCGGCTGGATGGAAAAACACGCCATCAGCTGGGCCGATGCCGGCCATATCCCGGCCTATAAATCGATCACCGAGGGCAGCGATTACAAGGCGATGCAGCCGAACGCCACCTATGCGTCACTTGCGGAAGCAGCCGTGTTCGATCCGAAAACGACGATCACGGGTGTCGCTTCGCCTGCCTATGATGCCGCGCTCAACGTCATCGCTCCGGCCATTCAGGGCTTCATGAGCGGCACGGATGCGGTGGAGCAGATCAAGGAAGAGCTGCAGAGCAAGCTGAAGTGACAGGAACCGGCCCTCCGGTCTCTGGCCGGAGGCCGCCTGCAATGCGTGAAGTCCCGGAGACAGTCCATGGCTATGATTGAAAACCGGCGCAAGAAATCGCTGATCGCGCTGTCGATGGTGACGCCGTTCATCGTGGTCTTCGCCACCTTCTTCCTTTATCCGCTGATCGAGATGGTGCGCATGAGTTTCACCGATGCGCCCCTGATCGGTGATGGAAACTGGGTCGGGTTTGCAAACTACGCAAAGCTGCTGAGCGACCGCCTGTTTATCACGTCGCTGAAGAACAACGGTTATTTTGTGCTTCTAACCGTGGTCCCGACGACCGTCATCGCGCTGATGATCGCACTCGCCGTCAGCCGCCTCTCGGGCGTCAGGCAGACGGTTGCGATGAGCCTGTTTTTCTTGCCCTATGTCTTGCCTGTATCGGTCGTCACGGAAATCTGGACGTGGATGCTCGATCTTCAGTTCGGCATTCTTCAGCCGGTGATTTCCCTGTTTGCCGGAAAACCGGTCGCGGTCTTCAAGAATCCTGTTTGGGTCATGCCGATGGTCGCTGTCGTCACCATCTGGTGGACCAACGGTTTCAACGTATTGCTATTCATCGCGGGTCTTCGCAACATTCCGGCCGAGCTTTATGAGGCCGCCTCGCTCGATGGCGCAACGACGTGGCAACGCTTCTGGCGCGTGACCTGGCCGCTATTATGGCCCGTGACAGCCCTCGTGCTGACCCTTCAGTTGATCCTGCAACTGAAGATATTCGACCAGATCTATCTCCTGAGCGGCGGCGGCCCTTTCAACTCAAGCTTCGTGCTGCTTCTAAAGGTCTATCGTGAAGCCTTCCAGCTCAACAATGGCGGTTATGCCTCTGCCGTCGCCACCGTGCTGTTCCTGCTGATCGTCATCGTTTCCATTCTCCAGTTCCAGTTGCTGCGCATCCGGAGGAACTCATGAGCCTCACCAGAAGACTAGAAAACATCATCCTGACCGTGCTGACCTTCTCGGCGGCGCTGGTATGGATATTTCCGCTCTACTGGACCTTCGTCACCTCCATTCGCTCGGATGAGAATGTTGCAGGGAACACCTTGCTGATACCCGACGAGTTCCGGCTGAGCGCCTATGTGAACGCCATCTTCAATACGCAGTTGATGAACTGGTATATCAACTCGGTCGGCACGGCGGCGATCGTTACCGTGTCGGTGCTTCTTATCTCGATGTTGTGCGCCTATGCCCTCTCGCAGATACGGTTTCCGGGCCGACGCCTGCTCTATGGCATCGTGCTGGCGAGTTTCATGGTGCCGGCGCAGACGCTTGTCGTCACGCAGTTCATCCTGATGAAAAACCTTAACCTCATCAACACCTGGGCAGGCATCATCCTGCCGCAGTTAATCACGCCCATCGTCATCATCGTCTACAAGCAGTTCTTCGACAGCGTGCCGAAGGAGATGCGCGAGGCTGTGGTTCTGGATGGCGGCGGTGAGTATACGATCCTTTTCAAGGTCTACCTGCCGCTGAACTGGGGCATTACGACCGCCATGGCGATCGTGACATTCATCACGGTCTGGAACGCCTTCTTCTGGCCCTTCCTCGTCGTTACCTCGGAAAACATGATGACGATCCCGGTCGGCATCACCCAGGTCAATGACACATTCGGCGTTGCCTATGCACGGCTGATGGCCATCGCCATGCTTGCCGCGCTGCCGGTCATCATCGCCTACGTCATCTTCCAGCGGCGGGTAACGGAAGCCATCATGATCTCGTCCGGTGTGAAAGGGTGAGGGGGCGGACGATCAGATGACATGCGCCTTGTGCAGGGCTGTCAGCACGTCGTTCTTGAGGGTTGCCAGCCGGGGTGAGCGCCGGTCACGGGGGCGTGGCACGTCCACCTCGATCTCCTCCTGTATGCGACCGTCATGGGCACCCATCATGTAAATTCGGTCGCCGAGATAGAGAGCTTCATCGATATCGTGGGTGACGAGAAGGAATGAGATGCCGCGCTGTTCGACAAGCTTCAGAACAAGGTCCTGAAGCTTCATCCGCGTGAAGGCATCGACCGCGCTGAAGGGTTCATCCAGCAGCAGGATACGCGGTTGCGTATAGAGCGCCCGAGCGATGGCGACACGCTGCGCCATGCCGCCGGACAGCGCCTTTGGCAGCGCCGCGCCGTGGCCGCTGAGGCCTACGTCGTTGATCAGCCCTTCAACCCGCTGCACGTCGAATTTCTTGCCGGCCGCATAGCCGATATTTTCGGCAACCGTCAGCCAGGGCATCAGGCGGGGTTCCTGAAAGACGAAGGCGATCGGCGGCGTGTCCGTCGCTCCGTCTTCTTCCGCCGTGTTGATCGTCACTGCGCCGGCAAATCGCCTGTCCAGACCTGCGGCGATGCGCAGCAGCGTGCTCTTTCCGCAGCCGCTAGGCCCGAGAAGAACCGCCGCTTCGCCATCACCGAGCCCCAGATGAATGTCCTGAAGGACAACGGTATCGCCAAAGGCCTTTTCGCGTACGTCTACCTGAAGCAGGCTCATCGCAACCGCCCTCCTTCCTGCAGGGGATAGGTATCGCGCCAACGCAGGCAGCGTTCCTCGACGATCTTGAACAGGCTGTCGGATATCTTGCCGAGCACCGCAAGGCAGATGATGGCGATCATCACCAGATCGGGACGGGACAGTTCCCGCCCGTCGGAAAGCATGTAGCCGATCCCTTCGGATGCGGCCAGAAGCTCGGCTGCCACGACGCTCAGCCAGGCGAGGGACAGCCCGTAACGCAGGCCGGTGAAAAGATGAGGCAGGGAGGCCGGGATAAAAATTCGCCAGACCAGTACGGGCAGGGGCTGGCGATACATTTCGCCCACTTCCACAAGTTTGCGATCCACATTGCGGATGCCGGAGAACAGGTTGAGATAGACCGGGAAAAACGCGCTCTTGGCGATCAGGACGATTTTAGAGGTTTCGCCGATGCCGAACCAGATCATCAGCAGCGGCACCCAGGCGAGGCTCGGAACCGCGCGCAGGGCCTGAAACGTGGGCTCCAGATAACGCTCGGCGGCAACGACCAGCCCGACCAGCGATCCAACGATGACCGCAAGCACCGAGCCGATGACGAAGCCGACGAAAACGCGGGCGGTGCTTGCCGCGACATTGGTCCAGAGAGGTCCTTCAGCAAGCCGCAGAAACGTATCGTAGAGTTCCGATGGCGGCGGCAGCACATAAGGGCTCACCCAGCCCATGCGAACAAAAAGCTCGAGCAGCAGCAAAGACCCGACCGGCACGATCGCACCGCGCAGGTCGAACCGTGTGAAGAAAGCCCCCACCTTTTGCACAAGCGTCGATCGGGAAGGAGACTGTCTGGATGGCTGTCTCACGCGCTGAAATTCGCGCGGATGGGAATTCATGCGCCCAGCACCTTTTTCGCCGGAGCCGGGTCTATCAATGACGCAAGAACATTGTCGACATTGACGCCCGGACGCAGGACGTCGTCGCCAAGCAGCGGGGTAACGATACGGATCGAATTCAGCAGTTCTTCACCCGGGACGGGGTCGTTCCAGTCACGCTTGTTGATGGTAAGTTCCGTGATCTTGGGGTCGTTGCCCGTTACCTTCGTGACGAAATCGATGAATTCGCTGTTATTCTCGCGGATCCATTTCTGCGTCTGCACCCACACGCCGAGCAGACGCTCTACCGCGCGCGGATGTTTTGCCAGGAACGTCTCCGATACGCTGAAGACACTGCCGTCGCGCCAGCTACGCTCATCGAAAATTGCCCTGTCGCCGGCAAGCTCGGCCTGGGAGGTGTGCGGATCGATACCGACCCAAGCATCCACCTGTCCCTGCTGCAGCGCGTTGAACCCCTCGGGGTGCTGCAGGTTTACAACCTTCAGATCATCGACTGACAGCTTGTGTTGAGCAAGCGCGCGGACAAGGGTGAAATAGGGAGCCGTGCCCTTGGTGACGGCAATGGTCTTGCCCTTGAGATCGGCCACCGTCTTTACCGGCGAATCCGGACGCACCTGAATGATGGACGAACCGCCCCAGCTTGCTACATAGATGACTTTCAGCGGCACGCCATTGGCGCGGGCAAGAAAGGCCGAAAGCGCCGCGGAACCGGCGAAATCGGTCGAGCCGACCTTGAGGAACTCCAGCGAGTTGTTGCTGCCGCGCGATTGTACCCAGGTGATCTTGGTGCCGACGTCCTTGAACGCTTCCTCAAGCCAGCCCTTGTTCTTTATCAGCAGCGTATGGGACGAATAAAATCCCCAGTCCAGCTTCAGCTCTGCCGGAAATTCCGGCGTGCTCTGTGCCAGCGCACCGCGAGTTGCAAGCGGCGCGGCAAGCGCGCCGGCAATACCGAGCTTGAGGATATGGCGGCGGGAATGTTCGGCCTTCATTTAATTCACCTATTTTATGGATTTTATGTGCATAAAGGCTAAAGGCAGGGGTTTTTGTGGTCAATACGCACCTCTGGAACCCCATGCCAAACTTCGAAAGCGGCGTGGAAAATCTCCCTAATCCCGGAGGGATAGGCGCGACATCCCGTTATCAAGCAAAGAAGCGGTTGACCGGGCGGTGCAGTCCGAGATGATCGCGCAATGTCGGACCCTCATAGTCCGTTCGGAACAGTCCGCGCTTTTGCAGTTCCGGCACGACCAGCGTGGTGAAATCGTCAAGACCGGCGGGCAGGAAGGGGAAGGTGACGTTGAAGCCGTCCGAGCCTTCCTCATGCAGCCATTGTTCCATCTCGTCGGCGATGGTTTTCGGCGTGCCGACGAAGGCGAGCCCCGCATAGCCGCCCAGCCGCTGCGCGAGTTGACGCACCGTCAGCCCTTCGCTTCTGGCAAGTTCTATCACTCTTTCGCGGCTGGATTTGCTCGCATTCGTTTCCGGAATGTCGGGCAGCGGGGCGTCGGGATCGAAACCGGACACGTCGTGACCCAGCGCGATCGACAGCGATGCTATCGCGCTTTCATAGTGGACGAGGCTGTCGAGCCTGGCGCGCTTGGCTTTTGCCTCCTCGACCGTATCGCCGACAAGAACGAACGCGCCAGGCAGAATGACGATGCCATCACGCGACCGTCCGGCGGCGACCGTCCTGTCCTTTACGTCCTTGTAAAAGGCCTTGCCTGCTGCAAGGGTGGGTGTGGCCGCAAAGACCACCTCAGCGGTTTCGGCGGCGAGCTGGCGTCCGGGTTCGGATGCGCCGGCCTGAACGATGACCGGCCAGCCCTGCACCGGGCGGGCGATATTGAGCGGTCCGCGCACCGAAAATTCGGGGCCCCTGTGGTTCAGCACATGCATTTTTTCAGGGTCGAAGAACAGTCCGCTATCGACATCCCGAATGAAGGCATCGTCCGAAAATGAATCCCACAGCCCGGTGACGACATCATAGAACTCCCGCGCGCGGCCATAGCGCTCGGCGTGGTCGGGTTGATCATCTCGGCCAAAATTCCGGGCGGCGTCCGGGTTCGAGGTTGTGACGATGTTCCAGCCGGCGCGGCCATTGCTGAGGTGATCGAGAGAGGCAAAACGCCGGGCCACGTGATAGGGCTCGTCGAATGTGGTGGACGCGGTGGCGACGAGACCGATGCGCTGGGTGACGGCGGCCAGGGCGGAAAGAAGCGTGAAGGGCTCGAAGGAAGTAACGGTATGGCTGCGGCGCAGTGCCTCCGTGGGCATGTTCAGGACGGCGAGATGATCGGCCATGAAAAATGCGTCGAATTTCGCAGCTTCGAGCTGCTGCGCGAAACGCGCCAGATGGGCGAAATTGAAATTGGCGTCAGGAAAGGCGCCGGGATAACGCCATGCGCCCGTGTGGAGGCTGACGGGCCTCATAAAGGCGCCGAGATGCAGTTTGCGATCATTTGCCATTGGCTTTCACTCTCTTGTCGGTGTTTCGGCGCGGACGGCTCGCTGTCGCATCCGCTGGCGGGCGCAAGCCCGCTTCTTGCTTGCGGCGACGATATCCCCGTCAGAGAATTGGCGCGGCAAAGACTATTCCGATTATGATTTCCAAACCGAAAGATTTTTCCCGGGATCGCGTTTGCGACGATGCAACCGTCACTGCCGACCGGTTGTCGCGGGCTGGTAATATGTCTGCAACTTCGTATCGTCGTGTGAAGGTCCGGCAGGCGGCCTGCCACCGGACCTCTTTTTCGGTGCCGTCCGCGTTCAGACCGCCAGAAGCGCTTCGTTGCCCGTGCGGTGGGTCTCAATGGCGCTTTCCGTTTCGATACGCTTGCCGGTAGCCGGATCGAAGAAGTGCAACTGTGCGGCCGGCAGGCCGAGATGGATGCGCTGGCCGGGCTTCACGGCCAGGTCCTCGCCTATGGCAGCGGAGAATGTTTCGCCGGCAATCTCCGCGTGTACGATGCGGCCCGATCCCAGTTCTTCGACGAAATCGACGATGGCCGGCACGCCCTCGCCATCCGCGCTGACGAGGCATTGCTCCGGGCGGATGCCGACCGTTACGTCGCGGCCGCGCAGTTCCAGTGCGGTTTCGGGAAAGAGTTTCACCGGCGTGCCGGCCAGCATGACGGCGTGGGATTCCACTTCAACCCGGGTGGTGAACAGGTTCATGGCCGGCGAACCGATGAAGGATGCAACAAAGGTGCTGGCGGGACGATGATAGATATCGAGGGGATGACCGACCTGTTCGACGATACCCCTGTTCATCACGACCAGCCGGTCGGCCAGCGTCATGGCTTCCACCTGGTCGTGGGTGACGAAGACGGAGGTGGCGGACAGGCGCTGGTGCAGCTTGCGGATTTCGGCGCGCATGGTGACACGCAGCTTGGCGTCGAGATTGGAGAGCGGCTCATCGAACAGGAAGACCTGCGGCTCCCGAATGATTGCCCGGGCCATGGCCACACGCTGGCGCTGGCCGCCGGAAAGCGCAGCCGGCTTGCGTTCCAGATAATCGGAAAGGCCGACAATCTTCGCCGTTTCCTCGATCCTGCGCTGGCGCTCGGCCCTGGCGACGCCAGCGACTTTCAGCGCGTAGCCGATATTGCCGGCGACGGTCATGTGCGGATAGAGCGCGTAGTTCTGAAATACCATGGCGCATCCGCGCTCACGCGGCTCGAGCCTGTTGACTACGCGTCCGCCAATCGCGATCTCGCCGGAGGTGATGTCCTCCAGCCCGGCGATCATGCGCAGAAGGGTGGACTTTCCGCAGCCGGAGGGGCCGAGGATGACGACGAACTCGCCGGAGCCGAAAGTGAGATCCACGCCATGCAGCGTGGGGGTCTTGCCATAGGATTTGCGGAGCTGGCGGATATCGATCTGAGCCATGATGGGAACCTTGTTGTTAAAAGCCGCGCGTCGTCACTTTTCGGACGAAACGAGACCGCGGACGAACCAGCGTTGCAGGAAGGCGACAACGAGAAGCGGCGGTGTGATGATGATGAGGGAGCCGGCCAGTGTCACGTTCCAGTCCGGCGTGCCGTCTTCGGCGGGCAGAAGGGCGCGCAGCGACATCATCACCGTCTTGTAGGAAGGATCGGTGACCATCAATAACGGCCAGAGATACTGGTTCCAGGCATAAACGAACATGATGGTGGTGAGCGCCGCCATGTTGGTTCGGGAGAGCGGCAACAGCATTTCCACGAAGAAGCGGATTGGCCCCGATCCGTCCATGCGCGCCGCTTCAGCCAGTTCGTCGGGGATGGTCATGAAGAACTGGCGGTATAGAAAGGTGCCGGTGGCGGTTGCGACCAGCGGCAGGGTGAGGCCGACATAGGAATTCAGGAGGTTCCACTCCACTGAGACCTCAATTCCGAACCATCCGAGGATGGAGCGGAATGGCTGGAAAATATCCGCGGCCACCGAATAGGTCGGCACCACGCGCACTTCCAGCGGCAGCATGAGGGTGATGAACACCGTCCAGAAGAAGAGGTGCTTCAGCGGCGAGCGGAAGAACACGATGGCAAAGGCGGTAAAGGCCGAAAGGGCCACCTTGCCGATCGTGACCAGCGTGGCCATGATCATGCTGTTGAGAAGGGCGTTGCCGAGATTGGCGCGTTGCCAGGCGGTTTGGGCATTGGGGAGGAATTCGCCCTGTGGCAGAAAGCTGAACGGGATGCTGTTGACCTGAACGACAGACTGGCTGGCGCCGGCGATCACGACGAGCAGGGGACCGATGAGCAGAAGAAAACCGGCAATCATCAGCCCGTAGGTCAGGGCGTCAGCATAAGGGGTGCGCTGGATCATCGTCGCCTCACTTGTAATGGACCTGCCGCTCGACGAAGCGGAACTGGATGAAGGTGAAAATCATGATGAGGCCGATGAGGACGAGGCTCTGTGCCGAGGCGCCGGAATAGTTCAGCCCCTCGAACGCTTCGCTGACGATGCGGTAGACCATCACTTCGGTGGCGCGGTTGGGACCGCCCTCGGTGGTGGAGGCGACGATGCCGAACGTATCCGCGCCGACGAAACCCTCCGTCATCATGATGACGGTCAGGAAGAACAGGGTCGGTGCCAACAGCGGCACCTGAATGTCGATGGCGCGGCGGACGGGCCCGGAGCCATCCATGGCGGCTGCTTCCGTCAGCGCGCGCGGCACGGATTGCAGGCCGGCGAACAGGAAGATGAAGGTGTAACCCGCCCATTTCCAGATGAAGATGACGATGACGAGGATCAGCGCGTGCTCGCCATATTTTGCCGGGTTCCAGAAATCCGGCCACCAGGCGTTGAGCGAGGCGGCAAGCCCGCGTTCCGGCGAGAGGATGAAACGGAATGCCATGCCCGCCGCAGGCCCGGCGATGGCGTAAGGAAGAATATAGAGCACCCGGAAGAAGCCGGAGCCGGGAAGGGCGCGATCCACGCAAAGCGCAAGGACAAGGCCGATGAGAATGGTGAAGAACGGACCGGCGACGGCGAAGATCAGGCTGACGAGCACCGATTGCCAGTAAAGCGGATCGAAGAAGGTCTCCTTGAAATTGGCGAGCCCGACGAATTCCGCCGCACCGCCGAAGGGCGGTTCAAGTGTGAACGCCCAGTTGATGACCGCTGCCACAGGCCAATAAAAGAACAGAAAGATCAGCAGAAGCTGCGGCAGGGCGAACAGCACGGGTAACCACGTGCTCTTGAAGACGGCGCGCTTTTCCATTGAGTAACCGGCAAAAGTGGAGAACTGGACGGGCTTACCCGGGAGATCCCGCGGGCAAGCCCCTTCAAAACGGCAAAGCTTAGTTCAGCTTGGCGCCGGCATAGGTCTTTTCGAAGCGGCGCAGGCCGGCATTGGAGCGCTCGACGGCCTTGTCTAGTTCTCCCTGAACGTCGGCATTCTGCATGAAGATGGCTTCGAGTGCCGTGGAGACTTCCTTCCGGATCTGCGTGAAGTTGCCGAGACGGATGCCGCGCGTATATTCGGAAGGCGGCGTGAAGGTCAGGCTCTCGATTGCCTTTTCGCGACCCTTATAGGGTGCCTTGTCGTAGAAGCCGTTGGCCTTCATGGCGTCGAAGCCGGTCTTGGTGACCGGGATGTAACCGGTGACCGTGGACCACCACTGAACCATCTCCGGCTGGGCGATGAAGTTGAGGAATGCTGCCGCGCCCTTGTATTCCGCTTCCGGACGGCCGGCCATGACCCACAGGGAAGCGCCACCGACGAGTGAGTTCTGCCGCTGCGTGCCCTTCCAGACCGGCAGCATGGCCACGTCCCACTTCACGCCCTCAGGCATGCCTTTGCCCACGGTGCCGTGCCCGGCAATCGAAGACATGAACATCTGGCAGGTCTGCGAGGTGAATGCGGGCAGGATGTCCATGCCGAGCTGCTTCGTCTTGACGACGAACAGCTTCTCGTCCTGCATCTTTTTGAAGAATTTCACATGGTCGACGAACTTGGTCTTGTTGATCGTCAGTTCCGCGTCGAGGCCCTGATAGCCGTTGCCTTTGGTGGCGATCGGCTGGTTATGGATGGCGGAGAACTGTTCCATCAGCATCCAGGTGTCGAAGTTGAAGGCGAGCGGGCATTCGAAACCGGCGGCTTTCAGCTTCTTCGCGGCCTCTTCAACCTGTTCCCATGTATCGGGCTTGAAGGTGATGCCGGCTTTTTCGAACGCATCGACATTGTAATAGAAGACAGCGGTGGATGAATTGTAGGGGAAGGAGTTCAGCTCGCCCGCAGCCGTTGCATAATAATTGGCAATGCCCGGGAAATAATTGTCCCAGTCGATCTTGTAGCCATTGTCAGCCATCAGCTTTTTCGCGGGAACGAAAGCCTTGGACAGCATCATGTCCAGCGTGCCGGCGTCGTAAATCTGGGTGATCGCCGGCTGCTTCTTGGCGCGGTAGGCGGCGATGGTGTTCTGCAGCGTGGCGTCGTAATCGTTCTGAGACGTGCAGACGATCTCGAATTCAGCCTGGGATTCGTTGAACTTCTTGCAGGTGTCCTGAACGCGTTCGCCAAGATCACCGGAAAGGCCGTACCAGAATTCGAACTTGGTCTTTTCAGCGTGGGCAGCCGTGGCGCCGAAGGCGGCGGCAATGGCAACGCCGGCCATGAAAGAGGTCAGAGCGGAAGGTTTCATGAGTTGAGCCCCGTTGATGGAATGATGGCCTGATCGGCAGGGACGTCATGTCCTGAGCACGAAGCCACGGGCTCTGCTAACAGTCGTATTTGACGGATAGCTTACATTTTGTTGAACGTTTTATGATGACTTGCGGCGCAGCATCGTCGGCGCGGCGAAATACGATCGCTGGAAGCGCAATGCATGTATTTCTATTTAGACGTCAGTTATTTACGTGGAAAGCGGGCGTTCCGCTACCTGATGCTGAACCGTCTGTCTCCATCAACCCCGGCGTGCGGCTTCGATGGCGGCGACGTCGATTTTCTTCATATCCATCATCGCCGTGAAGGCTCGTCTGGCTTCTGCCCCGCCGGCAGCCATGGCATCCATCAGCACGCGCGGCGTGATCTGCCAGGAGATGCCCCATTTGTCCTTGCACCAGCCGCAGGCGCTTTCCTGTCCGCCATTGCCAACGATGGCGTTCCAGTAGCGGTCGGTTTCCTCCTGATCTTCAGTCGATATCTGGAATGAGAAAGCTTCGCTGTGCTTGAATTGCGGCCCACCATTGAGGCCGATGCAGGTTACGCCTGCGACAGTGAACTGCACCATGAGGACGTCCCCCTGCTTGCCGGAGGGATAGTCGCCGGGCGCGTGATACACTTTTATAACCTCACTATCGGGAAACGTGTCGGCATAAAAACGGGCTGCTGCCTCTGCGTCCTTGTCGTACCAGATACAGATCATGTTCTTTCGCATGGGTATGGTCCTCCGAGGTTGACGGCTTCCCCTTGCCGGCGGCAAATCATGGGCAGATTGACGGCTCCCCATCCGGCATAAAATGCAGCCGCAGCGCAAACGT
Source organism: Agrobacterium genomosp. 2 str. CFBP 5494 (assembly GCF_900013495.1). Taxonomy (NCBI): domain Bacteria; kingdom Pseudomonadati; phylum Pseudomonadota; class Alphaproteobacteria; order Hyphomicrobiales; family Rhizobiaceae; genus Agrobacterium; species Agrobacterium genomosp. 2. The sequence goes on from NZ_LT009719.1 coordinate 1,981,140, forward strand.
TCCGAAACAATGCGTGACCAGTGTCAAAGCCAGCGTCTCACCCTGCGGCGATAGGCAACATAGGCCGGGCCAAGTTCCTTTGTCAGCACGCGCTCTTCAATGCTGACCTGCAGCATCACCGCGATGATGAGGACGATGGCGACGGTGAGCTGCAGAATGGAGGTGAACACCAGAACCAATCCCGCAAACAGCACAATCTGCCCGACGAAGACCGGGTTTCTTGACATGCTGAAAGGCCCGGTATCCACGATGGTTCCGAGATGGCCTTCGGCCGCGCCGATGCGCCACGATTTGCCCATGTAATGCTGCGCGTAGAGCGCGAGCGCACTTCCCGCCAGCGCCATAGCCACCCCAGCGAAGCGGATGGCTGCGCCGGTATAGTGTCGGTCCAGCAGCCAGCCGGCCTGTTGCGGTTCCAGCCAGAGGGTGAAAAGCGGCAGAAGCGCGCCGAGAAGAAACGCGACACGGAAAAGCGTGGCGGGAACGGTTTGCCTTTCGCGACCCTTGGCAAAAAGCCAGACCGGTTCGCCCGTGCGCTTCGCCAGCCGGGCCGTCAGCCATAAGAAGCCGCCGATATAGGTCCACACCGCAAGCACTGCCACAAGATCAATCATGTCTCCCCCAAATATATTGCCCAAGCCGGAAGCGGGCTCCCAACTCGGAACAAATGTATCAATGGAACTATTGCATCGTCGTGTCTTCGACTACGGGGACAGGTGTGAAATTTCAAAAAACGAACCAATGAATGGAAATTTCGCTAGAGTACGCAGGCGCATCGGACGAAAATAAAATTATCATTAAATATCAATTAATACTGAAATTATAATATGCATGAATAATTTTGGATAGAAACTTCCTGTTTTATCGGAGAAGCGCGCTTGAGTGTTCTTGATCGTGGTGCCAATGCTTTCGCGGTTCTCGCCGCGCTTTCCAAATCCCAGGCCATCATAGAATTCGACCTTTCGGGAAAGATTCTTGCCGCCAATGAGAATTTCTGTCGGGCTCTGGGTTACGAACTTTCGGAAATCCTCGGCAGGCATCACAGCATGTTCGTCGAACCCGCCGTCGTGGCTTCGGCGGATTACAAGGGCTTCTGGGCAAAACTTGCTGCCGGTCAGTTCGATCAGCAGCAGTATAAGCGCATCGGCAAGGGCGGCAGGGAGGTATGGATCGAGGCTTCCTATAACCCCGTGTTTCTCCGCGGCAAGCCGGTGAAGGTGGTGAAGATCGCTACAGACATCACCGCACGCAAGCTGAAGGCGGCGGAGACGCCGGCAAGATCGACGCCCTTTCCCGGGCGCAGGCCATCATCGAATTCTCGCCCAACGGCGAAATCCTGACCGCCAACGAGAATTTTCTGACGGCGCTGGGCTATTCTCTGGCGGAAGTGCAGGGCCGGCATCATTCCATGTTCTGCGAGCCGGCCTATACACAGTCACCGGCCTACAGGCAGTTCTGGGAAAGGCTCGCCGGCGGCGATCTGGTGGCGGATGAATTCATGCGTCTTGGCAAGGGCGGCCGCAAGGTCTTCATCCAGGCTTCCTATAATCCGATCTTCGATATGAATGGGAAAGTGTTCAAGGTCGTCAAATTCGCGACCGATGTGACCGGCCGTGTCGAGAATGTCGAAAAGCTGGCGCAGTGCCTTACAGACCTTGCCGAAGGCGATCTTGCCCAGAGCATCGACACGCCTTTCATTCCCTCGCTTGAACGGCTGCGCACGGATTTCAACGCGGCTTCGGAAAAGCTCAAGCGGGCCATGACGCGGGTGTCTGAAAATGCCGGCGCCATTTCTTCCGGGTCGAATGAAATACGATCCGCGGCAGATGATCTTGCCAGACGGACGGAGCAGCAGGCGGCTTCGATAGAGGAGACCGCTGCCGCGCTTGAAGAGGTCACCACCGCAGTCGGTGACTCAAGCCGTCGGGCGGAAGAAGCCGGCAGGATCGTTGCCCGTGCCCGCGACCATGCCGAACATTCAGGCCAGGTGGTGCGCGATGCCATAGGCGCCATGGATCAGATTGAAAAATCATCGCGGGAAATCTCGAGCATCATCGGCGTGATCGACGAAATTGCTTTCCAGACCAACCTTCTGGCGCTTAATGCGGGCGTGGAAGCGGCCCGTGCAGGCGAGGCAGGCAAGGGCTTTGCCGTTGTCGCGCAGGAGGTGCGCGAGCTTGCGCAGCGCTCGGCGACGGCCGCAAAGGAAATCAAGAACCTGATCAACGCTTCGGGCAAGCAGGTGGAAAACGGCGTCGGCCTCGTCACCAGGGCGGGTTCGGCGCTGCAGGAAATCGCAGAGCAGGTCCGCGACATCAATACCAATGTGGCGGCGATCGTGGATGCGGCGCGCGAACAGTCCACGGCGCTTGCCGAAATCAATCAGGCGGTCAACAGCGTGGATCAGGCTACCCAGCAGAACGCCGCGATGGTGGAGGAGCAGACGGCCGCAAGCCACAGCCTCGCGCGGGAGGCCGCGGCCCTGTTCGAGCTCCTTGGCCAGTTCCGGTTCGAGGAGACTGCGCGTCATGCGGCCTCTACGCGCAGCGGGTCCGGCCAGCGCGGTGCCGCCGCGCCGCGCCACCCGCTATCCCGCCCGTCGGGCGTGCGTGGCGCATCGAGCGCGGCTGTCGCGCATGAGGAATGGCAGGACTTCTAGACGCATCTCCGGTTCCCTTCCACCCCTGCGGGCCTTGGCATGGGGGGCCATGAAACGTCTGAAACCGAAATCGATCCATGCAAGTGCGGGGTATAGGCATATCGTCGCGATTGTCGGATAATCGACGCAGCGCGCCTGAAGATTACGGGGACTTTCGTTTGGCAGGGATGACATCAACAGGCAGGGTCGTGCTCGTTCTCTGCTGGCTGGCGGCGTTTCTCGGCCCGGCGCAGGCCGAAACGCCGGCTGACGGCAAGGCGTCCTGCGCCCATGCTCACGATGTGGCGCCCGAATTGTGCATCAGTCCCCAGAGCTACAACAGGGACCTTTGCCACGCCATCGAGGTTCTCGCCGCGCGCCCTGCCGTTCCGCCGGATTATTTCGCCAGGCTGATCTGGCGGGAGAGCCTGTTCCGGGCCGATGCGGTGAGCCCGAAGGGGGCGGAAGGCATTGCCCAGTTCATGCCGGGGACGGCGAGGCTGCGTGGTCTGGACAACAGTTTCAACATCATTGCTGCGCTGGAGGCGTCGTCACGCTATCTGTCGGAGCTGAAGCTGCGCTTCGGCAATTTCGGTCTCGCAGCCGCAGCCTATAATGCCGGCGAGGCGGGGCTGCGCGGTTTTATCGCGACAGGTCGCCTGCCGGTGGAAACGCGCGATTATGTCTTTGCAATCACCGGGTACCCTGTGGAAAGCTGGAAAGACAATCCACCGGATAAGGCCGCGCCGGCGCTGGACGACAGCCGGCCCTTCATCGACGCCTGCCTGCGGCTTGCCGATACACGCACGATCAACGATCCCGTCCTGATATCTTCGGCCGACTGGGCGCCATGGGGTGTGCAGCTTGCAGCCCACTACAATCCGACGGTGGCGAACCGGCTCTTTACCCGTGCCATAGGCCAATTGTCGGGGCCTCTCAATGCCGAGCGCGCACTGATCGTGCGGCAAAGGGGTGGCAATTTCGGTTCGCGCCCGCGTTACGCCGCGCGCATCGGCCGCGAGACCAGAGCCGAAGCCAATGCGCTTTGTGGTGAAATCCGCGGGGCGGGTGTTCCCTGCACCGTATTCCGCAACCGCTAGCGGGGGCCGCGGCTGATCATGACAAGTTGATCGGCCTATAAGCCGCTCCTCCTTTCAGTGTGAGATGATCGCTCCTAGATTTGCGGCCGGCGGCGACCGCAACCCGCGGGCCGGTGGCGTGTGACGAGGGGATGAATTGCACATGAGATTGCTTGAAACCGGAGCGCTGGCAGCGATGCTGACCATGGCCGTGGCGTGCACCAGCACCGGGCAGACGGAAATCACCCGCACTGTGGCCGGTTTTATAGGGCAGCCGCGGGAGGCGGCGATCGCCCGGCTTGGCCGCCCCAACAAGGTCATCATCGAAAAGGGCGCAACCGAATCCTACTGGCTGAAAGTGGATGTCGAGACCTATGCCGGGCTCAGCAACCGGCGCGAATACCGGACCGTCGACGGGCAGGCGCAGGTCTCGCAGACCGAGGGCATGAAAATCAAGCAACATCGCCGCGATTGCATCATCAAGATCACCGCGGACGCAGCTTCCATCATCACCACGAGCGAGATCATCGGCGATCCGGCAAGCTGCGAGACTGTCCTGGGGCGTCCGGCTCCCTGACCGCCGTGGTTGAGATCGCCGCAGATTTACAGATGACGGCGGTTTTTTCCGAAGCCTGAAACCGTGCGCGTCTTTCGTTAACGGATTGGCGCCGCCTTTCTGTGGATGAGAGCGTCTGCTGTTGTTACCGTGAGCCTCTACGCATATGTTGGAGTACTGATTTTCGATTTCCGGGCAAGGCGGACAGGCACCTCATGACCTCCCAGTTGGACTTTTTCGCTTCCGCGGCCGCGCGGCTTCCCGAGACCGAACGGGGGCGAAAAATGCCGGGACGCGGAGCGGTGCAGAGGGTCGCGATGGATGACGAGGGGCTGGCGGGCTATCTCGAATCCACCGGCAGTTACCGCGTTCTGCGCAAGCTCATGCCGCGTCAGGTCGTGGAACGGCCAAGGCCGGAATTTTCCCGCCGGGGCGTGATCCTCGACACGGAAACCACGGGTCTGAACCACCGTACGGACGAAATAATCGAGATCGGCGTCATCGCCTTCACGTTCGACGATCAGGGCGCCATTGGCGACGTCACCGGCATTTACGGCGGACTGCGGCAGCCCAATGTCGCCATACCGGCGGAGATCACCCGGCTGACAGGGATCACCGATGACATGGTTGCGGGGCAGGCAATCGACATGGAGCGGCTGGCTTCTCTCGTCGGCGATGCCGATCTGATCATTGCCCACAATGCCGGCTTCGACCGTCCCTTCTGTGAAGCCTTCTCGCCCATATTCAATGAGAAGGCCTGGGCCTGCTCCGTTTCCGAAATCGACTGGCGGGTGCGTGGATTTGAGGGCAACAAGCTGGGTTATCTGATCGGTCAGTCCGGTTATTTCCATGATGGCCATCGCGCGGTTGATGATTGCTTCGCGCTGCTGGAGGTGCTCGAGCAGAACCGGCCGGGCCAGGAAGGCATGACGCCCTTCATGGAGCTTCACGCGGCTAGCCGTAGATCGCGCGTCCGGATCTACGCGGAGAACAGCCCCTTCGATATGAAGGATCACCTGAAAAAGCGGGGTTATCGCTGGTCGGACGGTTCGGACGGCCGGCCGAAATCCTGGTGGGCGGAGCTGCCGGAAGAGATGCTGGCGGAGGAGCTGCATTTTCTGCGCACCGAAATCTATCGCTGGGACGCCGACCCTACGGTCAAATATCTCACGGCTTTCGACCGGTTCAAGGCCGGGTAGGGTTAATCGCCTGCGGGCGCTTTGATCGAATGATGAAAATCTGTCCTGTTAACAGGCTGCCTCTTTCGTGTGCGCTGGGCAGGTTGCTCAAATTTTCAGCTCATGTCGTTTTACCCGCGATTTAAAGTGGGGAATCCGTCTGGCACGGGCTTTGCTTTCTGTCTTGTATGCAAGATTTACATACCAGGCAGGATCGTCAGATAAACATTGAAGAGGCCATCGTATCCGGCATTTTGTCGGCGCGCATCCGGCCGGGCACACGGCTCAGCGAAAACCAGCTTGCCGGTCTTTTCTCCGTATCGCGCACCCGGGTACGCGAGGCGATGATGCGGCTGGAAACCCGGGGAATCGTGCACGTTAGTGCGAGGCGGGGCTGGTTCGTGGTCGAGCCGTCTGCCGAGGAGGCGATGACCATCTATGAAGCGCGCCGGATCATCGAATCCGGGTTGCTGCGCAGTATGCGGACCCTTACCGAGGAAGGGCGCGGCGTTCTCCTGGCGCATCTCGAGGAAGAGAAAGTCGCCATAGCCGCGGGCGACCGGCAGCGCCTGACCTGCCTCATGGGCGATTTTCACATCAGGATCGCCGAGCTTTGTGGCAATGCCGTCCTCGTTGAACTGCTGCGCGACCTGACGGCCCGCACGATCCTCATTTCCATGCTTTACCAGTCGGAATTCCATGCGCTGCAGTCGCATCAGGGACATTGCCGGATATTCGAGGCGATGGCAGCCGGCGATTTCGCGAGGGCGGCGGAGCTTTCAATCGAACATCTGGACGAAGTGGAAACCGGCCTCGATCTCACCCGGCGACCTGACCCGCTCGCCGGTCTTCGCCACTCGCTCGCCCTTCCGGAACATAACCGCGGCGATACCGACAAAAAAACCGAGCAACAGAACCAGCACAAGGAGAATGACCCATGATATTCAGACGGACCTTCATCGCCGCCGCCGCCATGGCTGCCGCCTTCGGATTTTCCGCCCCCGCAAAGGCGGACGCCCTTGCCGACATTGCCGCACGCGGCACGCTGCGCGTCGCCGTGCCGCAGGATTTTCCACCCTTTGGCAGTGTCGGGGCCGACATGACCCCGCAGGGTTATGACATCGACGTCGCAAAGCTGATCGCCGACAAGCTGGGCGTGAAGGTGGAGCTGGTGCCAGTCACCAGCGCCAACCGCGTTCCCTATCTGCAGACCAACAAGGTCGATCTGGTGATCTCCAGCCTCGGCAAGAACGCCGAACGCGAGAAGGTCATCGATTTTTCGACCGCCTATGCTCCTTTTTTCAACGGCGTGTTCGGTCCGCAGGACGTTTCCCTCTCCAAAGCCGAGGACCTGAAGGGCAAGACCGTTGCCGTGACGCGCGGCTCGGTCGAAGACCTCGAGCTGACGAAGGTTGCGCCCGCTGACGCCACCATCAAGCGCTATGAGGACAATAACGGCACCATTTCCGCCTTCCTGTCCGGTCAGGCGGAGGTTGTCGCAACCGGCAATGTGGTCGCCGCCGCCATTCTGGCGAAGAACCCGCCGAAGCGGCCGGAAATGAAATTCCTGATCAAGAATTCGCCCTGCTACATCGGCCTCAACAAAAATGAGACGGCCCTGCTGGAAAAGGTCAATGCGACTATCGCCGCGGCCAAGGCGGACGGTTCGCTGAATGCCATCGCCACCAAATGGCTCGGGCAGGATCTGCCGGCCGATCTCTGATCGTCACATATCCCCGTCGTCCCGGTTCCCCGGGACGGCTTTCTCACCACCGGCGCAAGGGGACTTTTCTTGAGCTATCAATTTGATTTCCTGTGGCTCGGCGAATATTGGCCGCAGATTGCCAAGGGTATTGCCATCACCAGCCAGCTGACGCTGGTGGGCGGCGTTATCGGCGTGTCGCTCGGCACCGCCTGCGCCTGGGCCCGTGCGCTTGGCCCCTCCTGGCTAAGGCCCATCGTCGGCGGTTACGTCGAACTCATCCGCAATACGCCTTTCCTCATCCAGCTGTTTTTTATCTTTTTCGGCCTGCCGTCGCTTGGTTTCAAGCTTTCGGAGCTGACCGCCGCCAATCTGGCGATGATCGTCAATCTCGGCGCCTATAGCTGCGAGATCATTCGCGCCGGCATCCAGGCAACACCGAAAGGCCAGTTCGAGGCGGGGGCAAGCCTTGCGATGACGCGCTTCGAAACCTTCCGCCACGTGGTGCTCCGGCCATCGCTGCAGCGCATCTGGCCAGCGCTCACGTCGCAGGTTGTCATCGTCATGCTCGGGTCGGCGGTTGTCTCGCAGATCGCGGTGGAAGACCTGACGTTTGCGGCCAACTTCATTCAGTCGCGCACCTTCCGCGCCTTCGAGGCCTATATTGTTTCGACGGTGATCTACCTGCTGCTCGCGATCCTGCTGCGGCAGGGCATGCTGGCGCTGGGCGGCTTCCTTTTTCCGCGGAGGCTGGTGCGATGATGGAATTCACCTTCTGGGATATTCTGCGCAACCTGTTGCTTGCCACGCGCTGGACGCTGCTGTTGTCGCTGGTTTCCTTCGCTGGCGGAGGCCTGGTCGGCCTCGCGCTTCTGTGGCTGCGCATCAGTTCGCGTCCGGCCTTGAGCCGTCTTGCCCGCATCTACATCGAAGTCTTTCAGGGCACGCCGCTCCTGATGCAGCTTTTCATCGCCTTTTTCGGCCTCGGCCTCTTCGGAATCGATGTTCCAGCCTGGCTTGCCGCAGGCGTGGCGCTCATTCTGTGGACTGCTGCGTTTCTGGCGGAAATTTGGCGCGGCTGTGTAGAGTCGATCGCAAAGGGGCAATGGGAAGCCTCGGCAAGCCTTGCCATGGGCCGCCTGCAGCAGATGCGTTACGTCATCCTGCCCCAGGCGATGAAGATCGCCATTCCACCGACAGTCGGTTTTTCCGTCCAGGTGATCAAAGGCACCGCGCTCACCTCCATTATCGGTTTCGTCGAACTGTCCAAGGCCGGCACGATCGTCACCAACGCGACCTTCCAGCCTTTCACGGTATACGGGCTGGTGGCGCTCATCTATTTCGCCCTCTGCTGGCCGCTGTCGAAATCCAGCCAGTTTCTCGAAAGGAAGCTCAATGTCGCTCATCGAAATCACTGAAGTCCACAAGAGCTTTGGCGACAACGAGGTGCTAAAGGGCATCAACCTGGATGTCGAGCCCGGAGAGGTGATCGCGATCATCGGGAAAAGCGGTTCGGGAAAATCGACGCTGCTACGCTGTATCAACGGTCTTGAGACGATCAGCGGCGGCTCCATTCAGGTGGCGGGCGCCCAGCTGCTTGATGACGAGCTGCATCTGAAGGCCCTCAGATTAAAGGTGGGCATGATTTTCCAGCAGTTCAATCTCTTCCCGCATCTGACTGCCGGTGGCAATGTGATGCTGTCGCAGATGGTGGTGAAGAAGCTGGCGGCGCCCGAGGCCGAGGCGATGGCGCGCAGGATGCTGGAGCGTGTCGGTCTGGCGCACAAGTTCGACGCTTATCCGGACCAGCTCTCCGGCGGTCAGCAGCAGCGTGTGGCCATCGCCCGCGCGCTTGCCATGCAGCCCATCGCGCTTCTGTGTGATGAAATCACGTCCGCGCTTGACCCGGAACTGGTGTCGGAGGTGCTCGCTGTCGTGCGTGAGCTTGCCAGGGAGGGCATGACACTTCTGATGGTGACGCATGAAATGAAGTTCGCCCGTGACGTCTGCTCGCGCGTCGTCTTCATGCATCAGGGACGGGTACACGAGATCGGCCCGCCGGAAGAAGTTTTCGCTAACCCCCGCACACCGGAACTCAGGCAGTTCCTCGGTGTGCTCTAACATTCCATGGCTGCGCACGCCTGCAGAACGGCGTGCGCAGTGGCCCGTGCGCCGCAGGCTTCGCGCTGCGACTTGCGCGTTCATGCGCCATGTGAACCAGCGGCGCGCAATCAATTAGTCGCCAAGATTGCATACAATTTTTCCATCGCATCGAAAACAATCGCTGTAAATTTGGGCACTCTTCCCACCCTGTGTTTCTCCTCTTTTAAATTATCCTTTTGCATCAATGAGAAAGCCGATTGGCACGCCTCCTGCATGGATAGAAGTGTCGCAGGAGAGTGTTTATGAGCAAAGCCGCCGCAATTGACATCGCTTCCGTATCCAAGATTTACGGCAACACCACCGCCGTGCATGCGATAAGCCTGAAGATACCGGCCGGGAGCTACTGCTGCCTGCTCGGCCCGTCGGGCTGCGGCAAGACCTCGACGCTCAGGATGATCGCTGGTCACGAGAGCATTTCCAGCGGCGATGTCAGGCTTGGCAACACCGTCGTGACCGATCTGCCGCCCGCCCGGCGCGGCACGGCGATGATGTTCCAGTCCTATGCGCTGTTTCCGCATCTCGATCTCATCGATAATGTCGCCTTCAGCCTCAAGATGAAGGGCGTGGACAGGGAGACCCGGCGCACAAAGGCGCTGGACATGCTGCGCCTGATGCAGCTCGAGCCTTATGCCGGCCGCCGCCCGGCCCAGCTTTCCGGCGGGCAGCAGCAGCGCGTGGCGCTGGCGCGCGCGCTCATTACCGATCCCGAGGCGCTGTTGCTGGACGAGCCGCTTTCGGCGCTCGATCCCTTCCTCAAGATCCGCATGCGCGCAGAGCTGAAGAAGCTGCAGACTTCACTCGGCATCACCTTCGTCCACGTCACCCACAGTCAGGAAGAGGCGATGGCACTGGCCGATATCATCGTCGTCATGAATGACGGCCGGATCGAGCAGGCGGCGACCCCGCGTGAGGTTTTCGAGCGACCGGCGACCGCTTTCGTCGCCCTCTTCATGGGCGACCACAATGTCATTTCCGGACGATTCAGGGAAAGATCCGGCGAGCTGGTGACGCTTGAAGTCGCAGGCGGCGGCACATTTACCGCGACAGGCGCGGCGCCGGATGACGGGGCGGTCGATATCGCCGTTCGCACCGATCGGGTGCGTGTGGGTGAGACCGATCAACCCGGTCTCGGTTTCACGGGCATCGTCTCCAATGTCGAGTATCGCGGCGCCACCGTGAAGATTGCCGTGACCGGCGCCGGCATGGAGGATTTCAACGTCATCCTCAGCGACGCCGCCTTTTTCGAAAACCCGGTCAGGACCGGCGACGCCATACCGCTTTCATGGAATGCGGCCGATGCCATCGTGCTCGGCCGGGTAGAGAAGTGACACCAAAAATAACCAGAGGAGAACTTTGAAATGACCGATACCACCAGCAGCAAGAAGGGCCTGTCCCGCCGCGGCCTCCTGAAAGCGGGCGCGGCTGCCACGGGTGCGGCGATCGGCTCCGGCCTCATCACCGGCTTCCCGACCATCTGGGCGCAGAACCCCATCACCATCCGCCAGTTCGGCACCGGCGTCTCCAACCTCAACGCCATTGCCGAAAAGTGCAAGGCGGACCTCGGCATCACGCTTGAGATGACGGCGACGGATTCCGACGCCGCTGCCCAGCGCGCCGTCACCCAGCCGAACTCCTACGATATCGCCGATATCGAATACTGGATCCTGAAGAAGGTCTATCCGGCCGGCGTCATCCAGCCGATGGAAATCAAGAAGCTCAAATATTACGACAAGATCGTGCCGCTGTTCAAAAACGGCAAGCTGAAGCCTGACAGCGTGGTCGCGCAGGGCACTGCGCCGCACACGGTCGGGTACGTCGAGAAGCCCGGCGACAAGACATTTGCCAAGGGTGAGACCGATTATTTCACCATGGTTCCGACCATCTACAATGCCGATACGCTCGGCATCCGCCCCGATCTCGTCGGCCGCGATATCACCAGCTGGGCCGATATCATGGACCCCAAGTTCAAGGGCAAGACCTCCATCCTCAATATCCCGTCCATCGGCATCATGGACGCGGCGATGATCATGGAAGCCATGGGCAACATCAAATATGCCGACAAGGGCAACATGACCAAGGCGGAAATCGACAAGACCATCGATTTCCTCATCAAGGCCAAGAAAGACGGCCAGTTCCGCGCCTTCTGGAAGAGCTTCGACGAAAGCGTCAACCTCATGGCCTCGGGCGAAGTCATCATCCAGTCCATGTGGTCACCGGCCGTTGCCGCGGTCCGCTCGAAGGGCATCGCCTGTAAATACCAGCCGCTGAAGGAAGGCTATCGCTCCTGGGGCGGCGGTCTCGGTCTCGCCAAGCATCTGTCCGGTGCGAAGCTCGATGCAGCCTATGAATATATCAACTGGTACACCTCGGGCTGGGTCGGCGCCTACCTCAACCGTCAGGGTTATTACTCCGCCGCCATGGAAACCGCGAAGGAGCACATGACCGCCGACGAGTGGGGTTACTGGGTCGAGGGCAAGGCGGCTCAAGGCGATATCATCGCGCCAGACGGCAAGGTCATGGAAAAGGCCGGTGCCGTGCGCGATGGCGGTTCCTTCGAGGAGCGCATGGGCAAGGTGGCGTGCTGGAACTCGGTCATGGACGAAGACCGCTACATGGTCCGCCGCTGGAACGAGTTCATCGCGGCGTGATGCTTTCAGGACGACCGGCGGCAAGTGCCGCCGGTCAATTGCGACAGGCACCCACCTCTCGACGTCATCCTCGGGTCAAGCCCGAGGATGACGTCGAGGGTGTGGCGGACCTTCCAACGTGCCCGCTGGCGGCAATGCCGCCGGCACTTCTGCAAATCCACAGAAAGGCTCCCCATGGTGACGGTCAGACTCATCGGCGTCAGCGACAAGAAGGACAGACCGCCCCGCAGCTTCGCGCTGCCGCAAAAACTCGTCTCCTATGTGCAGGCTGCCCCGCTTTTGCTGATCCTCGGCTTTTTCCTGGCTCTGCCGATCCTGATGATCGCCGTCGTCAGCTTCTGGGATTACGATTTCGCCCAGATGTATCCTGATTTCGTAACCTTCAATTACAGCGAGACACTGGGATCGTGGGTCACCTGGCAGACCTATCTAAATACGCTGAAATATGCAGCGATGGTCTGGGCCATCACGCTGTTCTGCGGTTTCTGGGTGGCTTATTTCCTCGCCTTTCACATCCGCACCACCACCATGCAGATGGTGCTGTTCCTTGTCTGCACCGTGCCCTTCCTGACGTCCAACATCATCCGCATGATTTCGTGGATACCCGTTCTGGGGCGAAACGGTCTCGTCAACAGCGCGCTGGTCGGCACCGGCATCATCCCCGAGCCGATCGAATGGCTGCTCTATTCCGATTTCGCCGTGGTGCTGGCCATGGTGCATCTCTATACGCTGTTCATGGTCACGCCGATCTTCAACACGCTGATGCGCATCGACAAATCCTTGATCGAGGCGGCGCGCGACGCTGGTGCGACCGGCTGGCAGACGCTCACCAATGTCATCATCCCGCTCGCAAAACCCGGCATGGCGATCGGTAGCATCTTCGTTGTCACGCTGGTCATGGCCGATTTTTCCACGGTTCAGGTCATGTCGGGCGGCCAGAGCGCCTCGGTGGCGCTGATGATGAAGAACCAGATGTCGCTGCTGCAATATCCGGCCGCTGCCGCCAATGCCGTCATCCTGCTCGTTCTCGTTCTCCTGATGGTCGCGGGCATCCTGCGCATCGTCGATATCCGCAAGGAGCTTTGATCATGCACCAGGAAAAACGCGGCCGCGAATTCTATATCCTCGCTTTCTTTTTCGCCCTCTTCGTGCTGTTTCTTTACGGCCCGTTGTCGGCCATCCTCATCCTCGCCTTCCAGGGGCCGAACGGAGGCCTGACGTTCCCGCTGAACGGCGTCTCGCTGCACTGGTTCGGCAATCTCTTCGAACAGCAGGCAGTCGGCGATTTCGGCGGATCGTTCCGCCGTTCCTTCGCTCTCGGCCTGATGGTCATGGTAGTAACCGTGCTCGTCTCTTTGCTGGCAGGCCTGGCCTTCCGTCGCAGATTCATCGGCGCGACGCCGCTGTTTTATCTGTCGGTCGCCAGCCTGGTGGTGCCTTCCATCATCATATCCCTTGGCATTGGTGTTTTGTTTCAGCAGCTTGGGCTTGAACCTTCATGGTATACATCAGCTTTTGGCGCGCATCTGACCTGGACGTTGCCCTTCGGCGTTCTCATCATGCTCGCCGTCTTCAACCGGTTTTCGCCGTCCTATGAGGAGGCGGCGCGCGATCTCGGTGCGTCCTCATGGCAGACCTTCGCCCATGTGGTGGTGCCGATGATCGCGCCGAGCCTGATCGGTGTCGGCCTCTTCGGGTTCACGCTTTCCTACGACGAGTTCGCCCGCACGCTGATGACGTCTGGCACCTACAACACGTTACCGCTGGAAATCTACGGCATGACCACCAATGTCACGACCCCTGTGCTTTATGCGCTCGGCGCCGTTACCACCCTGTTTTCCTTCCTGGTGATCGCGGCCACGCTCGGCCTGATCGTCACACTCAATCGACGCCATTCGCGCGGATGAAGAAACCCAAGATGCGCATTCTCGTCATCAATCCCAATACCACGCAGTCCATGACCGCGACCATCGCCGACGCCGCGACACGGGTGGCGGGCCGCGATACGGAAATCCTCGCCGTCACCTCTTCCATGGGGCCTGTCTCCATCGAGGGTTATTACGACGAGGTATTCGCGGTGCCTGGCCTTCTGCTGGAGCTTGCCAAGGCTCCGGCGCTGCGCGTCGACGCGGCGATCATCGCCTGTTTCGATGATACCGGGCTTGATGCGGCCCGGGCTCTTGCAGATATTCCCGTCATCGGCATCTGTGAGGCGGCGGTTTCTGCCACGGCCTTCATCGCGCAGAAATTCACCATCGTCACGACGATGGAACGGTCCCGGCTGCCGCTCGAACATCTCGTCCAGCGCTATGGCATGTCTTCCCGCTGCAATGTCCGCGCCGCCGACATTCCGGTACTGTCGCTGGAAGAGGCGGGTTCGAATGCACGCGAAAGGCTGCGGGAGGAAATCTCCCTGGCGCTGAGGCAGGATCGTGCCGAGGCGATCGTGCTCGGCTGCGCCGGCATGGCCGACCTGACGGCGGAACTCCGCGCCGAATTCGGCGTCCCTGTCATCGACGGCGTCGCAGCAGCCGTCAAACAGGCGGAAGCACTGGTATCCATGGGGCTCTCCACCGCCAAGCGCGGCGCTTATGCCACGCCGGTCCCCAAGCCCTATCGCGGATTGCTGGACATGTTTCAGCCGGGCAGGAGCGGCGGGATGCCGGAGGGCGGCTGAGACGTTTCCCGGTCCGGTTCACACGGTGCTGATTTCGCAAGGCCCTTCATATCCCTGTCGTAATAGTGTCTGATACCCTCGGCGTTTCAGTGCGGACGATGTGTATGCGCAGCCGCCATACGCTTAGGGAGCTATCGTTGAATTCCTCGACACCCACGATTTCGAACGACACCGCGCGTCACAAAATCGGAACGCCCGGCGAAGTTTTCGCGGCCTTTTTGAAGCTCGGGGTCACGTCCTTTGGCGGCCCCATCGCTCATCTCGGTTATTTTCGCGATGAGCTGGTCGTCCGGCGCAAATGGGTCGATGAAGCCGGTTATGCGGACCTCGTGGCGCTCTGCCAGTTTCTGCCCGGTCCCGCTTCCAGCCAGGTGGGCTTTGCGCTCGGGCTGCTGAGGGCGGGGCCGCTCGGGGCGCTGGCCGCCTGGACGGCGTTTACGCTGCCATCTGCCATTCTTCTCGTCGCGTTCGCAATGGTCGCCGCATCCATCGAAGGCCCCGTCGGCACCGGACTGCTGCATGGATTGAAGATCGTCGCTGTTGCCGTGGTCGCCCAGGCGGTATGGGGAATGGCAAAAAGCCTCTCACCGGATCGTGAGCGCGCGACCATCGCGATGGCCGCCATCGTCTGTGTCGTATTCATCGCCGGCGCTTTCGGGCAAATCCTGGCGCTTTGCGCCGGAGCGCTCGCCGGGCTGGTCTTCTGCCGCGCCGCCTCGGCGGGGTCGACCAGCCATCTTGCCTTCCGCGTGTCCAAACGCGTGGGATATGTTTCGCTTGCGGCTTTCGCCCTTCTTCTCGTTCTGCTGCCGGTTTTCGCGGCGGGCGCGGCCTGGCAGGGGCTCTCCTTGTTTGACGCCTTCTATCGGGCCGGCGCGCTGGTCTTCGGCGGCGGCCACGTGGTGTTGCCTCTGCTGCAATCCGAAGTCGTCGCCTCGGGCTGGGTCACCAGGGATGCCTTCATTGCCGGCTATGGCGCAACGCAGGCCGTGCCCGGTCCGCTCTTTACTTTTGCTGCTTATCTCGGCGCGGTGGCGGGCCCTCAGCCGAACGGCGTGGCGGGCGCAGCCATCGCTCTCGTTGCCATCTTCCTGCCCGGCATGTTGCTTCTCGTCGGCGCACTTCCTTTCTGGGAGGGCTTTCGCCGGCATCCTCTGGCGCAGGCGGCCATGCGCGGCGCCAATGCCGCGGTGGTCGGCATATTGGGCGCGGCGCTTTATGATCCCGTCTGGACCAGCGCCGTCTTCACCCCCAGGGATTTTGCACTGGCGCTTGCGGGTTTCATCCTGCTGACGGTCTGGAAAGCGCCGCCATGGGTCGTCGTTCTTCTTTGCGCGGCCGGCGGCATGGCGCTCGCCCTCGTGTAAAGGCTTCAGGCAGTGCCGATGCTGTCGAACAGCCAGTCGGAAAAGACCTGCATGGCTGGGGTCGGCGGTTTCGATTGCAGCCGGGTCAACCAATAGCTACCGAGCGATATGGTGACGGGAAAAGGTTGGACGACCGCTCCGGAAGCCAGATGCCGTGAAAACATCGACGGCGGCGCCAGCGCGACACCGAGCCCTTGCAGGGCGGCCTCCATCATCCCGAGCGACGTGTCGAAGACAATGCCGGCATTGACCTGTGCGGCCGGCGTGACGCCCGCCGCCGCAAACCAGCTGCTCCATTCATCGGCGCGGTAACTGCGCAGCAATGTCGCTTCCATCAGGTCGGCCGGCGCTTTCAGCGTTTCCGCCAGTTTCGGCGTGCACAGCGACGAAAGCGGCGCGTCAAAGAGACGAAACGCATCCGTGCCGTGCCACGAGCCCTGACCGAAACGGATGGCAAAATCGAGCCCCTCTGCCGCCATATCCACCCGGTTGTTGTTGGTGGAAACCCTGACGTCAATAAAGGGGTGGCGCTTCTGAAACGCCTGCAGGCGCGGCAGCAGCCAGCCGACCGCGAAGGTGCCGACAACGCCGAGAAACAGCAGTTCGCGCACCTGCCCGGCCTCGATGCGGTCAAGCGTCGTTGCCATCTGGTCGAAGGAACTGGTCACCGTCGGCAGCAGGGCTTCGCCTTCCGCAGTTATCTTCAGGCCGCGCGGGAGACGTTGAAAAAGCGCGACGCCCAGCCGCTTTTCCAGTCCCTTGACCTGCTGGCTCACAGCGGCCTGCGTCACGCATAGTTCGATCGCCGCGCGGGTAAAGCTCAGATGCCGCGCGGAAGCTTCGAACGCGCGCAAACCGTTCAGGGGAAGAAATTGACGGACCATTCGAGACCTACATTTTCTTGTGTCTCCTCCGAGATATCATGATTTGTTCGTGCAATGTAGGGCGGCTAAACGTCTTTAGCGCTGGCTGGGGAAACGCCTGATATCCACCTGAGGTTTTGGAGACGCGACAGATGAATTTTCACCGCAGACATATCGTATGGACGGCCATGCTTTCGGCGATCCTCCTCACGCCGGCTCTGGCCGCCGACGAGGCGAGGCTGAAGGCGATAACGGATGCGGCGATCAAGCCCATCATGGAAAAGAACGGCATACCCGGGCTTGCGGTCGGCATCAGCGTCGATGGAGAGAGTTACATCTTCACTTACGGCGTGATGTCAAAAAGCACCGGCCAGCCGGTGACGGCTGAAACGCTGTTCGAACTCGGCTCCATCAGCAAGACATTCACGGCTACCCTTGCGACCTACGCCGAGGCGAACGGGCATTTGTCGCTGTCCGGCAGGGTCAGGGATTATCTTCCGGGCATGAAGGGCACCGCTTTCGGTGACGTTACATTGACGCATCTCGGCACCCACACCGCAGGCGGCTTTCCGCTACAGGTGCCTGACAATGTCAAAACGGAAACGCAGCTGCTGGCTTATCTCAAGAGCTGGAAGCCTTCTTACGGTGCCGGAACGCACAGGACCTACGCCAATCCCAGCATCGGCATGCTCGGCTACATCACGGCAAAGGCGATGGGGCAGGGCTACGACGCCGCCATGCAGGACACGCTCTTTCCCGCGCTCGGCCTGAAGGACACGTTCACGGTCGTTCCCCAGGCGAAGTTGGCCAATTATGCACAGGGCTACACGCGAAACGACGAGCCGGCCCGCCTGACGCCGGGCATTCTCTCTTCGGAAGCCTATGGCGTCAGATCGACGGCGACAGACATGATCCGCTTCGTCAACGCGAATCTGGGGCTTGAAAAGCTGGACGGCAAGATCCGGCAGGCGATCGCAAGCACCCATACCGGTTATTTCGCGGTCGGCGCCATGACGCAGGATCTCGTCTGGGAGCAATATGCCCGGCCTGTCGCCTTGAAGACGCTTGTCCAGTCCAATTCCGGCGCTCTTCTCAAAACCGTTCCGGTGCAGGAAATCGCGCCGCCCCTGAAGCCCGGACAGGATGTCTTCGTCAACAAGACGGGTTCCACCAATGGTTTTGGCGCCTATGTCGCCTTCATCCCTCAACGGAAACTCGGCATCGTCATACTGGCCAACAAAAACTATCCCAATGAGGATCGTGTCACGGCGGCCGTTGAGATTTTGACGGCTGTCGACAAGGCGGACTGATATCCGCTCGATGCTTCCTTGCCGTGCCGGCGCGGGACGCACTCCCGCCGGCGCCAAACGCATTTCGATCCCGCCGCCCGGATGACAGCGAGAACCAATCGCGCTACCGGAGAAAAGATACGCCGGCCACCGATTCGATCTCGGCCGACCGCGCTTATCATCAAAAGGCAACTCTTTTTGCGCGGCTGCGATCTGCGACGGAAAAACCGTCAGTCTCGCGCCGGGCGGTTCGTGGGGGACGACGATGAGCGACACGGGTGGTTATTTTCCTCGCTGGCGATTGAAAACCGAAGGGCGCATCATGCCGGATGAGCGATTGCCCGCCGGGCAGACCGCGGTGCTCGGGTTGCAGCACGTCGTGGCCATGTTCGGCTCCACGGTTCTCGCGCCGCTGATCATGGGCTTCGATCCGAATGTATCGATCCTGTTTTCCGGTATTTCCACGCTGATCTTCTTCATCGCCGTTGGCGGTCGCGTGCCGAGCTATCTTGGTTCATCCTTCGCCTTCATCGGCCCCGTTCTGGTGGCGACCGGGGCGGCGGCGGGCGCGGCAAGCCCGAATATCGCGCTTGCGCTCGGCGGCATCATCGCTGCGGGCGTGCTTTATGCACTGATTGGCGTGATCGTCATGATTGCCGGTCACAACTGGATCGAGCGGCTGATGCCGCCGGTCCTGACGGGGGCCATCGTCGCTGCCATCGGCCTCGTGCTCGCGCCCATCGCGATAGCCAGCGCCTCCGGCTCCGGCCCTGGCAATCCCGATGGCGACCAGCTGTCGCGATGGATTGCCATTCTGACGGTCACCTCGGTCGGTGCGATTGCCGTCTATGCGCCCGGAATGGCGCGGCGCTTGCCGATCCTCATCGGCGGCGCGATCGCCTATCTCGCTTATCTCGTGGTGGCGAACGGTCTCGGCCTCGGCAAACCGGTTGATTTTTCAGGCGTCGCCGCCGCAGCCTGGTTCGGATTGCCAACCTTCACCACGCCGGTCTTTTCCGCATCGGCAATCGCACTGATAGCTCCGGTCGTCGTCATCCTCGTTGCGGAAAATCTCGGGCACATCAAGGCGATCGGCGCGATGACCGGCAGGAACCTCGATCCCTACCTCGGTCGGGCCTTTATCGGCGACGGCATCGCGACCATCTTCTCCGGCGCCTTTGGCGGAACCGGCATGACCACCTATGCAGAGAACATGGGCGTCATGGCGATAACCCGCATCTTCTCGACGCTCGTTTTCATTGTCGCGGCTTTGGTGGCCATCCTCCTCGGCTTTTCGCCGAAATTCGGCGCGCTGATACAGACGATACCCGGGCCGGTCATCGGCGGCCTGTCCGTCGTCGTCTTCGGCCTCATCGCGGCAACCGCCGGGCGCATTTGGGTGGAAAACAAGGTCGACTTTTCCGAGCCACGCAACCTCATCACGGTGGGTATCGCCCTTGTTCTGGGGGCAGGTAATTTCAAGCTGAATGTGGGCGGATTCACGCTTGATGGCATCGGCACGGCGACAATCGGCGCCATCGCCTTTTATCATCTGCTCGGCCTCGGCAAGCCGGCGCAGGGACGATAGGGCGGGGAGTGCCGGCGCTGCCTGGCGGCGAAGATGTGGGATGGGCGAAATATCGCGCATCCCCGCGCTTACAGGCATGCGACATCTTGTCAGCGGCCCCCGGTTGGCGTAGTCGAAACCGACAGAAACCCGGGGGCGACCAGCACTACCGTTTGGTGGCGCTGTGTTCGGCTCCATAGACATCATGACGTTGGGATTGCGATGAACCTTTACTTGGATTACCTGGCTGAAATCAAAAGCAGAGAACCACAGGGACTTGCGCCCAAGCCGATCGATGACGGTGCGTTGACCGCCGAAATCATCGAGCTGATCAAGGATGCAGGCAGCGAACACCGCGCCGATGCCCTGAAGTTTTTCATTTATAACACATTGCCGGGAACCACGAGCGCCGCCGGTGTGAAGGCTGCGTTTCTGAAGCAGATCATCCTCGGCGACGTCATCGTCCCCGAGATTACCCCGACCTTCGCGCTGGAGCTGCTGTCGCACATGAAGGGCGGCCCGTCGATCAAGGTGCTGCTCGACATCGCGCTCGGCAACGATGCCGCAATCGCCACCAAGGCGGGTGAAGTGCTCAAGACCCAGGTCTTCCTTTACGATGCCGACATGTTCCGCCTGCGGGATGCCTACAAGGCCGGCAATGCGATTGCCCGGGACGTGCTTGAAAGCTACGCCAGGGCCGAGTTCTTCACCAAGCTTCCCGATGTCGAGGACGAGATCAAGGTCGTCACCTTCATCGCCGCCGAAGGCGATATTTCGACCGACCTCCTGTCGCCGGGCAATCAGGCGCATTCGCGCTCCGACCGCCAGCTGCACGGCCAGTGTATGATCTCGCCGGAAGCGCAGGCGCAAATCGTCGCGCTGCAGAAGCAGCACCCCGACAAGCGGGTGATGATGATCGCCGAAAAGGGCACGATGGGCGTTGGCTCCTCGCGCATGTCGGGCGTCAATAACGTGGCGCTGTGGACCGGCAAGCAGGCCAGCCCCTACGTGCCCTTCGTCAACTATGCCCCCATCGTTGCGGGCACCAACGGCATTTCGCCGATTTTCGCCACCACCGTCGACGTGACGGGTGGCATCGGCATCAATCTGAAGAACTGGGTGAAGAAGCTCGGCGAAGACGGCAAGCCGATCCTCAACAATGACGGCAACCCCATCCTTGAGCAGAAATATTCGGTCGAGACCGGCACGGTCCTCAAGATCGACGCCAAGAATCGCAAGCTGCGGGACGAAAACGGCACCGAGCTGGTCGACCTCGCTTCGTCCTTCACACCCCAGAAGATGGAATTCATGAAGGCTGGGAGCTCCTATGCCATCGTCTTCGGCAAGAAGCTCCAGACTTTTGCCGCTGAAACGCTTGGCGTCGAGGCGAACCCTGTCTTTGCACCGAACAAGGAAATTTCGATCGAAGGCCAGGGCCTCACCGCCGTCGAGAAGATCTTCAACCGCAACGCCGTTGGCGTGACGCCTGGCAAGGTGCTGCACGCCGGCTCCGACGTTCGCGTCAAGGTCAACATCGTCGGTTCGCAGGATACGACCGGCCTGATGACCGCGCAGGAACTGGAAGCGATGGCGGCCACCGTCATTTCGCCGCTGGTGGACGGGGCCTATCAGTCCGGCTGCCACACGGCGTCCGTCTGGGACAAGAAGGCTCAGGCCAACACGCCGAAGCTCATGGCCTTCATGCACAATTTCGGCGTCATCACCGGCCGTGATCCGAAGGGCGTCTATCACTCCATGACGGACGTGATCCACAAGGTGCTGAACGACATCACCGTTGATGACCGGGCAATCATCATCGGCGGCGACAGCCACACCCGCATGTCCAAGGGCGTCGCCTTTGGTGCGGACTCCGGCACCGTCGCTTTGGCGCTCGCCACGGGCGAGGCGACCATGCCGATCCCGCAATCGGTCAAGGTCACCTTCAAGGGAACGATGCAGCCCTACATGGACTTCCGCGACGTGGTGCACGCGACGCAGGCGCAGATGCTGCAGCAGCACGGCGACAACGTGTTCCAGGGCCGTATCATCGAAGTCCATCTCGGAACGCTGCTTGCCGACCAGGCTTTCACCTTCACCGACTGGACGGCCGAGATGAAGGCCAAGGCGTCGATCTGCATTTCCGAAGACGAAACGCTGATCGAGTCGCTGGAGATCGCCAAGTCGCGCATCCAGATCATGATCGACAAGGGCATGGACAACGCCGCACAGACGCTTAAAGGCCTGATTGCGAAGGCGGATCAGCGCATTGCGGAAATCCGTTCCGGTGAAGTTCCAGCATTGAAGCCTGACGCGAATGCGAAATATTTCGCTGAAGTCGTCGTCGATCTCGATGTCATCAACGAACCGATGATCGCCGACCCGGACGTCAACAACAACGACGTTTCGAGACGCTACACGCACGATACGATCCGTCCGGTTTCCTATTATGGCGCCACCAAGAAGGTCGATCTCGGCTTCGTCGGCTCGTGCATGGTGCATAAGGGCGACGTGAAGATCGTCGCGCAGATGCTGCGCAACATCGAAAAGACCGAAGGCAAGGTCGAATTCAAGGCGCCGCTCGTCGTTGCCGCGCCGACCTACAACATCATCGACGAGCTGAAGGCGGAAGGGGATTGGGAAATCCTCCAGAAATATTCCGGCTTCGAATTCGATGACATCAACCCGAAGACAACGAACCGGACCGAATACGAAAACATCCTCTATCTGGAACGCCCGGGCTGCAACCTGTGCATGGGCAACCAGGAAAAGGCAGCGAAGGGTGACACGGTTCTGGCAACTTCGACTCGTCTCTTCCAGGGCCGCGTCGTTGAAGACAGTGCCGAAAAGAAGGGTGAATCGCTTCTGGCCTCGACCCCGGTCGTGGTGCTGTCCGCCATTCTCGGCCGTACGCCGAGCATCGAGGAGTATCGTTCCGCCGTCGAGGGCATCGATCTGACGAAGTTCGCTCCGCCGAAGACGACGCCGATCGATTCCCAGTCGGTGCATTATTAATCCGCAATACCGCCTGCATCTGGATGCGGGAGGGTGCGGTGAATGAAAGAGGGCGGCGGGGAGATATTCCCGCTGCCCTTTTTGTATTGGCCCTTGTCGCTGGCCCGCCGGGCCTTGAGCATTATCAAGACAATAGCCGTTTGCGGCATGCCGAATTGTCAGCACTTGCATGGCAAGGGTAACACTTCGTTTAGTTGTTTTGTGAAATCTAAAATACGCAGGTTCCAAGGTTTTATCGGTGGAGCCGGTAGAACAAGCGGACCCGTCACGACCTGCCCTGCGGTTCGAAAAAGGCACCCGCTTGTCGCCCTATGAGGAGGGGCAACAGCTACCCGCGATGTTTCATCATATGGTTCCCCCGGCCACCCGTGCGGCGGCAGGAGGAGCGCTTGCCTTGAGGCCGTTCATGTCATTCCTGAAGAATACCAAGATAAAAACGAAGGTCGTTTTTGTCATCTCGCTGATGAGCCTGATGTCGCTTTCCGGCATAAGCTATGTCAGCCTGCAATATAAAAGCACCGATAATGTCTATAGTGATTTCATCGGCCACGAGGCCCTTGCTGCGGTGCTGAACGCCAGAACAAGCGGAAATCTCAATGCGCTCGGCATGCAGATGCTTCGCGCCAGCCTCAACGATCCGGCCAGCAGCGATTTCGAAGCGGCCGTAAAGACCTTCAGGGCAGATCGCAAGCAGCTCGAGGAACGCCAGAACAAGATCATGGAACTCGTGCCGGCCCGCACGGACGCCGCGCGGGACATCCTCAAGGGTGTCGTCGAAGTCGAGGAAATCGGCAATCAGGTCATTTCCCTCATGCAGGCAGGACAGCGGGCCGAAGCCCAGCAGATGGCGCTTAACGTCCTGCGGAAAATCACCGAGGTTTCGCCGAAAATCAGTGCGGGTAACGAACAGCTCATCCAGGTCATGAATGAGGGCCGGGAGCGCCTTACCGCAAGCACGAATACGACGATCTGGACGGGTGTTGTCACACTCGCACTCATGTCTCTGGCCGTGATCGCGCTTGGCCTGCTCATCTCGTCCCGCGGCATTACCACGCCGATTGCACGCCTTCGCGCCCGCATGGAAGCGCTGGCGGCGGGGGATACTGCAAGCGAAATCGTCGGCATGGATCGCAAGGATGAAGTTGGCCAGATGGCCGCAACCGTTCAAGCGTTCCGCGAAAGCGCAGTGGAGCGCCTGCGGCTCGAGGCTGAAACGGACGCGAACCGGTCCATGTCCGAAAAGGATCGGATCGAGCGGGAGAAACAGAAGGCGCAGGAAGCCGCCGACGTTCAGTTCGCGGTCAACAATCTTGCCACCGCGCTTTCGAAGATCGCCGAAGGCGATGTCACTTACCGCATAGCGCAGCCGTTTGTGCCGAGCCTGGACGGTATTCGCGGCGACTTCAACAGGGCCGCGGAACAGCTGCAGTCGACGCTCAACCAGGTGGCGCAGAATGCCCGTGGCATCGATTCCGGCGCAAACGAAATCCGCGCAGCGGCCGACGATCTGGCGAAACGGACGGAGCAGCAGGCTGCGGCGGTAGAGGAAACCGCTGCGGCGCTGGAAGAGATCACCACGACGGTGAAGGATTCGACCAAACGGGCGCAGGAAGCGGGACACCTCGTCAGCCGCGCGAAGATCGGCGCCGAAAGATCCGGAGACGTCGTGCAGAAGGCCGTTGCCGCGATGGAACAGATCGCGACATCCGCGAATGAGATTTCCAATATTATCGGCGTTATCGATGAGATTGCCTTCCAGACCAACCTTCTGGCACTGAATGCCGGGGTGGAGGCTGCCCGTGCGGGCGAGGCGGGCAAGGGCTTCGCCGTTGTCGCGCAGGAGGTTCGCGAACTGGCGCAGCGTTCCGCAGGCGCCGCCAAGGAGATCAAGAACCTGATCACGACCTCGAACGGTCAGGTCCAGCAAGGCGTGCAGCTCGTCGGAGAGACCGGCAAGGCATTGGAACTGATCGTCACGGAAGTGCAGGAGATCAACCGCCACGTGGCGGCGATTGCGGAATCGGCACAGGAACAGTCCTCCGGTCTCCAGCAGATCAATACGGCCGTGAACCAGATGGACCAGGACACCCAGAAGAACGCCGCAATGGTGGAGGAGAGCACCGCGGCAAGCCACGGGCTCGCACGCGAGGCGTCGTCGCTCAACCGGCTGATCGCCCAGTTCAAGCTGTCTGAAGCCGGTTACAGCGAGGCTTCCGCGCCCGTGCGAACCGCTTCGTCGGCCGACAGACCGGCGACCTCACCGGCCCGCGCCCTTGGCGGCCGGATCAGGGCGGCGTTCTCCGGCAACGCGGCACTGAATACGACAACGGATAATTGGGAGGAGTTCTGATACCCACTCTGCCTTCACGCCCTCCATGGCGCTGAAAGCACTATTCCAGACAGGGGCACCGGGGTCGGGTTTTTAGCCTGAGCCCGGTGTTCTGCTTTTCGGGACGGATCAGCCTGCCACTGCGCCGTGGCTACTCGTTGCCATTCGTCGTCATGCTGGTAAGGTTTGCCGCCATTGGGCGGTGCCTGGGAGGGGAAGACATGATCGCAGCCTATATTGATGAATTCATCATGTTCTGCGTCGGCCTCTGGATGACGCTGGTGGGGTTCGGATATCTGTCCCTGTCGGGAAATCCTGCCCACCGGCCGCCGGTGGCGCGTCACTTCAAGTGGATGGGCCCCATGCTGCTTATGATCGCGCTCATTCTGGCCATTGCTTCCTGATCCTTGAAGGTTGTCGTGTGGCGGCACTTTGCCTTTGGCTCGTTTTGCGGTAACAGGGAGCCATGATCAAAGCATCGAGTACCACCTGCATCTAGCTCCCGCCGCAGCGCGAGGAGCATCGGACGAGAAGCCAGCCGGCTTTTCGCCTGGTGTCGGCTTGCCGCAAGGCAAGCGAAGCGAAGACATGCAGTGAGATTACTCAATGGAAAACTATTTCGAAAGCCCGTTCCGGGGCATCACGCTCGACAAGCAGGTAAAGAACCCAAACCTCCTGGTCGGAAAATACAGCTATTATTCCGGCTATTATCACGGCCACAGCTTTGAAGACTGTGCCCGTTATCTGTTACCGGATGAGGGCGCGGACAGGCTGGTCGTGGGGAGCTTCTGCTCGATAGGTTCGGGCGCAGCCTTCATCATGGCGGGCAATCAGGGCCATCGCAATGAGTGGATCAGCACCTTTCCCTTCTTCTTCATGCCCGAAGTGCCGGAATTCGAGAATGCCGCAAACGGCTATCTGCCGTCCGGCGACACAGTCATCGGCAATGATGTCTGGATAGGCTCGGAAGCTGTCATCATGCCCGGTATTACCATAGGCGACGGCGCCGTGATTGGAACGCGTGCGCTGGTGACGAAAGATGTCGAACCTTACGCTATCGTCGGTGGCAATCCCGCGAAAACGATCCGCAAGCGTTTCGACGACGACTCGATCGAGCTGCTTCTGGAGATGAAGTGGTGGGATTGGCCGGCGGACCGGCTGAAAGCCGCGATGCCACTCATGACCAGCGGCAATGTTGCGGAGCTTTATCGGTTCTGGCGGTCGGATAGCTCCCAGCCGTAAACGAACGGCCAGCCCGTCTCATCGAGGCGGGCCGGGCCTTTCCGAGGGCCGGACATGTGGGTCAGCGTCGCCGTCAGTAAGCGGTGTAGTCAGCCCCGGATGAACGACCAAGACAGCTCCGTATCATCCTGCAAATCCATCCTGTGGAGACATCACGGCGGATTTCATAGTGATCAGGCCGCCGAATGAGGTCGCGCGGTGCGTGATCGCAGACGCCGGAGCCGGACTTCCATCTGTCTCCTCGCCTGACGGCGACCGACATTCCTTCGACCCACGCCGTAATCGCGCCGTCATTGTCTCCCAACCGTGCACGGCATTCGCCGAGTTCTGCCCATACCGCCGAATAGTCGGGATCCTGCCGGATAGCCTCCTGCAGGTGATGCGCTGCATTTTCGAACTGCCCCGCTGCCGCCAGAGCCTTCGCGATTGAAAAGCGCAGAAGGGGGCTGTCCCTCCCATCTTCCAGCATCTTCATGAGTTTTGTTATCATCGTTGTCCCGGAGCAATGGTGAAACACCATGTATCGGTACGATCTCAAGCGCAGTTGAGGTCAAGCGGTATTTGGCGCGCTCTTCCTGCATGGGCCCTCATGCGAACGCGTCCAATGACGACGCGCGCCCTCCGTCAGGATACGTCGCATCTCTCGCCATCGCCGAGTTGAAATGACCACAGCCTGTGGGTTAAAGCACGGATGTCCCTAAAGAATGGACACGATTCCCCAGAATTATGGGTTTGCATGATCCCCGTCGCATTGCCCTCCGTCGAAGCGTTGCTTCTCCTTGCCTTCTTTCTCATCACGACCCTTGTGTGGGCCGTCTGGTCACTATGGCTGTTGGTTCGATACATGGGCGGGCGCTGGAAGCGCCCGATGATCCTGTCTTACGGGCTGGTGACCGCGGTTGCGCTTTTCACGCTTTTTCGGTTCGGTGAATTTTATCTGGAGATGAGCGCTTACGACAGGGAGAGAGCAATACGTTATCAGCCGGAACTTCTGGAACCCGCACGTCTGGGCGGGATAGATATGCCCAAGGGTACGAAGCTCGAACTGGCCATTGCCGACAACAAGGAGGCCTTCGATAGGGCCGTGTTTCCGCATCCGGTGCGGATCGCGGATATCGACGCCGTTGAGATCGCCCGTTATATCGCGATAAAAACCAATGAAAATTACGAAACGATCGGTTTCACCCCAGGCGACATGCGGATAACCGGTATTGGCGTGACCACGCAGAGCGACTGGCGTTGTGATGCAACGCAGCCCGTGGAGTTCGATCTCATGGCTGATGGCAGCATCTCTACCTTCAGCAAATGCATTCTCGCCGATGGCAATGTCGTTGACGGTATCAGCCTGCCGAAAGGCACCTCCCTGCGGGCCTCCACCGGCAATGTTTACACCGATGGCTTTGTCGATTCCGACAGATGGGTTCTCGATATACCGACTGGGCAGACCATTCACATCGATGACTTCGATCTTTCAGAGGTAACGCTTGCCTTGAACGGCGAGCGAAAGCTCCACGAAATCAGCAGAGGCACTCTGTCAAAAGATGCCGCTCTTGGAACGCTTTACCATCCCGCTGGAACCAATATTCGTTATAATCCCCGCCATCTTCGCAATGACTACCCAGACGCATGGCTGATAATTCCGCCTCTGCCCGATCCCGGTGCTCCGCCGGTTCCATCGCCGGATATCGTTCAGAGCAGGGATGGCGAGGTTCTTGCGAATTGAGCCTGCGGCGAAGACCTGCAGGTGTCCCGCCTTGCCCTACCAGCCGTAGCTGAAGGTCAGGCCGCTGCCGTTATTGCCGTCCTGCACGACGTTGGTATCCGTGTTGCGGCCGTACTGAAAAATGCCATAGGCATTGTTGTTGCCGTTCTGCTGCAACGTCGCGGAGTGGCCGACGCCCCGTTGCCGGATAAAGCCGAGATTGCCGCCGCCGTTCTGGGCAATGCCGGCGGCGTTGCCGCGGCCGAGCTGGCGGATATCGGCGTCCTTCACGCCACGGTAGAGCGAATAGGCGCGGAGGCCCGTCGAAAGCAGGTCGCCATCGGCGGCATTGCCGGGTGCGAGATCGAAGGAGATGCGACCGCCGGCGTGGGCCGGTGCCGGAGAACCAAGAGGTGCGAGGCCCCCGACGAGCAGGGTAACAGTCATGAGTTTCAATATGTTGCGCGTCATTCTTGATCTCCATCCGTCAGCGCCTTGCCGATGATCGAACATCGCATTTCGCAGCTGAACCTGATCGGAACTGCCCGTTCACACGTTGTTCAGTCGCTCGGCAGCATCGAAAGAAAAGGGCGCCTGAAGCGGCGCCCTTCACGGGGATAATTTACGGGCATGTCTTGGCTTAGTCGCCATCAACCTGCTTTGTGCAGGTGAAGCTCCGGCCATCGATAACCATATCGAGCACCGCCTTATAGCGGGCTCCCTTCGCATCGAGCGTTACCGCGCTCAGCAGTTGCGGACGTCCGGCTGCGGCATCAAAGTCGCCGCCCTGATTGATCACCGAATGTCCGCCGCTTCCCGATTTTTCGACGTGAAAGCCGTACGTCCCGCCGGCAGTGACATCGGCTCCGGCAAAGGCCTCCAGGTTCACCATGCCCGCCTGCGACGTTGACCTGATCTCGCAGACGTTTCCAGCCGTCGACTCCCGTGCGGTCGATATGGCCGCAACGGTGCCGGCGGGAAGCAGTGCCAGCGCAAGGATCGCCGCCAGGCGGCGCTTATGACTGATGCTGTGGGGCATGGCTGGTCTCCCGGATGATCTGATGTTTCGAGCGCGACCGGTTACACGTCGTGCGGCCGGTCAAGGGCAGGCTTGCACGAAGGCGGCGACATTGTCGTTGCCGCCCTGGCTCACATTGGCGCTGCATCCGCGACCTACCTGGACACCGGCCGCGATGTTGCCGTTGCCGTCCTGCGTGAGGATGGTGGTGTGATTGGAACCGAACTGGCCGATGCCGGCCACGTTGCGGCTGCCGTTCTGATAGGTGGAGCCGTAATTGTCGTGCCCCTCCTGGCCGACAGCCGAGAGGTTATGCCGGCCATATTGATGACCGACAATCCGGTTGTAGCCGCCGTTCTGGTACGTGCGGATCCGGTTGCCGTAACCCTCCTGTGCACCGCCGGCAGAATTGGACCAGCCATATTGTTCGATGCGCACATCATTGGCCATGGCGGGTGCCGCGGCAGCGAAGCCGACGAGAGCGACGAGTGCACTTGCAATGAAAGACTTCCGGATCATGACGTGTCTCCTCAGGCGGATGGACCGCGGTTGAACGTCCCTGTTTTAGAACGTTCCACCGGAACGGAGGCTGAAGGCGTCATTCAGTCGTGGTTCATTGGCCGAAGCCAATAGGCGCCGGCATCGCTGAAATTTGTCTCCACGTTCATGCGGTATCCTGACGGAACCGGAAACGCCTCTTCAGCGCCATATATCTGTCAGGCCGCCCGAAGCTCCGTGCACAGGATCGGTCTGCGGCTTCGGCAGGGATCTGATCCGCTCAAGCATGTCAGCGCTGGCGGAGGATGTTTGAATATCGGCTTCCTGCCCGGGCGGATAAGCACCCACCACTTGAAAATCCGGGGAGGAGTCCAGTTTCATATGGCCTGTCCCGGCGGGCAGGATCAGGCAGTCACCGCGGGCAACATCGAGAATTTGCCCCTCAGGCCCGCCGATCTGCAAGGTCGCTTCGCCACGTCCGACGCCCAGAACCTCGTGTGCCCCGCTGTGGTAATGGTGGTAGTCGAAAACGCCGTTGCGCCAGATGCCGCTCCATCCGTTGCGGGAAAATGTCGCTTCGAAATCCGCGGAATGAAAGTCCGCGCCGACATTGCGGTAAATGATCACGGGAAAGGTCTGGTTATTGGGGACCTGTCCGCTGGGGCCGAAGGTCAGTTGCTCGGTTTTCATGGCGATGCTCCTCATGACCGTTTCTACCGCGAAAAATGCGGACCGAAATCTGGCGGCGCATTTCAGCCGCCCAGGTCATAATAACTCCGGGGAGCGGGCAGTTCCGCAATGTCTTGACGAAAACAGCGGTTGCGGCGGTCTCAAGCCCGGCGAACCGGGCTTGAGACGTTTTCTGGCTGGTTTACTCGGCCGTCGCCTGAATATCGACCTTGTCGAGAAGACCCATCGGATTGTCGGAAGCCGCAACCAGGTCGAAGACCCCGAGGCCATTGACGCCCGTGGATTTGACTGTGACAGTCAGGGTTCCAGGTGTGCTGATGAAGCGCACCAGCGCCTCCACCGCGCCTTGCAGCTTCGGCTGCTCCGCCGCCACCTGCTGCAGCATCACACTCGCCACCAGCGTCAGCGTGCCGCGCACCTGATCCTCGGTCATGTCGTTCTGCAGGGCATAGAGCTTGATCGCCTTGGCCATCAAGCCTTCGTCCTTGACGGTGAGCTTCACCTCACGGCCGGCAAGCCCGAAAAGCGCCGCCTGCGCGCGATTGACGTCGAAGGAGAAGAACTCCTCCGTAAAGCCGCTGACCAGTCCGGCAAGATTGACGCTGCCGAAATCCCTGCTGCTGAGCGAGATGTCGCGGATCACCAGATTGCTGTTCGGCTCGTCCCAGCCTGCGGAAAGGCCATAGGAGAAAGCCAGCGTCTCGAGACCCAGCTTGCGGGCCTCCACGAAAACGTCCTCCGTCGCGTCTGCCGGGATCGGAAGTGTGAGGTCGTCCTGCCTGATCTCTATATCGGTCGGAATGCCGTTGAAGGGCTTGGTCAGCCCCATCTCGAAATTCTTGAGCGTGAACCTGATGCGTTCCGGCGTGCCGGTGGGTTCTTCCTCCGGCTCTTTCGGCGCGGCAATATCGACGTTGATGCCGCCGACGCGCACCCGGCCAAGTTCCGGTATCAGGCGATTGAACTGAAAGGTCTCGATCTCGGTTTCATCGAGCGCGATGATCTGGGAGATACCCTCGATCGTCGAACTCCAGTCGAAACCCTTGAGGCTTGCTTCGGCCACTTCGATCTTGCCGTCGCCGTCACCGATCGACAGACCGTTCAGGCCGAAGTCGAGCTTGCGGCTGTCCATCTGCATGTCGATGCGGTCGATGGCGGCCTTGACCCTTTTGCCGTCCGCTCCCTCTTTTTCATCCGGTGCGTCGGCCTTGAAGCCGATGAGCTGCATGTTGCTCCTGCCGATCATGTCGAGGATGGACACGACCTTGGCAAAAAGCGCCTGGCGTTCCTCCGGCGGAAGCTGGTCGGGATCCTTGGTGACCGTCAGTGCCTTCAGTGTGTCCAGCAGCGGTTCGGATGGCATGCGGGCAGTAAAGCCATCGCTGCGGATCTCGTCATAGCTGAAACGGCCATCGCCATCGGAAAATGAAACCGTCTTGACGGAAAGCGGCCCATAGAGAGGTTTTGCCTCCTTGTCGTCAGGGCCGGCCTTTTCCGTATAGAGCCGCGCGAGATAAGCGACGTCGATGCCCTGACCGGCGATAACGCCGGTCGACACCGCCACATGCTTGTCCTCAATCGCGCCGTCGCCGTCGGGAAGCTGCATCTTGATGTCGTAGCTGCCCTTGTCGATGGAATACCGGGCGATACGGCCACCTGCGATCTCGAAGAGGACCAGGTTGCTGTAAACCGTCTTCTGCTCGGTGGTCGCGACCGACTGGCTCAACGTCAGCTCGGGCGTGGAGATGCGCGTCGCCGCGAAGCGCTCGATGCGGCGGGGCAGGGAGCCGCCGTTTCCTTCCGCCTGTGCGGACTTCTCGAACGCCGCATTCTCGATGCGGGCATGCGCCATGGAAAGCTTGCCGGTGGGCACATCCACATCGATGTTGCTCATGTCCAGCGCGCCGTCCAGAAAGGGCAGCTTCGGACGACCGTCAATGGCGGCAATGCGAAGGTTCTTGCCATCTTCGAGAGGCAGCGTCAGATCGCGAACATGAATTTTCCCGAGGAAATCGACTTCCACGGAGCCGGCAGTCGCGCCGCTGCGCGCAACCAGTTCCTTCACCTTCGCCTCGTAGAAGGTCTTGCCGCCGATGACACCTGCGGCCGCAACGGCGATAATTGCCACCGCCGCCCATAGCGCCCTGCGCCGACCCTTGCCGGTATGGCTGTTTTCCTGTTCCACGACGTTGGTCCTCTCTCACAGACTGATCATATTGCGCGCCTTTTAAGCACGCAAAAGTTGCTTAGCAAGAGGTGATCGACGCCCGTGAAGGCCGCGCTACATCCAGACCGTCAACGCCATGCCGGCCACCACAGGTGCGGCGCCAGCGCAAGCGTCGGGCGAAGGGGCAGACGCGGCCTCACCGGCAATCAGCTTTGGGTGGGCAGGGCCTGGAATCCGCCGCGTCACGCGCCATTGATGATATTGCAGATACCCTCGCGGATCACGTTCTTGTCCGCGATCTGCCCTGCCTGAATGTTGAAGACGGCGTCGATCCGCACAGCCGCACCCTTTTGCCGGGCCACCACCCGCAGCGTCTGAATTCTGCCGCTGCCGCTGGTCTCCTGGTGCGCATCGATGGACGAAAGCGCCTTGTTGATCTGGATGCCCGAAAAACCTTCCGCCGCCACGGCCTGGGCGAGCTTCTGAAGCACGGCCGGCGCCTTCGCCTTCGGCAGCTCCTGCCAGGACTTGTAGGAAACAGCCGTCACCATCGGCACGCCGGAGACGGTGAAATTCTTCTCGCAGGAGGCCGCGAAAACGGGGCTCGAGAAGGTGATCAGGCCAAGAGCCGCTATGAGGTATTTCATTTCGAACAATCCAATCGTTGGTGAAGGCTGACGACAACCGGCCGCGTCAGAAGGTTGACCGTTTGCCTCTGTAGGTGGAGGGCGGCGGCAGAGCCTCATGGGCTTGCGCAAGCGTTTCGAGCCATGTGGCCAGCCCTTCGGGAACCTCTTCATTGCCCGCCTCAAGCGCCTCGATCCAGGAGAGTTCGCATTGCAGCGCGGAGGCGATGTTGATCGGCGTCCAGCGAATGACCCGCAGGCATTGGTTAAAGCGTTCTGGCGACATGATGATTTGATTTTTCCCCGTCTTTTTCCCGCCGAAGCTCACCCACCGGGCGGCGGGAGTCAATTGCTTTTTTGCAACTCTCGATGGCTTGTTTCACTTCCCGACCCGGATTTGCCGGATGATAAACTTAGCTGATAGACTAAGTTTTTGCTTGTGCCGCAAAGATGGAACATGATAGTTAGCGATATGGCTAAGCATCATCCAGAGCTTTCACTCATCTTCCAGGCTCTTGCCGATCCCACACGGCGGGCAATTCTCGCTCGCCTCGGCAGCGGGCCGGCGCAGGTTACCGCATTGTCCGCTCCCACGGGTCTGCGCTTGCCCACGGTCATGCGCCACCTCGCCGTGCTTGAGGAGGCGGGGCTCATCGCCACATCCAAGGATGGGCGCGTGCGCACCTGCGCAATAGTACCTGAAGCGCTGGAGCCGGTGAGAACTTGGCTCGATGAGCAACGGGCCGTGTGGGAGAGCCGGCTTGACCGGCTGGAGGCATTTGCAGTTCACGCCATGAAGGAGGAGGAACAATGACAACGAAACCCGGTCAACAAAGCCCACACGCTGAACCGCATCTGCCACAAGACCGTTTTGCAGCGCTCAGCTTCGAACGGGAAATTGCCGTTCCGCTATCGGCTCTCTGGCAGGTCTGGCTCTCACCCGCCGCCCGGGCGGTGTGGGCCTCTCCCTCACCCTCGGTGACAGTGGAATTCCTGGAGGCGGACAGCAGGCTGGGCGGTCGCGAAGTGTCGCTCTGCAAGGTCGCCGGCCAACCGGATATTCGCTGTGAATGCGGCTGGCTGGAGCTTCAGCCAACCCGCCGCAGCGTGAATTACGAGGTGGTCTCATCCGACGGCGTAACCCAGTCGGCAGCGCTGGTGACTGCCGATTTTCAGGCGGCGGAAGAGCGTAGCCGCTTGACCGTAACGGTGCAGCTTTCCTCATTGGCCGAGGATATGCGCGATGGCTATCAACAAGGTTTCAGCGCCGGTCTCAACAATCTGGCCAGCGTGGCCGGGCGAACCATGGTGCTGGAGCGAACGATAAAAGTGCCGCGAAACATTGTCTGGAAAGCCTGGATGAATGAAAAGACGCTGCCGCAATGGTGGGGCCCGGAAGGATTTTCCTGCCGCACGAAGAGGATTGACCTGCAGACCGGCGGTGAATGGGTCTTTGACATGATCGGCCCTGACGGCACAGTCTTCCCAAACCATCATCGTTATGTCGAGGTCCGGCCCGAAGAGAGGATCGCCTATACGCTGCTGTGGGGCGAAAACGGGCCGAAACATGCCGACGCCTGGGCCTCCTTCGAGGATCAGGATGGCGCGACGAAAGTTGTGCTGGGCATGGTGTTCAGCACGGAAGCCGAGTTCCAGCAAGCGAAGGGTTTCGGCGCCGTGGAGCTGGGTCAGCAAACGCTGGGCAAACTGGAGCGCTTCGCCTCCTCAGAAGCCGTCCTTTCGCTCTGAGAATGTTGTTCCGCGTTGTACGCAGCAACTGGACCCGCTTGAGCCGCGCAGGGAGGCGCGATAGAAATCACCAGAACAAGGGGTGACGGAGATCGTTGGCAGGCCGCGCCGTGATAAGGCGACGGTTATAGTCCATCCGATCAGCGAGGTATGGGCAACTGTCTACAGGTGAGCAAGTTTGCTACGCCCGGGCGAGGCATGGCTCTGACGCATTTTTCATCGGGCATGAGAAGGAGCGGCCTCGTTTAAACTGAAAAGCTAGGTCTGTGGCATAAAGGCCTGAGGTTCACCTATGGAGGCCGAACATTGTTTTTACGTTTCCACAGCGTAAGCGTCCGGTTCGATGTATGTCGTCACTTCCAAGCCGAGCACGGAGATCGTCAGCGGCGAGGTGCGTGCATCTCCTTAGCATCCGCAGCTCTTTGTGCCCGCTTACGCTGCTGACCTCTATCACGTTCAACCGCCGTTCGAACAAGCGGCTGACACCTTCATGGCGTAGATCATGGAAGCGCAACTCCTTTATGCCAGCAAGCGCCAACAACCTTCGCCATGCCTGTTCAAGCGTCCCGGCTCGCATTGGAAATATAGGAGATCGATCTACGCCCGGATGTTCCTTCCATGCTATCAATGTATCAAATGCGCGCTGTGACAAGGGAACATCACGACCGGAACCTTTTTTGGTAAGAGCGAGCGAGAGCACCCGGCGATTGTGCGAAAAATGTGTCCACATTAATCCAAGAAGTTCGCCACGGCGCATCCCGGTCTCGATTGCGACGATCAACAACGTGCACAAGAAAGGTATTTTTCCGATGTCGCAAGCATCAAGTAGTCGTTGCTCCTCACCGGGTGCAAGACGATGGCTCCTCTCGTATCACCGGACGACGCACCATCTTTGCCACGTTCTTTGCGAGCGGTAGACCCCAATCCCGAATTGCGACTTCAACGACGTGGCTTAAGCTAGCGAGCTCGCGGACGGTGGTAGATGGAGCTACACTCTGAAGCCGCTTATCCCGGAACGACGCAATGTCCTGCTGGCTCAGTCCGATCATTGTCCTGTATGCGAGTTCGTGGCGACGGAGCACGTCGATCCGCTGTATGTCTTAGACGGAACCGCGCTTCAGAGGCGACACTTCGCGCTGGTAACGTTCGAGAAGCTGCCCGAGCGTTGTGCTTTCAAGGATTTTCGTGTCAGGGGCAGCGCCGAACCTATCGACCTGTGCTTCGAGGTCGCGTGCCCACTTTTCCGCTTCGAGCTTCGTGTCGAAGCTCTTGCAACGCGGCTTCATACCGCGCCGACGCACCTGTGCTTGCCAGCGCCCTCTGAGTTTTCTGATTGTCGCCATGGTGATCTCCAACATGAATTGTTGGTGATGCGTAGGATACCCCGACGAAGGGGCCAAGGATTATCCCGGCGCAGCAATCACACGCATTAACTGCAATCAAAAATCATAGGCGATTTATGATTGAGCGCCTTGCACGCGCGGCGTCAGTATAGTTTGATATGCATGGGTAAAGGGTATTGCGTATGCGTGGATTACTTCGCTTTGTTAGCGCCAGCGTCATTTTGGTGGTAACTCTTTCCGGAGCATTTGCCGGAGAGAGAACATTCGGCCCTTTCGCTGTAAGTGACGCAAATCCGAACGTAATTGCTTTGAATGGCGATATCGACGTCAATTCAGGTCTAAATTTTCGTCGCGCGATTCAAGCAGCACCAAATGCGAAGCTTGTCACCCTCAATAGCCCCGGTGGTAATGTCCAGATGGGCTTGCTCATTGCGGACGATATCCATCAACGCAAGCTGGCGACCTACATTCCAAAAGAAAGCAAGTGCTTATCCGCCTGTGCGTTCGTCTTTCTCGCCGGTAATGAACGGAAGGTCGATGGAGCCTTGGGTGTTCATCAGATTTCGTCCGACTCGCCGGACCTCGTAGGCGCACAACTCGCGATCTCGGACATTATCGAAGTCCTCAATCGCTTTGGGACGCCCGTGGACGTCATGCATGTCATGTTTAAGACGCCGCCTGATGATATGCATATATTCAGCCAAGACGAGGTGGATAAATACAAGCTCAATCGAACGGCGCAGGAGCAATCAACGACGCCGACGATTGTCGACGTTCCCGTTGCAGTCGCTGGCCAAGATAGTGACCAGAAACCAAGTGATGCTGATCTTCTGGGAGATGGTGGCACATCGCCGCCTGCGCCAGACTCAAAACAGCAGGCGAAACTGTCGACCCTCGACGAATTTACCAAGCGACCCAATCGCATTGCCATCTACACCGGGCTGGACCTCTTCGGAGATGACATCTCATCGCAGCGTGTCGCCGACGCCAGCGAATGTGCTCAACGTTGCCTGATTATGAACGGCCAGTGCAAAGCTTTTACATACAATGCCAACCCGAAAATCAAGAGAGGCCCGAACTGCTTCCTGAAATCGAACGCGGGACGAGCCGATGGAAATAGCGTTGCTTTCTCAGGTCGCTTTCTAAGTGGAGCCGAAGCAGATCCATCTGCCATCACGCTTGGAACGATTGATCCGCAATCAGCGCTGTTTGACGAGGTAGATCTACCCGGTGGTGATTTATCCCGGCGTCCAGAACGTTCGGCGAAGACTCCTCTGGAATGTCGTCTGGCTTGCATCGACGAGAAGCAGTGCGTGGCCTTCACGTATATTAAGCCGAAGAAGGAATGTTGGCTGAAAGGCGCGGTTGGAACGCCCATGCCGGGCAAAGGAATGGTATCCGGATTGAAAAAGCTGGAACGGTTTGCACCCGCCAAGATCATCAGCTTGGACTGAAGCGGAAACAAGAGCATGCATGCTGGAGCCGACCGGCCAACACTCACGCAAGTCCAGATAATCCAGTCGCTCGCCGAAGCGCTCTCTTGGTTCGAGAAAGAGATCAGTTGAGGCGTTAGCCCCGGCGAGCTTAATCACCTGACGGGGCGCATTGGGGAACTGTATGCGGCGATGATAACTCGCGGCCAAATGGCCCTCGATACTAATCAGCGCGGTTATGACGTTGTGTCAGCTTCGAATGAACGAATATCGGTCAAAACTATCACCAGCTCCACTCACGTCGATTTCAATCTGAACACGTTTCATCATGTGGATCGCGTGATGGTCCTCCGGGTCAACATCGATGACGACAAAGGGGTATCCGTGGAAGAGCTTTTGGACGCACCGGTAGACGCCGCTCGTCTACTTATGCGGGGACAGGGCGGTAAGCTCGTTTATCCAATCAAACGCGGAATCAGCGAAGAACATCCCGTTGAGTCGCTCGAAATAGCCGGAAAAGCCTCTTACTCCGACTTCGAGATTGTAAAATATGAAAACGGTGCAATTCGTATTTTTCGACACGGAGAACCGCAACAAGTCGTCGTCAAAGAAACGCTACGTTCGGTCGCGGCGGAAATCGGTATCGATTTATTCAACTCGAAAGGCGGATTGAAAAATACACAGCAACTCGGTGCTGATGTCATTCGTGCATTGAACGCTATAGGTGATCTGTAGAAAGCATGCGCTGACTGCAACCAGCGACAATCCCGAGAGCGTTATGATCGCAGTCGTGATTTCTTTAGATATTTGTTGCCCGTGCAGGACGAAATGAGAAGGGTGACGTCCATATTGAACATTCCAAGTTTTCTGACGATGTGGCGCGGTGAGAATTTTTTAAAAGATAGATGCCAGTGTCGAATCTATCCTAGGGTTGTAGCGCTTCCGATGAAAGAATGTGAAAAATGCCTTTGAATCTTTTTTTGGATACCAACATATGGCGTTGTCACGTTGTTCGACTGAGGCCGGACGAAGCGCTTTCAGTTAAACTCAGGCAGTTGCGCAGGTCACGGCCTTCCAGTGCGCCATGGCGCGGATCCGATGAATGTGGGTTGCGAGGGCGGAGTGTTTTTGATGCGACGGGACGAAATGATTTCTAACCGCTGAAAACACGGGGACAAATTGTTGCAGACTGCCGACGGATCGGAAGCCCTGCATCACTCGTTCTCGTTTTCGCAGCGGCAGATGGGAATTTTCCGCACGGTTGTTAAGGCCCTTGTGTGATCTATGTTCAATGGCCGGCATCACATCTCGCTTTGCCGCCCCGTATGAACGCAGTTTATCGGTGACAATCCTCTTTGGCGCGAGGCCTTGCTTCTTCAGCAGCCTGATCAGCAATCGCTTGGCAGCCTTGGTGTCTCGACGGGTCTGCACGATCTCGTCGAGAACATATCCGTCCTGGTCGACGGCTCGCCAAAGCCAATGCTTTCGCCCGCCGATCGTTCACGACCACTTCGTCCAGATGCCAGATATCCTCTCACGACGGCGTCTTTCTGCGCAGTCGCTTTGCGTAGGCCGCACCGAATTTCCGGCCCCAGCGCCGGATCGTTTCGTAGGACACGACGATGCCGCGCTCCAGCAGCATTTCTTCCACCAGCCGCAGGCTTAACGGGAACCGGAAATACAGCCAGACCGCATGGGCGATGATCTGCGGTGGGAAACGGTGGTTCTTGTAGCTGATGGTCGGCGTGCTCATCACGTCCGGTTATCCGTCAACCGTTAAGCCACGAACAACGTGACAACGCCGTTGGACAAGCTTACTTAATGCTGTCTGCGTATCGCAGGATATGCATAGCGGGTTCTCCCAACCAAAGATCGAGCTAAAATGGACGAGTGACATTCTCGACGTGTTATTTCGCCATCTACGCCACTACCGAGACGACGATCGAATTCTTCGCGTACTCCATGACGCGCAGGGGTGGCCAAACCTTTTGCCGCTAAGCTGATGACTGCGTTTGCGCGGGGGAGGGGCTACGGTTCGATCCCCATCAAGACCATGAGCATTTCCTTTTCAATCTGGGAACTCAGGATGCCATCCACCCGCCGTCGACGAATAGATTGTGGCCGGTGATATAGGTCGCCTCGTCACTCGCTAGGAAAAGGGCAGCATTGGCTACGTCGTCCGGAGTACCCAAGCGTGGCCAAGGCGTCCGGGCATTGGAATAATCCATCCATTTCGGCTCGACCGCCCGGCCGCCCTTACCCGTCAATATCTTGCCGGGGGCGACGGCATTCGAGACGATGAGGTCTTTCGCATAGTCGGCAGCTATCTGCCTTGTCATATAAGCGACGCCAGCCTTGCTGACGCCATAGGCGAAGTCTTCCGGTGCGCTGATGTGGCCATGCTGGGAAGAGATGTGAACCAGACGCCCGCGAACCTCGCCGACGACTTCCTGTTTCAGCATCTGCCGGACAGCGGCGCGAGCGCAGAGATAGGCGCCCTTCAAGCTGACATCCATCACCCGATCCCAATCGGCTTCCGCTGTTTCGACAAGTGGCTTGCCGGCGCGCAGCACGGCATTGTTGACGAGGATGTCCAGTCGGCCGAAGCGAGATACGGTCTCCGCCACCATGGCGTCCACGTCACCTGCACTGGAAACGTCCGTCTGGACGAAGGCAGCTTTTCCACCCTCTTCCGCGACTATGTCGCAGACAGGCCGTCCGCCTTCAATGGCATCCGTCGTTATGTCCGCAACGATGACAGCGGCACCGTGGTTTGCAAACTTGCGGGTGATGGCGCGGCCGATGCCTGAAGAGCCGCCAGTGACAATGGCCACCCGGCCGGCAAGGCGTTGTGTCATGGAATTATCTCCGAAGCGTTGAAGGTGGGGCTGAAACGGTCGAGCCAATGCAGCAATTCATTCGCTGCCTGCTCGAGAGGGGTTCGGCGGTGAGCCGAAACCTGATCGATCTGTCGGTTATCGAGGGCAGGCCGGTCCTTGGGGTAACCGTAGCGAACTGAGGGGCGCTCAGCATCAATGCCGAAGCGGAAACCATCGATCTGCTGCCCGAGCACCTCACACCAGTCGATCAACGTCGTTATATCGCCACCGCCAAGATTGAAGAGTTGGGGTGCTATCGTTTCAGCAAGAAGCACATCGGCGATCCGCTTTGCAGCATCGCGTGAGTAAAGCCAATCGGCGGGGACAGCGCGTGGCAGCAAGCAAGGTTCTCCTGCACGCGCCTGCATGGCTATCTGGTGATGTGGGCTTAGCAGGCCTCTCGCATCCGTTGCGTGCTCCCAGGGGCCGAAAAGCGGGCCTAGCCGGATGATGCGCAGATCAAGCCTATTCAGATAAGCAAGCCTGTGCATGGCGCTTTCGGCGGCATGTTTGGAGATGCCATAAAGGGTTTCCGGTTGCGGTACGCTTCTGGCTTCGCAGAACCGGCCATCGACAGTCGGCGCAGCAGAACCATAAGCGGAAATCGAAGAGAGATAGACGATCCGCTCCGCTCCGATCTTGCCTGCCGCGCTCATCAGCCGGCAAGACCCGGCGATATTCACGTCGATGACCGTATCCGCGTCCCCGCGCTCCCGCTCCACGTCGGGCGTTATCGCCGCCGCATGAACGATATGGGTGATGGTGTTTTCATGGACGACTTGGGCGATGTTTTGGCTGTCGCGGATGTCGAGATAAGTGAAAGTCACCCGCCCGGCCCAATCGGCGTCGGGAAAAGGCGGAGATGCACGATCGCCACCGATGACGGTGATATCGCGCGACACCAGTTCCTCGCAGATAGCGGAGCCGACGAAGCCGCAGGCACCGGTGACGAGAACGACAGGGCTCGGCAATCGATCCGTCATTGTGCGAGCCCCGCATAGTGGCTGCGAAGCGCCTCGGTGATCTCTGCGGCCGCCGAGGATGCATCTTTGCCTGCGCTTCGCGATGCTGCTGCGGTTTTAGCGGCAAGTTCTGCCGCATGACTGCGGCGTAGATCCGCCAGTCTGCCACGCCGATAGCGCTCGGCTCCATCCACCATAGTCATCAGCACGTCCGAGCCAAGTCCTCGCGCAATTAGCGCGTCCAGGAGCTCGGTGTCGTCATCCAGATAGACGCTCCGCAGTCGGGAGAGGTCCAAGGCCGTGAGATCCGCCTTCATACCGGGAGCAAGTCGGCCGGTATCCGTGACGAACATGGCGCGGGCACCCGCCTCGGCTCCCATCAAAAGTGTTGAGGCCGCATCGAATTTGTCTGCCATCGGGTTGCTACGCGCCAGTAGGCCGCCAAGCCGTAATTCTGAAAGATAGTCTTCGCTGTCCTGAAGTGCGCAATTGTCGGTGCCAAGCTCGACGTCAAGTCCTGCGGCCTTCCAGCGGGCGATGTCGGGAGGGCCGTTGCCAAGCCGCATATTGGAGCCGGGATTGCTGACGATGACAAGACCCATCCGGGCCGCGTCGGCAATGTCGCTTTCAGCCGCCTGAGCGAAATGGGCAGCGCTTGCGCGTGTTGCGAATACGCCAAGTGATTGCAGCCGGTTGAGAACACCTTCCGGATAGAGGGTTTTCACGCACGCCGCCTGGGCCGGCGATTCCAGCAGGTGAAAGTGCAATCCGAGGCAGCGACGTGTCGCATCCTCTGCCATTGCCCGCCATGCCGCATCGCTGACCCATTGAGGACCGGCAGGGCCATAGGCCAGAGTGATTGTCGGATGACCGGCAAACTCTTCGCAAAGCCGCGCCATCAGGCCGAGGGTTCCCTCCAGCGACAGCCAGGCCGGGCGTGCCGACTGCAGCAGAGCCTGCGCGTCTGCCGAAAGACCAGCGCTGAAGACGTTCTCGTCAGCAGGCGGATAGACGAGGCCACCGCGATCGGCATAACCGACGCAAACGGTCGCGCGCAGGCCGGTTTCGACATAGGCGCGGATCGATGCGCGTAGTTCGGCTTCGTAATCACCGGAGGCATAACTGTAATTGGCGTGCAATGTCGCGGTAACGCCGTTTGCCAGCATCTCCTCGGCGGCGAGCCGGGTTACGGCGTATGCATCCGGCGCCCCGCGACCACGCCTGCGTGCGATCCATGGCTCAAGTTGATCGTCGGGATAGCCAAGCTGGATCTGGCTGAGACCTCGACCATGCTGGTGGGCGTTGACGAAACCCGGCATGAGGATCGCATCGGGAAATTGCTCTCGCTCTGCCGAAGTGTGGCGGGCGGCAAGATCCGTGGCCAATCCGATATCCACGATCTGGTCGCCCTCGATGGCGACCGCACCCTTTTTTATGATGGTGATGCCAACCGGAGGGTCTGCTCCGGCAGCAACGAAATCTGCCTCAAGCAAGCGCATGTTCAAAACAACTGGCGCGGCAGCCAAAGCGCCATATCGGGCCACGCGATAAGAACACCGGTAAAAGCAAGCATGAGAAGCACGAAAGGCGTTGCGCCTCGGATGACGTCAACGATCGAGCCTTGGCCGCGCACGCCTTGCACCACGTAAAGGTTCATGCCGATCGGTGGAGTAATCAGGCCGATCTCCATCATTAGCACCAGGAATATGCCGAACCACACCGGATCGATGCCGAGATGCACGATGAGCGGAAAGACGACTGGCAACGTGGCAATCATCATCGATAGCGTTTCCATGAAACAACCGAGGATGAGATAGAAAATGATCAGCAACAGTATGATTTCGATCGGGCCCGCGCCGAACTGTGAGACAAATGCAGTCAGTGCCTGTGGGATACCGAGAACTCCGATGACGAAGTTGAGGAACTGTGCGCCGACCATGATCAGAAGGATCATCGCTGAAATACGCACCGTTGCGACCATCGATTCGTGCATCAATGATATTGTGAAACGGCGCTTGGCGATCGCCACCAGGATTGAGCAAACGACGCCGATTGCCGCCGATTCTGTCGGCGTCGCCCACCCTGCGTAGATCGAGCCCATAACCACGACGAAGATGACGAAAGGTGGGAACATATCCAGAAGGCTCGCCATCTTGTCCGCGAAAGGTCGATCCGGAAGAGTCGGACCTGCAAGGTCAGGCTTCAACACGCAGATTATCGCGATCAGCATCATGAAGCAGGCTGTGAGAAGCAGGCCTGGTACAATGCCTGCGGCAAACAGTTGGCCGATCGAAGTGTTCGTCATCGATCCATAGATGATCATGTTGATCGATGGCGGTATGAGGATGCCGAGTGTGGCGCCGGCCGCGATCGAGCCGGTCGTCAGACGGTCGTCATACTTCCGTTTCTTTAGGATCGGGAGCGCAACCGTACCGATGGTGGCGGCGGTCGCGACCGAAGAACCTGAAACTGCTGCGAATACGGCGCTTGCGCCAATATTCGAATGCAGAAGTCCGCCTGGCAGCTTGCGCATCCAGTCAGACAGGCAGCGATAGAGGCCGTCCGCGACACCCGATCGCACGAGAATTTCGCCAAGGAAGACGAAGAGAGGGATGGCGGTCAGAATGAAATCGTTCTGGCCGCTCCACATCTGATTACCGAACCCGAGCAGGGTCGGCCAGCCGAGAAAGGCCCAAGCGCCGACAAAGGCGGTGAGGAAAAGCGCGACTG
This sequence comes from Agrobacterium genomosp. 2 str. CFBP 5494, assembly GCF_900013495.1. NCBI lineage: Bacteria > Pseudomonadati > Pseudomonadota > Alphaproteobacteria > Hyphomicrobiales > Rhizobiaceae > Agrobacterium > Agrobacterium genomosp. 2. Next base: position 2,025,247 of record NZ_LT009719.1, read on the forward strand.
CCACCGGCAAGCCGATCAGCATCAGCCCGAGCATGACGAGAAAGCCTATCGAGGCTCCAAAAATACCGATCATCAGCGGAAAGCCTCCGAATTATTGCCAATCTCAACGCGTTCCTCTTCGATAATCTCATCAAGCGTCTTGATGCCGTAGAAACGGTTGAGCTGGCGGCGGTTCTTCACCGCCAGCAGCGTGGCATGCAGGGCAATCAGCGTCGCGGTAATACCGAAGACCACGAGACCAGCGACCCAGGCCAGTTGCGGCATCCAGAGCGGTGTCATCAGCGGCGTGCCCGAGAGCGAACCGAATTCGAGGCTTTCCGACAGTGCAGCCCAACTGCGCCAGGCGATGAATGCAGCCATCAGTGCGACACACCAGCACGATATCAGGTTCAGGATAACTTGGGGGCCGGTGCCGACGCGCTCCACAATGATCTCAACACGGGTGTGGGCCCGTTCCATAAGCGCATAGGAAAAGCCGAAGGCCGCAAGTATCGCCAGCACATAGCCGCCATATTCGTCCGAACCTTGCAGCGAAAAATTGAAGGCGGAGCGCATCACCACCTCGGCTGTAATCAGAAGTGTCAGGCCAAGCAGCATGTAGCCGGCGATCAGTGCCATCAGACGTGCGATAGGCAGAAGCGACCGCGTCATTGGGTTGTCGTTGGTGATCATGTCAAGCGATCCGTGGTGAATGGCCGGAATGAGGAGAAGGGCTGTCCAGGTGAACAGCCCTTCGCGCATCGGGTTACTTGATCGTCAGGCCGGCGGCTGCGCCAGCCGTCTTGTTCCAGGTTTCCGAGCAAGCCGCATCGATCTTGTTGCAGGTTTCCTTCCAGATCGGCAGTACGGTCTTTTCCGCCACGTCCTTGATTTTCTGACGATCGCTGTCGCTGATTGAAACCAGCTTCATGCTGAATTTTTTATGGTTGGCGCAGCTTGCTTCGCCTGTATTGCATGCGACGGCATCATCGTTGGCGGTGGTTGCGAGGTCCCACAGCTTGTCTTCCAGCGCCTTGAACTGAGTCATGAGGGCGGTCTGTTGCTCTGCTGACAGCTTTTTCCATGTGTCGAGATTCATGAAGTGGCCCTGTACCGAACCCGAAACGGAAAGGGGTAGCAGATAGGACGTTACTTCCGGCCAATTGCCTGTATTGCCTGAAGTTGGCGAGGTGACACCGCAGGAGGCGACGCCGCGCTGGAGGGCTGGATAAACTTCCGAGAACTGCAGCGTAACCGGTGTCGCACCAAAGCTTTCGAGCATGGCAGACATCGATGGCGTGAAGGATCGGACCTTCAGGCCCTTCAGGTCAGCAAGTTCCTTGATCTCCTGGTTGCAGTAGAAAACCTGAGGCCCGAAGGGCCACAGGGTCAGAACCTTGGCATTGAACTTCTGTTGCAAGCGCTGGTCAAAGGCGTCGCGATAGGCATCGACGACCTTACGGAGAGCCGGCATGTCGGTGGCAACGCCGATAAGGTCGACACCCTCGAAGAACGGATCGTCGCGGGAAGCCATACCGATTTGTACCGACATCACGTCGAAGGAGCCGCCTCGCAGCATGCGCAGAGCATCAGGCGCCTTCACTCCGACGACATCCATCGGATTGTAATTGACCGTAAGATCGACACCGGAGGCCGCGGGCAAGCCCTCGAAGAAGGAGCGCTCGATATCAACCTGTTTGTTGTTTTGGGAGAAATTGCCGGCCACTCGCATCGGCGTCTGAGCTGTCGCAGTCGTGACAGAAGCAATCAGGCTGGCCGCCAGCGATGAAGCGAGAAGAATATTGCGCATCGAGAACCCCTTTTTTGAATTCATTTATGACGCGAGTGTTGCAGATAAAAAATGTGTAGCCAACTGCAAATCGGATTTGAATGCAGAAAAAATAGACCAATAAGTGATGTGGCTAAATATTCGGCATTAAAGTTGGAATTTTATGCAAAAAGCCCAGGAATTGCGGGTTTTATGGGCATTGATGCGTATGGTTTTCACTTGCGTTTCATGATGGAATTCGGCGATAAAAGAAAGAGATTTGGCGCTCGACCTGTACTTGGTTCGATGAGGGTGCGAAATTCGGGCGCACACAATGAATGTTGGAATAGTGAGATTTTGAATGCAAAATAGTGGTATTGATATCCAGCGAACGATTATCGCGATGCTGACTCCCTCATCGAATACGGTCGTCGAACCCTTCACATGTGCGCTGGCGCAGCCGCTATTTCCGCAAGTAAGTGTGCATTTCGGCCGTTTCCGCGTTGTACGCATTGCGCTGGACAGCGATTCCAACCAGCAATTCAAGCTCGATCCCATCTATCAGGCAGCCGAGCTTTTAATGGACGCCAATCCGGATGTGATTGCCTGGAACGGTACGTCTGCAAGTTGGCTCGGCTTTGATACGGACGCGAAACTCTGCGCCACCTTTCGCGAGCGTTTCAACGTCAAGGCTACGAGTGCGATTCTCAGCCTCAATCGGCTGATCGATAAGCTGGGCGTGAAGCGGCTTGGACTTGTAAGTCCCTATACTGATGACGTGCAGCAGAGGATCATAGACAATTATCGCGATATCGGCGTCGAAACCGTGGCCGAAAGCCATTCGGGCCTTTCGGAAAACTTCGCCTTCGCACAGGTCACCGAGGAGCAAATCGCCGAAATGTGCCGGGATGTCGCAAAGTCAAAACCAGATGCAATCGTGATCCTTTGCACCAATATGCGCGGCCCGATGATCGCGGCAGAACTTGAGCAGGAACTCGGTATTCCGGTACTCGATTCGGTGGCCTTCACCCTTTGGGGGTGCCTTGAAGAGACAGGCGTGCCGATGACGGCGCTTTCCAAATTCGGCAGGATGTTTACGGTCTGATGCGGCTTCATGCGCCGCAATAATTTGCGAAATACCGGAAACCATCAATGAATGCAGACAAACAAACCGCTCCGCTCCAACGCGACGAGACGCTGGATGATGCCACGTCTGGCAGCCCATCAACGTTGCACGACAATTTGCTGACGGGGCTGCGGGCCATGTTCATGGCGAGTGAGTTGCCGGATGGATCTCGTATATCAGAGGCAGAATTATGCCAGCGTTTCGGCGTCTCACGCACACCTCTCCGCGAAGCGCTGAAGGTGATGGCTGCAGAGGGATTTGTCATACTGCGACCCAATCGAGGTGCGATTGTAGCGCCGATCGACCCGGAAGAGGTCGGGCCGCTCTTTGAGTTCAAGGGGGCATTGGAGCGGCTGATCGGGCTGACGGCGGCCGAGCGTGCGACAGACGAGGAGATCGTAGCGCTGGAAGCGATTCATCTTCAGCTCAATGAAGCACTCAGTGCCGGTAGGCACGACGAGTACACGCATCTCAACTACAAATTCCACCGCGGCCTTGCCCAGGCCACTCGCAATCTTTTGCTGATCCAGAATTATGAAACAGTCCAGCAGAAGATTTGGCGCTACCGCTTTCTGGTCAACGAGCACGACAGAAGACTGCAGCAATCCTTCGCCGAACATGAGCGCATTTTGACTGCACTTAAGGCGCGCACACCCCTAGATCTTGCCGAGCGGCTGGAATCGCACAGCCGCCTGACCGGCGAGGCAATGCTTGCCGTCGTTGCAAGCAGGAAACTCGAAACGGCATCAGCGACCGCGAAAAAGCGCCGCACTGGCGCAAGGCTATCCCCCAATCCCATCGAAACGGAGCAAGCCTGATCATGTATGACACCATCATCAAGGGAGGCCGTGTCGCTACGGCATCCGATGTCTTTACCTGTGACATTGCTATCCGCGATGGGAAGATCGTCGCCCTTGGCACGGATCTTGGAGAGGCCCGAGATGTGATTGATGCCGGCGGTCGCTGGGTCCTTCCCGGCGGCATAGACAGCCACGTCCATATCTCCCAGCCTTCGGGCGAAGGCATCGTCATGGCCGATGATTTCGAAAGTGCGACGCGTTCCGCCGCAATGGGCGGCAACACCACAATCCTGCCGTTTTGCCTGCAGGAGAGCGGACAGTCTCTACGCACGGCGATCGAGAACTACCATGCCAAGGCTGAAGGACAGTGCTATACCGACGTATCCTTTCATATGATCATTTCAGATCCGAGCCCTCAGGTTCTCGGTCAGGAACTACCGGCGCTGGTACGCGACGGCTATACATCCTTCAAAATCTTCATGACCTATGACGGTCTTGCGCTCGGCGACCTCGATATCCTGCGGGTCATGGCGGTTGCCAAAGATACCCGTGCCTTGGTGATGATCCACGCAGAAAATTACGACATCATCCGCTATCTGACCGAACAATTCGAGACCGAAGGCAAGACGGCGCCGAAATATCACGCTTCTTCTCGGCCGAAGATCGCCGAGCGTGAGGCAACTTACCGTGCCATCTCGCTGGCTGAACTGTCGGACGTCCCTCTTATGGTCGTGCATGTTTCCAACCGCGAGACGATGGAGGAAATCCGGCGTGCTCGACAGCGCGGACTGCGAATCTACGGTGAGACCTGCCCGCAATATCTGGTACTGACCGAAAACGATCTCGACGGCCTTAACATGGAGGGCGCGAAATATGTCTGCTCGCCACCGCCGCGCGATGTCGACAGTCAGGAGGCGTGTTGGGAAGGGCTGCAGCAGGATGTGTTTTCGGTATTTTCATCCGACCATTGCCCTTTTCGTTACGATGACTCGCAGGGCAAACTCACGCCAAAGGGGCGAACCAGCTTCCGCTGGGTCCCGAACGGCATTCCGGGCGTCGGTGCGCGTCTGCCGATCCTGTTTTCGGAAGGTGTCATGAAGGGGCGTATCGATATAAACAGATTCGTGGCTGTTACCTCAACCAACCATGCCAAGGCCTATGGCCTCTATCCGCGTAAGGGCACGATAGCTATTGGAGCCGACGCCGATATCGCGATCTGGGATCCGGAGATCAGACAGGTGCTCACTCATTCGATGCTGGACGACGGTTCTGATTACACCCCCTATGAAGGGCTTGAGCTAACCGGCTGGCCAATCTTGACTATGGTGCGCGGCAAAGTCGTCGTCTGCGAAGGAAAACTCTCGGCCGATAAGGGTGTCGGCACCTATCTGCCTCGCGAGATCAGCAGCTACGCCTGACGCAAGATGGAGTGCCCGTTCATGACAGGCCACTCGTTTTCATTTGCTGAGACGATGGTTCAGGCAATCGCCTATCATGCTAATATAGACCGGCCGGGCGAAAGCTAGCCGGCATTGGCCGGAGGTTTCAACCTTCCACCATGATGTTTCATCAAAGGTCGAGGGGGAAAATTACATCAAGAGCTTGAGGGCCGCGAATAGACACTGGCGGCGTAAATTATCCTGGAAATTGTCATTCAATTGCATTACCATATCGTCTTGGTATGGAGATAGTCATGGCAGCCAACGCACTCGTCCAAACACGTATTGATGCCGAAGTTCGGGATCGTGCTTCTGCCGTGCTTGAAAGCATGGGCCTCACAGTATCTGATGCGGTTCGTATCATGCTCACCCGAACCGCGAACGAGGGGGCGCTGCCTCTTGAACTTCTTTCTGGGAGCGAAGCGCATGACGCTTGGTTTCGGACCAAGGTGCTCGAAGCGTTGACCGATACTCGGCCGGATTTATCGGACGACGAGGCCGAGGCGCATTTTGCCAAACGCCGAATAGCGGCCCGCCTTAAAGCTGGTGCGGCAGAATCGTGAAGCTTACTTGGTCTGCGTACGCGTTGTCGGATCGCGACGCCATCTTCACATATATCGAGGCAGATAACCCTGCAGCCGCCGCTCTGGTCGACGAACGGATAGTCGCCGCCGTCCGTCGCTTGCTCGACTTCCCTGCCAGCGGGCGAATGGGTAGGATTGCCGGGACGCGCGAACTCGTCATCAACGGTACGCCTTATATCGCCGCCTACGCCATTACCGAAACGACAGTTCGAATTCTTCGCGTACTCCATGGCGCGCAGGAGTGGCCAGAATATCTGCCGCGGAGCTGAGCGACTACAATCAAGTGGGCCAATGGTTCAATTCCACTCTACAGCCAATACTGATGCAATTTGTCGCTCCCGGGAAGCGCTCGCCTTCACCTGAAGGCGAGCGTTGAGTGATCAGGCAGCCTTGATCTTGGTATCCGTCTGCGGATAGCGGAACTTGGTATCGGTTAGCCCTGCAGCATCCGACAACTGCGCCGCGAGAAGCTGCGCAGTCAGGATATCGAGGATCGCCCGCGCGATCAGGTTTTCTTGTGCCGGCACGCGCATGACGGTGAGCAGGGAGCCATCCCGGATCTCCGGGTTCGCGGTGACCAGAAGTACCGGGCAACCGAGCTCCTCGAGCTGGCGCGCCATCTGCAGCTCCCGTCCATCGCCGAACACGACGACGCCCGTCTTGCTGTCCATGGATTCCATCGGCCCATGGAGATAGTGGCGGGTTTCCGACGGGCCGGCGGGAATCCGGGATGCTTCTCGGATGAGGAGCGAGGCGCCGTCGGCGGTTCCGAGCGAGGCGCCTACACCGACGCAATCTATAGCGCGGCGATCGCGGAAGAGCTCGCCGAGCCTTTCCAGCTTGCTTCCCGCATCTGCAAGCACCTGTGCTGCAAGCTTTGGGATCGTATTCCAATCTGCGCTGCTACCTCCGCAGATCTTGTCGACGACGAGACCGGCAACGGCGAGCGTGCCGGTGTAACCCGTGCTCGACGGGGTGGCGTCGGAGCCGTTGTTGATCATGGCATGCAGGCCGGCAGCCTTTGCCAGCGGGCTCTCCGGATCCTTGGTGATGGCGAGTTTTGCTGCCTTCGAATTAGCATTGAGCGCATCCACGGTCTCGACGCTGCGGCCCCGGTGAGAGAGCGCGATGATCGCGTCGGCAGCATCGCCACCCATCATATCAACCTGGCGGAGCGGAAACGCCCGGCGGCCGCGACGCGTCAATTCACCGGCAACCACAGTTGCCGCGGCATAGCTGGCGCCGATGCCGGTAATGCCAATGAGGCCAGAGCCGAATGCCGAGAGGTCGAGGCCCTGGACCTCGGCGCTGGCTGCAGAAAAACTGTCGGCAAGCGATTCCGGCTGCCGCGCGATGGTGGATCGATAGCTCATGGATGGTCCTTTCAAGAAGTCTGCGTTCAGGAAGAAGAGGAAACGGGGCGGGGTGCGATGGTCGCTGCGGAATTGAGGCGGGCTGCAAGGCGGCAGGCGCCCTCGACAGGCGGGCCGGTAAACAGCCGAGCGGTCATCCCGCCGTCAAAACGATTGGTGATTTGTTCGGAAAAGGCGTTCCACAGCATCGGCTGGGAGGCGATGACGCTGCCGCCGGCAACAACCGATGTCGCCGTGGCTCCGTTGTGCTTGAGGCGCGCCACCAGATCGGCGAGCTCTTTGGCGCCGTCACGCACCACCTGGCGGGCAAGCACCGATCCCGCTTCCGCAGCCTCGAAAATGACGTGAGCATGCCGGCCGAGTTGGGCGGCGCTGCCGCTTCGCCCAATTGTGCTGCCGATGCGCGCCGCTGATTTGATCTCGAGCGCCTCGAACAGCAGCCTAACCAGGGGTTCTTCCTTGACGCCACCGTAATCAAGATGCAGAGCCACAGCTCTTGCCGCCTCGCGCATCAGGCCGGAGGCGCTGCCCTCGTCGCCGATCACCCATCCCCAACCGCCCGCGACCAGCATGCGGCCGTCGAGATTGCGGCAGACCGCGATCGATCCTGTGCCGGCCACCACCCCCATCCCGTCAACGATATCGAAGGCCGCCGGCGGCGTTGTCACGTTGTTCGACTGATGCCGGACGAAGCGCTTTCAGTTAAACTCAGGCAGTTGCGCCGGTCACGGCCTTCCAGTGCGCCATGGCGCGGATCCGATGAATGTGGGTGGCGAGGGCGGAGTGTTTTTGATGCGACGGGACGAAATGATTTCTAACCGCTGAAAACACGGGGACAAATTGTTGCAGACTGCCGACGGATCGGAAGCCCTGCATCACTCGTTCTCGTTTTCGCAGCGGCAGATGGGAATTTTCCGCACGGTTGTTAAGGCCCTTGTGAGATCTATGTTCTACGGTCGGCATCACATCTCGCTTTGCCGCCCCGTATGAACGCAGTTTATCAGTGACAATCCTCTTTGGCGCGAGGCCTTGCTTCTTCAGCAGCCTGATCAGCAATCGCTTGGCAGCCTTGGTGTCTCGACGGGTCTGCACGATCTCGTCGAGAACATATCCGTCCTGGTCGACGGCTCGCCAAAGCCAATGCTTTCGCCCGCCGATCGTTACGACCACTTCGTCCAGATGCCAGATATCCTCTCGCGACGGCGCCTTTCTGCGCAGTCGCTTTGCGTAGGCCGCACCGAATTTCCGGCCCCAGCGCCGGATCGTTTCGTAGGACACGACAATGCCGCGCTCCAGCAGCATTTCTTCCACCAGCCGCAGGCTTAACGGGAACCGGAAATACAGCCAGACCGCATGGGCGATGATCTGCGGTGGGAAACGGTGGTTCTTGTAGCTGATAGTCGGCGTGCTCATCACGTCCGGTTATCCGTCAACCGTTAAGCCACGAACAACGTGACAACGTCCCTTAAGCCACTGAAATATCTCAGGTAGCGTCGCCTCCTCCCTCATGTTCGAAGTGACATAGCCGCCTCGATTTTAGAATCGAAGCGCCGCCTTCGAAGACTTCAGTCTGTTTGCGAGGAACTCGATGCATAGCCGCACTTTGGCGGCTGCAAGCCGGGTGTGCGGGAAAACGACGTGGATCGGCGCTGCAGCAAGATGAACGTCGGGGAGGATAATCTCTAGCTTGCCGCTTTCGATGTCGTCATAAACGTCCCAGATCGACTTCAGGACAAGGCCAGCTCCCGAAAGCGCCCAGCGGTGAGCAAGCTCGCCGTTGTTGGTCGTAAGCCTGCCCATGACATTGACGCTGCGGCCGTCGGCGAAGGTCCAATGGGTATTCGGCGGCTCGCCAAAGGCAATGACCTCATGACGGATCAGGTCTTCTATTGTTTCGGGCCTTCCGCGGCGATCGAGATAGGCGGGCGCGCCGCAGATGACGCGCCTGTTCGGTGCAATCTGCCTGGCGACAAGACTGGAGTCGGCAAGCGCGCCGAAGCGGATCGCGAGATCGTATCCGCCTTCAACGATATTTGTGAGGCTGTCGTCTGTGTCGAGATGCACGAGCAGGCCGGGATGCATGTCTTGGAATTCGCTGAGCAACGGCGCGATCCATCGGATGCCGAAGGCGAAGGTCGATGTGACCTTCAGTACACCGGTCGCGGTATCCCTTCCGCTCGATGCTTCCGTTTCGGCATCGTCGATCTCCGCCAGGATCTGGACACAGCGGTCATAAAACCGCGCGCCTTCATCGGTCAGCGCCAGAGACCGCGTCGTCCGATTGATGAGCCGGACCCCCAGCCGCTCTTCCAGCCTCGACAGCTTGCGGCTGACCACCGCCAGCGAGAAGTTCAGCTCGCGCGCAGCACCGGACAGACTGCCCGCCTGAACCACCCGCACGAACACCAGCATGTCGAGAAAGTTGTCGCTCATATTCTTGCTGATATCGCAAGAGACCGTCGACAACAATCTCTGTTATCGCAAGAGAGGTGGAACGCTAATTTACGGCTATCGAAACCAAACGCGGAGAGATGGACATGACATCGTTGAACCAGAAGCGCGTCCTCATTGTCGGCGGCAGCTCCGGCATCGGACTTGCGGTCGCACAGCAGGCGCATGCCGCAGGAGCCACAGTGACGATCGCATCGAGGTCGGCTGACAAGCTCGGCGAGGCAGCGGCCTCGGTCAATCCTCCGATGGCCACCGCTGTGCTCGACACCGGCGACGCCGCCGGGATCGAGGCCTTCTTTGGATCCCATGAGGCATGGGATCACATCGTCATATCCGCCGCTCAGACGCCCAGCGGCCCGGTTCGCAAGCTTTCGCTCGACGATGCCAAGAAGGCGATGGAAAGCAAATTCTGGGGTGCCTACAGGGTCGCAAAGGCCGCAGGGATAACGGAACGCGGCACGCTCACCTTTATTTCCGGGTTCCTGAGCGAGCGCCCATCGGCTTCGTCGGTCCTGCAAGGCGCGATCAACGCAGCACTGGAATCGCTCGCCCGCGGTCTGGCGCTAGAACTGTCTCCCGCTCGGGTCAATGCCGTTTCGCCAGGCCTGATCGACACGCCGCTGTGGTCGAAGATGGAGGAAGCGAACCGCACCGCGATGTTCGAGCGCGTCGCCGGCAGTCTACCTGCCAAGACAGTGGGCAAGCCATCCGATATCGCCAACGCCGTCCTCTTCCTGATGACGACACCCTTTGCCACCGGCTCCACCGTGCGTGTCGATGGCGGCGGCGTGATCGCGTGACGCCATGCAACTCGATCATGTCACACTGCGAACGGCGGACCTCGAAGAAACCCGGCATTTCCTGCAGGACCTGCTTGGCCTGACCGTCGGCTTCCGACCGGACTTCAGCTTTCCTGGGTACTGGCTTTATCGCGGCGACGAGCCGATCGTCCATCTTATTCCCGGCGGCGGTGCGGCCGTCAGCCGGGATGCTGAAGTGATCGACCATGTCGGCTTCCGGCTCGAAGGATACGGCGCTTTCCGTCGGAGGCTGGATGAGACAGGAATCCGATATTCCACCATGGATCTTCCCGAGCTCGGGGAACAACGGCTGTTTGTCCGCACCCCGGGCGACATCCTTCTCGAACTCGTCTTCCGGGACGACGTCAAAACCAACTGATCAACCGAAACAGGATTGAAGACAATGATCAAGAACGCTGTGACAGGCGGCCTTGCGGCTGCCGCTATTGCAATGTCGCTGTCAGCTCCGGCCTTCGCCGCGGCACCGCTGAAGATCGACGACATCGTCCATTCCGCGAAGCAATCACATGCCGAGGCGTCTGCGGAGACGGCAGCCCGGCATTTCTACAGCTTTTGGAACACCGGAGACGAGGCTGATCTCAAGACTGCGATCTCGCCGTCCTTCACCGACCACACGCTGCCCGATGGCCGTCCGCAGGGACCTGATGGCCCGGCTTTCGCGTCAAAGACGTTCCGCGCCGCCGTTCCGGACCTTTCCGTCGAGGTTCGCAAAATGGTGTTCTCCGGCAACTACGTCACCGTCCACATGGTGTTCCGTGGTCATTTCACCGGGACGTTCGCCTCTGCCAAGGGGGTGGGTCAAACAATCGAGTTCATCGCGACTGATCTTTTGAAAGTGGCCAATGGCAAGGTAACGGACAATTGGCACATCGAGGACAATCTGACGCTGCTCAAACAGATGGGCGTCGTATCGATGAAGTGACGGTGGGCTCACGCCTTCGGCGGCGTCAGCCCCAGATAGCCAAACACGGCCTGCCGGGTCCGGCTGCGCAGAGCGATCCCATCCAGCTCCTGCCTGATGCCTGCCATGTCCGTCATCCCGCGCGTAATCGCCATCACGTCGAAGGCCAGGGTTTCGAGATCGGTGTCGATCTTGAGGTCGGCCTTGCTCAAGACGGAGGTGAGCGCCGGGTGGATCACGTCGACGACGCTCTTCTCACGGGCGTGGTTCGGCAGACGGTCCTCCTCGATATCGAGAAGGCGGGCGAGCGCCGGCCGCCGCAGTTGATGGGCGACTCCCGCATCGGTCATCATGGCAAGCGCGGTTCGCCAGTCGTCTTCGTAACTCGCCCTCTCGACGTCGGCAAACAGGTCAGCGGTCTCGCGCTGGATCAGGGCGATCGTGATGGCGTCCTTGTTCGGAAAATACTGGTAAAGCGATCCGATGCTGACACCGGCGCGATCGGCCACCGCATTGGTCGTGTACCCCTCCAGCCCGCGTTCTTCCAGAATGCGAGCTGCCGCTTCGACTATGATTTCGACAGTGACCGCGGAACGCGCCTGAACCGTTTGTTTTCTGGGACTTAGTTTGGGTTTTCGCACCATGTTCCGCGCCCGGTCAAAGCGAGTTTGTGAGGCAGGCAGAGGGCCATATCCTTCTTCCATCGTCAATCGAGTTTCGAAGAAAGAACAGCCATGATCACCGTAGATACCGACACCTGCGCATTCCTGCTTCGCGCCGCCACCGACCAGATCGCGGCCTCGCTTGATCGTCCTTCGCAGGCGGACGATATCGCATCCGTCATCCGGTGGGTGCGCTCCAGGAGTGCGCGGGCAGCCGCCGATCTGCGCGGTCAGCTCGCCACGCGCTACCCTGACATCGGCTGGACGGGCGAGGAGGACATGCCGGATGATCCGAATGCCGCCTACTGGGTCTACGACCCGATCGACGGAGCCTACCATTTCCTGCAGGGCCTGCCGCTGTGGTCGAGTTCGCTAGCATTAGTCGTCGGTGGGCGCTGCGTCTTCGGGATCGTCTATGATCCGACCTCGAACGAGCTGTTCATCGCCCGCGAAGGTCAGGGTGTGACGCTGAACGGAGAGCGCGTGACGACCCGGAACAAGACAGACCTCAAAGGCGCTGTTCTCGGATCGGCCGTCCCGCCGATCGCCCAGGTCGGACCGGAAGAGCACGCCGAGGCACTCCGACTGCTGGAACGCGTGACCGGACAAGTCTTCGTCGTCCGCCAGATGGCCTCGGCATCCCTGCAGCTTGCCTACGTCGCCGCTGGTCGGCTCGATGGCTACTTCGAGGTCGGTCATGACATTCCCGACTGGCTTGCCGGTGCATTGCTGGTCAAGGAGGCCGCCGGCGTCGTTACCGATCTATCGGGCAACGGCTTCGGCTGGTCGTCCAACGGCCTGCTTGCCGCTTCGCCCAACATCCATGCACAGCTTTTGAAAGTCGCGGCATCCGCTGCGCCCATCGTACGTGCTTAGGCGCGATCAACCAGGTCCGGTCCTCATCGGCAACGCGATCGCACTCGGAAAGCAGCGCCTTTTGTCGGCTGACAAACGACAAGGAGAATAAAATGCCTATTGCGATCTACGCGCTCACGATCGCAGCCTTCGGGATCGGTGTCACCGAATTCGTTCTCATGGGCCTTTTGACCCAGGTCGGGACGGCCCTCAACGTATCAATCCCAACGGCCGGACTGCTGATATCAGGATATGCGATCGGCGTTGCTGTCGGCGCGCCGGTCCTGACCGTTCTTCTATCAGGCTGGTCCCGCAAGAAGGTTCTCCTGGCGCTGATGGTCATCTTCACCATTGGCAATCTCGCCTGTGCGCTGGCGCCGAGCTATTCGTTCCTGCTCGCCGCGCGTGTTGTGACGGCGCTGGCCCACGGCACCTTCTTCGGCGTCGGCTCGGTCGTTGCGACCTCGCTGGTCAAGCCGGACCGCAAGGCATCCGCCATCGCCGTCATGTTTACGGGACTGACCGCGGCGAACATCCTCGGCGTGCCGTTCGGCACCTGGCTCGGCCTCGAACTCGGCTGGCGGGCGACCTTTTGGGCCGTCACCACGATCGGCATCGTCGCTCTGGCGGTGATCGCCCGTTACGTTCCTTCTGATCACGGTGCGACCGCTGCCAGTGACTGGCGCGCCGATCTCCGGGCGATGATGAATCCTTCTGTCATCATTAGCCTGTCGGTCACGGCGCTCGGGTTCGCCGGGCTGTTCACAGTCTTTACCTACATTGCCCCGCTGCTGACGGAGGTCACGGGATTTAGCGAGGCTGCATAGCGGCAATCAAGGTGAGATTCAGCGTCAATCAGGATGAGACTTGCGCCGGGGTGTGACGAAGTGAGGGCGTAGCCCGATCGTAGTCATACCCCGGCGTGGCGCAGATTTTCGGCGTCTCAAGATCGCGGTCGGTCCGGTACATTTGCGGTTTTCTGGATTGGAGAACCAGTTTGTGCCGGGTCGCCATTTAACCGATCATCAGATGAGACTCTTTATGAAGTACCGACAAACGCATTCCGTAGAGATCGCCGCGGCAAAAAGCGTCGATCAGCCGAGCCACGGCATACCGCCTCGACAAGAAGGTACACCTACCATCTCAGAGCAAAGCGCCGCGTGGACGTCGCCGCCCTGATCCCCTCGAGCCGATTTTCGAGACTGAAGTCGTCCCGCTGCTGAAGGCCGCCCCTGGCATCCGTGCCGTCGCCGTCTACAACGAGATGCTGCGCCGACATCCAGAACTATCTGAAGGTATCCGCCGTACGCTTGAACGACGCATCCGGTCGTGGCGTGCTGTCAATGGCGAAGCGCAGGAGGTCATCTTCCGCCAGACGCACGAGCCAGGCCGACTGGGCCTTTCGGATTTTACCGACGCCAGCGGCCTTGGTGTAACGATCGCCGGCCAGCCGCTTGATCATCTGTTCTATCACTTTCGGCTCGTCTGGTCGGGCTTCGAACACGCCCATGTCATTCTCGGCGGGGAAAGCTTCGTCGCGCTGGCCGAAGGACTTCAAAATGCCCTGTGGTCCGTGGGTGGTACGCCGCTTTATCATCGCAGCGACAGCCTGTCGGCGGCATTCCGCAACCTCGATGCCGACGCCAGGGTCGATCTCACACACCGTTACGATCAGCTTTGCTCCCATTATCGGATGACCCCGACGCGCAACAACAAAGGTGTCGCGCATGAGAACGGCTCGATCGAAAGCTCGCATGGTCATCTCAAAAACGCTGTTCACGATGCCCTGCTGATGCGGGGCACCAAGGAATTCGACGATCTCGGTTCTTACCGCGCTTTTGTCGACGAGATCGTCAGCCGTCGCAAACGCTGCCCATGGCAGGCGTATCGATGCAGAGCGGTCCCATCTGCAGTCGCTGCCTGAGCGCCGGACCACGGACTTCGAGGAGATTGTTGTCACTGTGTCCCGGACGGGCGGCTTCACCCTGCGCAAGGTCTTCTACACCGTGCCGTCCCGCCTGATCGGCCACAGGTTACGAGTTCGCCTGTTCGACGATCGGCTGGATGTCTTCGTTGGCGGCACGCATCTGATGACGTTGCGCCGGGGACGTGGCCACGCTGACGGGCGACACGACCAGGTCGTCAACTACCACCACGTCATCCATTCCCTGCGTAAAAAGCCGATGGCACTCCGTGGCCTCGTTTATCGCGACAAGCTCTTCCCGCGAGAAGAATATCGCAAGGCCTTCGAGGCCCTGACCGAACATCTTCCCGATAAGCAGGCTTGCAAGATCACCGTTGAGCTTCTGGCACTGGCGCATGACCGCGGCTGCGAACGCGAACTTGCCGAAGAATTGGCCAGGACACTCGATGCTGGTGAGTTACCCAACCTGGCTGCCATGCGAGCGCTCTTCGGTCCGGACCCGGCCAAGCTGCCGACCGTTCATGTGCAACTCGCATCGCTTAACGGTTATGAGGCCCTGATCGGGACGGGAGAAGCCGCATGAAGAACGCACACGCCATCGATGAAGCACGGCTCGGTATCATGCTCAACGAACTTCGGTTGCCGACAATTAAAACGCTTTGGCCGCAATTTGCCGAGCAGGCGGACCGGGAAGGATGGCCAGCAGCTCGATTCCTGTCGGCTATTGCCGAGCACGAGCTGGCAGAACGTGCAAATCGCAGGATTGAACGGCATCTCGCCGAAGCGCACCTGCCGCCTGGAAAGACCTTGGACAGCTTCGCCTTTGACGCTGTACCTATGATCTCGAAGGCCCAGGTCATGGCAATTACCGCCGGCGACAGTTGGCTCGCCAAGGGAGCGAACATCCTCATGTTCGGTCCGCCCGGCGGAGGAAAGAGCCATCTTGCTGCTGCCATCGGTCTCGCGCTGATTGAGAACGGATGGCGGGTCCTGTTCACCCGAACCACCGATCTTGTGCAGAAGCTTCAGGTTGCCCGTCGAGAACTCCAGCTTGAATCAGCCATCGACAAACTCAACAAATACGACCTGCTCATCCTCGATGACCTCGCCTACGTCACCAAGGACCAGGCGGAAACAAGTGTGCTCTTCGAACTGATCTCGGCCCGATACGAGCACAGGTCGATCCTGATCACCGCCAATCAGCCGTTCGGAGAGTGGAACAGGGTCTTTCCCGATCCTGCCATGACACTCGCCGCAGTCGACCGGCTCGTGCACCATGCCACGATCTTCGAGATGAATGTCGAAAGCTATCGCCGCAGAGCAGCACTTGAGGAAAAGCGCCAGCGAGGCCGACCCGCTTCGTTTGCGACAATCAGGACCTCAACGCTGTCTGTCGCGGAGCGGCAATCAGAAAATGACGAAGAACTTGTCAGCGACAATCAGCATGATAATCTGACCCCGACCGCGACCTAAGAATCTCATCCAGATTGTCGCCCGCGTCTCATCCTAATCGCCGCGCTATAGCGAGGCAGCGGTCTCTCCGATCCTGCTGGTCTTTGGCGGTGGCCTCGTCCTCGGCAACCTTGCAGGTGGCAAGATTGCAGATCGCTTCCTGCAGGCGACGGTCATCGGCACATTGCTTGCTCTGGCCACGGTTCTGGTCGTCTTCGGCCTCGTGGTCCACAGCAAGATCCTGACTATCGTGCTGGTAGCCCTGCTGGGTGCCGCCGCCTTCTCGACGGTCGCTGAACATCGGCGCAGCTTTGGCCGTGGCAATACCGTCTATGATCCCTGGCACTATGTCCCTGTCCTTGCTCGCAAACCCGGTGCCTTGCGCAACGGCGCTCCCTTCCGCGAATGGGTTTTGCCAGCCGCAATGGAGAAGGTCCGCAAGCGACTGAAGAGCGTCGATGACGGTGATCGGCAGATGGTCACCATACTCGGATGCGTTCCCGCCGATGGTCTCGCCGCCGTTGAGGCTGCCTGCCAGGAAGCGCTCGATCACGGCGTCTGCTCGGCCTCGGTTATCATCAACATTCTGGCGCGAAGCCGCGATCCAGCTCCCGCTGCAACCCTGCAAATCCCGGATGCGCTTCGGCTTGCCCATGAGCCGGTCGCCGACTGCGCCCGTTACGACAGGCTCAGGAGAGTAAGTTGATGGAACGCACACAGGTTCTCGAACTGATGAGCACGCTGAAGCTCTACGGAATGCGCAGCGCCTACGACGAGGTCATGGGAAACGGTATCAAACGGCAGCACGAGCCGCCTCACATTGTCGGCGACCTCCTGCAGTCGGAGATCGCCGAGAAGCAGGCACGCTCAATCCGCTACCAGCTCAGCATCGCCAAATTGCCGTTGGCAAAAGACATCGACGACTTCGACTTCGCCGACACGGCTGTCAATGAATCCCTGGTGCGGGAACTGGCCATCGGCACCTTCGTCGCCGACCAGCGCAACGTCGTTCTCGTCGGCGGCACAGGAACAGGCAAGAGCCATCTGGCTATCGCGATTGCCCGTTCGCTCATCCGTTATGGGACGCGTGGGCGATTCTATAATGTCGTTGATCTGGTCAACCGCCTGGAAACGGAAACACGCAACGGCAAGCAAGGTCGAATAGCAGATTACCTCACGCGCCTCGACTTCATCATCCTTGATGAGCTTGGCTATCTGCCGTTCGCGCAGGCCGGAGGTCAGCTCCTCTTCCACCTGATCAGCAGGCTCTACGAGCGCACCTCGGTCATCGTCACGACGAACCTTGCCTTCGGCGAATGGCCGTCGGTGTTTGGTGATGCCAAGATGACGACAGCACTCCTCGATCGCCTGACCCATCACTGCGAGATCGTGGAAACAGGAAACGAGTCCTGGCGCTTCAAGGGCGTTGTCACGTTGTTCGTGGCTTAACGGTTGACGGATAACCGGACGTGATGAGCACGCCGACCATCAGCTACAAGAACCACCGTTTCCCACCGCATATCATCGTCCATGCCGTCTGGCTGTATTACCGTTTCCCGTTAAGCCTGCGGCTGGTGGAAGAAATGCTGCTGGAGCGCGGCATCGTCGTGTCCTACGAAACGATCCGGCGCTGGGGCCGGAAATTCGGTGCGGCCTACGCAAAGCGACTGCGCAGAAAGACGCCGTCGCGAGAGGATATCTGGCATCTGGACGAAGTGGTCGTAACAATCGGCGGGCGAAAGCATTGGCTTTGGCGAGCCGTCGACCAGGACGGATATGTTCTCGACGAGATCGTGCAGACCCGTCGAGACACCAAGGCTGCCAAGCGATTGCTGATCAGGCTGCTGAAGAAGCAAGCCCTCGCGCCAAAGAGGATTGTCACCGATAAACTGCGTTCATACGGGGCGGCAAAGCGAGATGTGATGCCGGCCATTGAACATAGATCACACAAGGGCCTTAGCAACCGTGCGGAAAATTCCCATCTGCCGCTGCGAAAACGAGAACGAGTGATGCAGGGTTTCCGATCCGTCGGCAGTCTGCAACAATTTGTCCCCGTGTTTTCAGCGGTTAGAAATGATTTCGTCCCGTCGCATCAAAAACACTCAGCCCTTGCCACCCACATTCATCAGATCCGCGCCATGGCGCACTGGAATGCCGTGACCTGCGCAACTGCCTGAGTTTAACTGAAAGCGCTTCGTCCGGCCTCAGTCGAACAACGTGACAACGCCTTTCTGAACGTTCGTGACAATTGGTGGCGAATAAGTCACATATCGCTTGATATCTGAGGTGATTGTTGCGCACCCGTGGGCGCAGTAACCTTGAGGTGATCGATAAGCGCTTCGGCAACGACCTCTGGAGACTCTTCCAGCAGCCAGTGAGAGCCTCCTTGCAGTTCGACGAAGCGATAGGAAGCGTTGACATGCGCGCTTGTCGCTTCCGCCGCGGCCCGGCCAAGCGCCTGATCGTTGCTTCCCCAGATAAATACGGTGGGCACGTTAATCCTGCCGATGCGGATGTGAAGATCGAGTGCCCGGTACCAGCTCAGTCCAGCCGTCAGCACGCCGGGCTGTGACAAGCGGGATACGTAATCATCGAGACGCGGTTTCGGCAGCTTGTCCTTGAATACTCGCTTCAGCGCGCTGGCGCCACGTCGCAAGAGCAGCCATTCCGCGACATGGAAGGGAAGCCGAAAAACAGTGATATAGCGTGAGCGCCGCTTTTGATCCCTGTCGGTCCGGCGGGCCTCCAGCAGTGCATCGACATGCGGTGTCGAAACGATCGATAGCGACTGAAGCCGATCCGGATATCTGGCTGCAAGGCTCCAGGCGACGATACCGCCCCAGTCATGACCGGCCAGATGAAACCGCTCCAGACCAAGAGCGATTGCGATTGCGAGCACGTCGGCGACAAGGTCATCCACCGCGTAATCGCGTACTGTTTCGAGCCGCGCACCTGCCGAATAGCCGCGTTGATCGATGGCGATCGCGCGATAGCCGGCTTTTGCCAGCGCCACTGCCACTTCCGCCCAGCTGTCGGCGAATTGCGGGAAGCCATGAAGGAGAAGGACAGTTTCCCCTTCTTTCGGCCCGCACGCCAGGCCCGAGAACACCATTCCGCGAGCAGCCAGGGTGAATTCCTCGATATCCATCCAGGGTGCGGCCTGATTGCCGATATCCGTCATTGCGCAGAGGCATCTGCCGGCTGCCTTTTCCATCCGGCATCAGCGATCCACTTGAGTGCCGAAAGACTTGGCATGAACAGATATTCGCCGCCCTTCATGACGTTGAAGGTCTGAACGCCGTCGACCCGCTTACGAACCGGAGTCTGCGGAATGGTGAACTGGCCATCTTCTTCGTGCAATCCCACGATCGGATCTCGCTCTTCCCCGAGATCGACAAAGTTACCCCGGTTGATCCATTCCTGCTGCATGAACTCGATCGTGTCATAGGCCCGCGCGCTGATGAAGATGAAGAAAATTCCCCGGTCAGCCTTGCCGTCATCTTGCGGCGTGACATCCTCTGAATAAACCGGACCAAACGTCGATGATCTGCGAATGATGCGATGGATGTTGACGTCGGTCAGCAGGGTCAGCTCGGAGTCGCGCGGATTGAGGAATCCAAGGTCTTGCAGGTAACTGGCGGAGAGTAAATACAACCTGGCGGAGAGGGTGGGATTCGAACCCACGATACCCTTGCAGGTATGCCGCATTTCGAGCGCGGCGCATACCACTTTGCACCTCTCAGCCGGAATAAACTACAAGGTTCGCGCGGGCACACCACCGATTATCGCAGACGGCATTAGGATTCTGAACTTGCGACAACAGCACTTTTCACTCTCACTGCCGCGTCGATCACGAGCCTGAGCTCACGTTTCCATCAAGCGATCCAAACTACAGGATTGTTGCAGGGATGAAAAGATTAGATCATTTGCTACCGACTCAGTCCAAGCCCCTGTGACCGGTTCATTTGCTGTTTCAGCGCATAGTCATGGCTGAGCTCGGCGTGGCGTGTACGATATACAATACGGGCGATCGCCTCGATCTGCTCGGCGTGCTTTGCGAGCTCCGGGCGTGTCTCAAGCTCTTCGCCGAACCTGCGAGGATCGGAACTACCAAACCGCTGCGTGAGCGCTTCGGCCACCAGCTTTGCTTCATTGAGCGCGGCTTGCCCCTCAGGTGACGATCGCAGCTCTTTGATGAACTTGCTTCGCCTCTCGACCGGCATCTTCTCCACCTGGGCAATGATTTCGGCACTAAGCGTCGTGAGACCGGGCACCTCGATCACGTCACGCTGTTCACGCTGCCATTGTTCGCTTTGACGCTCTTCCCCAAGCCTGCGCTCCCATGCCTCTGAGACATAGCCGATATGGGCAGCGAGAGACCTGGCATATTGCAGCGCCTCCTTCCGCTCCTTGTTGTTGCCGAACAGACCTGACTTGCCGCGTAGCTCCCCAAACCGCTCTGGCTGCCCGGCCATGACCTTTGCCATGATCTTGCCATTGCCTTCCTTCTCGGTCATCGCGGTGCGCAGTCTTGCGGCGACTTCGGCCGGATCACGGAACACGTGCTGCACGAGAGAGCCCACCATATCGAATTGCTGATCGATGACGGACATCGCCCTTTGCTGCGCCACCTCTTCGATACTGCGTTGGTATCGGGTGATGGCTGGAACAAGCGGCGCTGGCTTAGCGCGTTCCAGGGGCGAGTGCTGGCCGACAGCTTCTGTGGGGGCAGGGACGGCCCCGTCTCGCGACATGAGATCGGACCAGCGGATGCGGCGATATCCTTTATTGTCCTCAGTTCTGTGCTGATCTTCGCGGCGAACAGGGCCGGCCAGATCGCCGCCAGGTTCCTCGTAAACCCGCTGACGCTCTGATGCCCGGCCCTGCTGCTCCCGAGCCGGTTGGGCCGCGCGGGACAGGACCTCTTGACGCTCATCCCGGCCGGAAGCAAGTTCGATCTCGCTTTTGAGCCCGAGCTGCTCCGCGATCCCTTGGTCGCCTGCGATGCATTGGTCGCTTGCGATCCCGCGCCGCTCTGCAAAGTCGCTGATGTAATCCAGCGTCGTTTCCTTCACGCCGGAACACGACAGGCGGCTTGTCAGCTTCTGATAGGCCAGTTCATCACCCTTGACGACACGCCATGCATTGCGCTCGGCCTTTGTGCCGTCCGGAAGCGTGACAGGCGTGGCGCCTTCATGCTGCAGTCCAATCCTGTCTCTGATCTCTGGCGATGCATCTCGCATGGCCCGCTTGAGATCGACGCCCCACACCGTGCGCTGATCGCCCTTGTCATTCTCCAGCGTCACAAAATAGCTGTCGCGTGATTGCGGATTATGCTCGTAAGGCGCGACGCCGTGATCAACCAGCCGGCCTGCATTGGTGAACTCCTGGATGTCGGCATAGAGCTGCACGCTGTCGCGATGCCTTGTCATGGCGACATAGGCCAGATGCCGGTCCATGGTGCTGGACGCCAGCACAAAGGCGCGATCGACCGTCGCTCCCTGGTTTTTATGGATGGTCGTCGCATAACCGTGGTCGATCGCCTGGTAGCTGTCGGTGGCAATGCTGACACTGTCGCCGCCTCGGCCATCGAGCCGGGCGATGATCTTATTCGGCTCGACATGCTCGACGGTGCCAAGCATGCCGTTTTTGACGCCGAGGTCGCGGTTGTTTTCGAGGAAGATGATCCGATCGCCGGCGGCGAAGGGGCGTTTGCCGGTACTGGTCTGGAAGGTGAGTTCTCCAACTTCCTCACTTTTCCCGCGGTCCTCAACATCCCCACGGTCTCCACGGTCCGCACCGGCATTCTGCCTGTGGCCGCGCTCGAGCCTTTGTCGGTTCTGAAGCTCGGAACGAATAGCGGTATTGAGGGCGCGCACATCGGCGCGGCGGTGCGCCATGGCAACCCGGGTGCCATCGGCACGCTTCTCATGATCGGCAACATAATCACGCACGATCTGCGCCATCGCCGCGTCGCGGCTTTCCGCAAAATGGATGTCGCCGTGATCCCGATAGGCAGCCAGCCCCTCGGTCGTCTTGTGGGTCGCAAAGGCAACCGATGCTTGCCTCTGCCAATCATGGCGCTGGCGGCGAATGCCGGAAAGCTCGACGTGACCAATCTGCTCGGCGATCGCCCTGAAGGGTGCACCGGCCCCGATTGCCTGCAGTTGCTCATGGTCGCCGACAAGAACAATCTTTGCGCCACGCTCTTCGGCCTCGCCGATGAACCGGGCAAGCTGACGGCTGCCGACCATGCCGGCCTCATCGATAACGAACACGTCACGTCGGCCGATCTGATCCCGGCCATGGTCCCAGCTGTATGACCATGACGCCAGCGTGCGGCTTTGAATGCCGGAACTTTCCTCAAGTCCCTCGGCTGCCTTTCCGGCTAATGCCGCACCATGGACCTGATAGCCTTGAGCCTCCCACGCCTCGCGCGCGGCTGCGAGCATGGTGGACTTTCCCGCACCTGCAAACCCGACCACGGCCGCAATGCGTTCTCGCCCGGTAATATGCTCGATCGCCTGACGCTGTTCGGCCGACAATCCCGCAGACGGATCGCTCGCAGCCGACGGTCCGCCAGAGCTTGTCCGAAGAGCGTGATCCTGCCTTTCCATCGCGCGCTCGACATGGCGCGGATCGACACCGTGGGACTGCGCCTGATGCAGCCGCTCCGCCGATCGCGCCATTGCGAGTTCCAGATTTATCATGTCCCGCGTCGAATAGCGCGCATTGGAGACGTCGCCCGTCTCAGGATCGATGTGCTCAGCCTGAAGTTCGACAAGCGCTGACGACGCCATGACAGCGGCAAAGGCGTTCTGGAATGTTTGGGCGTCATCGTTGATGTAGCGGTGCAGGGTTTTGGCGATATCGTGCCGGTCGAACACGCTCTTCTCATGGCTGATCAGCGACAAAACCTGTTCCGGTTTCTGGCGGATCAGTTCGGCATTCTGCCGTGCCGCCTCGTCATCCAGCCTCCCGCGCTCGACTGCCATGCCTTGCTGCTGCATCTGCGAGGCATGCACGCCCATGTGCTCGGTCGGCGACAACTCAAGACCGCGCTCCATGTGCGAGCGATGATCGATGCGAACGTCCAGACCTTCGCGCTGAAGCTGACGGTTGGCAATGCCTTCCCATGCCTGCCGGATATCGCGCAGCTGCATATCGGTCGTCGCCATACCATGTGCCAGCAGCCGTGCGTTCTTATGCTCGAGATACGTTTTCTCGCCAAGGCCGGTTCTGCCAACCTGTCGCGTCGTCATCAGCACATGCGCATGGTAGTTCCTGATATCACCATGCTCGCTTGGCGAATGGATGGCAAAATCCACGGCCGCGCCATAGCGGTTTGCAAGATCCTGGGCAAAGGCGCGTGCAGCCTTCAGCCGCCCTTCTGGCGACAGCTCATGCGGAAGCGCGATTTCGAATTCACGGGCGACGCGGGCATCTTTTCGCTTTTCTGCAAACTCGGCAGCGTTCCACAAAGCCGAACGATCCAAAGCCCAATCGGCAGAAAGACCCTCCGGCAGCACAATCTCCTTATGCTCCACGCCCTCTTTGCGGGTAAAATCATGCACGAGGCCATCGCGGTGATTGGTAAGAAGGACCGCACAACGATAGGCGGCGGATGCGACGGCACTGCGACCGGATGAGCGTGAGACAGGCTTGGTGCTGAGATGATAAATCGCCAACCGAAATCTCCGATCCGCAAACGGGGAAATTCAGCGCTCTGATGCGCGGCAAGTCGTAAGTGCGCCCTTGTCTGTTTACCGGTGGCGACGCTAGCAACATCGAACGGGCATTTCGACTGCTAAAAGTGGTCAGCAAAATTCAACCTGAGATAATGAACCCTTCAATGTTCGCTATTGAGGACGGCCGGTATTCCAATACCATTGGCATCAATCAGAGATGGCTGGCCAGGACCGAAGGCGCATAGTCGGGGAAGGCAGGCATTTGCCTGGCGGCTATCAAAACCGGAGTTCGAGCGAGCTCTGGTTTCGCCCATACGGGACACCGTGGATCAGCGGAGCAGACATGAAGACCAGATTTGAGTTTTGCCGGACCGTAAGCAACGCGAGCGTGTCCGCATCGCCGGAATTATTCAGAAAAAATTTGCTGATCTGGTGGCGCGCTCGGCGTCTGACGCCAGGAGGGATGGACAGATTTTCAAAATCATTCTGTTCGGTCTTGGGCGAAAATCTCATCTGCCCGGGTGACGGCGGCGTCATGAACCATAGGGTCCAACCTCCTCTTACAATCGCTATGCCGATCTCCTCATAGAAACTGGTCTGCCTTCCAGGAGCAAAGCCGTGCAACGGCAGCTCCGGTGCGACCGCAATCGAAAGGAATAATCGTGGCAAGGAAAACCATAAAACAGCGCCTGGCTGAACTGGATGCGCAACGGTCTGCGCTGAAGGCCCGTCTCTCGAAAACCGAGCGCAACAACGATATGCGCCGCAAGGTCCTGATCGGCTCGCTCGTTCTGCATCACCTGGATTCCTCGAATGATCAGGAGTTCAGCAAGCGACTCGGTGAATGGTTGCGCCGCGAACTGCCGGGCTTTCTGACACGCGACAATGACAAGGCGCTGTTTGACGATCTGATCGGACAAGGACTGACGGACAAGGGAGAGGGTGGCGAAAGCGCGGAAGGGTATCCATGAACCGGTTACGGCTTTCTTGGGACGCATTCAAGAACATGATGCGAGCCGTCGCGCGTGATCCGCTCTGGGCATTTCTGGCTTTGATCGCCATGCCCTTCCGGATCTGGAAACGGCTTCTTGGATTTATGTTCATCCTGTTCAACGTCACCTTTGTCATCGGCATGGGTGGCGGTCATTTCCTTGAGCAAATGGGTTTTGATCACGGCTCGCCTGTCTACATCATCCCAGGTGTCCTCACCCTGCTGGCGCTTGCCGTTATCACCTTTTGGTTCATCACCACTCCACTGATTTTGCATTTTGGGGACAGTGACGATGAGACCCATGGTTCCGCCCGCTTTGCGACAGACAAGGAGATAGCCGCACTCACCTCATCCGGCTCAGGCCTGTTGATCGGTCGTCATACGAAAACGGCAAAGCCCCTGCGTTATGACGGCCCGGCCCATCTCCTCACCATGGCGCCGACGCGAACCGGCAAGGGTGTGGGCACGATCATTCCAAACCTGCTGACGGCCGAGCGTTCGGTGATCTGCATTGATCCAAAAGGCGAGAATGCAAGGATCACGGGGCGTGCTCGCCAGAAATTCGGACCGGTTCACGTGCTCGATCCTTTTGGGGTTACCGGCAGACCCTCGGCCGCTTTCAATCCCCTGGCCATCCTCGATTCCGACAGCCTTGATGTTGCGGACGATGCCAGTGCCCTTGCCGACGCTCTTGTATTCGACGAACCGGGTATGGTGGGGGAGGCGCATTGGAATGAGGAGGCAAAAGCGCTGATTGCCGGATTGCTGCTCGAGATCGTTTCGGCGGAGCCTTTGCGACGCCGGCACCTCGCAACACTTCGCGAGTATCTTACCCTTGCTCCGGAACAGTTTGCAGCCCTGCTGAAACGGATGCAGGACAGCGATGCGGCAAGCGGTCTTGTTGCGCGCGCCGCAAACCGCCACCTTGGAAAATCCGATCGCGAAGCTGCAGGCGTTCTGTCGGCCGCCCAACGCCATACGCATTTTCTTGATTCACCGCGCATGACGGCCGTTCTCAGTCGCTCGGATTTCCGGTTTGCCGATCTCAAGCGCAGTAACATGACGGTGTTCCTCGTCTTGCCGCCTGACCGCCTCTCGACTTATTCACGCTGGCTGCGCCTGCTTGTCTCGCAAAGCCTGCTCGAAATGGCACGCGATCCAACCAAGCCCGCGACACCGGTTCTCTATCTGCTCGATGAGTTCGCATCGCTTGGGCATCTGGCCCCAGTCGAACGCGCGATGGGTCTGATGGCGGGTTATGGTGTCCAGCTTTGGCCCATCCTGCAGGACATCCATCAGCTGCGCGCCACATATGGTCACCGCGCCGGAACCTTCCTGTCAAACGCGGGTGTGCTCCAGGTCTTCGGCGTCAACGATCGTGACAGCGCCCGCCTCATCTCTGATTTGCTCGGGCAGGAAACGGTGGTGTTCCAGACGATGGCGAGAGCGCTCGATTCCGATAAGACTGGGATCTCCTACAGCCAACAGCATACCGGCCGGCCGCTGCTGACCCCTGATGAGGTGCGCAATCTGCCGGCGCACGGACAATTGCTGTTCCTGGCCGGGCAGCGGCCAATTTTTGCTGACAAGCTTACCTATTTTAGCGATCCGGAGTTTAGGGAGATGTTCGACGCGGTCTAACGGGACGTAGAGAACGAAGGCATTCGGCATTTTCATCGGACCTTTTATGCGCGGCCTCGGACTCTCTCGGCGCAACGGGAGGAGGATAGGCCCAGAATTCAATCCTCGTCCTCAACGGCTTGCCGGGACGACGCAGGATGGTGCGCGGTGGTCCAGCCTGTCCTGACGGGAACGCGCTCCCCATAGCGCCGAAGTGAGCGGCAGGACAGGCGTACGTCTTGCTGCGAAGGCGCGAATGGGAACCGGTCTGAATGCGATCGAAGGCGCGTTGCACCCCGCGACGATAGGAAAGTCGCCGGGAGGACGGCAGACGGCTTTCCGCGTATTTGAAACAGAGGCCATTCAGCCTTTGCGATCGAGCCCGTCTTCGGCTGTTGCTGGCAGACCGGATCGCGCTCTTCACGTCGTCTTCGGGACGTTTGCCTTGTTGGCCCATAGCGCAATTCATGGTTCTGGCTGCCAGCCGTTTATCTGCCTCGAAAAATCGACGGGCACTTTTGCCATTTGATGAATGTGGCGAAGCGTATAAGGTCCATGAATACCACAAGCGCGATCAGACCGGCGCGACAATCGGAAGCCAGCCAGACCCTGTTCCCATGATGAAATCCTCCCTTGATCATATCCCGCAGAGAAAGCAACAAGAGCTTGCCCGTGCGCTGGAGATCCTGCACGAGGAGTTCGAGGATGCCCTGGGAGAGGGCACCGCCGATTTCAAAAAGCGCGGGCGCATTCTCAAAATCGTCCTGTTCGGTTCCTACGCCCGCGGCACCTTTGTCGACGAGCCGCATACGATGAAGGGCTATCGTTCGGATTTCGATTTGCTGGTGATCGTCAACAATCGCAAGCTGACGGATCATGCGACCTTCTGGTACAAGGCGGCCGACCGGATCATCCGCGACAGCTTCATCGAAACACCGACGCAGTTCATCGTGCATTCTCTGCGCGAGGTGAACACGGAGCTTAAGAAGGGCCACTATTTCTTCTCGGATATCCGCAAGGAAGGCATCATTCTTTACGAGCTTGATGACGAGCCGCTCGCTGAGCCGAAGCTATTGACAGCTGAAGAGCGTCTCGAGGTGGCGAGGGAGCACTATAATGAGAGACTCGGGCTTGCTCTCTCGTTCATGAAAGTCGCCCGTTTCTGTATTAGTGAAAACGATCTTCGGCTTGGCGCTTTCGAATTGCATCAGTGCATTGAGCAAGCATACTCCTGTGTCATCCTGACCCTGACCAATTATGGGCCCGCCTCTCACAACATCAAGTTCCTACGCTCTCTTGCCGAGGAACAGGATCTGCGATTGGCGGAAGCGTTTCCACGGGATCAACATCGTCAACGAGCCTGGTTTAACAGGATCAATGAAGCCTACGTGAAGGCTCGATATTCGAAACATTTCGAGATCAGCGAAGAGGCGCTAGTCTGGCTCGGTGAGCGCACCGCACATCTGCTCGAGCTGGTAAAGGCCGTTTGCGATGAACATATCGAAAAGCTCGAACGTGACGTTCGAATGGGCGGGGGTGAAAGCGGCCAATGACAGCCAGGTGCCGAAGCAGGTTCTAATTTTGCTCCTTATAGTGGGGCATTTGCGGCGGTTTTTCATTTAATCGACCCAATAGATTTTTCAGGAGCATTCTTGCCGGCCGCAGAGATTTCAACGGCGGATTCAGCGTAATAATTGCTGCTTATCGCCGATTAACATTGGCTGGTATGGTAGGGCATCTCCCGACGTCCAGAGGACGACGCTGAGGGCGGTATCAGTCGTTTCCGGAGGCGTAACCGCACTTTGATGTCGCTAGATATATAATATTGCGGGTCTGATGTTTTATTCGATATCAAGGATCGACATGAATACGATACGTACATCATACCTGGACTGCCGGGCTGGCTGTCAACAGGTGTCTGGTCAGGCTGCATGAGCCGTATTGGGCCGCTTGGACTGGCCGCGCAGGAACGGCAACTTTAGGTGCTGCTTAACATGCAGCTTGGCATAAGGATGCTCAACCGACTGCAAAAACCGGCGGACGGATGCGTGGATGCTGCAGGACTTGCCGCGGCGTTAGCTGCCGCGGATGGCGCCGCGTGGTGCTGATCGTCAACTGCTTGAGGATTTGCTCAAAGGGGAAATCATGGATGAGACTGGCTGAGCGTTTGCTGGCGGCAGAAGGAACGTGTCCGTCCGCGTCCGGTCCTGGTCGGCATGTTCAGTGGTTGGCTGCTAATACGCGGGCGAACAGGTTGCCCGCACTTGCCGACCCCGGCTTTTCGCTTCCGCCTTTTTAAAAAGGACGAGTGGTCGAGCAGGTTGGCATCACGGATGAGGTCGGCAATGAAACTGTTGGTCAGGGTCGTGGTATGAGGTTGCCGAGTCTGCTGACCGACGTCAACAGAAGTCCTGCAGCGCGGCCTCTGGACTGCGGTTTGGGGGCTTTACTGTGGTGCCAGAGCATCAGGGCGGAAACGCGCGGTGAACAAGATTATGCTGCTACCTTCGTAATATATTATGGATAAATATCATGAATTTATGTGAAAGTTCTGATAGAGTAAATTAAGGTTATTGTAGGTGCCGGTGTAGTAATTTATCTGGCAATGTTGATGAAACAATAGTCTCCTTATACGAGTAAAGACCTTTGCTCTTGATAGGTGCGACCCCACACAAATTCCCGATCGGGATGATTTGGTGCGATCAAGTGAGAGGCTTACCGATCGGGAAGTAATACCTTGGTTCTTTTGAAAACTTCCTGTACGGTAAGTCAATAAATGGAGGTTGACGATGTTCAGGTCCGCACGCGATTTCGGCGCCGCGATCAGGGAGAAACGCAAATCTCTTGGCTGGACGCAAACCGGGCTTGCTGCCCGTTCCGGAACGGGTGAACGCTTCATCGTCGAGCTTGAGTCGGGCAAGCCGAGTTGCCAGCTCGAAAAAGCCCTGATCGTCGCGCGCACCGTCGGCATTGAGATCGGCGATCTCAAGACGGTCCAGACTGTGTCGGCCGCGCCGGACGATGACCTTGGCTTTTTGCCGATGTTTGGTGCTGATTGATGACAACCATCTACTACCAGACCTTGCCTGTCGCCCATCTGACTTTTGAAGGCGAATGGAGGTTGGACTATGATCCGGGCTGGGAAGCACGCCGCACGGCCTTTCCGGTGTCGCTTACCATGCCGCTGCGCTCCGGGTCCGTGGGTGCTGCCAAGCTGCTGCCCTGGCTTGCCAATCTACTTCCGGAAACACATCTTGCCGAGATCGGCCAGCGACTCAAGGTTTCTCCGCAGGACATTGTCGGTCTGCTTGGTCATATCGGACGTGACACGGCTGGGGCGCTGTCGATCGGCGAACCGCGG
>NZ_LT009720.1:0-41985 GCF_900013495.1 Agrobacterium genomosp. 2 str. CFBP 5494
CCGCATCTGCCGGCATTGCAATCAGTCTGATCCGCAGCGAAGCCAGCGACCAAAAAATCGCGTACCTTGGTGAGGAGCTTCGCACCACTGCCAACGCGCTTTCTGAAAAGCTTGGGTACCGATCGCAGAAAGACTAGTCGTAACCTGTAGGGGTATGGTCGATGCCGACGAGCACAGCTTTGCTGTATGCGCCAGTGCACCGATACCCCAGCTAGCTCCTGTCCCGAGTACGGCTGCGCCGAGCGCAGTTCGGGTCGAGAACATAAAAGACATCATCGATGTATTGAGCACCAAGGGAAAAGACCTCGGTCCGCAGATGCACGATCCACCGCGCTGCCTTATTCCTGATTGGGACGAAGCCGAGCAATCGGTTGTCATCACAGGTCATGGCCGTCGGGGACGGGGCGAAAACCTGCGTGCGCGTCTCCACGAACTTGCCAATAATTTCTGGGCAATTGCAGCGCCAGAAGGCAGACCGTAGGTTCTCTACCCGGCGAAACCTGGCAAGAGTGGAAACGATGCCTATCGTGAGATCGAGGAACTCGAGACGACTCCTTCGGAGCGTGTCCGAGGTGTCTCGCCGGACCGTATGAGGCGGCGTCTTTAAGCTCGGGACCTGTTGCAGCCGATATCTCGGCAGACGCAGTTGAACTGGCTAATATCCGGTCATCTCCAGATAACCTTGTCCGGATGTGCTTCCATCAAACTCTATTGGCCCCGCCAGGAGGGGATTGACGTCGCATCCAGGCTTTCTTGTTCAGGGGCTTCGTCTTTATGTCGAGGCCACGGCTGGGTATCTTCACGCTCGAGCCGATCGGTGCCGAGCCGCATCAGGCTAGCCTCGCACACACCGGCAAGGCGGGAGCGCGATGCATTCTGTGGATATGCCTTGCTGACGAGGAACAACTGGTCGCGAAGGCTGCCCACCGCCTCGCATATCAGCGTTTCCGCCGCACCATCGCCATACATTTCGGCGGTATCGATGAGCGTCAGGCCCAGCTCGACACCGGCGCGTAGCGCGGCGATCTCATCGGATCGCCGCTCGGCACGTTCGCCCATCTTCCAGGTGCCTTGACCCATTGAAGGAACGACTTCCGCGTCTGGTAGAGTCACGCGTTTCATGTGCTTTCGTCCTATCAGATGTTTTCGGCTATTCGTTGGAGGGAGGCGGATAGGTAGATCACCGCCACGCACAAATGAATAACGAATATCGATGTAATTGGTGTCACAACCGTCCGCGGCTGTTTAAAATCCTGTCGAACGCTGACGGTCTCCCGGCGTGAGATGGTGATTCGGAATGCGGACTGGGGTCAAGATGGACTTAGCTGTAAGTCGACAGATGTCTTTTAAAAAAACACCGAGAATGGAGTTCACATCGATGGTCACACCGCAGCCGGCCATCGATCGAGTACCATTTTGGCGATGGAGAGCAGTTCGTTGATCGTAGCGCCATCGCGCGCTTGAACGGACATGCCTTGCATGACCGTATTGATGAATTTGCCTAGCACGGCCGGATCGGTGTTGGCCGCAAGCTCGCCCTGCGCGGCGCCGCGTTGCAGACGCTCGATCAGGAGGGCCTCCGCCGCGATACGCTTGTCGCGCAGCAGGCATTCGATGGCGGCGGACGCCGGCGAAACGGCTACCGCTGCCGAATACATGAAGCAGCCGGCCGGCGTTCCAGGTTCCGAGAATGATGACGCCGCTCGTTCCAGCAGGCCTTTGACGGCCTCGAAGGTGGACAACGCCGGATCGTTGATCGGCGCGTAAAGGTGGACGCTGAACGTCGCGGCGTAGCGCTCGATCACCGCCGCGAACAGCCCCGCCTTGTTGTCAAACGCCGCGTAGAGACTGGCGGCGGCGACGCCAGTCTCCGCCACCAGATCGGCCATCGAAGTCGCCTCGTAGCCGCGCTGCCAGAACAGCCGCACCGCCTTGTCGAGCGCAGCGTCAGTGTCGAACACACGAGGGCGACCTGCGCGGCGACGGGCTTTCGTCTCTGTCATCTCTGGTGCACGATATGGAACGATCGATAAATAATATCTTGAAACTGGTGGTCCGCTCCCTTACAGAACGATCATTCAATAATCAAGGAGTTTCCAATGAGCCGCATCGTCCGTATCCACGAATATGGCGACGCCAGCGTCCTCAGGATTGAAGATGTGGCAGTCCCCGCGCCCGCGGCCGACGAAGTGCAGATCGCGGTGAAGGCGATAGGCATAAACCGCGCCGAGGTGATGTTCCGCAACCATGCCTACCTTCAGAAAGCCGAGTTCCCGAGCCGCCTTGGCTATGAGGCTGCCGGCACTGTCGTTACGGTCGGCGCGGACGTGACCGGGTTTGCGGAAGGCGAAGCCGTCAGCGTCATCCCCCCGCTCGATATCGCGCGCTGGGGCACTTATGGCGAGGTCGCCAACGCGCCCGCCCGCCTCGTCGTCAAGCATCCGGCGGCGCTGTCGTTCGAGGAAGCGGCGGCCGTGTGGATGCAGTATGTCACCGCCTGGGGTGCGCTGGTGGAGCAGGCGAAACTCGGCGAGGGCGATTTCGTCATCGTCACTGCTGCCTCCAGCAGCGTCGGCCTTGCTGCCTTCCAGATTGCGCGGATGGTCGGCGCGACGGTAATCGCGACGACGCGTACCGGCGCCAAGCGCCAAGCCCTGATCGATGCCGGTGCACATCATGTCGTCGCGACCGGGGAAGAGGATCTGGTAGCGAGGGTGATGGAGATAACCGATGGTCAGGGTGCGCGCGTGGTGCTCGATCCGGTCGGAGGCCCGTCGTTCGAGCCGCTGACCGAGAGCATGGCACGCGGCGGCATCCTGCTCGAATACGGCGCGCTCAGCGGCGAACCGACGCCGTTCCCGTTGTTCTCCGTGCTGGGCAAGAGCCTCACGCTCAAGGGGTATCTCTACAGCGAGATCGTCTCGGACGATGCCGCCCTCGAGCGCGCCAAGGCGTTCATCGTGGCGGGTCTGGAATCGGGCGCGCTCAAGCCGCGGATCGCGCGCACCTTCCCGCTCGACGCCATCCAGGACGCGCACCGCTTCCTCGAATCGAACGACCAGATCGGCAAGGTCGTCGTTACGGTCTGACCGGCAAACCTGGGGAAGCCAGCGATGGCTCCCCCCTCCCGGACACAGGATCGGACCCTCAGCGCCTATGTTGTCGTTGCATGTGGCGGACGCTTTGGAGAAAGACCGCAACTCCTCCGCGTGCCAGACTGTCTCAGGGCAACATGGCGGCGATTTCATCTCCATCGGCACCTGATCGGGGTAGCAGCAAAGCCCCTCGACACAAATTAGAACCAGCTGCACAGCGCATCGTTCAGCGGAGTTGTCCCTATTGGCATAAACGCCGTTACCCGGGTCGTGCCAGTAGCGATGCGAGGTTCGCAATTATCCAACGTCCTCCCTGTTTCGCCACGCCAGAAAATTTCGGATCTGCAATTGGGATTGAGAGCATGAAGCACGCCGAGTCAAACCTGCTTGATCCGAAACTATGCATCGCTAACGCACTCACAAGTATTAGAGGGCCAACGATCCCCACAGTGGTGTCCCTGCCAGATGGGGGCGAATTTTAAAAACGGCAGGGGGACCTCGCCGGGTTACAGTAGCGCCAGTCTCTGAACAGGATTGAAACTCCCCTCCTGTATAGTATGCTGAAGCGATTTCTCGGGAAAGAGCGATGCCACATTCATCAGAGGACAAGAGGCGAGCCATCACACGCTTGCGGCGTATTAAGGGCCAGGCGGACGCTCTGGAACGCGCGATCGAAGCCGGGGCCGATTGCGCTCCCCTACTGCAGCAAATTGTCGCCATGCGTGGCGCGACAAATGGACTGATGGCAGAAGTGATGGAGAGTCACCTTAGGGAAACATTCGGTACCGGTGTAGATCCGACCGTCAAAAGCGAGGGCAGCGATCGCGAAGACGACGTGGAGGGCGTAATGAAGATTCTGCGTACTTATCTTAAATAACGATTTCAGGCTCGTTCTCTTGCCCGTTCTCGCCCGCAGGTAGAGCTAAAGCCTCGTATCCAGCCAACCGGTGCTGTTCACCAGAGCGCAGACTTTCGGCGTTCCGGGCCTGAATTTTGTTGCCGGCGTAGCGAAGCGAGCACCTTCTCTGGCATTTTCACCGCGCAGGATCGATGGCCTCTTCAAGATCGATGGGCGGGTCGCAGGCTGTGGGCTACACAGAGGTTAAAGCCTGCGAAGCGAAGCGACCCCTCCATGCCTTCTCTGGTTTGACATCCTCACTCGGACACCTCTTGTATACTGGTGGGGAGTATGATACAGATATTCCATGCCAATATGAGAACGTCGACCAATTTACCATGGCGCAACGGCCTCGCACCGGCAATCGGCTTCAATCAACGAGGGTATCCCAACATGAAATCTCGCGCTGCTGTAGCCTTCGAGGCGGGCAAGCCACTCGAAATCGTCGAGATCGATGTCGCCCCACCCCAGAAGGGCGAAGTGCTCATCCGGGTGACGCACACCGGCGTGTGCCACACCGATGCGTACACGCTGGCGGGCAATGATCCGGAGGGCGTTTTTCCAGTGGTTCTAGGCCACGAGGGCGCGGGCATCGTTGTCGAGGTCGGTGAGGGCGTCACCAGCGTCAGGCCGGGCGATCACGTGATTCCGCTCTACACCGC
The DNA here is from genome assembly GCF_900013495.1 of Agrobacterium genomosp. 2 str. CFBP 5494. NCBI lineage: Bacteria > Pseudomonadati > Pseudomonadota > Alphaproteobacteria > Hyphomicrobiales > Rhizobiaceae > Agrobacterium > Agrobacterium genomosp. 2. The sequence goes on from NZ_LT009720.1 coordinate 4,656, forward strand.
CGAGTGCGGCAAGTGCGACTTCTGCGTGTCGGGCAAGACCAACCTGTGCGTCGCCGTCCGCGAAACGCAGGGCAAGGGTTTGATGCCCGATGGCACCACCCGCTTTTCGTACAAGGGCCAGCCCCTCTATCACTACATGGGCTGTTCAACCTTCAGTGAATATACTGTTGTCGCCGAAGTCTCACTCGCCAAGATAAATCCCGAGGCAAACCCCGAACATGTCTGCTTGCTCGGCTGCGGCGTCACGACCGGCATCGGCGCAGTCCACAATACCGCCAAGGTCCAGCCTGGAGACTCGGTCGCCGTGTTCGGCCTGGGCGGCATCGGCCTCGCGGCGATTCAGGGTGCGCGCCAGGCGAAGGCGGGTCGCATCATTGCTATCGACACCAATCCGTCCAAGTTCGAGCTGGCACGCCAGTTCGGTGCGACCGAGTGCATCAACCCCAAGGACCATGACAAGCCCATCCAGCAAGTGCTGATCGAGATGACGGGCTGGGGCATCGATCATACCTTCGAGTGCATCGGCAACGTCCACGTCATGCGCGCCGCGCTTGAATCAGCGCACCGTGGCTGGGGTCAGTCGATCGTAATTGGCGTTGCCGGCGCAGGCGAAGAAATCTCCACCCGCCCATTCCAGCTCGTCACGGGCCGCGTCTGGAAGGGGTCCGCTTTCGGTGGCGTCAAGGGACGGACACAGCTCCCCGGCATGGTCGAGGACGCGATGAGAGGCGATATCGATCTGGCCCCATTCGTAACCCACACGATGGGTTTGGAGGAGATCAACGAGGCGTTCGCACTGATGCACGAAGGCAAGTCGATTCGCACGGTCATTCACTACTGACCCGCCGATCCGAAGCGGCGCGAGGCGCTCGGCCCGACCCCGGCCATGATGAAGCGCGCTCTGGCAAATGGGCAACGCGTCGCGATGCGGTAACAAGCGCCGAAGTGCGATCGTTACATGCCGATAGCGGCACGGACCAGGGCCGCCTGGCCCGGGCGCTTACCATCGGAGTGTGTGTGGTCTCGTCGCGCGACCCAACGGGAAAAATGGTTTTGTCGTAACCTTTGTCTAATGCTGGAAAAATATTTCAAAGGTGCCGAACATCGGGCCAGCCTGGCCGTTGGATGTATTGAGTCGGAAATGCATTCATCTGTTACCCGACTGTGATGAACCACGGGCCGCACGGGCGTATAGGGCAGGAAAACTGAATTGAAGAGCAAGGATATTCACGCGACGACGCCGGCCACCGATCATGGGCATACCGGGCCGCCCGCTTGCGTGCAGGTTCGTGGAGCGCGACAGAACAACCTCAAGAATATCGATGTCGATATTCCCCGCGATGCCTTCGTGGTGTTCACCGGAATATCGGGATCGGGCAAGTCGTCACTTGCATTTGGAACCCTGTATGCGGAGGCGCAACGGCGCTACCTGGAATCGGTCGCCCCCTATGCGCGCCGCCTGATCGATCAGGCCGGCGTGCCGGAGGTCGACGCGATCGACGGTTTGCCGCCTGCGGTGGCGTTGCAGCAGCAGCGCGGCTCGGCCAACGCGCGATCCTCGGTCGGCAGCGTGACGACGCTCTCCAGCCTGGTGCGGATGCTCTATTCGCGCGTCGGCGAATATCCGCGCCATCAGCCCATGCTCTATGCGGAGGATTTCTCCCCCAACACGGTCGCGGGGGCCTGCGCGACCTGCCACGGCATCGGCCGCGTATATGACGCGACCGAAGAGACGATGGTGCCTGACGACAGCCTCACCATTCGCGATCGGGCGATCGCCGCTTGGCCTGCCGCCTGGCATGGCCAGAACCTGCGTGATATCCTCGTTTCACTCGGCTATGACGTCGATACGCCATGGCGCGAACTGCCAAAGAAGGATCGCGACTGGATTCTCTTCACCGACGAAACGCCGACGGTGGCGGTCTATGCGGGGCTGAGCCCTGAGCAGACGCGCGTGGCCCTCAAACGCCGGATGGAGCCGAGCTATCAGGGCACCTTCACCGGCGCCCGTCGCTACGTGCTGGAAACCTTCGCCAACACCAAAAGCGCTCTGATGAAGAAGCGTGTCTCACAATATATCATCGGCCGCGATTGCCCGACCTGTCACGGCAAGCGCCTGAAGCGCGAAGCCCTATCGGTCAAATTCGCCGGCCTCGACATTGCTGAGTTCGGCGACCTGACGGTGCTCAAGCTGAAGGACTTGCTCACGCCCGTGGCGCATGGCGAATACGGGGCGGCCTCGGCCGCCTCAACGGGCCATGTTCTGGAAAAAGCGGCCCGCGATGCAGCGGTCGAACAACGGGTTGCCGCGGGCGGCTCTGCGCACAAGAGCGCGGCCGACGTGCGCCGCACGCCCAATCTCTCCGACGAAAAGCGGGTCGCCGCCCAACGCCTTGCCTGCGAATTGATCGAGCGGCTCGAGCCGCTGATCGATCTTGGCCTTGGCTACATTTCGCTCGACCGCAGCACCCCGACACTCTCCTCGGGAGAGCTGCAGCGCTTGCGCCTTGCCACCCAATTGTCGTCACAGCTTTTCGGCGTGGTCTATGTGCTTGACGAGCCTTCGGCGGGATTGCACCCGGCGGATGGCGAAGCCTTGCTCACTATCCTTGAGCGTCTTAAGGCGGCGGGCAACTCTCTGTTTGTCGTCGAACATGATCTCGACGTAATCCGCCACGCCGAATGGCTCGTCGATGTTGGACCAGGAGCCGGGGAAAAGGGCGGTGAAGTCCTCTACAGCGGCCCGATAGAGGGGCTTGCCGACGTCGAGACTTCGATCACCCGCCGCTACCTGTTCGCAGAGCCGCTCCGCAGTGAGCGCGTACCCCGCGATCCCAAGGCATGGCTTCGCCTGGAAGGGGTCAGACGTAACAATCTCCACGAGCTCGACGTCGAATTTCCCATCGGGTGCTTTACCGCTGTCACCGGCGTTTCGGGATCGGGCAAATCCAGTCTTGTCAGTCAGGCCCTGCCTGAGCTTGTCACGGAACACCTCGGCGGCTCCCCCATGGCCGAGGATGAGGATATCGATCCGCTGCTCGATGTTGCTCAGAAAAATACTGAAGGACGCATTGTCGCAGGCATGGAGCATGTTCGCAGACTGGTGCGGGTCGATCAGAAACCGATCGGCCGCACGCCGCGCTCGAATCTATCCACCTACAGCGGCATGTTCGACCATGTGCGAAGGATCTTTGCTGATACGCCGCTCGCCCGCCGGCGACACTACAGCCCGGGCAGGTTCTCGTTCAACGTCGCGCAAGGCCGCTGCCCGGTGTGCGAGGGCGAAGGATACGTCATGGTGGAGCTGCTGTTCCTGCCAAGCGTTTTTGCCCCGTGCTCGACCTGTCATGGTTCTCGCTACAACCCGCAAACGCTCGAAGTCGAATGGAACGGGCGCAATATCGCACAGGTGCTCGAACTGACGGTCGACGACGCGTGCGATTTCTTCGCTGGCGAGGCATCTGTGATGCGCTCCCTCGACGTGTTGCGGGAGATCGGTCTTGGCTATCTGAGGCTCGGACAGCCGGCGACCGAGCTGTCGGGCGGCGAGGCGCAGCGCATCAAGCTAGCGACTGAACTGCAACGCGCTCAACGCGGCAACACTATCTACATCCTCGACGAGCCAACTTCGGGGCTTCACCCTTCCGATGCGGACCGGCTGATGCAACACCTGCAGGGCCTCGTCGACGTCGGCAATACCGTCGTAGTCGTCGAACATGACATGCGCGCCATCACACAGGCGGACTGGATCATCGACCTGGGACCGGGGGCCGGGGAAGATGGGGGCCGTATCATCGCCAGCGGCGTCCCTGGCGTCGTTGCGGAAGCGGAAGGCAGTCTCACCGCCCGCTATCTCAAGGCGGCGCTGTAGGTCGTAAATCTAGTCGAACGCACGTACGATCAGGTGCATCTCAACCACACGTTGGAATGGGTCGAATCTCGAAGCGGGAGCCGGCGATGTGTCACTGCGGTTGACGCGGCTTAGGGTTTGAGTGCCCGTCAGGTGCGCCGTGTTCGTGTGATACGCGGCGTGGCGGACGGCCAATCGCTGGCCATCCGCCACGCTTGCTTTGTGCGGACCTTCTCCAGGGAGAGGCCCTCACATGGTTCGTCGAAACGCCCCGTCTTAATTCCCTGCTGCGAGCGCTGCGCCCACACCTTCTGCGATTTCCTCAACGAGTTTGGCACAGAAGGCGGGCAAATCATTGGGATCGCGGCTGGTAACAAGGCCGTTGTCGACCACGACTTCCTCATTGGTCCATGCACCGCCGGCGTTCTCGATATCGACCTTCAGCGTCGGGTAGGACGTCAAGGTGCGACCCTTAAGCACGCCCGCCTCGATCAATGTCCAAGGTGCATGGCATATAGCCGCAACAGGTTTTTTCTGATCGAAGAAAGCCCGGATGAAACCAATGGCCTCGACGCTGCCGCGCAGCTTGTCGGCACCGACAGTCCCTCCGGGAACAACAAGGCCGTCGAAATCGTCGGCTTTAACCTCGGAAAACGTCTTGTCGATAGTATAGCTGCCGCCCTCGTCAAGATCGCTATTGACTGTGCGAGCCTTGCCCGGTTCAAAACTGACCACGGTCACTTTGCCACCAGCGTCCTCGACAGCTTGCTTGGGCTTCGAGAATTCTGGTTCTTCCGTCCCGCGGGGTGCGATCAGAATGGCAACTGATTTGCCTTCCAAAGTCATAATTTATCTCCTATTCCGTCGAAGATTAAAGTCAGGCGCCCGGCTTGAGCACGACCTTCGTCCAACCAGCATCGCGCTCGTCGAAATGCTTGTAGGCGTCTGGCGCCTGATCGAGCGACAGTCGGTGCGAGATGATTTGGGCAGGATTGGCCCGGCCATGCTCGATAAGGTTCATCAGCCGCCGGTTATAATGCTTTACATTACATTGTCCGGTGCCGATCTTCTGGCCCTTGAACCAGAAGTTGCCGAAGTCGAACGCCATCTTGCCTTCCTTCTGGAGATCGTCGGGCGCGTTCGGGTCTTCCGCAACGAACACGCCGACAACGCCGATTCCGCCGGTGGCCTTTGTGCTTTTAACGAGGCAGTTCATCGTGTAATTGCTGCGCTCCTTGCCGTGGCGATCGCAGCACTGGTAACCTACCGCCTCGACCCCCCGGTCGGTCCCGAGACCGCCGGTCGCGTCAAGGATCTGCTGGGCGGGATCGCCCTTGCGCATGTCGATCGGAATAGCGCCCATCGCCTCGGCTAGTTTCAGGCGGTCATCGTGAGAATCGACCACGAAGATCTGAGCGGCACCGCGGATTTGAGCTGAGTGCGCGGCCATCAAACCCACCGGACCGGCGCCGTAGATCGCGATGCTTTCGCCGGGCAGGAAACCGGACAGTTCGACGCCATGCCAACCTGTCGGGAAGATGTCGGAGAGCATGACATAGTCGTCCTCCTTCTCTTTGGCGTCCTCAGGAAGCTTCAGACAATTGAAGTCCGCATAAGGAACGCGCATCAACTCGGCCTGACCACCTTGCCACGGACCCATCTCGGCAAAGCCATACGCTGCCCCGGCGGTTCCAGGGTTGGTCGTGAGGCAAAAACCTGTCAAACCGCGTTCGCAATTTTCGCAGAAACCGCAACCGACGTTGAACGGCATGCACACGCGATCGCCCTTCTTGATACGATCTACGGCAGCGCCGACCTCGATGACTTCGCCAAGGTTTTCGTGACCAAAGACCCTGCCCTTCTCGAAGCTGGTCCGGCCCTCGTACATGTGAAGATCAGACCCGCAAATGTTGGTGGTGGTCACCCGAATGATCACATCAGTCGGTTTCTCGATCTTGGGATCATCGATGGTATCGACGGAAACGTCTTTAGGTCCGTTGTATACGACAGCTTTCACGGATCTTTTCCTTTCGCAGCTCATCTCAACGCGTCATCAAATCGAGAGCTTGATGATGATCGGGTCCATCGCAACGGCGGAGGACATCGCACCCTTCCAAGTGATCTCAGTTTCCTGAACGTTCTGCTACCTGAAAGGTTCCTTCCCGTAGGGCCATCCTGGGATCGATTCACGGTTTTCTGAATGACTGGGCCAGAACGGCCGAATAACGCGCCAAATTGATGTGCTCAAGAATCTCCCGCGAACCAATGGTGCCGTTACGTCGCGACACATCAACGGCGCCTTATCAGTAAATTCAGAGGTGTGATAAGCACAAAAAGACAAGGCCATCCACTATCGCGGATGACCTGTCGTATTCATTTATTCATTTCCCGATTCGGCCGGGCCATCCATTCCGGATGGAAACACGAGCCTTACCCTGCAGTCAAACGGCAGCTTAGGGTGCCGACCGCTCCGCTATTTCGCGGCCAGCAGGGTGAACTTGTGAATCTGCGGCGGTTCAGAAAACAGTTCTTCTGCCTTGTCCATCAGTGCGGCGGCAACCTTGCCGTCAAGATGGGCCTGCCGATCCTCCTCTGTGTCGAACGTATCGAAGATCGCGTACGCACCGGGACCTTCTTCGATCGCATACCAGGTCAGAGTGCCCGCCTCAGCTTGAACGAGCGGCAATGCCGAGGTCAGGAAATTGGCGACATCGCGCTCTTTTCCGGGCTTGGCCTTCAGTGGTACATACAGGGCAAGTTTGGGCATAAATGACTCCTCAAGTGAAACGGACAGATATTATTCGGCAAAGTAACGGACGAGCGGGCCGGTAGGTTCCCCATGAGGCGGAGCACACGCGGCCCCGCCTCCTCGTCGAAATCAGAACTGCTGTGCGGTCGGCCGGATGACGATCGCGTTGACGTCGACGTCATCAGGTTGTTCTACAGCGAACGCAATAGCGCGCGCCACCGACGCCGCAGGGATGGCCTGCTTGTAGAAGTCGAGTACCGTCTCGGCAGCCGTGCCAGACGTCGTGAACTTCAAGTCGCTTTCGACGGCTCCAGGCTCGATCGACGTGACACGGACCTTTTCACCCACCTCCTGGCGCAGGCCCTCGCTGATCGCGCTGACGGCGAACTTGGTGCCGGAGTAGACCGTGCCGCCCGGTGCGAAGACCTTGATGCCCGCAACCGAGCTCAGGTTGATGATGTGACCGCTTCCCTGCTCGAGGAAGCCGGGAAGGGTCGCCGCGATGCCGTAGAGCGTACCCTTTAGATTAACGTCGATCATCTGGTCCCACTCGTCGGTGTTGACCTCGGCCATCGGACGGATCGGCATCAGCCCGGCGTTGTTGATCAGCACATCGAGGCGGCCGAAGTCGGCAATGACTGCAGCGACGACGGACTGGACCGCCGACTTGTCGGTGACGTCGAGCGCGTAGCTACGCGCCGCGCCGCCGCTTGCGGCGATTTCCGCGACAACCTCGTCGAGCCTGTCCTTGCGCCGCGCGGCGATGGCCACCTTCGCGCCGCGTTCAGCGAGAAGACGCGCGGTTTCTGCGCCGATGCCGGTGCTGCCGCCGGTGATGAGAACGACCTTGTCTTTGATACCCTTTGTCATGATTGTGTTCCTTCAATTCACATGTTGATTTTTCGCCGGATCGCGGCTCCGCCTTAGCGGTAGTCGCGTGGATGAATGAGGCCCATCAGGCCCACGCGGAGAGCAGGTGTCAACAGGCCGATCAACCGCAGATCCTCGGTACAGAACGGCTGTGCGAGCAGCGCCGATCCCACCCATTCCGTAAGCTTGCCCATGGCACCATCCTCAGGTCGCTGAGACGGGGTTGAGGACGAACGCGGCGCGCTCGGCCAGATCGCCGATCTGAGAGAGGTAGTTCTGGGAGTGGGGCGTCTCGCGGTGGGCGGCGACCGCATCTGCGTCCGCGTACAGCTCGTCGAGCACGAAACGATTCGGATCGCTCTGATCCTGCCACAAATCGTAGCGCAGGTTGCCCGGCTCGGCACGGCTCGGTTTTAGCATGGCGTCTAGCAGAGCGCTCAGGCGGTCGACGGTATCCGCACGGGCGGTGAGGACGGCGACGATCTTCACGTTGGCGGTCATGGCATCGTTCCTTGTTTTGGCTATATTCGAAGCACGGCGCATCCTGAGCGCCCGCCGGTCATCCTGGTACTCATGCAGCGGCGCGATCGAGGGCTTCGATCAACGCGCCAGCTATGGCCTGGTCCGACGCCGGATTCTGACCCGTGATCAGCTCCCGGTCCACGACGACATTCGAAGCGAAGTTCTCGTCGGTGACCGAGACGTCGCCACCGGCCAACCGCAGCGCCTTTTCCATGTCAAAGAAGAGTTCGCCCTTCAGCACTTGCTCCTCAGCGATCTTCTCCTCGTTCGCCGAGAAGACGGTCATGCGGTAGCCCGAGTAGATCAAGTCTCCCGCCAGATTGGCCGCCCCGGCGTCATCGCCTTCCTCCAGCGCTTTGCGGAAGGCCGAAGCATCCTCGAGCGCGGCGACAACGACTACCGGTCCGTGGCAGAGGAGCGCGGTCGGCTTGGCCGCCGCGTGGAAGTGACGGAGGATCGCGCCCGCATCGCGGTCTTGCATCAGGTCGACGACGGGCGCGTGACCTCCCGGCACAAACACGCCAACGAAGCCGTCCAGGCCGTCTTCGACGACCGATTTCAGCCTACGCACGTCGTTCATCGCCCGGTGGTTGGCAAAAAAGTCCTTGGCGCGCTGGAATGCCGTCTCATCGCCGCCGAAGTGATCAAGCGAATCGGACACGGCGTCGATGTGCGGCTTGGCCCCATTGGGCGTGGCGAGCACAATATCATAGCCGGCGTCGAGCAGAGCCAACGCGGGGACCGCCGTCTCGTTGAGATACTGACCGATCGTCGCGGTACCGCCGCCACGCAGCCCGATCTGCGTGGCGTTCGATCCAAGCACGAGAACCTGACCCTTGCTCATCTGAACCTCCATGTTCGCGGCGTCCATCGCCGATGGATGGGAGATAGGCCATGTAGACACATTCTAGAAATTTATTTTCTTGATTTCAGATATATCGCTGATAGCATGACTGCATGCGCTACGATCTAAACCTATTGCCGATCTTCGTCGCCTTGATGGATGAGCGCAGCGTCACGCGGGCCGCCGAGCGCATGGGCATGACCCAGCCCGCCTTGTCCAATGCCCTATCGCGTCTACGACTGATGCTTCAGGACCAGCTGTTCGTCCGCGAGCGCTATGGCATCCAGCCGACCCCGATCGCGCTCGAACTCTCACCGCTGATCGCCGAGGCACTCGCGCTGCTCGACGACGCGGTCCTCGGTCAGCAGGCTTTCGACCCCGCACAGGCCGAGCGGCTCTTCACGATCGCGCCCAACGGCTATGTCGAGTTCGTCCTCGTCCCCGCTGTCGTGGCGCGGCTGGAAAAGGTCGCGCCCGGCATTAAGCTCCACCTGACGCCGTACGGCAACGATCTCGTTGAGACGGGCGTCGTGTCGGGCACGACGGCCCTCGTGCTGGGCCGCATCGTCGACCCACCCGACAACCTCGTCGTCCAGCACTTGATGGACGAGGGGCTAGCCTGCGCCGTCCGCGCCGACCATCCAGGCGTCGGCGATGCCATGACGCGCGAGCAGTTCGAGGCGATGAAGCACGTCAACATCATGCCGCCCGGACGGATGCGCGCCGGTCTGTTCCAGGCGCTGGCGCAGCAACAGCTGAAGCGCGACATCGCGATCTCCGTGACCAACTTCTTCGCTGCAGCCGAGATGGTGGCAGTGACCGACTACTGCGCCACTTTACCCTCGCTCATCTGCAGGCGGCTGATGGATGACCCTCGGCTGAAGATCTTGCCGGCGCCGGTCGACCTCGGCAGCTTTCCCGTGGAGATGGCCTGGCACGTCCGCTACCAGCACGATCGTGCACACCGCTGGCTACGGGCGCTGATCGGCGAGATCATCACCGACTTCAAGGGCAAGACGCCAGTGACAGCGATGCCGCCGCCAGCGTGATGGACGTCTGTCGGCCGGGCGACGCCGGTTGACTTCCGTAAGCGCCCCCAAAGGCTGATGTTCCGCTTGCGCATTTCCACCGCCGCCAGGGCGTTGTCACGTTGTTCGTGGCTTAGCGGTTGACGGATAACCGGACGTGATGAGCACGCCGACCATCAGCTACAAGAACCACCGTTTCCCACCGCATATCATCGCCCATGCCGTCTGGCTGTATTTCCGGTTCCCGTTAAGCCTGCGGCTGGTGGAAGAAATGCTGCTGGAGCGCGGCATCGTCGTGTCCTACGAAACGATCCGGCGCTGGGGCCGGAAATTCGGTGCGGCCTACGCAAAGCGACTGCGCAGAAAGACGCCGTCGTGAGAGGATATCTGGCATCTGGACGAAGTGGTCGTGACGATCGGCGGGCGAAAGCATTGGCTTTGGCGAGCCGTCGACCAGGACGGATATGTTCTCGACGAGATCGTGCAGACCCGTCGAGACACCAAGGCTGCCAAGCGATTGCTGATCAGGCTGCTGAAGAAGCAAGGCCTCGCGCCAAAGAGGATTGTCACCGATAAACTGCGTTCATACGGGGCGGCAAAGCGAGATGTGATGCCGGCCATTGAACATAGATCACACAAGGGCCTTAACAACCGTGCGGAAAATTCCCATCTGCCGCTGCGAAAACGAGAACGGGTGATGCAGGGCTTCCGATCCGTCGGCAGTCTGCAACAATTTGTCCGCGTGTTTTCAGCGGTTAGAAATCATTTCGTCCCGTCGCATCAAAAACACTCCGCCCTCGCCACACACATTCATCGGATCCGTGCCATGGCGCACCGGAAGGCCGTGACCGACGCAACTGCCTGAGTTTAACTGAAAGCGCTTCGTCCGGCCTCAGTCGAACAACGTGATAACGCCGGCTGGAGCCCAACGGGACGAATGCTGCACCATGGGCGAATGTCGACTGCCGACCTCACTACATCGGCGTCCGCATAATCTCACGGATCAGATCATTTGTCTCTGGTCTCGTCGTTTGGTGCCGATATCGGAGAGCCAGAACAGTTCTCGATAATTGAAGGCCCTCGATGGGCTTCGACACCAGGCCCATGTCCAGAGGAATAGCAGTGGCCGGCAAGATCAGCGCACCTGACCCTTGCCGAGCAAGTTCAACTAACCAATCCACGCGGTTGGACCGATACGCCGCGTAGAGTTCATGACCATAATCTGCGCAGGTCCCATGCAAAGCGTCCCGCATTTCGCAATTTAGTCGGTCGAGCATGTCGGTTTTTGCGAGAGCCGCAAGAGAAATCGCATCTTGTTCAGACAACGGATGCGACTTTGACATTACTACCTTGTAGTCCTCTTCATAGAGACGGTCTATGCGATAGAGGTCTTCACTGACCTTCTCTGCGGTGACTGCAACGTCGAGTTTGCCGTCTCGCAACCCGGCAAGAAGCTCGGAGGATGATGCAACGATCAATTCGATTTCGGCTTGCGGTAATCGCTTACGCGTACGCTCCATAGCTGCCGAAATCAGGTTGTGGCCAATCGTTTCGCCGACACCAACAGAGATTGGAACCCGCTCCAAACGCATGTGACGGACCGCCTCAGCCTTCGCCTGGCGCGTCTCATCGTAGATCCTCTGCAACCTTGGCTGCATGAGTTTTCCGAGGGCTGTAAGCCTGCATCCCGCACGGTCCCTGACAAACAGCTCACCTCCAAGCTCGTCTTCAAGTTTCTTGATCGCAGTCGTCAAGGAAGGTTGGGAGACATTGGAGGCACTGGCTGCGTGGGTGAAGTTTCGGTGCTCACAGACAGCGAGAAAATACCTGATCTGGTTCATTTCCATCGCCGCATTCTCCGCCACATCTCAACGCACGCCATCAAAGCAACTTCCATAGTCCATGTCTATTAAAAAATAGAACTTCGGAATTGGAGTCCGACCCATCCGCCATGGGACAAGAGTGCATCGAAACCAAACACGACGAACGTCAAGTCAGGGGACGACCATGAACACGCAAATTCTTCCGATATGCGCCGCACTGGCTCTGATCACAACTTCTGCAACTGCACAGGACAATCCAATGGAAAATCATACTGCCAGCTACATCGCCATGCCCGCCGTCGAAGGCCAGACCGTAGCCTTCGCGGAGTTTCTGGCTGGTGCTGCAACTATCGTGCGAGAAACAGAGCCGGGCACTGTACTGTGGTTTGCTCTGCAAGCCGGTGATACGTTCGCAATCTTTGACATCTTCGGAGACGAAGAAGCACGGGGCGCTCACTTCTCAGGAGCAGTTGCAGCTTCCTTGAACCAGAACGCAGACGCGTTGGTCGACGGAGGATGGGACGCCGGTGTTGTCGCGAACATCAACAACTCCGATGTCCTTTCGGTAAAAGCGCCGGTTGACCTCCACAAGGCAACAACCGCAACTTATATCAAGCTCGAAGCTGCTCCAGGTAAAGGTCCCGAATTGGCAGCCTTGTTGACCGCCGCTGGTCCGATCGTTGCAGATACCGAACCAAAATCTTTGTTCTGGACGGCGCTGCAGATTGACGAGAACAACTTCGCCATCTTTGACATCTTTGCCGACAGCTCTGGGCGCGAAGCGCACTTTGCCGGACAAGTCGCCGGGCTCCTTAATGCAAAGGCTTCAGAATTGGTCGCAGGCGGATGGGACGATGGTGTTGTGGCAAACGCCCGCAATTTCGACATCCTTGCTACCAAGTAATCTCACAGGGTGACTTGAGAAAGAAGTGCCCGGTGCAACCTGGCCGGCGTTGTCACGTTGTTCGACTGAGGCCGGACGAAGCGCTTTCAGTTAAACTCAGGCAGTTGCGCCGGTCACGGCCTTCCAGTGCGCCATGGCGCGGAGCCGATGAATGTGGGTGGCGAGGGCGGAATGTTTTTGATGCGACGGGACGAAATCATTTCTAACCGCTGAAAACACGGGGACAAATTGTTGCAGACTGCCGACGGATCGGAAACCCTGCATCATTCGTTCTCGTTTTCGCAGCGGCAGATGGGAATTTTCCGCACGGTTGCTAAGGCCCTTGTGTGATCTATGTTCAATGGCCGGCATCACATCTCGCTTTGCCGCCCCGTATGAACGCAGTTTATCGGTGACAATCCTCTTTGGCGCGAGGCCTTGCTTCTTCAGCAGCCTGATCAGCAATCGCTTGGCAGCCTTGGTGTCTCGACGGGTCTGCACGATCTCGTCGAGAACATATCCGTCCTGGTCGACGGCTCGCCAAAGCCAATGCTTTCGCCCGCCGATCGTTCACGACCACTTCGTCCAGATGCCAGATATCCTCTCACGACGGCGTCTTTCTGCGCAGTCGCTTTGCGTAGGCCGCACCGAATTTCCGGCCCCAGCGCCGGATCGTTTCGTAGGACACGACGATGCCGCGCTCCAGCAGCATTTCTTCCACCAGCCGCAGGCTTAACGGGAACCGGAAATACAGCCAGACGGCATGGGCGATGATATGCGGTGGGAAACGGTGGTTCTTGTAGCTGATGGTCGGCGTGCTCATCACGTCCGGTTATCCGTCAACCGTTAAGCCACGAACAACGTGACAACGCCCGACGCGGACAGGGCGCTGATAACTGCGCAATAGGCTGATCAGGCGATCAAACTCATCGAGATTGTTGAGAACGCTTACTCGGCGGCCACGGATTCTGTCCGGCGCTTCGATCAGCACTTCGTGGCGTTCCTTAGAAATATCGATCGCTTCCAGAACGGGAGCGGATGCCGTAATGTTGTTGTCGGTCATAGCCGGTCTCCTTGCAGTGTGGCTTCGCAAGACCACTGTGATACCTATTGCCCGGCTATGACCACCTGCTTCGCCTGATAAGGCTACGCAACTGGTCAAGCCTCATTCAGCGCATTCTTCCGAAGATGTTACGGCAGAGAATTCATCTCCCGAGACCTCGATCTGCACAACCGGATAGTTTTCTGCAAAAATCGCCGCCTGAACAACGGTTGAGAAAGCGAGTTGCAAAACCGGGGCGCAAAAGCCTGAGTTTAATTTTGCGACAAGAGCAACTCGTTTTATCTTGCCTGAGACGGGCTGCTAGAAACAAGTCGCTCAAGACTTGACAGTCAACTCGAAAAGGCGAGACAGAGCAGTGAATGGATTTGTCGAGGTGGCAAATGTACCGCGTGTGGGATGTGGCATTCTCGGCTCTACCAGCCACATTCCAAGCCGCGTGATCGAATTTGGCACACATGACGGAGAACCGTCGCAACAACTCGCTACACCGCTTCAGCGCCTTTTAACCGCTTGTCTTTACAATATCATTCGGTTGCACTGGAATTGTGGAGGGCATGATGCCTGCCGAACATGCGCTAGCTCGCAACCCGAATATTCGGGATGAAGAACTTAAAGCTGCAATTGACTATCTTTGCGCGAAAATCAGACGCGCAGCCCATAAGGGCCAACCTTTGCCATTCAACGCCTATCGATCGAAGTTGATATTTGAAAAGGCACTGAATATTCGAACCGGAGAACCCGAATGGGCTTCTGCCAGTTCTGAGAAACGTGATTTTGTCGAGCAACCCATGCTGCAATGTGAGATATTCTACGGGCATTTTGATGGAAACTCGGCGGATTGATCACAATGGCTCTTTTGCTAATCGCGCAATTCATCGCCTTCTCTTTATTCCCCCTTTATTTTACGACGCTCCCGGCACCAAGCCGGCGCACCCATTTTTATACCTACATCGCGCTCATTCTGCTGATCGGCGGTTTCATGGGGAATGTCTATTTCCTGCCCATCACCGATGGTGTCGTCGTCTCCGGTGGCAACCTGTGTTACGGCGCCTTCATGATGACGTCGGTGATGTTCGTTTGGGTTGAAAGAGACGCCTTTATCCTCAGGCATCTGGTTCGGCTTGTGGTTCTGGTCGACATCTTCAAGATCATTTTTTCCGTCCTGACGCATTCCATTCTGGAAACGGAAGGTGTGATCAATCCACATGCAGTTCCATCAGGATTCTTTGAAATATCCACTGCGCTGATTGCGCTTGGGGGTGTTTTGATAATCTCTGAACTCCTGCTTTTGCTTTTCATTTTCGAGACCGTTAAAAAAAGCAACCCTCGCTTTCCATCACGGCGGCCATCTACATTCTTTCATTCGTGCTCGTTCTCGTGCTTGATGGCATCGCGTTTCCTTTCATCGCATTTGGTATCAACACACAGATCGTTGCGACCGTCATTGGCGGACTGGCGGGAAAGATCCTTATCGCAGTTGCCTATGGTATGTCGCTGGCCTTGTTTGTGCTGTGGAAGCGGCAGGCATTTATCCATTATCTGGAAACAGATACCGTTCGATGGCATCTGCTGGCTTCCAGCAGCGCTGATCTGATCAAAGAGATGACCATAAAGGATCAGGACCTTCGGCGTGGGGATATCGTATTCAGGAATTCGACCGAAGGTCTTGCCATCGTCAATCATCTCGGCCAGGTGCTGAAAGCAAATGCGGCTTTTCGGGCGATGCTGGGTATAAATTACGATCACACCGATCGGCACGATACAGATATCAACAAATCATTCTGGATCGACGGGGCGCCCGTTTCGCGGCCGCACGGCGCGGCTGGGCAATGGCGTCGGGAGGTCATGTTTGGAGCGGACAGGCATCGGCCTGGCATACTTTCTATTACCCCTGCCGGCGAGGACGCGAGCGGCGGCGACACCTTTGTTTATTCAGTGACGGACATTACAGAACAAAAGACGGCGCAGGCAAAACTCGAATACCTCGCATCGCACGATCATCTGACCGGCTTACCGAACCGCCGCACTCTTCATAAAAGCCGCGCTGCTTTCCAGAATGTTCCGCATGCATTGATCATAGTCGATCTCGATTATTTTGGGGACGTGAATGACAGCTACGGTCACGGTGTCGGTGATCGCGTGCTCCAATTGATTGCCGAACGACTCGACAATCTCCGCAAAAACTATTTAGCTTCGGGCGATGTCCTCTGTCGCCTCGGGAGTGATGAGTTCGCCTTTCTCATTCAGTCTGGCGATCACAGCTTTATCGAAGGCATCATCGAGAAAATCCAATCTTGCTTCGGCCAGACTGTTCACATCCGCGATGATCTGGAAGTGTTTTCCTCCGCAACAATTGGCGTGAGCTATCACCTTCGTCCCGGAGATCATGATGCCCTTCTTGGGGCCGACGCAGCTCTATACGAGGCGAAACGTTCCAGACGTGGGTCAGTCGGTGTTTATGAAGACCGGCTGACCACGCAGAGCCAGAAGCGGGTGAAGCTGGGGCTAAAGCTGAAAAACGCGATCGCCAACGGCGAACTCGATGTCTATTATCAGCCGCAATTTACGGCTGTTGGCCATGAACTGCATGGCGTTGAAGCACTCGTAAGGTGGTCGGATCCGGAACTTGGTATTGTTTCTCCGGCCGATTTTATCCCGGTTGTGGAGGAAACTGGTCTCATTGAGGCCTTGGGCGAATATGTTCTTGAAAGGGCATGCCGCGACGGGCAGGAATGGCTTCAGGCTGGCTATCTCCCGGTCACGCTATCCGTGAATATATCGGCCAGCCAGTTGCGATTTGGTCGCTTCATACCATTCCTGAGGAGACTTCTGTCAGAAACTGGATTTCCTGCGAGACAGCTTGAGATCGAAATAACGGAGTCAACTTACATCCAGCGCGAAAACGAAGTCTTGCCTCTCCTGAACGAGTTGAGGGAAATGGGCGTAGGGATCGCGATCGACGATTTTGGGACAGGGTATTCGTGTCTGTCCTATCTGGCGGAATTGCCATGCAGCTGTATCAAGATCGATCGTGGCTTTATCACTGATATTCCAACCGACGCCAGACAGTGCAGCTTGACATCTGCCATCATATCGCTTGCGAAAGGTATGTCGTTCAAGGTGGTGGTGGAGGGCGTGGAAACCCGAGAGCAACTGGACTTTCTTACAAAGCAGGGATGCGATCTGATTCAGGGGTTTTATTTTTCTGGGGCCCTGCCCAAGGCGGAATTGGCCGTGCTACTGAGACGCTCTCCCAATTCTGTCAGTTGATAACTCTGCCGGTTGATCTGGCAAACCCGCTGCGGTTCAGAAAGAGGCTCTCAGCGTATTGTGGAATGAAGGCGGCGCGAGGTTTAATTGCGAAAACAAGCTACGACAGAACTGTTTAACTTCGAACTGAGCATGGGTCAGTTCATCAGTCCGTTTTTGATGCCGGGCCAAGTAAAGCTGTGCTCTTCCAACCGCTTGTAGGCCAGCACGATACCAGTGCCATCCCAGTAGATCAGCTTCAGCCGGTCTGTTTTGCGAGACCTGGACACGAATACTGTTCCCGCAAACGGGTCCTTGTGCAGCTCCTTCTTCACAAGCGCTGCTAATCCATCATGCCCTTTACGGAAGTCTACCGGTTTGGTCGCACCATGATCCGCAGTCGGTTCGAGGGGAAGATCATATCATCGCCGCCAGTGCACGCGCGATCCGGGCTGCAGACGCTCCTTCCTCAAGACGGATCTTAACAGCGCCAACGATAATCTCGGCCTGAGACATCTGTTTGGCGGCGAACGGCTACGGTGCGGACGTCTCCACGACCATGGTCGCGAATTCAATTGCACCCTCTGGCTCAGGCAAAACCAGCTTGCCCTGTCGTGCCGGTGTTCAGATCCACAGATGATTGGCCTTCGGCCCGTGACCTCATTCACCATCAAACCCGGCCGCAAGCTTTCTTATACGATCCGCGCCTTTATCTCATCCGGCCATTGCCGATGTATCTCTCGTCGGCCAGGCCGCGTCGTGACAACCTCCAACGTAGTCTCCATGGAGAAACTCCTTGTCACTTTTCCATGAAAACTCGATCGCAGATGAGACGGCAGTGGACAACGTGGGGGTGGAACAGCGGTTGCTTTTATGCGGGGGAAGGATTGCTCTTCAGGAAGCGTGCGACCTCGTCCAGAAGATCGATGATTTTTGGCATTGCCAGGCGGTAATAAACTAGGAGTTTGTCACGGCGCGAGACCACAACGCCAGCCGCCCGCCCCCCCGAAGCACAAGTAATACGGTTGCTGGTGCGGGCGAGGCCCGCGACATAATTACTTTGCTCCCTTGAATCGCTGCTCTTCACGCCGGCCCTACCGGAAACCGCCGATGGCGATGAATCCGGCTACACCACTCGCGGACACACGATCCGCATTATGAGGTTAATGTGTGGGGAAAGACCGCTCAATACGATGCCAGCATTTATACTGGTATCAGATTCTGCTCGTCTCCTGGACCGTGGCAGTTCACCGATCGCCTGTTCGCGGATAAGGAGACTTGCCGATGACGCGTCTGGCCAGTCATTCACTTCCGTCCATCTTTTCCCGCAGCCTCAGCTCCATGATCTCTTGAGCAATCAAGCGATGCTGTTCCATCAGCTCATTCAATAGATGTTGGCGAGCCTCGGAAGACACCTTCAGATCGCAAGCAATCGTCATTTGCGTCTCCAGATCCTCCAGCCGCTTGAGCAGTTTTTCAATAGTTGTTAACATGATAAATTTGGCCCGCTTTTTACCAGGTGCGTTGATGCGGATGAATTTGCGATATCGATGTTTCTAATACACCCCCCCAAGCGACGGGGCGAATATTAATAAATGCAACAGCGCCATTCAGTGAAATGCTCATACCACTAAGGATGTACGACGCAATTCGTCAACCAATTCCGGGTGACGGTCAAGGAGGCGTAGCAACTGGCTGGTCGGCCCGCTCGGCTCGACCAGTCCGCGTTCGTATTTGTCGAAGGCCTTCTCATCGACCTTGAGTATGCCTCCCGCTGCGACAGGTTCAGTTTCTGTCGCACGCGCCGGATCGTGGTTGGTGAGGGGATACCAACACCTGCACGATTTCGTCGAGAACATATCCGTCCTGATCGACGGCTCGCCAAAGCCAATGCTTTCGACCGCCGATCGTCACGACCACCTCGTCCAGATCCCAGATATCCTTTCTCGACGGCGTTTTTCTGCGCAGTCGCTTTGCGTAGGCCGCACCGAATTTGCGGCCCCAGCGCCGGATCGTTTCGTAGGACACGACGATGCCGCGCTCCAGCAGCATTTCTTCCACCAATCGCAGGCTTAACGGAAACCGGAAATACAGCCAGACCGCATGGGCGATGATCTGCGGTGGGAAGCGGTGGTTCTTGTAGCTGATGGTCGGCGCGCTCATCGCGTCCAATTACTGGTCAAGCGTTAAGCCCCGGACAACGTGACGACGCCCTCAAACGATCTCTGCTAAGGCCTACCGTTTGGCCCTGATTTAGCCGGAGCGAGAAGTTAACGACGAGATCTCGACGGCGCCGAACCTGTGGTATCGCGACGAACGAAGCGTGCACCCAAAACAACCTTCATGTCCTGAACACTTTCCCTATGCTCAATAGCGTCTTGGAGCAACTTGAGGGCATGCCTCCCCGCCTCCAGGGAAAGCCCGCTGAGCGTGGAGAGTGCGGGATAGGTCATAGCGGGCAGCGCATCGTCGCAACCGATGAGGCTCATCTCCCGGGGAACGACGATTCCCATGGCCGAAAGTCGGGCGTGTGCTCCCTGAGCCGTCAGGTCATCAAACGCAAGGATCGCGGTCACCTCTGCGGCGACGGCCTCTTCGGCAGCCTTTTCACCGCCTTCGAAACTGGGTTCTGATAGCTGGATCACCTCGAACCGGACGTCGGCACGCTGCTCCCGCCGCCTCGAGGCGCTGCTGATTCGACCAGGATTCCTTCGGACCCGAGAGATAGGCGATATCGCGATGGCCGCTCTCGATCAGGAATCCGATGGCATCCGTCACGGCCACCTGCGTGTCGATCAATACGCGTGGCAATCCCACGATGTCGCGATTGATCAGCATGATCGGGTGCCTTTTGGCATGCGCCCTCACCTGCGCCTCACTGAGCCGGGTCGACGCCACGATGATACCATCCGTCTGGCTGGCCAGACGCTGGAAAAGCGTATTTTCCCGTGCAGCGCTTTCTCCCGACGAGCCCAGGAACAGAGATAGTCCTGTCCCCCGTCTTCTGCGCTGAGAGCGGCCAGCGCCGCGATACGGCTGGCCAGAAGCGCCTCTTTTGTCGATACCTGCAAAAGCGCTACCCCCGTGAAAGCATCGAGAGCGTCCTGTGCCGGCCCGATGGGCGACGGCAGTTCCGGCTCCCAAAGGCAACGTTCATCGGTTTCCACCAGAAGGCGGCCCTCGCCGAACAGAATATCCATGCGTCCCCGGGTTCCGACAAGACGCATTGCGTAGTCGCCATGCCTGATTGCGGCCTCCGGCTGCCTCCAGTGGGCGTGTCGCAAATCTGGCGATAGGACGCGTTGAGCCGATAATCACCCAGCGTTTACGCCTTGTTAACCTTTTGAAGGCCGAAGAGGCGCGCGAGCAGATCGTTTTGATCGTTGACGGTCCAGTCGCCGGAAAAGCCGAAGCCTTTCCGCAGCCACAACATCGCTTCGAACCCGGCGATCGTCCGGCGCGCCGTTTTGAATGACTGGAAACCGCCGATCTTCGGCATGTTCTTCTTTACTCGGAAGTGGTCGCTCTCGATGCCTTGCTGCAGATGCTTGGTGACATAGTGAACAGGGTTCGGATGCAAGAGCCCATCATCGACGGCCGTCTTGATCGTTGTGGGGAAGGTGTTGGCGCCATCGGTACCGATCTTCCCCGGCGATAGCAGCGGCTCATCCTTGAGCATCTTACGGAAGAAGCGCTTGGCAGCGTCGAGATCGCGCTTGGCGGTGAGCAAAAAGTCGATTGGATTTCCGTGCTTGTCGATGGCGCGGTACAGGTATCGCCACTTGCCCCGGATATTGACGTAGGTCTCGTCAATCCTGACTGAGCCACAATGCGGTCGGCGAAACTGGCGTAGGCGCTTCTCGATGACAGGTGCATAGGCGAGGACCCAGCGGTTGATTGTACTATGGTCGACCTCGAAGCCGCGCTCACGGAACATCTCCTCGAGATCTCTATAGTTGAGCGGGTACCGCAGATACCAGGTCACCGCCTGAACGATGAGCCATGCCTCGAAATGTCGCCCTTTGAAATCATGCTTCGACTGGCGCTTCAGCTTCTCGACAATGGCATTCAGAATCATGGCTACGCTCCGCTACATCGGGAGCGGAATTTCCACCGTCGTGGTCAACAGCAAGTTAACCAGAAGAATTTGCGACCCGCCCGCCCAAACAGCATCAAGTGCCCACCCAATTGCTGAGGCTCGCCAGTAAGGCATCGACCCCAGCTTTTCGATCGACAGTCCCTTCAGGGCCGCGATCGATGCGACGAACTCTCTGAACGTCTGCCTGTCTCGGTCACATATGAAGAAGGCACGTCCTCCTTCGCCTCGCTCGAGCGAGCATTCCACTGCTTCAACTACGTTGTCCACGTGGCACGTTGCAAAAGCATAGTCTCCGCGATCGACGAACGCGAACCGTCCCGTTCTGATGGCACCGGGGAGTCCTCTACTGTAAGGATCACCGGGACCCCAAATCGCGGGCGGTCGAAGTGAAACAGTCCGAAAGCCGATTTCTTTGGCTGACATGACCAGGAGCTCCGCACGTACCTTGCTCGCCAGGTAAGCCGAGAAATGTTCAGGGAACGTAGGAGATGTTTCATCGGCATTGCGGATCGTCGAACCCGCTTCGTCCATGATCGCGCTAGCTCTGCGCTGATATAGGTGAATGTCTTTGCACCGGCAGCCTCTGTCGCCTTCACATCGGGGGGTCAGTTATCTTGATGTTGACCCCACTAAGCCTTTAGCCCCGCCCATCTGACCATAACACTCCCGGCCAGCATGCTGATGCCAATCGCGAGGAGTAAAGGACCAGCGAATTCCTCCGCAACAATGCCCGATGTCGAGGAAACCGACAGCAGCATCAGGCTGAATTCTCCTCCGTGGGCCAGGATGATCCCAGTCCGCCATGAGGTCTGAAGCGACTCGCCGAATATTCGGGCGACAACCAAAACGATCAGCGCCTTGCCCGCGAAAATGATCCCGAGCCAGCTCAGCACGACTGGCCACGCATACGGGATGATCCAGAGTTGCAATTGCGTTCCGATGCCGACAAAGAAAATCCCCACAAACAAATCGCGGAAAGGCCGGATCTCGTTCTCGACAGCATGGCGCGCGTCACCCTCGCCGATGATCATCCCGGCCGCGAATGCAGCGAGCGCTGGAGAAAGACCGGAGGTGGCCGCGACAATCGCAGCCCCTAGTACAATGGTGAGCGCAAGAAGCTGGGCAAGTTCCGGATCGCCACGCGACGCTACCCACCGGGCCAGCAACTGCAACGGCCCACGGGCAATGAACAGGGCTGCAACCAATGCCGTTGCACTGGCGACGACCGTTATCACGCCTAACCCTTCGGTGGCTCCGCTCATCGAATCGTGCAGAAGCAGGAATGCAACAGCTGCCAAGTCTTGAAACAGAAGCACTGCAATGGACAGACGTCCTTGGGCCGATCCCAGAGCGTTCGCGCTTGCGAGCACCTTGAGGCACATGGCCGTGGATGACATGGCAACGGCCCCGCCGATGAGGATTGCGGGGACGGGCGCGAGATCGAAGATCAGACTCGCTACCAACGATACCGTTATCGTCGTGACTGCAACCTGCGCGGCTCCAAGACCGAAGACATGCTTCCTGAGCGTTACGAGCTTCTCGAACGAGAATTCCAGGCCAAGAGCGAACAGCAGGAGTACCACTCCGATCTCGCCAATGCTGCTCAGGGCAGCGCTCTCAGCAATCAGGCCGAGGCCGGCAGGTCCGATGATTATGCCGGCAAGAATGTAACCGACGATACTGGGCACGCCGATCCGTGAACATATCGTCACGAGCACGAACGCGGCAAAGACCAACAAGGCCGCACTTTCAACAAATCCGGTCACGCCATGCATGTTCTTCTCCTTCTTCTCCTGATGGCATGGCGCAGGGAAGGCCAACACCTGTAAACTCTA
This sequence comes from Agrobacterium genomosp. 2 str. CFBP 5494, assembly GCF_900013495.1. NCBI lineage: Bacteria > Pseudomonadati > Pseudomonadota > Alphaproteobacteria > Hyphomicrobiales > Rhizobiaceae > Agrobacterium > Agrobacterium genomosp. 2. Next base: position 27,471 of record NZ_LT009720.1, read on the forward strand.
GACGTGCGAGCGCGCCCACTGCGCTATTTGCGTGGCAGGCATTGCACCGCTCGTCCTCGCGATTTCCTTGCCGCTCCTGAACAGGATCATGGTGGGAATGCCGCGGATCCCGTAGCGGCCGGCAATCTGCTGTTCGGCCTCGGTGTCGAGCTTGCCCAGGCGGACATGGGGTTCGGGCGAGCGCGCCGCCGCTTCGAACTGGTGCGCCATCATCTTGCATGGCCCGCACCACTCGGCCCAGAAATCGACCAGCATTGGCAATTCGGCATTCGCATGGCGGTCAAAATTAGCCGCGGTGAGCGTGACGGGCATGCCTTGAAAGAGAGGCGCGCCGTAGCGTCCGCAATAGGGGTTATCGCTCAGGCGCTCTTGCGGCACCCTGTTGGTGGAATTGCACTGCAGGCAAGCGACCGTGGGCATCCTGTATCCTTTCGTTGACGAGCCGGGCTCGGCGGCCGACGGCAAGCGTTCAGCGCGTGGATATGGCGCGGCGGGCCTCTCGCTGCCGCGGCTCGGGCAGGTATTCCACGCCACCGCCCTGGCGCCGAACCGGCTGCGGATAGAGCGTCATCAGCTCCAGTATTTCCTTGGGCATGCCCGTTCCAACGGGCAGGCCCAAGTCGCGGGCCTCATCGGCAGAGATGGGGATAGTCGTGGGTCCAGGTGCCCGTCGCCAGCTTCGCTGCCAGCGCCGCCGCGCGGTTCTCGTCCATCTTGTCGGACAGCAGACGTTTCGCGAATGCCTCGATCTGCGCAATGGCCTTGCGACCGACATCGGCCATGATCAGGGTCTGGTCGTCGATCTCGGCGATGGGCTTCTCGGCGACGACCTTGAGGAGCGAGGCAGCAGGCAACTGGCCAAGTTGCGGATCGACGGGTCCCAGCACGGAATGCTCGCACATCACGATCTCGTCGGCGGCAAGCGCGATCAACGTGCCGCCCGACATCGCGTAATGTGGCACGAACACGGTGACCTTGCCCTTGTGGCCCTGAATGGCCCGAGCGATCTGGGTTGCTGGCAGCACAAGGCCGCCCGGTGTATGCAGCACGATGTCGAGTGGCACTTCATCGTCGGTCATCTGGATCGCGCGCAGGACTTCTTCCGAATCATTGACGTCGATGTAGCGCATCAAGGGGAATCCCAGCAGGTTCATCGTCTCCTGCCGATGGATTAGCAGGATGACGCGACTGGAACGCTTCTTCTCGATACTGGCGATCTTGCGTACGCGCATCGCCTCAAGATATCTGCGCTGCAGAACCGGCTGCAGCGCCGAAATGATGAAGAACAGCCAGAAAAGCTGCATTATGTCCATGGACCTTGTCCTCCTTCCCGTCGGCCATCCGGCAGAAAGCCATAGATGCCCTCGTCGCGATAATAGTGGCGATAGACGTCGGCGCGCCTTCGCAGGAGTGGCGTTACAAGCCAACCGGCGAGAAACCCGCCGATATGCGCCCACCAGGCAACCCCGCCCGTGGCCGGATCGCTGCCGAGCGATAGGAAACCGGGAACGACCTGCATGAAGAACCAGATCATCGCGAAAATGACCGCGCGCACTTCGAAGAAGAGGGGAATGAACAGAATCGGCACGATCACCACCAGTCGAGCCGCCGGAAACATGCGTGCGTAGCAACCGATCACGCCCGCGATCGCCCCCGATGCGCCAAGCGCGGGAACGACTGAGTCGGGGTTCGCCAACGCGTGAGCCAGTCCGGCCGCCACACCACAGAACAGATAGAACAGTGTGAATCTACCCGGTCCGAGCCGATCTTCGACGGCGGGGCCGAAGATCCAGAGCGTCCAAATGTTCAAGATGAGGTGCAGCCAGCCCCCGTGCAGGAAGATGTTGGTCAGGAACGGAGTCCAGTCGGACGGCGCGACGAGGCTCAGATGCCCGAAGAAGCGCGAGGGCACCAGCGCGAACTCGAACAGGAACCGGTCCAGCACGCGCGGAGGCAGTCTGATCTGATAGAGGAACGCGAGGACGTTCATGCCGATGACCGCCCATACGATGACGGGCGGGTAGCGGCGCGCGACGCTGTCAAGGTAAGGAAACAAGCGGCAAATCCTCGCTCGAGCTGGCCATTGCGTTCATTACTTTTTCCCGGCGATCGTCACGCCCGTCCAGGCTGGGGGATCGGAGGCCGGGAAGGATTCAAGACTGGCTTCGATAACTGGATCGAATTCCTCCTGTTCTTGCGACTGCAGGTCCACCGAGCCTTCCTGATCGACTGCGCGCCGGAGTCGGTGGTCCGTGCGACCCCGATCCAGGCGGGACGGTATGCGAAAGGCGTTCGGGGCGTCGGCTCCCTTGTAGAGGCGATGCCGCTCCTCTCCTCGCCAGCGGTCAGGCGCATGCCGGTGAGCCACGTCCTCACGCACGAAATAGCGCCAGTCCTGCCGCTCCGCGAATTCCACGGCGCTGTCGTGGTCGGGAAATTTCAGCCGGATCGAACGATAGGGATCGTTGCTGGAGGTATATCCCATCAGCGGCTCGACCTGCAGCGGCTGAGACGGCTCGAATTCCAGTATCCAGTAGTTGGGCCGCGGCGCCGACGTCATCGCGGAACGAGCCGGCCGGTAAATGATCGCGGTCGGAACGTCCCATGACCTCATGTTGGTCCCGGGTATCGTCGGCGGAAAGGGTGGATGATTGTGTCCGCGCATATCAGCGGGTGTCGGTGGATACGAGAAGGTGACGTTCGAGATCGTCGAGTTTTTCCATTCGTCTCGAATTCAGGCGAACGGCGCGTTCGGTGTTCTGCGAAGGAAAGGCAGCAGCGTGCAGGACGTCCGACCGCATCGCTATAGTGAGATCGGCGACGGCATTCATCACGCCCTCTCCGTCCCCGTCCGAGAGCGAGCCGTCAGCAAAACCGGACTGCAAGCTCTCCAGTACCTGCTCGAAGCTGGACACGACCCCTGCACTCGCGACCACAGCCAGCTTGTGGCTGAGAACACGCAGTTCATCGATCAGCTTCGCATCGTGCCTTGCGGTTTCCACGATCTCTGCGACCTTCTCGATACAGGCCATGTAAATGTCGCATTGCTGCTGGAGGATGATGACCCTTCCTTCCTTGCGAAGCTCGAGATCGGTCTGGCGATTGAGAAGCGCCGCGGTCAGAATGATCGTCACGACAGCGCCGAGGAAGATGAGCGTCATCTCCTGCGCGAAAGGCAGTATGTCTTCGGCAAGATACATCGAACGAAAAACGAAAACGATGCCGATGCCCAAAGCAGCGGCCGCAGCAGCAAATGCCAAGTCAGGCAGGCGGTTCGACATCAGCACCTCGCATTTTGGTGTCAGGTGGCATGCACGGTTTTGCATCGGCGTCCGGCGCCTCTGCGTCCCGGTGCCGCAGGAAGATTGGCGTCGGACCGCTGCCGAACGGATTGAAGCCGGTGCTCAGGCAACGGTCGAAGATCGTTTCGTCCCATCGGGTGAAATCGTGCTCCTCGCCGGCAAGTCGCCCGTCATCCACCACAGGGCACCTCACGCCTTTGCCGATGGGGGAGCGTCATCGAAGGCCGCACCGTCCGAACGATCCGCCTTGCGAAGCCGTAGCCCGAGGAGGATCATCATCACCCCGAAGACCGCGGCGTAGAAGCCGATCAGCCAGCCGAGCGCGAGGAAGCTTTCGACCGGGCGCGTCAGCAGCATCCAGGTCACGACGACACCGAGAACGACCGAGAGAAGGCCGCTCAGAATCAGCCAGATTTCGCCGTTGATTTCCTTTCGCAGGCGGATCGCTGCCGCGATCTCGAGGGCACCCGAGAACACGGACCAGAAGGCAATACTGGCCCAAAGGAACGTCGCTAGGACGAGTGTGGCAACGAAGGGCGAGATCACGATGACGATTCCCGTGGCGATGCCGAGCAGGCCGCTCACCATGAGCCAACCCCACCGCCGGCCCTTCCGGATGTTGCGAATGGCGGAGATCAGTCCTAACACGCCATCGGCGAAGGAAAAGGTGCCGAATACCAGCGTCAGAGCCAGGAGCGATTCAGCCGGCATCAGGAACGCAAGCGCGGCGATGATCAGCGCCAGCACGCCGCGCAGGATGAACAGCCACCAGTTGCGCGTCAGCGTGCAGAGCATGTCTTCGATGTCCCGGGCCGGGTTGAGCGAGTTGATGTTCATTCGATGCGTCCTCCTGGATGATCGGGTGAGCTTTCGGCATGCGACAGGATAGCCGCCTCGCCGTGCAGTTCAAGTTGCCGCACCTCTTCCTCGATGACCTCAGGCGCGCGCTGTTGCCCGTGCCGGTCAAGATTGCGAAATGCTCTGATGACTTTCATGCCGTGGATCCTTCCTGTAACCCTCCGACGAAATGGCCCGGCGCGACCGTCGTCGCGCCGGGCCTGTCCTTCGCAAGGTCAGCCGGCGGATTTGTCATCCTTAGACGGCGCCTCACCCTTGGCGTCGACCGGGCCGTCGAGCGTCGGAGCGTCCGCCTTGTTTTCGGCAACTTCGCTGGACTCGTCGATCCCGGCCTGGGCCTGATCGTCCGGGCTGTCATTACCGGTGTCCCTTGCGATCTTTTCGAACACGACCTTCTGTTCGTCCGCTGACCAAGCGACGCGGACTTTGTCGCCATCCTCGATCCGCCCCGAGAGCAGTTCGCGAGCCAACTCGGTCTCCAACTCCGACCGGATCAGCCGGCGTAGCTCGCGGGCACCGAATTCGGGACGGAAGCCGACCGCGCCGAAATGATCCACGACACTCACATCGAGTTCGAGTTCGACGCCCTGGGTAAGGGCGGTCCGCTTCACCCGGTTGAGCTGCAACTCGACGATCTGGCGGATCTCCGACTGGTTCAGCGAATGAAAGACGATGATCTCGTCGATCCGGTTGATGAACTCTGGCCGGAAATGACCGCGCAACACCTCCATCAGTTCGGATTTCTGCTTGGCCTCGTCGAACTCACTGCTGCCGCGTTTCGCGAGGTTGCGCTGAATGATATCCGAACCGAGGTTCGAGGTTGCGATGATGATGGTGTTGGTGAAGTCCACCACGCGGCCCTTGCCGTCGGTCAAGCGGCCGTCGTCGAATACCTGCAACAGGATGTTGTACACATCCGGGTGTGCCTTCTCAATCTCGTCGAGCAGCACCACCGAATAGGGCCGGCGGCGGACCTTTTCGGTCAGCTGCCCCCCCTCGTCATAGCCGACGTAGCCCGGAGGCGCGCCGACGAGCCGTGCCACCGCGTGACGCTCTCCATATTCCGACATGTCGATACGGATCATCGCGTCCTGATCGCCGAAGATCACCTCGGCGAGCGTCTTGGCCAGTTCCGTCTTGCCAACCCCGGTTGGTCCGAGGAACAGGAAGGTCGCGGTCGGACCGGAACCTTCGCGCAGACCCGCACGCGCGAGGCGCACCGCATCGGCCACGGCGCGGATCGCTTCTTCCTGGCCGATGACGCGCTCGTGCAGCTTCTCCTCGAGCTTGAGGAGCTTGTCCTTCTCCTCAGCGGTCAGCTCCGTGACCGGAACACCGGTGATCTTGGAGACGATCTGCGCGACATGATCGGCGCGCACCTCGGCGGTCGCCGAAGCCTGGTCGCGCTTCCAGATTTCCAGAAGCTCGTCAAGCTCCTTCTGCTTCTGCTCGAGTTCCTTCTTCAGTTCCGCTGCTCGGTCGAATTGCTTGCGGGCGGCGGCATAGTCCTGCTCGCGCTTGATCTGCGCTACCTCGGCCTCCAGCTCCTGGACGTCCACAGGGCGCGCTGTGGCGCTGATCTTCACCCGTGCGGCGGCCTGGTCGATCAGGTCGATCGCCTTGTCAGGCATGAAGCGGCCAGTGATGTAGCGGTCCGAAAGCTCGGCCGCCGCGACGATGGCCTCGTCGGTGATCGTCACCTTGTGGTGCGCCTCCAGCGTGTCGCGCAGACCGCGCAGGATCATGATGACCTGAGCTACCGTGGGCTCCTCGACATAGACCGGCTGGAAGCGGCGTTCGAGCGCCGCATCCTTCTCGATGTATTTCTGGTACTCGTTGAGCGTCGTCGCACCGATCAGGTTCAGCTCGCCCCGCGCCAGCGCCGGCTTGAAGGTGTTGGCGATGTCGAGACCACCTTCTCCACCGCCCTGGCCGGCGCCGACGATGGTGTGGATCTCGTCGATGAACAGGACCAGGCTGTCCTTCTCCTCGGTGATCTCCTTGAGGATCTTCTGGACTCGCTCCTCGAACTCGCCGCGATACTTCGACCCGGCCACCATCGAGTTGATGTTGAGCTCGACCAGCCGCTTGTCGCGCAGCGCCTCGGGCACTTCACCCGCGACGATCCGTTGTGCAAGTCCCTCGACGATGGCGGTCTTGCCCACGCCGGGCTCGCCGATCAGCACCGGGTTGTTCTTTTTCCGGCGGGCCAGCACTTCGATCGTCGTCTCGATCTCGCGGGCGCGGCCGATGACGGGATCGAGCTTGCCCTCGCGGGCGAGCTTCGTCAGGTCACGGCTGAACTGGTCGAGATCGGGCGTGCTTGAAGGCGCGTCCACGCGGCCCTCCTCGGCTCCCTTGCCCACGACCTTGGTCACCTGCTGGCGAAGCGCCTGCGGCGTCAATCCGTATTTGCGCAGGATCGACGCGGCCAGGCCTTCACCTTCCTCGGCAAGGCCGATCAGCAGGTGCTCGGGACCGACATAGGAATGGCCGAGTTCGTTCGAGGCGATGAAGGCCCGGTTCAAAGCGTCCTTCAGGCGAGGACTGACGCCGATTTCGCCCTCCGTCTTGGCCTCTCCACGCTTCGCTTCCTTCTCGATCTGGCGCCGCAGATCGTCCATATCGACCTTAAACTGTTCCAGGATCGTCTTGACGACGTCAGACGAGGTCAATGCCATAAGCAGATGTTCGGTATCGACCTCGCTGCGCCCGAATTCCCCGGCCTTCTGTGCGGCATCCTGCAGCAGCTTGTTGCCCTGTTCGCTCAGCCGGTCGGCGATGGTGCGTCCGCCGCCGCGCCGCGACCCACGCCGCGGCGCGCCCTCGCCGAAAGTGGCGTCGGCGGCAGCGTCATCGCCATCACCCAAGGCGCCGAGCGTGCCGCCTCGCAGCGGACTGTCACCAAAGAGGCTGCCGAAACCGGTATCGCCGAAGAATTCGTCAAGAAGGGAACGCCGTCCGAACAGGGACTCCAGGGGCGAGGCGCTGCGACCCGACCGACGCGCCATTTCGCTGTAATGCTGGTCGCACAGCTCCATGATCTGAACCTTGCCGTTCACCGAGGCGCGCACGCGCGCCGTCGCCGGGCGACCGCAAATATCGCAAGTTCCGTTTGCCATTTTTCCTCTCCGTTTCTTTATCCAGTCAGGGTTGTCCGCGATCATCTGCGTCAGTGACGGTGTCAGGCAGCGACCGCTTCCGTTCTTTTCATCTTGGACCCAATTGCCACCAGATCGGGCTCGTCCAGTGTCTCGCGTTGCAGGAGATCCTGCGCGGATTGCTCGAGCAGCGCCCGGTTGGCTTCGAGAAGCGAGAGGGTGCGCTTGAACACGCCATCCACGATGTCGCGCACCTTCGCGTCCATTCGCTCGGCCGTAGCCTCGCTATAGCGGCGGTTCAGCCACGACGACTGGTCGCCGGTGCCGAGAAAGCCCGGCCGATCGCTGTCGTAGCTGACATGCCCGAGGTCTTCGTCCATCCCGTACCGCGCGACCATGGCGCGGGCGATATCGGTAGCCTTGACCAGATCGTCGGCCGCCCCGGTCGAGACATGATTGTAGATGATCTTCTCGGCCGCGCGCCCGCCAAGCAGGACTGCGATCTTGTTCTCCAGCTCCTCCCGCGTCATCAGGAAGCGGTCCTCGGTCGGGCGCTGGATAGTGTAGCCGAGCGCGCCAATTCCGCGCGGGATGATTGAGACCTTGTGCACCGGGTCCACCCCCGGCAGAGCCATCGCCACAAGCGCGTGCCCCATCTCGTGGTGCGCCACGATCTCGCGCTCGCGCGGGTTCAGAACGCGGTTCTTCTTTTCCAACCCGGCGATGATGCGCTCCACGGCATTGTTGAAGTCGTCCATCGTCACCGCATCGGCCTTGCGGCGCGTGGCGAGCAATGCTGCCTCGTTGACGAGATTGGCAAGATCGGCGCCCGAGAAGCCGGGCGTGAGCGCTGCGACCTTCTCGGCATCGACGTCCGGGGCGAGCTTCACCTTTTTCATGTGAACGCCGAGAATCTGCACACGTCCCTTCTTATCCGGCCGATCCACCAGCACCTGCCGGTCGAAGCGTCCCGCACGCAGCAGCGCGGGGTCGAGGATCTCTGGTCGGTTGGTGGCGGCCAGGAGCACGATGCCCACCGAAGGGTCGAAGCCGTCGAGCTCGGTCAGAAGCTGGTTCAGCGTCTGCTCACGCTCATCATGGCCGCCAGCGATCTGGCCGGAGGAGCGCGCCCGCCCGAGAGCGTCGAGTTCGTCGATGAAGATAATCGCCGGCGCGGATTTACGAGCCTGCTCGAAGAGGTCGCGCACCCGCGCGGCACCGACGCCCACGAACATCTCGACGAACTCTGATCCCGAGATCGAAAAGAAGGGCACGCCGGCCTCACCCGCCACCGCGCGCGCCAGCAGCGTCTTGCCGGTGCCCGGCGGCCCTACGAGCAATATGCCTTTGGGGATATGTGCGCCCAGCTTTCCGTATTCGGCCGGGTTCTTGAGGAACTCCACGACCTCCTCGAGCTCGGCCTTGGCCTCGTCCACACCGGCCACGTCGGCGAAGCTGACGCCGGTTTCTTTTTCCATGTAAACCTTGGCCTTGCTGCGGCCGACCTGCATGAACCCGCCGAAGCCCTGCTTGTCGGCGAACTTGCGGAACAGCAGCATCCAGATTCCGAAGAAGATAAGCGCTGGCGCCACCCAGGAAATCAGCGTGCCGAGAAAAGTGTTTTGCGGAACGCCAGTGATCTCGATACCTGACCGGTCTATCCGTTCCAGGATTGCGGGATTCACTACGGTCGTCACGAACTGCTTCTTGCCGTCGACCGGTTCGGCGAAGGTGCCTGTGATAGTGTCTGACCCGACCGCGACAGAGGAAATTTTCCCGTCAGCGAGATACTTCTCGAACTGGCTGTAGCTGATCGGTGCGACGGATTGCCAGCCGGCGATCAGGTTCTGGATGAAAAGCACGGCTATGAAAGCCACCACCCAGTACCAGATGTTATATTCGGTCTTCCTTTCCATGCCGCTTGTCCCTTTCACTGGCGCCCGAGCCGCGCCCTGATCCGCTCGAGCAGCGCCAGCAGGATGCGCCTTTCGTCTGCCGACAGATCCTGCAGGATTTCATGTTCGAGCGCCGATTGCCGCGGCGCGAGTTCCTCCAGCATCGCCCGGGCCTTCGACGTTGCGGTGACGATCTGCGACCGCCTGTCGTCGAGCGAGGGCGACCGCTCGACCCAGCCGCCCCGGACCATGCGATCGACGAGCTGGCCCGCAGTGGCCGGGCCGACCTCAAGTCGGTCGGCCAGATCGCCGATGGTCAGCCTGGGCGCATCCTCGACATGCGCCGCCGCCATCCAGGACAGGCGGGTCAGGCCGCTGTCGCGGATGTCTTGGTCGATCCGCTGCTGGATGAGCTGCGCGACCCGGTGGATCGTCGTCCCGATCAGCGCGATGTCCGAAGAGATCATAGGTATCCTTCCTCCGGTTGCATGAGACATAGGATAGACCGCACTCCATCCAAAGTGCAATGCACCCATCATACATGCTTGCATAATAAATGGAACGGCCTATCTTGATAGGCGTTCTCCGAACCCACATCCGGCCGGCACGTTGCCCGGTCCCTCCATGCCGACGGTTCGGGGGCATCGATCAGCAACAGGAGGCCAGTAATGCTCTACCCGACATATCTGCGCCGCAGCGATCCCTTTGCGCTGATGCGCTCCATGATGCGCGATCTCGACCGCGGTTTCTGGCCGCCGGCCCGCGCGGCGTTCCCGGCGGTGAATGTCTGGCAAGGCCCTGAGGCCGTTGCCATCGCCGCTGAACTTCCCGGCATCGAACCGGGCGACATTGAGATTTCGGTTAAGGACAACGTCCTGACGCTTTCGGGCGAACGCAAGGCGCCCGAGGTTCCCGACGGTGCGCGCTGGCACCGCAACGAACGCAGTTTCGGCAGGTTTTCCCGCACTATCCGCCTGCCGTTCGCGGCCTCGGATGACAAGGTCGAGGCGAGAATGACGAACGGCGTATTGCGGATCGTTATCTCCCGGCCCGAGGAAGAAAAGCCGAAGAAAATCGAGATCAAGGCAGCCTGAGAGGAGCTGGAACGATGAGCACCGACATCTCGCAAGCCGCCGAAAAGACGCCGACCGACTCGCCTGAGACCACCGGCGGCGGACGCATCTACCGCCCGTCGACCGATATCGTCGAGACCGATCAGGGTTTCTCCATGATGCTTGAAATGCCTGGGGTCGCCGCCGATGCGATCGAAATCACGCTCGAAAATCGTGTGTTGACGATCCGCGGCAAGGTTGACCCGGTGCGGCCGAAAAACCTCGAACTTGCCTATGCCGAATATGGCGAGGGCGATTTCGAGCGTGCCTTCACGCTTTCCGAGGACTTCGACCCCGACAGGATCGAAGCCGAGATGCGAGGAGGCGTCCTAACTTTAACGCTCCCCCGGGCCCCTAAAGCGCAGCCGAAAAGGATCGCCGTCAAGGGCGCCTGAAAACCGAAGGAGACCATATCATGCAGATCAAAGACCTCATCCCCTGGGCGCGCAAGGACGGCGCGCCAGACGCCAAGAGCAGCGAAGACAACCCGATCGCGACACTCCAGCGCGAAATGAACCATGTGTTCGAGAACTTTTGGAACCGGGTCGGTCAGTTCGAATGGCCCTGGGGCAGCGGCGAAGCCAAATCCGACATGGTCGAGACCGACAACGCTATCGAAGTGTCGATCGAGCTGCCGGGCATGGAGATGAAGGACATCGAGGTGACGGTCAACGATGACATGTTAACTGTGAAGGGGGAGAAGAAGATCGAGCGCCAGGTGGAGAAGAAGGGGTATTACCTGTCCGAGCGCAGCTACGGCGCAATCTACCGGACAATTCCGCTCCCTCCCGGTGTGGATGGCGAAAAGGCGCAGGCATCCTTCAAGAACGGGGTTCTGACGATCAAGCTGCCCCAGACACCCGAGGCGCAGGCGAAGATCAAGCGCATCGATGTCAAGAACTGCTGATTTGCCACATTGGGTGTCGCCGGTTTGCGGCGTCCGCTCAGCTCCGTTTGATATCACGCCGTCTGGTGAGCCCCGGGGAGCCTGTTTCTCCGGGGCGGCTTTCGAGGGGGAATGATGAAAGACCTGAAACGATCCGGGCTAACCCGTGAACAATGGTCGGCGATGACGCTCTACGAGAAGTTCGAACAGGTCGTCATTTTCGTCCTCAGCGCCATCATTGCGGTTATCGTCGTGGCGTCGGTTTGGGCGCTGATGCGCGAGGTCGTGAACCGGTTGGTCTTGGGAGCGTTCGACACGCTCGATTACGCCACCTTCCAGGTGGTGTTCGGAATGATCTTCACCGTTGTAATTGCGCTCGAGTTCAAGCGCTCCCTTCTTGTGGCGACAGAACGCAGCTTCGGCATTCTCCAGGTCCGCACGATCGTGCTGATCGCGCTCCTCGCGATCGCGCGCAAATTTATCATCCTCGACCTTGGCGAGACGGAGCCAGCCAAGATTGCCGCCCTCGCGGGCGCGGCTCTTGCGCTCGGAGCAGTCCACTGGCTGGTGCGCGATCAGGACCGGCGCGAAGAGCCCGGTGCTAAAAATGCCGAAGGCGATCAATGAGCCGAAGCGTTTTCGTTCGACTTGTTTCATCAACTTCTGCCGCACTCATCATCATAATTGTTTAGCAGAAATTTTTTATCATGCCGAGCGTTGCGCTGGGTCGGTTTGCCGAGCCACGCGCCGTCGCTTCCCGCGGAGACTTGGCGGCGTTCGAACAAAGCACCATCACAGTTTTCAACGCCACTCGAGACAGTGCGTCTCCATCGCGACAACCGAGCGTATAGTCGATCCCTAAACCCGGAGTGCCTATGACGGTCCGCGTGGGAACGGCTCGCGGTTCATTTGGGACGAACTCTAATCAATTTTTCGGCCCACTCATATGCTCTCTAATTGAAACCAACACGCTCTCTGGAGTGAACCCCTCGGGCTGGATGACCTTTTTCAAGGAACAAGGTTGGACTCCGCTCGTTCATTGCTGGTCACAAACGATCTGGAACCCGCATGGCCGAGCCTGACAAGAAACTATCGCTGATCGAAGAACAGCTTGTCATCTACAAGCGCGCCGTGAGCGACGGCCGCGTTCGCGTGAGCACCAAAACCGAGTTTGTCACAGAAGCAGCGGAAGCACGCCTCGACAGCGAGAATGTAGAGGTGACGCGTGTGGCAATCGGACGTGAAGTGTCAGAAGCGCCGGGTGTTCGCACGGACGGTGACGTGACCATCGTGCCTGTGATGGAGGAGGTTCTCGTTGTCGAGAAGCGTCTGATGCTGGTCGAAGAGATCCACATCCGCCGCGTCGCCACCACCGAGGACGTTTCCATTCCGGTCGAACTGCGCAAGCAACGTGCCAGCATCGAGCGCGACGACCCCTGAGCTAATTATCAATCCGAGAAAAGGAGAAACTCATGACCTACAGCGAAACCACATCGTCATACGGCGCCTCGTCATCGAACACGGTGACGGCCTTCTTCGAAAACCGCAGCGATGCGGATGCCGCCGTCGAACGCCTTGTCGAAGCCGGGATTGCCCGCGACGGCATTCGCGTCGTCGCCGGAAAGGAGTCTACAACCTCGACTGAAGTTGCCTCCGAGCACAAGGGCTTCTGGGAGAAGCTGGAAGACTTCTTCTTTCCCGACGAGGACCGCGCCGTCTATTCCGAAGGTCTTCGCCGCGGTGGCTATCTTGTGACGGTCAGCAACGTCACCGCCGCCTCTTATGACAAGGTTATCGATATCCTCGATGACGAGGGCAGCATCGATCTCGATCAGCGCGCCGAGAGCTGGCGCTCGGAAGGCTGGAACCAGCAGGAGACCGTGAGTTCGTATGGCGCCTCCGCCAATCGTGCCAGCGCAACCGGAACGGCAGCTCTGGACGCCGGCCGTGAAGAGGTTATCCCGGTGGTCGAGGAAAAGCTTCGCGTCGGCAAGCGTGACCTCAACCATGGCCGCGTGCGTGTCCGTTCTTACGTGGTCGAAAATCCTGTCAGTGAACAGGTATCGCTGCGCGACGAGAACGTCAGCATCGAGCGCCGCACGGTCGACCGTCCGGTAACCGAAACGGAGAACGCCTTCGTCGACCGTACGATCGAGGCCGAGGAGCATCATGAGGAGGCGATCGTCTCGAAGGATGCGCGCGTTGTCGAAGAGATTGCTCTGCGCAAAACGGCCGAACAGCGCGAGGAGACCATCAGCGACAGCGTCCGCCGCACGGAGGTGGAAGTCGAAGATGAACGATCCGACCGTATTGTCCGCAAGGGCGTTGACTGAGGCCGGACGAAGCGCTTTCAGTTAAACTCAGGCAGTTGCGCCGGTCACGGCCTTCCAGTGCGCCATGGCGCGGATCCTATGAATGTGGGTGGCGAGGGCGGAGTGTTTTTGATGCGACGGGACGAAATGATTTCTAACCGCTGAAAACACGGGGACAAATTGTTGCAGACTCGACGGATCGGAAGCCCTGCATCACTCGTTCTCGTTTTCGCAGCGGCAGATGGGAATTTTCCGCACGGTTGTTAAGGCCCTTGTGTGATCTATGTTCAATGGCCGGCATTGTAATCTTCTGAAGGGCGATGAGACATCCTGGTGTTGATTATAGGCGTTCGCGAAGGATTTCGTAAGGTGCCTTGCCATTGAAAGCGCCATGCGGCCTTGCAAGGTTGTAGAACCTCTCCCATTCGCTAAGCTTTTGAACGAGGTCGGTGTCATCTGTGTATGACATAAGCTGATAAAATTCTTGATCATCGGTACGGTGTGACCGTTCGACTTTCCCGTTTAGTTGGGGCGAGGCTGGCTTGATATAGGCGTGCCGAATGCCCTGGTCTTCGACGTGCCAGTGGAATTTGGCCTGGAACTCGTGCCCATTATCGGTGCGCACTTCGCGAATGCGGAACGGGAATTTGGCGATTACGGTGTCGATGAAGTCTATCGCGTTGGCCTGGGTGTGGCGATCATAGACCTTCAAGGCTCTGATGCGGGTTGCATCGTCGATTGCCGTGTATTGGAAACGCTTGACGATCTTGCCGTCAACGCCTTCAAATTTCAGGAATTTTACATCGACCTGTATCTGATGCCCCGGCACACGCTGCTCGTATCTCTGAGTATGGATTTTCCTGACACGTGTACCGCCGGGAAGCCGACTGAGCCCGTTCCGCTTCAGAATTCGATAGATGCAGGCGTCGGAGATGGTGATGGCATGGTACCTGCTCATATACCAGGAAATGCGCATCGGGCCGAGATGATATCTGGTGCGCAGATGCAAGACTTTCTCGATGATTTCTGCAGGCTTCTGGTTAGCGGGG
>NZ_LT009720.1:43793-61360 GCF_900013495.1 Agrobacterium genomosp. 2 str. CFBP 5494
CGGGACACGATCTAGCGGGGTTTTTTGGTGCGCAGGATCGGTTCTCAAGCCCGGCCTCGCCAAAGCGCTCGAAAGCCGATTTCCATCGATAAAAGCTGGCTCTGCCAATACCGAAATAGCGGCAGGTTTGCGAAACGTCACCGTGACGGTCGGCATGTTGAAGAACGCGCAGCTTATGTGAAACTTCCCGTCGGAATGTCATCATCGCGATTATCCTTGTGATCGAAAGTCAAAAACAGGATGTCTCGAAGGTCCCTACTTTTCTACAGATCTGCAAAATGTTTGTCTTTCCATCGCTCTAGCGAAAATTGCATCAGCCCTTTATAAGGGCGAACAGGGCAGTACGCGCTGCCCCGAGGTGTGGAAACCTCTATCTGGCGGCTGGTGTCGGCCGAGGCGACACCGAAATCCTCTGGCCATTGGCTGGTGGGCGTGCGACGTATGTCCAGGTGCTCCGGTGCTAAAGGTCGCAGGACTGTCCAGATACAGTTTTCCAACCCCCGGCTTGGGATCAGAGTAAATGTTTGCGGGGGCGTACCGCAGACAGTATCTGAAGGGGTGGATCACCATGGAATTTCAAGATGCCACAGTATCTGGAGCATGCGAGCTTCGGCCGGTGATTGGGCTAACGCGCGGGCTGCCAAGCGGCGAGCTTGAGCTGTTAGCAGTGAGTGCCATTCGGCTTCACAGGCAGCTCTTGGAGAAGGCGGATCAGCTGTTTAAGGCCCTCCCGCAGGACTATAGGACCGGTAAGGCTGCGGGTGGCGCGCAGCACCTTGAATACATTGAAGCGATGATCGAGATGCATGCTCAGATGGGCGCGTTGAACACGCTTATCGGGCTTCTCGGCTATATCCCGAACGTGTCCGTCAATTGATCGCGGTTCTCAGATCAGGCCGGCGCGGATAGCCAGCGCCACAAGATGCGGCATGGTATGGACATGAAGCCGCTTTCGAGTTTCCTCGATTTTACTTTTCACTGAATTGTACTTGACCCCTTCCAGATCCGCGGCTTCGTCCATGGTTTTGCCGACGGCGATCCAGTTCAGGTAGGCAGCCTCTTTTGGGTCGAGGTAGTCCGGGTGTTGCTCCGTTGGCGTCAGTGGCAACAATGACATTCGGGTATGAAGTTGGCCGACCGCCGCCGCCGCTGCGACCGGATTGATCTCCCGCTCAAGTTGGATTTCGGTCATGTCTGAAGCCAACGTGAACATGGAGGTCGAGCCGTTCGCTGCCCTGATGGGAATGGTAATTCCTGAGCGGATGCCGAAGTCGGCAGCGCGATCGAAAAATTCGCGCTCTTCCTTTGAAAGGCGCCTTCGCTCCAATTCGCCGCTCCACGAAAACGCCTGCTTCAGAGACTTGGCGCGATTGACTATGGGATCGACGGCTTCGAACTTCCTTTTGAAATAGAGTGTCCGCCATTCGGGGTGATAATTGGATGCGGCGACCGTATGACCCGGGCGGATGTATAGATAGGCATAGCCGCCGAACCCCGCCTGCTCGGCGAGGTGGCTCAGGCCGTCCTTCAGGATGGTCTCGTCGCCGCGAAGCGCTGCGAGATCCGTTAGCTTATCAAGCCAGTGCTGCATTTAGATACTCCGTACCAGTGTCAGGTGGGACAGGTCACACTAAACTCCTTGTAGCCATAGTGACGCACAAAAGCAACTATAAGTTGTATAATATATCTTATGGAACTTGGCTTTGGCTAATTGAATGCCAGCTGGTATTTCTAGGGGCCCGTATCGATGCGAGACCTCTTGCAAAGCTCATTTCGAATCGCTCAAGTCCTCGAGCCGCTGCTGGCCTGAGGATTTTAGCAAAGTTCCGCCTGCCGCATGGGAGCAGTTTCCTGAAACCCACCTCCGCCCGAACGACCCGCCGGATGGACCTGATAGCCTTGATGAAAAGACGGCCCGCCCTCTCGAAGGAAGGCAGCCCGTTTTGGGTCGTTGACACCGTAGAAAATTGTAGGTCAGTTCGGTGCAACTGCTGCCGTCACAATAATCTCAACCAGCACGTCAGGCGCGCCCATCTCTGCTTGAGCAGTTGCGCGCGTCGAAGCGGAGTTTGGAGCGGTCCAAGCATTCCATACCGCATTCATGGCTTCGAAATCCCGCTCCAGATTCTTGATCCAAATTTGCGCGGTAAGAAGCCGGCTCTTATCGGTACCGGCTTTCTCTAGGTAGCTTTCGATCTTCGCCAACGTCTGCTTGGTTTGTCCAGTAATATCCTGGGTGCGGTCATCTGCGGTCATCCCGCCGACAAAGACTATACCATTATAAACTACGGCGCGACTACGGCGCGGGTCTGTCTCAAGTCGGGTGATATCGTTATTCATCGTTCGTTTGTCCTTCGCTTCACTGCTCAGTCGGAAAAATTTCCAAGGAGAATTGGTTTGATAGGTGAGCGGACCCGGTAGTAGCCAACTTCGGATGGCTCCACGGTTCGTGCTTCTGAAATGACCTCTGTTACCGTAAGGCCGCAAAGTCGGCCTTGGCATGGTCCCATCCCGCAACGACCAAAGGCTTTTGTCTGGTTAGGGCCAAGGCAACCGAGCTCAACGTATTTCCGGATCTGTCCCGCTGAGACCTCCTCACAGCGGCAGACAACCACATGATCCGGAGGGATGCGGTTCTCGTCCTGGGGCCTGTATAATGTGTCGAGAAAGGGCCGGATTGCAGTGAATTTCCTCAACTCGGCTTTCAGCGCCTCTTCACGACGCCTTTCCACGCTGGATCCAAGATTTCCTGCAATTGATAACGCCGCAAGCCTTCCTTGGACTGCAGAGGCGTTTGCTCCCACGATCCCGCGGCAGTCGCCCGCAACGTAGAGGTTGGTGTTACCGACTCTGCCCGCATCGTCGGTTACCGGCCTCCAACATAGCTGTTCCTTGTCCCACGTGTGCTCAGAGCCTGTTGACCAACTCAACTGAGTATTTGGAACCACGCCCTGATGGAGCAGAACGAGCGAAGCAGGGATAGTCTTCGTGCTGCCTCGGACTTCGAAACTAAGTCCTTCTGCTCGTGTCGAACCCTCAACCTTTAAACTGCTGGCTGCCGAGTAGACGCGAACACCAGCGCGCCTGATAGCCGATAGCAACTTTAGCCCCTTTGCCAGATCCCGCCAGCCTGCTAAAGCGCCGGTCGTGCGGCGCAACGCTTGCCAGTACGCTCCTCGAGGAGTCGTATCGACGACGGCGGCAATTTGGGCCCCTGCTCGAATGTACTGCCACGCGAGCAGGTAGAGCAACGGACCACATCCTGCCATGACAACCGGATCCTTCGGCAGTGCTCCGGCGCCCTTGAGCATAATTTGCCCCGCCCCAGCGCTCATCACACCCGGCAGCGTCCAACCCTCAATCGGAAAAGGACGCTCCATAGCGCCACTTGCCAACAAAACGTATCGCCCCGCCACCTGTGCAGCATGCCCGTCCGCCACGTAGTCTACGACCCCTTCCGTCGTCACATTCCATACCGTGGCTCCCCCTATATAGTTAGACCCACTCTTTCTGAATTCGTCAGCGAGACGTTTGCCAGCAGAATAGTCCGGACCGAGGATGCCCAGGAGATTGCGCGGAGCCTTCTCGACGCGACGATAAATCTGACCGCCTATTTCTAGTTGCTCGTCGAGGACGGAGACAGACAATCCGAGGCTGACGGCCTCGGAGGCGGCTGCCATCCCCGCGGGACCCGAACCGACGACGACAAGGTCTGCTGTGTGCTCAGTCATCGTGATCTCCATTCGAATGAATCAATTCGGGAGCCCCGATCTGACGCTTGACTTCCATTCCTTCGCGAACCGGAACCAAACAACTCTGGCGCGCCGGCACGCCGTCGATCTCCACAAGACACTCGAAACAGACACCCATCATGCAATATGGGGCGCGCGGAACGCCTCCAACAATACTGGACCGAAACTCGCGGATACCTCCCGCAAGCAATGCGGCGGCAACGCTGATACCCTCAGGAACGTGGATCGTTTGACTGTCGAAACTGATGGAGACCGATCTCTGTGATGCTTCGGATACAATGAAAAGGGGCTTAGTGATCATGGGTGAAACTCGCATTTGGATCGAGAAAGCGCTTGCTCTCGAACGGCTCGAAATCCGCAGGCGCATCCGTTAATCCGCCCATCCATGGGCCGAGGACGTAAGAATGGACCGACGCAAGGGTCACGCCACTGTGACAGATGGCAACATATGCACCAGGGCATGTTTGAGACGCTTGATAAACTGGGTATCCGTCCGGCGTTAGGGGCCGCAGAGCGCCCCATGCACGGACCAGACGCGCATTGCCCAGCGCCGGGAAGGTGTCGACCGCCCGACGCGCGAGCCATTCGACCTTTTCAGTCGTCGTACGATCGTCGAATCCTACATCTTCGGACGTAGAACCAATCTGAACGGATCCCTCCTGCGTCTGCCGGGCTTTGTTAGTCGGGTATTCCAGAAACGGCTTTAAACGTTCCGTTATCAATACCTGCCCACGGGTTGTGGTCACCGGTGCATGTATCCCAACTTGATTGGCCAGCTTTGCAATTCCAAGCCCTGCGGCCAACACCAACCTGTCGCTCACCCAGCTCTGACCGTCCC
This sequence comes from Agrobacterium genomosp. 2 str. CFBP 5494, assembly GCF_900013495.1. Classification (NCBI taxonomy): domain Bacteria; kingdom Pseudomonadati; phylum Pseudomonadota; class Alphaproteobacteria; order Hyphomicrobiales; family Rhizobiaceae; genus Agrobacterium; species Agrobacterium genomosp. 2. The sequence goes on from NZ_LT009720.1 coordinate 48,384, forward strand.
GGGCTTTGACTGTGAACTTTCGGCGATCAGCGTCGTGACGAAGTTCGATCACGTCCGTGCCAGTGATTACCTCAGCACCTTTTTCTCGAAGCCCCGCGTGAAGCGCGCGTAAAAGCATCAGCGGATTGGCTTGGCCGTCGTGAGTTCCAAAACTGCCACCGACAACCTTAGGACCCAACCCTGGAAGGTATTCCTTGAGCTCTGAGGGGGTCATCATCTGAAAAGGCACGTCACCAACCTCACGGTCGATCTTAGCAAGCAGATTCGCTCTTTTTTCAATTTCCTGCTCGCTAAAGCCTAACCAGAACCCTCCTTTTTGCTGCAACCCAGAGTCGACGCCGGTGATCTCTAGCAGTTCTTTGTGAAAGTCAGCCCAAAGCTTTACCGCGTCTCTCGTCCATCGGACGTAGCGCGACATTCCGGCACCTTTGCTCGACAGCCAAACCAAACCGAAATTCCCGCGCGACGCGCGAAAGGCGGTGTCTCCTTGATCCAGAACGCGGACCTTGATACCTCTGCGGGCTGCGCCATAGGCGATCGCCGCTCCGACGAGCCCGCCACCTACAATGGTTAGTTGATCGTTCATTTCCCACCGCCCTCCGGGCCACTTCATTTCAATAGGACGCAGATCTTCCTTCCCCGCGATGTACGGAGACGGATATTTCTTGTAGCTACGGTTTACTTTTTGCCGATCAGCACCTTGTTCAGACCGACGGCTCGATCAAGAATGAACATCATCAACATTGTACCAACGATCATCACCGTCGAGACGGAAGTCGTGACTGGATCGGTCAGAAGGGCAACTCGGTGGTACAGTGCGACGGGTAGCGTGGTGGTGCCGGGGGTTGCGACAAACACTGTCATCGTCACCTCGTCGAAGCTCTGGATGAATGCGAGAACCCATCCACCGACGACACCCGGCATGATGAGCGGGAGAAGAATTCGACGGAACGACGTCCAACGAGATGCGCCCAGCGAACGCGCTGCCAACTCTGCATCTCGATCAAGCCCGATTATGGCGCCCAATGTCAGGCGAAGCGAATAGGGCACAACGATGAGTGCATGAACCAAAAGCAAAGCAAAGAAAGATCCTGTCCATCCCATCAATGAGAAGAATCGGAGAAACGCCACTCCAAGTACCACGTGGGGAATCATCAAAGGCGACAGCAGCAAGGCCGTAAGGGCATCGCGACCAATGAACCGGTAACGAGAAATGGCGATCGCGGCAGGAATCGATACCACGGTCGCTAAGGTTGCTGATCCCAAACCCAGCCAAACGGAAAGCCAGAAGGCGTTTGTCAATTCAGGAGCGTCAACTATAGCGCGATACCAGCGAAGCGATGCACCGTCGAACGGCATCGATATGAAGCCTTTGTCCGAGAACGAGACGAGCATGATTACCAGCAATGGTGCTGCAATGAATAATGTGAAAATTGCGTGGAATGCCAACGCGATTGGTCCGTTTTTTCCAATGCCTCGATTGCTCATGCGAAAACCTGCCTGAATTTGCGCTCAATTGCTCGATTGCTACCAATTACGACGAGAACGATGCCGATAAGAAGAAGTACAGCGATGGCAGCGCCAAGCGGCCAATTGAGCGATGTTAGAAATTCATCGTAGATCGAAGTCGTAACGACTTTGACGCGGTTACCCCCAATCAGAGCGGGCGTCGCGAAGGCTGATGCGCAAAGCGTGAACACTATGATCGCTCCAGACAATATCCCTGGCAGCAACTGAGGAAGGATAATTCTCCAAAATGTCGTCACAGGGCCTGCGCCAAGGGAGCGAGCTGCGTGAGCGACCTGCGGATCAAGTTTCTGAAGCGTGCTCCAAACCGATATAATCATGAACGGCAACATCACGTGCGTAAGCACAATCACGACACCAGTCATGTTAAACATGAACTGAATTGGTGCGTTCGTGATGCCGATCGAGACAATTGCGTTATTGATCAAGCCGCCTCTTCCCAGGATGATTGTCCACCCCAAGGTTCGGACGACAACCGAGATCAGGAGAGGACCAAGGATTGCGACGAAGAATGCGCCCTGCCAACCGGGTCGCATACGGGAAAGAATAATCGTTTCAGGCACACCGAGAAGAACACAGATGACGGTGACGCCCAACGACATCAAAGCGGTTCGTATGAACAACTCATAATAGTAACGGTCGGAAAAAACGTCGATGTAATTCGAGAGCGTAAAGCCGTCTTGTGACCCGGTAGTCGGGTCATATGCGTTAAACGACAGTAAGCCGGTCAATGTGAGCGGAACGACCAAGAGGCCGAGGAATAAAGCAATGGCTGGCAGGGAAAGGATCCATTGCTGACCGCTCGTTTTCGTAATCTCAGCCATGGAAGGTCTCCGGTGACAAATACTGAACGTCACCTGATTCCCAAGAAAGGTCGATTTTTTCGCCCTCTTGCGGGAGTGCCGCACCAGTGTTGACTGAAGTCAGTCGAAGCTTCCCGATCTCGCTGTCGATCTCGAAGAACCATATTCCGCCAAGGAAAAGGCGCGTGAGTACACTACCCCCAATCACACCTTGGTGCGCCGGACAGATTCGTAGTCGCTCAGGACGAATGTAGAGATTCACCCTGCTGCCCCGAGCCGCCTCTGTGATCTTTATGCGAACCGTTGTAGTTCCAATGCGGACTGACGCATCGTCGTTATCAAGTCCGACGATCTCGCCCTCAAAGACATTCGCTTGGCCAAGGAATTTCAGCGCGAATTCTGAGGTTGGGTGGTCGTAGATCTGTTGAGGCCTGCCCAGCTCAGCAATACTTCCATTCGCCATGACAGCGATGCGATCGCTCATCGTCATCGCCTCGACTTGGTCGTGGGTTACAAGTATGGTAGTTATTCCAAGGCGCCGTTGGAGGGCACGCAGCTCCACATGCATTTCACCTCGAAGCTTGGCGTCAAGGTTCGACATCGGTTCGTCGAGCAAAAGAACTCGAGGGTGTATTGCAAGAACTCGTGCGATGGCTACACGCTGCCGCTGGCCTCCGGAGAGTTCGCTGGGGTAGCGTGTTTCCAGGCCGGAAAGACGAACCATGGAAAGAGCTTCCGAAACGCGATTATCGAGTTCAGGCCGCTGGATCTTGCGCATCTCGAGGCCGAACCCGACGTTCTGAGCAACTGTCATATGCGGGAAAAGCGCGTAACTCTGAAACACAACGCCCATATCGCGCTTTTCCGGAGCCGCTCTGGTAATATCTTGGCCATCAACGATAACCGTTCCGGCGGTAGGAGGTACAAATCCTGCGACCATTTGAAGGGTCGTAGTTTTGCCGCATCCGGAGGAACCGAGAAGGGAGATAAACTCACCGCTCTCGACGTCGAGGTCTACTTTGCGAACAGCGTGTACCTGTCCTGCATAGGTCTTTGAAAGACCGCGAATGGATATTTTAGTCATTTATTGAACTCATGCTCAAGGACAGAAAAAGGGAAGCGCGCCCTAGCGCGCTCCGCTATTATTGGACTGTTCGCGTCCATTCCTTGGTCCAATTGGCACGGTTCTGGTTGATCGTTACCCAGTCCATCTCGAGCAATTTCGACATTTTCTCTTCGCCGTATGGAACTTCGTCTGCGAGGGTCGACTCCAGTTTCGTGTTACGGTTAGTCGGTCCAAATCCTTGGGTTGCAAGCTTCGCTTGAACGTCTGGTGACGCCAAATACTCGAGCATAGCCTGAGCTTTATCCGGAATTTTGTTGTCCGCCACAGCACAGGCAGCGGAGATGAGTGTTGGCGCGCCTTCTTTCGGATAGACAAACTCTAGCGGGAAGCCTGTTTTTTTCATTGCTACCGCACGGGCACTGCCCCATACGCCGAGATCAATGTCGCCGTTCTGAAACATTTGGGCAAGCTGAGCATTCGAGGAGGACCAACTCAGTACATTCGGAGCAAGACTATCGCGGACAGCGTTGAAACCTGGTTCAATGTTTTTCTCGCTCCCACCATTCAATCGAGCAAACATCACCACCGTGTAAAGCCCGTAGGTTCCGGAGATCGGATTTGACGCCACACGCTTCTCGAATTTCTTGTCAGTAAGGTCTGTCCAGGAGGTTGGCGCGGACCACCCATTCTTTGTAAACAGATCTTTATTGTAAGCGATACCTGTTGCTACCAGCCCAATACCGATCGCTTTTCCTTTGAAAACTGCGGGTTTGCTGAAATCGTAAAGATCATCGTAAACGGGCGCGCTTGCGACGTCGGCACAGAGGCCCAACTGAACAGCCTGGTGCATCGGGCCGTCATCGACCAGTGCAATATTGATTTGCTGGTTTCCCCTTTGGGCCTGAAGCTTAGCGATTGTTTCGCTGGAGTTACCTGCCACGTAGACCACGTCGACGTCGTTTTTCGCCTCAAACTCCGGAGCAATTTCCTTTTCAAACATGGTCTGAAAGTCACCGGAGTAGCCCGCAAAATAAAGAGTATCTTTTGCAAGCGCGGGCGAGCCCAACAGCGTCCCTCCGAGCAACGCGATAACGATTTTGGTATTCATCCTTGTTCCCCTTATTTTGGTGGTTGTCGGCGGCGGGTTCGCGCATTGGAGGCCGCCTCGCCACTAAAAGCTAGGCGGAGAAACTGTGGCAGGCAAATATAAATAAAGGGGGGGTGTATGCAAAAATGATATGAGCTTTGTCAAAAGTTGGCTTGGAACTGGTTGCAGTTCAGGCACATGTCCGTAAAGTAGGCTCGAGTTGGTATGTCATTTCGTTATCGACTGCTCAAACGCAAAATCAGCCTCGGGCATAGAGGTCCGGAAAATGCTGTTGTCGGGCCGAGCTAGCCAGCGCATCGAGGTCGTTACAAAGAGCGGCCTTTAGCGTGTCAATAAAGCTCGTAATGAGCCGATCATTGCGTCTGCCCTTGTGGAAAATGACATAGCCGTTATGAATAATTGAAGGGCTGAAAGGTCTGGTAACGATAGGGGTGTGGCGATAGTCAAGCGCTGCGAGGGGATTCACGACAGCAACCCCTAATCCTTGAGCAACGAGAGAGCAGGTGATGGAACTGTAGGACGTTTCTAAGTTTATTTGCCGAGTAATGCTTTCATTCTCAAAAAGGGCGTCGATCTCGGAATGCCCGAACTCGTTGCGTGGCACCGATATGAAGGGCTCTTCAGCGAGGTCGCCGGGGCTTATACTGGATTTGTCTTCCAGACGATGGCCGCGAGGCATCACGCAAACAGCCTCAAGCTGATACAAGTGCTCATGATCCACTCCAAAGGTTTCGTTCAGTTGAGATACCAGACCGATGTCGCAGATCTGATCGTCTACCCATTGTGTCACCGCAGATGAATGCCCCGTGTGGATCGCCAAGCTCGCCTCCGGATAGCTTGCCGCAAAATGCTTTATCGTTCTGGGAATAAGGCCTAGAGCCAAGATTTGTATGGCGGCTACGGTCAACGAGCCGCCGCTAAACCTTCTAATGCGCTTGGCGGCTTCCTCCAGGTGTCTAAGACCAGCGAAACTTCTCTGTACGTCTTTGAAGAACAAGAGCCCGTCGCTCGTCGGAACAAGTTTTCCTGGTATTCGCTCGAATAACTTCAAGCCTGTTTCTCGTTCCAGTTGTGAAATTGATCTGCTGACATTCGGTTGCGAGGTGTGAAGGATTTCCGCCGCGGCAGTCGTCGACCCAGACATCATGACCGCCCTGAACGCCTCAACGTGTGAATACCGCACTGATTATTCCTTTTGGAGCCGGCACCTACGGCGATTGTCGAAGTCCGGAGGTCCATAAGGCACCACCGGGGATGCTCTCCAGCTCATGCCGGGCCTATCATTATGAAACTCTCACTCTTGTAAACACCTTCGGTCGACTGGAAATTTGAAATCAACTCGTTTGAAGCAATTTTCGTCAGCCAGATTGATCATGAACAGAAAGTCCGCGACAACTCGATGATCTGCACTTACCACGATGTCACGGTATTGAAGGCCCGCCGACCAGATGTTCGAGCATTTCAACTGTCATCCAGACACGAGGATGTTGCAGCTGACTGCAAAGCGGTAACCTGCATTGGGTCTAGCATGTTTAACGGTTACCGAATTGGAAGCTTTGACGACAAGCCGCCGCTGGAACCTCAATTAGCGCGAATGATCAGCGGGTCCTGAATAACTCCTTCCACGCTCTGGAAAGGCTTGTCGCGGGCGGAAGTCCAGCGTGTTGTTGGCATAGAGCGTTGCCGAAGCGGGCCTAGCAGAGCGGAGCCCGTCGCCTTTCAACGGTACTGACCCGGAAACACAATATCTTGATCTACAAGGACATTGAATTTGTAGCCGGGCCGAATCTGCAACGTTGGCTGCACATCCATATTCCGTTGGATCGTGCGGTCGGCCACCCGCCCGAATGTTTCAGCGAAGTTGCGCCTTGCGGCATCGGATGCCGTATCCTGTGTCGCGAGCGTGGAGCTCTGCGGCACGGCCATATCGATGCCCGTTCCGATCAGGGCAATCATGACCGCTGAGCCGAAGGTTTTGAGATAGTGGTTGTTCACCTTGTCCTTGAAGCCGCCGTAGCCTTCCGCATCCGTGCCGGCCATCCCGCCGATCTGCAGCGTCGATCCGTTCGGGAAGATGATATCGGACCAAACGACGAGAACCCGGCTCTGGCCGAACGAGACCTTGCTGTCGTAGCGTCCTAACAGTTTCGTGCCCTGTGGCACCAGCAGGCGGTGGCCCGTTGCGCTGTCATAAACATTCTGGCTGACCTGCGCGGTAATCCGCCCCGGCAGATCGGAGTTGATGCCCGTGATCAATGTCGCCGGAATGACCGAGCCTCGTTTCAGTTCGTACAGGGACTGCTGCGGCACGACACGATTCGGCAGATATCCGAGATCCTTGAGATCGGCATTGAAGAAATCTTCCTTGGAGCTCTGTCCGTTTGGGTCGACGTTCTGCCCGCCCAAACCGGCGCGCAAGGCTGCGGCGTAAAGGTCGGATGCGTTTCCGTTCGCGGCGACTGTCGTCGTTCGGGCTCCGGCGCCCTCATCTCTTTCCGACCGCGCTTCCAGCTTGCCGCGATCGATGGCAAGCGGCGCGTCATAGGCGGAGTCCCGCGCCTGCATCCGGGCCATGCGCTGCCGCTGCTGCTCGCGCAGGACCTGTTCCTGTTGTTCCCGGGCAAGCCGTGCCCGCCACACTTCCTCCGGTTCCAGTTCCTGCCCCCGCCGTTGCTCCTGTCTCTGTTCCGGCTGCTGCGTGAAGGGATTTGCCGCCTTCTCCTCGGCCTGTTTCGTCTCGACCGGCGTCGGCTGAAACGTTTCCTGCTGCTGTGGCTCGCCAATGATGCCGTCGGTGACGCCGCGCTTGATCTGGTCGGCATAGGTCGAGGCCGGATTGCCTGAGCTCGTTTCCGGGCCGCTATCGTTGCCGAAGTAGAGCCCGCGTGAGGCGAGCCCAAAGAAGATGATGCCGAGAAAGGCAATCAACAGCACAATGACAAGGATTACCGGCACGCGGTTTACCCGCTTTATGCCGGATGCGGCCTGACTGTTTTGCGCACCACCGAGTTTGAGAGACTGCACCATGATATCCTCCCTCACCCGCGCCGCATGAGGGACAGGTCGCTTGCCGGTGTCGCACCCGATGTCGTCACTGTGTAGGCCCGGCCGAGTTCGACACTGCTGGTCGAAATTCGCGCGAGCACCTGACCGTCATAGGGAACGATGACATAGGCGAGCGCGATGACGGCCGCGCCGCTATCCGTCTTCTGGTCGGTGACCACGGCATAACCCCATCCCTTCAGCGCAGCTTCAAGTGCCTGGCCGAAGGGAGAACCATCCTGTTTGAGCGCAACGGTTGCCTTCCCCTGTCCGATCTGCTCAGCAAGCCGGCTGACCATATCGCCCGCAATGGCGCCTGCCGCCGGTCCGGAAACTTCCGGAGGGGCTGCACTGGCAACGAGACCGCCGGTGTCCATCGACTGGCATCCGGAAAGGAGCAAGGCGAGGGCACTCGCTGCGGCGAAGCAGCGGATGGGGCCGAGGCTGTGCGCGTTGCGGCGAAGGAGATTCCGCATCACCGCCCTCCCCTGCTGATGGTCACCTTTCTGCTGTTTCCAGCCGACGCCTGAGACGAGGACGGCACGATCGATATTGTAGTCGACCACCATCATGTTGCTCTTCATGCGATAGTTGACGATGCGGTTCTGGCCGCCGGAGACGACGAAGAGAACCGGTGCATCCTGACCGGAGATCGACCGCGGAAACTGGATGTAGGTTTTCTGTCCATCCGAATAGACCCGTGTCGGCCGCCAGCCGGCACTCCCGGAGACGGAATAGGCAAAGCTCAATTGCTCGGCCGGAACGCCGGCACCGGGAATAGTGCTGGCTTCCAGCCGCGCGTTGACATCGGCAAACTTTGCCGAGACCTCCTCGGGATATTCGAACCCGACACGCGCCATATACTGCACTCAGGCGACGGACAGGCTGTTCCGGGGGAGGTGTCCGACTATTGTGGTTTCGTCGGGGGTAAAGAGGCGGATGCGGTGGAGCCCGCTAGGCAGGCAACGAAGCAGGTCACAATATCGCAAGCAACCATCCGTCTCGGCTCTATCCATTCGGTTAAAGGGAAGACGGTCGACGGTATCTTGGTCATGGAAAGCGAGGTCTGGAAAGGGCACGCAAAAGGCCAATCATGCTTCGATCTGGCAACCATCTTGCCGACAGCGTTCGGAGTTGAAGGGGCCGCGCCATTATCCGAAATAGGGTTGGCCGCGGCCACGAATGTCTTCGTCGCGGTGACACGACCTCGGGAACTCTTGTGCCTTGCTCTAAGGAAGTCGGAGTTCGTTGCGCTTGCGGAGATCGCACAAATACAAGGATGGAAGGTCGTAGACCTCGCAAACGGTGCCTAATATCGTAATCGTAACGAGCGATGACGATCGGCCTTTTGGATACCGGGATCGGGATAAATGAGTGCATTATCAGGACTGGCCTCGTCGCAGGAATGGTTGAAGCAGTTCAAGGCAGAGGATCGCGATGTTGCGCGAATGGTGCTCGACGAGGTTCAACTTGTTTCCTCGCGGAAGTTCAGTGATGGAATTATCGAGCTCATTGATGAGATTGCAGCAGAGAGACCGGACAAGGATCGGAAAATCGCGCTTTACTCGGAAAGGCCGATGAAACTAGCGTGGGGAGATGTTCCTGCATTCTTCCCTAATTCTCGGCACGGTCGAGCTGAGGGTCCGGGCGTCCCCCCGATTGTCGTCAATCCGAAAGACCAGGAGGTTGGCAGCGAAGGCATAGTCGCCCAGCTGATAACGGCTTACTGCCGCGCGAATCCACGGGTTGCATTGTCGCACCCTGGACCAACTAAGCTGCGAAAGGATCGAGTGAGCCACATTGTGCTGGTAACCGATCTTATAGGTTCGGGCGATCGCATTTATAGGATGCTCGAATCATTTGGGCATGTGGCGACCCTTCGGAGCTGGCAATCGTACGGACTGATCAAGGTTATCGTCGTCGCTTATGCCTCAACGGACACCGGTCTGCGGCGCCTTCAGACTATGCCTCTGCCTCACGAAGTTCGGTCGGTGGTGAGTTCCGCGACCCTTTACACAGCCTTCAGAGGGGCGAGACGGGAGCTAGCTTACAGCCTCTGTCGAAAATATCCGCCCGCAAGGCGCGGCGATCCCTTTGGATGGAAAGGTGGTGGAGCTCTTATTTCGTTCTCTCATCGTTGCCCCAATAACGCACCTGCTATCCTGTGGACCAGAGCGAACTCATGGAAGCCAATATTTCCAGGTCGTACTGTTCTGGCCGCGCAAGAAGCTTTCGCTATTGATGACGATGATTTGCTGAGGGAGCGAGCGGAGCGCATACTCAAAGCTGCGACCGCGCGAGAACGATTAGATGCCCCAGACGGTCGGCTTTGGCTTTCCACCATGGCGATTTTGGCGGCGAGCGAAGATGGAGCGCGCGGTGCGAGGGAAGTCTCCGCGAGGTTGGTGATACCGCTTCGCGAAGCGGGCTTGCAACTAACGCTCTGTCGGACAGCAGGTTGGATCGCAGGTAAAGGGCGACTTACCGTCTTAGGCCGGCTGGAGCTTAAGCGATTGAGAAGGCGGTTACGTCCTAAAACAGTATTCCCCTCGGATACGAATCCATTCTACTATCCGAGTCAGCTGAGGGCTCCATGACAGCGATTAGGAATGCGCCGCGGAAGCGGCGATGGGCACCACGGGTGTCCAGAGCATCGGATTCTCGATGCTCGGTAAGCGCCGTTTTGAGAGCACGTCGGTTTACGCTTGGCGGAATGGAATGACGTTGTTTCCGCGCATGAACGCAAGGGCACCCTCTGTCTCAATTGCTTTCACCGCTACGTCCCGTGCCTCTGCGTCGGATCGGAATTGCTCGTCCCAGACGTGACTTGTGTTGTTGTGGTCGACCACCTCAAGCGTCCATGTCGTATCGGTTTCCAGTCGGAAGATGTCGATGGAGAACGGATAGCCATCAACGACGATCCTCTTACTTTTGCCAGAAGTCACCAGATTGGGCTCGTCGTCTTCGATCATTTCGCAAGTCCAGCTTCTGTATCACGACGACGAGTATGCCGGTGGAGCTGAGCCCGTCAAGTGGCTGGCTTGATGGTCCTTTTGAATACCCACGGCAACAATTCATCGATCCGGCTCTGCCTGTGACCATTCACGATGGCGGCGAGTGTGCTGGTCAAGTAGGCTAGCGGATCGACCGAATTGAGCTTACAGGTCTCGATGAGCGATGCGATGGCCGCCCAGTTCTGGGCTCCTGCGTCATGGCCTGCGAAGAGTGCGTTCTTGCGATTTAAGGCTATCGGCCGGATGGTTCGCTCGACGGTGTTGTTGTCGATCTCGATGCGACCGTCGGTCAGGAAGAGTTGGAGACCATCCCAGTACTTGGTGATGTAGGCCAGGGCTTCGCCGAGCGGGGACTTTGCTGCGATACGGGCGCGGTTATGCGTGAGCCAAACCTGCATGTCGGCGACAAGCGGTGTAGACCGTTCCTGCCGCCCAGCAAGACGAGCCTCCGGATCAAGGCCGCGTAATTCGGCTTCGATCCGGTACAGATCGCCAATCCGTCTGACGCCGTCCTCGGCAATGGGTGCTGTTCCGTTGCGGGTGATCTCCACCAGCTTGCGACGAGCATGTGCCCAACAATAGGCAAGCCGAATGTCCGGGCCAACGCGCTGGTGCGATCAGCCTGTTGTATCCGGCATAGCCATCGACCTGCAGGACGCCGGAGAAGCCCTGCAAAATCCGTTCAGCATGAATGCCTCCGCGACCGGGCGCGTAGGTGAAGGCAACACCTGGCGGATCATCGCCGCCCCATGGGCGATCATCCCGTGCCAACGCCCAGAAGTATCCGGTCTTGGTTTTACGAGAGCCTGGATCAAGAACCGGAGCACGTGTCTCGTCCATGAACAATTTGGGCGAGCGCTTCAGATCGGCAATAAGCGCATCGAAGACTGGACGTAATTCGAACGCTGCTCGCCCGACCCAGTCGGCAAGTGTGGACCGGTCGAGATCGACGCCCTGTCGGCTCATGATCTGAGCCTGCCGATACAGCGGAAGATGATCGGCATATTTAGAGACCAGAACATGGGCGACGGTCGCCTCCGTCGGTAGCCCTGCCTGGATCAACCGTGCCGGAGCCGGGGCCTGAACGACTCCGTCTGTGCAGGCACGGCACGCATATTTGGGGCGACGAGTGACGATCACGCGGAACTGCGCCGGGATGATGTCCAGTCGCTCTGAGACATCCTCGCCAATGCAATGCAGGCAACCGCCGCAGCCGCAGATCAGGCTTTCTGGCTCAATCACCTCTTCGACACGCGGAAGATGTTTTGGAAGGGAGCCGCGATTGATCGCCCGTGGCTTGGTGGCCCTGTTGCCAGCAGGAGCGTCCGCCTCGTCCTCGGCATGGATCGCGGCCATCGCCGTCTCCAGGTCCTCCAGCGCCAGGTCGAATTGCTCGGGATCGGTCTTCTCAGATTTGCGTCCGAAGGCTGCCTGCTTGAAGGCCGCGACGAGCTTCTCAAGCCGTTCGATCCGCTCATCCTTGCGGGCGATATGCTCGTCCTTACTTGCTATCGCGACGTCCTTGGCCGTCTCGCGTGCCTGGGCTGCGATCAGCATCGCCTTCAGCGCAGCAACATCATCGGGAAGATCAGCGGTGTCCAGCATGACTGGAACTTACCAAATTCTGTGCCGATTTACCCTCGGAATCTATTGTGCTGAGTCATCGTGTCGCAGCTATTCGATAGCGACCGGCGCTCTCGTTTCGACCGCCCGAACCCGCCGCCAATCAAGGCCCGCAAACAGGGCTTCGAACTGGGCGTGGGTCAGCGTCATCAGTCCATCCTTGATGCCCGGCCAGGTAAAGCTGTGCTCTTCAAGCCGTTTGTAGGCCATGACGATACCGGTGCCATCCCAGTAGATCAGCTTCAGCCGATCCGCCTTGCGGGACCGGAACACGAAGACCGCTCCTGTGAACGGGTCCTTGTGCAGTTCGTTCTTCACCAGTGCCGCCAATCCGTCATGCCCCTTGCGGAAGTCTACGGGTTTGGTCGCCACCATGATCCGCACGCGGTTCGAGGGGAAGATCATGTCGCTGCCGCCAGGGCCCGAGCGATGGCAGCGATCCTGGCAGCAGACGCACCCTCCTCAAGACGGATTGTGACCGGGCCGACAACAATCTCGGCGCGCGTGGCGGTCTTGACACTCAGCGGCTCCGGCGGGGGTGTCTCAACGACCATGGCCGCGAATTCGACGGCGTCTTCCGGCTCAGGCAAAACCAGCTTGCCATCTCGTGCCAGCGTTCGCCAGGTCGACAGGTGATTGGCCTTCAGCCCATGGCGGGCCGCGACCTCATTCACCGTCACACCCGGCCGCAAACTTTCCGACACGATCCGTGCCTTGACCTCATCCGGCCATTGGCGGTGAGCATCACGTCGGCTCCGCCGCGTCGTGAGAACCTCCAACGTAGTCTCCATGGA
>NZ_LT009720.1:63052-112314 GCF_900013495.1 Agrobacterium genomosp. 2 str. CFBP 5494
GGAAAAAGTATCGCGTTTTTTCTTTGAGAAAAAACGTACCGGGTCGCACTCGATATCGGTTGATTTGCGTGCCGAATGAAGAACTAAAGACCGTACAAGATTGGATTGTGAGGAATATCCTGCGCCATACGCGGTCGCATCCAGCTAGCTACGCCTACCATCCAAAGTCACGTCCGGAGTTTGCAGCGAAACCTCACTGCGGCTGTGACTATCTTTTGAAAGTTGATATTCAGGATTTTTTCAACAGAGTAACTGAGGGCAAGATTACTCGCATATTCCGTGATCTTGGCTTTTCGGACCTTGTTTCCTTCGAGTTGGCCCGCCTTACCACCGTTACAGCGCAAGGCATGGAGCTCCCGGAGGGCCTCTCTGAACGTCGATGGCCTGCCATCCCTGCTTACCAATCAAGATATGAGGGCTTTCTCCCGCAGGGAGCTCCGACAAGCCCAATGTTGTCTAATTTGGCAATGCTCGCCTTAGACGAAAAACTTCAGGAGTTGGCAAGCTCGGAAGGCACATCCTATACTCGCTATGCCGATGATCTAACGTTCTCAGCTCGAAAGCCTCATGACTTCGAATCAATAAAGCGATTTAAGCGGAAAGTCCTTACTGAACTCAATGCCGCGGGATTTCGGCCGAACCTACGGAAGACCCATATCCGTGGCCCAGGAACGCGGAGGATTGTTTTGGGAATGCTTGTGGATGGCCAAAGACCTCGTCTTACGAAGGAGTTCAAAGACGATCTGCGCCAGCACCTCCATTATCTGACTTCAGATGATCATGGCCCGGCTACCCATGCGCAAGCCAATAAGACCTCTATAGGTGGAATGTTTCATATAGTTCGTGGAAAAATTGGATGGGCTACGCGCGTAGAGCCCGAGTATGGCAGGAAATGCCTTATCCAATTTCGAACTATCAAATGGCCTCCTATTGAACGCGCCAAGTCAGGAACAATTTCGATATGATCGATGAACCATAGGTTTCACGCGATAAGATGATCAGCGCATTATTCGGACCGAACGGGCGAAGTGCTTTGCCTCATCCCAGGTGTCAATGATGCCGAAACTAGACCAGGATATCTGTTTCGGCTGCAATCGTCGTCTCAATGCGAGACTTCGCGGCGATTACGCCAGTGTAGAGGTCAATCTCGACTCCTGGAGCTTTCAAAGTCACGACCAACGAATAGCGTGTCTTACGATTGACGATATCCTTGGCGGCTCGATTGCGCCACCAACCTACAACTGGCTTCACACACAGCAGCTCACGGCTCAACAGCTCGATTGCGGGCCCTGACCAGACGTCGCAGTGCAGGGAGCCTGCCGAAATACTGCCCGGGCCAAACATCCATCTGGCGTCGTCGGCATGAATTGGTGCCCGCGCACCACCCTCGCGCTCTGCGGCATTGACCCGCTGCTTGAAGCGTTCGGCAAGCTCGCCTCGGCGCTGTAGGTCGAAGCGCAGCCCGAAGGACTGGTAGCGCTGTGGATCGACATTGGCCGAGAACCCTGGATTGGGATCCACGAAGTACGACAGCGTGACCTTGAGCTCGACTACGGCGTTCTGCAGATCCTCCAAGATCGCAGCTGGAAGCGGGAGTTGGTAATAGTGGCACTCGTTGAATTCTCGCTGACCTTTCAGACGAAACGGCTGGATAGCGGCCTGAGCGACCAGCGCCAGATGGTCCTGCGCCGAAGCCGACGCCCGGTCGAAATCAGGTACCCCATAGCCGAACCGCCTCATCAGCGGGTACCGGTCCTTCTTTCCCGCAGGACTGTTCAGCTGCTCAAGCATTGGTTCGGTCCATTCGGCGCTATGAATGACAAGCGCCCTGATGGTTTCCGGCCAATAGTTTGGGTGCTCGGCCGTGAGCTTTGCGACCATGCGCGCGGCTTGTGCGGTCGCAGCGCTAGTCGCCTGAAACGCGGTAACGGCGTTTGCGCCGGTTGTCGGCGATGTGGTTAGAAGTGATAGCGAATCTAGGCTGAGAACTTCTCGGCGGGCCGGGCTGAGTGCGCGATTACCGGCCTCCAGGACGACTTCCGGCTTAATTGGCGCGCGGGCGTGAGCCCAATTGACGCTCGTGCGGCTGTAAGGGCTGAGTTCTCCGGGGCCGGCAAGGCATGACCAATCTTCGTAGCCCACGTCGGAGATCTGATTGAGATCGGTGTATCCGCCAACGGTGATGACGTTCCAAGCCTGACTCGGATCTTCGGCCGGGTAATCGTCCTGCCGGGAAATCCGAGCGTATTCAATCTCGGCTGGGACATTGCCGGCAGAAATGACGAATAACCTCTTCGGAGCTTCGTCGTCGTCTCCATTCATCGTGCCGGCCGCGGCTTGGTCGATCGCAGCGCTCCAAGTTGATGGGCGGGCACCGGAAACATTGTCGTTAGTCACCGCCATACAGAATATTCGGCTTCTCTCGGGTGCCGCGATCTCCGCCAGCGATACCGCGGTCTGGGTGATCACGCCGTAGGAGTGCGGATCGTTCGGGTCCATATCCTGCGGCGGCAAGAGCTTCACCGATTCCAGCCGATGGTTCAGCCGTCGCTCGGACCGATCGGATAGTGCGGCCGTCAAATCCCCGTGCAGGGCCAAGCCTGCCATAGCCGTGCCGTGGCTATGATGATCATCGACGCCCCAGTCACGGTCGATTGCGTGCTGGTCGGCTGCAGCCAGGGCCGGCTCGATCAGCGAGTGGCCGCGATTGACTCCCGTATCCAAGACGCAGACGGCAGGTACCTCGTTTCCAGGCCATATGATACGTCCGGCGAGATCGTCGACCCATTCGTTTTGGCTTTCCTGGGCGTCTTCAAGGAAGAACACCGGATTGTCGCTCGCGCGTCGAAGCTCGCTGACGACCCCGGTTGCGAAGGTCATCAACTCGATCGCTGCGCGGCGCGCGAGAATGGGGATCACAACCGCCTCCGGGAAATACAGCCGGCGATCGGCGGAGGCGGCACGCAGAGAGAGCCGGCGGCAAACGTCCTCAACGGCCGCTTCATTATCGCGATGCGCCCAGATAGCCCACCACATCAGATGCTGAGGGTTGTCGGGCAGAGCACTAGGGTCGTCGGTCCAGAAGACTTCAAGGCGTGCGCGCCTGATCTCCTCGATTTTCTCTACGCGACTGGCATTCGGGGGATTTCCCTTCGGGGAGAGGGGACCTGACAGATAATCATCGAGGATCTGCTGGATGGCTTCTCGCGCATTATCCGGAACATAGAGCGCCACCGTGCGCACGTTGTCGCGGTCCTTAGTCGCCCCTGGGCGTATGCCCTGCTTCTTCCATTCTAAAACGTCGGCACTTGCGCCGGCCCGCAATTCAACTTCGATGTATCCGCCTGCGGCAGGTTCCAGTCTAGGATCTGCACCCCTGAGTTCAGTAATTGCGGCGAGCGCGACATCCAGTTCGTGGCTGAGTTTGCGTCCATGCTCCGCACGGATGCGCGGGACGCTTGAACCACCGCTTCCTGTGCCGGTATAGGGGCTTGCGGTATGGAGCGCCGAAACATCAATGTGCGGAAGCGTGAATCGGCCTGCCATCGGTCAGTGTACACGCTTCTCATCGAGGAAAGCATCGCGCATCTCCCGACGCTGGTTAAGACGTTGCACGACGTCCTCAGTTGCAATCGTCCTCCGTTCGTCAAGGATCGCGGTTTTGACTGCATCATCGGCCGCGCGGACGATTTCGGATTGGCTGAGACCGTCGGCTGCCTTGACGATTTTCGTCCAGCCGAGCCTGGCTGATGACATCGGCTTGAGGTTGTTGACGATGATTTGCTTGATCTGGTCGGCCGTCGGCGCTTCAAACTCGAGGACGAGATCGTATCGACGCAACAGCGCTCGATCGAGAAGCGAGGGGTGATTGGTCGAACAAACAATGAGGCTGTCTGTCGAATTGCCCTCTTCCATGAACTGCAGGAATGAGTTGAGGACTCGGCGCATCTCGGCGACATCGTTCGTCGACGTTCTATGCGCGCCAACCGCGTCGAATTCGTCAAAGAGGTAGACGCCGCGGCGCTTTGCGGTTTCGTCGAAAACTAGCCTGAGCTTTGCTGCGGTCTCACCCATATAGCGTGTGATAAGTCCTTCCAGCCGGATCACGTAATATGGAAGATTGAGCTCGCCGGCCAGCGCTTCAGAGGACATCGTCTTGCCCGAACCAGGCGGCCCGACGAACAAAACCCGACGATTAGGAGTGCGGCCATGTTCCCGCAGCCAGTCACGCTTCCTCTGCTGCCGGATCATATCCTCGAGACTGTCGAGCAATCCCGGCGCCAAAACCATGTCCTTTAGCTTGAAGCGCGGCTCGCGAAGCTCGAGAAGTCCTTCGAGGTCGCCTCGAGGCGCCCCGAGAGGAATGGCAACACTTGCTCCTCGGGATTTGCGGGCCCGGGCTTTGTCAACCTCGGCTCGCATTTCATCAGCCGTGGTCTTGTGTCCCTGACGAGCCTCGGATGCGGCAATCTGGAGAGCAATCGAGAAAAACAAGTCGTCGTCGCCCTCAGCGCGACTTCGCAACATGGCAAGGATTTGCTTGGCGTTCGACACGGTCATTCTCTCTTCGTTGAGCCATCCTAATACAAAACCGGGCGGCAATATAAGGCGGTGGCGGAGGTCATCCACACTGGGATCGTGCGATGAAAGCTACAATATTTCCTTACTGGGCACGGCGCGGGTTGGTGACGTCGAGCAGGTAATCTTCCATCAAAATCGAACCGTCCAACAAGGTTCCCGACGACCAGACTCAGAACATATTACGAACATTGACCATGTTGGCAAGCGAAGCTTTTTATCATTTGTAATCAAGGCCTTCATTTAGACGGATGCACGGGTCGAAGGTTCGAATCCCTTCAAGAGCATCAGCTATCAGCGCCCCAGAGCTCCTCGCCGGATGTCTAGTGAGGAATAGTCGCGGAAGGATAAAGCGCCGCGCCAACCTTCTGAGCCGCAGCCGCGAGGCGTTTATCCCTCGTCCACAAGCTTGATCGTTGATCGAGGAGGGTTGAAGTCAACAGATGGGCATCAGTATAGCCGATTCCCATGCTGAATACCGAATAGCGGTCAATGACGGTCATCACCTCTGCATGTGTCGCGACAACTGCCTCACGCTGAGCTGCAAGAAACGCTAGTACCGCATCCCGATCTCGCAGACTACCCAGAGCCAGTTCGCCGACAACGAACGGGTGGCAAAGCAACTGATCATCTCCGATGATTTTGATCAGCTCCGAGTCGCCGTGTCGAAAATGATCAATCCAGATTGAGCTATCGACAAGGATCACTTGCTCACTTCGCTCCGGCGGCGAGGCGCTACTTCGGCCTCGGGCATAGTGCCGCCAAGAGCAATGAGCCGTTTGCCGGATTCGACTCGTACCAAAGTCTCGAGTGCTTGACGCACCAGAGCCGCCGTTTCCTTTGTGCCTGTGAGGGACTTGGCACGTTCCATGAGCTTGTCGTCAAGACTGATAGTAGATCGCATAGGTAGCTCCCAAATTTTGATACGATTATAGCACCAATTGGTGCTATAATCTATGCCCACGAGCGGTCCATTGCCACCAGACCTATCGCGGATCACAGATTCGTATCTCATCAAGAGCTTCTACCACCAAGCGGTTTTCGGTTTTGCTCCCTCAGTCATTGATCGTTAAGATGGCAGGCAGCAAGGTGTCCCGGTGCGACCTGCTTCTTCACCGGTGCTTCGATGCGACAGCGATCCATCGCGAATGGGCAGCGGGGATGGAAGTGGCAGCCCTTCGGCGGGTTGAGCGGGCTTGGCAATTCGCCTTCCACAGGCTTGAAACGGCGTTTCCCCGGTTCGATGCGTGGTACTTCGGAAAGCAACGCCTGTGTGTAGGGGTGATTGGCACGCCTGAAAATTTCCTCGACCGGCGCCTCTTCTACAATCCGGCCGAGATACATGATCGCGACCCGGTCGGAGATGTGTTCGACGACGCCAAGGTCATGGCTGACAAAGAGATAGGTCAGATCCAGCTTGTCGCGCAACTCCATGAAAAGGTTGATGACCTGCGCCTGAATTGAAACGTCAAGTGCTGCAACACTTTCGTCGCAGACAAGAAACCGCGGCTGTACGGCGAGTGCCCGTGCTATGTTGACACGTTGCCGCTGTCCGCCGGAAAACTGGTGGGGATAACGTTTTTTCATTGCCGGATCGAAGCCGGCGAGTGTCAGGTACTTGTCTACGTAAGCGTTGCGTTCGGATGAAGGCGCAAGGCCATGGGCTTTTGGTGCTTCCCAGAGAAGCTCCTCGACAGTCATGCGGGGATTGAGCGCTGCCATCGGGTTTTGAAAGATCATCTGGGTTGCAAGGCCAAGGTCATGACGCTCTCCCGCGCGCATGGTGTTCCGATCAACGCCTTTCCAGAGCACCTGGCCGTCACTCGGCGGAGTGATGCCGGCAATAACTCTGCCTAACGTTGACTTGCCGCAGCCGCTCTCCCCGACAAGACCGACAACCTCGCCGTTTCGAATTGTCACGCTGACATCATCTAGAGCGTGAACGATTGGCGCAGGTTTGGCGAGCTTCAGCTTGAGCGCGATCTTCGCGGCGAGGTCTGGCTTAGGGCCGAAACGTTGCGAGACATTGCGGGCTTCGATCAGGGGAGAACTGGCCGTAGAGGCGTCGGTGGACGCGTTGATCGTGGGCGTGTTTGTTGCCGTCATCATGCAGTCGCTTTCGATACGGGATGAATACAGCGGAAGGAACGATCCTCGTCAGGAACAAGTAGCGGCATGACGAGACAGCCTTCCGTGGTGCGATCGCAGCGAGTGCGAAAGCTGCAGCCCCGAGGCAGGCGATTGATTGCCGGGGTCATTCCCCTGATTTGGTGCAATAGTTCGCCGCGCCGGTTCTGAGAAGGTACCGATGCGATCAACCCGGCGGTGTAAGGGTGGTACGGGTCTGTCAGGACCTTGGTGACCGGGCCGGTCTCGACGAGGCGGCCCGCATACATGACCGCTATGTCATCGGCGAGCCGGGAAACTATCGCCAGATCATGGGTAATCCATATCACGGCGGTGTTGGCTTCCTCGGTCAGCCGCTGGAATTCCGAAATGATCTGGCTCTGGATCGTCACGTCGAGAGCAGTTGTCGGCTCGTCTGCGATGATGAGATCCGGTTTGTGCAACAATGCGATTGCAATGGCAACGCGCTGACGCATGCCGCCGGAGAACTGGTGCGGGTAGGCGCTGAGGCGTTCCTCCGGGCTTGGAATGCCGACGAGTGCGAGTGCATCGCGTGATCGCTGGCGTGCCTCGTCCTTTGACACCCTGTCGTGCGCCCGAACGGCTTCTACCATCTGTGTGCCGACAGTCAAAACCGGGTTCAGCGTCATCATCGGGTCCTGAAAAACCATGGCGATACGCTTGCCGCGCAACTGGCGCATTTCTTCATCGGAACAGTTGGCGATATCCCTGCCATCAAAGATGATGCGCCCGCCTGCGACACGACCCGGCTTTTCAAGAAGCCGCATGATTGAGAAGCCGGTCACAGACTTGCCCGAACCGGACTCTCCGACGAAACCGAGCACTCTTCCTCGTTCCAGACTAAAGGACACGTCGTTGACAGCGCGCAGCCCAGACATTCCTCTGCCACCACCAAATTCAGTGATAAGGTTTTCGACTTTGAGCAAGGCGGTCATGACACGTTCCTCGGGTTGAGGACATCGCGGAGCCGGTCGCCGACGAGATTGATCGCCACGATGGTTACAAGCAGTGCGATGCCTGGGAAAAAGCTGATCCAGTAGAGGCCTGTCAGAAGGTACTGATAACCCGTGGAGATCAGCATACCCAGCGATGGCTCAGTCACGGATGCGCCGAGACCAAGGAAGGACAGTGTAGCTTCGAGCCCTATCGCGCGTGCCACCTGCATGGTTGCAATGACGATGACGGGTGCGAGACAGTTGGGCAGCAAATGTCTAAACAGGATACGCCAGCCGGGTAGACGTAGCATGCGCGCCGCCTCAATGTATTCCTTCTCGCGTTCGACGAGAGCCGTGCCGCGCACGGTGCGGGCGTAGGTCGCCCATTCGGCAATGATAAGAGCGATAACGACGTTGGTAACACCCTTGCCGAGGATTGCCAGCATCATAAGTGCCATCAGGATCGTTGGAAAGGACAGTTGGAGGTCAACCAGGCGCATGATGACCGTTTCAGTGCGCTTGCCCATGTAGGCAGCAAACAGACCCGCAGTGGTGCCGATGATCGCAGCGGCAAAGGCCGATAAGACACCGACCAGTAACGAGGTGCGAAGACCGTAGAGTATGCCTGACAGAATGTCGCGACCCTGGCTGTCTGTACCGAGGTGATAAACGAGCCCACTCATCGCCTCGGATCCCGGCGGCAGGCGTCCGTCCATGATGTCGAGTTGCATGAGGTCGTAGGGGTTTTGCGGGGAAATCCAGGGCGCCAGGAGCGCCAGGCAACAGATGATAACGAGCGTTACGAAGCCGACAGCAGCTGCCGGCGACCGGAAGAAATCCGAAACCCCCTTGGCAAGACGGCTTGGACCCGCATCCAGGGTGGTGCTGTCCTGAGTATTTTGTTGTGACATGGATCAAGCCTTTGCGTCCAACCGGATCCGTGGGTCCAGAATGGTGTAACAGACGTCGATGATGAAGTTCAGCACGACGAAAAGCAGGACCATCATCATCAGGTAGGCGACAATGACGGGACGATCGAGGAGGTTGATGGAATCGATGATCAGCTTGCCCATGCCGGGCCATGCGAAGATGCTTTCGGTGACAACTGAAAAGGCGATGAGCGACCCGAATTCCAGTCCTATAATGGTAACAACGGGAATCATCAGATTTTTCAGCACATGGACAGCAATAACACGGCGTTCGCGAAGCCCCTTGGCACGTGCAAACTTCACGTAATCCTGGGGTAGGACCTCCTGAACTCCGGCACGGGTAAGACGCATGATCAGCGATGTCTTGAATAGGGCGAGGTTAAATGCGGGCAAAAGCAGATGGCGGAGCCCCTCGCTGGTCAGGAATGACCATTGCCCTCCTAAAAGTTCCACGGTTGGGCCGCGCCCATTTGTCGGAAGCCAACCAAGCTCGACGGAAAAGACCATGATCAGCATCAGTCCGACCCAGAACGTTGGCAGGGAGAAGCCGAGGATCGACCCGGTCATAATCAGTTTGGAGGACACTCTGTTCGGGTAAAGGCCCGCATAAAGACCAAGTGGCAAACCGACGATGATCGCAATGCTCAACGCGGTGACCGCGAGCTCCAGCGTCGCTGGCAGTCTCTCGAGGATGAGGCCGAGAGCAGGGCGACCGTAAACGAAGCTGTCGCCGAAATCTCCGTGCAGCAATCCCTGCAGAAAAACCAGATATTGCTTCCACAGCGGCTGATCGAGCCCGTAATGTGCGATAACCCGCGCACGCTCTACCTGATTGGCATCCGGATTGATCAGGATATCGACCGGATTGCCGATTACGTTGACGCCGATGAAGACGATAACTGTCATCGCCACGATAACGAATAGCGCCTGTATTAATCGTCTGATGATGGAAGTGATCATGGAACCTTTCCCTACGCGACGGAGATCGCCATGCCGTCCCGCTGTGGATCGGCAGCGCCTTTCGACGTGCCATCTTCAACCTTGATTGCGTGAACCGCGGCGAAGGCATAGGTCTGTGGAGACCTTGCCACATTGTAGCCCTGCGCTTTCAGTTCGTCCTCGACAGAGTGGCGGATGCGGTTGCTGATGTCGATCGTGTTCGATACGCCGACGATCCGCGGGGCTGAGACGGCTTCGAGAACGGTCATGTCGAAATCGATCATGTTCATGAGGCACTGCGCCACGGCCGGCGCTATATAGCTGCCGCCTGGCGCGCCGATGACGATGTTCGGTTTCCCATCCTTGAAGACGATGGTGGGTGCCGCTGAGCTTGGGCGGCGTTTGCCGGGCGCAATCGAGCCGGGCTTGCCGGGAACCGGGTTGAAGCGGCTCATCGTGCCATTATACATGAAGCCCAGTCCGTCGGTGATGGCGCCGGAGGGACTGCCAAGCGTGTGGGTCATCGCCACCGCGTTGCCATCCTTGTCGATAACCGAAATATGCGTTGTATCACGCTGTGAGCGGTCAAGCCGGTCGACATTGGCGACGTCACCCGCTTTGATCGAACAAGCCAGCGCCTGTGCGTGGTTTTCGGAAAGAAGATTTTCGTAAGGGACATCCACATAGAGCGGGTCTCCCATATGCGCGTCCTTATCGATTGTCATGCGTTTCATGGCTTCGAACAGGATGCGGACGTGTTCTGCGCTGCTATGCTGCATCTTTGCGACGTCGAACTGTTCCATGATGTGGAGGAGTTCAAGCATCGGGAAGCCGGAGCCTGGGGGGGGCGACGTAGCGATGTGGTTGCCACGATACGAACCCCAGAGGGGTGCGACACGCGAAAGTTCGTAGCGGGCGAGATCCTCCTGGTCTATCAGTCCGCCATTTGCCTCGAAATCGGCTGCGATCTGCTCGGCCAATTCGCCGTGATAGAAAATGTCGGAGCCGCCACTTTTGGCAATCCTCTCGAGCGTGTTCCCCATATCGCGGTTGACGAGCATTTCGCCCACATTTTTCAGCGAGCCGTCCTCGTTGAAATACACCCTCCGGCCGGTCTTGGAAAACCGTAACTTGTCGAGCGTGTTGGCAAAACCGTCGCCCGACTGGTCCTTCGACCAGTACCAGTGCATGTGGCTTCGGATCATGAAGCCATCGCGGGCGAGCTTGACGGCGGGCTTGATCAAGTCTGCCCAGTCAAAGGTGCCATAGTCGCGAAGGGCCGTCTCGTATCCTTTGAGGGATCCCGGCGTGCAGACGGCATGATAACCGATGTCGGAGATATTACCCTCGAGTACATAGCCGAAACCGTCTCGGCTCTGGTGCAGGATCTTGTCCAGCCACATGTCGGGCATCGCCTTGAGCGATGCTCGTGCATAAAATTCGAGAATCTCGTGCACGCCTTTTTTCGGCATGTAGACATGCATCGACCCGAAGCCGCCAATGCCGGCCATTTGCGGGTCTACGACACCTTGCACGAAGGCACAGGCAAGCGCTGCGTCTATTGCATTGCCTCCGCGTTCGAGGACTTCTGCGCCTGCTTCAACTGCTTCAGGCTGGGGCGCTACGATGGTTGCGTTTCTCATTTTGCGCGGCGATCCTTCAAAACCCTGGCCAGGAAGGCCTTGACGTGGCCGAGCACCTTAATACGGTCATGGGATACGCCCTTGACGGTGTCGAAGGTTACATCAACGCCCGCATCGCGAAACGATATGGCAAGCGAGGCGAGCCGCTCTGGGCGAGTGCTGCCGGCATCATTTGCGCCTTCCATGTAATATTTGCCGCCCGGCTTGTGGGTAATTTCCCAGGTTTCCAGATCGGCATCGCCGACGACCATCTGCACAGGCACCTTTGCGAATTCTTTTGGGTGGAAAGCTTTGCCAAACCGCGTTTCAAGATCGCGGATGCCGACCCACCAGTCGCGGTTCGGATCAAGAAGCGTTACGGAACCCGGTGCGCCGATTGAGGCTGCCCAGAGTTTTTCCGGGTGCAGGATCGCAAAGCGGTGGGTGAAATGGCCGCCGCCGGAAAACCCGAAAATTGCAAATTTCGACCAGTCCTGCCGATACTTTTCGGCCATCTCCTCGACCATGGCGATGACCACCTGGTCGTAGCGGATGTCGCCTTCTTCCAGGAATTTGTAGCCCGAGCGGGCCCCGTCTCCAAACACGCCGACAGGAAAGATCGGACATAGGATGGCGCAGTCGTTGTAAAGGCCAAATTCGGCAAATCCGTCACGGAAATCGAGGGCCGAGGTGCGGCCGGTTCCATGGATTGCAACGAGCAGATCGAGCTTTCGCCCATCTGCAGCCGTCGGCGGGACGTAAAGAACCATATGAAGGCGGGGGTCGACCTTTGAGGCAAAGATTGCCGTTGAGCCGAAGTCATAGATAGCCTTCGCCCGAGCGATGGCTTCGCCCGTTCCAAGTTCCTGCATGAATGTCTCCTGGGGATATGATGGCGGGGCCGCTAAAAGGCGACCCCTTTTTTGTCGGATCAGTTCGCCGGCTGTACTTCGTAGGCGAGCGTGTATTTGTCGCCGCGCGGCTTATAGGAAACCGTCTTCTTGGCGCCGAGCACGACATTTTCGTAATGCATGGGCAGAAGCCAGAGGTTATCGAACGTCTGTACTGAAAGTTCTTCGAGGAGCGGCTTGCGCTCTGCCTCATCGAGGGTAGAGCTTGCCTTGGCGAGCACGTCGTCGATCTTCGCGTCCGATACGCCTCCACCGTTGTAGCGGCCCGTCCCCTTCTTTTCGTCACGGCTTGCGACGAGGGCAACAGTCGGGTTGGTAGTCTCACCCGTGTTGACACCCCAGGAGCCGAGATAGACGCTATAGGTACCCTTGGAATAGGCCTCGGAGTACATCGACCAGGGCATGACTTCTACTTTGGTCTTGATGCCGATGCGGGTAAACATTTGCCCAACGGCCTGCAATACTTCTGCATCCTTCACGTAGCGACCAGACGGGCCATGCAGTGTGAGGCTGAAACCATCAGGATATCCTGCCTCGGCCAGAAGCGCCTTGGCTGCCGCCGGATCGTATTTGATCGCTTCAACCTTGCTCGAGTGACCAGCATAGCCATCAGCCACGAACTGATCTGCAACCGTACCGTTCTTTTGCATGACGCGATCGACAATTGCCGGGCGATTGATCGCCATCAGCATGGCCTTGCGAACACGTATGTCCTTTAAGGGGTTCTTGTCGAGGTCGGAGCCGTTGGACGCCTTGACGAAGGGCGAGGCGTCGCGGCTCACGTCAATACCCATGTAGACGAAACGCGACGACTGACCATTGACGACCTGAAGCTTTTCACTGGATTCGACACGGGCCATGCCGTCGGCCGGCAGGGTTTCGATGATGTCGATTTCGTTGGATAGGAGAGACGCCAGACGTGCGCCATCGTCAGGAAGGAAGCGCAGTGTGACATTCGACCAGTGCGAGGGACCGGCAAAGTAACTATCGTTGCGCTTGACGGTCAGATTGCTGCCAGGCTGGTAGGAAACGAAAGAATAGGCGCCCGTGCCAATTGCGCATTTGCCGTTGTCGAAATCTGTTACGGGCGCATCCTTACAGTCAGCACTGATGATGCGAATGCGGCTGACGGAATTAAGAATGAGCGGGTCTGGAACCTTCGTTTCAATGACGACAGTCAACGGATCCTTGGCTGTGACATTGGCAATATTGCGGGTGTAAGATGCAAACCCCTGGCTCGGCTTGTCTCGCGCCCGCAAAAGAGAGGCGACGACATCGTCGGCATTGAACTCGCTGCCATCGTGAAATTTTACGCCGTCACGAAGCTTGAATTCCCAATGTGTCGGGTCGACAGCTTTCCATTCCGTAGCAAGTTCCGGCGCGTTGGACGATGTGCCGGTGAGATTGATAAGACTGTCCCAGATATGTCGCGAGGTCGCGTTGTTCGGTGCGGAACTGTCCTCATGCGGATCGAGGGTTGTCGGAGTTGTCGACATGCCGATCGTGAGTGGTGCCTCCTGCGCCGCTACCATTGCGGGAATAGCAATTGTGCCGAGCAGCGCAACCGCTGCCCTCTTGAAAGTCGTTGCGACCATTGTGTTCAATCCCAGTTTTGCGTTCCGAAGCCGACCTTCGCAAGGCCAGAGCGAGTGGGTTCCCGTCCACTCGTGAGCAAAATTGGTAAAGCGTGGCAAACGAGTGTGTCAAACAGAAAACAAGTGTGTTACGGCTGCCGTAACAATTTTTGACGCTGTTTATCAAGCGACCAAAGGGTGGGGTTATTTCGAAAAATGGATGACGATCAAAGTGAAAAAAACAATATTATACAGTCTGTTGATGTCTGTATTGACGTGCTTCTCAACGTGGCGAAAAACCCAGACATCAGACTGACGGAGATTGCCCGTAACATCGGGGAGACCAAGCCGAGAATTTTGCGAATGTTACGCACAATGGAACGGCGCGGGCTGGTTCGGAAAAGTGACAATGGCACTTATCGGCTTGGCACGACAGCAATCGTGCTTGGAACTGCCGCATCGACGCAGGTCGATCTGGTGCGCATCGCCAACCCCATTCTTGAAGAACTGGGCCAGAAGGCGAACGAGACCACCCAGTTGCGCATCATTGATAATGGGGAATCGTTGTGCATCGCCAAATTCGAACCGATGCGTGATCTGCGCGTGCAGGCGATGATCGGGCGTCGAAGGCCGCTTACGGCGGGATCCTACAAGGTGCTTCTTGCTTATCTTCACCCCCAGGTTCAGCAACAGATGATACCTGAGGTTTTGCCGAAATTGACCAAAAGGACGATCACTGACCGCACAAAGCTGATTTCCGAACTGGAAAAGATCAAACGCCAGGGATTCTGCGTCAGTTTCGGGGAGGTCAGTGAACAGCTCGTTTCGGTATCGGTGCCTGTTCTCGCGTTCGACGGGTCGGTGATTGCCGCCGTCAATGTCGGAGCGCCGGCATTTCGCACCCAAAGAAGTGATGTCGACCGTTTTATCGTCCTGCTTAAAGATGCATCCAGCAAAATCTCGGCCCGGCTTGGTTGGTAGGCAAGTGAAACCAGATCGCGTGCAAACCCTCAACGGGGTGAGCCGGTAGCGCTGCCGTGTCATTAGGTGTATTTAGGTACTGCAAAGAAAGTGGACGCAGTGCGCCGAGTGTCCGAACGCTCATTAATTGGCCAGCAGTGATTGTTTTTTGACAAAACTCATGACCCGATGTTCTAAAAATGGGGCGGTCAACGGTTCGAATCTCTTCAAGAGCTAGAGGATTAGGACGTGTCTGTTGGTCCACGACGCACCCCAATAACTGATTGAACTTGGGAGAACGTTTGTAGCCCGCGAGGGCTCATCAGCGAAGGTGTTCGACGGGCGCTGCAATCTAGCTGGATTAGGAACCCGCGCGCCGCAATGAGGGATCTATTATCATTTTGGCTCGGTCCTATCGTCATTCCGGTTGGTCCGTAACCACGCGATTCCTGCCCCCTTCCTTGGCCAGATAAAGACGAGCGTCCGCCATTTTTTGTAGTTCATCAGCCGAGATTTCGGCATCGCGTGGATTTACGGCGCCGACGCCAATACTGAGTGTAACAAACGGGGCAGCTCGAGCCGCTGGATTTGTCAGTGAGGCTTGTCCCGGATCAGCGCCCTTGAGACAGAAGTGTTTTAATTGAGAAGAGAGGATTTTCGGCTCATCGTAGCTCTATCAAAGGAAGCGAAGATGAGACAGAAAACCGGGCCGCAGACATCGGCGGCCGAGAAGACCATCAAGGACATCCGCCGCGCCACGCGCAAGCACCATTCGTCGGAGGAGAAGATCCGCATTGTGCTGGAAGGTCTGCGTGGCGAAGACAGCATCGCCGCGATTTGCCGCCGCGAAGGGATCGCCGAGAGCCTGTATTATAGCTGGTCAAAGGAATTCCTCGAAGCGGGCAAGAAGCGGCTCGCGGGCGATACCGCTCGCTCGGCGACCAGTGACGAGGTCAAGGCGCTGCGCCGTGAAAGCCGCGACCTGAAAGAGGCGCTGGCTGACCTCACCCTGGAAAACCGCCTGCTTAAAAAAAGCATGATTGCGGATGGGGGCGACTAAGAATGAGATATCCCGCCACGGAAAAGCTCGAGATTATCCGACTGGTGGACGAATCCCACCTGCCTGCCAAGCAGACCCTCGACAAGCTCGGTATCCCAAGGCCGACCTTCTATCGCTGGTATGATCGGTTCCTGACCCACGGCGTAGAAGGCCTTGAAGACCGAACGTCCGCGCCGTCACGGGTCTGGAACCGCATTCCCGACGATGTCCGTGACCGTATCATCACCATGGCGCTCGACCATGCCGATCTGTCACCGCGCGAGCTGGCCGTGAAGTTCACCGACACGGAACGCTATTTTGTGTCAGAAGCTTCGGTCTATCGCCTGCTCAAGGCCCACGACCTGATCACCTCGCCAGCCTATATCGTCATCAAGGCCAATGACGAGTTCAAGGACAAGACCACGCGGCCGAACGAGATGTGGCAGACCGACTTCACCTACCTGAAGGTCATCGGCTGGGGCTGGTTCTACCTCTCGACCATCCTCGACGACTATTCCCGCTACATCATCGCCTGGAAGCTGTGCACCAGCATGAAAGTCGATGACGTCACCGATACGCTCGACCTGGCACTGACCGCCTCAGGCTGCGACAAGGTCAAGGTCGAACACCGCCCACGCCTACTGTCCGACAACGGTCCGTGTTACGTCGCTTCCGATCTCGGCGAGTGGCTGGAGAAATACAAGATCGCTCAGGTCCATGGCGCTCCGGGGCATCCGCAAACGCAGGGTAAGATCGAACGCTGGCACCAGACGTTGAAGAACCGCATCCTGCTCGAAAACTACTTCTTCCAAGAGGACCTGGAAGCCCAGATCGCGGCCTTCGTCGAGCATTACAATCATCGACGATACCACGAGAGCCTCGAAAATCGGGCGTGTCGCAAATCTGGCGATAGGACGCGTTGAGCCGATAATCACCTAGCGTTTACGCCTTGTTAACCTTTTGAAGGCCGAAGAGGCGCGCGAGCAGATCGTTTTGATCGTTGACGGTCCAGTCGCCGGAAAAGCCGAAGCCTTTCCGCAGCCACAACATCGCTTCGAACCCGGCGATCGTCCGGCGCGCCGTTTTGAATGACTGGAAACCGCCGATCTTCGGCATGTTCTTCTTTACTCGGAAGTGGTCGCTCTCGATGCCTTGCTGCAGATGCTTGGTGACATAGTGAACAGGGTTCGGATGCAAGAGCCCATCATCGACGGCCGTCTTGATCGTTGTGGGGAAGGTGTTGGCGCCATCGGTACCGATCTTCCCCGGCGATAGCAGCGGCTCATCCTTGAGCATCTTACGGAAGAAGCGCTTGGCAGCGTCGAGATCGCGCTTGGCGGTGAGCAAAAAGTCGATTGGATTTCCGTGCTTGTCGATGGCGCGGTACAGGTATCGCCACTTGCCCCGGATATTGACGTAGGTCTCGTCAATCCTGACTGAGCCACAATGCGGTCGGCGAAACTGGCGTAGGCGCTTCTCGATGACAGGTGCATAGGCGAGGACCCAGCGGTTGATTGTACTATGGTCGACCTCGAAGCCGCGCTCACGGAACATCTCCTCGAGATCTCTATAGTTGAGCGGGTACCGCAGATACCAGGTCACCGCCTGAACGATGAGCCATGCCTCGAAATGTCGCCCTTTGAAATCATGCTTCGACTGGCGCTTCAGCTTCTCGACAATGGCATTCAGAATCATGGCTACGCTCCGCTACATCGGGAGCGGAATTTCCACCGTCGTGGTCAACAGCAAGTTAACCAGAAGAATTTGCGACACGCCCCGTGTCCTTCTTGCGGGCGTCAGATGTCGCGTTCCTGCTCATGCGCTCAAGCCTCACCAGCGCTGCTCGAAGCCGCGCCAGACGCGTCCGTCTCGGATTGCCCGCTGCCCGTGCTGCTGTCGCCCGCCCCTTTCCTTCCGCTCGTGCCCGGCTTGCCTCCGCGAAAGCGTTTCGCCAATTCCTCGAACGCCGCCTGAAGCTCCGTCTCCTCGATTTCGATCTCGCCAAGCCCTGCCCGCAGTGCAATGCGACCGATGCGCTCGGCCTCTCTCGTCTCCGCGTGCTTGAGCTGCTCCTGGAGTTTGGCGATTTCTTCGCGGATCTTGGAGGATGGCTTCTTCATCTCTGGATTGTCCTCTGTTGCTGCATGACGTGGTTGACGTAGTCAGAGTCGTTCAGATCGGCGTGCCGATCTACTAACAGAAATGCGAGTAGGCGCAGACTACGCTTTTGAGCATCATCCCGTCCGTTCGCAAGGACGGATCCGAAGGGCGCAATTATACGTCGCTGATGCGACGCTCTGCTTTTGCCCCCTGGCGGGGCCTCCCGCTCCTTCCGAACGCGTTGTTTTCATTCGATCGCAGGAGCTTGTCCGACAGTGGCCGTCCCGCATTTCTCAGTCAGTATCGTTGCGCGCGGTTCCGGCCGCAGCGCCGTGCTGTCGGCGGCTTACCGGCATTGCGCCAAAATGGACTACGAGCGGGAAGCCCGAACGATCGACTACACGCGCAAGCAGGGGCTACTACATGAGGAGTTTGTCATTCCCGCCGATGCACCGGAATGGCTTCGCGCGATAATTGCAGATCGGTCGGTGTCTGGGGCATCGGAAGCGTTCTGGAACCGAGTCGAGGAGTTCGAGAAGCGATCGGATGCGCAGCTCGCCAAGGACGTCACCATAGCGCTCCCGCTCGAACTCTCGGCCGAGCAGAACATCGAACTGGTCCGGGATTTCGTGGCGCGGCACATCACAGCTCGGGGCATGGTTGCCGACTGGGTTTTCCACGACGCACCGGGCAATCCGCATATCCATTTGATGACGACGTTGCGGCCGCTGATCGAGGATGGGTTCGGGTCGAAGAAGGTGGCGGTCACCAGCCCTGACGGCAATGTGTTGCGCAACGATAGCGGCAAGATCGTCTATCAGCTTTGGGCCGGCGGCCTCGATGACTTCAACGGTTTTCGGGACGGCTGGTTCGCTTGCCAGAACCGGCATCTGGCGCTTGCCGGCCTCGACACCAGGATCGATGGACGATCTTTCGAGAAGCAGGGCGTCGAGTTGACACCGACCATTCATCTCGGCGTCGGTACGAAGGCGATCGAGCGGAAGGCGGAGGGTGCAGAGGAGAAGGCTGCGCTCGAGCGGCTGGAGCTGCAGGAAGAGCGGTGTGCTGAGAACGCCCGTCGGATCCAGCGCAGGCCGGAGATTGTACTTGACCTGATCACGCGGGAGAAAAGTGTCTTCGACAGCCAAGATGTCGCGAAAATTCTGCACCGCTATATCGATGATGCAGGTCTCTTCCAAAGCTTGATGGCGCGGATCCTGCAGAGCCCGGAAACCCTCCGGCTTGATCGCGAGCGACTGGACTTCGTGACCGGGGTGCGGGCGCCGGCAAAGTACACAACTCGGGAGCTGATCAGGCTCGAAGCCGAGATGGCAAACCGGTCGATCTGGCTTTCTCAGCGATCATCGCATGGCGTACGGCATCCGGTGCTCGAGGCGACATTTGCGCGCCACGACAAGCTTTCGGACGAGCAGAAAGCCGCCATCGAACATATCGCCGGTGGAGAGCGGATCGCCGCCGTGATCGGTCGCGCGGGTGCTGGCAAGACAACGATGATGAAAGCAGCGCGCGAGGCTTGGGAGGCGGCCGGGTATCGCGTCGTCGGTGGTGACTCGCCGGCAAGGCGGCGGAGGGCCTGGAGAAGGAAGCTGGGATCGTTTCGCGCACGCTGTCGTCCTGGGAACTCCGCTGGAACCAGGGCCGCGGGCAGCTCGACGACAAGACAGTTTTCGTTCTCGACGAGGCCGGCATGGTGTCGTCGCGGCAGATGGCCTTGTTCGTCGAAGCCGCCACCAAGGCCGGCGCCAAACTTGTGCTGGTCGGCGATCCCGAGCAGCTAAAGCCGATCGAAGCGGGTGCAGCCTTCCGCGCTATCGCCGATCGCATCGGCAACGCCGAACTCGAGACGATCTATCGCCAGCGCGAACAATGGATGCGTGACGCATCTCTCGATCTTGCGCGCGGCAACGTCGGCAAGGCGGTCGCAGCCTACCAGTCGAATGGCAAGATGATCGGCTCCGAGCTGAAGGCCGATGCTGTCACAAACCTCATCGCCGACTGGAACCGCGACTACGATCCCGCCAAGTCCACATTGATTCTCGCTCACTTGCGCCGTGACGTCCGGATGCTGAACGAGATGGCGCGCGCACAGCTCATCGAGCGCGGCATCATCGCGCCGGGTTTCGTGTTCAAGACCGCCGATGGTGTCAGAAGCTTCGCAGCCGGCGATCAGATCGTGTTCCTCAAGAACGAGGGCTCGATTGGCGTCAAGAATGGTATGCTGGCCAAGGTCGTCGAGTCCTCTGCAGGCAGGCTCATCGCCGAGATTGGCGATGGGGAACATCGTCGCCAGGTTTCTGTCGAGCAGCGCTTCTACAACAATGTCGATCACGGCTACGCCACCACGGTGCACAAGAGCCAGGGTGCCACCGTCGATAGTGTCAAGGTGCTGGCCTCCCTCTCGCTCGATCGTCACCTTACCTATGTAGCGATGACCCGTCACCGGGAGGATCTCGGCGTCTATTACGGCAGCCGATCCTTCGCCAAGGCCGGCGGTCTGGTCGAGATCCTGTCGCGCAGGAATTCCAAGGAAACAACGCTCGATTATGCCGGAGGCAGCATCTACCGCCAAGCCCTTCGCTTTGCCGAAGCGCGCGGGCTTCACCTCGTCAACGTTGCCAGGACCGTCGCCCGTGACCGTCTCGAATGGACGGTGCGGCAGAAAGAGAAGCTCGTCGATCTCGCCGGCCGGCTCGCTGCCATGGGTGTCAGGCTCGGATACGCAACGTCGACGACCAGGACAGTTCCCAACGAAGCTAAGGAGGCCAGGCCCATGGTTGCCGGTATCACCACCTTCCCGAAATCGATCGATCAGGCCGTCGAGGACAAGCTCGCCGCCGATCCCGCGCTCAAGAAGCAATGGGAAGAAGTCTCGATGCGCTTCCATCATGTCTACGCGCAACCTGAAGCGGCATTCAAGGCGGCGAATGTCGATGCGATGCTGAGCGATCAGGCCACCGCGGCGAGGACGATCGCGAGAATTGCCAACGAGCCTGAATCCTTCGGCGCCCTCAAGGGCAAGACGGGTCTACTCGCCAGCCGTGGCGACAAGGTCGACCGGGACCGGGCGCTCAAAAATGTGACGCCGCTCGCCGACAGCATCAGCGATTATCTCCGCCAGCGTGGCGATGCCGAGCGGCGAAATCACGCCGAGGAGCTGGCGGTGCGCAGGCAGGTCTCGCTGGAGATCCCTGCCCTCTCGTCCAATGCGAAGAGCGTGCTGGAACGCGTCCGCGATGCCATCGACAGGAATGATCTGCCCTCGGGCCTCGAATATGCGCTTGCCGATAAGATGGTGAAGGCAGAATTAGAAGGTTTCGCCAAGGCAGTTAACGAGCGGTTCGGAGAAAGGACGTTCCTGCCACTCGCAGCGAAGGATGCCAATGGAGAGGCGTTCCAGCGCGTCACATCAGGCATGAATGCTGCCCAGAAGAGCGAGGTGCAACAGGCTTGGAATACGATGCGGACGGTCCAGCAACTCAACGCCCATGAGCGCAGTGTGACGGCACTCAAGCAGGCTGAGACACTGCGTCAGACGAAATCTGAGGGGCTTAGCCTCAAATGAAGATGCGCCATCGACATAAAGTGCTCCGGCGCATGAAGCGGCTCGTCTGGTTCTATCGGATCAGCAGCATCAGCCTGTTCACACTTGGCTTCATATTGTTGCTCGGGGGGCAAGGCTTCAGGGTCAATCTCACGCCAAGCGAACCGCTCGGGCTTTGGCGGATCGTCGAACTCGATCGTTCGATCCTGGTTGGCGATCTGGTCTTCATTTGCCCGCCGGACACCGACGCGATGGGTGAGGCGCGTGCGCGTGGATATCTGCGTTTCGGCCTCTGCCCTGGCCGGGTCGCCCCACTGATCAAGACGGTAGTGGGAACATCCGGGCAGGCGGTGGAGATAGCCGATGACGTGCGTGTCGATGGTCGGCCGCTGCCTCACTCCCGTGTTGCGAGGGTGGACGGCCAGGGGCGTGAGATGGTGCGCTACGGCGGGGGCGTCGTTCCGCCCGACGCAGTCTTCCTGCATTCCGAGTTTCCGGCGTCGTTCGACAGTCGGTACTTCGGTCCTCTGCCGATGGATGGGATCCTCGGACTGGCGCGAGAGGTCTGGACCTATGCGCCGTGAGCTTTTCCGAACGAGTGTCCTCGTCGCGCTATCGACGAGCGCTGG
The DNA here is from genome assembly GCF_900013495.1 of Agrobacterium genomosp. 2 str. CFBP 5494. Classification (NCBI taxonomy): domain Bacteria; kingdom Pseudomonadati; phylum Pseudomonadota; class Alphaproteobacteria; order Hyphomicrobiales; family Rhizobiaceae; genus Agrobacterium; species Agrobacterium genomosp. 2. The sequence continues at coordinate 84,979 of NZ_LT009720.1, forward strand.
GTGGATCGGCTGGAGCGGTGATGTGCTTCTTTTGCCCGTGGCGGCCACCTTCCCCATGCTATGGTCCTTGGCACGGACGCGTCTGCAGGCAACGGCGATCTCTGCTGCCTACTTCCTCTCTGCATCGCGAGGACTGCCGCAGGGGGTGGCGAACTTCTATTCATCGGATATCTGGCCCGGCCTTCTCCTATGGCTGGTCGCTTCCTCCGCTTTCGTGGCGGTCCATTCGCTCCTCTGGTCTGATCGAAAGGAATGGCAAAAGCCGCTCCGTTACCTGGCTGCTTGCGTCGTAATGGCAATCCCGCCTTTCGGCATTCTGGGATGGGCGCATTCGATCACTGCCGCAGGCGTTCTGTTTCCCGGCTGGGGATGGTGGGGTCTGGGCGCGATGGCAGCCGGCCTGATCGTCATGGCAACGCGATATCGGCCGGCTGCAGCCATAGCCATGACAGGCTTCTGGCTCTGGTCCGCCGCTGAGTGGACGTCGCCGACCCTACCTGCGTCGTGGAAAGGTGTCGACCTTGAAATGGGCGCATCGCTCGGGAGTGAGGCTGGCCTCAAGCGGCAACAGGAGCTGACTGACATTGCCCGACGTCACCCGCCCGGCACGACGGTGGTACTGCCTGAGAGCGCCCTCGGTTTCTGGACGCCGACGGTTGGCCGCGTCTGGCAGCGATCTCTTACCGGAACGGGCATCACTGTCATCGCGGGAGCGGCCGTCATCGACGGCCGAGGCTACGACAATGTGCTCGTGAGCATATCGGCTGATGGAACCGATATTCTCTATCGGGAGCGGATGCCGGTCCCCGGCTCGATGTGGCAGCCATGGAGAGCCTGGGTTGGCGATCAAGGCGGCGCCCGGGCACATTTCTTCGCGAATCCCGTCGTTGACGTTGGCAACCAGAGTGTATCGCCGCTGATCTGCTACGAGCAGCTTCTCGTCTGGCCGGTTCTACAATCGGTGTTTCACCGACCTGACGCCATCGTTGCAGTCGGGAACGGCTGGTGGACCGCAGGAACATCGATCATTGCCATTCAGCAGGCGAGCAGTGAGGCGTGGGCCCGCCTGTTCGACCTGCCTCTCGTCATCTCGTTCAACATTTAGGATTTGGAACTCGCATGCTGGACGTTGCGTTAATCAAGGAATGTGCAGAGCCATCGCTGAAGCCGGCAATCGTCGAACAATTCGTGCAGGCCGTTGGCTCAGAGGATCCGCTGGCCATCACGGTGAGGCCGGGAGGCCGCCTGATCCTCGTTCCCAAACCGAAAACGCCCGAGGAAGCGATCGAGATCATTCGCCAGAACATCGGTGGTTCTGTTGTGCGGGTGGGCCTCACCCAGATCCCGGCGGGCATTGGCCTGAAGGATGCATCTGAACTGAAGGTCGATTTGGTCGAGCCCTGCGCCAATCTTCGGATGGGCACGACGATGTTTGCCAAGATCCTTCGCATCGTCGCGAAATGGTATGGCAACCCGACGAGTGAAGAGGTTTTCCCGCAGCTCTTCGACGATGCCGTCCATTCGTGGCAGACCGGAAAGTTCGAGGGCGAGAGCGTGTTCCAGGCGGAGGACCCCGGTGGCGCGGTCGTGCAAAAATCAGTGGTGGAGGTTGACGATGCTGGTGAGGATCTGGAATCCGACGCCACTCTCCAGGAGAAAGATGAGCCGTCGAAGCCTGACGATGCCGGCATCCGGATCGATCTGACGAGAATCGCTGGACAGAAATAGAGCTTGGTCCCGAGACCGGCCTGGAGCCTGTCAGGGTTTACTTCAGGTCGTCGGGAGCGAGTAGCGCGTGAGTACCGCCTCGTCATCCTCGATGCTGATCTCGATCACTTCATTGAGGAGTTCTTCGCCGCCAGCGATCTCCTGCAAGATAAGTTCGAACAGGTCTCGCTGTAGCGCTGGAACGACCTGAGGCACGATGATGATCAGACCGGCATGAACGTCTTGCCTGCCGTATAGCTTTCGAAAATCACGCGCGTTGTTCGTGACGAAGGTGTAATCCTCTGCCACGATGCGTGGCATCAGATCCCAATCCTTTTCGCCGCTCAGGCCAAGCCAGTTTACGTGGAAGCCGTCGTGGCCGTTGTCGTTAGCAACGGCCACCAGCGAGGTGTGCAAGCATTCATCTATCAGGAACTTCACGATATCAGCTGCCGGCCGGCTGGTTGGCAGCCTTCGAAAGTGAGAGCCGCTTTGACGACTTTACGGTCGCGCCAAGGTCGGAAAGCTTGCGTGGCCGACCCCTTGCCGGGTGAGCAGCAGTCCAGATCTCCGCGAGTTCAACCATCCGCATGGTGAGCGCCGGATACCCCTCGACAATCTCTTCCGTGGTCGCACCCTGAGCCTTCATCGCAGCAATCGTTCTGACCGGGACGCGGGTTTGGCTGAACACCGGTTCGCCGCCAAGGACACCCTTCACGGATTTGATCATGCGCTCCGCTTCACGAAGAGCTTCCGCACGTGCCGCAAGCTGCTCGCGGGCACGGGCTACATCGACGATCAGGTAGTCGTCCGCTCGTACGGTATCGGCGTCCGGATTCTGGTCAATCGTGTCGAAAAGCCGCTGACGGCGCTCAGCGGACAGGATCGAGCCAACCCCGTACCACAGCTTGAGACGCAGCAAGTCGTCGTCAGAGAGTGCCCTACCCTCCTCTTCGGAAAGCCGACGCGCAATAATCCGTTTGTCGATAGCGTTGTGTACCGATTTCACGGCGATTTCGCTGACGGCAGCCGCTTCCGCAGGCGTATAGGCACGCGACATCTGAGCCATAATCATTCTCCTTGCGGAGAATATATAGCGACTTCATCGCGCGTTGTGAAGTGGGACGTTCGTTCTCGGTACGGTCCGAGAGAACTCCAGCAGCTAGAGCGAATAAGACAATCTTCGAAATTCAGTCTGCTTGGTCGGGCGTGACCAGTTCGACATGGCTGACCCCGAGGGCCTGGGCGATTTCATAAAGTGTGACGATGGAGGGGTTTCGCTTCCCTCTTTCGAGTCCGCTAAGATACTGCTGGCTGAAGCCGGAGCGCGCCTCCACATCCTCCTGCGTCAGGCCCTTTTCCCGACGGAGGCGGGCAAAGTTCCGGCCGACCAGCTTACGCATATCCATGCGCTGAAAGATCAACGTTTACATACTTTAAGTTTATCAACTATAGTATGTAACTGAGATTTAAACCGATTTGCCTTCGGGGATACGTCGTTCCAAAGAAGGTTTACACCGGCAGCATATGGGCGGTAATTGGACCGATAATGTTCAAAGCAAGTGCAGACGGGCCTGTGTCTGATACCAAACTCATATTGCGCCCACTTATCGGATTGATGAGTGACCAGCCGCCCGAAGAGATAGAACGCCATGTCGTGCGCGAGATCGAGAAACATCGTCGTTTGCGCGATGACGCCGTGATGCTCGAAGCAAAGGTCGATGCCGCAGCTGACCCGGAGACGGCTCGCGAGGCAAGTCAAGCCTATATCACGGCGATGATCGCGGTCCACGCACAGCAGACGGTCGTATCGACGCTTCTTGATATCTTGGGCTACATACCGGACATGCGGAAATCAAAGGGCCACTGAGCTAGATCAGACCAAACTCCTTGGCCATAGCTGTTGCCTGCGGTAAGCTCGTCGCTCCCAGTGCCGACTTCGCGTTACGCAGGAAGAACGCGACATTGGCGTATGTGGTGTTCTCGATGATAGCGATAGCCTTCATCGATTTGCCCTCTGCAGACCAGCGTAGGCAGGTCAGTTCGTCGGACTTCATTCGAATGGGAGTGTGATGGGTCGGCTTCGCTCCCAGACCTTCAAGCCTCGAGTGCAGTTGCGCGACCGCAGAAGCGGCAAGAACCGGGTTCAGCGATTGCCCCAGGGCAAAATCAGCTTCTTCAGAAGCCAGGGTGAGCATTGCCATCCGACCAAAGCCGGTCTTGATCGGAATTGTAACCCCGGAGCGGATCCCGAACTCCCCGGCTTCTCCGTAGAAGTTCCTGCGCTCCTTGCTCATCCTGAGCGATGCTTCGTTGGACCAGGCGAATGCCTCAAGCTGATCTCGTGCGCTCCGCACGACGGGATCGATCAGAGCGTAGGATTTCTCGAAGTATCGCTGCTGCCACTCGACGTCATAGTTTGAGATCGCCGTTTGCGTCTCCGCCTGAAGATTGAGATAGGCATAGGCGCCAAATCCCGCTTCACGGCTTAACTTCTCCAGGGTCGCTTTCACCGTGGCTTCGTCATGCGCCAGGGCGACCTGTTCGGTCAAACGCTCAAACCATTGGTTCAATTCATGGCCTCCTTTGAGTGAGGGTATGAACGCAACAAGGTTGCAGTCATAAGTGGCAGTACCCTTGTCGAGGGCCCGGTCGCTCCTAAACGAAGGCGAAGCACACCCATTGCGCCTGCCTAAAGTTGAGTATTATGGGAAAGAATTTACCCGACCGCATTCACGGTCACGGCGCGGCGCTCATGTGTCAGATTTCGCATGTCGGACGCCGGGCGGACGCAACGGTCGGAGATTGGCTGCCAGCCATCGGTCCGTCGCATTCCCGCGAAGAATATCGCAGGAATTTCTCCTGTGAAATCGACAGGCACGAGATCGCCCGTGTCGTGCACGATTTCGGGCAGGCCGCAAGACGGGCGCGCGAAGGGGGGCTGGACGGTCTCGAGACGATGAGCGGCGGGCATCTCATAGGCCAGTTTCTCTCTCCTCTGGTCAACCGGCGGACCGATGAATTCGGCGGCTCTCTCGAAAACCGGATGCGCTTTCTGCGGATGGTTCATGAAGAGATACGCACGCAGGTCGGGCCGGACTTTCCCGTCGGGATCCGCTACACGATCGACGAGGATCACCCGGACGGACTTGGCTTTGACGAAGCCGTCAAGGTGGCAAACATGCTGGAGAGAGAAGGGCTGGTCGATTTCTTCAACTGCATTTTTGGCCGCTTCGATACGAAGTTCAACCTGCTGGTCTACAACATCCCGGATATGACATCTCCTTCTGCACCATGGTTGCAGAAAGCCGGTGCCTTTCGCTCCGAGACCGATTTGCCGGTTTTTCACGCGGGCAAGATTTCGGACATCGCGACGGCACGATATGCTGTGAGCGCCGGGTTGCTGGACATGGTTGGCATGACGCGGGCTCATATGGCCGACCCGCAAATCGTCAACAAGCTGAGAGCAGGCAAAGAGGATCAGATACGTCCGTGTGTCGGAGCGTCCCACTGTCTCTATCGGCCTGTCCGCTGCATCCACAATCCGGTCACCGGTCGGGAAACGTGGTTGCCGCAGGTGGTGGAGCGATCGGCCGAGGCCGGCCGGAAAGCCGTCGTGATCGGGGGCGGACCTGCCGGGCTCGAAGCGGCACGCGTTCTTGCAGAACGGGGGCATCGGGTGGTCCTGTTCGAGGCGACTGATCGTCTGGGCGGGCAGCTTGCGCTGGCGACCCGAGCGCATCTGCGGCACGACCTGAAGGGGATTGTCGACTGGCGCGAGGCCGAACTGGAGCGCCTGGGCGTAACCCTTCACCTGAACGCCTATGCCACTGTGGAAACTGTGTTGGCTGAAGCGCCGGATATCGTCATCGTTGCCGCCGGGGGCTATCCGGATCAGGGCACGTTTGACGGCAATGAACTTTGTCTCAGTGTGTGGGATGCGCTGGGCAATCCATCCGCCATGGCTGATGATATCCTTGTCTATGACGGGACGGGCCGACACCCGGCGCCTTCCGTCGCGGTTCAACTGGCGTCGGCCGGGAAATCCGTGACCTTCGCCGCACTCGATCCCGTCGTGGCCCCTGAAATGGAGGCCCACTCCCAGATCATCTGTCGCAAGAGATTCGCCGAACTGGGGGTACAGACCTTGCTGGAATACGAGATCGTTTGCGTGTCTCCGAACGGCGACCGGTATGACGTGTCGCTAACACATTTGTTGACCGGACAAGGTCTGGTTCTGGCCTGTTCTCAGGTCGTTGTGGAAAACGGAACTTACCCGGTAACGGATGTGTTCGATGAGCTTCGTCCGCTTTCTGCCAATGATGGCAGGACCGAATTGTCTTCGTTAACCGGCCCAGCCCCGCTTCGCCCGCGACGCGACGACGGGTTCGAGCTGCACCGGATCGGCGATGCCGTAACCAGCCGGTCGGTTCACGCGGCGATGTTCGATGCGGTCCGTCTGTGCATTCAGTTCTGACCTGCCGATCACCCTTGTCGCCCGGGCAACCAGACGCATGACAAATCGATAGCTGACATCGCCCGTCAGCATCCGCGCGAAAGCGTTTTCGATATCGTCCGGTTCGATGATCCCGATGTTTGACGCGATATCCCTCTCGGCGCAGTTTTGACTGGCTACCAAGAGCATCGGCAAACCATCGCGCCTTACGCGGATTGAGGATAGAAACCGCTAAGCTGCGGCTGAGCATGAAAAAATCGAAAGCCCTGTACGAGTTACCGGTCAGTTCGTAGATGATGCGCTCGACGGCCCCCATCCATTCGAGGGTAGCGGCACCCCCCTTGTCGTAGTCGGCGTGCTGCCAGTTCCCATCCTGTTGCCGATGCAGCTCGATATGGTTTTTCGATATATCTGCACCGATGATAATATTAGTCATCTTTTCCCTATCCCATGCTTGTCCTCCGGGCCAAAAGCTCGGGTATCCGTTCAGAACGATTGGAAAAGCTGGATGTGATTACCCACCAGCTCACCCCCGAAACGACCTCGCTTTTCACGATCCATTCCCCATTTGGGAAAAGAATGGATCGTGTCCCAGCGCGTGGTGTAGCTGGATTTCATAGCCATCGGTGATTTCCGGTAGGGTCGGGTTGCTTAGATCCAACCTGAAGGACACCACCGATGACCGACGATATGATGAACCTGCGCTCACTCGTTGAGAAGAGTGCCGACGCCGATTTGCTCCGGGATATGATCGGCTTTGCTGCCGAGAAGTTGATGGCACTGGAAGTCGGGGCGAAGACTGGCGCGGGATATGGCGAGAAGAACGGCTTTCGACTTGCCCAGCGCAACGGCTACCGCGATCGAGACTGGGAGACACGAGCAGGGACCGTCGAGCTGCGCATTCCCAAGCTTCGCACAGGCAGCTACTTCCCGAGTTTCCTGGAGCCGCGCCGGATGGCGGAGAAGGCTCTGACGGCGGTCATTCAGGAGGCTTACATCCAAGGCGTTTCGACCCGATCCGTAGATGATCTCGTCAAGGCCATGGGCATGAGCGGCATCTCCAAGAGCCAGGTATCGCGGCTCTGCGAGGAGATCGACGAGAAGGTGAAGGCCTTCCTCGACCGTCCTATCGAGGGCGAGTGGCCATACCTCTGGATCGATGCCACCTATCTGAAGGTTCGTCGCGGCGGACGCATCGTCTCTGTCGCTGTCATCATCGCTGTCGGCGTCAACACCGACGGTCGACGCGAGGTGCTCGGCATGGAGATCGGCACTTCAGAAGCAGAAGCGATCTGGACTGAGTTCCTGCGCAAGCTGACCAGGCGAGGCCTGCGCGGCGTGAAGCTTGCTGTCTCCGATGCGCATGAGGGCATCAAGGCAGCGGTGTCGAAGGTGCTGTCCGCCACATGGCAGAGGTGCCGGGTCCACTTTATGCGCAATGCGCTTGCCCATGCCGGGAAGAGCGGACGGCGTGTCGTCTCTGCCTTCATCGCCACGGCGTTTGCCCAGGATACTCCGGAGGCTGCAAGCACCCAATGGCGTAATGTCGCCGACCAGATCAGGCCGAAAGTGCCGAAACTCGCTACCCTGATGGATAGTGCCGAGCAGGATGTGCTCGCCTACATGACCTTTCCCAAGCAGCACTGGGCAAAGCTTCATTCAACAAACCCGATCGAACGTCTCAACGGCGAGATCAAGCGGCGCACCGAAGTCGTCGGTATCTTTCCGAACGACGACGCCATCATCAGGCTCGTCGGCGCTTTGCTCCTCGAGCAAAACGACGAGTGGGCTGTTCAGCGATCCCGCTACATGACACTTGAGACCATCGCCACAATGAGCGATGATCCGCTCATCAGCCTGCCAGCCGCAAGCTGACACTCATCCGCCCCTCTGGGATGAGCCGTGGTCGTCTAAGCTACACCACTCCCCGGGACACGATCAAAGAATGACCGCCCTCTTGGACGCTCCTTTATCTCACGAAGAAGCAGTGATAGGCATAAGGTGAGTATTTTCTTCCCAACATCATTTGCCTGATTGAAGCGGTGCTCCTCACCGCCGATGACGAAGGCCAACGCCATCAACAATCGAGGCGGAAAACATCTTCAAATTATATCAACAAGCCTGATCATGGGGCCGACTTCACAACCAAAACTACTCCGGTTTGACGGACGTTGCCGGCAAGGTAGCTGTGCGCGTAGGACAAGCGTAACTGCCGAACATTCACGTCTTGCATTACGTATAGACATTCAAATGTCGTAGCAGATATCAGGAGCTGGTGCTTGAGTGACGGGTTTTTTGTTTGTCTACAGCCGAATAGCCGCCTATGCAGACCTGAGCGCCTTGCGCATGGCTTCGACGCATTGCTTTAGCGGCGGGGTGGGGTCGACGTTATATTTCCAGTTGGTCAGTTCCACCGTCAGAGACCCGTCATAGTTCTCTTTCCGCAGAAAGGTGACCAGCTTGTCAAGGTCGATGACGCCATCACCCCAAGCAAGGTGGCTGCCACCAGCATCGGAATCGGTAAAGTGCACATGCGCAACGCGACCGGCGAGATGGGTGAAGTAATCCTCAGGCGTCTCATGCGTCATTATCGCGCCGGCAACGTCGTATACCGCGTGAAGCGAGGAGTTCCCGAGCTTGTCCATCAGTTCCCGGATTTCCCGCGCCGAGCGAATGATATTTGCGAATGAATCCGGCAGCGACTCCATCCAGAGATCGATGCCGAGTTTCTGCGCGCGGTCGCAAAGAATGCCCATGGAATCGATGCAGCGTTCCAGTGCCTGCTCCACGGGTTCGTCGCGATAGCCACCGCCTGCCGTTACCAGAAGGGCTGGTGCCCCGCATTCGATGGCAAATTCCATCGATTCCAGAAAATAGCGCACGGAGCGGTCGCGCAACTCCGGTTCCTTCGCAGAGATGTTGATCGGATAGATGCATTGCTCCGGCGTGAAAGCGACGATGTCGAGACCCATTCCACGGACTTTCCGCCCCAGCGCCCGCGCATCGGCCAGCGTTTTATCGCCGATATAGAAATGCGGCGCGGCGGCCCAAAGTTCGATGCGCGAGACCCCGGCATCACAGACATCGGCCAGAAACCTGTCCAGCGTGTGCCGCACGTAGTGGAAATTCATTACACTTATGCTGCGCTCATCAAGTGCCATTATCTATTCTCCATATGCCTATGCGACGGTTCGTCGTTCACAAGAATGTCGCTATTTACTTCGCGCTTCGGTGTGCCGCGTCGTTGCGGATTGAGATGTCTAAAAACTGAATTCGGTCGCGGGCCTTACCCGTCCCCGCATCGAGCGGCGCATGAGGCTGAGACAGTCGATCATGTCAAACGGTCGAGCCCGCAACACTGCAGCCGCGACATCCTGCTGGAAGTGCCCGCGCCATAATCGTCGCGGACGCGTTCCGGCGCTTTACGCAGCAGCCAGAACCCGCGCCAGAAACGCCTGGGTGCGCTCGTGCTGCGGGCGCGTCAGCACATCTGCCGGCCGGCCTTGCTCCACGATCACTCCCCCATCCATGAAGATCAGGTGGTCAGCAACATCTCGCGCAAAACCCATTTCATGGGTGACGACGACCATGGTCATGCCGTCGTCCGCAAGCTGGCGCATGACAGCGAGAACCTCGCCGACAAGCTCTGGATCGAGTGCCGAGGTCGGCTCATCGAACAGCATGACGTCCGGCTTCATTGCCAGAGAGCGGGCAATGGCCGCGCGCTGCTGCTGCCCGCCGGAGAGTTGGGCGGGATAGTAGGCCGCCCGCTCCTTCATGCCGACGCGATCCAGAAGCACCATCGCCTCCTCCACCGCCGCACCACGGGACATACGCTTGACCAGAACCGGAGCCTCAATCACATTTTCAAGCACGGTCTTGTGCGGGAAGAGGTGAAAGCCCTGAAACACCATGCCCATACGTTGTCGTTGACGGGCAAGCTCGTTGAAGCTCATCTCATAGAGCTTGTCGCCTTTCCAGCGCACACCGACGGGTTCCCCGTTCAGGAAGATCGCGCCGCCCGTAGGCCTCTCGAGATAGTTCAGGCAGCGCAGCAGCGTACTCTTGCCGGAGCCTGACGGGCCGACGATGCAGGTTACGTCGCCACGCATGACCGCTACATCAATCCCGCTTAACACCTCATGTGTGCCGAAACTCTTGCGCAGCTTCTCGACCTTCAGCAGAGGCTCGACGCTAGTCTGGTCCTTCATCACAAAGCCTCCTGCTGACGTTTGAACAGGCGAGCGGGCAAAAGCCCGCCTGCTTTCTTCGCACCTGCACGGTGTTCGGACTTCAAGCGGTGCTCGACGGCATGCTCGATAACCGTCAACACTGTCGTCAGGACGAGATACCAGATGGTCGCGACCAACAGCAGCGGCACAGTCTGATAGGTGCGTGCATAGACCATCTGGGCGGAATAAAGCAGGTCGGGCAATGCCAGCACGGAGACGAGCGACGTGAATTTCAGCATCGAGATCGTATCGTTGCCGATGGGCGGAATAACGATGCGCAGCGCTTGCGGCAGCACGATGCGGCGAAGCGTCTGACCACGCGTCATGCCTAGCGTTGCGGCAGCTTCCGTCTGGCCCGCGTTCACGGCCTGTATGCCGGCACGGATCATTTCGGCGGCATAGGCGCTTTCGGTAAAGGCGAGGCCCATGATGGCCGCACTGAACGGCGTGATGAGCTGGTTGGTGTTCCAGGAGACAAGCTTCGGCCCGTCGAAAGGAATGCCGATCGAAATCTCCGGCAAAAGCAGCGCCAGATTGTACCAGAAGATCATCTGAACCAACGGCGGCACACCGCGGAAGAACCAGATCCAGCCCCAGCTCACGGCTTGAAAGACGCGGCTGGTCGACAGGCGCATGATGGCAAGAACGATGCCGATCCCAAGACCGAGCACCATGGCAAGGACCGTCAGCAGCAACGTCATGCCGAGACCGGAAAGGATCGCAGGGTTGAACATATATTTGGCGACCACGCCCCACTGCATGTTCTTGTTGGTGACGAGCACCTGCAGGAACACTATGGCAAGAATGGTCAGAGCCACGCCGCCGATCCAGTGGCCTATTTTAGGCACCGCGATGGGCTTCAAGTCGTGGATCGAGGGACGCTCCGGCGATTTTTCAGACATCTTTATTCCTTGCTGCCGATCCTGAGCTGTCTGCTTCGGCCCGGATGACAATCCGGGCCGGGATACGCTTTTGCAGCCGGTGAAACTGCGTCAGAGATCAACCGGGTTTTCTTCCGTGATCAGCAGCGCCTTGCTCAGCATGCCACTGTCGTTCAGACCCCACTTGGCCATGATCTTCTCGTAAGTACCGTCGTCGATCATCGATTGGATCGCGTCCGTCAGGACCTGGCCGAGCGGATCGCCCTTGCGCACGCCGATGCAGCTGTTGACAGGAGACAGAACCAGTTCCGAAACCTTCAGATCGCCGGTCTGCGTCGCCATGTAGCTGAGCTTGACCGAGCCGCCGACGGTGGCTTCGGCGCGATTGGAACGAACGGCAAGTTCAGCCTGCGCCTGCGTGGCGTGCATCTGCATGACGATCGGCTTGTCCTTGCATTCATTGGCGTTGAGCTTTTCAAGGAGCCCGATATCCCAGGAACCGTTCAGAACCGCTATCGTCAGACCGCAGGCATCGGAGGCGGACTTGACGGCGAGCTTGCTGTTTGCCGGGTAAGCGAACGAGGTGCCGATCCGCCGCTGGGAAACGAAATCAAGCGTCTTCAGCCGCTCGGCGGTTGTGCCGAAGGAGGAGAAGCCGGCGTCGAAACGCTTTGACTGAAGCCCCGGAATGATGGCATCGAAGCTTGTACCCTCGAAAGTGAAGGGAACGCCGAGACGTACTTCCATCTCCTTGGCGAGGTCCACGCTCCAGCCCTTGAGCTGGCCATCGGCATCAAGATACTCATCGGGCGCCCAGTCGTTGAAGACCGCAGCCTTGATACCATTATCCTTGTATTCCTGCGGCAGTGCATCGCGCAGAGCGGGAATGACGTCCGCGAATGTGCTCACCGCCGTCAATGCGCTCAGGACACACCCGGCCAGAATGGATTTGAACATGACAGCCTCCTTGTTATGCGAAACCCGGCGGGTCCGCGATTGCGTTCTCCGGTTCCCCTTGCAATCATTTAGAGAACGTTCTCACATATGAGGCACGGCGACTATCCATCCGTCAAGCGTCATCTTTCAGATGACCGGCTTTATGGAGCGTTGAAAACCACTGTCGATCTGCTAAAGCCAAAAAACAGCTACCGTTTTCTTCCGACCAGACATGATTAGATTCTCATTCCGGCAGACCAAAATATGAGAGGAATTGCCAGTTGGCTCCTAAAAGCAAGGCGACGATCACCGATGTCGCACGTGCAGCAGGTGTTTCCACGGCGACCGCGGGGCGCGTGCTGGGCGGTTACGGCTACACCAGTGACGACAAGAAAGAACAGGTCCTCAAGGTCGCCCAGAAGCTGGGCTATCGGCCCAATGCGCTGGCGCGCAGCCTCATTACCGGCAAGACCCGAACTATCGGCGTCGTGGCCGGCGATATTCAGAACCCGTTCTACGCTTCGGTTCTGCGCGGTATTTCCAACGTCGTGGAAGCCAACGGTTTCGGGCTGCTGATCACCAATAGCGACGAGTCGCAATCCAAGGAGGTTCACTCGGTGGAGCTTCTGGCGCAGAAGCAGGTGGATGGGTTGATCGTCACCCCCAGCGACACGCGCAAGGCGCGGCACCTGCACAATCTGCGGGGCATGGGCGTGCCGCTCGTTCTGATCGATCGTGCTGTCGCCGGTCTGATGGTGGACCGGGTGGCGACCGACAATATCGCCGCTGCCGAACAGGCCGTGCGCTATCTGATTGCCGCCGGTCACCGGCGGATCGGCATTGTTGCGGAACTCGTCGATCAGGAGAGCGACGGACTGGACGGGTTTCTGGCGCGCGCTGTCGCGGGAGATCCGATCGAAAGCGAAACGCTTTATCCAAGTTGGCAGCGCCTTCTTGGTTATATCCGTGCGCACCGGATTGAAGGCTTGCCAGTGGACCCACGCCTGACGATACGGGCGGGAGGCTATTCTGCCAGCGCCGCTCAGGCTGCGCTCCCCCGGCTGATGAAAGTCCCGGACCCGCCGACGGCTCTGTTCACGACGGACGGCACTATGTCCGAGGGCGCCATGCGAGGGCTCTCCGAGTTGAAGCTTTCAATTCCAGAGGACCTCTCGATCATCTGCTTCGACGATCTTGACTGGATGAGCTTTCATCGCCCCGGCATCACCACCATTGCACAGCCGCGCCTCGCCATGGGCGAGGCCGCTGCACGGATGCTGCTGGAGCGCATTCACGGCGAGGATTATCCACCACGCACGGTGCTTATGCCCGCCGAGTTGATTGAACGCGGCTCTGTCGCACCATTGTGATCGCCGCCACCATGGCAACGACCTCCCGGTGAGGCCCCACCCACATCATGGAGCAGTTGCGTTGTGCGTCGCCATAAGTGCCGCGACGGTGAATAGATCGAGATGGGCACCGCCGACGTTCTTGTAGATGGTGATCTCGTCTTCGGAGATCCGGCCCGGATGCCTTGCCTGCGCCAGATCGAACATATCGGCCGTGACAGCATCCCAGCCGAGGATGCCGGATGCGACCGGCTGCGCCAGATCGCCGGCACCTTCCATGCCGCGCCGGGTGTCGACGAAAATCGTTCCGCGCTGCATGGCTTCGTCGTCGGCTTCCCGAAGCGTCGTCATGTATGCCCCGATCAGGTCGAGATGCGCGCCGGGCCGCAACAAGGCACCCTTGACCAGCGGGGTATCCGACATCGTGACGCACGAAATGATATCGGCTTCGCTGACCGCCTGATCGAGATCAGTTGCCACCGCGGCATTCAGCCCATCGGCCTTCAGCCCCGCCACCACCGCCTCGGCGCGTGCCGGGGTGCGGTTCCACACCAGAATACGATCGACCGACGGACGCGCCGCCGAATGGGCGTGGGCGACGTGAGGGGCAAGGGCACCTGCTCCGACCACGAGCAATGTCCGGGCGTCATGGCGGGCCAGGAGACTAGACCCGAGTGCGGAATCACCGGCCGTCTTGCGGGCTGTCATGGCCGCCCCGTCGGCCACCATACGCGGCGCGCCTGTCGCACCGTCAAATGCGGCGACGAGGCCCTGCACTGAAGGCTGCGGAGGTTGAAGTTCGGCATTGCCGGGAAAGACACCGACCATTTTCACGCCGATCAGACCTCCGGGAATCCAGCCCGGCAATGTGACGAACTGGTTGCCGCTGCCACGCGGGTCGGATTGCAGCACGACATCGGAGGCAGGCATTTCGCCCAAGTGAGCGATGCGAAGCGCTTCGATCAGCAGGGGCCAGGCAAGGGTAGCGTGAACGGCATCGGCATCGAAAACGAGCATTAGGAAACTTTCAGCTTCTCATCGTGAATGTCACGAGGTGGCAAGGTGTCACAAGTCTCGAGAAGGAAATCGGCCGGTCACCGGCATCGAAAACGGTCTTCTCGATCCGGTAGACGGGTTGCGAGGATGGAATGGCGAGGATCTGCGCTTCCTCGCGGGTGGCGAAACCGACATCGAACTGTCGCTCGGCGCCGGCTGGCTGGATGTGCATGCGCTCGCGCAGCGTAGTGAAGAAGGAACCGCCGTCGCGAACCGGCTGGATAACGCCTTCCAGTCGTTCGGCATCGAACCACAGCGTCTCCAGCGTCATGGGACGGCCATCCACTTCGAGCACGCGCTCGAAGCGGGCAAGCCGCGCCGCCGCAAGGCGTCCGCCAGCGGCGGCGGCATTGTCGTCTATCCCGAAAGACAGAATGCTATGGCTGCTCCTGCGGCCAAGGCCGCTCATCGTTTCCGTGAAGCCGGAAAGGGTCACCAGCGTCTGGCGAACCTTGCGCGGTGCGACGAGCGTGCCTCTGCCTTGTTGCCGAACGAGGTGTCCCTCGGCACAAAGCTCCGAGATCGCGCGGCGGAGCGTGACACGGCTGACACCATGCGCCGCGCAAAGTTCAGGCTCGGCGGGCAGGAACCCGCCTTCGCCAAGAACGCCGGATTCGATATCCGCCAGAATTGCACGTCGCACCCGCTCATAGAGCGGTATCAGCTGTTCATGCTCGCCCATCAGCCATCCGTGTCAGTAGGAGATCTTCTTCATGTAGCGTCGCGCTTCCAGCATTTCGTGCTTGCGCAGTTCGGCGATCTTGTAAGCGAAACGCCAAAGGGTGTCGAAGAAAATGAGCGGGACGACATTGCCACGGAATTGCGGATCGATACCGTCGAGATCGAGCTTATCAGCATCGAGAACAAGAATCTTCTCCGCCGAGCCGAAGCGGTGGAGGAAGGTGTCCGCCCGGTCTTCAAGCGCACGGGTGCTGTCCAGCCCCTTCATGAGAATAAAGGCGCGGTCCTTGTCGAGCACCTCGAACGGACCATGGAAGAACTCGTTCGCATGGATCGCCTGGCTGTTGATCCACTGCATTTCCATCAGCACGCAGATGGAGAAGGAATAGGCTGCGCCGTAGCTGGCGCCGCTGGCGACGGTGTAGACGACGTTCTCTTTGGCAAAACGCGGGGCGTAATCATCGAAAAGCGGCGCGAAGACGAGCTGTGCCTTGTCGATTGCGACCTGAAGCGCGGCGAGGCTTTTGATCAACGGCTCAGTCAGGTTTTCGCCGCCGGTGAGCGCGACGACGCCCATGACAAGCTGGTAGATGCG
The DNA here is from genome assembly GCF_900013495.1 of Agrobacterium genomosp. 2 str. CFBP 5494. Taxonomy (NCBI): domain Bacteria; kingdom Pseudomonadati; phylum Pseudomonadota; class Alphaproteobacteria; order Hyphomicrobiales; family Rhizobiaceae; genus Agrobacterium; species Agrobacterium genomosp. 2. The sequence continues at coordinate 100,872 of NZ_LT009720.1, forward strand.
GGAATAGTTGCTGTTAACGGCATCGATCGGAACGCCGGTCGTGTAGGGGGCCTCGAAGCCGACGACATGATCGCAAGCATTTGCGAGCGGCGAACCCGGCTCGACCGTCAGGCCGATCGTGGTTGCACCCTTTGCACGGGCGAATTCGGCGGCGGCCGTCGTTTCCTTCGTCGTGCCGGTCATCGAGCACAGGATAACCAGCGAGCCGGGACCGAGCAGTTTTGGTGCGCGGGCAACGAATTCGGCAGCGTTATAGACATCCGAAGCAATCGCCGCATGCTGATCCAGCAGGAATTTTGCAGGATGCATGATGGAAAGCGAACCGCCGCAGGCAACGAAGAAGACGTGGTGGATTGCGCTCGCGTCAAGGGCACCAAGGGCTGCAAGCACCCCTTTGTCGAAAGTGGATGGCAAGGTCATTTTAAAGCCTTTCTCGATATGACGTTATAATACGTATTATTTTTTTGCCGGGACGTGTCAAGCGCAATTGACAGGCTTGAAACAATTGTGCGAACGTTCTCTTAAATGAGCAAGAGGGATGGGAACGAGCATGACAAACGAACCATTCGTTCTGGCGTTCGGCGACAACGTCGTCGATTGCTACAGTGACGAAAAGGTCATGTATCCGGGTGGAAACTGCGTCAATCTCGCAGCGTTTGCCCGTCGTGCCGGTGCACGCTCCGCCTATGCCGGAGCCGTTGCCGACGACGCAGCCGGACGTGCGATCCGCGATGCGCTGGCCAGAGAAGGGGTTGACGTTTCACGCCTCCGCTTTCTGCCGGGCGCGACCGCCTATTGCGTGATTGAGCTTCAGGATGGCGACCGTGTGTTCGCAGGGGCCAATCTCGGTGTTTCGATTATCGCGCCCGAGACGGCCGATCTTGAGTTCGCCCGCCAGGTCGACGCGCTGCATACCGGCCGTTCGAGCCATATCGATGCGTGGATACCGTTGATCGCCGGGCTGACGCGCGTTTCCTACGATTTTGCGACGATCCGTGACAGGGCTCACATCGCACCGCTGGCGAAGCATTGCTTTCTTGCCGCCTTTTCCGGTGGTGATCTCGGGCGCGACGATGCCCTCGCGCTTGCTGAATTCACCCGTGATGCTGGCGCGCAATGGGTTCTAGTGACGCTCGGCGACCGTGGTGCGTTACTGCTCGGTGCCTGCGGGCTGAGCGTTGTACCCGCTGCCATTGTCGCGCCGGTCGATACGCTCGGAGCAGGCGATAGCTTCATTGCGCGCACGCTGGTCGGACTTCTGCGCGCGGAAGCGCCGGAGGAAGCCCTCGCCGCTGCCGCGCAGACGGCTGCCCTCACCTGCCTCGCCAAGGGCGGCTTCGGCCATGAAAGTCCCATGGACGTCGATATTTCGACCGCCATGACAATTGATGAAATCTATCGCACGACGAAACCGGCCCCCAGTCCGGTGGATGCCTGAAACGTGCGCTGGAACGCCATGCCCAGGGAAGGGCCTGGCGTCATGCCTGCCAGCGCAAGACCTGCACTGGTTCGAGATACAATGACAACAACAAACCCTGATCAGAGGAGGGGCAACATGACCACTTTGAAGACGACGCGCCGCGGTGCAATCGCTGGCGGACTGTTCCTTGCATCGGCTCTCCTGTCGGCCCCGGCCGTCGCCGAGAACGTGACGATACGCATCGCGACCGTCAACGCGCCGACCAGCGAATCCTACAAGGGTGCGATGGCCGCTGCCGAACGCGTCAAGACGCGGACCGAAGGCCGTGTCTCGTTCCAGGGCTTCCCCTCGGGCCAGCTTGGCAGCACGACCGACTCCATCGAGCAGGCGAGCCAGGGTCAACCCGTCATGACCTTCACCTCCGCCTCGTTCCTGTCGACGTTCGGCGTGCCGGAGCTTTCCGTCGTTGAAGGCCCCTTCATGGTTTCCAGCACGGATGAAGCCGAAAACATTGCGTTTTCCCCACTGATGCAGGGCTTCTACGACCGTCTTGCGAAGGACGCAGGCATTCGCCCTGTGGCGCTGAACTGGTTTGACGGTCCGCGCCATATGATCGGCGACAAGGGCTATCCGGCGCCGACGGACCTCAAGGGCGTCAAGATGCGTGTTCCCCCCGTCGAAAGCTGGCTGAAGACCTTCCAGCCTCTCGGCGTCGTCGCCACCACTGTCGAAGCGGGCGAAGTCTATTCGGCGCTTTCCCAGGGTGTTGTCACGGCTGCAGAAAGCCCGCTGACCGGCCTTCGTGCCTCGGGCTGGCAGGAAGTCGTCAAGCACATCACGCTGACCGGTCACTTCAATCTCTTCACCGGATGGGTGATGAGCGAGGCGGTTTACGCGAAGCTGAGCGACGGCGACCGCGCCATTCTGATGGAAGAGTTCAAAACCGGCGGTCAGGACCTGACGAAGCTGTCGGCCAAGCTCGAAGGCGAAATCCGCACGGCGTTCGAAGCACAGGGCGTGACCTTCCACACCGCCGACATCGAGGCCTATCGCAAGGCCACGGCCGGATACTATACGAGCTTCCCGAAGTGGCCTGCGGGTCTCTTCGAACAGGTTCGCGCGGCGGCGGTGGCCAAGTAAAGGGCCGGTTGGTAATCTGAAGGAAGGGCGGAGGCGCTTGCACGCCTTCGCCGCCAACCACGGATTTTGGGAGCGTTCAATGCGTAGTCTGATCCGCCTTTTCGGCGTCGCGCTTCCGGCGGTGACGACCGGAGCGATCGTCCTCGTGGTTTTTGCGGATGTCATCGCCCGCAATTTCTTTCAAGCCCCCATTCCCTGGGCACACGATCTCGCGGTCGTGATGATGGCGGTCACGGTCTGGTTCGGTCTTGCGGGCGCCTGCATGTCCGACCAGATGTTCGGCATCGCCACCGTCGTGGAGCGGTTGCCGCCGCGCTTGCAGATGGCCGCAATGATTGCCGCCGATCTGTTGACGGTCCTGATCGCCGCCGCCGTTGTGCGGGCCGCCTGTGCGCAGATGTCCACCGCCCGCTTCACCACGTTTCTGGCGCTCGGTTGGCCGAAATGGATCATCGCGGCCTTCATTGCCGCCGGCATGATCATGATCATCATCGTGCGCCTTTTTGATATCGTTGCCCGCCTGCGTGGGGAGAAGAATTTCCAATGACCCTGACCGCTATCGCCTTCGTCGTTCTGCTGCTGCTCGGGCTGCCGGTCGGTTTCGTCATGCTCGGCGCCTCGATGATCTACTTTGTCCAGAACCCGATGATGGCGAGCATCGTCGCACAGCGCATGGGTTCGGCGCTCGAATCCTTCCCGCTTTTGGCCGTGCCGTTGTTCGTGGTCGCGGGCTGCGCCATGGCGCGCGGCGGCATTGCCGATCGGCTTTACGGCTTTGCCGAAACGCTCGTCGGTCACTGGAAGGGCGGGCTGGCGCAGATCGCTGTGGTGAACTCGCTGTTTATGGGTGCCATGTCCGGTTCCGCCAATGCGGATGCCGCCATCGATGCGCGAACCATCGTGCCGGTGATGCGTCAGCACGGCTATACCAACGCATATGGTTCGGTGGTCAGTGCCGCATCGGCCCTGATCGCGCCGATCATGCCGCCATCCATCGCATTGATCGTTTATGGTCTCCTGACCGATACCTCGATAGGACGCCTGTTCATGGGTGGCGTCATTCCGGCCTTCTTCATCGCCGCCGCGTTGATGCTGACCGTGCGCTGGTGCGCACGCCGCCATGGGCATACGCAGGCGAGAACGGAACGTGCAAGACCGCGTGAAATCTGGACCAAGGGTCATGCAGCACTCTGGGCGCTGGCCATGCCGGTTCTCTTGCTGTTTGGTCTGAGGACCGGCTTTTTCACGCCGACGGAACTCGGTGCATTCGCCGCGCTCTACGCATTTTTCGTCGGCGCCGTCATCTACAAGGGCCTGTCCTTTTCGGACAGCTACGACCTGCTTCGTGAATCGGCGCTAACGACGGCGGGCGTCATGTTCATCGTCGCTTCCGCCTCGGTCTTCTCGCTGATCCTCAGCCTGGAACAACTGCCGCAGATGCTGGTGTCGCAACTGCTCGGCATTTCGGAAAACAAATATGTCGTTCTGATCGTCATCAACATCGCGCTGCTTGTTCTCGGTACGATTTTCGAGGGATTGGCGATCATCATCATCCTGGGCCCGTTTCTGCTCGATGTGGCGACCAGTCTCGGCATCGACCCCGTTCATCTCGGCGTCGTGCTGGTCTTCAACACGGCCATCGGCTCGGTCACGCCGCCCATCGGCACGGTGATGTTCACGGTCTGCTCAATCACCAAATGCTCCATCGAGGATTTCTCAAAGGAATTCCTGCCGTTTCTCGCAGTCCTTGTCGGTCTTCTGCTGCTCTTCACGCTGGTGCCGCCAATCATCACATTCCTGCCAAACGTGCTGATGTAAAGTGGTGTGCGGCCAGCTACATGTCGGACGTGCTCAAGGGGGGGGTGCGGACGAAAACTTGGACCACCAAGGAGGTAGTTCATGTATTCCTACGCAGACAGACTTCGAGCGGTTGAGCTCTATATCCGGCTTGGCAAGCGGCTTAACGCGACCATTCGCCAGCTGGGATATCCCACCAAGAATGCGCTGAGGGGCTGGTACCGCGAGTACCTACAGCATCTCGACCTGCGTACTCAGCCGGTAGCGCGAGCGCCAAAATATTCACAGGCTCAGAGGCAGGCGGCACTTGAGCACTTTCGCACCCATGATCGTTGCATCTCTGCGACGATGAGGGCGCTCGGCTATCCCGGTCGAGGAACTCTAACCGCATGGGTTCGTGAGGCGTTTCCGGAGGCGCGGACATCGATGGTCGGTCGATTGTGGCACCCTGGCTATTCCGAAGAGGTCCGGCAAGCGGGGGTCATCGGATTATGCAGTGGAGATGAAAGCGCTCAACAGGTGGCTGACCGACTGGGCGTCTCAAGGCCGACATTGTACAGCTGGAAAGATCAGCTACTCGGTCACGAGGCCCCCTCATCCATGAAACGCCGCAAATCCAACCCCAAGGTGCCTGAACGTGAAGAGCTCGAGCGCCAACTTGAAGCCCTCCAGCGTGATGTCCGCCAGTTACAACTCGAGCATGATCTCCTGAAGAAGGCAAACGAACTCCTAAAAAAAGACCTGGGCGTCGATCTGCAGATCCTGAGTAATCGGGAGAAGACCCAGCTGATTGACGCCCTTAAGGAAGTTTATCGCTTGCCAGAGCTGCTTGCCCAGCTTCGAATTGCCCGCAGCTCCTACTTCTACCATCGCGCTCGCATGTGCCTGGCAGACATGTATGCCGCCGTCCGCCACAGCCTAGCTGAGATCTTTGAAACGAACCGTCGTTGCTACGGTTATCGACGACTGCAGGCGTCGCTGGCCAGACAAAGCGTGGTAATCTCGGAAAAGGTTGTCCAGCGATTGATGAAGCAGGAGCAATTGGTCGTTGCCAAGCCGCGTCGACGGCGGTTTGGATCCTATCTGGGAGAGATCAGTCCAGCGCCCGAGAACCTGATCAATCGCGACTTTCATGCAAAAGCGCCGAACGTGAAGTGGCTGACAGATATTACTGAGTTCCAGATCCCAGCTGGCAAAGTTTACCTTTCGCCCATCATCGACTGCTTTGACGGCATGGTCATCAGCTGGTCCATCGGAACCCAACCAGATGCGGGTCTCGTCAACACAATGCTGGATGCAGCCATCGGAACCGTCGCCAACGGCGAGGAACGGCCAATCATCCATTCTGATCGCGGAGCCCACTATCGATGGCCCGGTTGGTTAACCCGTATCAGCGAAGCAAAACTGGTTCGTTCCATGTCCCGCAAGGGTTGCTCGCAAGACAACGCCGCGTGCGAAGGGTTCTTCGGTCGGTTGAAAACCGAGCTCTTCTATCCACGAGATTGGAAGGTCATCACGATCGAGCAGTTCGTGGCAGAGGTGGACGCCTACATCCGATGGTACAATGAAACGCGCATCAAAATATCACTGGGATCACTCAGCCCGGTCGAATATCGTAAGAGCCTCGGCCTGAGTATTTAAAACAGTCCAAGTTTTTATCCGCACCCCCACCGGCTCACTTCTGCGCGGAAACCAACAGGGTGGGCATTGAAGCCTCCTTGTTGCTGGAGGCCGTATAGGTATACATATTAAACTTGGACGCAATTACGCACCTGAAAGCTACCAGGTAGCTTGGAGTATCCTACAATGGCCGACTTCACACAGGAAGATCTCGAACTCAATCGAGTCGTGCTTGAAGAAATTACAACCAAGTGGTCGCTGCTGGTTCTGGGTCACCTGTGTGGTGGCGCCATGCGCTTCAATGCTTTACGACGAGCAAATGAAGGGATCATTCAAAAGGCGCTGACCCAGTGTCTGCGAAGGCTGGAGGCCAACGGGTTCATCAAACGCACCGTTGTCAGCACCGCACCTGTCGCGGTCGTTTATGAAGTCTCGACCCTTGGCCGTTCCCTCGAGCCGCATCTGCGCGCCATTTTGAAGTGGACGCAAGAGCACCGAGAAGAAGTCATGGCCGCTCAACGGGCATTTTCTCTCACCGCCGGCGGCAAGGCGTAGGCTTCGTGGGGAATCAATGCCCACTTTCCGGCGGTCCACTCTAGAAGCTTTAAGTCCGCTTCCCACCCCACTTGGGCAGAAGCACCGATCAAAGAAGAAGATCTGCTTTCGATATTCGGCAAGGCCTTGTAAAGGGCTAAAATGAAAGCGCGAAACGGTCGTTACGCACGAGCCGCATATCGCTAGGCCTATTCGCCTTGAAGGGAATCGAACTTAAATCCTGCCCTTACTTTAATCGCCCCAGAGACAAGATAGTGGTATCGCCGCAAGATTATCACCAAATGGCAGGATCTTGTCGCCGTCGTACAGCACCCAGCCTGCCTTAAAGGTGCGTCCGGTGGCCACGGCTACTTTGCGTAAGCCTTTGAAATCTGCTGCGGTCACCGTTGCCGCGGCCTTGACTTCAAGTCCAACCATATTGCCAGCTTCGTCTTCGAGAAGGATATCTACTTCGTCCTGATCCTTATCCCGATAGTGGTGGCAGGCTGATTGGACTTCGCTCCAGGTCGAAAGCCGGAGGATTTCGCCAGCGACAAACGTTTCCAGCAATGAACCAAATAGTCCTCGGTCACTTGAAATTCGATCGATCGTCATTCCGACAAACGAAGCTAAGAGCCCGCTATCGAGAAACAGGAGCTTTGGTGTCTTAACAAGACGCTTCAAAGGGTTTCGAAACCAGGGCTCGATGCGACGAACTAGGAACAGCTGTTCGAAGAGTCCGATATATCGCCGGGCGGTCTTGTCATCGATGCCGACCTGGCCGGCCAATTGGGTGAAATTGAGCAACTGTCCCGAATGATGCGCGAGCGCCCGCAGAAGCTGCGGCATTTGGTCCAGTCGTTCGACGTCGGCAATTTCGCGCACATCTCGTTCAACGATGGCTCGTATGTATTCTCTAGCCCATGCGGATCGACGGCGGGGATCGCCACGACCGACCATCTCAGGATATCCGCCGATGAGCACTCGCTCCATCAGGTCGTTTCCGACCGTTGGATTGCGAGGCGCTATGACCGTTCCGGCAAAAGCGGAATCGAGGAAGTTCGACTGGTTGCGTCGAATTTCGGACTGAGCTAGGGGCAACAAGGTAACGACTTCCATCCGCCCGGCCAAACTATCGGAAATCGTCGGGAGTGCGAGAATGTTTGCTGAGCCGGTTAACAAAAATCGCCCAGGCCGCCGATCGTTGTCTACAGCCTGTTTTATGGCACGCAGCAACTCCGGTGCACGCTGCACCTCGTCTATGATGGCGGTATCAATCTGACGAACGAAGCCGACTGGATCGGTCTTTGCTGATAGTAAGGTCGTTTCGTCATCTAACGTGAAATACGGACGATCTGTCTGGAGCAGGGTTCGAGCCAACGTCGTCTTGCCACACTGCCGCGGTCCGTTCACAAGTACGACTGGCGTATCTTTGAGCGCGACCCTAATTCGCTCGGCTGCGCCTCTCGGATAAAGGAGGTCAGAAGGACTTTCCCCTTTCAATCTATTTTTCCTCCTGATCGCTACCAAATTCTAGGATTGCCGATGCGTTCAGGTCGGAGTTTACATGCGTCCAATTCGGATTGCAACTTCGTCCAATCCGGAACTTACTGCCGTCCGTTTCGGAAACTTGATGGGGACGAGCCAGCTATCGAGAAGAGTGAGCGGAGGCGTGTTGGAGTGATTCAAATCGTATTGCTCTTGAACGGAATCGAACCGCAGGTCCGGCTTTGGCTCACAAACATTTGAAAACACAGGCCCCCGGCCCTATCGTTCATAGCTGCGGCCGTCGCCACACATACTCTACGCGAATGTCGTGAAAGGCTCGGCGAACGAACGACTATGCTGGCACTGAACTGCGACTCATCCGAGCTGTAATCCGGGCTGCAACTGCTCGACTGTCAATCAGCATCGAACATTCACCCCTTTTACTTATCCAATTTTGACCCCCCTGTATGCGATCAGCGCTTGGCCTGCCCGGCGCTGGCCGGGGTTGCAGAGGGTAGGCCAAGTGCGGTTGATGGGTATCTTCGGCTTTAGATCCCATGAGGAGTGAACAGCGGCCGCCGCTCTGGCAGAGTGAGGTTGCATCTAAACACTCGCTCAGGAGGAGCAGTTTATGGAACCTGCATCCATTCAACCGACCGCTGTCCGCATCGATCTTGGCGCAATTTTTGTGTCATTGGAACTGAGCCGATCGGCCTGGTTGATCACTTCGTTGTCGCCAGGCAGCGGCGAGAAGATGTCGAAGCATGTAGTGGCCGGTGGCAATGTAGCCGAGTTGCTGGAACGATTTGAGCAGCTACAGCAGAAGGCGCGATTGAGAACAGGGAAATTATTTCCCATCGTAACGATCCAGGAGGCAGGATTGGACGGCTTCTGGATACACCGCGTGCTGGAGGCTCACGGCATCGAGAGTTACGTCGTCGACGCAGCTTCGATCGCGACTTCCCGTCGACGTCGGCGTGCTAAGACCGACAAGATCGATGGAGAGGCTCTGACGCGCACATTGCTCGCGTTCAAGCGCGGCGAGCCACGCGTATGTGCGATGGTCAGAGCGCCAGATCCGAGTGACGAAGATCGGCGTCGGATTTGCCGGGAACGCAAAGTTTTGATTGCTGAGCGGGTCAGGCATGTCAATCGCGTGAAGGGGCTACTCTTTACTCAAGGCGTCAGCGGCTATCAGCCGCTCCGTAAAGATCGCCGTCAGCGGCTGGAGGAGCTTCAGACTGGAGATGGGCGTGAGTTACCGAAACACTTGAAGGCTCAAATCAATCGGGAACTCGACCGTCTCGAGTTGCTGCTAGAGCAGATCGCTGCAGTGGAGAGCGAGCGTAATTCTCTTCTATCGATGGAGGACCAGCCAGCGGTTGAGGCAACCTCGCCCGCAGCGATGCTGCTGTCCTTGAAGGGTGTTGGCGCTGAATTTGCCGCCGTTCTTTGGACCGAAGCCCTGTCCCGGCATTTTGATAATAGGCGGCAGATTGCCGCCTATGCCGGTTTGACACCAACCCCATGGATGAGCGGGACCATCGACCACGAGCAGGGTGTCTCAAAGGCAGGGAACCCTCGGCTGCGCACTACGATGATCCAACTATCGTGGCTGTGGCTACGCAATCAGCCAGCATCAGCGCTCAGCCGTTGGTTTGTGGATCGGGTTCAGTCGAATGGTGGACGCTTAAAGAAAGCCGCGATAGTTGCCTTGGCGCGCAAACTCCTTATCGCACTGTGGAAATTTGTCACTGCGGGTGTTCTCATCGAGGGGGCTGTCATGAAGACCGCCTGACAACCAAAAAATTGCCGAACACACAATCTTCCAGGACTGATCACTCCTGGCGGATCCAGGTGAGCGAACCGCCTCGAAGTCGGGCTTCAAATGCCGCGCTTTAGATTGGTCCCGTTCTCCTGAGCCTTGCCGCTACGCAAGCGGGATAATGGTGCTGCCGGACAAAACGGCGACCGTATGTGAGTTTGAACCGGTGAAGGAAACGTGCCGCGTCAAGCAAGGTGGCTCAGACCATGGGTTCGATACGAAATCGAAGGGGCACGCTATGAAACGATGATTGATCTTGACGACGAAATCCTCATGTGAGCTTTGAGAGCGGTGCTTGAAGCGCCAAGACTCGTTGCCGGTTTCCACGATCTCGCAATGGTGGGTGAGACGGTCGAGGAGTGCGGTTGTCATCTTCGCATCGCCAAACACCGACGGCCATTCACCGAAAGCAAGGTTTGTCGTGACGATGATAGAGGTGCGCTCGTAGAGCCTGCTGATCAGGTGGAACAGGAGCTGACCTCCGGCCTGTGCAAACGGCAGATAGCCGAGTTCATCGAGGATGATGAAGTCGAGGCGCGTAAGGTAATCGGCCATCCGACCTTGCTTGCCGTTGCGTGTCTCTATTTCCAGCCGGTTAACCAGGTCAACGACATTGTAGAAGCGTCCACGTGTGCTGTTACGGATGAGCGCACGCGCAATTGCAATGGCGAGATGGCTCTTGCCTGTTCCTGTGCCGCCGACAAGGACGACATTGCGCTGGTCGGCGACAAAGGTGCCGGTGGCCAGCTCGCGCACCAAGGATTCATTGATGGGCGTATCTGCAAAATCAAAGTCATCGATGTCTTTCGCCAGCGGCAGCTTGGCGATAGTGAGCTGGTAACGAATGGAGCGTGCCTGCTTCTCAGCGATTTCCGACTGCAGGAGGTCACCGACAAGCGTGGTGGTTCGTACTGCCGCTTGATACCGTTGCCCATGACCTCATCATAAGCGCTGCGCATTCCATAAAGCTTCAATGTGCTCATCAGTTCAAGAACCTGTGTGCGTTCCATCAACTTGCCCTCCTGAGCTTGTCGTAACGGGCGCAGTCGGCGACCGGCTCATGGGCAAGCCGAAGCGCCGCCGGGATTTGCAGGGTTGCCGACGGAGCCGGATCGCGGCTTCGCGCCAGAATGTTGATGATCACCGAGGCCGAGCAGACGCCGTGATCAAGCGCTTCCTGGCAGGCAGCTTCGACGGCGGTAAGACCATCAGCAGGAACGCATCCGAGTATGGTGACCATCTGTCGATCACCGTCGTCGGCGCTCTTCAATCGCTTGCGGACCTTCTCCATCGCGGTTGGCAAGACCCATTCGCGGAACGGAGCGCCGTTACGCAAAGCACCGGGTTTGCGAGCAAGAACAGGAACATAGTGCCAAGGGTCGTAGATGGTGTCGCCACGACCAAAGCTGCGCTGGTGTTCAGCGACCGTCACTCCATCCTGTTTTATGACGACCCGATCAGCGTAAGCGTGAACCTCGACAGGGCGGCCGACGGCTGTCGACAGGACGGAATATTTGTTGTTGTCGAAGCGGACGGTACAGGTCTTCGACACCGAGGCCGGGACGCTGTGGAACCCGTCAAATGGACCAACGTAGCGCACAAGGCTGCCACGCTCGGCC
>NZ_LT009720.1:114751-242211 GCF_900013495.1 Agrobacterium genomosp. 2 str. CFBP 5494
TAGCAAGTTAACCAGAAGAATTTGCGACACGCCCGGTGACAATCCTCTTTGGCGCGAGGGCTTGCTTCTTCAGCAGCCTGATCAGCAATCGCTTGGCAGCCTTGGTGTCTCGACGGGTCTGCACGATCTCGTCGAGAACATATCCGTCCTGGTCGACGGCTCGCCAAAGCCAATGCTTTCGCCCGCCGATCGTTACGACCACTTCGTCCAGATGCCAGATATCCTCTCGCGACGGCGCCTTTCTGCGCAGTCGCTTTGCGTAGGCCGCACCGAATTTCCGGCCCCAGCGCCGGATCGTTTCGTAGGACACGACGATGCCGCGCTCCAGCAGCATTTCTTCCACCAGCCGCAGGCTTAACGGGAACCGGTAATACAGCCAGACGGCATGGGCGATGATCTGCGGTGGGAAACGGTGGTTCTTGTAGCTGATGGTCGGCGTGCTCATCACGTCCGGTTATCCGTCAACCGTTAAGCCACGAACAACGTGACAACGCCCGTCTAGGTCATAGTGACTGGCCCACGTGCCCCTCCGATTTGCCCTGCGAACAACGCTGAACTGAGCGGGCGGATGCTCCCTTCCGTATGATGCCTGCGTAGCGCCATCGTGGCGCTCACGGAGACAAAGCAGATGACACAGGTGGATATCCCTGCGATCGACCTCGCGAAGCGGAGGCTCCAAGTCTGTAGAGCGGATCGCGGCGGGGCGGTTCTATTTAATCGGGTTCTCTCGCGAGCTCGACGATTTTAGCGTTTTTTGAACCAGCAGTTGCCATGCGTTGTCGCGATGGGTTTATGCCACCAGCCATTTCCGGGGCCGTGTTGCAAAAGGGTGTCGCCATAATGTGCGTCTAGTTCCGCCGATCTCTGTGAAACCGTTCGTCAAACGACAAAGGAACAACGCGGCCGATGCAGCGGCGAATCGCGCAGACTGTCCAACGACCGAACATGCATTGTTCTCGCCGATGATGACGGGAGAGAAGCGCATGGACATCATTTATGTGTCGATAAATGACTCTTGAACCAACAAAGATCAAAGCCGGCCTAATGGCTTGAGGGATTGTAGACATTGTAGGATATCTGGATTCTTGTTCCGTTTTTGGTTCAGGGCGCCGGGGCAGCCTTAGGGTTTGTGACCCGTTGGTCTCTGGACGTAAGGCGAGAATCGTGCTGTATCTTTGGCGGGCTTTGGGCGGCAAACCGAACTTTAGCCGCCAAGGGGGCGACATGGCGATAGCGACTAAGATTGAAACGGCAATTGCACAGAAAGAAGATGCAGGTGGCAAGATTGCCCGTCACGCAAGCCTTTTGTCCCAGCAATTGCAGGAATTGCGCACGCGCATGTACCCGCCCAAGTCAGAAAAAAGCCTGCGTTCTTTCCTGACCAACGAAGTTTCGAAGCTCACTTCCATACCTGATTCCACCCTGAAACTCTTGTCGAGCGAGGGGCGCGGTCCGATTCCCGGGCGGCTGGAAAACAATCATCGCGTCTACACCCTGGCCCAGATCAACGAATTGCGGGAGCTTTTCGCAAGCCAGAAGCCTGCCGACGCATTGAGATTCTTGCCCCGGCGCCGCGAGGGTGAACACCTTCAGGTGGTGGCAATCGCCAACTTCAAGGGTGGCAGTGCCAAGACCACGACCTGCGTCCACCTTGCTCACTATCTCGCCTTACAAGGCTATCGTGTCCTCTCACTGGACCTCGATCCGCAGGCGTCACTTTCCGCTCTCTTCGGCGCCCAACCTGAATTTGACGTCGGCGCCAATGAGACTATCTATGCGGCGTTGCGCTATGACGATGCAGAGCGTCGGCCGATCCGCGACATCATTCGCAAAACGTACTTTGACGGCATCGACCTGATACCGGGCAACCTCGAGGTCATGGAATATGAGCACGAGACGCCCAGGGTTCTGGCGCAGAAATCCGGTTCAGGGGCGATTTTCTTCGAGCGCTTGAAACTGGCATTGGCCGAGGTCGATCAGGACTACGACGTCGTCATTCTCGATACCCCCCCTTCCCTGGGGTTCCTCACCCTCAGCGCGATCTACGCCGCCACCAGCATGATTATCACCGTCCATCCGGCAATGCTTGACGTGGCTTCCATGAGCCAGTTTCTGTTGATGATGGGAGACCTGATCAGCGTGCTGAACGAAAGCGGCGCACAACTCGATCAGGATTTCATTCGCTATCTGGTTACCCGCCACGATCCGAACGACGCGCCGCAGTCGCAGGTAGTCGCGATGATGCGTCATCTGTTTGGCACGGATGTCCTCCTGCCAACCTTGATCGAGAGCACGGCTGTAGAAGCAGCGGGGCTTGCGAAGCGCTCCATCTATGAACTCGAAATGGGCCAAATCGGCCGTGACACGCATAAACGCGCTCGCGAGGCGGTTGACGCCGTGAACGAAGCGATCGTGAAACTCATCAATACAAGTTGGGGGCGCAAATGACGGGCAAGTCATCGCGTAAGTCCATCGTGGCGAACTTTGGGCTGCTTTCTGCGGAGTTGGAAAACCGGCTCTCGACCGAGAATTCGGCCCGCGCTCCCCAGCCCGTGCCAACTGCGCGAGTGGGCGCAGGCGTGATCGGTGCGGCGCATCGGGCAATTGACGACATCAAATCTGAACGCGACCGCCTGAGGGCGCTGGTGGAAGCCGGCGGAGGCACGGTCCGCGAACTCGATCCCTTAAGTATCGACCCCTCGCCCTTTCCTGATCGCCTTCCTGACGATGATGCGTCCGATTTCGAGGCTTTCCGGAACTCGATTCGGTCCGAAGGTCAGAAGGTTCCCATACAGGTCCGTCAATCACCTTCGTCTCCTGATCGCTATCAGGTGATCTACGGCCACCGCCGGCTCCAGGCAGCCAGAGACCTTGGAATTCCGGTCAAGGCGATCGAGGTCGAGATTTCCGACATCGAACTTGTTATCGCACAGGGTATTGAAAATGCTGATCGCCAGGATCTGAGCTGGATCGAGCGCGCCCTCTTCGCCCGCCGCATGGATAATGCTGGTGTAAAGCCTCGGGATATCAAGGCTGCGCTGTCTATCGATGACCCCGAACTCGCTCGCATGCGGTCCGTTTACCGTGTCGTACCGACCGAAATCATTGAAGCAATCGGGCGAGCGGGCAAGGTCGGTCGTCCGAGATGGGCGGACTTTGCAAAGAACTATTCTGAAAGGCCGGATCTCCACGATGCATTGAGCAAGGTTTTATCCGGCAGCGCCGAAAGGCGCCTAGGATCGGACCAGAAGTTTCTTGCAGCATTCAATGCTCTTAAACCGAAATCCCCCCCGAAGGAGACTGGCGAGGTGATTGCTGGACCCGCAGGCGAGCAACTGGGCAGGCTTGTGCGTACGGCCAACGAGGTTCGTATTTCAGCGCATAAAGCGTCCGCGAAGGAATTCCTGAGCTTTATTGAATTGGAGTTGCCGGCGCTGGCTGAGCGCTTCAGTCGTGAGAAGTCCAAGAACTGATCGAAGCCGGAAGTGGATTTCGATACGAACTAAGGAAGGAAAGCGCGCAAAAGAAAAAGGCCCCCGAAACGTTGCCGTCATGGAAGCCCTTCTCGTTGTGTGAGAGCTTGAGAATCGCATTTCCATGAATCCTAGTCAAGAGTCTTTGGCACCGTTTTGGTGAGCGTTGTTCTTTTGCCTTTTGAGAGGCGAGGACATGGATGGTGCACAAGTAACGACGCCCTTTGGGCGGCGACAGGTTACCCTTGCGCTTGTGAGGCGGCAAATCGCCACGAGCAGGATCGAGGAAGGTAAATCGGCAAACAAGTGGAAGGTTTTTCGCGACGCATCGGAAGCTCGAGAGGTGCTTGGTCTGCAGGATCGCAGCCTTGCGGTTCTCGATGCCCTTTTGAGCTTCTATCCGGAAAACGAACTGCGCCAAGACGCGCAGCTCGTTGTCTTTCCCTCGAACATTCAGCTGTCAATTCGCGCCCATGGCATTGCAGGCGCGACCTTGCGTCGGCATCTTGCGGTCCTCGTTGATACCGGATTGATTATCCGCAAGGATAGCGCCAACGGCAAACGCTACGCCAGAAAAGGCGGCGATGGCTCGATCGAGCACGCGTACGGCTTCGACATATCACCTCTTCTTATGCGAGCTGAGGAGCTTGCGTGCCTCGCCCAGCAGGTTGCTGCCGATCGGATCGCCTTTAGACAAGCAAAGGAAAATCTGACGATCTGCCGGCGGGATATCCGCAAGCTGATCACTGCAGCTGTTGAAGAAGGGGCAACAGGCGATTGGGAGGGAATAGAGGAGCGCTATATCGCGATCGTGGGAGAAATCCCGCGCAATCCCACCTTGGCTGAACTGGATGACCTCGGTCTCAGGATGAGCAGTCTACGCGAGGATATCGTCAAACTTCTGAATTCTGAAGATTTTTCGTCAAAAATGAACGTCAGTGATGCTCATATTGAGCGTCACATACAGAATTCAAATACCAACACTCCTCATGAACTTGAACCTAGCTCTCGAAAAGAGCAGGGAGCGAAGCCGAATGAGGACAAGCAGCCGCGGCATGTGCCGATCAAGGCTTTCCCAATCGGACTTGTCTTGCGGGCCTGCCCTGAAATTTCAAACTATAGGCCCGATGGCCAAATTCGGAACTGGCGTGAACTCATGACAGCCGCAGTGGTCGTCAGATCCATGCTTGGGGTTAGCCCGTCTGCATATCAGGAGGCCTGCGAGGCAATGGGTCCAGAGAACGCGGCAGTGACGATTGCCTGCATTTTGGAGCGCGGCGGTCACATTAATTCGCCGGGCGGATATCTCAGAGATCTGACAAGCAAGGCGAAGCGCGGTGAATTTTCACTCGGACCGGTCCTGATGGCTCTGCTGCGTGCCGGCGGTCACAACGTCAAAGCCACCGGGTAACATTGGGTCTCATGGATGCGTGCGAGAACAAGAATTGTTCCTCCAGGCAAAGTGAGACCGAACGGACCGTGAATTTTATGCTGAGGGCAGGATATAGTGCTAGTGCCGTCGGTCGAGGAGACATCCTCGGTGAACCCCGAGCCCGGATCGCAGGTGAGGATTGACGCGTAGGATCCTCTTTGAGGGACCAGCACATAGTGCCACGTTCTGTCGCGAACTAGAATGCATCGATGCTAACCACGATGGGTCGATCGCGGACACCCATGAATGTCAGTTCGTCGATACAAGGCGTGCTCGGATGTCGTGCCGTCATTGGTTTCAACATGAGCGAAATCTGCTCCCAGCCCCGACCCCCATAGCCGATCGCTGCGGCGACTCAGTTTGGTAATGTCACGTCGGCATACGGCCGGGCGCTGCTTTGTGACCCG
Source organism: Agrobacterium genomosp. 2 str. CFBP 5494 (assembly GCF_900013495.1). NCBI lineage: Bacteria > Pseudomonadati > Pseudomonadota > Alphaproteobacteria > Hyphomicrobiales > Rhizobiaceae > Agrobacterium > Agrobacterium genomosp. 2. Next base: position 120,064 of record NZ_LT009720.1, read on the forward strand.
TAGCTATTCTCGCAGGCGCAAGGGCGGCAAGAGTCTCGATCTAAGCCGACCATGCCAGCAGTAAGGCGAGCGAAAAGCCCAAGGCTTCCTCCACCTCCCCTGCCCTTCCACGGCGCGCGTAGCGTTTCTCGATTGGGCTGTCCTTCCCCACCATCAATCGCGGCGTCCACGAGGACTGCCAAGTCCCGTCGTACCGTCGCGGGGCCATGCCGCGGGCGCGGATCGACAGCCGCGTGTTAGACGGGAATGCGATCAGGCCGCGTTTGCCAGATAGCTCGTCGGCTGGATAGAAAGTTACCAGGACGTCAAGTACAGCCGGAACGCGATCTGTCACCCCCGGCGATGGCCGTGCTGCGCATGTCGCCAGAATAGCTTGCATTTATTATGAAATTCCGGCCCGGAGAGTTGCCATTGGCATAGCGCCTTAGGCGCGGCGTCAAAGGTTATGTCTCGTAGCTGGCCTCGTGTTGTCGCTGGTGAGATAATCCAGCTCCCATTCCTTCTTGATGTCCTCGTCAGTCATGCTCGGACCGACCCGTGGCACGACAATTGCTCTGTCGCAGGGCGGCCCTTATTGAACGCGAGGGCATCGAGCACCTGCATGATCTTGTCCTTCTCGTTGTCCTTCCACTAGAAAGGCGCGGTAGGGTCAGGAGCAATCCAACCTAGGCACAATTTGCACCGAGATTACCGCAGATCCCGTTTCGCAACGCATTTCAATGATTGCTATGATATCCATCAGGTTAGCATCGAGGTGCAGCGTCTTCGGTGGACCTCTAATGCGGCCAGCGGCTGCGGTGTGCGCGTTAAGTTCGCTCAGAATTTCGGGAGACAGGGGTTTGGTGATCTCCGCGAGGTCGCATCCTCAATGGGAATTACCGCCCTTGTAAACAGCGCCTATATTCATCTTCAAAAAAGCCGAGATGAGATTGGCAGTTTATCCTCAGGCATTACGAATCCTGACCCCCCACAATGGCCAGAGGCGCTCTGCGGGGCGTGTTTTCTCGCGTCAACCTTGGGGTTTTCGCTTCGAGCGACACACGCAACGGTGGTGAAAGATCGAAATGGCTCCTGTTCATTAAGCGAAAGCCTCTTTTCGTTTTCCTGTTCCGTTATTCAGTCGTCTGGCTGATCCTTGGCGGCGGCATGTCCAGTGAGGGGGCCAAAACTGTTCTCGTAGCAGCTATCATATCTGTGGTAATCCCCGGCGACGATGGCGCGCCAATTGCTGGTTTCGACGTCAAGGTGACGTCGATGATCTTATGGGGAAGAAGATCGGGTTCTCAAGGATGTCGCTGGCCTGGTAACCTCGTTCCGATAACCGAGAGGATTGCATACGACAGGGGTGCAAAGAACGGTGTAGTCGAAGCCGGTACGCCTGTGGCCGGCGTCGGATTTTCGATCTCTGTGCCGAAGTCCAAAGCGAATGCAGGCGTCAGCGGGGTGGTCACTTATTTCTCTGCAAACGAAATGATGTGCGATGGTGGGTACGTAGGCACGACAGGACGACCGTCAAAGCCGTCGGAAAGAGGATCCCGAAACCGTGCTCGGTTCTCGGCATTGATAGACCAGCTATGCTTGGGCGTAAGACGGCGGAACCGCCCGCAGCGTGCACGCGATCAGAGACGTCACCCGCGACGAGGGCGTGTTCAATGTCATCCGGGAGGTCGAATTGGTAGGCAAGGATGCCGTTATACGGTAGATACAACTTCGTGGAGACGGCGCCTTTCAAGGTCTCCATGTCAGTATTCCAGAAGCCGGTGACATCGCCGCCGCGATTCTCGCCAGCGGCCTAGGCTGTGACGATCAGGTCGACTGTTCCGCGTCATCTGAGTCGTGATTGACTCCGCCAAAGCGGCGTCATCAAATCATTCTAGACCGCTTCAAGATCGAATTCCTGAGGAAGCTCTGTGGGGAAGTTACGGCCGACAATACCGTGGCCACCTTCTCCTGCCCTGTATCCATGGCATCGCGGCCGACCAAAAACGGTGATCGCCTTCTTACCGAGGATTAGGACTCACTGGCGGGCGTGAAGTCGCCGAACATCCTGTTCGCAGGCACCGGAAAACGGAAGAATTCAGCTACACTGCAGCCCATTCTGCGGCCATCGCACCTCTCGATCTTCAGGGTGGTGGCTTTGACGCGCTTTACCAACTTCGGGGAATGAAACGAGATCCCCCCTCCCCTTCTCCGCAACAACGGCTTTGCAATATCGCGCAGTTCCGACGCTTTGTGCGCAAGATCAGTGTGAACATTATCTCGTCGGCAGTGCATTTCCGATCATACCCCAAAGCTTTGTTGTCGAAAGCATGGGACTTGCTTGGCGCCTTGAAATTGAAATTGGCTCTGGTCTTATGGGGAATAGGACCGAGTAGCAACGTTGAAGGCAACCAGCCCCATTCCCTGGCGGACCATCCGCAACCTTCCAGAGTTGGTACTCTAGTGTAAAAGAGTATCGAAGTCCCGCCCGGTTACGATCCGGCTCATGCCAGACGGTGGAAAACCTTGTCAGCTGACAAGGTTTACGGCGGTAGTCGTGTCCGGGGTGCACCATCAGAGAATCGAGCACCGGCGAACTTTTCGCATCGCTTCAGTTGAGAATGCCCTGCCAGCTGACAACGTTTCGCAGTGACAATCTGCTTGAGGCTTGTCGAAGTACCACTGTTTCACGGAGTGGTGCGTTTCGGATCAGACGAAAAACCTTGTCAGCTGACAAGGTTTTGGTGCTCGGCCTTGGTCAACAGGCACGCCGTGGCTGGGGCCGCTGGCGCGCCTTTGGACATCCCACGGTGGTGAGCAGCCCATCTAAGCATTAGCGGCTCAGGCGCCGACAGGGTAGGGAATGCCGCTGGAAGCAAGATCCAAGACAGCAAGGTAGGCGAGATCAGAGGTCAGCGCCCACAGCGTGTTGTCGCCAATGCCCTCGCTGACGAAATGGCGTAGTGCCTCGACGAACTGGACGGTCAGAAGTTCGGAGAGTTCACCCCTGGGCTCACATGGCACACAGATGGTGGCCGTCTATAGAGGAAGTTGGCCGAAGCATGGCGTTCAGAACGGATGTGCTAGTCTCCCCGCCGAGCCTTGCATGACAGCAAAACACAGGACGAAAAATTTGAAACAAGAAGTAGCCGCTAGTTTACTTTGGACCCATAATGAAGGAGCACTCAGCGGTACCCTCGCAACTATTTGTCCGTAGTTCGAAATCCGCGCCCTTGCTACATAAGCCTACCGGGCGAGAGAATCGCGCGACTGACGACGTCGAGTGCGCGCTCGAAACATAGGAGGCCCGAGAGCCGGGGACCGAACTTGCTGCGAATTGCTATAGTCGTCTTTCGTCTCCGTCGGGTGTGCATTCGATTTCGGGCTTTATCATCGATGAAAATTGACGTGCTCATAAGTCCATGGAGCTTTGATTTTTCTCGACATGAACGTGACCTCGGAGGCTTGAAAGTATGCTTCCGGATCTCCAGTAATAGCGTGGCTTGCTCGCTATGAAGCCGAACTTGCACTGCCGGAGGTTGCGGTTGCTGTGATCGCTTTTGGTATTCCAAAAATCAGACCGGATCAGCGTGCAGATCGTCCGGAAGAGGGATCTTGTGAGCTGGCGTCGCTGGTTTTCCAACAAGATGTTTTCCCTTCACGGAAGAAGCGGAATTGACCCATGGGATATCACGTTGGAGAAGCTGCGTGGTAGGGCAGGGCACCGGTTGGGTAAACGGACTGAAGCTGTTGGATCGCCGAACCACGGGCGTTGATCCGATCACCCCAGAAAAGTGAATAGACGCTCGAAAATCGGCGGCGTGTTGTTTTTATAATGGCTAGGAATTCCACATGCTATTTGACTTTCCGAACCTGACACACTCTACGCTGCTTTACTGGCCTGAAATAAACGTTCCGATGGTCAAGTCTTCGTGTGTGTCGCTTCAACTGGCGTTTCCTGCGCGAAAAGCTAAGCGCGAAAACCGCACGTTCTCACCCACGATCGGCGAATGCGTTGAGGCTGGATACCGCTCGTGCAAGCGTTGCCATCCTCTTCGGCGGCTGCCCTTGCTGATCCGACAATGCTGCTCTCCGGCATGCTCTCGACATGCGGCCCGACCGTCGTTGGTCTGAAAACCATGTGATCAAACTCGGTTATGACTCCTCAACCGTGCGGCGGAGCTTCAGACGTCAATTCGGAATGACATTCCTTGAAATGGCGCGTCAACGGCGGCTCCGCGAAGGATTCGAGACACTGGCCGTTGACGGGAAAGTTGTTACGACTCAACACGACGACAGCTTTGGATCTGCCAGCGCGTTTCGCGCCGCTTTCGCGCGTCTACTCGGCAATCTCCATCTGAGTTGCAATCGGACAAGTTGCTACGGGCAACATGGATACCGACGCCGCTCGGCGACATGATCGCCGTGAGTAGTCGAAGCCATCTTCACCTTTTGGAATTCGTGGATCGAAAAGGTCTGCCAGCAGAGCTCAAAAAGCCACAGCAGGCATCCAAAGAGAGTATCGGCAGCATGCCTCCCTCGGAGGAGGCCATGGCAGAACTCGCTGAGTATTTTGCGGCCCGCTGCGACAGGTTTTCAACACCACTTGCGATGTCCGCCAGCCTTCACTGAACGTGTGTGGGACGTATTGCGAGAAATTCCATCTGGTGAAACCCGAAGCTACTCCGAAATTGCCCGTCAGATCAATCATCCCACCGCAATTTGCGCGGTTGCACGCGACAATGGTGCCAATCTAATAGCTCTCACGATTGCTGTCACAGGGTCACCGGAGCAGACGGATCTTCGACGGGATATGGCGGAGGCCTCTGGCGCAAGCAGCGGCTGATCGAAATCGAACGTCAACTTAAAACAGTAAATAAGGATTACCCTGCGTAACAGCCCAAATCGAAAAGACCAGTACTTTCGAAGCTTACACAAACCATCGAACCCACTGTTTCTCTACAGTATCTGGGATGCCGGGAGTGCCCTTGCCGTGGAACGCGCTGGGGTCGAAAGGTGTTGCGTCCAGCAGCTGGTCCGTTGCTGCTGCCCAAGGTTATGCAGATGGCCAAGAGCTGCGCTTCGAGGAGATGCTTGCAGTTGTCACTAGGATCTCAAAATCGGTGCAACTACGGGTCACCGTGGATTTTGAGGGTGGGTTTGCTGCCGATCCTGAAACTGTTGGGCAGAACGTCTGAAGGTTACTAAAACTCGGCATTGTCGGCTTCAATTTTGAGGACCAGATCGTGGATGGCCCCGGCCTCTATGGTGTTGATGATCAGGCTGCTCGGATACGCACGGCTCGCCATTCAGCCGATTCTACCAGTGTTCCAGCATTCATCAATGCCCGAGACGTCTTCCTAAAAGCCGATCAGGGAGCCGCACACGCTGATTTAGTCGAGGAGGCGCTTGTCCGCGAGAAAACATATGCGGCGGCCGGCGCTGACCGCTTTTTCGTTGCTGGATTGACAGATGATGCGTTGATCCGCCAAGTCTGTAACGCGGCAACAATGCCTGTTAATTTGATGACAACGAGCAGCAGGGACGTCCATAGGTTAGCCGAGTTGGGCGTGGCCCGCATCAGTTTAGGACCGGCACCATATATCGTTCTCATCTCTGCCGTTGAAAAAGAAGGGAACGCTTTTCTGTAACTTCGAAGGATGCTCTGGAGATTAGTTTATCCTTTAATGCTTAGCAGCCAATTCGCCCATCTGCACCTCATGGACCTGATCGTCGGTCGACGCCTGGCGTATTCGATAAAGCGTTTTGGGGAAAGTTGGTTGGTACATGGCGCATGCCGTGATTTTCGCACGCGTTATTCAGGCGTTTTGCTGTTGGTTACTACGCAGGACGGTAATGCATATTGGCCAAAACCACAGGCCGCCAAATCAGAAACAACGAATAGCCACCAAAATGGCAGATGCCATCTTGATGGCTATTTCGATTTGAGTTACATTAGATCCAGAGGAAGGAGCACTTAATGGTAACCCCGCAACTATCTGTCCGCAGTTCCAAAGCGCGCGACCTTGCCCATAAGCTCGCCCGCCGAGAAAATCGCACGATTGCCGACATCGTCGAGCGCGCGCTCGAATCCTATGAGGCTCGAGAGGCGGGACGTGAACCCGCTGCGAAATTCTATAACCGTCTTTCATCGCAGTTGGGTACGGATATCGATTTCGACAGTATCATCAATGAAAACAGACGCGCTCACAAAGGCGTAGAGCTTTGATTTTTCTCGACACGAATGTGATGTCGGAGACGTTGAAGAAAGCTCCCGATTCTGCCGTCATAGCATGGCTGGTTCGTCACGATGCCGAATTGGCACTGCCGACGATTGCCGTTGCTGAGATCGCTTTTGGTATCCAAAAGATCAGGCCGGATCAGCGCGCTGATCGCCTGGAAGAGGGACTTGTGAGCTGGCGGCGCCGGTTCTCCGACAAGATGTTTGCCTTCACGGAAGAAGCAGCATTGGCCTATGGCGATATCATAGGAGACGCTGCGCGGAAGGGGAGGGGTATGTCGGTTCCGGACGGCATGATCGCGGCGATAGCGCGGATCAATGGTGGCCGGTTGGCAACCCGAAACCTTAAAGATTTCGAGACAACAGGCCTTGAATTGATCTCTCCTTGGCAATTCTGACAGTGAGATCCGATCCTACAATAATCGGGCCGCTCGCCCGCTTCTGCGGGTGGCACTGTTATAGTAGCTGGATGCTTGCTGAACGGATCGATGGCGTGATTGCTCCATCGCCTCTGGGAGAGGGATGCCGCGGTTTGCCGCCTCGGTCAAATACCCTGACCGCAAACCGTGCGCAGAAAACTCCCCGGGATCCAGTCCAGCCATTTCCGCTCGATGTTTAAGGATCGAGTTGATCGACTGCGGATCGAGCGCCCGGCGCGAGACCGCTCCCCACCTTCCGATCCCCCGAAACACGCTTCCCTTGTCGATCCTGGCGGCGGTCAGCCAGGCATTCAATGCCTCGACCGGCCGGCCTGTGAGATAGACGACGTCGTCGTCCTCTCCGGTCGTCGTTTTGGTCCGCCCAAGATGAATTGCCAAAGAGGGAAGGGGAGGGCTGTCTGGCACCTCGATCGGTGTTTCCTCGGTCAGTTGCTCCAGGCGGAGGCCGGCGATTTCGCTGCGCCGGCGACCACCTGACCCAAAGGCGACCATCAAAATCGCCCGGTCCCTGATGTCACGCAAGCTGTCACTTGCACACGTGGCGAGCAGCATTTGCAGGATGTCCCCCGTGACCGCTTTTGCGCTTTTTCGACGACGCTTTCGTGGAACGGCGCGGACCGCGAGCCGGATCGCCTGTTTGAGGGCAGGGGAGGAGAAGGCTCCGGACAAGCCGCGCCATTTGGTCATGGTCGACCAGCTCGCAAGCCGGCGCCGCACCGTATCGGGGGCGTGCGGGCCGATGGATTTCAGGAAGCCTTGGCCTCTGAGGTTCTCGTCAACCTCAGCAGGCATGCCGTGGTCGGGGTCGCTCGCGCGCCTTTCGGGATCCCACAGGTGGTGAGCGACGAATTTGAGCAGTAGCACCTCTGGTGCGGGCCAGGGCAGGGACTGCCCGGTGGCAGCAAGCCCCCAGGCTTCGAGATAGGCGAGATCGGAGGTCAGCGCCCGCAGCGTGTTGTCACCCATGCCCTGGTTGACCAGATGTTTTAGCGTTTCGACATCCTGGTCGGTCAGAAGTTCGGCGAGTTCGTCCCTGCGCTCGATTGGCAGGACCGATGCGATCGTGTCGAGCTCGACGGTGGACATCGCCGCGGATGTTTTCCCTTTCGCCATCAGGCTGTTTCGGCCTGAGGCCGCCAGCGGGCGATGATCTGCTCGATCTCGCTGCGATAGGCGTATGGGTACTCGACATCTGACTGGCGGGCCAGCCAAGTAAATACGGTCGCCATGGCTTCGGAGACGTCTCGATCGACATTGGCGAGATCGATGAGATCGAAGCCGCCATGCACGTCTGCATTCCACCAGGCGAGAATAAAGTTGGCAACACGCCTTGCCTGGCCGGTATCGTTTTTTGCGATGTCGATCAGTTTCTGTAGGGCGAAGCGAACGCGATCTTCCATGTTTTGGGCCTTTGCAGAGCGTGATTTAGCCCAGGTTAAGTGAATTTGCGGCCTTTGTCGATCTACCATCGATAAGGATTACTTATCGGCGGTGAGCCACCGCGGGCACATTTATGAGAAGTACGGATGTGGCTTTTACTTCCCGATTTCAATTGAAGCGCTAAGCTGAAAACCTGACGCTCAATTTTGACCTTACCGCTTCACTGGGAGCAGAGGAGGGGGGGGTCAAAGCCCACTTGCCTTGGTGAGATTGACGCGGAACCGATCTCGCCGGCGCTGATATTTTCGAGTCATCTCGGCAGAAGCGTGACCGAGTTGCTTCTGCACGTAGCGTTCGTCGACCTCGGCGGAAGAGGCCAGGCCGGCACGTAGCGAGTGGCCGGAGAATTTCTCCGCGCGCTCGGTCTCGGTGAGGTCAGGGCGCACGCCGGCAGCCAATGCCGCCTTCTTGACCAAGCGCGCGACCTCTTGGTCGAGCAGTCGATCAGGGCCGACATCCTTGCCCTGACCGGTGACTCGCCGGAAGAGGGGACCGTGCGCGATCCGTGCGAGGTTCAGCCAGGTCTGCAGCGCAACGACAGGGCAGGTGGCGTCCGAGGATCCACGGCCGACTTCCACTTCGCGCCAACCGCGTTTGCCCCGGACCGTGACGACCATGCCCTTGTCTAGGATCTCGACCCAGCCGCGGCTGTCCTTCGTCTGGTCACGACCGACGTCGAGCCCGACGATTTCGGAGCGCCGCAGCCCGCCGGCAAAGCCGATCAGTAGCATCGCCCGGTCGCGCAGGCCCCGCAGTGTGCCGCGGGGCAGCGTTTCGAGCATGGCGATCAGGTGTTCGGGAAGTACCGCTTCCTTCTGGCGAGGAGGGGCGGCATGGGTGTTGCGGATGCCCGCAAGTACCGTGGCGATATGGCGGTCCTTGCGGTCGAGCGGCGTGCCGCGCTGGGCATAGTTCCAGGTTATGGCAGATAGCCGTCGCTCGATCGTCGTGACCGAATTCGGCTTGCGGCCGGCGATCGCCGCCCCGGAAGCGCAGGCAGTGATATAGAGGCCGACGGTCTGCGGGTTAGGCGGCAGGATCTCCAGCCCTTGCCGGCGGCACCATCCGGAAAAATGCTTCCAGTCGGAGGCATAGGCTTTGCGGGTGTTTGCCGAACTGGCGGCCTCGACATAATCGCGGGCCTGATCGGCCAACTGCTCCAGGTGGGCTGGGAAGGCTGCGCGCGTTTCTGGAGGAGGGGAGGGGAGCCCGCCATTGGCCGTCGGCATGCCGGCCGACGTCTGCGGCGCGGAAATGTCACCGTCGGCCGCTGTGCTGAGAGGCGGAGCAGAGCTCGCCTCGAGGTGAATTTCGTTGTTTTGATCGATGATTTGGCTCATTTTCTTATAATGACAGAAATGAACGATAATGGAAGTTTATCGTTCATTATTATTTATCGACAGGCGCGGCGCTTTCCTGCGCAAAACATGGCGCAAACCGCCGTCGCCTGATAAGGTTGCGTATGGTCTCACGTCCGCGAATCGTTCCCGATCCACCCCCGAGCTACCCACCGGTTCCCGGCTGGGCACGTCTCACCGCCCTGGGGGAAGGCACCGGTGACGCGGGTTATTTCGCCGGCGCGGTACTGGCCGCTCTGCACCCGGCGGCCCGCGACGAACACCCGCTTGGCCGCCTCTGGCGTCAGCGACTGGCGCTTGCCTGTGCGACGGCGCTGACGCGCCAGCAAGGCCGGCCGGAAGGGGAGGCAGCCCTACGCGATCACTGGTATCTGACGCCGGCCGGCGGCGATCCCGGTCCGGCCGCCCGGCTGCTCGGCGCCTTTCGCGCCCTGGGCGAGACGCGGGCCGTTCGCACCGAGGAATGGTACACACGCCTTCCAAAAATGTTCGAGCTTGCGGCCGACGCGTCCTTGACGGCGGCGCTGGAAATGGCGGCCGATTATGTGCGCGGGCCTGGCCATGCGGTACGGGCAGCGGCGGCGACCGCGCTGGAGGTTACACGACGCCGGCCGGATGCCCGGTCACTGGCCATCTGGCTGGCAGACGCCGTTCTCGCTAGACGTCTCGGCTGGCCGGCACCGCTACCGCTTCTGGCGAGCGCACTGCGGCCAGGTGACTGGCGGGCGCTGAGAGAAGGCAGGGTGGAAGCCTGGACCGATGCCTGCCATCTAGCGTACGGACGCAGCGGCGCTGCAGCACTGGACATCCATACCGATCTCGGCCGCCGTATGACGCGGTTGATCGACATGGCGTCGCAACTGCGCGGCAAGGATGCTGATGCGACAATCTCGATCCTGATCCGCGAGGACGCGCTGGCGGCAAAGACGGGCAAGGAAACCAGCGACCGGTCGAGCCGGCGGCTGTTCGACCGGCTAGTGACGCTTGGCGGAATCCGCGAACTCACCGGTCGGTCGACCTTTCGGCTCTATGGATTGTAGATCATGGGACGGCGGCCGCGACAGAAAGACAGCCTCGACACCGAGTTGACCGATCTGCCGGCGCAGCTGCGCTGGCGCGAGTGGATGGGCAGGGTCGAGGCGGTGATTTTTGCATCGGCCGAGCCAGTGGACCGCGAAACGCTTGCCCGCCTGGTCGGCCGCGACTGCAGCATCGATCTGTTGATTGACGACATCCGGGAAGAGCTGCGCGATCGGCCCTACGAACTCATCTCGGTCGCAGGCGGATGGCAGCATCGGACCCGCGTCCGGTTTGCCGATGCGATCCGCAGTATCAGCGGCGTCGAGCAGCATGGGCGATCGTTGTCGCAGGCCGATCTGCTGGTGTTGTCGATCGTCGCCTATCACCAGCCGATCACTCGACGCGAGATCTCCAATATAATCGGAAAGGAAGTCAGTCGTGATACGATCGCTCACATTCGATCTTTGGGTTTCGTTTCCTCGGGTCCGCGCAGCCCGCAGCCGGGCGCTCCTTATACGCTGGTCACGACACGAACCTTCCTTTCGAGTTTTGGGCTTGAGACTTTGCGCGATCTGCCCAACGTCGAACTGCTTGAAGATGCCGGCCTGCTGAGCAGGGAGAGGATGTTCGATGGCGACATTCCGATCGCTTCGGACGAACAGGACGAGCAAGCCGACTTCGACGATGAAAGCCAGGATCACCAAGGTTTGCAACGCTGATCGTTACTCTGCATTGGCGGACTGGGGGCTGAGGCTCGCGTGAGAATCGAGATCTACAGGTATTGACCCTGCAGTGGCTACAGGCCGTAGCACGGTTTCGTCACGCGAATCGGGGCCCAGAGTAAATGATCCAAGCAATATTCCATCGGCTGGGGCCGCTCGTCTTATTTGTCCTGCTTGTCGTCGGGCTTAACGGCTGCACCACCATGAGCCTTGACGATATCGGCGATCCGTCGCCCGAGATTCCGGTCAAACTGGTCGGAGAGATGGCGAAGAAAGGGATGACGCCGGAAAGCCCGGTGCTGATACGGATCTTCAAGCAAGAAAGCGAGCTTGAGATTTGGAAGCAGGATCGGACCGGTCGCTACGCGCTTTTGAAGGTGTATCCGATGTGCCGATGGTCAGGAAAACTCGGCCCGAAAACCAGGACCGGTGATCGGCAGGCGCCCGAGGGATTTTATCATGTCTCCTCAGGCATGCTGAATCCCAAATCGCAGTTTTATCTGTCGTTCAATCTTGGTTATCCGAACCGCCTCGAGGCAGCACTGGGCTACACCGGCGAAGCGTTGATGGTTCACGGCGCTTGTTCGTCGTCGGGATGTTACGCGATGACCGACCAGGGTGTCGGCGAAATCTACGCCCTCGTGCACAGCGCGCTTGCCGGTGGCCAGGAGAAGTTTCAGGTGCAGGCATATCCCTTTCGCATGACCTTGGAGAATATGGCGGCCAATCGCGGCGATCCGAACTTCACGTTCTGGAAAAACCTGAAGGAAGGCTACGACGCCTTCGAATTTTCCAAGCAGCAGCCAAAGGTCGCGGCGTGCAATCGACGATATGTTTTCAATGCGGATTTCAACAGCGCCCCCACCAACCCTCTTGGTGCCTGTCCCGCTCTTAAACAGGAGGCCGATCCAGCCCTTTCCGCCAAAGTTCAGCAGGAGGACAAGAAACTGGCCTCGCTGCTGGACAAGGATCCTACCGCAACCATGACTGCCTATGCTGACGGCGGGATGCATTCCAGCTTCCGCGAGCTGCTGAAGCAAAACGGCGCCGACAAGCTGGCTCAGAAGATCTCGACCATCAAGTACCCGATCAGCCGTCCAGACGCGGCGCTGGCGGATCCTTACAAGGGCGAGCCTTGGAAACCTACACTCAGCCGTCCGGAAAAGGGCAGAGACGCCGATTGATAGGGCGCGGATTAGAAAGACGACAGGCGCTTTGTTTTCATTTGCCGGAGGTTACCACCATCGATCCGCTTCGGGCGGATCAATCTTGCGGCCGATACGTTGGGGTAAACTGGGTAGAAGTTGTTGGGCGTCCGGACGATCGAGCCAGGCTCTTCACAACATCCGGCGCTCGGTCGCCAGTTTGGTGCATTGGTTTCAGGGAGAGCCTTATGTACTGCGTGGAACCGACGATCTGGCCTGCGCAAAACCGGCACGGTAGCGGGTAGCGCGGGCGTTCAGCCGTCACCGGTTCTTGTAGCGAGGAAGTTGGAGGCCACCACGATGCCGCACATCCCACATGAAAGGGTATTGGACTCCACTTTTGCCCTGGTGCGCGATCCCTATCGATTCATTTCGGACCGATGTCGGCATCACGGCTCGGACCTGTTCGAAACCAGATTGATGCTGCAGAAAACCATCTGCGTGAGCGGTCCCGAAGCGGCCGCCCTGTTTTACGATGCGAACCGCTTCGCACGGCGGGGTGCCATGCCGAAGGCGATTCAGAAGACTTTGCTCGGCGTTGGTGGGGTGCAGGGCCTCGACGAGGAACAGCACCGCCACCGCAAGGGGATGTTTATGTCGCTGATGAGCCCCGAGCGACTCGAGAAACTCGTGCGTCTCACCGCCGAGGAATGGGAGGCTCGACTGCCCGGATGGAGGTCCAGCAGGAGGATCGTGCTTTATCCTGAGGTACGGGAGATTTTGACGCGCTCCGTCTGTACCTGGGCAGGTGTGCCACTTGCCGAACCCGACCTCAACGCCAGAACGCGGCAGATTGCGGCACTGTTCGATCACGCCGGATCAATCGGGTTCAGGCATCTCTGGTCAAGATACGCACGAAACCGAACTGACGCTTGGCTGACGACGATGATCGAGGATATCCGCAAAGGCCTTATCCGGCCGCCTGATCAGTCAGCCGCCCATATCATCGCCTGGCACCGAGACTTGAATGGCAAATTGCTCGAACCGGACGTCGCCGCGGTGGAGCTGATCAATGTCGTCAGACCGACAGTGGCAGTCTCGGTCTATATCGTTTGTGTTGCACATGCGTTGCATTCACATCCTGAAGTCCAAAAGAGACTTCAGGCGGGAACTGGCGGATATCAGGATCTCTTTGTCCAGGAAGTTCGTCGGCATTACCCCTTCTTCCCGGCCGTCGCCGCGCGGACGCGACATTCGTTCGAATGGAACGGCTATCGGTTCGCCAAGGGGCGCCGGGTCCTGCTCGATCTTTACGGCACCAACCACGACCGGCGAACGTGGGATCGTCCGGATGAGTTCGAACCGGAGCGCTTTCGCCAATGGGACGGCAGCCGCTTCAACTTCGTCCCACAAGGTGGTGGAGATCACCATGCCGGCCATCGTTGCCCGGGCGAGTGGATCGCCATCGAGCTTATGAAGCTGGCAACAGAAATTTTGACACGGCGTGTCAGCTACGATGTGCCGGATCAGAACCTGGAGATTAATTGGTCGCGGCTCCCGGCCCTCCCCGAAGACCGGTTTGTGATCGACAATATCAGAATGGCCTGAAGTGCAGGGTGATGATCATACTCGACGGGGTGCGGCGGAAGGCTGTCGGTATCGTGCAAAATCGCCATACTGATCTTCAGTCAGGCGTCGACGAATTCGCGATTGACCCTGTAGCAGCTACAGGGTGTAGCACAGAATTTAGAACCAGAATCGCGAGATGAAAGCCATTTCAGCGAGCGCTGGGGCCCTAGTTCGCGAAGTTCATCCAGCCGAGCAATATCAGGTCTTGTTCGGGACAAGTCGAGAAGTGGGACCGATTGCAACGACGGTGAGAGCGACATAGGCGTGTAGCGCCTCGCGCTCAAAACCCACTATCGATCAGGCCACGCCAACGAGAGGAATTATATTGCTTACCAACTCCGTTAGACCTCGAGCCATTTGGATTGCAAGCGCTTTTGTAATCGCGCTTCTTTTCGACATTGCGACAAAGTGGCTGATCGTGAATGTGGTCATGGTCCCGCCGCGGACGATCGAGCTTGTGAGCTTCTTCAACCTGACACTGGGTTTTAACACCGGCGTCAGTTTCGGAATGTTCAGCGATATCTTCTTCGAGCGTCCGCTGTTGTTGGCTACCATAAAGACGGTCATAACCATCGGGTTGATCATCTGGGCAATGCGAGCCGATCGGACATTGGAAGCGACTGCGCTCGGCATGATTGCCGGCGGGGCGGCAGGAAACATCTTTGACCGCATACAGCATGGCGCCGTCACGGACTTTCTCGATTTTCACATTGGGACCTGGCATTGGCCCGCCTTCAATATGGCAGATGTCGCGATCACCATGGGGGCAGTGCTCCTCATGGCAGGGTCGATCTTTTCTTTCCAGCCGGCGCACACACCCGGACCGTCTGGTAACAAGAAGCGCTGAACTGAACGTTGTCGATATCCAGCCGTACGCGACGCTGGACCAGTGCATGGCTTTTCCAAGCTACTGCAGAGTGAATGGGGGAACCTGAATGAGCGAGAAACACCGCGAGGACGAAATACAGCTCGACGCCAGAAATGCCTCCGAGCGAACGACACTTATCTGGGTCCTTGCCATCAATCTTTTGCAGGTGATCGTCGCTGGCGTCGTTGGCTTCGTCGCTGACTCGACCGGTCTGCTTGGGGCGGCCCTGGATAACATGGGTGACGCCGGCGTTTATGCCATCAGCCTTTACGCTGTCGGTCGGACGGTTCTGGCAAAGGTGCGTGTTGCACGCCTGTCCGGGATCCTGCTGATCGCTTTGGGCCTGGCACTTTTCGTCGAGGTAGGACGACGGTTTTTTGCCGGCGCCGAGCCTATTGGCTTGGCCATGATTATCACCGCCCTCATCAATGCCGCGCTGAATGTCGCTTGCCTGAAGCTTCTTCGATCGCATCGTGACGAAGGCGTTCATCTGAAGGCCTCCTGGATTTTCACGACGAATGATATGATCGCCAATGCCGGCATTGTCGTTTCGGGCGCGGCGGTGATGTTCTTCGCTTCTCCCTATCCCGATCTGATCATCGGAGTTTTGGTCGCAGGTATTGTTCTGAAGGGTGGCTGGGAAATCCTGGAAGAGGCGAAGGATGCGTCGTAGTGCCTCATAATAGACGACCGACACTCGTTGCGTATCACCAGGCTGGCCGGCGATGGCTCGCCGCTAGAGACTACCGTCACCCCCACTATTCTCAAGCGCCGCTTCATATCGAAGCAGCTTTGCACCGGTCTGGTTCCCTAGTGCTTCGGCGAAAGAGATTCGATGATGCGGCAGTCGGCGACCGTTCCACAGCTGCACTGATCGATAATGTTGTCGAGTTCAGCCTTCAGCGCCTGTAGATCGCGGATCTTGCGTTCGACCTCGGCGCGGTGCTCGTTGGCAATTTCGTCGACCGCCTTGCATGACTGGTCCCGGTCGTCACTCAGTCTCAGAAGACCGCGCACCTGGTCGAGGGAAAACCCGAGGTCGCGCGCGCGGCGGATGAAGCTCAGACGATTCAGATGCATATGGTCATAGGCGCGATAGTTGCCCTCGGTCCGGCCCGGTTCGGGCAGCAAGCCGTTCTTTTCATAAAAGCGGATCGTTTCAACCTTGGTGCCGGTTTTCTTGGCGAGATATCCGATCGTCAGAATGTTTGGCGACATGGCTTGACCCTATAGTTGCTACAGGCCTCATGTAATGCACCAGTGTAAAATTGTCGAGGTAATGTCATGGCTGCTTCAAGCGCGTTGAAGTTGAAGATCGAGGGCATGGATTGCGCTGCCTGCGCGATGAAGATCGAAAACGCGATGAAGCGTTTGCCGGGCGTCAGCGACATCAACGTCAATTACAGTCAGGAAAGCATGGTCATCATGCTGGATGAGGACAGGACCTCGTCGCAGACTGTCGAGGACAAGATCAAGGCGCTCGGCTTCACCCCCATCGCAGCGGGCGCTGACAATCAAGCTGGTGCCAGGCAGCTCCCGGACTATCAGGACCAGGCGTGGTGGAAGGGTAGGAAGGGGCGTCTCGTCATCTTCACAGGCGTGATGTTTGCGATTGCCTGGAGCATCGCCCACCTCTCTCCCGAATGGGGTCAGATCGCTTACTCGGTAGCGGCGCTGATCGCGATCGTTCCATTCGCAAGACGGGCTTTCGTCGGCGCGGTCTCCGGAACGCCGTTTAGCATCGAAACGCTGATGACGGTTGCCGCGCTCGGCGCGTTGCTGATTGGGGCAGCCGAGGAGTCGGCGGTCGTCATCCTGCTCTTTGCCGTTGGCGAGCTGCTCGAAACCATCGCGGCTGGCCGCGCGCGAGCCGGCATCAAAGCACTGATCGATCTCGTCCCAAGAGCTGCCTTTCGCGAGCGCGATGGGGTGGTCGAGAAGGTTGCGGTCGAGGAACTGGCGATTGACGACATCGTCGTCGTGCGGCCCGGCGACCGTGTTCCCTCCGACGGCAAAGTCACTCAGGGCTTTTCCGAGGTCAACGAGGCTCCGGTGACAGGGGAGTCTGTTCCTGTCGCCAAGAATGTCGGCGACAAGGTCTATGCCGGCAGCATCAACACCAATGGCGAGCTTCGGGTGGCGATCAGCCATGTCGCGGCCGACAATACGATTTCGCGCATCATTCATATGGTCGAGGACGCGCAGTCGTCGAAGGCGCCGATGGCACGGCTGATCGATCGCTTCAGCGCCTGGTACACGCCGGCGGCCATGGTCGTTGCGGCACTCGTCATCGTTGTGCCGCCGATTTTCTTTGGCGGCGAGTGGGCGACGTGGATCTACCGCGGCCTCTCCACGCTCCTGATCGCCTGCCCCTGTGCGCTGGTCATCTCGACGCCGGCGGCCATCGCCTCCGGACTTGCGGCCGGTGCTCGCAAAGGCCTGCTGATCAAGGGCGGCGCGGCACTTGAGACGCTTGGAAAGGTCAAGACCGTCGCCTTCGACAAGACAGGAACCCTGACCCGCGGCCGCCCGCAGGTGACGGATGTGTGGGCCATTGTCGGGACAGAAGCCGATGTGCTGGCCCGCGCGGCCGCCGTCGAACGGAACAGCAGCCATCCGCTTGGGATCGCGATTGGTGAAGCGGCGGTCGCAAAAGGCTTATCTGTGCCGGCGAGTTTCGGCGGCGCCAAGGCGACGCCCGGAAAGGCGGTTACCGCGCGGTTGAAGAACGGATTCGTCTCCGTCGGATCTCCGCGATTTGCAGCCGAGCAGGCCGTTGTCGGTGACGAACTTGCCCGGCGAATCACGCACCTTGAAGAGGAAGGAAAGACGGTCGTCGTTCTGATGATGAATGGCCAGATCGAGGGCCTCATTGCCCTCAGGGATGAGCCACGTGACGACGCCGCAACTGCCATCCGGCATCTGAAGGATATCGGCGTCGAAACCGTCATGTTGACCGGCGACAATCAGCGCACAGCGACAGCGATCGGATCGGCGCTCGGACTGGTCGTCAAGGCGGAACTGCTTCCGGACGCCAAGCTCGCCGAAATCTCGCGCCTCAAGACGCAAGGGCCGATCGCCATGATAGGTGACGGTATCAACGACGCCCCGGCGCTCGCCACCGCTTCAGTCGGAGTGGCAATGGGCGGAGGCACCGATGTCGCACTGGAAACCGCCGACGCTGCGCTGCTTCGCGACCGGGTCATGGGAGTGGCGGATCTCATTGCCCTGTCGAAGGCGACGCTTGGCAACATCTGGCAGAATATCGGACTCGCACTCGGCCTAAAGGTCGTTTTCCTCGGCACGACGCTTTTCGGTGTCACCACGCTTTGGATGGCGATCCTGGCCGATACGGGCGCGACGGTGCTGGTGACAGCCAATGCGCTTCGCCTTCTTCGCCATGGCCGCCGGGATATCGAGTAGCAGCAAGTGCAGAATGGAATATCACATGCGTTTTAGCACTATGCTGGTCGCGCTAGCTTTGACTGTTCCTGCAATTGCCATGGCGACGCAATCCAAAGCACACGACTACACGACCGGGCTTATCGTTATCGGGCACCCGTTCGCCCGTGCGACGCCCGCATCGGCGCCGGTCGCCGGCGGATATCTGACGTTGACCAACACCGGAAAGGAGGCCGATGTCCTGCTCTCCGGATCTAGTCCAGTTTCTGAGAAACTCGAGCTTCATCTATCGACCCTCGTTGGGGGGGTCGCCAAGATGCGGCAGATCGAAGATGGCATCGAGATAAAGCCGGGCGAAACCGTGGTCTTGAAGGCCGGCGCGTCGCATATCATGTTCGTGAGGCCAAGGAAACAACTGGTGGAAGGGGAGCGCTTTCCGGCCACTCTCAACTTCAAGAACGCTGGGCCGATAACCGTCGACTTCGCTGTCCAGGGGCTCGGGCCTTCCAAGGCAGCCGAAGACCATGACGACCATAAGCCCAAGGCTGAGTGATCGTGCTGAAGATCGCCCGCACCGCTGCCTGGGGAGGCAGCGCGATCCTTGTCGCTGTGCTAATCGCCGGCTATTACATGGCACCGTCAGGGCGCGAGCACCCAACCCAGTCCACCCATGACCGTGGGATCCCCTCGATCGGGGGGCCGTTTGAGCTGGTTTCGCACAAGGGTAAACGGTTCACTCACGCCGATGTGGCGGGAAAGGCCTATCTGGTCTTTTTCGGCTTCACCCATTGCCCTGATGTCTGTCCGACCACATTGTCCGAGTTGACGATACTCATGGACGACCTCGGGGCGGACGCCGACCGGGTGACACCGATCATGATCACCGTCGACCCGGAGCGCGACACGCAAAAGATCTTATCCGAATATATGTCGTCGTTCGACAGCAGGATCGTCGCCCTGACCGGAACACCGCAGCAGACGGAAGCCGCGGTGAAGGCGTTCAAAGCCTATTACAAGAAGGTGCCGCTGGATGGCGGGGAATACACCATGGATCACACGGCCGGAATCTACATGATGAGCGCAGCCGGCGCATTCGTCGGCACGCTCGATATGCACGAGCCACAGGATATTCGCCTTCGGAAACTGCGGCGTCTGGTCGATCGTGAAAGATGAAGCCGTCGCCGGCCATTGATGCCCTTGGTCTTTATTCGGCCGGTTAAACCTCGCTGCTTGTCACATCGGCGCTCGGCGCAGCGTAGGTTGAAGAACTCAGGGTCCGATGAACGAGATCGAAACGAAGAGACCGCCGGTCCGTCAGGCCGGATATAGAAGAGATCGTCCGGCCTGACGCAGTGTCGGCGAAGTCAGTTCGAGACCTTGTATCCGAGGTCCACGACCGTCTCATGCAGAATGTCCGCGCCGATGATCTCGGGGTCGATCTGAACGATCGCTATCGTGCTGTTGAGCGAGACGTTGACGTCCAGTACGCCGGGAAGCGCACGCAGGCCCTTGTCGACCTTTGCGACGCAGCTTGCGCAGTCCATTCCGACCACATTCATTTCTACAGTTTCCATCTGAAAGCCTTTCAGGACTAAGCTGAGGTCAGTTAAGTTTGACACGTCAGACCTTGCACCCTGTAGCGGCTGCAGGGTCAACCCGCAGGCTCATGATCTCGTGGAAATTTTCGCACCCTTAAATGGTGTGCCGTACAGCCAATTTTCGGCAGAGTGGCATCCGGAAGGCATCGAAGGGCGCTTGAGCCGGCACAATCGCGCCTCGTCCAACGCCTCGAGGAGAGGTGAAAACGTCGCAAACATTGATCAAAGCTGGGAAGCCTCAGATCGAGGTGGTGGTGAGTTGCGCCTCACCTTGATAAAATCAGCCTGCCGGGGCGTCAGATGGCGATAGGACCAGATTATGCTCATGCCTGAGCCATGCGACAGTCGCCGGCGGGCATGTTGGCTACTCCGGCGTGACCGGTAAGGCTCGCTTGTGCGCGCTCGCTGTGTACATGGTGAGGATTCGCTGGCGTGCTAATTCCGCGATCGCCTTGCCCTCGAGAAAATCGTCAATCTCGTCGTAGGTGACGCCGTAAGCGTCCTCGTCCGGACGCAGCGGCGCATTGCTTTCGAGATCAGCGGTCGGCACCTTGTCGATCAGTTCCTGTGGCGCTCCGATATGCTTGGCGAT
This sequence comes from Agrobacterium genomosp. 2 str. CFBP 5494, assembly GCF_900013495.1. Taxonomy (NCBI): domain Bacteria; kingdom Pseudomonadati; phylum Pseudomonadota; class Alphaproteobacteria; order Hyphomicrobiales; family Rhizobiaceae; genus Agrobacterium; species Agrobacterium genomosp. 2. Next base: position 140,498 of record NZ_LT009720.1, read on the forward strand.
GCCACGAACGCGGCGCTTGGTAAGACCCGAAAGTGGGAGAATATCGGCCGCGCCGTCTCCGAATTTCGTGAAGAATCCCATCAGTGCCTCGGCGGCGTGGTCCGTACCGATCACGAGGCCGCTGACGGCGCCAGCCAACGCGTATTGCGCAATCATGCGCTGACGCGCCTTGATATTGCCGAGGTGGAAATCCACTCGGGCTTCCTCAAACAGTTCGCCTGCCTCACGACGGACCTCTGCAAGCATTGCATCTGCCGCCGGCTTGATGTCGATGGTGACGGTACGATCGGGACGGATCGCCGCCAAGGCTTTCTGCGCATCGGCCTCGTCAGCCTGAACCCCGTACGGGAGACGCACTGCAACGAATTCTGCCGTGTGGCCGTGCTCGCGCAGGCGACTTACAGCGGTCTGGGCCAGCATGGCGGCGGTCAGGGAATCCACGCCGCCGCTGATGCCAAGGACGAAGGCTCGTAATGCCGTGGTGCGCAGATAATCGGCCAGAAAGGCAACTCGACGCTCTGTCTCTGCTGCTGCATCGAAGCTCGGCGCAACGCCGAGTGCGCGGATGATATCGGCTTGTTGATGCAGCAAGGTCGTTCCTTCGTTTGACGAACGCACCAATAGCTAAGCCCAGACGCGGTGACGTCAAGGTTTTTCGCAGAGGTCTATCAATGTCCTTGGTATCGGTCGTCTCTTTCGCGTTCGGAAGGTGGGTTGGAAGGCGCGAAATCTAACGAGGAGACAAGTTTCTGGCTGTGGTCGCGTGGTTGTGAATTCATTTGTGTGACGAAGTGGCCGAAGCCGCGTGAGGCTCCGGCCAAGGGTCACTCAGCAGCCTGCAGATTGCGCCTCTGGTACTCGGTGCCAGAGTGGTCCGCACTGGATGCGGCTGGCAGTCGCCAGCCCTTGATCAGTCCGTAGACGGCCGGAATGACGATCAGCGTCAGCAGCGTCGACGACACCATGCCGCCGATCATCGGAACGGCGATGCGCTGCATGATCTCCGAACCCGTGCCGGTCCTCCACAAGATCGGAACGAGGCCCGCCATGATGGCGACGACTGTCATCATCTTTGGTCGGACGCGTTCGACCGCGCCGACCATGATCGCCCTGTGGAGGTCCAGCTTCGAGAAGGCACGACCTTCCCGCACGCAGGCCTCACGCTGTTCCTTCATCGCGTGGTCGAGATAGATCAGCATGATCACCCCGGTTTCCGCCGCGACGCCGGCCAGCGCGATGAAGCCTACGGCGACCGCCACGGACGCGTTGAAGCCCATCCACCACATTAGCCAGATGCCACCGACCAGTGCGAAGGGCAGGGACAGCATGACGATGACAGTCTCGGTCAGCGCCTTGAAGTTCAGGTAGAGCAGCAGGAAGATCAACGCCAGCGTCAGGGGAACAACGATGGCAAGCCGGGCCTCCGCCCGTTCGAGATATTCGAACTGGCCGCTCCAGGCGACCGAGTAGCCTGATGGCATCGTCACACTCTCGGCGACCGCCTGCTGGGCCTCGGCGACATACCCGCCGAGATCGCGGTTGGCGATATCCACGTAGATGTAAACGGCAAGCTGTCCGTTCTCGGTGCGAATGGTTGTCGCGCCTCGGGTCAGCTTGACGTCCGCGACCTCGCCGAGAGGAACCGTTCCGCCGCCCGGCAGCGATATCTGCACATCCCTGGCGATCGACTGCGGGTCGCTTCTGGATGCCCGTGGATATCGGATGGCAACGCCATACCGCTCGCGGCCCTCCACCGTCTGGGTGACGACCTCCGAACCGAGCGCCATGCCGACAACGTCCTGGACATCGTTGATGGTCAGTCCGTAGCGGCCGAGCGCCGTCCGGTTGGGAACGATATCGAGATAGTAGCCGCCGATCACCCGTTCGGCGTAGGCGCTCGACGTACCCGGGATTGTCTTCAGCACGCTTTCGATCTGACGGGCAATCTTCTCCATCTCGCCGAGATCGGTACCATAGACCTTGACGCCGACCGGCGTCCGTATTCCGGTCGACAGCATGTCGATGCGGGCGCGGATCGGCATGGTCCAGGCGTTGGAGACGCCAGGGAACTGCAGGGCGGCGTCCATCTCCTGTTTCAGGCTTTCGGTTGTAACACCTGGCCGCCACTGTGATTTCGGCTTGAGATTGATGATCGTTTCGAACATCTCCGTCGGCGCCGGGTCGGTGGCGGTTAAGGCACGGCCTGCCTTGCCGAAGACGCTCTCGACCTCGGGGAACGACTTGATGATCCGGTCCTGCGTCTGCATCAGTTCGGCCGCCTTGGTGACGGAGATGCCGGGCAACGTGGTCGGCATGTACATCAGCGTGCCCTCGTCGAGATTGGGCATGAACTCGCTACCGATATGCTGGACGGGCCAGACGGACACCCCGAGGATGACGAGCGCTGCCAGAATGGTCAGCGTCTTCACTCGCAATACGCCGGCGATGACGGGGCGGTAGATCCAGATCAGGAACCGGTTCAACGGATTCTTGTGCTCGGGAACGATGTAGCCTCGAACGAACAGGATCATCAGCGCCGGCACCAGCGTCACCGACAGCAGGGCGGCCGCCGCCATCGAGAAAGTCTTGGTGAAGGCGAGCGGCCCGAACAGCCGCCCTTCCTGCGATTCCAGCGTGAAGATCGGCAGGAACGAGACGGTGATGATCAGCAGGCTGAAGAACAGCGCCGGGCCGACCTCGCTCGCCGCCTCGACCAGGATGTCGATGCGGGGCTTGTCCGGTGGCGCTCGTTCAAGATGCTTGTGGGCATTCTCGATCATGACGATGGCCGCGTCGATCATCGCGCCGATCGCGATGGCAATGCCGCCGAGGCTCATGATGTTCGCGCCAATGCCCAGCAGCCTCATTGCGATGAATGCCATCAGAATGCCGACGGGAAGCATGATAATGGCGACCAGCGCGCTGCGGACATGCAGCAGAAAGGCGATGGTCACGAGAGCGACGACGATGGATTCCTCGACCAGCGTGCCTTTCAGGGTCTCGATCGCCGCCTCGATCAGCGTCGAGCGGTCGTAGACAGGGACAATCTCGGTACCCGCCGGAAGGCTGCTTTTGATGGCGTCGAGGCTGTTCTTGGCATTGTCGATCACGGTCAGCGCGTTGGCTCCGAACCGCTGCAGCACGATGCCGCTTGCGACCTCGCCTTCGCCATTCAGCTCGGTGATGCCGCGCCGCTCGTCCGGCACGAGTTCCACTCTCGAGACGTCGCTGAGCTTGAGCGGCACGCCGTTCTGGCTTTTCAGGACGATGTTCTCGATATCAGGAATGCCCTTCAGGTAGCCGCGGCCGCGGACCATGAACTCGAACTCGGACAACTCGATCGTGCGGCCGCCAGCGTCGGTATTGCTGGCGCGGACGGCATTGGCCACATCGTTGAGCGAGACACCCTGGGCTTTGAGCCGCGTTGGATCGACGACGACCGAATACTGCTTGACGAAGCCGCCGACGCTCGCGACCTCGGAGACGCCTTCGGCCTTGGACACGGCAAACCGTACCACCCAGTCCTGTAGCGACCGCAGTTCTGCGAGCGACAGTTGCTTGGCGACGACAGCATATTGATAGACCCAGCCCACGCCCGTCGCATCGGGGCCGAGTGTCGGCGTGATACCTTGCGGCAAACGGCTCTGCGCGGCGTTCAGATATTCAAGCACGCGGCTGCGCGCCCAGTAGGGATCGGTGCCGTCTTCGAAGATAATGTAGACGAAGGACACGCCGAAGAAGGAGAAGCCGCGCACAACCTTCGACTTCGGAACCGTCAGCATTGACGTCGTCAGCGGATAGGTCACCTGATCTTCGACCACCTGCGGGGCCTGGCCGGGATATTCGGTGTAGACGATGACCTGGATGTCGGAGAGATCGGGAATGGCGTCGAGCGGCAGGGATCGCAGCGCGTAGACGCCGCCGGCGATGGCAAGGGCGGCGCCGACGAAGATCAGAACGAGATTGTGGGCAGACCACGAGATGACGCGGGAGATCATGGCTTGGCTTCCTCGGACATGGCGCTGAGCGCCGAGTTCAGGTTGCTTTCGGCATCGAGGAGGAAGTTGGCGGCCACGACGACTTTGTCGCCTGCGGCGACGCCCTTGGCGATCTCCGTCTTCTCCTCGCCGCGGACGCCGAGCGTCACGTCTTTCGGCTCGAACTTCCCATTGCCCTTGTCGATGAAGATGACCTGGCGGTCGCCGGTGTCGACGACGGCGCTGCTGGGGACGGCGACGACAGGATTCGGGGCGCCCGCCTCGATTTTGACGTCGGCATACATATTCGCAAGCAGCACGCCCTCGGGATTAGGAAGCTCGATGCGAACCTTCGTCGTGCGCGTCTGCATATCGACCTGCGGATAGATCAGATCCACGACACCCTTGAACGTTCTGCCGGGCAAGCTCCTGATGGTAACCTTGACCTCAGCGCCGTTTCGGACCGAAGCCAGATCGTATTCCGGCACGTCGGCCATCACCCAGACGTTGGAGGTATCGGCGATCCGGAACAGTTCGTCGCCGGGCTTGGCCATCATGCCTGTTGTCGCCATGCGTTCGAGGACGATACCGTCGCGCGGGGCAACGTAGCTGATGCTCGCCGGCACTTGACGGGTATTCGCAATGGTGTCGATGACCTCCTGCGGCACGCCGAGGTTCTTCAGGCGCAGCGCCGAACCGGCGTCGCCATTGCTGCGCAAATCGCCCCTGCCGGCGGCATATTCCGACGCCGCAGTCGCGATCTCCCTCGAATAGAAGCGGAAGAGCTTGTCGCCCTTGCGGATGCGGTCGCCCGTCGTGACGTCGGCCACGTCGTCGACAAACGAATCCGTTCGCATCGAGATGATGCTGACAAGACGCTCGTCCAAGGTAACGGTTCCCGGCACCTGGATCCTGCGGCTGATGCTGGCCATTTCCGCGGTCGCCGTCTTGACGCCCGTGCGCTGCAGTTTGCCGAGCGAGATTTTAACCGTCGAGGCGTCGCCCTGATCGCCGTCGAAGACCGGGATGTAGTCCATGCCCATGGAATCCTTCTTCGGTACCTTGGAGGTGTCGGGAAGGCCCATCGGGTTTCGGTAGTATAGGATCTTACGATCCGCAGGATTCGCACCTTTTTTCGCTTCATCCACCGTCTTGTCCGGTTTGGCGGCGACGTCGCTGAAGCTGACGTCCTCGCTTTCCCGGACGGCGACGAACGGTCGACCGTCGTCGACATTCTTCGGCACCAAAGAGAACTGCGGCTGTCCATCCGGATGGCGGTAATAGATGACTACCCCCGTCGGGGCGGTCGCAGAAGCTTTGGGCGTGGCGAGAGCAGGCTCGACGACAACAAGGCCGAGCCGCGCGCCAAGATTGTTGGTGCCAGCCCAATAGCCTCCCCCGCCGAGCAATACGGCGAGGGAGAGCGTGGCTGCCACACGTGATGGCGTGTTCAAGGGGCCGCCTTCAGGACGAGTTCGCCCTGAACCGTGTCGGGTTCGCCCTGGATCTTGGCGGCGAGCTTGAAGCGCCAGCCGCCCGCCATGGTGAAGTCCGTCTTGAAGGCGTAGACACCGGGCTCGGTCGAGGTCGCCGCCTCGACGGGTGTCGTCATCATCTCCATGCCTTCAGGGGCCATGTCCATGCGGGTGGTGAAGATGACGGCGTCGGGAACGGGCTTGCCTGTGCGCTTGTCGATGAGGCGGACGGAGACCAGCGATCCCTGACCTTGTTTCACGTCGGTCGAGACGGGCTGGAATTCGTAGTCCTGCGAGGCTGCAAGGGTCACGGTGGCCGAGCCGGCGATCAGCACGCCGGCGAGGAGCATCGCTCCCGCAGAAAGGAAGGTCTTGTTCATGATGTTCGATCTCGTCGGGACGGATGTCTTGATCGCGTCCTCGGGTCAAAATTGATCGCCACCGGATCAGCGCAGACGCAATTACGCGTCCTGCTCGATCCGCAGGCAAGTTTCAAAATGGCTGGAGATCAGGCTTTCGGAGGTCGGGCCGGAGGCTCGACGAGTGCCGACATCAGTTGCGACGCCGGCAAAAGATCATAGCGATGCGACTGCCAGGAGATGGCGAAAGACCAGCCATGGCTGTGAGGCGCGTGCCCAAGGATCGACGTTGTGCAGACCAGGGCGAGAGGACATCCCTTGGCGCAATCCGGCTTGACAGGCTGCTCGTCAGGGCAGCACGGCATATCTTCCGTCATATGCATACCTGGCATGGCGCTGGCCATGGCTTCCATTGGTGCGCTACCTGAAGACGCCATAGCACTGCCCGCCACCCCGATGCTCATCGGGCCGATAACGACCGCGAGCATGGCGACAAGCAATAAAAACCGGTGGACGCTTCCGAGGAAAGTCATAGCGCAATATTGGCACGATGCTTCAGCGATTGAAAGTGGGGTTCACGGAGATGTGCAGGTGCGGAGAGCCTTACGACCGCTAGGCCGTTGGATGCGGATGATCACCATCCCGAACCAGAGCAGCATCGCAAAGGCGTATCAGGAATTTGACGGCGCTGGCCGAATGAAACCGTCATCCTATTACGACCGCGTCGTGGACGTATGCGAGGAACTGGTTAAGTTCACGCTGTTGACGCGGGATGCCTCCAATCCTCTGGTCGACCGCTACAGTGAACGTAAGGAAGAAGCCGAAAGCTCGAAAAGCGGGTTCAGCTCAAATCGGTCTGATCCAGCCGACGCGAGCCTTGAGCGACCCGAAGGTATGCTTCCAGCAGCGCTCTAAGATCCGCGGTCCGTTCCCGGCGGATGATCCGCATATGCTGCCGATTGCGTTTATCAAGACCCGTCGCGAGATGCTCGATCAATGGCCCATGGCCGCCTGACAGCAGGATAAGGCGTTGCCACTGAGCGCCCGAGACATCTTCATCGACGATCAGCCAGTCGTTTGTGTGATCGGTAAGCCTTTCGAGGCATCGCGCGCGCATAGCGGTCGATAGGCTAGGCAGCGTTTTCGTGGAATAGATGCCGGTCTGACCCGGAATGTTCAAAAGACGCCGGGCGAGAATCTTGCTCGATGGAGAGCCGGTGATCGCCGCCAGCCGCGAGATATCGTCGATACATCGGTCGAGCTGCCTTGCCACTGGGCTGATGGCGATAGCCGATGCGCGTCTGAGATCGTAGCCACAGCGGACACAAAAATGTTGGGGCGCCAGTTCGCTCTGGTCGAAGATTGCGATGCGGTTGCGGCACGACGGGCACCGGTCCCGCAATCGGCTTCCGTGCCTCGTGCAGGTGATTAATGATGCCAGCCGCCAGCGCCGCCGAAAATACGGATGTACATCTTCTGCAAGGCACTGCGGACAGAACTGCAACCATGTCGAGCCATCGCGTCGCCCGTTGCTGCGGAGCGGCAACAGGAGGGGCTTCAGCAGGCCGCGGCACAATGTCATTGCCGTCAGCTTATTTGTCGAAACCCCAGTATTTGAACGGAGCAGGTTGGCGACGTCGCTCGGAAGGCTCAGATCAAGGGCAGCCGACCACATTCCTTGACCCAGGCCGAGCACACGCGCAAACCCGCGCGGTGCAACGCCATTGGCATAGGAAAGCCGGTGCAGCCAGCTTGACAGCAATTCATCGAACTGCGGCGAAACAGCAATGGGCCATCTGTCCGAGACGACGTCACGATATGTTTCCCGGATCCTGATTGTGACGGTAAGACGGTCAGCTGCCGTCATAAGAGGCTCTCGCGCAGGTCCGACGTGCGCCGGTGCGAGATCGGAACATGGCGCAGTTCGTCGATTCCGGTCTTGGTGATGCGTTCCGCCCCGGACAATAACGCTGCGACTGCCGCCTTCGTGACGATCGCGATGATCTCGCCGATCAATCCTTCCGCCAAGCCGAATATTCGCCGCGCCAAAGGTTCGCTCGATAGATCCGAGCTCTTAGCGAGTGGCAAGGCAGCCTCGAGGCTGTCGAGCAGCATGAGAAACGTCTCGTCATACTGCCACCGCGGGACCGCGATCAGATCAAAACGGCTCGACATCTCGCTAGTTGCGTTGACAAAATCATAGACGGCAACCTCGCCGATTAGCACCGGCGAGATGTCGTATTGCCTGCCGATCCGCCGCAGAAACGCGAAAACGCCCTCGATGTCGCGTGCTCTGCCGCGCAGGGCATTGTGGAATTCGTCGAAGATCAGAACCCTCGGTTTGAGGCTGGCCAGCAAGTGATCCAGTTGCTCGGCCTTGCGGCCGACATCCCACATCTCGCCGCCGGGGGCGCGCAGTGCCTGGAGAATGCTGGCATAGAAGTGGCCGAGTCCGGCGCCTTCACGCGTCTGGACGATCCATACTCTTTGCAGAGCGGAGGTTCTCAGGTGTTCGACGGCGAACCGCTCGGCGATCATCGTCTTGCCGTTGGCATAGGGTCCGACCAGCATCAGGCCCTGGGTTCGCATCGACGGAGGTCGTGACAGTAGCTCGGCCATCCGTTGATGACTGTCCTTTGCGACGTCGTGGCCGATCCATCTCGGCGCCCGAATGTAAGCGATCCGCTCCTCCCGATCACGATCGAGATACGGCCGGACATGTTCAAGGAGATGTTCCGACATGCCGACTACCAGTCCTCAACCGGCAGCCGGTTCTTCTGCCGCGCCGGATGCGGCAAAGGAGCCGGATCCTGTGCTTGCATGATTGCATGAGGTTTTGGCGCCGCGGCAGCATGCCGACGGCGCACCGCGTCGCGCAACTGGCGCGTCGAAGGTCTGGCGGCCTCCGCTATGGCCGCTATCTCCCGGCGAAGCGCCACCTTCTCGATGCTCGAGCGATGGTTCGTGGCGCGCCGGCGCATGCGTTCGGCCTTGTGTTCCCATAAAGTCAGCGGCGATGGATGGCCGTCGCGTCGCTCGACGACTCGGAACTGTCGGGTTTCCGGGTCACGGACGTATATGTGGCTGATGTCCCTGGGATCGTATCGAACCTCGAGCTTCCCAAGCCTGTCGCGCTCGGCAACGAGAACGCCGAGCCACGGGGAATAATAGTGTAGGGCGAACAAGCTGATCCCTTGCGGCGACAATTGTCGTTCAGTCCCGGGCAGAAACGACAACAGCACGCGTTCCGAGCCGTCGCCGTCATGCAGACCCGCGCCGCTGCGCTGCCACTCCTTAAACGGCACCTTCAGGGTCTTCGGATTTTCCTGAAAGTTGTGATCGGTGACTGCCAGCGCAATGCAGCGCTCCAACTCGGCAAAGCTCAGGCATGCACGCCGTCGGGAGGGATATTCGTCACGGTCGGCCACCGAGCGCCCTGTCGAACCTGGGTATGTGGCGAGGACCGCGTTTAGCTTCCCCAACAGCCGCTCGACGACACCGCCCTGATGAACCCGGCCACGATCGCGATACCGGATTCGGATGCCGTACTCGTCGCAGCCACGTTGAAAAGCATGTCCCTTGAACTCCTTTGCCGAGTCGGTGACGATCAGCCGCGGCCGGCCGAACATCGGCCAGGCGTGGCTGAGATTGCGGGATGCAAGCCAAGAGTCTTTCGGGCACATCGCCTGGGCCAGACAAAGCGCAACAGACAGGACAGAAGGCTTTTCCAGGGTAAGGCAGAATCCGAGAATGGCCCGTGTCGCCACGTCGGTGACGATCGTCAGATTGGGACGGCCGATGAACACGCCGGCTCCATCGACGACCTCCACGAAATTGATATCGGCTGGGGTATGGTCAATCTGACAGACGTCGAGCGGCTGTGACGCATGGATATAACCTGGCCGTGGCTTGAGCCGCAGCAGGTGCTTCGGGTTGGCCGAGCGTTTCTTCGCAATTTCCTCAGGCGAAAATAACGGCGGGATGCGCCGGGCAACCGTGACATAGGATGGAAGGGGAATGCCTGCCTCTTCACAGCGTGCTCGGATCTCGGCCACCACCGGTGCAAGCGGGGGCGCTTCGAGCGTCAGCCATTGCTCGCGCAACGTCGTGCTGACGATCTCCTCGACCTCGGCCAGAAGCCGTTTGCGCCGCGTGTCAGCATTGCGGGGCAGAAGGGCTGTCACCGTGCGGTCGGCTCGATAGCGTGCGAGAAGGTTGTAGACTTGCCGAGAAGTCAGACGAAGCTCGGCCGCGGCGCGAGCAATAGCAGCCTGTCTCAGGCCGCCATCGTCGAGAACCTTGTCCAGCGCCCGGGCGATTCGTCGCGCCGTAGACCATTGCTCTTCCGAAATCTGGCGAGCCGGCTTTGATAGTCGATCTTGCAATCGTTTCGGCAAAATTTGCTTTCACTGAAATCGTTAGCGAAAAACCGTGCCCTATCTATCAGCCAAGCCTAACAGGCAAATGACATTTTCTGGTTTGAAACGACAAAGTAAAAGCCACACGCGCTCACTCGTCTCGACGAGCGCATTGCCCGCTCTCCCGTCGGCCACGGCTTTCTCGAGCGCGCGCATTTCCTCGAGGCACATGCCTCGCTCTGGGTCGATGGCGAACTCGTCCATCTCGAAGACCTCGTCCTACATGATGCGCTTCGAGATATCCGCGCCCCCACCCACGAACTCACCATCGCCCGCGACATCCTGAAAACCCGCCGTCGCATCGCCGCCCATCCCCCGGCCTGGGCGCTCTCTTCTCAAGGCCTCGCCTCCCTCCGCGGGCAGGCGTGGCCTGCAGCATCATTGGGTGGAGACGGGGAGGGTTTGCCGGATGGGAATGTTGAGGTCAGCGACACTCGGGCTGGGGTAGGGGAGACGGAGGATCCCGACATTGATGGTCTGGGTGATGCGTTTGCCGCGATCGATGCGGTGCTCGCCCGGTCGGAGGCCGCGATCGAAGAGGCGAAGAAGCCGGGGCGCGCCAAAAACGCTCCGGAAAAGGATCCCTTCGTCTACGATCTCGATTGGGATGAGGACGAGCGGCTGGAGGAGTGGCGGGCTGTGTTGGCTCGCGCCCAAGATCTGCCGCCGGTGTGCCAAGCGATCGTGGCGCTGGATGCCTGGAATGAGATCGCCGTGCTCCAGCACGCCCCCTGGCTCGGTCGGCTGCTGGCCGCCGCGATCCTGCGCGAGGGCGGCGTTACCACCGGCACCCATCTCGCCGCGATCAATCTTGGGCTCAAAGCTATTCCCGTCGATCAGCGCCGGCATCGAGATCGGGAGACGCGGTTGCTGGCCATAGCAAGGGCGCTGACGGTTGCCGCCGAGACGGGGCTGAAGGAGCATGACCGGCTGGTGCTGGCACGGCAGATGATGATGCGCAAGCTGGAGGGACGACGGACGTCGTCCAGGCTGCCGGAGCTCGTCGAACTCGTCATGGCGCGGCCGCTGATCTCGGCCGGCATGGTCGCCAAGACGCTTGAGGTTACGCCGCAAGGCGCGCGGCGGATTGTTCAGGAACTGGGCTTGAGGGAGATGACGGGGAGGGGGAGGTTTCGCGCGTGGGGTGTGGTTTAGATGGATGCCCTGCAGTCAAACTCGAACTAAAGGCATGACTCAACTGGACAGATCATCGGGCAGGCTGGCCAGGTAGACGCGATATGTCTCTGGAAGGCCGTGATGGGCAGCGCCGTTTCGCAAGTGGGTCAAATAGGCAAGATTCGGAAGATGTGAGCCTTCCTGCGGTGAAGCGATATAGGTCTCAGCATCCATCGCCACTCCATCCAGACTGATCGTCACGGTCACGCGGTTATAGGCGTTTGCCAAAGGCTCCCTGTCTTGACGATAGCCTTCATTCTCGTCGAGCAATGCGAAATCTCTATCGGTGAGCTCCCAAACCACGCCCCAGGTGTCGTGGTCATTTTGCGGCGCGAGCGACGAGACGCCGCAACCGCGTTTTTTCGATCGCCTGGGAAAACAAAGGACATGGTCAGCCAGATAACCCAGGCCGACGAACTTCGCATCGGGGCAACGCTCCATCATCTGAGCCGGGTCCATGTTGGACCCGTATGCGAAGTAGAGCATGCAGTCTCCTTTTCGTGCTGACCGTGGTCAATTCTATCGTCCATAATATAGCGGTTAAATTTCAACATGTTATGGTTGATATGGAAGAAATTTACCTTTCGTTATTGAAATTTCGTCCACTTTAAGGGAGACTTGAAACTGGCATACGAGGACCTCCACACATGACGACAGCAAAGGCGGATCTCGACTCCGACATTATCAGCCTTGCGCGCCTCGCGCTCGCAGGCCGGGCTCAGGATATCCAAATGCTGGTCCAGCGCATAGCTCGCAAGACGCGCGCGGATAAGCCGGAGCTTTCCAGTTCGCTGACTGCGCTCCTTCGCGAAGCGCCATCGAAAGAAACTCCTCTTCGTCGTATGGCAGAGGTGCCAATGCCGGTAGATTCCGATTCGCGCCTTCACCTCTTGAAGATTGAGGAGGTGATCGAGATCGACCACCCTCCGATCCTTGCCCCGGCGGTGTCGTCGGCGCTCGGCCAGCTGATCACCGAGCGCGGTCGCCTTGAAGCGCTTGACGCGGCCGGGCTGGATCCGACAAGGACCGCCCTTTTTGTCGGCCCGCCTGGTGTCGGCAAGACGCTTGCCGCACGGTGGCTGGCTAAGCGGCTCGGCAAGCCCCTGATGATCCTTGACCTTGCTGCGGTCATGAGCAGCTATCTCGGCCGTACCGGCGCAAATCTTCGTCAGGTTCTCGACTACGCCAAGCAGGCGGATTGCGTGCTTTTGCTCGACGAGCTCGACGCAATCGCGAAACGTCGCGACGACCGCGACGAGGTCGGTGAGCTCAAGCGGCTCGTCACCGTGCTTTTGCAACAGATTGACGATTGGCCGGCCTCCGGTTTGTTGCTTGCCGCTACCAATCATCCAGATTTGCTCGATCCGGCCGTTTGGCGGCGTTTCGAAATGAAGGTCGAGTTTCCTATGCCTGAACCACAGGCCATTCATGAACTTGTCCATGACCTGCTCAAGCCCTACGAACATAAGGCCGACCAATGGGCGAAGGTCCTTGCGGTTGCACTTCACGGACAATCGTTCAGCGACATCAGGCAATCGGTGGAGCGCGCCCGCCGGGCAGCTGCGATCTCCGGAGATGCGCTCGATACCCATTTACGGTCCCTGATTTTACCCGATCAGCTTTCCAAGTCGGAGCGCATCAATCTTGCAACCATGTTGGTCGACGCAGGGCTTTCCCAGCGAGGCGTGCAGAAGTTGACCGGCGTCGCTCGAGACACGGTGCGCAGCCATTCGCAGCCTGAAGCGACCCCGCGTAAACGAAAGGGTACATGATGGCGAAACAGAATTTTCTCTTGGGAAAAGGCGAGCGCCTCGTCTCTTCGGTAACAGGCGTCAGGGGCGGGGCTCCCAAACAGCATCCCTATACGTTTTCGGAATCTCGGTCGCGTCTGGCGCCAATGCTCACGCGCGCTGTCTCCTTCGTTGACCGGTTGCCAGCGGCAGCGTGCCCGGACGACAAGGCCGTCTTGTCCGTTGTTCTTAATCCGGAGTATATCGCAAAGTCATTCTATCCGAAGGAACTCTTCCAACAGGTTGGCGTCGAGGCGGTCGGGAGCCGCACTCGGTCAATCACGCCGCAAAAGCGATCGCTTGGACGCCCGTCGGAAGAGACCTTGACGACGGAAATCTTCGTGATGGGTCCGCGAGCATCGTTACGCAGCTGGAGCTCGGCGCTTCCCCAGTGGAACAACTTGTCCCCCGCGACAAACGGGATCATCGCCATCGAGGAGATCGGTGCTCCTGACGCCGATGACAAGTTGAAAGGGCATCTTCCAGAGACGGGCAATGTGACTTTCGAAGCGGTCCTGCATACAGACGAGCTTCTCGGTGAGCAGAAGATCGTGCACGCCTTTCGGACATATCTTGCGGAGCTGGGTATCGCAGCTCCTATGGACAACCGATTTTATGCGGGTGGCCTTTGCTTTGTCGAGCTCACCGCGCCTGCAGAACGCGCGGAGGAGATTGCGACCTTCACTGCGGTCCGTGCACTCCGGCAGATGCCCACGCTTCGTGTGCTCCGGCCGACAATTCGAGCGGCCGCGACCCCTTCGCCTCAGATTCAATTTCCTTCAGAGGCAGCAATGGATCCGGGTATCCGGGTCGCCATTTTTGATGGCGGTGTGCCAGACAATCATCCAATCACGGCCTGGACGACGCCGATTGATACGACGGGTGTCGGCAGCTCGCATGAGGATCTCCGCCGCCACGGCGTGCACGTGACATCGGCGTTTCTATTCGGGCACATCGATCCGACCAAACCAATGTCGAGACCATACGCACCAGTTGAGCACTATCGCGTCCTTGACACCGATCCCAGCCAGGATCCTGAAGGGCTTTATGAGGTTCTGTACCGGATCGATCAGACACTTCTCAATCGGCAGTTCGATCTCGTCAATATCAGCCTCGGGCCGCATCTCCCTATCGAAGATGACGACGTTCATGCGTGGACTGCGGTGCTCGACGATCGCTTTGCACGAAACGATACCTTGGCAACAATCGCCGTCGGAAATGACGGCGAACGGGATGCGGCACTCGGGTTCAACAGGATCCAGGTACCCTCCGACTGTGTCAACGCGATGGCTGTTGGCGCTGCAGACAGCCCTGACGCAACTTGGGCGCGGGCTCCTTACAGCTCAGTCGGTCCGGGTCGGAGTCCGGGCCTCATCAAGCCCGATCTCGTCGACTTCGGCGGATCGCTGCAGCGGCCGTTTTTGGTCGCAAGTCTGGATGGAATGCCGCAGCTCGAAGTTACCGGTGGAACGTCTTTTGCGTCGCCTAACTTGTTGCGCGTAGCCGCCGGCGTTAAGGCGCACCTTGGCGCCAACATCGACATGCTCGCGGTAAGGGCCCTGCTCGTCCATACGGCAGAGGAGACATCCATCTCGGCCGAGGAAGTCGGCCGTGGCCGGGTCGCCAGGACGATGGATGATATCCTATTGTGCGACGACGACACCGTCAGGGTCATCTATCAGGGGACCATTTCTGCCCGCAGCTATGTGAGAGCTCCGATCCCCGTTCCAGCCGCGGAAATGGACGGCAAGGTCAAGATAACAGCGACAATCTGCTACAAGACGCTGACGGATCCCCATCATCCGGGCAACTATACGCGAGCCGGCCTGGAAATCGCATTCAGGCCAAAGGACACGAAGCGAAAAGAAGACAATAAGCTACATGCCGACACGCAGAGCTTCTTTGGCAAGGCTCAGAAGGGACTGACGGAAGGGGATCTTCGGCGTGACGCCTGGAAATGGGAAAATACGTTGCACGGCTCTGTCGGATTTCTTGGTAAGAGCCTGCGCAACCCGGCCTTCGACATTCACTACAACGCCCGTCTCGAGAGCCGGGATTTCGAACCGGAAGACGAATTGCGTTATGCCTTGGTGGTTAGCGTCAAGGCGAAGCGCGTTGCGGATCTCTACGATCAGATCGTTCGGCGATATCAGACGCAACTCGAGCCGCTGCGTCCGGTCGTTGAAATTCCGGTCCGTAGATAGCGTCTATCATTCACACCACCGTATTTTCCCATTTCGAATAAAGAAATGGGAGCGGCAACCGACCTGCCGCCAGACGGAAGGGTGGAGCGTGCCCGTGCCGTCCTTTTCGATCTTCGCGCGCCAGACCGCCTTCTCGTCAGCGATGAGGTTCATTTCCAGGACGGCGCCGCAGCCGCAGGGGCATATCATCGACGCCTGCCATGGATCTCCATCTTCGTTCAGGATGTAAAGGGTTTTCGGGGCAATGAAGCGTGGCATGCTCCCCTCTCGAACCACGCCGCGATAGGGGCGGCGTAGCGCGACGCGAAACATCCCAGCCAGATACTGTCCAGCATCCGAAAGCCAGCTCATGCGCGCGGCTCCGAAAGTTCCGGCAAGCCTAGCAGCGGCGAAATCTTCCCATGACCGAGCCAGGGTCTGAGCAGCGAGCAATTTTCCTGCTCTTCGTCCGCAGTCAGACGCAACTGGCCCAAGCTGAACTCTATCGAGCCGACATCGCTGTTCGGCATCTGGCGGTAGGGATGGATCCTTGCGAGGAAGTCATTCACCGCCAAGGCTGCCGCAAACATGTTGATGCTGATCACGGCGGGCCGGCTGACGCTCAAGCCACGGAAATACTTGTCGCGCACCTGCTGTGCTTCCGCCTCCGGATCGGTGTCGGCCAGACCTTCCTGCGCGACTGTGCGAAGCGAGATCACATCGCGGGAAATAAGGCTCGACCGTCCCGGGACGATGTAGTGGATCGTGCCAAGGATGTCGCGAATTCGACCCATGGCATCGCCGTCGCCAACGGCATCGAGCATAACGCCGATGTCGAAATACGGAATGATATGGTATGTCGAAACCAGGTTTATGGCAAAGCGGCCGGTATGCGTGTCGACGCAACCGAAAACGACGTCGCACACCGAGAGAGCATGGATCGCCGCCGGTGACATCAACGTCGACGCAACCTTGATGATCCGCGTTGGAAGCTCCGTTGCGATCGCTGCTGCTTCAGCCACATCGACCTTGAACCGACCCGCGCGGGCATCGGCGAGGCTGCTGTTCAGAATCCGGTTCAGATTGCGGTCCTCGACGGTATCGGGGTCGATAATGACGATTTCGCCGAAGCCGAGACGGATGAGCTGTTCAAGCAAGGGGCTGCCGGTTCCGGAAATGCCTACGATGCCGGCGCGCAGCCTTGCGAGTGTTGCTGTTGTTCCTTCCCCGAACGCCTGATCCTGAGATCGGGCGAACGGAGAACAGCGATTGTCGGTAATTGCGGGGAAGAGCCGAATGTCTGGTCCTGCAACGCTGATTATGTCGATCGAGCACATTTCGTCGCCCTGCCAAAGATAGCGGCCAAAGAGGCGACCGCATGGCTGCATGACGACGCTACCATGCGGAATGTCGGCGCCAACCCAGGAGCGGACCACCGGCAGAAGCTCGCGATCGCCGACATCGTCAACCTCGGAGAACTGCGGGAAGTTGCCGGGGTGGCAATGGACCTTCACCACACTCAGTCCGAGCTCTTCTGCATGATCGAGATGAGGAATGATCAGATCGGTCGGCCAGGAGATGCGGTCGTCGAGCCTTTTGCACTTGCCATGATCGAGCAAGATCACGTCGCGAACGGAAAGGCGATAGCGGCCTGAGTGACTGCTGCCCCCGCACACAAGGAGGGCGGCGGCCTCAAGGCCGTCACCGGGGAAGAGGTGATCGTATAACAACGCGTGCTGCTCGACCGACATGCTGAGGGTCATGTTCATCGGGAAGCCTCCTGTTCGAAGATCTCCTCGATCAGGAAAACGTGGGTTTCCAGGCAGTCGACGCCGGGCACCCACAGGTTTGCACCAGAACGGTGACGCGACCAACGCTGGAAGATCCTGCCTTCGATCGGCTGTTCGACCTGCGTCTGCGGGATCTCGCGCCCGTCGATGCGGGACAGCTTGGGGTAGACGTAGAGCATGTCGAGCGGGGTCATGGGGTAGCCCTGTTCGATGCGGATCGCGAGCGACACGCTCTTGTGGTCGAAGCAGGCGGGCACCGGGAAGTCATGGAGGATGGCCCAGGTGGAGCCATCCCTGACGATATCGAAGCGGTGGCCATAGGCCTCCAGGAAGGCCATGTCGGCGTCCAGGAGCGGCGCATCGCGCCGCCCCTGAACTTCACCGTCGGTCTGCTCCTTGCGGATCGCACGGAACTTCTCGGTGCCCGGATGACGAAGGTCAATCTTCTCGTCGAGATCGATCTTCTGCGGCTTGTGGCCGGCGAGCTTTACGCGAAGCGTGTAATTCTCGGGCGGCGTCAGGCCGGCAAGGATGAGGACTTCGCGGCCGGTGATGTGCGGCTTGTCCCAGACGAACGACGTGTCGTTGATCTTGAAGCGATAAGCCTTTGCCAGCGGAGGGCGCTTGCCTTCCTTCGCGTAGGCTTCCAGTTCGACGATCTCGTCGAGGATATCTTCAAGAAGTTCCTCGATGCGGGAAGTCGTGCGTTCATGTTCAATGCTGTTCATTTCTAAACCTCGTGGGTTGGGTTGTCTGCTGACCACTCCACCACGGCTGGTCAGTGGCTGCATCATCATTCAAGCGCGCTAAGAATGTCAAGCAGGAAATTAGCGAGCTTGATATAATGAGCAAATGAAACGCATGCTTGACTTATCAAGCGTCGGAGATAGAATGTGTTGCGCCGCGAAATCCAAAGGCAACGTTGGCGCCCTAAGCGTTGCCGATGAAAGAGGAGAGTCGTGAAAGTAACCCTTGGAGAATATCTCGGGTCAATCCGCACCGATAGAAAGCTTACTCTTCGTGGAGTCGAAGAGGCGACAAGCAAAGAAGTCTCAAACGCTTATCTAAGTCAGATTGAGAACGGAAAAATTCAGAAGCCGTCCCCAAACATCCTATATGCCCTCGCAAACCTATATGGCGTGGACTACGACAAACTGATGGAATTAGCAGGTTACATTACAACGACACGTACCGATGTTGAGCGCCATGGGAGGGCGGCGACTTTCTCTGAATTGAACTTGACGCAAAACGAGGAGGCCGAGCTGCTGAAATACCTCGGGTATCTGCGTTCAAAGAAGGATTGACCAATTGAAACCTGACGACAGTTCGCTCACCCAGGGCGAGTATGCAGCAATACATCGCGCGGCGACCGATCTGTTGAACAAGGCAAGCGCATGGGACCGGCTACCTACGCCGGTCCCCGACCTACTCAGCGCAGCAAAGCTGCACGTCGCCCCAATGAGCGCATTCGATCCGCGTTCGCTTCTGCGACACGCCCGCGAATTCGGCGAGCGGGCGGCAAAGCTCGTGAAATCGGCGATCGATAAAGTCAGGGGTATTTTCGATGTCCACGGGGACCTCATTCACATCGATACGACGGTCAACGAATCGAAGCAGAATTTCCTGAAACTCCACGAAGCGGGCCACAAACATATCCCCCACCAGACTGGTCTGTTCCGATGGATCCAGGACTGCGACAAGTCGCTGTCGCCGGAAGTATCCGACCAGTTCGAGCGCGAGGCCAACATCTTCGCGACGGTCGTATTGTTTCAAGATCGTCGCTTTGCGGAAATGGCCGCTGACAGCACGTTCGGCATCAAAGTTCCCCTTGCCTTGAGCAAGAGGTTCGGCGCGTCTGCCTATGCGTCGATGCGAGAATACGTCCGGCGAAGTGACCGTGCCTGCGCGGTGATTGTTCTCAATCCAGCAGACATTTGCCCGGTACTGGGCATGCGCTCCGAGCTTCGGCGGGTCGAACTGTCGCCACTCTTTCAAGGGCGTTTCGGTGATCTGAAGCTGCCCGAATACATCGACCGGTTAAGTCCACTTGCGCAGTTCATTCCGCTCGGGGGCAAGAGAATGTCCAGACCGGGGACTTTGCCTCTCGAGGACAAGAATGGGGACGTGGTGGAGTTTGTAGCGGAAGGTTTCGGCACGCCGTTCAATACCTTCATTCTCATCCATGCGAAGGCTGGCCTGGGGAAGTCCTTTGTAATGCCGTCTCTTGTCAGCAAGCCTACCCGTGCGCAAGTGGCGCGCTTCGCCAAATAGTCGTTACAGCAAGAAAATGAAATCTATCAGTGAAGCATTCGACAGTTTTGCGCACGCACTGCGGGTCAACACCGAGCACCTTATTCGGGCTCCTGAACTTATGAAGATCGATCCGCAGGAAGCCGCAGGCAATCTCGATCAGGGGCTGTCGTCTATCCTGAACGGCTTCCATAGCATTTACGACGCTGCAAACGATGACCCGCGAATCTCGTTTGCGTGGAACCGGGAGCCGACTACCGCGACGCTCCTCGCAATACGCAACGCTCGCCACCACAATCACGCACATAGAGTCCGAAGTCTGGAAGGCTACTTTACCAGAGCCGGTCGTGCGCATCTGTCGAGAGACTACGTCCTTGTAACCTATGGCGAGGGTGACGGTGAGGCGCCATTTTTTGTCCAGGCCCTCTCATGGTCGGACATCAGTGACCTTCTCGATATGCCATTTGACATGACGCGTTTGAGCGCTGCTAAGGTGGGCGCGATACGGGCCTATCTTGGCGCCGATTGCATCGCTACCCATATTGCTGCGCAGACTTCGAACACGCCTGTTTTCTTCGATATGCTGCCGCTTATCGTCAACGCAGCGAAGGCCGCGATTGCTGTGATAGAGCCCTACCTTGAAATTTACTCGATGGAGGGTGAAGGGTTCAAAGAGCATTTCGAGGAGGTCGGGGTGATCGACACGAGCGTGCTCAACTTTCGAGTTTGCACGTTCCGTCTCTGATGCGAAAGTGCCCACTGGCCTAAAGTCCTTCGATCGTGCAGGCGGTGCGTAAGCCATGACGTTAGCAGACTATTTCCCAACATCCGCCAAATCGTTTCCAGACCTTCTGCCTTGGCAATTACCCTTCGATTGGATCGGGAGGGGATCGGCTTTCGCTGGCGCCGTTTTGGACTTGCAGATCAAGCTTCAAGAGAATGGCGCCCAGCTGGATGCATTTTGTATTGCCCTTCGAACGGACATAGAGCTTCAAACGGCACGTCAGACTGACCCAACGGTCGCCGCGATGGTCGACGGCTTCCGCTTTGTCACCTCTCAAGTGCAGATCTGTCGGACGATGGCATCAGGCCGTATGCGGACATGTTACGACTGGCTGCTCTGGTCTATTTCTCGAGAGCACGTTTTCGGTCGGACTGAAAACCATGCGATGTACGCGCTTCCGCCCTACCCAGGTGCCACAGGAGCGATGAACGAGCTCGCGCTCGAAGTCGCAGTTGATTGGGTCTGGGCGGCATACATTGTCGCGCACAAGTTTGGTGGTCTTGATGACCACTGCACGATGTTCTTCGAGGCTGCGGTTGCGATCGGTCTGAAAGCAGGTTCTGGCAAAGGAACTATGGCGTTGACCACCATCGCCGCTTACTCGGCTGCGAGGAAGCTGGAGGCTACGCAATTGCCGATCAAAGCTTTGTTGAAGTTTTTAGAGGATCCCGACACGCCCGCGCGGGAGAGAGCTCAAATTCAGGTTGCGATGTCGACACACGCCGGCTTCTATACCGATACACACCCGGTCGAATGGGCACGCCGGACACTTTCAGATTTAAGATCGGAGTTGAAGGAGCACGAACCGCTGCAGCTTCTTGGGGTCACTTTGGTAGACCAAGAGGCCTGGGTTGCAACACGGGCAGAAATCCAGTCGGAGATCCAGGCACTTTCCAAGCTCTACCGCTCCGGAGGTTCGCGGCAAGTTGCACGGGTCGCTCTGGATTCGCGTGTCCTCCTGCTGCATCCGATTATCTATGCGCTATGCAAGTTCGGTTCGACCGAAGACCTGATGACGGTTCTGCATGCATGGTACGCGGAGCCCGACTCATCCCCCGCTGACGCCGATATCCTTTTCGTATGTCCCAACCATGGAGATGGGGTTGCTTATGTTTGGCCCGATGATCGTCATTTTGCATCCAATAGCGCGGCCGAATCTCTTGAAAAGGCTCTGATCGCAAACTCAAATGCGCTCAACGAGTATTTCCGCGGGCCACAAGGAGATCGGCAAATTAGGGTAGATGAACGGCTGAAGACTACCCCGGCCTTCGAATTCGGCCCTGAGATCTGGGCGGCGATGGGAGATCACTACAGACTATCGGAATTAGCCGATAGGCTGCCGCGTGGCTGGGTCCCGCGATCTGTCGTGGTAATGCCGGCCCACCGTGACCCATTGCAAGCCATGATCCTTGACCGCCTTGGCTGGATCGCCCCCTTGGAAACGTCTCTAACCATCTCCGACGACCTTAGGCCTATCAGGGTTCTTTCGATTTGGACCGGGTCAACGCACACCACTGAGGCCGAGGTGGAGGTCCTGATGCGCGTCGCGGCTACCGCTGGCTGGCGTGCGAAGGTGACGTCAGGAGAGCTTGATATGAGAGCGTTTCGTCAATTTTACGAGGATTCCGAAGCCGACGTGCTGTGGGTCATTGGGCATGGCGAACAAACATCGGACGACGCGAGCCAGACCGGTATCGTGATGGAAGATGGCACTATGGCGTCGCTTGCTGATCTTGCAGAATTTAACGTGCCTCGCACGGGGCGCCGGCTGCTCGTCTTGAACATTTGTTCGAGTGCGACAGCGCAGACGTTTAACGGAATGGCTCGGTCGGGCCTCGCTCAAGAACTCGTCTCTCCTTCGCAGCAGGTTATCGGCCATCTGTGGCCGATCGACTATTATGCCGCCTTGGCCTTCGGTAGCAGTCTTGCCATGGCGCTGACCCGCCTGCCGCCGGCTAATGCCTTGAAAGAAGCCTTGCTCATGATGCGCGATCAAGGTGAATTGATACGAGTGTTGCAGGAGATATCACCGGATCTGCAAGCTATTCGGCGGCTCAATGGGCAGCGGGCAGCCGAGGTCATGGGAAATGTCTTATCTTGGGGGTGCCCCGTCATTCTGACATAGTTCTTGATAAGGCAGCCCAAGGAGCGAAAGATTTCTGCTTTTCAGTCGCTTACGAATTTCCCTGGGCTGGCTGACGGTTCGAATCCGTTCAAGGCGAAGACGCCCAAAAGGGTATTTTGTTGAGCGATATGCGGCTCGTGCGTCACGACCGCTTTGCACCTTCAATTCGGTAGTAGAAGCCATCGTGGCAGACACTTGAAAGCAGATGCTCGCGAGGTGCTATAAGCCTTTTCCGCCACTTGCAGACATAGATATCAGCAAATGAGTTAGTCGTAATGAGCCGCATGGTCGGCGCTGCTGCGGGCTATGCAATCATGACCTGATCAATCTGGGCGGTTACCGATGAATGCGTGGGACCTAACTCGCTGCGGGTTCTATTTCGTCCCGCACTCTTGGCTTCGTAAAGATGCTTGTCTGCTCGTTCATAAACGGTCGTGAAGGCATCGACGCTAGAGATAGCTGTGATGCCCATGCTCGCCGTCACAGGCCCTGCGAGACCCGGAACCGCATTGGCGACGGTCGCAGGGATTGCCTGGCGGCGAAACTCGGCCTGTGCATCCACGTCCTGACCTCGAAGGAGAAGTATGAACTCCTCGCCACCAAGGCGATACGCGCGCACGTTCGACCCTGCCTTCAGTGCGACGGCTACAGCCTTAAGTACCTCATCTCCGGTGCTGTGCCCGTATCCATCATTGATCGCTTTAAAATGATCGAGGTCGATGACTGCCAGCGCGGTGAAACCAACCTCGCGAAGCTGCTCGAACTGCCGCTCGATCGCCCTCCTGTTGAGCAGACCTGTCAGCGGATCGGTTTCAGATAGCCGTTCAAGGAGATCTGCCTCGTTGCGCACACGATCTCGCTCCCGCCTGATGGTGACGAAACGTTCTGCCACGCCAAGCGTCGTGAGAAGCACTTCAAACATGCACCCGAAATAGAAGAGGACCATCGCGTCCGCGCTGTGCAGCCAGGGGCTTACCCCTGTCACCAGTCGTACCAGTCCGACCAGTGCCAACGGCGCATAACCGATGGCCTGGAACCTCGCAGCACGGCTTCCTCTCAGCAAGGAATCGACCATCGCACAGACGAAGGCAGCCAGTATCGGTCCAAACGCCGCCGTGTAGACGACTGATTGCACCGGGCGTGCGACGAAGGGGAAGGTGGCGTGAAAGACGCTCAGGAAGACCGCCCATGCGGCACAATAGGGTAGAATGCGCCGCAGCAGGGGATGCATCATGCCGGGCTCAATAAAGCTATATGTGAACATGGCGCCCGAGCTGATCGTAACCCCGAAGAGCAGTGTCGTCATCCAGCTCAGCGTCATTGCTGGAGGATCGAATAAAGCGACCGATAGACCAGATGTAACAACTATCGTCATCAGCAGCGATGTTGTGAGGACCGAGTGCCAGAGGACGAAGGGTTCACGCAGGGCTCGGTAGAATGCTGCATTGAAGATAAGAGGCATAACGAGCATGCCTGCGAGTCCGGCAATCAGCAGCAGGAACCGCAAATCGGCAGCGCTAGCGCCTGAGTCAACAGGGGAAAGATACGCATTCTCCAAAGTCATTTTGTGGGTGGGCAGGTCAACTGCCGCGATCACCTGCCTGGTCGCTAGAGTGACATCTGGCAGATCCGCTTTAAAGTAGCCGCCAGCCATTGAGCTGCGCAAGGCGACCGCAGGAAAGGACGTCTGACGAACCGCGCCATCTTCGTCGATCGCCAAGAGATGCAGCGCGTCGAACGCACTCCGACGTGAAAGCAGATATCGAACGGGTGCCTGGACAGGTGGGATGTCGAAGCGGAGGAGTACTCGTTCGGCATCAATGGAGAATTCTTGATTGGCGCCAGAGCAGGACCATCTGTGTTCATCGCGGGCCACTGCGACGACGTTTTCCGAGAGCGTGGCGGTGGCCCAGCATGACGTGCGAATGTTGTTGGAATCGCTTGCATCGGCAACGTTTGCACATGATTGTGCCAGCATCACCAAGAGCAGATATGCCGTTAACTTTCTAAAAAAACCGCGCGAAACCATTGGCTTTACGGTAGTGGAGAAAGGTTTTGATGCCGTTAAGGAGGCATTGTTTGATCTGTGCTTGATAGAGGACGCGCGCTCCCAGACATCTGATTTCCTAAAGCCCGATCCCGGATTTTAGCATCCTTCAATGTCGGCCTCTCTTTAAGCTGACGTTGAAGCGGACCGTCGACTGTCGCCCCTACATCAACCATTCCCACGAGAAAGTCGTAGTCTCATATGTAAATTCGGCGCGAATGTATTAACCAAACGACGGGTCCGCGGTTCGTATCCCTTCAATGCGAGAGCCCAGCCACATAAGCGAAGCATCTTCTTCCGGGCAGTCCTTCTGGTGCATCCTCTCCGGACGGTGGCGTCGCCTTAACCGAGTTTGGGATGCGGTAGTCTCTTCGACCTGAACTTCACGCATCAATCGACAAAGCGACTTCCCGCCAGGTCGAGATGGCGTGAGTGCGAAGCTGGCGATGGTCTGCGGCGGTCAAGTCTTTGCGGTGAAGAAGGAAGAGATTGGCGATCTGGCCGTGAGTGGAGACGAAACGCTGGCATTGCCGCGCGGACTTGAAGCGCATCATGCGCCGCTCTCGTCGTCGCACAGCAAGATGGGAATTTTCAGCCTGGTTGTTCAATCCCTTGTGCGAGCGATGTTCGACCTTCGGCATCAAATCCGCCTTCGCAGCCGAATAGGAACGCAGCTTGTCGGTCAGCATCTCGCGCGGGGCGATACCTTGACCCTTGAGCAGTTTGCGCATCAGACGCAAGGCTGCTGCCTTGTTCCTTCGGCTTTGCAAGAGGGCGTCGAGAACGTAGCCGTTGGCATCGACGGCGCGCCACAGCCAGTATTTCTTTCCCTTGATCGTCACCACCATCTCATCGAGCTGCCACTTGTCGGCAAACTGGCCTCGTGAGCGGCGTCGGAGCTGATTGGCGAACTTCAAGCCAAATTTCGCCGCCCATTCCGAGACGGTCTGGAATGAGACGTTGATGCCGCGCTCGGCCAACAGATCTTCGACGTCGCGTAAACTGAGCGGAAATCGGAAATACAGCCAGACCGCATGGGTGATGATCTCGGCAGGAAAGCGGTGGCGTCTGAAGTGGGCGGCAGGGAATTCGGTCATGACAATCCGAATATCAAGTCGGCTAAAACAGGCGGTTAAGGCGACGCCACCTTCATGCCGGTGGATCGGGATTTCGTCTTCCTGCTCAGCGCCTATGACATCGATCCGGGAACATACGTGCCCCGGATCATGGAAATGACCGACTTCAACCTCTGGACGTTCAACACGCGCGTCTTTCCAGGGATCGATCCGCTCGTCGTTTCCAAGAACGACAGGGTTCGTGTTCGCGTCGGTAACCTGACGATGACGAACCATCCAATCCACATGCACGGCTACGATTTCGAGGTGACCTGCACCGATGGCGGCTGGGTCAGGCCGGAGGCGCGCTGGCCCGAGGTCAGCATCGACATCCCTGTCGGTGCGATGCGCGCCTACGAGTTCGACGCGAAGTACGTCGGCGACTGGGCGATCCATTGCCACAAGTCGCATCACACCATGAATGCCATGGGTCACGAGATCCCGACATTCATCGGGGTCGACAAGAAGGAGGTTGCAAAAAAGATCAGGCAGATCCGTCCCGAATACATGCCCATGGGGACGGCCGGCATGGCGGATATGGGCGAAATGTCGATGGAAATACCGGAGAACACCGTCCCCATGATGACCGGGTGGGGTCCCCACGGCCCGATCGAAATGGGCGGCATGTTCTCCGTGGTGAAGGTCCGCGAGGGTATCTCAGCGGGCGACTACAGCGATCCGGGTTGGTACGAGAACCCTCCCGGCACGCAGGCGTGGGAATGGACCGGGAGCTTGCCCGAGCCTGTCAAAGCGAAAGATGCCAAGACACAACTTCCGTCTGGCCATTCCAATCACGGTTAACTTCCTCCCAGAAACGACAAAGGAAACGATTATGAAACGCATTCTAGTTGGTCTGCTACTCTCAACGTTTGCCACCGCTGCTTTTGCATCCGGTTCGCATGAGGGCGGTCATGGCGAAATGGCCGTTGGCGAACCCGGTGAAAAGGCCAAGGCGTCCCAGACCATCCGTGTCACGATGAAGGAAACGGATGACGGCAAGATGATCTTCACACCAAGCACCTTCAAGGTCCGCCAGGGCCAGACCGTTCGCTTCGCGATCAAGAATGCGGGCGAGGTCGATCATGAATTCGTGCTCGACCAGGAAGACAAGATCATGGAGCACAAAGCCGTGATGGAGAAATTCCCGGAAATGGAACACGAGGATCCGAACGCCATTCGCCCCGCGCCCGGAAAATCCGGCGAGATCGTCTGGAAGTTCACCAACGACGGCGTGTTCAAGATCGCCTGCCTCGTTCCCGGTCACTACGATTCCGGCATGCACGGCGACGTCACGGTCGCGAAGAAATAAGGAGCAACAGAAATGACGATGAAAGCTATCACAAGAATCACACTCGCCGGCGCCGTCGCCTTCGCCTTCGGCACCGCCGCCTTCGCGCAGGAATTCACCAGCGGCACGGTCAAGAAGCTGGACGAGAAGGCGAAGAAGGTCACGCTCATCCATGAAGAGCTGAAGAACCTCGAGATGCCGGCCATGACGATGGTATTCCAGGTCGCTGATGACGCGATGCTGGAAAAGCTCAAGGTCGGCGCAAAGGTCCAGTTCGTTGCGGTCAAGTGAAGCACAGGGCCGCGCTGGATGCAGCGCGGCCCCGTTCCTCATGAGACCGGCAGGAGGCAGAAGGTGCGCCAGAGATCCTGCTTCCAATCCCCCGGCTCGGGCGAATCCGACAGCATAAACTCTGATTGGCCGATCATGACGGCCTTCGGCGCGGCGCATCGTACCTTTGCAAGGTGGGCGCTGTGGTCGATGAATCTGATCTGACCCTCGGGTCCGCGCTCCGTGAGCGCGACTTGCACATCGAAATTATATTCCGGGTCAAGAGAGGTTGCCGCGACGGTCACGGACAGGCTGATGGTCGTTTCATCCGCGAAATAAGACGTATGAAACGGCTGATCCTCTTGGGCATTTGACGCCGACACCAGCAAAGCCTGAACGACAAATGCGCATGTTATGCCAGTTCGCATTGCACACCCCTCCCATAGGCGACTTGGCCGCCTCATCCTATCACACCACAACTCCACTCGCAGCCGCCCGATTTCCTCAAACCCGCCTCGACAGGTCTGGCAGGGTATCTCGCCGCCAATGCTCCTCAATTGATGCCGTTCGCCCGCTGAAGCTCGCGCACATAGGCCACGATCGTAGCGACGTCGGCCCTCGTCAGACCCGGCTGAGGAGGCATGTTTCCGAATTTCCAGTGATGCGCGCGCACGCCGTTGGCGACGGCCATTTCAAAGGCGTAGTCTCCGTGGTGAGAAGGTTCGTATATCCGATGGATGAGCGGCGGGCCGGCATCGGTTCCGGCCGCGTTCTTGCCGTGGCACGCTGCACAGACGGCGTTGAAAGCTCGTTCTCCCATCTTTGCGGTGTCGGACAATGACGAAGGCACGACAACCGACAATGCCGTCCCCTGGCCCGATACTCCTCTTCTGGCTTCGTCTTCCGATCCGGTTCGATTCCAAAGCGCAAAGCCCGCAACCGCTGCCGCGGCGACGAGCAGAGCGAAGACGTTTCTCTTGTTCATTTGTGAATCCTTATGTCTTTAGGCCGCCGAACACCCTCTCTGCCGCCATCAACTGCCGAACCCGTCGGCATGAATGTGGTGGTGGGGCGGCGCGCGATGGCGATGTGGGGCCACGAAATTGTTTTCGTGGCCTCCGGCGTGTCAGCCGTTCGAGATGCGGCGTTGGTAGTCTGCCTCTCGCTGCGGCCAGGTACTCTTGATGTAGTCGAGGACAGCCTCGATCTCGGCGGAGGTCAGAGCCTCCCGAAAGCCGGGCATGTCACTCTCGTAGCCACCGCCAACCACCGCGGCGGTCCCATCGGTGATGATTGCGAGGAGCTGCCTGTCCGAATGATGCCAGGTGTGACCGGTCTCGTCATGCGGCGGCGCCGGAAGGCGGCCGCTCGTGCCCGGGCTGCGCCAGTCGGGCTGGCCTTCGAGTTTCGTGCCGTGACAGCTCGCACAGTTCGCTAGATAGACTGCCCGGCCAAGGGCGATGCGATCGCTCGCCTCCTGACCGGATCGTCCCTTTCCGACCAAGATCGCACCGGCCGCCGCCAGGAGAGTTGCGGCGACCGCGATCCAGAGCGGTTTCATGCAGCGATCCTGAACTCGGTCATCATCCCGGTGGCCAGATGCGGCATATGATGGCAATGCAACATCCAGCTCGCGGCCTCGCCGGCATCAAGGGCAACAGTGACCATCGACATCGGCGGTATGTACACGGTATCGCGGCGCGCACCTTCGAAGCGTCGCCTGTTGATGCCAACAACCTGGAATGCATGCCCATGCAGATGCATCGGGTGCCCCATCATCGACATATTGTGGAACACAAGTTCCACCCGATCGCCGCTCGTTGCGGCAACCGGCCGATGCTTGCCCCATGTTGCTCCGTCGATGGTCCAGACATAGGGCTGCATCGAGCCGCCGAGCATGATCATGTGGCTTCGATCCACCGGACGGGCGGCAAGCGTGTCGACAGCGACCAGCCGTGACTCCTGAGACAAGTCCGTGTCGAAGGCCGGGGCGTCATTCGCTGAAAGGGAATCGATCCTGTCGATCGTGGCGCCCGCGGGGGCGAGAATAATGCCGGTCCTTTCACGTTCGCCCTCCCTGAGCGCCAGAATCGGCCATGCGCGGGTCTCATTTGGAAGGTCGATCTCCAGGTCGAGGCGCTGCCCCATGGCCAGCCCGAACCGCGAACCCGCGACCGGCTGGACCTCATGCCCGTCGACGGCGACGAGCCGGGCTTGTGCTTCGCCCGTGTCGATCCAGAAAACGGTGGCTGCGGCTGCGTTGATGACACGGAGGCGAACCCGGCCGCCGCGTTCGACCTGAACGACATCGGGATCGGACAGGGTTCGGTCATTGGCGAGATAGGCATCCCAGTCGTAGTCGTTGAGATCCATCGCCATGTTACCCATATCCATGGCCATCGAGCCCATTCCCCCGGCCTCGCCCTGGTTCATTCCAGGCATGCCGCCATGGTTCATGCCTTGCATCGCGCGTGACATGCCGGCAGCGCCATGTCCATCAGCGCTTGCGCTGGTGATCTCTTCCAGCACTTCTTCCGGTGTCTTGAACGCGAAGTCGTGCAGGAACAGGACGACTTCCTGCCGATCGGCGGATAGGTCTTCTGCCCTCCGGACGATCAGCGGCGCGGCGAGCAATCGCATTTCCTGGATCGGCACATGGCTGTGCATCCAGTGCGTTCCGGGCTGGGGCGCGAAATCGAAGCTGCGCGTTTCACTGGGCTGAAGAAGCGGCTGCGGCATATCCGGGACGCCGTCCTGAGCGTTCGGGGGAATCTGGCCGTGCCAATGAATGATCGTGGACTCGGCGAGATCGTTGGTCAGATCCACCCGAAATCGCTCGCCCGGATCGAGGAGCAGCCCCTGCCCGTTGGGACCAGCAAGTCCGAAAACGGTGGCCGGTCGATTGTCTATATCGAGCGTGCGGCTGGTGGCGGCCAGGCGGATCGCAGCCGCGTCCTGGCCGTAGGCCCTGATGGGGAAATGGGATGCAGCAAGCATGGCTGCGCTGGCGGCGAGGAAGCCGCGTCGTGAAAAGGTCGTCATATTCGTCACCTCGGGACGATCTGTCCCGCCTGAAAGGTCCAAATGGATCGCAGCGGGATCAGCCCCGCCGCAGGCTCAGAGGAGGCGCGATATAGGAGGGCGATCATTCCGGCCGGGAGCTGCCGCAACGAAGACGGCATCCGGCGGGAAGGGATATTTTTGCCGCGAGCTGATTTGCCTTGCCGAAGTACGCACAACCGGAAGCCAGGCCGATATTCCGGCGCAGGCGAAGGCGCACAATCCGGCATCTGCTTTGCAGGATTTCCCTTCGCTGCAAGCGGCCATCGAAGAAGAGGCTTGCTCCATGTGCTGCGTCAGCGCGGCGCGTTCCAACATCCCGGACATGCGGGTCTCGTGTGCTTGAACGGCAAAAGAAGCAGCGGCAAGCGAGATGGTTGTAACAATGATAAGCAACGCGCGAAGCATGGGCAAAGAATAGAGCCTCGCCGACCCTTTGTCCATTGATGAAGCCTGCATGCCGGCCGTCCTGCTCATAGGTTTGAGGCTTAGGTCGTGCGGGGCGGCGAAGCGCCGCCCCGACGTTGCATCACTGCGCCTGATAGGTGACGCCGTTCGGTCCCTTGCCGACAGCATATGTCTTGACCACGGACTGGCTGCCGACGTCGATCTGGGAAACGGTCCCGGCCACGATGTTGGTGACGAAGACAAAGGCTCCGTCGGCAACGACCGTCACGCCGTGAGCGCCCTTGTCCGTCTGGATGGTCTTCACGACATTCCCGCCTACGACATCGATAACCGAGACCGTCTCATCCGGCTCCGTTTCGGTTCCCTGGTTCGCGACGTAAACCAGCCGGCCATCAGGCGTGGCGTAAACCTGGATGGGCGAACGGCCGACATTGATGCGTGCGATCACCTCGCGCGACTGCGTGTCGATAACGGCGACCTTGTTTTCATCGCGCAGCGAGACATAGACCCGCTTTCCGTCAGGTGTGAAGCCGACCTGGACGGGCGCAACGCCTACCTTGATCCTGGCAACTTCCGAAAGCGCCGTTGTGTCGATAACCGAAACAGTACCGTCCTGGACATTCGCGACATAGATGGCGCTTCCATCCGGGCTCATCCGCAGGCCGTGGGGGTAGTCGCCGGTGCCGACCGTGGCGACGACCTCGCCCTTGGCAAGATCAACGACCGACAAGCTGTCGTCTTCGGAATTCGAGACGTAGGCGCGATTGCCTTGCGCGTCTGCGATCACATGCGCAGGATGCCCACCCACGGGGATCGACGCCTTCACGCCGGAGGAAATATCGGCCGCGTCGAGGACGATCAATTGGCCTGCGACAGCGGCATCACCATGTCCGTCGCCGCCATGGCCAGCCCCATTGGACGCATGAGCGTCTTCAGCTTTGCCGGCGACCGGCAGGCCCACCGCCAGCACCAAATCTTTTCCCGATACGAACTGCACGTTGTGGGGCGTGATCGGGACCGGAACGATGTCGATCTTTTCCGTGGTAAGGTCGATGCGGCTAACGGTGTTGCCAAATTCATCGGCCGTATAGACGAAGCCGGTTGCAGCAGGCTCCGCTCGGACGGTGGCGGCGAACGGAATAGCAAGCACCAGGGCCGATGCCGTCGCGAAGGCCAGCATGGCCGCACGTCTGCGAATCGCGGTTGCTGTCAGGACTGCCGCGGTGATGGAAATCGAACGGGTCGAGTGGGTCTTTAACATGGTATTCAGCTCCTCGGCTCGCAGCCTTGCGGGCTGCTCGAGCACATCTTGAGGTGAGTTTGAAAAGTGGCCCGGCGTGCGGATACCGAAGACTTCCTCGCGTGCCGCTGCCTACCGATTTCGGCAAGGTCCGTGCATGGCCCTTTCTGGCTCGCCGGCAGCCGACGATTGGAGGCTATGTCACGTCGGCGTCACGCAGAACGGCTCGTCTCCTCGGCCGTATCGTTGGGCGGCCTAGGACGCGCACGGTCGGAAGACTAAGGCATTGTGCCAGTCCTCGGGTCGGCTGGAGCACACGGACAGAACAGGCCGAAGGTGCTCAGATGACCAAGATGGATCGCGGAGGTCGCTTCTGACGACGCAACTCCGCCGATGAGGGCACGGGCGATGCAGCCGGCGAGACTGTCTCGCCGTTCAACGTGCGCCAGCTCCAGGCCGTGTTCAGCGGAGCGCAGAGGAAGCACCCGAGGCTCGACAGGCAGTGACCGCTGTCGCACGGGTGCTCGGCGCCGCGTTGGGTATCGTTGTCGCAGGGCATGCGCACAAGGAGGTCGGCACAATCCCCAGCTTGAGTCATGAGCGCCGGGATGCCCTCCCTTGAAGCAGCACGCGCTTGATGCCCGCCATCTGTGAGAAACGCCGCAAGCCCGAACGCGATGGCGAGGAAAAGGATAAACCCGCGCCGCAAGGCGGTCGCCCAATTATGCGACCTTCTGAACGCCTTGACCATTGTCACGCCGGCGGCCACCACGGCTCATCCTTCGGTTTGCTTGAATGTAGAAACTGGGGGCAAATCTAGCGCAGATCCAGAATGATCACTTTGCGCTGCATCAAACACGTAGGGATCAATGCTTGCGAGGCCGCTCACCGAAACGACCTGCGCGCCAATCTCCGCAAATGAGTGTGCTGCTCGCGCGGAGAAGCGCGCTCGACTAGATAGAATTTACCCGTGGGCTGACTGTCCGGCGCGCTATTTCGTGTTCCTGATCATTCGCCGCAGCACGTCGTCGCGACGCCAGAAGTGATGCCACAGAGCAGCGAGGGCGTGAGTGGTCGCAACGACCAGAAGCATCCAGCTCAGCAGGCTGTGCAGGGAAGCGATGCGGAACGTCACGTACATAGCGATCGTGCCTGTGATCGGCAGTGCGAGCAATAGGCCGTAGAGCACCGCATGAGTGACCCCTGCGATCATGCGCTCAAGCACCGACATGCCCTGGATCGGAGGTGGTCGGCCATATGTGAAGCGCAGAATAAGTTGACTGAGCGCCAGCGCCATAATCAGCCATCCGCTCCAGGCGTGAACCTGATGCAGGAAAAGGTCGAAGGGTTTAGGTTTCAAGAAAAGGTGCGCCATGTGCGTGCGTTGGATCGCCCAGGCCGTGGGGACCTGGATGATACACAGGATAAGGACCATCCAGTGCATCAAGCGCTGGTAGATCGAGAATGCGCCGGCCGAACGGTGCCGGCGTATCCAAATGGACAGCCGCCACGTCAACTTTCGACCTCGAAAAGGTCGCCTGCATGCGCGGCATAGTCCAGTGGGTGGCGTCGCCTTAACGGCCTGTTTGCACCAACGTGATATCGGGCTTTGATGACCGAGACCTCGCTTGCCCACTTCAGACGTCACCGCTTTCCTGCTCAGATCATCGCGCATGCCGTATGGCTCTATTTTCGGTTCCCGCTGAGCCTGCGCGACGTCGAGGATCTGTTGGCGGAGCGCGGCATCAGCGTCTCATTCCAGACCGTCTCGGAATGGGCGGCGAAGTTCGGTTTGAGATTTGCTCATCAGCTCCGGCGGCGCTCGCGGGGCCACTTTGCCGATAAGTGGCAACTCGATGAGATGGTGGTGACGATCAAGGGGAAGAAATACTGGCTGTGGCGCGCCGTCGATGCGAATGGTTACGTTCTTGACGCCCTGCTGCAAAGCCGAAGGAACAAGAGGGCTGCCCTGCGTCTGATGCGCAAGCTGCTCAAGAACCAGGGTACCGCACCGCGTGTGATGGTGACCGACAAGCTGCGTTCCTATTCCGCCGCAAAATCCCAGTTGATGCCGGGCGTCGAACATCGCTCGCACAAAGGGCTCAATAATCGGGCCGAGAATTCTCATCTTGCAGTGCGACGACGAGAGCGGCGCATGATGTGCTTCAAGTCCGCGCGACAATGTCAGCGTTTCGTCTCAACTCACGGGCAGATCGCCAATCTCTTTCTTCTTCACCGGAAATACCTGACCGCCGCCGATCATCGCCAGCTTCGTGCTCACGCCTTCTCCACCTGGCGGGAAATCGCTTTGTCGATTGAAGCCTGAAACACGCGACACACGTCTTCACCGCGCGCTAAAAACGGTTAAGGCGACGCCACCGGAACGAGACATTCGGATCGGAAGACGCAGTGGCAGTCTCTCCTGGCTGACCATGGCCCTGGGTGATCCTGCTAATCTGTGAAGCATCTGGATTGATCGGTTGATTGGCGAGTGCGGTGGACGCCAAGGCTGCGAATGCCAAAGAGAGAGAGAGGATTTTGGACTTCATCGAAGTTTCCTTTTCTGGTGCTGCCGATTGCAGCCCGTAGAGAATGAAACGAGACGTTTTCAAGCCAATTTCATCAGCTTTACAAATTTGTCAGAAATCTCCAACTTCATCGCCGTAACAAAACCCTAATCTCCGTGATGACAGGTACTTGCTATCGAATAACGTCGCGTGTGCCTCGACAAAATTAGTGAGAACGCCATATGAAACTCCTTCTCATCGAGGACGATGACCGAACAGCGGCCTATATTGTAAAGGGCCTGGAATCAGCTGGTCATGTCGTTGACCGTGTGGCAAATGGTCGTGAAGGTCTCTCTGCGGGTTTCGACTCTTACGATATTCTGGTCGTTGACAGAATGGTTCCCGGATTGGATGGTTTGACCGTTGTTAAGAGCTTGCGAAGCGCTTCGGTGCGAACGCCAGTTCTGTTCCTAACAGCCATGAGCGGTGTTGATGATCGGGTTGAAGGGCTTGAAGCAGGTGGTGACGATTACTTGGTGAAGCCGTTTGCGTTTTCGGAGCTGATGGCGCGCATAAACGCGCTTGTTCGCCGTCCCCCAATCTCAGTCGAGAAAACCGTGCTGTGTGTTGGTGATCTCGAGATCGATTTGATGAAAAGAACCGCGAGCCGCGCAGGAAATCCTCTCGACCTATTGCCGCGTGAGTTTTCATTGCTTGAAATATTGATGCGCAATGAAGGGCGGGTACTTACTAAGACGATGCTTCTAGAAAAAATATGGAACTTCAACTTTGATCCGCAAAGCTCCGTGGTCGAGACCCACGTAAGTCGGCTGCGCGCAAAAATTGATAAGCCATTTGACAAACCTCTTTTGCACACGGTTCGCAACAATGGCTACAGCCTTCATGCGCGCAGGTAGCCTTCTAAAAAGCACAGCTATTCGGCTCGCCGTTCTATACATTTCCCTATTCTTCGTAGCCTACCTTGCGGCGAACGTCGTCGCTTACCAAATGGTTTTGAGATTTCTCGATGAACGTCTCAATTCCAATGTTATGGAGCGGTTCAGAGAAATATCTGTGGCGTTCGACACGCGCGGGCTGTCGGGCGCGACCGATATGATCAGGAACCATGGCCCAGCTATACAGGGTGCGGAGACAATCTACACTCTGCGTGGGAATTCCGGCGAAATATTAGCCGGAAATCGACGAATATCTGGTGCTCCAGAAGGTTTTTCGAATCTATCGCCACAAGATCAGCACGATAGCGATAACAACTACAAACTCTTTAGAGGGGCTCTTGGAAATAATGATCTGATCGTAGGGATAAGCTATACAGATACAAATCAGCTGGCCGGTATTGTTCTCGTGAGTTTCGGTTGGACCACAGCCATCGTACTCACGATCGGTCTCGGGGGGGCAGGGATTCTTGCATACAGAAGTCGGCAGAGGATAGCCGCGCTATCAGATACAGCCTACGCCATCGGGCATGGAGAGCTTTCCAAGCGCCTGCGAATATCGAGGAGAATGGACGATATTGACGTTCTCGCCAGTGAAGTCAATGTGGCAATTTCCCGTCTTGAGGCCAGCGTCTTGGCTTTGACACAGGTAACAACTGATATTGCGCACGATTTGAAGACCCCCATCGGGCGGGCCTTCCTAATCCTTGATGATGCGCTGGAGGCTGAAAACTTGGCGGATTCAAAAGCCTCGATCGAGACAGCATTGCTGGAGCTCAGATCGATTGCTGATACTTTTGATGCGCTTTTGAGAATTGCTCAAATTGAGTCTCGCAGTCGGACAGCGAGTTTCAAGATATTCGATCTTTCAATTCTAGCTCGGGACATTTTTGAAATCTACGAGAGTATCGCTGCGGACTCTGGTTATATTCTATCCATTAAAAGCGATACGGAAATATGCTCGATCGTTGGTGATGCAGACCTTGTCAGTCAATTGCTGACTAATTTGTTGGCAAACGCAATGAGACATACCCCAGTAGGATCGCGAATTGAAATGAGCGTGCGCCGGGAAGCGAGTTTCATTGAGCTGACCGTTAGTGACGACGGACCTGGTATACCGGTGAACGAGGTGCCGCGGGTATTCGACCGATTCTATCGATTAGAGAAAAGTAGAACCACATTCGGATCCGGGCTTGGTCTCAGTATGGTAAAGGCCATCGCTGATCTCCACCAAGCGCATACTAGTGTAGCGGACAACTCGCCCGGGCTTAAGCTTACTATTTCATTTCCTGCTGCCTAGAAGATACTAGTTGACATTGATAGCTTAACACACCGCCTCTGATATGAATTTTCGCTGATAGAAGGCGACGGCGATCGTCAACGACATGGCCATCAGCAACCATGTTGGAACTAAATTCATAGCTTGATACTGCGGAGTCTGAGTGAGTTGGCGATCACGCTCACCGATGAAAGGGCCATGGCCGCCGCCGCGATAATCGGAGAAAGCAGAAGGCCGAAGGTCGGATAGAGGAGGCCGGCCGCGACGGGGATGCCGGCCGCGTTGTATATGAACGCGAAGAAGAGGTTCTGACGGATGTTTCGCATCGTCATCCGGCTCAACTGCCTGGCGCGAACGATCCCCTGGAGGTCTCCCTTCAAAAGGGTCACGCCCGCACTCTCGATTGCGACGTCCGTGCCTGTTCCCATCGCTATGCCGACATCCGCGGCCGCCAACGCGGGAGCATCGTTCACACCATCTCCGGCCATGGCGACAATGCGCCCTTCGTTACGGAGGCGCGCGACGATCTTGCTCTTATCTTCCGGCAAGACTTCAGCCTCAACTTCGGCTATGCCGAGCTTCAGTGCGACCGCCTTGGCCGTTGTCGTATTGTCGCCCGTCAGCATGACCACCCGAACTCCTTCGCCCACGAGAGACTGAACGGCCTCGGGCGTGGTCTCCTTGACCGGATCGGCGATTGCGAGAAGACCTGCAAGTGCGCCATCAACCGCCATGAAGATTACGGTTGCGCCTTCGTCGCGTAACTCCTCGGCCTTGGAAGCCATCGCGGACACTTCGACATTGGACTCGCCCATGATCCGATGGCTGCCCAGGATCAGGCTCCTGCCTTCGACCGTACCTGTCACGCCCTTGCCCACCGGGCTGTCGAAGTCCCGTGCGTCGCCGACCGGAATACCCCTCTCATTGGCGGCGTTTACGATGGCCAGCGCCAGCGGATGCTCGCTTGACCGCTCCAAGGTTGCTGCAAGGCGGAGTAGTTCCACTTCGGAAATGCCGTCACTCGGCGCGATCGCCGTCACCTTGGGTCGACCTTCGGTCAAGGTTCCGGTTTTGTCGACGACCAACGTGTCGATCTTCTCGAAGCGTTCGAGGGCCTCTGCATTCTTGATGAGCACGCCTAGCCTTGCGCCGCGGCCGACACCGACCATGATGGACATCGGCGTGGCGAGGCCCAGCGCGCAGGGGCAGGCGATGATCAGCACGGCGACCGCCGCTGTGAGGCCATGGGCGAAACGCGGCTCCGGGCCGATCAGCATCCAAGTGATGAAGGACAAGATGGCGATCGCGATCACCACAGGAACGAACCACCCTGACACTTCATCCGCGAGCCGCTGGATGGGAGCTCGGGATCGCTGCGCCTCCGCGACCATCCGGACTATCTGGGACAGCATCGTGTCGCGTCCGACCTTGCCAGCCTCCATGACGAAGCCGCCAGTCTGGTTCATCGTGCCTCCGATGAGCTTGGCTCCGACTTGCTTTGTGACCGGCATGGACTCGCCTGTGATCATGGATTCGTCCACGGAGCTTCGGCCTTCGAGAAGGGTGCCGTCGACGGGAATCTTCTCCCCTGGACGTACACGCAGCCTGTCTCCCACGACGACCGAATCAAGACCGATGTCCTCGTCGGTGTCGTCGGCCTTAACCCGCCGCGCCGTCTTCGGTGCGAGATCCAGCAGCGCACGGATCGCGCCGCCAGTCTGCTCACGCGCCCGAAGTTCGAGAACCTGCCCCAGCAGAACAAGCACCGTAATGACGGCGGCGGCCTCGAAGTATACTGCGATCGTGCCCTGAGCCGAGCGCAGGGTTTCCGGAAACGCACCCGGCATGACCGTTCCGACGACGCTGTATATCCAAGCGACCCCGGTGCCCATGGCAATCAGGGTGAACATGTTCAAATGGCGCGTCACCAGGGACTGCAAGCCGCGTTCGAAGAAGGGCCAGCCCGCCCAGATAACGACAGGAGTGGCGAGGACCATCTGTATCCAATTCGACGTCTGCGGCCCAAGCAGCATATGCAGGTTCGTCAGATGCCCGCCCATCTCGAGCGCCAGCACGGGAAGGGCCAGCATGAGGCCGACCCAGAACCTGCGCTGCATGTCCATGAGTTCTTCGTTGGGACCCTCCTGAAGCGTTGGCGCTTCCGGCTCTAGGGTCATTCCGCAGATCGGGCAGTTGCCCGGCCCGATCTGCCTGACCTGTGGATGCATCGGGCAGGTGTAAACGGTTCCTTCGCCCGCAGGCGATGTCTTTAGTGGGATCGTCTTTCCCACCTCGCCGGGTTGGACGTGATCGTGATGGTGGGCATGTCCATGATGGTCGTGTGCCATGTCAGGTCTCCTGATCACATCGCGCCGTCGTAGGTAACGTAGGTCATCATGCCTGTCGCCATATGATAAAGGTGATGGCAATGAAGCGGCCATCGGCCAGGATTGATCGTGTCGAACTCTACGGCGACTTCTGCCATCGGAGTGAGAAGGACGGTGTCGCGAACGGCTCCCGCGACATCCTCGCCATTGATGCGCACGACCTGGAAATGGTGCCCGTGCAGGTGCATGGGGTGCGCCATCATCGACATGTTCCGCATC
This sequence comes from Agrobacterium genomosp. 2 str. CFBP 5494, assembly GCF_900013495.1. NCBI lineage: Bacteria > Pseudomonadati > Pseudomonadota > Alphaproteobacteria > Hyphomicrobiales > Rhizobiaceae > Agrobacterium > Agrobacterium genomosp. 2. The sequence goes on from NZ_LT009720.1 coordinate 179,598, forward strand.
GTCAGGCGAACTCGCTTGTCCTTGGAAACTTTCAGCGGTGCACCCGGCGATATGCTCCAAGTGTATGCGGCCATGTCACCTCCCAGTGTCAGTGTGAACTGATGGTCGGGCACGCGCGGGGAAATAGGTCTCCTTGCGCGGAGCTGCTGCTCGAGACCGAGATCGAGAACAGGCCCTGGGCCTGAAGAGGTGGTGCCGATCTTCGCGACAGTCGCGCCGCTGGTTGCGAGGACAATTCCGGTCTGCTCCGTCGCGCCTTCGCGGAGAGCGAGGATCGGATATGAACCGGAACCTGCTGGAAGCTCGAGCCGGATGTCCAGGCGCTGGCCCATTGAGATCGGGAAGCGGCTTCCCGCCACGGGCTCGACATCGATGCCGTCCACGGCGATCAGATTGCCGACGATCGCTCCCGTATCGACCGTGAATGCAGTGGCAGTCGCTCCGTTGATGATGCGAAGCCGAACGCGCCCCCCTTTCTCGGTTCTGATGACCTCGGGATCGTCCAGCGTGCGGTCGTTGGCGAGATATGCGTCGTATTCGATGTCGTTCAGGTCTGGTGACGACATCCCTTTCATCGGCATACTCATCGTCGACATGCCTATCATCGGCATCTGGTGCCCCTGCATGTTCGTCATAGTCTGCATCATGTTCTGTTGGCCCGACTGCATCCCTCCGTGGCCGGAACTGCCGCCCTTCAAGGTTTCCAACAGCTCCTCGGGTGACTTGAAGGAAAAGTCATGTAGCAGGACCACGACTTCCTGTTCGTCCCGGCTTCTGTCTTCGGCCGTCCGGACGATGAGCGGTGCCGCAAGCAGGCTCTGCTCCTGAAGCGTATGGGCATGCATCCAGTGTGTGCCGCCGGGTCCGACAGGGAAGGCGTATTCCCGACTCTGTCCGGCAGGGAGCGGCGCGGCCGGATTTTCCGGTACGCCGTCCATGTCCCACGGCGGTGTCAAGCCGTGCCAGTGGATGAGCGTGTCCTCCTTGGACTCGTTGATAAGGCGGACATTGAAGTCCGAGCCTGCATCAAGGACCAGACCGGGCCTGCTGTTGCGGTCGGCCAGCCCGTAGACGGTGGCGGCCTTGCCGTTCACCTCCAGGGTTCTGGTTCCGATGATGAGATCCACGGCGGCTGGATTCGCAAACGCACTTCTGGAATTGAGGATGGGAGAGACGGCTGCCGCCCCTGCGGCCAGCGTCTTCAGAAATTGACGGCGATACATGATATGCCTCTTTGTCCTTGTCGGCATGCCGACATTGCTGATGATGGTTTTCCGCTGGAAGGCGGACGGATTCATGAGGCGGCGGACTGCGGGGGCTTAAGGGCAGGCGAGGGGGCTACCCCGGTCAGATGATCCTGCAGATCCGAGGTTCGGGTGAGCAGCATCGACACGGACGACAACTCGGTCGGCGTGGGAAGGATAAGCAGACAAACGGCGCAGATTGTGCTGCAGCAAGCCTGATCGGCAAGCACGGTCTTCGTTTTCGAATCATGGTCGCCGCTATGCTGATATCCGACGGAAACACTGGTCTCGGTAGAGCAGGTGTGATGAGCAGCCGCTTGGGAAGCGGGCGCGCTGAAGAGGACGGCGACGGCAACAAAGACCACGCAAATCCTCAACATCAGCGGTGAAAGCTTCCGCAGGTTCATCTTGTTCTGCCCAGTTTCGCACGGGAACAATCTACCGCGCTAGGATACGCTTGCGTTGATCTTCATCAAGTGGGTCGGAGATGCATCACGGCATCTCCGATTGGCATCAGTTAACAGCACGGGTCACATTGCGTGGCCGCCAATGAAGCCCAGGGTGGCCGCCGCCATCCAGATCGCCATAGCGATCATCATCAAGTTCTCGGTGAGCGAGATGAAACCCAGCGGGACATTGCTGGATCCGCCCACGCATGCGCATTTCAGCTCCCTCTTTTCGATGTAGACGGCCTTGAAGACCGACACTGCGCCAATGGTGCCGATGAAAAGGGCGACGGGGATGGAGATCCAGTTGAGGGCGCCCGCCACCATAAGAATGCCCGCGAGACCTTCCGCATAAGGGTAGACGTAGCCATAGGGAACCCACCGTTTCGCGAGCAGATCATAGTTCAGGAACATGGTGGCGAAGGTCTCGACGTTCTGGAGCTTCAGAAGCGCGAGCACGACCATCGAGAAGGCGATGAACCATTCAGCCGCTCTCAGCGTGAAAGGATCGCCGCTGACCGCATAGCTTGTCGCCATCGCTGTCAGCGCGGTCATGGCAAAGAGCACGATGACTGGGCGGTAGGTCGTCGCCTTGGGATCGGCAACCTTCTTGCCCAGAAACCTGCGCAGGTCATCATGTCCGCCGACGCGCCTGCCGTCGATGAACACTTGCGGCGTGGTTGCGACATCGTGCTCCTTCTTGAACGCGTCGGTCTCCTCGCGCGTCTCTAGGTGATGGTCTTCGACCTCGTAGCCGGAACGCTCGAGCAGATATTTGGCCTTCAAGCCGTAAGGGCACGTATGGCCCGGCATCACCATGCGGTAGATGGCCGCCTTCTTCGTGTTCTGGACCTTGTCCAACATTTCACGTCTCCTTTGTCTTGTGAAACCGTTGGTATGACCATACGTTGCGTACCGTGGTACGGAGTCAACAGCCAATGGACATGACGATTGGAAAACTCGCTGCGGCCGGAAACGTAGGGGTCGAGACGATTCGCTTCTATCAGCGGCGAGGGCTGTTGACGACACCGAAGAAGCACGTGGGTGTCCGGCACTACGGGGAGGATGATCTCCGCCGCCTCAGGTTCGTCAGACAGGCGCAGACCGCGGGGTTCACGCTTGAGGAAATCAAGGAACTCATGGATCTTGATGCCGGAGACGACCGGGAGACAGCGCGGAAGCTTGCTAAAGTCCGGCTCGAAGCTCTTGATGCCCGTATAGCCGAACTGGATCAGGCAAGGAACGCGCTCAAGCGGCTTGTTGGCGAGTGCGTATCCGGAAAGACCGGGCCCTGCCCGATCTTGTCGTCTTTCGGGATCTGACGCTAGGCGGTCACTTCGGCCTGACCGCGAGGTAGACATATGGCGCAGATCCATCCCTCGGGAACGCCATGACATCGTAGGATGCCCCTGGATCGGTGCCCATGCCCAGCGACCCCTTTGGCATTCCTGCGACGGCCAGACCCGCGAGAGCGGTTTTTTGCGCCAATAGTCTCTGGGCGGCTTCCAGAGGAACGTGTCCCTCCAGGAAGTAGCCTTCCACCATTGCCGTATGACATCCTTGCAAGGACGCGGGGATCCTCAGCTTCCTTTTAAGCGCATCCATGTTGTCCTCGTTCCTGAGGTTGACCGAGAACCCGGCATCCCCGAATGCGGAAGCCCAGGCTTCACAGCAGCCACAGTAGGGGTCCTTGTGGACGATCAGCTCGGGCATGCTGGCCCCAGCAGCGCCTGGGAGAAGCGCCGCCGATGCGGACATGCAGATGAATTCCCTACGTTTCATGATCTCTTTCCTCTCTGCCTCCGCAATATGCAGAGCCGCTAACTAGAAGCGGAAATTCTGTCGCGAAGCCGAGCCATGTGTTATACTCTGATTATGGTACCGGGAGGTGCCCATGTGCCGCATCTGTATTCTAGTCGCCGCAGTCGCCACCGTCGTCTCGGGCGCGCAAGCCCAGGAACGTCAGCCGTTCCATATCGCTAGATTTTCCGACAGCCGGACCATTGGTCTCGCAATAACGTCATCGATAACTCCGACCGACACACAATACGATTTCGAAGTCGGTATAGGTCTCACTGAGACATCTCCAGGTGGGGAGATACTCTTCGTTGACCACGGAATGCATTCAGTCCGTGTGCGATGCGAGGCGCCCGGTGTCGTAGAGGTCGGCGGCTTCAACCATTTCATGCCAACGCCCAGTTCGTTGGGAAATTGGATGCAGGACCTTTGGAGGTCGCTATGCCAAACTCCATCTTCATGATCTGTTCTGTCGTAAACTCCAAGATCTTATAAAAAGAAACAAGGTATTTTTGCAGCTGAGACTTTTACGGGAACCGTGCGCTTAGCGAGTCTGCTTGGTATTAAAATCCAAGTCTAAATAGGCGATATCGATCAGTTCCTTGCGTCCATTAAGCCGCACCTTTTCTTTTCGTAACCAGTGAGCGGATTTTTGTGCGCCGGGTACTTGATCTAGAACGATTGTGGAAACGACGAGAGGTGATTGAAGGTCCTTGGCAACTATATCTAGCCTCTTTGCAACATTCACAGGATCACCCATCACAGTAAACTCATCATGGAAACCACTTTCAAGAACTCCGCCTAAGACCGTCCCGTAGTGGAGACCAATTCCTGTAGCAAGCGCTGGCAGGCCTTGCTCAATATTCGCCATACGCCATTCGTGGAGTGCGCCAACTAGTTTCATTGCGCAAGCTAGTGCCCGGCTTACGTCATCTGGTTGCGATTTCGGCTGACCAAAGACGGCCATAACACCGTCTCCGATGAACTTGTCGACAGTACCACCGTAGGCGAATACTGTACCGGCCACGATACGTCGGTATTCCGAAAGGACCTTTGCTAATTCTTGCGCAGTTGCTGTTTCCGAATATCGGGTGAAGTCTCGAACATCGACGAACATGATAGCGGCGTTCCGACGCTCTAGATCCAGAACAGCACTTGCATTCTCAAGATCGGATACTACGGTGGGCGAGAAAAAACGAGACAGATTCATTCGTCGTTCGTCAATCATTAGGGCATGCCTGCAAGTTCGATCGTAATCTAAGACGAGTAGAATGAGCGCCAAAGCCGTAAAGCCGAAGCTGGCATTAAGAATAAATTCCTGGTTAAGCAGATTGTCTAGTAGCATAAGCGGTGTACTAGCCTGATGTCTGGATGCCATTATTGCAAGCATAGTAAGCCATGCTGTAGAAACGATCGTCGAGAACAAAACTATAAGGCGAACATCGAGCTTGAGCGCTGTATGATTTAGAAGAATGAACGCAATAACTAGGCTCGACGTTGTGAGACCATGATTGGCGTTTATTGGGTTTGCTAGAATGTGTTCGTAAAGGACAACCGTCACTAACATCGCATCGAGAATGACAAAGACTGCGTTCAGGCGCCGGTTCGCGGGTAATCGAATCGCGGCAATGACAGAGGCGCCGCTAACGCCAAGATACGATGAGCTGACGATCATATTAAAGGCGAAGCTGGTTTGATTTTCACCGACGATCAAATTCGCGATCAAGATTGAAAGGGCTACAAATCTTAGCGAAGCGGACCGAAGCTCATGCATCGCCTCTCGATCTCTAGGCGTTGTCCTTGGGGTCATCTTACTTTTTCTACGAATTACTAGGAAATTGTACTGAATGGGCCTCTGCCACATCTCACTCATGTAACCTCTAACGACTAAACAAGCTGGAAGGAGACCACTTCGTACTTCTAGGCATAATCTATGTCGATCAACTCAAATCGACCGAAGTCGTTACGGCGGCTGTCGAGGAAGTTCGACTGAATGACGAGCCTTCCTTGGAAGAGACTGCCAGGAACTCTGAAACCGTGTTCGAAATTGAACGCGTCGTTCCAGCCCGCGTAGAGGAAAATTTCTCTATCTGACGCGCCACACAGAGCCGACGTGAGCATTCGAACTGTCTTGTTGTCTGGGGGGCGATCAAGTGTAGTGAAGGTCGCACAGATCAGAAGCAGAGGTACAGACTTTACAACTCTTGGCGATCCAATAATTGCAACATCTCCGCAATGTGCGGATACATATTTATGTATCGGTGAGCTAATTCTGCGCGCTAATTGCTCTGCCGTCACTGTTACGCCGTTCTGTGAAGCCGCATTCGTGCGTGCAGTACAAGCCGCCGCGATCTCATCCACGGTTTCACATATTGTGACATCGCTCTGCTTGGAAGAGCGAAGATTTAAGTGAAGACCTATGTAGGCAGGCAGCTGAGTAGATTCTTCCAAGCCGAGATGCCGACGGTTGAGATACGAAGCTCTTTGGTTCGCGTAGGTGTAGAGCACAGCGATCCCGTCGCGCTCGAGCATATCGCGCATTGTCTTGTAGAGCTTGCCCGCCACTTTCATGCCCCTGAATTCGGGTGAAACAAAAAGATCAACGAGCTCGGCGGCTTGAACAGAGCGACCAGCCAGGCACAAAGTTTTAGAAAAACTCACAAGTTGACCAATTGTGATCCCGTCCGCAAAAGCAGATATTATAGTGACGCGTTCATATCCGCTCTTATACGCCCAAGAAAACCTCTCTGATGAGAGTTCTGGTCCAATTCTGCCGAACGCTTGAAAAGCCAAACGGGACGTCATCCGACCGTCGAACTCGTTCAAGGTCTCAGCTCTTACTTCAATGTTCATAGGGCACCGCCATCATGTCGGCGCGGCCTCGCAGAGGAGACCGCGCCATGTCGAGAGAGCTGAACGACTTCTTTTCACTTCACCTGCGTGACCGTCAGCTTGCCGTTGATGCGCTCAGCGACGAACTGGACCTTCGCGCCTTCCTTAAGCTTCGCAAGCAGCGCATCGTCCGTGACTTGGAAGACCATGGTCATCGCAGGCATTTCAAGCGTCTTCAGCTCCTCATGGATCAGCGTGACCTTCTTCGCCTTTGCGTCGACCTTCTTGACGGTACCATTCGTGAATTCCTGCGCGAACGCGCCGGCTGCGGAGGAAAGGGCGATCGCGGCGGCGACACCAATCTTGATAATGGATTTCATTTGTAAGATTCCTCTTCGGGTTACTTGGAGACAGCTACGTCGCCGTGCATTCCGGCGTCGTAATGCCCGGGAACGAGGCAGGCTATTTTGAACACGCCATCGTTGGTGAACTTCCAGACGATTTCGCCGGACTTGCCTGCGGCGAGACGGATCGCGTTCGGGTCGTCATGTTCCATTTCCGGGAACTTCTCCATCACGGCCTTATGCTCCATAACCTTGTCCTCCTGATCGAGAACGAACTCGTGATCGAGTTCACCTTCGTTCTTGATCGTGAAGCGTACGGTCTGACCCTTGCGGACTTTGAAGTTGTTCGGGGTGAAAACCATCTTGCCGTCCGGTGTCTCCTTCATGCTGACGTGGATGGTCTGCGTGACCTTGGACTTGTCGCCCGGCTCGCCAACGGCCATGGCCTCGCCATGTCCTCCTGCGTGGCTGCCCGATGCGAGAGCAGGAGTAGTGAGGGCGGTTGCCAGAAGCATGCCGATGATTGCATTTCTCATATTTGTTTCCTTTTTGGTTGTTCAGGAGGGGGTGTCAGCCGTGGTTCGAATGCTTCGAAGGTAGCTGCGTCTTCGCGTCTTTTGCCTTAGTCGCGTCGGGCAGGCTGCCCGTCCACTCCCAGGCCTGCGTGCCGGGCGGGTTCTCGTACCAGCCCGGATCGGTGTAATCGCCCGCCGAGATGCCCTCGCGGACCTTCACCACGGAGAACATGCCGCCCATCTCGATGGGGCCATGGGGACCCCAGCCGGTCATCATGGGAACGGTGTTCTCTGGGATTTCCATCGACATCTCGCCCATGTCGGCCATGCCGGCCGTGCCCATCGGCATGTATTCCGGGCGGAACTGTCGGATCTTCTTCGCGACCTCCTTCTTGTCGACCCCGATGAAGGTCGGAATCTCGTGGCCCATCGCGTTCATCGTGTGGTGCGACTTGTGGCAGTGGATCGCCCAGTCGCCGAGATACTTCGCGTCGAACTCGTAGGCTCGCATGGCCCCGACCGGGATGTCGATCGAGACCTCGGGCCAACGGGCCTCCGGCCGTACCCACCCGCCGTCCGTGCAGGTCACCTCGAAATCGTAGCCGTGCATGTGGATCGGATGGTTCGTCATCGTCAGGTTGCCGACGCGCACGCGGACCCTGTCGTTCTTCGACACGACCAGCGGATCGATGCCGGGGAAGACGCGGCTGTTCCAGGTCCAGAGGTTGAAGTCGGTCATCTCCATGACCCTGGGCACGTAGGAACCCGGATCGATGTCGTAGGCGCTCAGCAGGAATACGAAGTCCCGGTCGACGGGCATGAACGTCGGATCCTTGGGATGGACCACGAAGAAGCCCATCATCCCCATCGCCATCTGCACCATCTCGTCGGAGTGCGGGTGGTACATGAACGTCCCGGACTTCACGAGGTCGAACTCGTAAACAAAGGTCTTGCCGACCGGGATGTGCGGCTGCGACAGCCCGCCGACGCCGTCCATGCCCGACGGCAAGATCATTCCATGCCAGTGTACCGTGGTGTGCTCCGGCAGCTTGTTGGTGACGAAGATACGAACCCGGTCGCCTTCGACCGCCTCGATCGTCGGACCCGGCGACTGTCCGTTGTAGCCCCACAGGTATGCGGTCATCCCTTCGGCCATCTCGCGCTCGACGGGCTCGGCCACCAGGTGGAACTCCTTGACCCCGTTGTTCATCCGGAAGGGCAGGGTCCATCCGTTCAGGGTCACCACCGGATTGTAGTCCGGGCCGACCGACGGCTTCACAGGCGTCTGGGTCGCCGCCGATTCCATGACGGCCGCTTCCGGCAGGCCCATGTTCGTCGTCTGGCCCCAGGCCTGGGAGGAGACGAGGGCGGCGGACGCGGCGCCCGCGCCGAGCAATTGTCTTCTGCTGAACATTCTCGTTTCCTTTCTCAATGGCCGCCGGCCGCGGCGGGCTCGGCGGATGCGACCTCGGTCTCGGCTGCGGCAGAACCCGTGCTGCCGCCGTAGATCACGGGGGCGAGGTTCGCTTCGGCCAGCCAGAAGTCACGCTTCGCGTTGACGGCCAGGATGGTGGAGGTGATCTTGTCGCGCGTGTCCGAGATCAGTTCGAACGTGCTGGTGATCATGCCGTTGTAGTTGAGCATCGACTGCTGCTCGATCGCGCTGCGCAGCGGCAGGACGTTGTTGCGGTAGTGGCGGGCGATGTCGTAGTTCGACCTGTAGGCCACGTATGCCGACCGGGCTTCGGAACGTACATTGACCGCGAGCTGCGCCAACTGGTTGGCCGACCGCATGTAGGCGAGTTCGCCCTTGCGCAGCCTCGCCTGGCCGGAGTCGAAGATCGGGATCGTGAACTCGAGAGCTCCGGTCCTCGAGATGTCGGAAACGATCCTGCCGTCCTCCCGCTCGCGTTCCTTCTCCCAGGTGCCGACAAGCTCGATGTCGGTAACGATGCGCGTCGCGTTCGTCAGGTCGTAGGACTTCGCCGCCGCCTGAAGCTCGAGACGCGAGACCTGCAGGTCCATCCGTTTCCCGATGGCCTCGGCCTCGATGTCGTCGCGCTTGATGAGGGCCTTAGGAAGGTTGGGTAGACGGTTCGGTATCTGGAAGTCGATGTCGGTCCCTGACAGCCCCATGAGCCGGACAAGCTCCTCCTTGGCGAGCTTGGCGGCCAGCCGGGCCTTGGCGGTCTCCCCGGTCAGCTCGGCGTAGAAGACGTGCTCGCGGGCCTGGTCGCCCTTCGGCATCGAGCCGGCTTCACCGATCTTCTTCGCGAGCTCGGACGAGGCGTCGGCCGCCGCCTTCGCCTGATTGAGGTAGGCCACATTTTCCCATGCTGCGACAGCGTTGATCCACGCGCGGCGCGTCTCGGCCGCAAGCGAGATGGTGGCGATTGCTGCCTTGAGCTGCGCCTGCCGGAAACGGTTATCGGCGAGCTTGATGTTCCGATCGTAGGTCGCCAGCGCCAGGATGTTGGCGGCGGTGGCACCTTCGAGAACCCGGTAGGCCTCGAGACCCGGCGTACCGATGCCGGACAGCCCCACGGAGAACGTAGGAAACACTGATAACTGCGTCTGCCACGCGTCGGCGGCGCTATCGCCGAGATCAGCGTAGGAAGCCTGGAGCCCCTTGTTGTTCAGGAGCGCGACCTGTACGGCAGTCTCGACATCGATGGTCTTCTTCGCCATCAGCGCCTTCACCCGGTCACGCGTGGCTTGGGCCTGTTTTTGGTTCTGGATCCAAACGGTCTGCTTGGCCGTGGCCTCGCCGCTCTTCGCAGAAGCGTTCGCAAACCCAGCGTCAACTGCCGAGTAGTCGGTCGTCACACAGCCCGCGGTGACGAGAGGAAGTGCGATCGCAGACATCAGTTTGATCGATCTAAGCGTCATCGCGTTCAACCCTTCTTCGGAGCCTGGGCGTCATTGAGACCGCGCCAGGGCTTGGGATCGACAGGCAGCCGATGCGTGTAACCCCCAACAGGGCTCTGATACCGAGCAGGTCTGACGTCGGACACGGTGTCAGGGTTGTCGGTTGAGGCTACGACTTCGGGTAATGTGGAAGCGCATCCGCTCACAATAAGCGGCAAGGCAACCACCAGGAACAAACGTTGCATGGTGAAAATCCGAGAATAAGATCGTGATTGTGCCGCCGCACGTGATCGCGCAAAGACACAGCAAGCCCCGCGGCGCGGGTGCTACCTCTCAGATATTTGGGGGTCGATGAAGGCTCGGCGCTTGACCGACAGTGTCCGTGTCGTCAACGAACTCGCGGATCGCTACGACCGTCGGATGAGACATCGAGGAACCAGAACACGTGATTGCGGCAACGCCACAATAATCCTGACAGCACGAGGTCTTTGACTTCTCCGGCTTGCTGTGATCGTGCTGATCACCGTGATGACCCGCGTCACTCAGTGTGACTTGATCATGACCCTCGTGAGACGAATGTTGATCCAACTGCGAGACTTGAACAGAGGCATCGGGATGCATCGCTGCGTTGACGGTCGAAAAGCTATAGCCAGCCAGTGATAGAACCATCACCAGTCTGAACATCACCGCCAACGCTTTAGATGTGATTCGAAACATCCCGCTCATGCCTAAGAAGATCGCCAGAGCCTTCAAGCTTGTCAATCGTCGCCGCCTCTAACCACGAATTCGCGTCCTTTGTGTGGCATAGGCACAACGCACTTGGGTTGTAGGCGGCGGCCCGCTGCTCTGAGCACAGCGGACCCGATCATACTTAATACTATCGCCGCTCTCTGAATGAGAAGGCGGCAGCTTCCCGATCGTGATCCCGATACGTCCGCTCATGCTCCGCCCAAGCCGTCGGCCCCACCATCACGAAGATCAGTCGCGCAAAGATGTGCACGGCCGATTTGACTTGTCGTGCTGCCATATCGAGTAGCCCCTACGATAGCGTGCTTTGGTTCCGAGGAGAGCGTTGAAGAATCAGCGATTGTTTCGCAATTTCCGAGCTTCTTGCGCCGGATCGATGAAAGATACCGTGCCGTACTTCGTGTTGGTCCGCTTGACGACGCCGTTGTTGAGGACTTCAAATGTTACTGCGTCGGACTTGGCATTGGCCACGTCACCCGGTTTTCCGTGACCCTGAACGATCCTGTCGACGTCTGATGCGCGTGCGCTGAGGGGACCGTTAGCTGATGCGGTGGAGGCGGCTGCAGCGAGTGCTAAGAAGGCGATGGCGAGCTGAAACTTCATGATCTTTCCTCTGTGGGCGCTGCGGAGGTGCAGCACGAGGAAGGTAGATCGCCGGATTGTCAGCTACCTGTCCGGTACTTTACATCTTTGTAAAGTTAGAAGACCCAGATCGCCGCAACAAAGCCTAAATCAATGACTTCGGGTTCCGTATAGCAAATCATCTGGATGCGGCATGAAAATTCTTCTGATTGAAGACGACGAGAAGACGGGCACATACATCTCAAAGGGAATGACATCAGGGGGTAACGTCGTAGACTGGCTTCGCGACGGCAGAGAGGGCCTGAGCGCAGCGCTCGACGCCTCCTATGATGTGCTCGTTGTTGATCGGATGATCCTAGGACTCGATGGGCTGACGATGGTGAAGAGCCTTCGTGCGGCTTCGGTACGAACGCCGATACTATTTCTCACCGCTATGAGCGGCGTTGATCATCGGGTCGAGGGTCTGGAGGCCGGCGGTGATGACTATCTTGTAAAGCCCTTTGCGTTTTCCGAGTTGCTGGCGCGGATCAACGCACTCGTCAGGCGACCACCAATTTCTACAGAAAAGACGAGACTCAGGGTTGGCGACCTTGAGCTCGACTTGGTCAAGCGCACCGCGGAACGAGCGGGAACTCCGCTCGATCTGCTACCTCGCGAATTCGCTCTCCTAGAGCTTCTCATGCGCAACGAGGGCAGGGTGCTAACCAAGACGATGCTGTTGGAGAAAATCTGGAACTTCAACTTTGACCCACAAAGCTCAGTGGTAGGGACGCACGTCAGCAGGTTAAGGGCGAAGATAGACAGACCGTTTGATTTCCCGCTTCTGCATACCGTTCGCAACACCGGCTATTCCCTCCATGCGCGGCGGTAGCTTTCTCAAGAGTACAGCCGTCAGGCTCGCCATCATCTATAGCTCGCTATTTGTTGTCGCGTATCTCGGAGCGAATGTGATGGCTTATCAGATGGTTGTGGGCTACCTTGATGATCGTCTTGAAGCAGCCGTTATGGAACGTTATCGGGAGATCGAAACGGCATTCTTGGCCAGGGGTGTGTCCGGCGCAATCGACATGGTCAACAGCCACGGCCCTGCGATCAGCGGCCAGGAGACAATTTATACTCTCCGGGATGTGGCGGGCCGCGTGATTGCAGGCAACATTCCGCTCGAGAATGTGCCGGCCGGTTTCTCGTTTCTGACACCGGATAGCCAGCATGACAGAACGACCGGCTATAAGCTCTTCAGAGGCCGGCTCGGCGACAATGATCTCATCGTTGGAACGAGCGAGGGAGATACGGAGCAGCTGGCGCGAATTGTCCTCCTCAGTTTCGGCTGGACCACTGCGATTGTATTCGCTGTGGCCCTCCTTGGTGCGGCGATGCTGCGATATCGAACGGGAAACCGGATTTACGCCCTGTCACAGGCCGCTCATGCGATTGGGCATGGGGAACTGTCGCGTCGGCTGGCTGTGTCACAGCGTATGGACGAGATCGACGTGCTGTCCAGCGAGGTAAACGTAGCCCTGGGCCGTTTAGAATCCAGCGTGACCGCGCTCAAGCAGGTTACGACTGACATCGCGCATGATCTTAAAACTCCTATCGGACGCGTTTTCCTTGCCCTCGACGACGCGTTGGACCGCGAGCACCCGGATGAATTGAAACAAGCCGTTGGGTGGGCGCTGCAGGAATTATCATCGCTGGCCGCCACCTTTGACGCGCTACTGCGCATCGCGCAAATCGAGTCGAGAAGCAGGAGGGCGCAGTTCGTCGATATCGATGTCACCGAGTTGGCACTCGACATCCATGAGACGTACGAAGTCATCGCTCTGGAGGAGGGCCACGTTCTTCGTACCGTAACCCCGAACGACGCCTGTCGGGTTTGGGGCGATCTGGACCTAATCAGGCAGATGCTTGCGAACCTTCTTGCTAACGCCATGCGTCACACGCAGAAGGACAGCAGCATCTTAGTTGAGGTCACGTCGCACGAGCGCGGCGTCACCCTCTGCGTCAGCGACAACGGACCGGGCATTCCCGAGGCCGAGCGCGTCCGAGTGCTCGAGCGCTTTTATCGCCTCGACAAGAGCAGGACGACTGAGGGTTCCGGCCTTGGGCTTAGCATGGTGAAAGCGATCTGCGAGCTGCACGACGCCTCGATTAGCTTGTCCGACAACGAGCCCGGCTTAAGGGTGACAATCCTTTTTCCGCACGGCTAACCGGGTGCCGCTGAACGATCAGGGCGCTGCCGGGAGATCGCCGAAGCGGCCGAAGTCGAAGCTCGCCGACGCGGTCACCGGCTTGAATCCATTGTGGGCCGGATATCCCGTAGTGTAGCTCGCGGTGAAGGAACTCCGTGTCATCCGGTCCCCGACCGGCGGCGCCGTCAGGGCAGCCGCGAGCTCCTTGCGCTGCGGCGGCACGACTGGAGCCTGCGCCGTCTGCGCGCCCGTCGGGATGGATGCGGTTGTAATTTTGTCTGCCTGCGTCTCGCGTGGCGCCGTGGGCACCTTCTCCGCCGGCGCACCGCGCGACGCGAACACCGGAACCGGGATGGCATAGGCCGAAAGGTCTTTGAACGCGGCCTGTTCGCCGGTCGTCGGGGAGGGGCTGGCGATCACTGCGGCGAACGCCTCGTGCTCGGCAGGAGACGCCGGACGGAGCGCAGTCAGGAGAGCGCCCGCCTCTGGACGCCGCGCGGGAACCGGGGCGTCGAACTTGGGCGCCGGCTCAGCCGACGCAACGGCCACGGGCTCTTCCGCCTTTGCCACCTTCGCAGCACTCTTTGCGGTTGCCACCGCGGTGGTTTCGGCGACGTCGTCCTCCTCCTCGGAATCATTTCCGCCGAACAGGGCGGCGAGGAAGCCGCCCTTGCGCTTGCTGCCGCCGAAGCTGGCGATCTCGACGGCTGAGCCCGCGCCGCGGCGCTTATACTCGGCAACCGCCGTCTCGTAGCCAGGAAGTGGCCTTCCATCACTCGGAATATGAAGCGTCTTACCGCTCGGGAAGAGCTGCACGAGCTCTTGGCGGCTCATCCGCGGCCAGGCGCGAACTCCACCCACGTCCACGTGGACGAAGGGAGATCCCGAGGTCGGATAGTAACCTACCCCGCCGCCCTGGATCTGCATCGCCAGCGCGCGGAGCGTCGCGAGCTTCACCCCCGGAATAAAGAAGTCGACTGCCTTGCCGCGGGTATGCTGACTTTCCTTGGCGACGCCCGACGAGCGCGTACGCAGCATGGCGTTGGTGCCAAGCGAGCGATATCCGGAGACGACGTTAATGTAATCGCTTGCTCCGCTGCGCTTGTAGACCTCCCACACAATATCGAAGAGCCTGGGGTCCATGCTGGTGCTCTAATCCGCGCGCCAGTCTCGCAGGAAATGGTTGAGCTGGTTCAGACCTGCTTGGTCGAAGACGCCGTTTCTCTTGTACGTGATGACCGCCCGCTCACCCGTGTGCCCGAAGTAGAGCTTCAGTGCGCGGTCTTCCGCGGACGCATGCCCAGCGGAAGCGACGAAGCCGATAAGGCAGCCAATCAGGATGGCTGCGCCAAACCGCTTTAAAGGGCGACCATTTATCTTTGAACCACCCGAGGGTCCGGTCGTCATCTTGTGCTTCAAGGTGCCCTGTCTCCGCCTCCGCCATGGCGCGTCATGTCCTGCCAATACGGCGGGAGGATGTCATAAATGTCACAGTCGTCGATTATTAATCATCATATTCAAGATTTAGTTAATTTAGCTGCGAGATGAACGGCCGATGTTCCCGCGGCTTCTTGGGAATCGGGTCCTTATTTGGCAGGATCGTTAGAACCTGATGCTCAGAGGTCGTAGGAGACGTGGAACCTTTCACCGCGAAAGGATGTTCAGGCAGCAAGCTTGGGAGTTCCGGATGATCTTAAAGTACAGCCTAAGGTACGTCCTCTGCGCTTTCGCCATCGCGACGGTCCTGGTGAGCCTGTTCGGCATGCTTCCAGCAGTCGCTGCGTTGCCTCCCTGCCAGACCGCTCACGTGCACGACATCTCCACCCATCACCACCCTGTCCAGTCCCAGTCGGGCTGCTGTGACGCGATGCACTGCTGCCCTATGCTGCCGGCCCTCCCAGCGCCTGAGTTACCTTCCGAAGCACGGCTGAGTCCCCACGTCTATCTGAAGGCGGAGCAGCCCCTTCTGCTGGTGACCTCAATTGATCCGCCTCCACGATCTCCTGCCTCGCGATCCTCAGAATATGCAACCCCACGAAACAGGAGTTCAAAATGAACAACGTGCTCAAGACCGCCTTTGCCTCTTCCTTGATCGCGGCAGCATTCCTGGCCGCCCCGGTCTCAGCTTCCGCCCAGTCCGCGTCATCGATGGCCTATCCGGATAAGTGCAAATCCGACATGTCATCCGGCGGCGATATGGCCATGCAGGGTCACAACATGCAGATGGCTGACATGACCGACTACCAAAAGGAATCGATGGACGGCATGAAGGCCATGAACATGAACATGATGCAGGGAATGATGAAGAAGGATGCGGACGTATCCTTCGCCTGCGGAATGATCGCCCACCACATGGGCGCCATCAGCATGGCCGAGGTCGAGCTGAAGCACGGCGACAACGCTGAAACCAAGGCAAAGGCCCAAAAGATCATTGACGATCAGACCAAGGAGATCAAGGAACTGACCGCCTGGGTTGAAAAGGAGGCAAAGTGATGCATCACACGTCCTCCGAGATGAAGGAGTGCATCGACAACTGCCTCGCGTGCTACAGCGAGTGCCTGTCGATGGCCATGGGGCACTGCCTGGAGATGGGAGGCAAGCACGTCGAGCCGTCCCACTTCAAGCTCATGATGGCCTGCGCCGAGATGTGCAGGACTTCCGCCCACTTCATGCTGATCGGCACCGAGCACCACAAGCATACGTGCCGCGAATGCGCGGAAATCTGCCGACAGTGCGCCGACGACTGCGAGCGCGTCGGCGACATGCAGAGCTGCGTGGACGCCTGCAGGAAGTGTGCCGAAAGCTGTGACAAGATGGCGGCATGACAAGCTGCCGAGAGGGCGCGTCTCCTCCCGGCACCTGTCGCTACGGGACTGTCGGAGGGGGAGCGATCAATGTCGCACCGCGCTCCGACGTCTTCACAACAGGCCGCGTGTCGTGCAAATATGAAACCATGAAGCCGATCATGGTCATTCAACGCATTGTCTGCGCGTTTGCCATGCTCGCCGTCCTGATGGGGCCGGCGAGCGTGAGCACGGCCGCGGCCGCCATGGCTTCATCGGGCCAGATGGCGGGCATGGCGATGGACATGGCGGACCAGTCTCCGGACGAGGAAGCTATGGCGGACATGCCCTGCTGTCCGGAAGAGAAGAAGCCTGCCATCCCCGACTGCATGAAGTTCTGCCCCCTTGCGCTGGTATGCTCCACGGTGATCGTCGGCAACCTGTCCGCTGCGGCGAGCCTGCCCGTCGTCCTTCCGCTGCCGATGTCTTTCCCGCGCCTTGCGGGAGCAGAATTCGCTTCGGCGCTGGTCGAACCGCCTCCAAGACCTCCGCGCGCCTGATTCACGCTCGTTGGCTGCGTCCGACCGTCCCGCTTGCCGGGAACGCTGAGGCGCGTCCTTATCCTGCGCGCATCCGCGCATTTCGAGATGTGAAATCATGAAGAACAGAAACGTACCCGTGCGGGCGGCGGCCGCCGTGCTCGCCTTCCTTGCCCTATACGCGGGCGCCGCCCTGGCAGGGGCCAGCGACTACGAATTCCAGCCTGTCGCCTCCGAGGTGAAGCACGGTCCGCAGGCAGAAGTGGCCGTCAGGCTGGTCGACAAGCGGTCCGGAAAACCCGTGCCCGGCGCGGTCATCTTCACCACCCGGATGGACATGACGCCCGACGGCATGGAGATGATGACGACCTCGGTCGAAAACCTCCCGGCCACCGAGCCGGGCGTCTACCGCTTCCGCACCAACCTGTCGATGGCGGGCGGCTGGCGCTTCAAGGTGGCCGCAAAGGTTCAGGGCGAACCGGAGACCGTGCGGGGCGAAGTCGTTCTGAAGGCCCTCCCGTGAAGACCGCCGCGCTGATCCTGTCCGCATGCTCCCTCGCCGTCGGTGGCGGGGGAGGATACCTGCTCGGCGCCGGCCGGGTCGCCGTCCCCGACGTCGCCGCTATCAGGCTTTCGATGACGAAGCTGCCCGCCGCCGCGGAAGAAGCCCGGTCTGCAGGAACCGACCCCGTCGTCTACTACAGGCATCCCGATGGAGACCCCGCATGGTCGGCGGGGCCTGCAAAGACGCCGGACGGAAGGGTTTATCTTCCGGTGCGCGCAAGCGAAGACGTCAGCTTCGCCGACAAGCCCGAAGGCGCGCAGCCGGGCAAAACGGCGCAAGGCGCGCAGCCGGATGCGAAGGTCTCCGACGCCGGATCGGGAGGCGCTCCGGCGTCTGGTCGCAAGATCCTGTACTACCGCAACCCCATGGGGCTTCCCGACACCTCGAAGGTGCCGAAGAAGGATTCGATGGGAATGGACTACGTTCCGGTCTACGAGGGCGAGGCCGAAGAGGGGTCGACCGTCCGGGTTCCGCTCGGGAAGCTGCAGCGGACCGGCGTCAGGACCGCGGACGTCACGATGGAGAGCCTGCCGACGACGCTGCGGGTCCCCGGCGTGGTCATGCTCGACGACCGCCGGATCCACACCGTCAGCATGCGCTCCGACTCCTTCGTCGAGGACGTCGCCCCGGTTACCGCGGGCAGCCGCGTAAAGGCCGGCGAAACCCTCTTCAGGTTCTACTCGAAGGACGTCGCGACGGCCGCGTCCGAGTACGCCAACGTCGTAGCCGGCGGCGGCGACACTGCCGGGAGCGCCCTGAGGCTTCGCAACCTCGGAATGTCGGACCGCATGGTCGAGGCCATCCGCAGGGATCGGAAGGTTCCGTCCAGCATCTCGTTCGAAGCCCCCGTGGACGGGATCGTGGTCGAGCGTTCGACCACGCCGGGCAGCATGGCCGAGCCCGGCGACGTCCTGTTCAGGATCGCCGACATCCGCGAAGTCTGGATGGTGGCCGACGTTCCGGAAAGCCAGCTCGCCGCCGTCGCGGTCGGAGCGGAGGCGACCGTGGCGGTCGGCGCCCGGCCCGGCGCGACGGTCCGCGGCGTCGTGGAAGTCGTCGATCCCGAGATCCGCGAGCAGACGAGGACCGCCAGGGTGCGGATCCGGCTGCCCAATCCGGACGGCAGGCTTCTTCCCAACATGTTCGGCACCGTCGTGATAGCGACCGGCCGGCCGGACCCGGTCGTCTCCGTTCCGAACGACGCGATCGTCGACACGGGAAGCAGGCGGGTCGTCTTCATCGACAAGGGCGAGGGGAGGTTCGAACCGCGCGACGTCGAGGTGGGCGTCCGTGCGGCCCAAAGGACGGAGGTGACGTCCGGACTGACGGCAGGAGAACGCGTGGTCGTCGCCGCCAACTTCCTCCTCGACGCCGAGAGCAATCTGAACTCTGCGCTGAACGCGCTTGCCGCGGGAGACGCCCGGCCATGATCTCACACCTGATCTCCTGGTCGGCGCGCAACCTGCTGCTCGTCTTCGTCGGCGCGTTCCTCGCGGCGGCCGGCGGCGTCCACGCGCTGCGGACGCTTCCGCTCGACGCGATCCCCGACCTCTCCGACGTGCAGGTCATCGTCTATACCGACTACCCCGGACAGGCGCCTCAGGTCGTCGAGGACCAGGTCACCTATCCGCTGACGAGCTCGATGCTGACGGTGCCGAAGTCCAGGGTCGTCCGGGGCTTCTCCTTTTTCGGCGTGTCGTTCGTCTACGTGATCTTCGAGGACGGCACCGACCCCTACTGGGCGAGAAGCCGGGTGCTCGAGTTCCTGAACGCCGCCGCAAGCCGTCTGCCCGAAGGCGTCGTCCCGACGCTCGGCCCCGACGCCACGGGCGTGGGCTGGGTCTACCAGTACGCGGTGATCGCCAAGGAATTGTCCCTCGCGGAACTCCGTTCGCTCCAGGACTGGGTCGTCAAGTTCGCCCTGTCGCGGTCCGAAGGCGTGGCGGAGGTCGCGAGCGTCGGCGGGTTCGTGAAGCAGTATTCCGTCGTGGTGGACCCCGTCAGACTGAAGGCGCAGGGCGTCGGGCTGGGCGAAGTCGCTTCGGCGGTGAAGGCGAGCAACCGAGACGTCGGAGGCCGTACGGTCGAGCTTTCCGAGTTCGAATACATGGTGCGCGGACGCGGCTACCTCCATGGCGTCGCGGACATCGAAAACGTTGTGCTGAGGTCCGAAAAGGGCGTGCCGCTGCGGCTGGCGGACGTGGCCAGGGTCGAACTCGTGCCCGACGAGCGCCGCGGCATCACCGAGCTGAACGGAGAAGGCGAGGTCGCCGGGGGCATCGTGCTGCAGCGATACGGATCGAACGCGCTGACGGTCATCGAAAACACGAAGCGCAACATCGACGCCCTGAAGGCCAGCCTTGGGGTCAGAACAAGAGCAGTCCGAAATCGTACGCTAGGGCCGAACGGAACAGGAACAATGTCGTAGTTCGGAAATGCAACATCCAATCTCTGTGGATTGCCAGCTACATGCGCCAATTTTGATTTCTGAGTTCCGCCCGACTCGGCCACGCTCGACGCAGATTGGTCATGAATGGAGTCGGGCGATGCCAAAGCGCAAGCTTCTCAAAGATCAAGATCGCCGGAAGCTTGTCGATATCCCGGCCGACGAGGAGAGCTTAATCCGACACTATTCATTGTCACCAGCCGATCGTCTGGAGATCGAACTGCGCAGACGCAATCACAACCGACTCGGCTTTGCTATCCAGCTATGTCTGATGCGATACCCGGGTCGAGTGCTAGGAGCAGAAGAAACTCCGCCTCGCGCCATGCTGAAGTTTGTTGCTGATCAGATCGGCGCCGCTCCCGCCGAATTTGCCCTTTATGCCCGCCGTGAAGAAACCCGTCGGGATCATATGGCGCGGCTGATGGTGTATCTGGATACGAGAAGCGCGAACCCGCAAGATCGTCGCGCCGCGCTATTGGCGGCAATTCAAGCGGCGAGCCTGTCCGACGACGGAGCTGTAATAGCCAGTTCGCTTGTCACTGCGTTTCGCGAACGCGGAGTTCTTCTGCCGGCGATCGACACGATCGAACGGATCGGCCTTGCCGGCCGTGCCGCAGCCAGGCGCCGGGCGGAAAAAACTCTGCTTGAAAGCATCCCATTCGATAAGCTTCAATCACTGGATAAGCTGTTAGAGGTTGACCTATCGATCGGCCAGACGCGCTTTCACTGGCTGCGCTCGGCGCCAGAAGCGCCGGGTGCGTCGAACCTGGTCGGGTTGATCGAGCGGATAGCCTTTCTGCGTGAGCTGGGAATTGATCCAACGTTGCAGGCGCGCATATCATCAGGACGTTGGGACCAGATCATCCGGGAGGGCAATGCAACGCCAGCCTGGCTTGCCAACGACTTCAACGCCAACCGTCGCCACGCTCTGATCGTGGCTCAGGTCATCAAGCTTTGCCAGAAGCTCACGGATGATGCAGTGACGATGTTCATCAAGCTGATGGGCAAGTTGTTCTCGCAAGCCAACAATCGAAAGAAGCGGCGGCAGATGGACTGCAGAGCGAACACCGCCAAAGCGCTGCGCATGTTCCTCGATACGATCACTGCTCTGCAGTCCGCGAACGATTATGGCCGGAACGCGTTGGAGGTTCTCGACCAGAAAGTCGGATGGCACCGGCTGCTGAGAATGAAGCCTGAACTCGAGTCGATGGTTGATGACAACGAGGCTTCGCCTTTGGTCGTGGCCGGTGAACAATATGCGACTGTTGGCAAGTATACCGGCGCCTTTCTGCAGGCGTTTACGTTCCGCTCAGCGCGTCGCCACGACCCGCTTCTAGCGGCAATTGCGCTGCTGAAACAGTTGTATGCTGAGAGACGGCGGACACTCCCGGATCGCATCCCGCTCACCCACCTCAGTCAGACCGATCGGCGGCTCATCTTCGCACAGGAAAAACCCGATCGCCGTCTCTACGAGATCGCCACGCTCGCGGCTTTGCGAGACCGGCTTAGATCTGCGGACATTTGGGTGGACGGCAGCCGTTCTTTCCGGCCGATTGACGAGCATCTGATGCCGAGGTCGACATTCATCACGATGAAGGAAGAGGATCGTCTCGGATTGGGCGTCCAGGGAGACGGCGCGCAATGGCTTGCAGAAGCGCGTCAGATGCTCGACTTCAACTTCCAGCGTCTGGCGCACAGAGCACGATCCGGAAAGCTCGAAGGAGTTCGTCTTGAAGCCGGAACCTTGGTCGTTACACCAACCGCCAGCGAAGTCCCTATGGCAGCCGAGGAACTGAATGCCGAGATCAGCGACATGTATCCGTTGGTCGAGGTTCCCGACCTGTTAAGGGAGATGCATGAATGGACCGGCTTTGCAGATTCATTCACGCATGTTCGCACCGGCGACGTCCCGAAAAATGTTTCCGCCATGCTCGCCGGTGTACTCGCGGATGCGACGAACCTCGGCCCGAAGCGAATGGCGGGCGCATCCAAGGGGATCAGCGCTCACCAGATTGGGTGGATGCGCACATTCCATGCTCGATCTGAGACTTACCGCGCAGCGCAAGCGTGTATCACCGATGCGCACACCCGGCATCCGCATTCCCGCCTTTGGGGAGATGGCACGACCTCGTCGTCGGACGGCCAATTCTTCCGTGCGAGTGATCGAGCTGCAAAGCGCGGCGACATCAACTTGCATTACGGCAGCGAGCCCGGATCGAAGTTTTATAGCCATCTGTCAGATCAGTACGGCTACTTCAGCATTTTGCCCATCAGTCCGACCGAAAGCGAGGCGGCCTATGTGCTGGACGGGCTCTTCGATCAGGACACGGCCCTCGACATCCAAGAGCACTTTACCGACACGGGCGGTGCCAGTGATCATATCTTCGGGCTGTTCGCCTTGATCGGAAAGCGGTTCTCACCACGACTGCGTAATCTCAAAGACCGGAAGTTCCACACGTTCGACAAGTGCGATGCATATCCGGCGCTATCAAACCACATCGGGGCCCCGATCAATGCCGATCTGATCCTCGACCATTGGGACGACCTGCTCCATCTTGCGGCGTCGATCACGACTCGATCCGTGGTGCCGTCTACCATTCTCAAGAAACTGTCCGCAACTCCAAAGCAAAGCCATCTCGCGAGGGCGCTCCGCGAACTCGGCCGTATCGAAAGGTCGCTCTTCATGATCGAATGGTACTCAAGTCCGGCACTACGGCGGAGATGCCAAGCCGGTCTCAACAAGGGCGAGGCCGCCCATAAGCTGAAACGCGCTGTGTTCTTCCACGAGCGGGGCGAAATCCGCGACCGGTCGTTCGAGAGCCAAGCATTCCGCGCCTCTGGTCTCAACCTCGTAGTCAGTGCGATCGTCCACTGGAATACAGTCTATCTCGACCGCGCAATCACACAGCTGAAGCGAGAGGGTCGAAATATTCCTGATACTCTGTTGAAGCACATCTCGCCGTTAAGTTGGGAGCATATCAACCTTACAGGCATCTACACCTGGGATGCCGAAAATCAGATGTCCAACGGATTTCGACCGCTCCGTCTGCCGGTCGGGCTACGTCGGGCCGCATAAGTTCCCAATCCGTTCGCCCTTAGCGTACGATTTTGCACTCCTCTTGTTCCCGCCCCTGGTTTCCGAGCTTGCCGTTTCAACACAGAGCAGGGGAGGGGCGTCTGTCCGGGTGATACCACTATTGATGAGCCCGTGATTTACCACCGAGGATTCGGCCATTCGGCATTTTCCCAGCCCGCGAATTCTGTCGGAGAGATCAGGTTCTTTTCGCCGTTCTTCAATCGCATAGCGTAGAAGCGGTCATACATCGGATCGAAACTCGAAAGGAGCTGCGCAAAGCCGGCCTTCCGTTGCGCTTTCGTCCATGAACAAAAGATCCCGCCGCGGCTGTCGATCATGTCGAATACCTCAGGCTGAGCTGGGTCAAGGCGCTGCCAGTGATCAATGATGCGTTCCGCTTGCGCACCAAAATCCTCACGCAGCGCATCTTCGATGATGGCTTCCAGGGCGTAGGTGATGGATTGCGTTTTGGCCGTATGGCTGAGGAACGCGAGGGATTGCCTTAATAGCCTTTGCTGAAGAAGAAGGACGGGCCAGAGGATCTGGACACCGTATCGAACACCAATTTCTTCAAAATGCTTTGGCGGCTGAATAACCTCGCGCTGCCGTTCATATGCTTTGCGCACATCGTAGGCCACTCCAAGGAACGAGCCTTCCTTGTCTTTCACAATTGGCGAGCGCTCATTTACGTCATGGACGACCTCATGTAGCCAGCTCAATGACGTATAGTCCCCGACGAGCAGGATGCCGGCGTGATTTTTGAGCAAGCTGTAGGAAAGCACCGGGACCAATCCTTTCAATCGACAAACAAGAACCCAATCAGTCCACCCATGGGTCGATGATGTCTATTCCAAAGCCTTCGAAATCCTTGGTGTTGCGCGTCACAAGCGTTAGCTGATGGGCGACGGCCGTAGCGGCAATCAGACCGTCCATCGAGGCAAGCCCCCGACCATTTCGCTTGGCAAGCGCCATGAGATCGCCCCAAGCCAAGGCGACAGGCCCTTCCACCGGCAAAATCCTGCTTTCGAAGCGTTGAGGCAGATCATGCGCGAGCCATTCGTCCAGGGCATCGCGTTTTCGTCCGCTATCCATCAACGCAATGCCTCGACGAATTTCAGCGATCGACACGATGCTGATGAACGTACGGTCTTCGTCCAGCCCGTGAAGCCACTTAAGAACAGCTTCATCCGGGCGAGGTTTCGTAACTTCCGACAGAACGTTCGTATCGAGGAGCAGCCTCATCACGGCAAGTCACGTGGCTCGTCGTGCTGCCGTTCAAGATCCAGTTCAACGCCGCGCAGAGGCGATGCCAACAGAAATTCCGCGAGCGATCCCCTGCGCCCAGTTTTCCGCTGCCACTCTTCTGCGGAAACGACGACCACGCTCGGCTTTCCGTTGCGTGTAATCGTCTGAGGTGCCAATTGCGCGCGCTCCATGACTTCCGAGAGCTTTGCCTTTGCGCCGGCGACCGTCCAACTCATATCGTCGTGGGTTGATGTTTGCATTGCTTCACCTTTAACCAAAATGACTATAGTGACTATAATGCGCCAACGGCTTTTCTGCAAGCGCTTGAACGGCAGGGGAGGGGATAGCTAGAGCCCTGACGCCTTGGTCAAATTCACGCGGAAGCGGTCCCGTCGCCGTTGATATCTGCGTGTCATCTCTGCTGATGTGTGCCCGAGCTGCTTCTGTACGTAACGCTCATCGACTTCAGCAGAGGAGGCAAGGCCAGCGCGAAGGGAATGCCCGGAAAATTTGAACGCCCGCTCGATCTCGCTGAGATCACCGCGAACGCCGGCCGCCATGGCGGCCCGCTTCACCAGCCGAGCCACTTCCTTGTCATTCAGCCGTTCCGGCCCAACTGCTTTGCCTTGTCCCGTCACGCGACGGAAGAGGGGACCGTGCGCAAGCTTGGCGAACTTAATCCAAGTCTCGATTGCGGCGACCGGGCAGGTCGCATCGGCCGAGCCGCGACCGACCTCGACCTCTCGCCATCCGGTTTTACCGCGCAGCGTAATAATCATACCCTTGTCGAGGATCTCGATCCAACCACGACCATCCTCAGTCTGGTCGGCCTTCAGGTCGAGGCCGACGATCTCGGAGCGCCGAAGGCCGCCAGCAAAGCCGATGAGCAACATGGCCCGATCACGCAGGCCGCGCAGGGAGCCGCGATCGAGCGTTTCGACCATGGCAATGATATCCTCAGCCATGACCGCTTCCTTCTGGACAGGTGGCTTGGCGTGGCTGTTGCGGATGCCGGCCATCACGGTGGCGATATGCCGGTCCTTGCGATCGAGCGAGAGGCCACGCTGGGCATAGTTCCAGGAGAGTGAGGAGAGGCGGCGTTCGATGGTCGAGACAGAGTTCGCTTTTGCACCCCGTTCAGCTGTGCCGGAAGCGCAGGCTGTGATGTAAAGTCCGACGGTTTGCGGATGCGGGGGCAGGGGGGCCAGATTGGAGCGCCTGCACCACGCCGAAAAATGCTTCCAGTCGGCCGCGTAGGCCTTGCGCGTGTTGGCGGAACTGGCCGCCTGGACATAGCCACGAGCGCGATCGGCGAGGCTGGCAAGATGAGCAGGTGTCTCGCCACCGCCGGCGAGAGAGGGGAGGGGGTTTGCGCCTGACACCTCCGGCGCGGAAACATCACGCCCAGCCGCCGTGCTGAGAAACGGAGCTGAGGTCTCCTCGACGTGATTTTTGGTGTTTTGCTCGATGATTTGGGCCATTTCTCTATAATGAGAAAAACGTCCAATAATGCAAGATTATCGGCCGTTTTATATCGCCGACATGGTGTGCGGTTTATGGAGATATCAGTGGTAGAAACTGCGCACTTAGTTTATGCTGCACTGCATGGATTCGCTCACTCCTGCTGCCCCGATTACATCGGCCTGGTCGCCTCGTCTGCCAAGCTGGACGCGGCCGCATGGCCGTGACATCAGCGAAGCTGACGCTGCCTTCGCGGCAGGTATCGCGCTGAAATCTTTGGACGATCTGATCCGCGCCAATCCGCCATGGATCGGCTGCTGGCGCGACCGCCTCGCCCTCAAATCGGCGACGGTGGCCGCCAAGATGCTCGGTCGAAACGAGGAGGAACACGCGTTGCGTGACGCCATCCTGCTCACGACAACAGGCGACGATCCTGGCCCCGGAGGCAAGCTGTTTTTGGCCACACGAATGCTGGCGCGCCAGTCCGCAACAATCACCACACCCTTTGTTAAGGAAGTCGCCGCGCTGCTGGGGATGACGTGGGGCGACAGCCTTGCTTCGATCCCCGACATCGTCGATTCTGCAAATCAGTCCGAGCGAGCAGCACCCTTCGCGGTGGCGGACCTGATAACGGCGATCTCTGCCGTTCGCCCGGACGCCGAGGTGATGGCGCTCGGTCTCGCCGACGTCATGCTGACCTGCAAGCTGAACTGGCCGAAACCGGTGCCGCTGCTGCTGCCCGAGCGTTTTGGCCCGCGTTCCGCACCATCGGCGGTCGCGGGCGTGTCCGGTCGGGCGAGCCGGCCTATCCGAAAGCGATCTGCCTGGCGCTAGTCGACGGCGTCGAGGCCGCACTTCGCTCCGCCGTCGAGATCGACCGCCGTGCCGCGCGACTGCTGGCCGGAGCGCAGAAGGTGCGAACCAAGGGGGCAGAGCCGGTCATCCGCCGGTTGCTGACCGAGCATGCCGTGCCGGCGTCCGCGCCGGGCTCAAAACTGTCGCGCTGGGCGGCCAACCGGCTGTTCGAGCGTCTGGAAAGTTTCGAGGCGGTGCGCGAGCTCTCCGGCCGCTCCTCCTTCCGAATCTTCGGGTTGTGAGGTGGCTGGCATGAGTGCACCAATGCAGCCGCGCCGCAACGGCAAAAAGAATCCCCAGGACGATGTCCTGTTTGATCGTGAACTGGATCAGTTCCCGGCGGAGATGCGCTGGCGGGAATGGATGCTGCGGGTCGAGGCAGTGATCTTTGCCTCGGCCGAGCCGGTCAGCCGAGAGACTCTGGCGCGGGTGGTGGGAAAAGACTGCAGCATCGATCTGTTGATCGACGACCTCATCGAGGAACTGCGGGACCGGCCCTACGAACTGGTGTCGGTCGCCGGTGGCTGGCAGCACCGAACGCGTTCGCGTTACGCGGCCGCGATCCGGGCGTCAGATGCTCCAACGCGCGGCGCGGCAACGCCGCTCTCGGAGTTCGAGGCGATGGTGCTGATGGCGGTGGGATATTTCCAGCCGATCACCCGTGGCGAACTGTCGAAGATTTTCGGGAAAGAGGTCAGCAGAGACGTCATCGGTCATCTTCGTGGTGCGGGTTTCATCGGCTCCGGGCCGCGCAGCCCGACGCCGGGCGCACCGTACACCTATGTGACGACGCCGCACTTCCTCTCGGTCTTCGGCATGGAGACGTTGCGTGATCTGCCGAACATCGAAGCGCTCGAGGATGCCGGCCTGCTCAGTCGACATGCGGTGCAAAACGAAATCGCTGCCCCGGGAGGCGGCGAGAACGAGCCGGACGACGAAGCGTCCTTTATTGAATGATGCCTGTCGTCTGCAGCCGCTTCGTCATCGCGATCGGGCTGACGAGCATCGCCGTCGAGGCCAGCGCCATCGACAGGCCGAGCTTCATCGGGAACAGAAGCAACTGATCCAATAGCGGGCTGTCGGAATAGGCGGCCGTCATAGACCGCCCGAACGGCCGTATGACCGCGTCGGCGGCCTCTTGCACCTCTGCGCTGCTGACCGGCTCAATGCCGGGAATGCCTGTGGGGATCGGTTCACCAAGCTGCAGGTCTGACATGGTCGCGTCCTTTCGCGGTTGACGATCGATAAGTGCTGCAGCGCACAAAAGTTCCGCGTGGGCGTCCACCGCTGGACGCTTTATGCGCCACCCGGTTGATGCGTCATTCCAGGTCGAGGGACTGCTTGAGTTCGTCGATGCGCTTCGACGCCTCTGCCTTGGTCAAATCCTCGGCGTAAGCATCGGGCTGATGCGCCTGCTCTGATAAGGTTTTCAGATAGGAGCGCTGGGCGCCAGTCATCGGCTCGTCGCC
The DNA here is from genome assembly GCF_900013495.1 of Agrobacterium genomosp. 2 str. CFBP 5494. Lineage (NCBI taxonomy): Bacteria > Pseudomonadati > Pseudomonadota > Alphaproteobacteria > Hyphomicrobiales > Rhizobiaceae > Agrobacterium > Agrobacterium genomosp. 2. The sequence goes on from NZ_LT009720.1 coordinate 207,601, forward strand.
GCTGACCCAGTCGTCCGGGTCCTTCTGCGTATTGGAGGAGGTATCGGTTTTCGGGTTGTCACTCATAACTGTCTCCTGAATTCGTTCTCCAAACGTTCTCGGCTGGTTGATGGTTCCGGTGTCTGCTCGATCGGCGCACGGAACCCGGCTGTCGCACCCTTCGTTTCGCTCGTGCATTTGCACGCCGAGGAGAAGACGATTGCCGATCATTGCCACCGCCGCGTGGTCCATCCCGAAAAAGGTGGCCGACCGGTTTGCGAACGAGGGGAGCGGCCTGACTCGATACGCATCGGTCTTCCACGGGGTTGAGATCAATTCCACCTTTTACCGACGACATAAGACATCGACCTTTGCGCGCTGGGCGGAGTCCGTCCCGGACAGCTTTCGGTTCGCGGTCAAGATTCCCAAGGAGATCACCCACACCCGCGCGATGAAAGACATTGCCGAGCCGTTCGACACGCTCCTTGCGGATATCGCACCGCTCGGAGAGAAATGCGGGCCGCTGCTCTGTCAACTGCCACCGTCGCTGGCGTTCGACGCTGACGTGCTCGGAACTGCATTCAAGAGACTAAGGGATGCCGATGACGGTCCGATCGTCATCGAGGTGCGGCACAAGAGCTGGGCATCGGTTGAGGCGCTAAACCTGCTGAAAAGTTATGGGATCGACCGGGTCTGGGCCGATCCTGCGCCGGTGTGGCCGGCGGAAGATTTCGCAACGTCGCCAAAATACGTGCGCCTGCATGGCAAGCCAAAAATCTACTATTCAAGCTACACCGACGAGGCGATCAGGTCTTTCTCAGCCCTGTTGGCGCCGGACGGCTGGTGCGTGTTCGACAATACAGCCTCGGGCGCCGCGATCGAAAACGCGCTGGCCATGCTGGATATGCTATGAGGCTTTCGGCTTCAGCATTAGCCCAAGCAGACGTTGAACCATCCGTGGAAACTGGGAACAGGAGCGTGGGCCCCGGGACCAAACCCTCCGCATCGGATTTCCTCATCGTGATCGGATTCCCGCCTTGAAGAGGCGCACATGTGCGCCCCTGAGTGGATCTGCAGCGCGGCTCGGCCCTTTTGTCAGCGCGAGGAGAGTAGCCCGTTGGAACGATCTCGCCTCGATTGGCCTCTCGTATCGTCAACAGGCGTACTCACAACACCTAACCGAACATCAGGATCATTGCAGTCGCCCAGCAATTTTCAGCAACTCACCGGTTAGAAGATCCACGCCTGTATACGGTTGGTCGCCTTCGTGCGGTGAGTGTTGTTCTCTGAGTGCTGCCGCTCGGTCACTGGCCACAGGAATTCGGTCCTTTGTGTCCGTATAAACCGTGGTGCTGCTCTTCGTGTAGGTAGGATAGTGGTCAGCTCTGCGCAGTTCAGCGTAGACTTGGTCGCGATGCATGAACTCGAACATGTCACGGAAGTGCAACAGAAGCCACAGCTCGAAGTTCGGAACAGAGGGCACGGCTTCAAAGGGTATTTTGGCCCCTTCGTCATTTTTCAGGGTTTTGTCCGTCGCGGCCGCTTTCGACAGGGCATTATGATAAGTAGCGTGGTCATCGCGATCGAAGACTGCGTATACCCGGTCAAACGATCTCAGTTCGATGAAGTGATCGATTGCGTATTGAACGATCTGCAGCGGGGCTGTGCCGTACTCGGCCGGCACAATCTCGATATCAGCGGTCGGAAGACGTTTTTCACGTCGAATGGCCGTGAAATAATTGACCTCGGTTTTTTCACCCTCGCACACGATCAGCATACGGTCGTAAGGCCTCTTCTTGCCCTGCCGTCGGGAAAGGCGCGCCTCTGAGCGCTCGCGCTTATGCTTTTTCGCCACGGACTAGCCTTCCACTTCACCCAGGATCGGAATCCCGCCGTAACGACCACCGAGATACCCTTTCTCGAGGGCTTCCCCCTTGCGGGGTGAAAACTCTAATAACGGGAAAAGATGTGAGACCTGCTCGTTGTCTTTTTCCGTAAACCAGATCTGATCGCGACGAAGCTTATTACCATCCAGCAGCGATACATCGTGCGTCGAGAAGATAAGCTGTGCTCCATTCTTGTTCAGGTCGGCATCATTGAACATTTGCACGATCTTATGCACCAGCAGTGGATGCAGACTGCGGTCAAGCTCATCGACGATAAGAAGTCGACCTTTTTGCAAGATGTCGAGGAGAGGACCGGCGAGGCCGAAAAGGATCTGCGTGCCAGCAGATTCCTCGCCATGGTCGAACTCATATAGCTCGCCTCCTGCCCGATGTCCGAACTTAGGTATCATCATCTCCGCATCCCGCACCTCGGGCGTTCCCCCGGGGAAAGCGAAACTCACCTGACGGGCTTGCCGGCTTTCGAGCGAGAACCCGGAAATTCCGGTATCAGCAGCGGCGATCAGCGAAACGACTTTTTTCTTGTTACGACTATCTTGGGAAAACCCAGCGGTGAACTCGAAGCCGACATCCGGACCGAAAGGAAATATAGCCATCTCCTCGGAAAACTGCTGGTAAAGCGGGCGAAGCAGGTCGCTGTTCAACTGGACTGCGTTCGTCAAGAAGAGGACCTCTTTGCGGGTTGCCTGCTCCCAAAGCTTTTTCGGGCCTGTGAAGTAATCGCTAAAAGTGAAGGCGTATTTGCCCTTTTTGGAATCGTAGGTTCGGTTAAACCAGACCTGCGGTTTTGCCTTCTCGTAGACCAGTAGCCATTCTTCAAGGACTTGGCGCGAGGTCATTTCAAACCCGTATTGAAAACGCCGGCCTCCAATCAGGAAAGTCGCCTCGAATAGCGACGGCTGGTCCTTCGCATCCGGCCGCAATAAGAAAGGCGCCATGGCGCCATGTTCCTGGTCAGGCTGGATCTGGGTGGACGTCATGACCATGGCCTGCATAAACTGCAGCGCGCGCAGGAGGTTTGACTTGCCGCTTGCGTTGGCACCGTAGAGAGCAGCCGTATTAAGCACGCGTTTCACCTTATCCATGCCCGTGATGCGGGTATGGGTTTCTTCCAATGTAGCGTCGTTGCTGGCAGCAAGGCTTAGCACCGCCTCGTCCCGGAAAGACCGAAAGTTTCTGACGCGAAAATCTAAGAGCATTTTGGCTGTATTCCCGTTAATACCGCATAGTGCGCATATATTCTGCATAACCTCAACCTATTTCGGAGAGCTCCGTGGTTTTGGGCCGAGATATCGGAACAAGAAGGTCTGAGGAGTGGGAAAGTGGCGTGAGCGAGAAATGGATCGAGAAATGTGTGTCAATCGGCATCAGAGAGCCGGAAACAAGGATGTTCCTTTTTCAAGAACCTCAATCATCTCGCTTTGCGGAATCAAATCAAGCACAGCTAAGCATTACTTAGCGAGGGGAATGGACCCCGGCATCAATTCTGGGATGTGACGAACAATAACTCTCCATTGGCGTTCGCTTAGGAGATCCATCATAATTTCAATGGCTTACGATCTTTCGAAAACCAGCATTTCAAACTTGGTTGGGCCCGCTTTCGACGCCGGCGTCGCCCTGACCCGTCTTGATGAGCGCATTGCCCGCTCACTCGTCGGCGTAGGCTTCCTCGAGCGGCAGAATTTTGCCGACACCTGCGCCTCACTGTGGATCGACGGCGAGTTGGTGCATCTCGAAGACCTCGTCCTTCACGACGCCTTTCGCGATACCCGCACCCCGACCCACGAACTCACCATCGCCCGCGACGTTCTTCGCACTCGCCGGCGTATCGCCGCGCAGGCCCCGGAAAGGGCTCTTTCTGCCGACGGTCTGCGGACGCTGAGGCAGACGCCGGAGATCACGCCGGTTGGTACAGACGAGCAGGGAACGGCCGGCGGTATTCGTACTGCGGTTTTGATCCATGCAGAAGTGGAGGGGGACGACGGTGAGACTGAAAGCCTCCCCGGGGTCGATTATGCCGCCATCGATGCTGTATTGGCCCGATCAGAGGCTGCGATCGAAAGTGCCCGACGACCGCGGCGCGGCAGCGTTCTAGACAAAGATCCGATGATCTATGATCTCGACTAGGACGAGGATGTCCGGCTCGATGAACGGCGCGGCGTGCTGCGACAGGCCTAGGAGCTGCCGAATGTGCTGCAGGCGATCATTGCCCTCAATGCATGGAATGAACTGTCGGTGCTTCAGCGCGCGCCCTGGCTTGGCCGGCTGTTTGCCGCTTCCATCTTACGGCAGGCCAGCATCACATCCGGTGCCCATCTCGTTGCCATCAATCTCGGTCTCAAAACCATTTCCGTGGATCGGCGCCGGCATCGCGATCGAGAAACCCGGCTGCTCCCAATCGCCCAGGGCCCTTTGTCGGCGACCGAGATCGGCATGAAGGAACATGACCGTCTGGTTTTGGCGCGCACGTCCAGCTGCTCCTGGCTCTTGAGTTCAACGAACCGCATCGTTGGCCGAGAGGCGGCTTCAGCGATCCCCTCCGCATCGCGGTCATCGTTCTTCTGGGCCTTGATATACGGCCGAACATATTCCGGCGACATTAAGCGGACCTCGTGACCCTGTTCAGTAAACAGCCGACCGAGATGATGCGCGCCGCAGCATGCCTCCATCGCAACCACACAAGAAGGAAGCTTCGCAACATAGTCGATCAGCGTCTGTCGACGCATTGTTCGACGAACGGTCACTGCTCCCGCCGTATTGACGCCGACCACGCTGCAGGAGTTCTTGCCCAAATCAATTCCAAGAATAGCAATAGACATCGGCTGGTCCTTTCCCTTTCCCGATATGAGCATTGTACTCAATGCTGGGTGAAAGGGCGGGCCCTCCCATAAAGCCGATGTCTCTCTTGGCGGATTTGGTTGGCGAAGGTGCGGACAAATTTCTCTGCCCATAGCCGGATCGCCTGATGCGAAACGATGATCCCTCGCGCCGCCAGCATGTCCTCGACCATACGCAGGCTGAGCGGAAACCGGAAATACAGCCACACGGCATGGGCGATGATTTCGGCGGGAAAACGATGTCGGCGGCAAAGAGGATCTCGGTCAGTCATGGCCAAGCATCCCACTTGTAAGTCCATGCTTCGTTAAGTTGACGATGCCCTCGTGAGACCGGCGGGCCTGTCATAGGTCTCAACAAACTGATCGCTACAGATCGAGGCTTCAAACGTGCGCGCAGGGCGCATCCAGCGTTAGGCCAAATCCAACTCGATAAAAAACTTCAGGAAGACACAAGCAGCGGGATTGGTTTGATGGCTCTGCGGCCATGCTACACTGATATGTTGCCGACCAACGGCAAACCTCATGCGTATTAGATACTTGGGCCGCGAGACCTATTTCAACTCTCAATCCTTTCTCAACCCATCGTAAGCGCATTGGGCCTCTGCGAGCTTGTGTCCGTTTACAAGTGACCAGTTGTAGAGTGCCGCGAAGGGATCTCGCAACGATTCGCCAAGAGCGGTGATTGCGTACTCGACGCCAACCGGCTGCGTCGGGAGTACTCTGCGACTGATGAAACCATCACGCTCCAACCGCTTCAAAGCATCCGACAAAGCCTTGTGGGTGATCCCATCGAGGCGTCGTTTCAGGTCGTTGAATCGCGCCGGTTGCGTGCATAGGACGCTGAGGATCAACACCGTCCACTTGTTAGCAATCTGTTCGAGGATGGGCCGCGTTGCGGCAACGTCCAAGGGCAATTCCAGAGCATCAGCGGGCATAGGTATAGACCTCTATATTTAGGTTATATCAGGTGCGTTCTTGCGCCTAGATATAGAATCTATATCTCTTTGTCATCACCATATTTGTGAGGACACATGAGTAAACTTTCAGAAAAAATTGCGGTCGTCGTCGGCGGCCATGACGGCATAGGCGGCGCGATCGCGCGGCGTTTTGCAGTTGAGGGCGCGACGGTCTATGCGACCAGCCGCCGTTCAGAAGAAGACGACATAGACCACGGCTCCGGCACATTACGGACCCGCCGTGTCGACGCTTCCGACGTGGCGGCAATCGCGGCCTTCTTTAATGCGGTGCGCCGCGAGGCCGGACGGGTTGACGTGCTCGCCGTCAGCGCCGGCATCTCAGAGTTCGCAACTTTGGACTCGGTCAGCGAGGATCACTTCGATAGAGCGTTCCATCTCAACGTTCGCGCGCTCCTCTTCGCCACAAAGGCCGCAGCCGGGATCATGCCGGATGGCGGCTCGGTGGTTCTGGTAGGCTCGATCGCCGATGAGATCGGCACCAAGGGCTACGGCGTCTATGGAGCGACCAAGGCGGCGGTGCGCTCATTCGCGCGCACTTGGGCCAATGAGCTTGCTCCCCGCAACATCCGCGTCAACGTCGTGGCGCCGGGTCCGACAGACACCGCCATGTTTGCTGCGGCGTCCAACGAGGTACGCGAGACGCTGACGAGATTGATCCCGCTCGGACGCATGGGTCGGACGGACGAAGTGGCCTCCGCCGCGCTGTTCCTTGCCAGCGAGGAGGCGAGCTTCATTACTGGAGCCGAGCTGCCGGTCGATGGCGGCATGGCGCAGATCTGATCTCTCAAAAAGAAAGACGCAAAATGACCCATTCCCTACTCCGGTCGGCTACGCTTTTGGCGGTCGGCTTACTCACCCTCGTGCTTGGCACTGCCGACCTTTCTCCGCTTTCTGCGACCGACGTTGGCACCTCGACGATCGCATTGCAATCGACAAATGCCCATCCGGAAATCCCTGGTGTAAATGCCGATATCCATCTCCTGCACCACACCATGCTTGGAGTCGGTGGACAGCCTGTACCCGCCACCACGCTGCTGCTTACGCCAAAGGGCACACCCCCGGCGGAGGGCTGGCCAGTGATAGCCTGGGAACATGGAACGACCACGCCAGGTCAGAAGACATGCGCGCCGAGCCAAACCTCCGAACTGGACGGCGGCCTTACCCGCGATGGCTTCAAGAGCGATTATTCCTGGCAGATCAGCCAGTTCATCGACGCTGGCTATGCCGTAGTCGCGCCTGACCTCGAAGGGCTTGGGCCCGACGCGAGCACGCCCTACCCCTATTACAACCTGTCGAGCCTTGCCCGGTCGCTCATCGCTGGCGTTGTGGCGGCGCACACGGCGAATCCGCATCTGTCAGGCCGCTGGGCGGCCGTTGGGCATTCTGATGGTGGCCACGGCGTCCTGGGTGTTGAGGCTCTGGCGAGCGAAGCGAAAGGTCTAACCTTCGTCGGCACGGTCGCCTTGGCTCCCTATGTAGCGATCGAAGCCCACGCCGCCCGCTTCGGAGCGGAAGGCAGGAGTGCATCGAGCGAAGCGGGTGCCAAACAGGGGCTGATGATGCAACAGTTCCAAGGGGCATTGATGGCGACCGGCCTCAGGGTCGTTGAGCCATCCTTTCAGGAGGCATCGATCATGGGACCGGACTTAGCCAGCACACTGACACGCTTCCGCTCCCTTTGCTCGGTCGCTGCAATTGGGACGATTGACGCGGCGGTGAAGTCGAAGGGCGCGGCCTTTCAGGGCTTGGACAGCAATTGGGCAAGCCAGCCCCTCATGCAAGCCTTCCTTGCCACGAACGATCCGGCGGTCACGCCTGGGTATACGCTGCGCAAGCCAGTCCTCATCGCCCAAGGCAATGCCGACCCGTTCGTGCTTGAGGCACTTCAGACGCCGTTCGCGGAGAAGCTGCAAGCCAGCGGCGCCCCCCTAACCTACCGGGTTTACGAGGGTGCGGACCATTTCAGCATCATCCGCCGTGCCGACGCGGACGCGCTGGACTTCCTGCGTCAGCAGTTCGCCCGCTGATCCCGCTCGCACTGGCGTCGATGCCGGTGCGCCACCCCAAGTTATGGAAAAATCGATGAGCACAACAACAAATCGTCAGGTGCACCTTGTCAGGAGACCGCAGGGCGCTCCTGTGGCCGCCGACTTTCGCATCGTGGACCGCCCCGTGCCCGCGCCCAGCGAAGGTGAGCTGCTGCTGCGTAACCTCCACCTGTCGCTGGACCCGTACATGCGGGGCCGAATGAACGACAACCGCGACTCCTACGCGCCGCCCTATGAGCTTGACGCACCGCCCGGCGGCGGGACGGTTGCGCAGGTCGTCCGGTCGCGTCACTCCGACTTCTCGGAGGGCGAGATGGTGGTAATGCCTGACGGCGGGTGGCAGACGTTCGCAGTGTCGGATGGCAGCGGCCTACGTCGTCTGCCGAGCGACATGACGCGACCGTCGGAGGCGCTCGGCGTCTTGGGGATGACTGGCTTTACCGCCTGGTGGGGACTGACCGCGATCGGGCGGCCACAAGCCGGCGAAACGCTGGTCTTGTCGGCGGCGGCGGGGGCTGTCGGTTCCATCGTTGGCCAAGTCGGCCGGTTGCTTGGTTGCCGTGTCGTCGGCATCGCGGGCGGGGCCGAGAAGTGCCGTCGTGTCTTACAAGAGTTGAGGTTTGACGATTGTATCGATTATCGCGCGCCGGACCTCACCGATCGGCTGCGCGAGGCCGCACCCGATGGGATCGATATCTACTTCGAGAACGTCGGCGGCGGCGTCCGAGAAGCCGTTTGGCCGATTCTCAACAAGGACGCGCGTGTGCCAGTATGTGGTGTGGTTTCGGGCTACAACACCGTCGCGGAGGGAGCCGCCAGTGTCCACGACTTACTCATGTCTCTGATTGTCAAGCGCATCCGTCTGGAAGGCTTTCTCAACGCCGACCACCTCGACTGCTTTCCCGCGTTCGAAGCGCAGATGCGCGACTGGCTCGACAGTGGACAACTCCGGGCGCCGGAAACAGTCGTGAAAGGCCTGGAACAGGCGCCTCGCGCTTTTATCGGGCTGTTCGAAGGGGGAAACATCGGCAAGCTGGTGGTAAGCCTGCAGGCTTAGGTTGATCGCATCCCGCAGGCGACGTACAGCGAGGCAGCCAAGGCACCTTATTGTGCCCGAGGCGTCGGATCGCGCCGCGTTACCGGAACATGTCCTCGACTGAGCTTTCCAAGACGCGATTGACGCGGAACTTGCGGGTTTCAAAAATTCGCGGACAGGGTTTCCATTAAATCCCGAACAGCGATTTCACTAAATCCGGGACAGCATTTCCGCTAATTCCCGGACAGCGATTCCGGTAAATCCCGGACAGTCTTTCGGCGATTAAAACATCGACTTTCGCACGCGCCTTTTTGCCATTCTGGACCCCGATTTGAGAGGGGTGCGGGAATGGCGAGAAGGAAGCAGGCGAGACTTACTGACGTGAAGGACATTCGATCGATATTGCGACTGACGCACGAACAGGGGCTTTCGGTTCGTGCGATATCGGAACGGCTGAAGATCAGCAAAACGACCATTTCGACCTACCTGTTGCGGGCGCGTGAGGCCGGGCTGACGGGCTGGCCGTTACCGCCTGGGCTTGACGAGGACGCTGTGTTGCAGCGTCGCCTGTTCCATCGTCGCGGCCGCCCACCCCAGGATATGCACGCGCCCGAATGGGGCCAGATCGCCAGCAACTGAAGCGAAAGGGCGTGAAGCTGACGCTGTTGTGGCAAGAATATCGCGAGCGGCACCCGAACGGTTATGGATATACATGGTTCTGTGAGCGTTTCGCCGCTTTCGAACAGCGCGCCAGCTCCACTTTCCGCAATCGCCACACCGCCGGCGCGGCGATGCAGACCGACTATGCTGGCCAGACCGTCCCCGTCATTGATCCGGCGACGGGCGAGATCCGGCCGGTGCAGATCTTCGTCGCGGTTCTGCCGGCCTCTTTGTACACCTTCGCCTATGCGAGCTTCACTCAACGGCTGCCAGACTGGATCGAGGGTCAGCAACGGGCTCTGAGCTTCTACGGTGGCGTAACGAAAGCTATCGTCTGCGACAACCTCAAGGCTGGCGTTGCCAAGCCCTTGTGGTTTGAGCCGACCATCAACGCCACTTTTGCGGCATTCGCCGAACATTACGACACGACGATCCTACCGACCCGCCCAAAACGGCCGAAGGACAAAGCCAAGGTCGAAGGCAGCGTTCTGATCGTTGAGCGCTGGATCCTGGCGCGACTGAGGAATGAGCGCTTCTTCAGCCTCGTTGATCTCAACGTGCGGATCAGCCAGCTCCTCGACGATCTCAATAACCGGCCGATGCGGCGTGTTGGCAAATCCCGACATCAACTCTTCGAGGCGATCGAACGCGAAGCGCTCGCCCCCTTGCCAGCAACGCCATTCGAATATTCCGAATGGAAATCGGCAAAGGTTCATCCCGAGTATCATGTCGAGGTCGATAAGGCCTTCTACTCCGTGCCTCACCGCCTGATTGGCCGCCAGGTCGATGTCCGGCTCACAAGCCGGATCGTCGAGGTCTTCCATGATCACCAACACGTCGCCAGTCACCGCCGGACGTCGCAGCGGGCTGGTCACGTCACCGTCAACGAGCACATGCCCAAGACGCATCAGCACTATGCCAACACCACCCCGGCGAGCCTGATCAAGCAGGCCGCAAAGATTGGCCGCAACGCTGCGATCCTGATCGAACGGCTGATGCGCGACAGGCCCCATCCCCAGCAGGGATACCGCGCCGCTCAAGGCGTTCTATCACTCGCGCGCCGGTACGGACCTGAACGTCTTGAAGCCGCGTGCGATCGGGCGCTGACGATAAATGCGACCAGCTATTCCTCCGTCAGCACCATCCTCAAATCCGGCCTCGATCAAGCTCCACCAGCCGCCGAGCCGGTCAAGCCAGCCCCGCCGCATGGCAACATCCGCGGCAGTTCCTATTACCAGTGAAGAAAGGAAGACACTTGAATGCTCACACATCCAACCCTCGACCAGATGCACGCACTCGGTCTATCCGGCATGGCAGCAGCTTATCGTGAACTGGCCAATCAGCCCGAGGGCAGCGATCTGAACCGCGACGAATGGCTGGGTCTGATGCTCGACCGGGAGATGGCCGTGCGCGGTGACAAGCGCCTGACCAACCGGCTTGCAATCGCCAAACTGCGCTTCCCCGACGCTTGCATCGAGAACATCGACTTCGCCGCCCATCGTGGCCTTGACCGCAGACAGCTTCTCTCCCTGGCACAAGGCTAATGGCTCAAAGCCCATGAGCACTTGATCCTGACCGGGCAAACGGGAACCGGCAAAACCTGGCTTGCCTGTGCCATCGGACGGCAGGCAGCCCGCCTCGACTATTCCGTTCTCTATGTCCGGATGCCCCGTCTCTTCGAGGATTTGGCCCTGGCGCGCCTCGACGGTCGGTTCCCTCGATTGGTCGACAAGCTCGCACGTGTTCAACTGCTCATCTTGGATGACTGGGGAACCCATGCGCTCAGCGATCAGCAGCGGCTGGATTTCCTGGAAATCTTCGAAGAGCGCTACCGCAGGAAATCAACTCTGATCACCGCCCAACTCCCCGTGGCGCAGTGGCGCGAGATGATCGGCGAACCGACTATCACTGACGCCATCCTCGATCGCATCGTTCACAACTCTCACCGAATCGCGCTCGAAGGCGATAGCATGAGGAAGCAAAAGCAAACCTCGCTCTTGACCGAAACGCAAAACGTCGAAATCAATAACAAGTGACATCAACCAGGCAAACGAAGGTCGATCCCGCGAGATTGTCCGCGATTTAGTGAAACGACTGTCCGGGATTTACCGGAATCGATGTCCCGTTAATCCGAAATCCGCACGGAACTGGTTGTCAGCATGCTCACCGATGGTTATGGCTCACTGAGCGCTCTTTCATTCGCCGCATCGAATTTCCGGATGTCACCGCGCATCTTGCCCTCCCACTTGCTGACAAATGCCATTGTGTCTGTAGCCTGAAGATGGGCGTTAAGTGATGCCTGGTCCGCCCAACGTTCCGAAACGAGCACTTGGCCCGTTTCGGCGTCTTCCACGGCGGCATGGTAGGCGATGTTGCCGGCGCGTAACCGCGTGGCAATGGCCAGCGTTTTCAGATCAGCGAGAAAAAGCGCGAGCTGGCTCGGTTCAATATATACGTGCCCGGTGATAATGAGCATAGCGCATTCCTTTTTGTGAAAGCCTCAGCCCCGCGATGGGTATCAGGGCCATTTTGATCATCAAACCACGGTCAGCACGACCTTGCCCTGGATCCCGCCACGGGATGCACGCTCATGTGCTGCCGATGCCTCTGCCAGCGGAAAAGTACTGTCGACCACGATGCGAATGGTGCCGTCATCAAGCAGACGACCAGCCTCGGCAAGCTGAGCCCCGTTGGAACGCACCTGTGTCGACGACACGGTGATGCCGCGCCTTGTCGCTTCATCGTGGCCGCCGAAACCCAGCGGATTGACCAGATAGAGTGCGCCACCCGGCTTGATGACGGTCAAGAACCGTTCCATGTTCGCACCGCCCACGGCGTCTATGACTAGATCGACGTCGCGAGTGATCCTTTTGGCTTTCTGCTTGGTGTAGTCGATGAAGGTGTCCACGCCGAGATCGCGCAAAAGCGCTTCGTGCTTGCCGGATGCGACAGCGATCACGTTAGCTCCCTTCCATTTTGCGACCTGGACCGCCAGATGTCCGACGCCACCGCCGGCGCCATTGACGAGAACCGCCTTCCCTTCGAGCGGGACAGGTGCATGAGCGATCGGCTGGAATGGGTTGGGCGAGTGATGACCGAGATCGACGAGGAATTGCCATGCAGTCAGCAAAGACATCGGTGCGCCGGCGGCATGGATATGGTCGATATAGCGTGGCTTCAGCGCCAGTTCCGACGCAGGTACGCCGACGTACTCGGCATAAGCGCTGCTCCCCGTCATCAGGTCGTCCGGGAACCGCACCATCGCATAAACCCGTCGCCGACCTTGAATCCCGAGACGTCCGCGCCGACCGTATCGACGACACCGGAGATATCGGTGCCCAGGATTAAAGGGAAGATCGGATCGGGTTGCCATTCCGGGGGCAGCGCTCTGTAGCCGTCACGGAGATAGAGATCCGGCGGGTTGAGGCTTGCCGCGTGTACGCGGATAAGCACCTCACCCTTGCCTGCTACCGGCTTCGGGGCATCCTCATATCGCAGAACTTCCGGGCCGCCGAATTCGTGCAGGCGAACGGCTTTCATCATCTGGGTCATCTCAGCCTCTTATCCAAATTGGTTTCGTTGACCCGATATAGACCCCGCTATCGAGATTGATAATGGCTCTGAAACTCGGTTTAATAATGCCATGACGGAACAAATTGGAATTGAACGGCTAGCAGGGTTGGTCGCGTTCGCACGCGCCGGCTCTCTGGGCAGCTACTCGGCCGCGGCCCGTTCGCTGGCCATTTCACCCTCCGCGGTCAGCAAGAGCATCCAGCGACTGGAGCGTCAGCTGGGCGTCTCGCTTTTTATCCGAACCACCCGATCGCTGGCCCTCACGAACGAGGGCCGCGATCTGCATGAGCGGACGCTCCGCCTCTTGCGCGACGCCGAAGGGATCGAGCAGGCAGCCAAGACCGCTCGTGGCGAACCGGCCGGCACGCTGCGGATCGCGGCATCGCTGCCGATAGGCCTGCATTTGATCGCGCCCGCGCTTCCAGGATTTCTCAAGCTCCATCCCAAGGTATCGATCGACCTCAAGCTGAGCGATCAGAGGATAGACCTGATCGAGGAGGGCATCGACCTTGCCGTTCGCATTGGTAACCTACCCGATTCAAGGCTTCTGTCGCGGCGCCTCTCGCCACATCGGCTTTGCTGTTATGCCTCGCCGGATTATCTGGCCGCGAAGGGCATCCCGAGGCATCCTGATGATTTGCGGGCCCACGATACGGTGAATCTGCGCTATCAAAGCACCGGCCAGCTGTTCCGTTGGCCATTCCGGTTGGGCGATCGGGATATGGAGATTGTGCCGTCCTCTGCGATCATCGTCGATGCGAGTGAAGCCGTTCTGGCATCTATTGCGGCTGGCGCAGGGATTGGCATGGCCACGAGCTTCATGGCAGCACCCTGGGTCAAGCGGGGGGATCTGGTCCCCGTTCTTTCCGAACTTGCCGTCGAGCGCCACGACATTACCGCCGTCTGGCCAGAAAGCCGTCGGACCAACCCGGCGGTTCGCGCCTTCCTGGAAATATTGATTGAGCTGCCCTGATTAATTTGTCTTCCAAGATCGAAGGAGTTGTCGTGGCAATCCATAATCAGGGAGTGGATATAAGCCTGAATTGTGCCTGGAGGAATTTCTCGCAGCTGGAAGGGTTTGACTCTTTAGAATCTTGAGAAAGCCAAGCGCTGGGATTGTGACCGACGCTTGACCTTGATCATAGCCTCCTCGAACCAAGCTCCGGTCTCGCTCCAATGATCGCGCCGGAAATCCCGAGATTGTCTCGACATGGAGTGGCCGAGCAGCGCTCAAGCTCTTTGATAGGCCCTATATGAAGGAGAACGGATATTCATCGTTTAGGTAACTGGTGTCGATGCCGCAAGGGATCGACCGGGAGGCGATCTCCCTGGGCGGGCTACCAAGAGGCGTCGGCAATAGCTTGTGCGAGGCCGTGCGGGTTTTCCAATCCCATAGAGTGGCCCGCGTCGGGCACGACGATCACACGGATGCCTTGGGATGACAGAATTTCCATGTCGGGATCCGGAAGGCTGCGCTCGCCGAATATGAAGCCTTTCCGGGCTGGATGACGCAGAAAGCGGGAACGCCAGTCGGGATTACTGCGATCGTGTCCCGGGGAGTGGTGTAGCTTAGACGACCACGGCTCATCCCAGAGGGGCGGATGAGTGTCAGCTTGCGGCTGGCAGGCTGATGAGCGGATCATCGCTCATTGTGGCGATGGTCTCAAGTGTCATGTAGCGGGATCGCTGAACAGCCCACTCGTCGTTTTGCTCGAGGAGCAAAGCGCCGACGAGCCTGATGATGGCGTCGTCGTTCGGAAAGATACCGACGACTTCGGTGCGCCGCTTGATCTCGCCGTTGAGACGTTCGATCGGGTTTGTTGAATGAAGCTTTGCCCAGTGCTGCTTGGGAAAGGTCATGTAGGCGAGCACATCCTGCTCGGCACTATCCATCAGGGTAGCGAGTTTCGGCACTTTCGGCCTGATCTGGTCGGCGACATTACGCCATTGGGTGCTTGCAGCCTCCGGAGTATCCTGGGCAAACGCCGTGGCGATGAAGGCAGAGACGACACGCCGTCCGCTCTTCCCGGCATGGGCAAGCGCATTGCGCATAAAGTGGACCCGGCACCTCTGCCATGTGGCGGACAGCACCTTCGACACCGCTGCCTTGATGCCCTCATGCGCATCGGAGACAGCAAGGCTTCACGCCGCGCAGGCCTCGCCTGGTCAGCTTGCGCAGGAACTCAGTCCAGATCGCTTCTGCTTCTGAAGTGCCGATCTCCATGCCGAGCACCTCGCGTCGACCGTCGGTGTTGACGCCGACAGCGATGATGACAGCGACAGAGACGATGCGTCCGCCGCGACGAACCTTCAGATAGGTGGCATCGATCCAGAGGTATGGCCACTCGCCCTCGATAGGACGGTCGAGGAAGGCCTTCACCTTCTCGTCGATCTCCTCGCAGAGCCGCGATACCTGGCTCTTGGAGATGCCGCTCATGCCCATGGCCTTGACGAGATCATCTACGGATCGGGTCGAAACGCCTTGGATGTAAGCCTCCTGATGACCGCCGTCAGAGCCTTCTCCGCCATCCGGCGCGGCTCCAGGAAACTCGGGAAGTAGCTGCCTGTGCGAAGCTTGGGAATGCGCAGCTCGACGGTCCCTGCTCGTGTCTCCCAGTCTCGATCGCGGTAGCCGTTGCGCTGGGCAAGTCGAAAGCCGTTCTTCTCGCCATATCCCGCGCCAGTCTTCGCCCCGACTTCCAGTGCCATCAACTTCTCGGCAGCAAAGCCGATCATATCCCGGAGCAAATCGGCGTCGGCACTCTTCTCAACGAGTGAGCGCAGGTTCATCATATCGTCGGTCATCGGTGGTGTCCTTCAGGTTGGATCTAAGCAACCCGACCCTACCGGAAATCACCGATGGCTATGAAATCCAGCTACACCACGCGCTGGGACACGATCATTACTGCCTTCGACCAGAGACTTGGCACCGTGATAGACGGCACGAGGAGATGCCACCCGCATGGTTGCTGACCATTCTGCGTCGCCGGCTGCCGCTGCGGCCTCGCATGTTCTGAGGTGTCCGTTTTCAAAATAGTCGACCTGTGCAGAGGAAGCGATGGGACTGCTGAATTCTCCCCCTCCGCTGTCAAGGTTTGCTTCCGATAGGATTAGACGCCGAACCTTGTTTGCGAGAAGATCCGCCGTTTCGATCGCGATGGAACCACCCATGCTGTGTCCATAAATATCGAGTTGCTCCAAGCCAAGCTCCTCAACAAACCTGCTGATTTCGAAAGCGTGGTCTTCTACCCGATATCCGAATTCTTCGGGATGGTCGCTGAACCCGAAGCCCAGCAGATCGAGAAGGATTGTGTGACGGTCATGGAGAGCAGGAGAGGTCGCGACATGGGGATATTCGAAGGACGACGCGCAGCCGAGGCCATGGATCATCAACAAAGGTATGCCTTGTCCTTCGAATTCGAGATAACGCATGCAAGCGTCTGGGACCGAAGTTTGAAAGCTGCGCATAGAACCATTCCGAAGCAGAGGCAAACATCATAGCTGAACGAAGGCTACCACGTAATCAATGGTGATTTGCGCACCCATTGCCCCGCGGTGACTTCATTGAGCATGAAGCGTGCCACGTCCTCTCTCGCGATCGAACCGCCGTGAAAGTGGCTCAGATCGGTGAGCGCTCTGATTGTTTTGCGTCCGAGCTTGTTGTTGAGGATTGAAGGCCGGACGATGGTCCAGTCGAGCTTGCTGCTCCTGATGATCGCCTCCTGGCGGTTTTTGTCCGCGTAGACCTTCCGCAAGAGCAAAGGGAAGATCAGAAGGTCGAAGACGAAACCACCGTGGCCGACGCTGTCGCCCGCACCAATGCCGGTGATGGCGACAAGGCGCGAGACTTTCTCTGCTTTCATGGCGTTGATCAAAGCGCTCGTTGCTTCTGAAAGAAAAGTGACTTCGCGAAACGGGCTTGCGGGCGTGCCGAGAGCGCTGATGACCGCGTCGCGGCCTTCCAAGGACTGACGCAGCGTCGCCTCGTCTCTAGCATCCCCGATGATGAGCCTGGCACCGGTCAGACCGGCTGCCTTTTCGCGTGAGCGCACCAGCGCAGTGACATCGTAGCCGCCTTCCACGGCCTGGCTGACGATGTGGCGACCAGTTGCGCCGGTTGCCCCGAGGATGAGGAGTTTAGGGCGAGCGGCGAGATCGGTTGCTGTGACTGAGGGGTTCATGGTTTTGATCCTTTTGAAGGGCGACCCTTCGAGAGGGCGCCCGGTTGGGGTGCTGCCAGTGATAATCAGAGCTGTCCTTCGGCGAGCAGCTCTCGGGTCCGCTTCAGTGTCGAGATCAAAGCTGATTTGTAGTCCTTGTCGCTGTCGAACTGTGTCTGTTCCGCCTGCTCTTCGGGGCCGCTTGGCTGCTTGTCCCGCAGGCCAAGATAGCAATAGAACCGAAGCTGGAGTTCGCCGGCTTCATCCGCGAACAGCTCGTTGATAATCGCGCCTTCGCGCGGCCCGGTGGCCTGGAAGAATGTCACTTTTCTCTGTGGCTCGAGGCTGATGATTTCCCGGATGCTGGCGCCGGCAATGACGGCTTCCCGCACGAAATGGGTGGTGCTCTCCTCCACCACATCGCAACGCGTGCAAAGTCCCGGCGGCAGGAACAGGCGCGCATCACGCGCCTTCAATTCGAGACCCTTCCAGGCCTGTTCCAGTGTGAGCTTGGTTTCGCCGTCCGGGTTCACCGGAACGGTGGCAGTCGAATAGATCATGACAGTAGTCCCTTCTTGAGATGTAATTGATTTCGGGAGGCGTCCCGGTCACCTTAGGCGGAGGCGGTCGTGTCCACGGCAAAGTCGCGGTAGGAGCGCAGTGGGCGGCCCAGTATGGCTTTCAGCCGCTCGACGTCGCCGCCTTCTGGCAACATCCCGTCGATGAGGAACCGCTCGCCCATCAGGCGCATGTCAAAGGCCATCCATGCCGGCATGAACTGCTTGAGATTCTCTTCGAAGGCCTGCGTGTCGCCACCCACATAATGGATCGGACGTTCCAGCACCTGCGACCAGACGGCGGCGATATCCATCCCGGTAAGAATGTCGGGACCGACCAGGTTGATGCGGTTCGGCGCAAGCGGCTGTGCTGCCTCTTCACGGCGTAGAAGTTCGAGGGCCGCGATCTCGGCGATATCGCGCACGTCGATCATCGCCAGTCCCTTGTCGCCTATCGGCATCGGGTAGACGCCATGGCCGGTGATGGTGTCCCTGATCATCAGGTCATTCTGAATAAAGTAGGCGGGGCGCAGGATCGTGGCATGTAACCCCATTTGCTCGATCATCCGCTCGACCCCGAACTTGCCGGCGAAATGCGGTACGTTGACGTACACATCCGCATGAATGACCGACAAATAGACGATCCGTTCGATCCCGGACGCGCGGGCAAGATTGAGCGCGATCAAGGCCTGGGTGAATTCGTCAGGGCTGACGGCATTGAGCAGGAACAGGGTGGAAATACCATTGAAGGCACTGCGGAGCGAGTCTACGTCGAGAAAGTCACCTTTCGCGACGGAAACGCCCGCCGGAAAATTGGCCTTCGACGGATCGCGAACAAGTGCGCGCACATCGGCGCCGTGGTTCACAAGATGCTGGACGACCTGGCTGCCGATATTGCCGGTCGCGCCGGTGACGAGAATGGTCATGGTATTTTCTCCGGGTTGGTTTTGCTTGACACCCGGAATATCGTTGGCTCACTATCGATCCGATAGACAACGAATTTAGACGCATCGTCTCACCAGTGGAACAGATATGGATCTCGTCGCACTTGCCGATTTCAATCTCGTCGCTCGTCACGGAGGCTTTGGAAAAGCGGCGCGCGCCGCTGGTCGTCCAAAGGCGACCTTGTCGCGGCGCGTCACCGAACTGGAGGCTGCTCTGCAGATCCGACTGTTCGAACGTAGCACCCGCAATCTGAAACTGACCGACGAAGGGCGGGCGCTTTATGAGCGGACAGCCGCACTCCTGACAGAGCTTGACGAGACGGCTGTCACTATTTCATCCGGCGCACAAAAGCCGCGCGGGCGCTTGAGGATCAGTGCTCCGCTGCTGCTATCGCAGACGGCTATGGGCAGGATTGCGGCGGGTTTTGCGCTGAGGTATCCCGACGTGCGGCTGGAGATATCCACGGAAGATCGGGCTGTCGACATGATCGAGGAAGGGTATGATCTGGTCATTCGTGTCAATCCCGATCCCGACGAGACGCTGGTCGGAAAGGCATTTCTCCGCGATCGCCTTGTCGTCGTGGCCCACCCTGATCTCGCCAAACCGGCGGCTGGCAATTCGGCGCCCGGCGTCATTCGTGGGCCTGCCAACTCTCAGAGCTGGAATGTCATGGCACCGGACGGACTGTCGGCAATTCGGATCGAACCCATTCTTGCTCTGTCGTCGCTCATCATGGTTCGTGACGCGGTTCGCGCGGGTGTAGGGGCTGCCCGTTTACCGATATCGCTCGTGGCTCGCGATCTTACCGACGGAACCTTGCGGCATTGGGGGGATGTCGAAGGATCAGACATTGCACTCTGGGCGCTTTACCCCTCGCGACGGCTGCTCAGCGCCCGCGTATCGGCATTCATGGATTTTTTGAGGGAAACGTTCCCGAATGGGACGCCAGACGAACTGGCAGCTTATTGCTGAACCTGGGGGCCCGTGGGCATTTCTGCAATAATACCCGCTAAGGGAAAGCGAAGTTGTTTGGATTGAAGCGGTTAGCACGGATCGGCCTGAAGCGTTCGAGGGGTCGGTCAATTTCGTTCCAGAGGTAGTCGCCGGTGAGTGCGATATGCGTCCAGGGAAGCGGTGCGACTTGGGAGAGCAGTTCGGCGGTAATATCGATGCCCTGGGCGGGTGATGTCACGTTGTTTGGCTGAAGCCAGGTGAAGGGTTTGCGGCTGAAATCAAGCTACCGCGCCGGTCACAGCCTTCCACTGCGCCATTGCGCGGATTCGATGAATGTGTGTTGCGAGGGCGGAGTGCTTCTGGTGTGGCGGGACGAAGTGATTTCTGATTGCTGAAAAGACCGAGATGAACCGTTGCAATCCGCCGGCGGATCGAAAGCCTTGCATCACCCGCTCTCGTTTTCGCAGAGGCAGATGTGAATTTTCCGCGCGATTGTTCAGGCCTTTGTGCGATCGATGTTCAACGGTAGGCATCACGTCGCGCTTTGCCGCTCCATATGAACGCAGCTTGTCCGTGATGATCCGCTTCGGCGCGAGGCCTTGCTTCTTCAGCAGCCGGAGCAGTAATCGCTTGGCAGCCTTCGTATTCCGGCACGCCTGAACGATTTCATCGAGAATGTATCCCATCCTGGTCAACGGCTCGCCAAAGCCAGTGCTTGCGGCCGCCGATGGTGATCACCACCTCGTCCAAATGCCAGATATCCTTTCGCGACGGGCGTTTTCTGCGTAGCTGCTTTACATAGGCTGCACCAAATTTGCGGCCCCACCGTCGGATCGTCTCATAGGACACAACGATGCCGCGCTCCAACAGCATTTCCTCGACCAGCCGCAAGCTAAGGGGAAACCGGAAATAAAGCCAAACGGCATGGGCGATGATCTGCGATGGAAAACGGTGGTTCTTGTAGCTGATGGCCGATGTGTTCATTGCGCCCGATTAGCCAGCAACGGTTAAGCCACCAACAACGTGACATCACCGGACGGTCAGCTTTCGACCACACCTCTTGCAACGGAAAAGGCCGGCAAGCAGAGCGTCGCCGTGCTTCGGCGCCCCGTGGTGGCGGCTGGCTGGCACATTGTCGCTCAACATCTTGCGGATCTCCTCCGCCCGTTCCCAACTGACGTAACCTTCATGTGCATCCGGGATCAGCGCCAACCATTCATCACGCGCCTTGTGACGAATTCCAGATCGGCCATCGTATCGGGGCACGGAGCGACTCTTACCATAAGCGTACGCTCCGCCGTAGATCGGGTTCGCAATCATCCGGTGGATGGTGGCATAATTTGGCCTGCGCCAGATGACCTCACCATTGGTGTACCTGACCGGCAGGTCCAGCCCCTGCTCGAGGAACCATAGCAGAGCCTGCCGCGCACTGCCGAGTTCGGCAACCTTGTCGAAGACAAGTGCGATGGCTTCCTGGATGCGTCGGTCGGGATCCTTCTCGATCCTGTCACCCGCCTTCACGAAGCCGGCCGGGACGCTGACGATGAGTTCACCGCGGCGAGCCTTCTCATAGCGGGCGGAAAGGGAGCGCTGACGCAAGAGATCGAGCTCATACTCGTTGAGGCTGCCCTTCAAACCCAAAAGCAGACGGTCGTTGCTCTGGCGGGGCGCATAAACCGCTTCCTGGTCGATTAGGATGGTATCGACAACGCGGCACATCTCGATAAGTTGCTGCCAGTCCCGGCTGTTGCGGGCGAAGCGCGATACCTCACGCGCGGCCACGGCGCCAACCTTTCCAAGGCAGACTTCCGCCACCATGCGGTCAAATCCAGCACGGGTCACGCCGCCGGCGGCCGAGCGACCAAGGTCGTCATCCACCGTGTCTATTTGTGACCATCCAAGCGCTGCCAGCCGGTCGCGCATGGCCTACTGGAGGGCGCTGCTTTCTCGATTGTGCAGAACCTGATGAGCTGATGACTGCCGAACATACAGGATGGCCTTCCGCTCCAGATGATGCGGCCCGATCTTCTCATGCATCATGGCCGGTCTCCTTCTGTTGGGAGACCGGCTCGCACCTTGCATGATCGACGAACAGTCGCACGATGAGAACCGTCAGTGCCTGGCGGGTTTCCTCCGGCAACTCCGGCCATTGCGGCATCCCTGCCGTCTTTCCCCGCTGCGGGGCCGAGAACAGATCGAACTGGTATGTCATGGGCTGGTGGGGCATGGACATCTCTCCGACTCGTTTCGTGAGAGACCAATGCTGCGCCCATTACCGAAGACTGCGATGAGGCATCAGCGTCCTTCAACAATCTTGCCAAAATATGCAGGCTTGCGAGATCGACGTGCGGAACCGACAGGCTGCGCCAGGTTCCACTCACAGATCGGTCGAACATCCAAGACGGGACTTCAAGAAGTCGATCAGAGGAAGCACCAGAAAGACTGCAGCGGAAAATATGCGTCCCTTTGGATAGCGCCTCATGGACGTGAACGAGCCGCCCGGACCAGGGATGCCACGGATACAAAAGCTCGCGAACCTCGGTCCCGTGGGTGTTCTGTCGTCGTGTTGTACAACCTTGCAAGACCGCATGGCGCTTTCAATGGAAAGGCACCTTACGAAATTCTCCGCGAACGCTTATAACCCAAACCAGGATGTCTCATCGCCCTTCAGAAGATTACAGCTCGCGCGTTGATTGTGATCTCCTCGATGACGTCTGAGTTCATTGGTCTCACATGCTGCTCATCAAGGCCATCAGATCGTCGGTCGGTCATTCCATTTTGCCCCTGCAATCCATTGGAACGCCGACAGGCTCGGCATGAACAGATACTCCCCACCTTTCATAACGTTGAAGGTCTGGATACCATCTATGCGCTTGCGCACCGGCGCCTGAGGAATGGTGAACTGACCATTCTCCTCATGCAGCCCGACGATCGGATCGCGCTCTTCGCCGAGATCGACGAAATTGCCGCGATTGATCCATTCCTGCTGCATGAACTCGATCGTGTCATAGGCCCGCGCGCTGATGAAAATGAAGAAGAGGCCGCGGTCACCTTTGGCGTCGTCCTGTGGTGTGACATCTTCGGAATAGACCGGTCCGAAGGTGGACGATCGGCGAATGATCCGGTGGATGTTGACGTCGGTCAGCAGCGTCAGCTCGGAGTCGCGCGGATTGAGGCGACGCATGTGACAGCCGAGCGGCACGACGCGGCCCTTCGGATCGTCCTTGAAATCGAAATCATTGTTGCGCTGTGGGTCGCTGCCAAGCTCCGGATCGTCATGCTCCGGGGACAACGTGAGCGGTGCGCCCGACCGCCAGCGGCCGAACATCTTTGCCGCCAGCAATTCCCGTCCGTCCGGGGTGTCGCTTTGTGACTTGAGGAAGGCATTGAAGCATCCCACGCGGCTGTTGTATTTGCGCAGGACCACAAAGGTGCCGTTCCTGCCAAGTGCGGCCGGCTCCGGCATGGCGAGTGCCTGACCGTTCTCACTCTCGTATCCGAGAATGAACTCGCCGGCCCTGATCGGTCGTTCTTCGCCGGGAAGCGGATCGACCCCGCTGCCTTCCACCGCCGGCTGCGAGATGGAATCCCGAAAGCCGAACGGATTCTTCGCGCCGTCTGGCGCACCGAAGCGATGCTCGCCCAGCACTGTTACCCCCGTGCTTCCATCGAGCTCTGCACGCGCGGCTTTGAGCGCCTTGTCGAGTGCGGCGTCATCGACCGCATAGATCGTGATCGCCAGGTGACACTTTCCGGGCCTGAAGGCTTCGTCCCAGTTCTCGGGCGCATTTGGGCCGAAATCGCGGAGCTGCTCCGCGCGTGCAGCCATGCCCTGCTGGAAGGGAAGGGGAAAGGTTTTTAGCTGTCGATCCGGAACGCCGAGCGCCTTCAACCCCTCGAAGCTGAGAGCGGCGCCAATCCAGAAGTCCAGATCATCGCTCCAGTTGTCGGCCGAGGCGATATGCGGCGCTAGCCGCCCCAGGAGATCACGCGCGCCCTCGGCGTCGTCGAAATGCAGCATCGCGTGGAGACCGACATAGGGTTCCGGCCTGCTTCTGAGGATCAGCGCCTGGATATCGTGCAGGTCGAGGGAGACGCTTTCCGGGCGAAACCGCTGCTTGATCGAATGGAAGAGGTTCATGGTTCAGCCCACCTTGTCGAGAAACTCATTCACGGCATGTTCGAGCCGCTGCAGACGGCGGACATCGACCACGGTGACCTGCGGGTTGGCGACGAACCAGCCGGCCGCCGTAATCTGGTGCTCTGCGATGAAGTCCTTGACCTTGGGGCTGGCAATGCCTGGCCATCCCTCGACGGAAGCGAAGAGCAGATCCATCAGGTGCGGTATCTTGGTGGCAAAATCGTTGATATACGTGTCCCAGTCGCCGTCATAGGCGGTGGCGAACAGAATGCGGGTATCGTTGTCGAAGAAGACGAAGCGCATGTTGTGCAACGTTCCGACCTTCTGGGCCCCGTCGAAATTGCCATTGACCATATTGAAGATGCGCCGCAACCGATCCGCACCGCCGGGCTTGAGATTGGCGATGGCGGTCAACTCGGAGACGTTGCCCGACTGCGCGCCGACACGGCCGGCGGACCCCGCCGTGCCCTTCAGATCGGGATTGTGTTTGGTGACCATCTGCTCGAGCGCCAGCTTGGCAAGCTGCGGCGCGTCGCCGACGACTTCCTCGATGCGGCGGCGGATAGCCTGCAGGCGGGTTTCGTCGATCTGCGGGGTGTCTTCAGTCTCGGCCATGAAAGCCTCCTTCAGGGAACTGGGTTTGGTGAAAAAAACGTCAGTCGGGGATCTGATCGATCGATGTCGGCTCGATCCTCGGCTGCGCGTTGAGTTCATGCCGGCGTTGCGTCGATCGCTCGTAGGCCGCAACACGGATACG
This sequence comes from Agrobacterium genomosp. 2 str. CFBP 5494, assembly GCF_900013495.1. Taxonomy (NCBI): domain Bacteria; kingdom Pseudomonadati; phylum Pseudomonadota; class Alphaproteobacteria; order Hyphomicrobiales; family Rhizobiaceae; genus Agrobacterium; species Agrobacterium genomosp. 2. The sequence continues at coordinate 232,129 of NZ_LT009720.1, forward strand.
CATAATCGAGCCCAGCGGCTGGTGCTCGCGAATGCCGTGCCAGGGATTGAACGACAGGACGTCGTCACCATAGACGCGTCGGGCCGGGGAATAGGCGTCCTGCGGCGGAATCCGGATCGTGCCGATCGGCTGATGTGGCGAAAGCTCCTCCCGCCAGAGAACGGCCGCATCTTCGACAGGCATGTCTTCGGTGTTACGACAAAGTTGGGCTCGCACCTCGTATTCGGCACCTTGTTTGCGAAAATGCTCGACGACCAGGTCTCGCATCGTGCCGTCCTCCACGTCGCCGACGTCTTGTCCGGTCAGAGCGCGGACATTGTCGGAGAGCGGCGAAACGCTGATCTTCGCGATAAAGTCGCCGAACCGGATGGCCGCCATCGAGTGGTAGGTCTCACCGAGAAGATGGAAATTGTCACGGGCAAGGCCCTTCAACGTTGCGCCCGGCTCGAAACCAACGGCCTCGACAGCGTGCTCGACGCCACGGGCGACACCGGCCATGGCGCGTTGCAGGAAGGCCGGGTTCTGGGCATTCTTCTCCAGCAGGCCGACAAGCTGGCGATACTTCTGGATCGTCCCGAAGCTGAGGACCGGAATATTGACCAGCAGAAAATCCTGATTGCCGCCGGTATCGCCAGACAAGAGCCGCTCGCCATTGACACCGATCATCTTGATCGCCATGCCGCGCGGTGCGGGGATGGTATCGGAATGGATATCGCCCGGCGCCGACGACAGGCGGATCACCACCGGATAAGTGGCCGGACGAGCGAACATGCCCTGGCACAGATGCTCGGGCAATTCCGGCACCACCAGTTCGCCTTTCAGAAATCCATGGCTCTTGGCGTGAGCGTCCCGCACCGCGTGGCGGTGTCGCTCGAACGCCTTGCGGTTTGAGGCCGCCATGATGTCGAGGATCTCGGCGGTAAGAGCCTCCTCGTCTTCGGTGCGGATCTCGACGGTCGGGTCATAACGCAGGTATTCGCTCAAATCTGTCTCTCAGATGCTGTCGTCACGACAAATGTCAATTAATCGTCGGTTTCGGATATCACTTGATATTTGAAGTTAGAAAGGCGTATCGTTCAGAAAAGTTCCAGCCGCCGCGAAATTCTTTGGAGGATGTCATGCCAACCAGCCGCAAGGAAACACAGCGTCAGACGCGCGAGAAATTGCTTGCAGCTGCCAACGCAACGATCGTTGAAGAAGGCGTGGCATCGATCTCGATTCGCAGTATTTGCACGGCTGCGGGGCATTCTCAGGGGGCTTTCTACTCCAACTTCGCAAGCAAGGATGATCTGCTCGTCGACCTCATGGAGATTCATATCCTTGAGGAAATAGCCCTCTTGCGAGGTCTCGTCGCCGAGGTTGACGGTCAGCAGGATGACATAGAGGCGACGCTTTGCGTTTTGACGCGGAGACTGACGGAATTGGCGGCTCAGCCGCAGTGGTCGCTTCTATCAGTGGAATTGCAAGTGCATGCCCGTCGCGATCCGGTATTCGCGAAACGCCATAACGCCTCGAAGGCAACCTGCTACAAGGTGTTCTCACAGCTGATCGATGATCTGGTCGCACGCTATGACCTCAAGCCCGCCCTACCGTCCAGGCAGATCGGGATCGGTCTTTATGCCCTGTGGTCGGGCATGGCCGTGCAAGGCGATGTCGCCGGGGCCATGCCACGCGAGCAAATGTTGCTGGCCTTTTTCCGGGCCTTGACCGGGCTGGCGCCATCCCGTGACCAGGCATCGCCGTTCAGCGCGACGAACCGGGCTTAGTGCCGTCCGCTGAGCAGGAATGACATGGTGATATGGTGATGTCACGTTGTTTGGCTGAAGCCAGGTGAAGGGTTTGCGGCTGAAATCAAGCTACCGCGCCGGTCACAGCCTTCCACTGCGCCATTGCGCGGATTCGATGAATGTGTGTTGCGAGGGCGGAGTGCTTCTGGTGTGGCGGGACGAAGTGATTTCTGATTGCTGAAAAGACCGAGATGAACCGTTGCAATCCGCCGGCGGATCGAAAGCCTTGCATCACCCGCTCTCGTTTTCGCAGAGGCAGATGTGAATTTTCCGCGCGATTGTTCAGGCCTTTGTGCGATCGATGTTCAACGGTAGGCATCACGTCGCGCTTTGCCGCTCCATATGAACGCAGCTTGTCCGTGATGATCCGCTTCGGCGCGAGGCCTTGCTTCTTCAGCAGCCGGAGCAGTAATCGCTTGGCAGCCTTCGTATTCCGGCACGCCTGAACGATTTCATCGAGAATGTATCCCATCCTGGTCAACGGCTCGCCAAAGCCAGTGCTTGCGGCCGCCGATGGTGATCACCACCTCGTCCAAATGCCAGATATCCTTTCGCGACGGGCGTTTTCTGCGTAGCTGCTTTACATAGGCTGCACCAAATTTGCGGCCCCACCGTCGGATCGTCTCATAGGACACAACGATGCCGCGCTCCAACAGCATTTCCTCGACCAGCCGCAAGCTAAGGGGAAACCGGAAATAAAGCCAAACGGCATGGGCGATGATCTGCGATGGAAAACGGTGGTTCTTGTAGCTGATGGCCGATGTGTTCATTGCGCCCGATTAGCCAGCAACGGTTAAGTCACCAACAACGTGACATCACCTTTTCCAGCATTAAACAAAGGTTACGACAAAACCATTTTTCCCGTTGGGTCCCGCGACGAGGCCACACACACTCCGATGGTAAGCGCCCGGGCCAGGCGGCCCTGGTCCGTGCCGCTATCGGCATGTAACGATCGCACTTCGGCGCTTGTTACCGCATCGCGACGCGTTGCCCATTTGCCAGAGCGCGCTTCATCATGGCCGGGGTCGGGCCATGATGACGGCCGAGTTGTCGATCCGAGCGCCTCGCGCCGCTTCGGATCGGCGGGTCAGTAGTGAATGATCGTGCGGATCGACTTGCCTTCGTGCATCAGTGCGAAGGCCTCGTTGATCTCCTCCAAACCCATCGTGTGGGTTACGAATGGGGCCAGATCGATATCGCCTCTCATCTCGTCCTCGACCATGCCGGGGAGCTGTGTCCGTCCCTTGACGCCACCGAAAGCGGACCCCTTCCATACGCGGCCCGTGACGAGCTGGAACGGCCGGGTGGAGATTTCCTCGCCCGCGCCGGCAACGCCAATCACGATCGACTGACCCCAGCCACGGTGCGCTGATTCAAGAGCGGCGCGCATGACGTGGACGTTGCCGATGCACTCGAAGGTATGATCGATGCCCCAGCCCGACATCTCGATCAGCACTTGCTGGATGGGCTTGTCATGGTCCTTAGGGTTGATGCACTCGGTCGCACCGAACTGGCGTGCCAGCTCGAACTTGGACGGATTGGTGTCGATGGCGATGATGCGACCCGCCTTCGCCTGGCGCGCACCCTGAATCGCCGCGAGGCCGATGCCGCCGAGGCCGAACACGGCGACCGAGTCCCCGGGCTGGACCTTGGCGGTATTGTGGACTGCACCGATGCCGGTCGTGACGCCGCAGCCGAGCAGGCAAACATGTTCGGGGTTTGCCTCGGGATTGATCTTGGCGAGCGAGACTTCGGCGACGACAGTGTATTCACTGAAGGTTGAACAGCCCATGTAATGATGGAGGGGCTGACCATTGTACGAAAAGCGGGTGGTCCCATCGGGCATCAAGCCCTTGCCCTGCGTTTCGCGGACAGCGACGCACAGGTTGGTCTTGCCCGACAGGCAGAAGTCGCACTTGCCGCACTCGGCGGTGTAGAGCGGAATCACGTGATCGCCCGGCCCGACGCTGGAATGGGCCGACGACTACAACAATTTCCGGCCACTCATCGCTCGGATACCAGACCCCGGCGGACTATGCAGGGATCATCGCCGCAACCGGCACAAACGCTACGCAGTGTGGAAGATTCACGTTTCCGCCGGTTGCTCCCACCACGCCCTTTGGCGTATCAAAAACAGCCGAGGCTCTAATCGCAGCCGGATGAAACTTCAGTGGCAGGTCACATGCTGTAGTTTTTGGTATATGGGCGGGGCCAAAATAAAAGCCTCCCTCTCTCAAAGGGAATTCTCGCGGGGTGGTTAAGGCCGTATTGCGAAGGCGGGTTAGCCCGGACCAGAGCGAAAGCGTACTGCTTATGGTTTCTGTGAGGTGGAATTCCTTAGAGAGGAAAAGTATTCCTGTGAGAAACGTCGGCGCCGCTGACACCGTGGTGATGAACGTAGGGGAGGTCGGCGATGGCGTCTAGGATTTTCAGAACTGCGTTGGACTGACAGTGATAGTAGCGAGTCTGGGCCTGCTGGCGCCATTCAACCAGCTTGGCGTCACGCATCTTCTTCAAGTGTTGGGAAAGAGCTGACTGACTAAGATTTACGTGTTGGGCAAGGCTGTTAACGTCCCATTCCCTTTGCGTCAAAAGCCTGAGAACATGGATGCGTGAAGAATTAGACATGATGGAAAGCAGGCGTGCGGAAGCTTCCACCTGAAGTTTTAAATTATTTTCCACCACAACCATATTGACTATCCGTTTTGCATTGGGAGGACAATTTCGAATCAGTCGCTTCGCATATACTAATCGGATCTCATATCGCTAGCACGTTTGGTGTGGGGCATTGTTACACCACTCAGCTTCCGACGGCGACGACGGAGCAGACAAGTGGAAAACAGCCCTTTGAATCTCGCTATTCCCTGCTATGCGTCCGCTGGTGCAGCGAACACGTCGTCATCGAGTATCTCGATCCATTGGCGTCTTTCCACCGTCTGATCCCGGACGAGACCGAGACCATCAATTTAGGAGCGGCGCAGACCTCCAGCTAGACCTTGGAGCTTATGCGTTTCCGACGATGACCAATTCAAGCGAACTGATCTTCCATGCGGAGCCACCAAAACACGACTTCGTCTAAGCCGCTGATCGTTGGTTCTTCTCGCCGCCGATTTGCGGAGCTGCACCGTTCGCTCTATTTTGGTAGATCGTCTTCTTGCCGTATCCCCTTGCCTCTGGGCCGAGTTTGGACGCTTCAGAGCCGGGCTCGCGAATCCACTTGCGCCGGTTGAGCTTGAAGCGTTTCACCAGGGTTTCCAGCTCGCTTGCGGCGGCAGAGACGGATTCGGCAATGGCACCCATGCTGCTGACCATGCCAGCGTTTTGCTGCGTCATTTGGTCCAGCGAGTTCACCGCGGCATTGATTTCGTTCAGACTGGTCGATTGTTCTCGCGCGCCGACGGAAATGCTTTCGATGTTAGCATTGATCGACTTCACATACTCTTCAATATGTTTCAGGGCTTGACCTGTTTCACCAACGAGCCGAACACCTTCCTTTACCTCAGCCGAAGAATTGGCAATAAGACCGGAAATCTGTTTCGCAGCACTGGCCGAGCGTTGTGCGAGCTCGCGGACTTCCTGTGCGACAACGGCGAAGCCTCTACCCGCTTCGCCGGCACGCGCCGCCTCAACGCCTGCGTTGAGTGCGAGGAGGTTTGTCTGAAAGGCAATTTCGTCAATCACGCTGATGATGCTGGTGATCTCCTTTGAAGCGGATTCGATGCGTCCGATGGCATCGACGGTAGCCGTGACAACTTGAACAGAGTTTGCTGCGACCGTGTTGGCTTCGGTAACCAGTCTATGGGCTTCGGCAGTCCGTTCGGCCGACTGCCGCACTGTGACCGTGATCTGTTCCAGAGCGGCGGATGTTTCTTCAAGAGCCGCCGCCTGCTGTTCTGAACGATGAGCAATTCCGTTGGCGCTGGAACTCATGTCCCCGCTTTTTTCCGTTAACATTGACGTTTGGCTGAGGACCTCTTCCAGCGTTCCCTGGAACTTCGCTAGCGACTCATTGAAATCGTGTCTGAGGTGCTCAAACTCATCGACAAACGGCTCGTCAATCGTGATGCGTATATTGTTATCCGAGAGACGTTCAAGGCCTGCTCCGATCTGCTGCAGTGCGGTCACTCGGCCCGAGACATCGGTGGCGAATTTGACAACCTTGAAGACTTTGCCTTCGTCGTCCATGATCGGATTGTAGGTTGCCTGAATATAGACGGAACTTCCGTCCTTCCTCAAGCGCTTGAATTCGTCGTTGAAGAACTCGCCTCTCGCGAGGCGTGGCCAGAAGTCGGCATACTCCTTTGATGCAAGATAATCCGCCTCACAGAAAATCTGGTGGTGCTTGCCGACAATCTCGTCAAGGGAATAGCCAAGTGTGTCGAGGAAGTTCTTGTTGGCCGTCAGAATCTTGCCATCAGGTGTAAATTCGATCACGGCCTGGGCACGGGAGAGGGCATCCAGCTTGCCCTTGCTTTCCAGGCTCTCGCGTTTGATGTCTGTGATGTCGGTTGCGATCTTCACGACCTTGATGACCTTGCCGCCACGGATAACGGGATTATAGGAAGCTTCCAGCCAAATTTCCCGACCATTCTTGCCGATCCTCTTATATTGGCCGCGGTCGAACTCACCGGAACTAAGACGTTTCCAGAATGCTGTGTATTCTGCAGACTGGGCATCATCCGGCTTGACAAACATCCGATGGCTTTTGCCGATAATCTCGTCACGACTATAACCGACCGCCTTGCAGAAGTTCTCATTGCCGTCGAGGATCGTGCCGTCGGTTTTAAACGAGATAATGGCTTGTGATCGTTCGAAAGCCTGCATGACAGAATAGAGACTGCCGGCCAGGATGGTGTTCAGGTTCACGAAAGCCTCCGCCTTGAAAGAATTAGGCCTTCACTATCTAACGAACTGATTAATTTATCATTATCCATCGCGCTAATGTGGCCCCGCGGGCCGAGTTCGGCATCCTATTAAAAAACGCTGTGACAAACGAGCTCAAAGCAAAGACCGCCGCGCGCTTTTAACCGAAAAACAATGGATTTGAGTAAAATCGAAAATAGTTTCCACCGCACGCGCTTGAACTACTATCAAGGCCGCGCACAGAGGTTCCATGCCAAACTTCCGTCATAATCGCGCCAACGTCGAGATCTTTATCTGGATCGGTGCATTCGTTTTGCTCTACGGCCTTGCCTCGTATTTTAATGCCCATGAGGTTCTGGACCATTATTTCCGAGATCATGAGAGTTACAATCTCGATGAGGTGTTTACCGCTCTTAACATCGGTGGTTTCCTGGGACTAGCCTACTGTGTCCTCCGGATCAAGGATATGTCTCACGAAATCTCTCGCCGCATTCTCGCCGAGCGTGACGTCGACTGGATTGCTTTCCATGACCCACTGACAAAGCTGCCAAATCGACGCCTTCTTGACGCCGTGACCGCCCGGGAAGATTTCCTTTCCGGCGACCGCTATGGAGTGTTCAGCATCGATCTGGATGGGTTTAAAAAGGTCAACGATCTGCTTGGGCATGATAGCGGCGATGCTGCTCTCAAAATTACGTCCGAAAGGCTGGCGGAGGTTTTCCCCGACGAGCATATCTATCGGCTAGGGGGCGACGAGTTCGTCGTGCTGGCGAAGCTTAAGGGCCAGGTCGATTTGAAAGCGCTGTCGGCCCGAATCGTACGTGCGATATCCAAGCCAATGACAATCAAAGGCGCGACGGTCGATCTCGGCGCAAGCGTGGGATATACGGTCGCAGGCATTAACGGCGTAACGCTCGCAGATGCAATCCATCAATCGGACTGCGCCATGTATGCTTCGAAAAAAATGGGCCGCAACAATGCCTCGGCCTTTACTCCGGCAATGCTTGATGAGCTCAACAATCGCATACAACTTGAGGCTCGTTTGCGCCAAGCCATGAGAGAGGGTGTAATCGAGCCCTATTACCAGCCTTTTGTAGAACTCAGCACCCGGAAGCTGGCGGGGTTTGAAGCACTTGCCCGGTGGAAAACAGCTGATGGCACCTTTATTCCCCCGTCTGATTTCATCCCGATCGCCGAAGATGCCGGGCTCATTGTCGAGCTAACAGAACAATTGTTCAGGCGAGCCTGCAAGGATGCAATGTCCTGGCCGGCCGACACAATTTTGTCTTTCAATGTCTCACCGACGCAATTGTGCGATCGGCTGCTCGGGCTGCGACTGCTGAAAATCATGGGCGAAAGCGGCCTGCCGGTTCAGCGCCTGGAAATCGAGATCACGGAAAGTGCGCTGATCAAGGACGCAGTTGCGGCCAAGGAAGTTCTGGAGGATCTTACCAAGGCGGGTATCCGGATTGCTCTGGACGACTTTGGGACCGGCTATTCGAGCCTTTCGCAGCTGTCGAATTACCAGTTCCAGAAGATCAAGATTGACAGGAGTTTCGTTCAGACATTCGAGGCAAGCGAAAGGCAGGATAAGGTCGTCCGCGCCATGATCGCGCTTGGTCATGGTTTGGGCGTTGAGGTCACCGCCGAAGGAATCGAGGAGCAAAGCCAACTGCAATACCTTCAGCAGCTTGGCTGTGATCTCGGTCAGGGCTACCTTTTCGGCCGGCCACAGCCGATTGAAGATGCCATCAGGACGTCGTTGGCGGCTGCAGGGACTGGCGAGGATTTGATGTCAGACGATGAGGGACGCCTAAAGCGAGATGTTTTGGGCAGATGACCCTTATTTGGCGAGGCGGAGACGATTCCCGCTCCCGCGAGACAATAGAGAGCGGTGCGATTTCGACGGACCACGTCCCAGAAGTTCACCGTGGGTTGGAGTGCCTTAGGACGATGGATCGGATCATTGACTGGTATCACCGCAGAAGGCCTGAAACACCTGTGATGCCAGCAGATCTGGTCGCGCTGCTTGCGGCGCTTCCCAACAACAGACCGATTTGCATCAGGGTCGGCATGACATATTTCGTGTTAACAGCGAGCACGGTCGCTATCGACGAGCAAGAGGGGTTGCTATTGGAGCCGCCAGTTCTAGGCGCGTAGGCGGAGTTCCAACGTTTCAATTCGGGCAAGCTATACACTCCATGCCGGTATAGGGTGGCGCCCAAGCGGTTGATCGTCAGGCGAAAACCTTATCGCCCGAGGACCTCTCCAGGTTTCATGACTGGCCAATTCTGTGCCTTCAACCTGGGACACCGGCGTCTGCCGCCATTGCCATGCAGTCGGTAAAAGCCGTTTCACTTTGTTCTTTCCCGCCCCGCAGGGGGGGGTATATGGCCACACTTTGACACAGTGCTCGACCTGAGGCACATCTTGACAATGGCCAATCGATTGACCCGAAACGTATCGCAGACACCTGAACTTGAGGCATTCATCGCTGATTGTCTCGAATCGGGTGATGGAGTGAGGAGGTGGACGGCCTCCGCACCCAACACTGTTGTGGCATACTGTGGCTGTCAAAGGTCACAATCGGGAGAACCGTCCATGAAGGAAGTTATCACAGTCGGCCTGGATATCGCCAAGCACGTTTTTCAGGTCCACGGCGTCGATCAAAAGGGCGATACTGTTCTGCGGAGGAAGCTCCGGCGATCGGAGATCATCAGCTTTTTCGATCACCTGCCACCCTGTTTGATTGGGGTTGAGGCGTGCGCCACGGCTCATCACTGGGCTCGGGTTCTGATTAATCTCGGGCATGAGGTTCGGCTGATGCCCGCCTCGTACGTCAAGCCGTATGTGAAGCGGCAGAAGAACGATGCGTCTGATGCGGAGGCAATTTGTGAGGCGGTCACGCGACCGACGATGCGTTTCGTTCCCGTAAAGAGCGAAGAGCGACAAAGCGTGTTGATTGTTGGTTTCCACGCGGAACTGAGCCGGTGGGGGTGCGGACGAAAACTTGGACCACCAAGGAGGTAGTTCATGTATTCCTACGCAGACAGACTTCGAGCGGTTGAGCTCTATATCCGGCTGGGCAAGCGACTTAACGCGACCATTCGCCAGCTGGGGTATCCCACCAAGAATGCGTTGAAGGGCTGGTATCGTGAGTACGTACAGCATCTCGACCTGCGTACTCAGCCGGTAGCGCGAGCGCCAAAGTTTTCCGAGGCCCAAAAGCAGGCTGCTCTTGAGCATTACCGCACTCACGATCGTTGCATCTCTTCGACGATGAGGGCGCTTGGCTACCCTGGTCGCGGAACTCTAACCGCATGGGTCAGAGAGGCTTTTCCGGAAGCGCGTTCATCCATGGTTGGTCGATCTTGGCGCCGTGGCTATTGTGATGAGATCCGGCAAGCGGGGGTCATCGGATTATGCAATGGAT
>NZ_LT009720.1:243950-245634 GCF_900013495.1 Agrobacterium genomosp. 2 str. CFBP 5494
TGCATAGCGGCAATCAAGGTGAGATTCGTATTGCCTCATCGAAGAATGCTCCCGAACGGATAGCATATTGCCTCACCAGAATGCTCCCTATGCCCTGCTGAGCTCTGGTTGTTGTTCATCTTCGCCAGGCTCGTTTCCGAATATCATTCTATGCGCGCGATCGCGACGCCAACCTTTCACCCGTCGTTGCACCGTACGGATTAGTCCATCAGGATACTCGCCGGGATAAATGCTTTGAAGTCGCTCTAGTAGCTCGCGGCCGGTTCTCCATGGCTCTGCTTCAAACCAACTGTAAAGATCATTCGTGACGTTAACCAGCGGGTCAGGCCGCCGTCGCTCGCGTTTTAGTTTTGGCTTTGCTTTCGCGGTCGGACGAACTTCGCCCTCCGTCCACGCGATACGCAGGCTTCGTAAAAAGCTCTCGATATCAGGAACTTCGCTTAAGGGTGTTCCCTGATGCACAATGTCGGCAAGCCGCTGTTGTCCTGCACGAATGTTTCGGAGAAGCGTTACAGGATCGAGTTGTTCGCTCATGCGCACCAAGCGGTCGCGTACCTCCAGTCCCGTCCTTGCATCCGACAAAATCCGTTGATGTGGCGTCGCGGGAGAAGAGTAGAGCTTCTTGACCATCGCTCCGTTTCGCTGCTTTTCGAGCAACTTAAACGACGGCTGAAAGAAGTTCACGAACAAGCGCACCGAACGATAAAGCTCTGCAAGTGTTGCCGCAGCTTCAACTCCCTCATACCGATGATAGCCAACAATGCGGCGGACGACCGATCCGTTTTTCTGCTCCACATAAGCCTGATCATTTTTACGATATGGCCTACAGCGAGTGAATTCTATATCTGAATCAATACAGTAGTCCCTGATTGTCTCGTTGATGAATACGCTATCATTGTCCGTATCAAAGCCAAGCAACGGGAAGGGCATTACGCGGCGAAGCTCGGTCAAAACTTCCGTCAAAAGCTTCTGTTCGCGAACAAGCAGAGGGGCGCATTCGGTCCAACCGGTCGCAATATCTGTAAGGACAAGAGTTTGAATAAAGCTGCCGCGTGCGTTGGGACCGGAGTGCGACACCAGATCGGCCTCGATGAAGCCAGGTGCGGGATCACCCCAGTCGGAGAATTTTCGAATTGGGATACTCCGCTTCAATGCTGATGAAGCAACGGAACGTCGGCGTCGACGGCCGCCTGCTGTTTCTCGCACGCTTTTCAATGCACGGTCGATGGTAGCCGCACTCATCTGTAGCAGAAGTGTGCGGACCTGATCGTCTAACCTCAAATGGCTATGTTGTTCCATCGATGAGATCAAAATTGGCAGCAAGGGCTTCAATCGCTTGCCACAGATGCGGTCGGAGGCTTCCCACAAAACAATAAGAGCCTGTCGGGTCGCCTCGTCATAAATCTGCGCCCGCGTTCGCGATTGCGGTTGCTTATCCGCCCCCCGCAATAAACGCATCGCGTGTTTGCGATGCATCCCACTAATCGAAACGAACTGATCGAGGATCCGCGATTTTTCCTCCCGCTTTCCGGCCGCATAGCGCTTTGCCAGAGCAGCAACCAATTCCTTCTTCGTCGTCACGCTGATCAGCCTCATCTGATTTGCTCCGCACCCACAAATGCTGGGAGCAAATCAGATGAGGCAACGGCCAACAATCAGGGACATTTCTAGTGAGGCAATGCGG
>NZ_LT009720.1:247914-398082 GCF_900013495.1 Agrobacterium genomosp. 2 str. CFBP 5494
TCGTCGCAAGAGACCGCGGCGGCGGATATGCACAGGCCGCTGCGCAAGCCCTGCCACATGCCGAACAGGTCGCCGACCGCTGGCATCTCATGGAAAACGCTAGCCACGCCTTTCTTGACGCCGTTCGCAAGTCGATGCGGCAGGTGCGCATGGCAGTTGGAACAGCAACCGTAAACCCTAAGCTTCTGACTGCCGCCGAGCGTTTGCAATATGAGGGCTATCTCCGGCGTGAAGAGACAAACTCTGTCATTCGTGGGCTCGTCGGCGATGGCGTGTCCATCAAGGAAATCGTGCGCAGAACAGGACATAGTCGTAAGCTCGTTCGCAGTGTCATCTGTGGTCAAAGGACCGACATCTTCCGAGTCCGGCAAACTTCGCTCGAACCACACCTCCCGTGGCTCGAAGCGCAATGGGATGCCGGATTACGAAACGGCGCTGAACTTTGGCGGCAGCTTCGGCTGGCTGGTTTTGGCGGCGGTCTCCGCGTCGTCACGGAATGGGCAACACGACGAAGAAGGGGCGAAAAGGCCGAGAACGGGCTTGGCCACGCGCCGGCAGCACGCACCATCGTGCGCCTAATGACCCTTGAGCGCAACAATTTGACCAAGGCGCAAACGATGACGGTCGCTGCGATTGAGGAGCAGCTACCAGACCTTGTCGAGGCAAGAGATGTTGTGGAGAGCTTCCACGAAATGCTGCGGCGCAAGTCTAAAGATGATCTGGACACATGGATCAACCGCGCCGCAGCAAGCTTAATCTCGCCATTCGCGAACGGCGTTATCCGCGACAGAGCAGCGGTTCAAAATGCAATCACTTCAATTTGGTCGAACGGCCAGACAGAGGGCCAGATCACCAAGCTGAAACTCATCAAGCGCCAGATGTACGGGCGCGGGAAACTCGATTTGCTTGAGGCACGTATCGTCGGAGCACCCTGATGTCATCGAAATTGCGTCAGACCCCTTATTCCATGCCTTAATCACAACCGGGAGGGTATCGCCCGATCTAGTCAAACAGATCACCCCGCTCGGGTGGCGACACATCAGGCTCAGTGGCGATTACATTTGGACCTCGACGGAAAGCCTCGATCTCAGGCCGCTACGGCGCGAAACATCCATCCTCGCAGCGTGATCACCATACGTTCTCAAAAGTCGGACAGATTCAACACTTTCGTGTCGTGACGCCGCTTTGGCCTGGTGGTTCAAGCGGCCTTGTCTGATGGTGTCTTTGCATGAGACCTGCTCCGGCGGTTTCTTTTTGGCCGTTAACCCATCATTAACCGCAGTGCCACACTATGAGCGTGCGCGGGACCAGAAGACCGCGCTCCAACGTATGGTAGTGCATCGTGAGGGAACCCGCCGAGAATGGTGGGTTCCTTTGCTTGAAGCGAAGTAAAGTGGCAAGACCATGGCGCCCGAAGAGTTTCGCCGTTGCCTGTGCAATCTCCAGTGGTCACTTCCAGACTTGGCAGAAGTACTCCAATGCGATCTGTCAGTCGTGGAGGCAATGAGCCGAGGTAAAGCAAATGTCCCGCCGCTGCTGGCTATCTGGCTCAGGCTACTCTCAAAAAACACACTGGGGCTGGTGCAGACATACACTTACAACTAGGCCTTGGTGAAGGGCCAGTGAGGTAACGAAAAAATCCAGCTTCGCTCACGTTCGCGCCTTTACAACGACGAACGTAACAAAAAGTTGACTGACCAATGCCACGCTCAGTGCTTACTTGAATCAAAATAAATAAACAGGGATATGTGGAGAGCCGTATGACGGTGCACACCAGCCAAACGTTCATAGTATGTAGAAAAGTAGGGACCTTCGAGACATCCTTGTTTTTGACTTTCGATCACAAGGATAATCGCGATGATGACATTCCGACGGGAAGTTTCACATAAGCTGCGCGTTCTTCAACATGTCGAGCGTCACGGTGACGTATCGCAAACCTGCCGCTATTTCGGTATTGGCAGAGCCAGTTTCTATGGATGGAAATCGGCTTTCGAGCGCTATGGCGAGGCCGGGCTGGAGAACAGATCCTGCGCACCCAAAAATCCAGCCAACCAGAAGCCTGCAGAAGTCATCGAGAAAGTCTTGCATTTGCGCACCAGATATCATCTCGGTCCGATGCGCATTTCTTGGTATATGAGCAGGTACCATGCCGTCACCATCTCCGATGCCTGCATCTATCGAATCCTGAAACGAAATGGCCTCAGTCGGCTTCCCGGCGGTACGCGTGTTAGGAAAATCCATACCCAGAGATACGAGCAGCGGGTGCCGGGGCATCAGATACAGGTCGACGTAAAATTCCTGAAATTCGAAGGCGTTGACGGCAAGGTCGTCAAGCGCTTCCAATACACGGCAATCGACGATGCCACCCGCATCCGGGCCTTGAAGGTCTATGATCGCCACACCCAGGCCAACGCCATAGACTTCATCGACACCGTAATCGCCAAATTCCCGTTCCGCATTCGCGAAGTGCGCACCGATAATGGGCACGAGTTCCAGGCCAAATTCCACTGGCACGTCGAAGACCAGGGCATCCGGCACGCCTATATCAAGCCAGCGTCGCCCCAACTAAATGGAAAAGTCGAACGGTCACACCGCACTGATGATCAAGAGTTCTACCAGCTTTTGTCATATACAGACGACACCGACCTCGTTCAAAAGCTCAGCGAATGGGAGAGGTTCTACAACCTTGCAAGGCCGCATGGCGCTTTCAATGGAAAGGCACCTTACGAAATCCTCCGAGAACGCCTATAATCCAAACAAGGATGTCTCATCGCCCTTCAGAAGATTACACTGGTCAAACCGAGACTTGCCTGAGACAGACACGCCATCTCGCCTTTGGAGAGGCGCAAGTGTTCGGCTGCGAACTTTTCCATCAGCGGCTTCGTGACGACGGTGTGGATCGTTTCAGCAACCAGCGAGAGGAAGGTCAGTTCCTCGTCATCGAACGGCGTGGCCTGGTAACGCCAACCGCTCCGTATGTGACGCTCTCGCGCGCGATTGGGAAAAGAGTCCTATTGTGTACGCCGAATGTGCGCTGAAGATACAGCAAGCGCTGTGGCGGCGAGTGCTCGGCATAGACCTCGTGCTCGACCACCACCGATTTCGCCGCTTTGGCGGCCGCAACAAAAGGGTCCTCGGCGTATAAGCGGTCAGCGTGATAGGCTTCCACGTAACCAGGGGGAAGGTCCGTGTCGATCGAGAAGCCGTTTCCGAAGCGGTAGTGGTCGACGTAAAGACCAGAGATGAAGATGTAGTCAAACGGGACGGCACGGCGCAGTCTTTCGATAATGTCGTTCTTCCCGAAAAAGCGGTGATTGGGGAACAGAACGCAGGTCGATATTGTCAATCGGCATCGAAACGGGGCTCTGACGCAGTTTTGGTGGTGATGGATTTTATCCCGCGCCGATGACGCGGGCTTGGAGGAGATCAATTTTTCCGCGGCCGTACATCTGGCGTTTCACAAGTTTGAGCTTGGTGATCTGCTCCTCCGTCTGGCCGTTGGACCATGGTGAAGAGATCGCTGCGCTGACGGCTGCTCGGTCTCTGACGACACCGTTGGCGAAGGAGGCGACCAAGCCCGATCGAGCGCGTTCCAACCACGGATCGAGATCAGCGAGAGATTTCTTGCGGATCATGGCCTGGAAGGCGGCGATGACTTCCCGCGCCTCAACCAGCAGCGGCACGCCACCCTCAATCGCCGCAACCGTCACGGTCTCAGATTTGGAAAGGTCGTCGCGGCCGATGGTCATGAGACGTGCAATGGTCCTGGCCGAAGGCGCTCGGCTCAACGCGCCCGCATCGACCTTCTCTGCTTTTCGACGGCGTGTGGCCCACTCGGTGACAACTCGAAGACAGCCGCGGAACCCGTGGCTCTTGAGTTGCCGCCATAGCTCCGTTCCATTCCGGTGTCCGGCCGTCCATTGAGCGTCAAGCCAGGGCAGGTAGAGTTCAAGCGAGTTCTCACGGACGCGGAAGACATCCGAACGTTGACCACGCAGTACGCGTCGGACAAGGCCGCGACTGTATCCGGTCCGGCGCACGATCTCCTTGATTGTTGCTCCGGACTTGGCCATGTCGAGAATTGCGGCGTTGGTGTCTTCCCGTCGAAGATATCCCTCGTACTGGATCCTCTCGGCGGCCGTCAGCAGTTCGGGGTTGATCGTGGCCGCTCCGATCGCAGTTCGGATCTGGCGCATCGATTTGCGCACCGCATCGAGGAATGCCCGGCTGGCGTTCTCCATTAAGTGCCAGCGGTCAGCGACCTGGGTGGCGTGTTGCAACGCCTTGGCTGCAGCCGTCGCGTAACCACCGCCGAGGTCGCGAGCGACGATGCTGATCTGAGGTTGGTCCGAGAGCCAGGCCTGGGCCGTCGACGGCTCCCGATCCGGCAGGAGAGCAATGGTTTTGCGCCGTTCCAGATCGCAGATGATGGTCCCATAGCGTTGATTTCGTCGCCACGCCCAGTCGTCGATACCGATCACGGTGGGTGGGACAAAGCGCGGACTGCCGCGTCGCCGCACGACGCGCAGCAGCGTATCGTTGCTGACCGGCAACATCAGCCTTTTGGCAAAGGTGGCCGCTGGCCTGCCACCCAGTGCAAGTCCGAGATGATGGACGATGTGGTCGAGCCTGGCGGTTCGCCGCGCCGAAGGCGCGAAGCAACCCTTTCGGGACATCGAGCGAACCAGTCTTGCTTCGCTGATACGGGTTAACCAGCCGGGCCATCGATAATGGGCTCCGCTCTTCTAATGGCGGTGAGCTGGACCTACTCGATAAATTCGACCATGACGCCCGGCTTGACCATGCCGGCCAGTTCCTCGACGTCCCAGTTGGCCAGCCGAACACATCCATGCGATCCAACCTTGCCTATCAGTTCCGATTCAGGCGTGCCGTGTATGCCGTAGGTCGGCTCCGTCAGGTCGATCCACACGGTACCCACAGGACCGTTCGGCCCGCTCGGCAGCTCAAGGATTTTCTTGTTGTTGCCCTGCTGAAAATTGATCTTCGGGTTGTATGTGTATGTCGGCATCCGCGAGACGCCCTTGACTTTGTGCGTGCCGGTCGGTGAGGGCGAATCCTCACTGCCTATGGTCGCCGGATAAACCGCCAGCAGTGAGCCGTCTTCGGCAAAAGCGAAAACCTGCGCCAGTTTGCGATGAACCTCGATCCGCTTGACCGATCCGGTCCTGGCAGCGCCGGGAATGGCGACAGCGATCGTTTCGCCCGGCTTGAAGGCCGCCGTCGGATTGAGGGCCTTGATCAGCGCGATATGCATGTGGAACCGCTCGGCCAGCTTCTCCGCAATGCTGGTGTAGCCGAGATGCTCCATCCTGGCCTGTTCGGCATAGTCTTTCGGAATGCTCTCGACGATATCCTTGCTGTCTTCCTGAATGATGGCATAGGCCTGGATGGCCGGGGCATCATCGGTCAAGCGGCCCAATACGTCGGGATCGAGCTTCCCATCCACTGGCAGACGTTGAAGCGCCTCGAAGCCGGCGATCGCTTTCGTCAGGTTGTCGCCGAAATACCCGTCGATGACGCCCGGCGAAGAACCAGCCCGGTCGAGCAGGACCTGCAGGTGCACGATGACTGGATCAGGCTCAGTCTGTTTTTCCGCCGGCGCCTCGATCGGAAGGGAAGCGATCGCCGACGTATTGACGGCTTGTGCATCGATCGGCGCTGCCAAAGCCTGAGAACAGAGCGTCAGGGCGGCGGTCAGTGAAAGGTACCGAAGGGCATTTTGCATGAGGCTACCGATAAATTGAGGAGAGCCTCTCCATCGGTGGATGGAGAGGCTTCATTGGATAAAGGTCACAAAAGGAAGAAGGCCGTCGTTTCCGGCGCCCTTGATCTTGTTAAAGGGTGTGGCGAGTGGTGGTTTCTGCCAGCAGCAGAGCCTTCTTGGTGCCGAAGGAGCCACCGAACCAGGCTGCGACGGCGCCGAGCAGGAGGGCGAAGAAGCCAAGGATCGCGCCGGCTGACACTGCCTTGGTGGCCGTCTGGGCGGCATCGAGCGCCTGCTGCTTTGCGGCAGCGATGTTATCGCGGTAGGTCTTCTCGTACTGCTCGACCTGGGTGCGAGCCTGATCGACCGGGATGTTCTGCGCCTTGGCGATCGCATCAGCGGCGCGATTGCGGGCATCTTCGGCCTTTGCCTGATCACCGGTCACCGCGGCCTGGACCGCCGAAACGGCTGCATCACGCAGGGCTGCCGGATCGTTGCCGCCAGACGCGTCACGGATCTGTTGCTCGATCCCGGCCATCGGGTTTGCAGAAGTCGCAAGGGCAGGGGCTGCCGACGTGGCAGCGGTCGCGGCCGTCTGGCCGACACCGCCGACAATGCTCGACAGACCGCTGAACGCGCCGCCGATGAGGGCACCGACCGACGTGGTCAGCAGGTAGAGGATGACAAGAGTGGTGACAGCCCAGGTGGTTACGCCCTGATACCCGCCGGTCGAGCGGCTCGGACGTCCGGAAAGGCGGCTGGCGGCATAACCGCCGACGAAGGAAGCAATGATACCGGCCACAACGAACCACGCGCCACCGGCAATGGAGAAGGTGCTCGCATTCGGGTTGTCGTAGGTTGCCGGATCGATCACGGCGGCGCCAATGCCCACGCCTAGAAGATTGAGGAGAAACTGGACGGCAAGTGCCAGAACGACGCCGGCGAAGATCGCACCCCATGACACCTTATGCAAAGTGGCCGTAAGGGAGGGGTCGACATAGGCCGCTTCGCGCGACACGTGGACGGAGACAGGTTCGGTCATGGTGCATCCTCTTGATCACGGGAACGTGAGTGCCACACTAACGCGGCAATTGCCTTTCGGTTCCCGTACCACAAGAAACAAAAAAGACCGGCGATGGGATCGCCGGTCTCTGCTGCAGTTACATCAAACGAAGAGCCTTGATTAGTCCTTGCGGACGGCGCGGTCGGACCGCTCGTCTTCGACTTCCACCTCGGTACGGCGGACGCTAGCGTTGATGGTCTCCTCGCGCTGCTCGGCGGTCTTGCGCAGCGCGATCTCTTCGACAACGCGCGCATCCTTCGAGACGACAGCCTCTTCATGGTGCTCTTCTGCCTCGATCGTGCGGTCGACGAACGCGTTTTCCGTTCCCGATACAGGGCGGTCGACCGTGCGACGCTCGATGCTGACGTTCTCGTCGCGCAGCGATACCTGTTCGCTGACAGGATTTTCGACCACGTAGGAACGGACACGGACGCGGCCATGGTTGAGGTCGCGCTTGCCGACACGAAGCTCTTCCTCGACCACCGGGATAACCTCTTCACGGCCGGCATCCAGGGCTGCCGTTCCGGTTGCGCCGGCACGATTGGCGGAGGCGCCATACGACCTCACGGTCTCCTGCTGGTTCCAGCCTTCCGAGCGCCAGCTCTCAGCGCGCTGATCGAGATCGATGCTGCCCTCGTCATCGAGGATATCGATAACCTTGTCATAAGAGGCGGCGGTGACGTTGCTGACAGTTACTAGATAACCACCGCGGCGAAGGCCTTCGGAATACACGGCGCGATCCTCGTCGGGAAAGAAGAAGTCTTCCAGCTTCTCCCAGAAGCCCTTGTGCTCGGAGGCAACCTCAGTCGAGGTAGTAGACTCCTTGCCGGCGACGACGCGAATGCCGTCGCGGGCAATCCCGGCTTCGGCAAGGCGTTCGACGGCGGCATCCGCATCGCTGCGGTTTTCGAAGAAGGCCGTCACCGTGTTAGACGAAGAGGCGCCGTGGGACGATGTGGTTTCGCTATAGGTCATGAGTTTCTCCTTTTCTCGGATTAATAATTGGCTTAGGGGTCGTCGCGCTCGATCGTGGCACGTTGCTTGCGCAGTTCGACCGGAATGGTAACGTCCTCGGTGGTGGCGACGCGGCGGATGTGGATCTCTTCGACCAGCATCAGACGCTTCTCGACAACGAGAACCTCCTCCATCACAGGCACGATGGTCACGTCACCGTCCGTGCGAACGGCCGGCGCTTCTGACACTTCACGTCCGATTGCCACACGCGTCACCTCGACATTCTCGCTGTCGAGGCGCGCCTCCGCTGCTTCTGTAACAAACTCGGTTTTGGTGCTGACGCGGACGCTGCCGTCGCGCACGGCGCGCTTGTCGATGACAAGCTGTTCTTCGATCAGCGAGAGTTTCTCGTCAGGCTTGGTCATCCGCATTCCAGATTGTTGCGACCAGCATTGAACGAGCGGAATCCAACTTTGTTCCTTGGAAAAGGTCGCACGTCACCAGCTGCGCAAAAATCGCCCAAGGCCGGAACAAAGTATTGACGCAGTGATTTTGCCGCTCACGAAGAAAGGTTGGATAAGCATGATGAATATCCTGATCGTCGAAGACCAATGGCTGTTATCGAGCGCGGTCGAAGAGGCAGTGTTGTCGCTTGGGCATGAGGCCATCGGGACGGCAACCACGGCAAAGGAAGCGTACGAGCTTGCCGACAAGGCAGAAGTTGCATTTGTCGATGTCAATCTCATCGATGGTGCGACCGGACCGGAAATCGGCCGACGCCTGGCGGCAGACGGCGTCACCGTCGTCTTCATGACCGGCAACCCGGAACAGCTTGGCTCAGGCGTCGATGGCGCCCTCGGGGTGATCTCAAAGCCGGTGATGGACCTTGAATTGGTCGAGGCGATCCAGTTCGCAACGGATCGTCACGCCGGGCGGGACTGTATCGCTCCAAAGCGGTTTATTGCGTTTCATTGACGACGACTACTCGGCGAGACCGTTCTATTCGTCGAGCTCGTTTCGTGTGACGCTCGCCAACTCGTGGAGCCCCTCGGCGCGGCCTGGCTCCTCGTCAGCGGCCAGAATAACCGTGTAGAAGGCGGCCCGAGATATTTCTTTTTTGGACGCAGCAGCGTGTTTCTTTCTGACCGCGTCTACGAGATCCTTCGGTCGCATTCCCGGGAGAGCGAGTTCGGCGATCGTCCGCGCGATATCCTCAATGTCTGATGCCAGTTCTCTTGCCATCACCTTCTCCATTCGAAGATGAGATAGCGAAGGGAGATGACAGCGCGATGTCAGAACGCGTCTGGTCCGCTCAAAGTCGGATTTGCATTCTCAGGCGCGTTTCCGGATGCGTCAGGTCAGGCCTTGCCCCAACGATACGTTTCGCCGCTCAAGCGAGAGTGTGTAGGCGGGTAAATTCCGTCAACTTCCCGACTGAAGCCGCATCTTGCGCAAGCGCTCGGTCTTCAGCCGCCGCTCCTCCGCCTCCGCCTTGATTGACGCCATGGCGCTGTCATGCGTTGCGTCGAAGCGTTGCTTCCTGTCCGCCAAGGAGCTCTTCTCGCGGTTTCGTTTTTGTGGAATGTCGTCATCTTTCCATCACGATGAACTAATGCTCAGCAAAACAGCGACAAGTAGAGGGGGACGTCAACAAGAAGAATGTACGACAGGGTACGGTGCTGATGCACCATCGGAACTTATCGTTTCGGGATGACGTTATCTGGCACCTCATCCTGGAGAGCCCCGATGGCCGACGATCCCAAATCTTCTTCACCCGCAGTTCAGGCTTACGAGTTGGAGAAGGCACGACAGCGGCAAGAGGAGGACAAGGGCGATCTCGATAAAGGCCTCGAAGATACCTTTCCCGCGTCGGATCCTGTTTCTCACACGATCACCTCCGTCCCGGCAGGCCGCACCGATCCACAAGAGGCTGAGCGCGTCAAAGCCAGTGCTCATGAGAACCAGCAAAGCGACGGTTTTGCAAACAGCGTTCGCGGCTGGATCAAGGAAAACCCGCTCACTGCCGTAGCCCTCACAGCTGCGGTCGCCTGGATCTTTGGCGCGACCCGCTAACCGGGACGACGGATGTGAACACCTCAATTGACGGCCCGCTACCCGCTGCCCCTTCCGGGCATGCCACGTCGCGTCCGACATCAGGCTCGGTTCTGAAGAAGCTTGGCCCTGGCCTAATCACTGGAGCCGCCGACGACGATCCAAGTGGGATCGCAACCTACTCCCAGGCCGGCGCGCAGTTCGGCTTCAACATGCTTTGGACCATGTTGCTGTCTTATCCGCTGATGTCGGCAATCCAGCTTGTCAGCGCCAGAATTGGCCGCGTGACCGGATCGGGGCTGGCGGTCAACATGGGTGCCATCTGGCCGAAATGGCTCGTCACCGGGTTGGTCTGTCTGCTATTCGTTGCCAACTGCATCAATATTGGCGCGAACCTCGCGGCGATGGGTGCGTCGGTCGAGCTCGCCACGGGAATGCCGAGCCTGCCGATCACCATCTTCTTCGCCTTTCTGTCCTTGGGGCTGCAGATGTTCATTCCCTATGAGCGATATGCCAACATCCTGAAGTGGCTGACGCTGGTCCTGTTCGCCTACATTGCCGTCCTGTTCGTGGTGAAGATCGACTGGATGGCGACGTTGAAAGGATTTGTCTGGCCAACCTTCGCCTTGAACAGCGACAGTTTCACCGTGGTCGTTGCGATCCTCGGCACGACAATCAGTCCTTATCTATTCTTCTGGCAGTCGAGTCAGGAGGTCGAGGAGATCGATCGCAAGGAGGAAGCCAAGCCGCTTGAGGAGGCACCGCGACAGGCGCCGAAAGAGCTGAACCGGATCGAGCTTGATACCCTCGCGGGTATGGCGGTTTCCACCATCGTCGCTGTCGCGATCATGATGTGCGCGGCCGCCACGCTTCACGCCAATGGCAAGACGGATATCAACTCGGCCGCAGATGTCGCCGAAGCGCTGAAGCCGATCGCCGGCAATTTTGCCTTTGTCCTGTTCAGCCTCGGCATCGTTGGAACCGGATTGCTGTCGATCCCGGTCCTGGCTGGCTCTGCGGCATATGCCTTCGCCGAAACGCAGGACTGGAAGGCGGGTCTGGATCGCAAACCGTGGGAAGCCGTGGGCTTCTATGGCGTTATCGTGGCGGCGACCCTGTTCGGACTCAGCCTCGAATTCGTGCCGCTCGATCCGGTCAAGGCGCTGTTCTGGAGTGCCGTCATCAACGGCTTTGTCGCCGTGCCGATCATGATCGCGATGATGATGGTCGTCAGCAGCAAAAAGCAGATGAAGGAGTTCACGGCTCCCATCGCCATGAAGATCTGCGGATGGGCGGCGACCGGGGTGATGGGTATTGCCGCGGTCGCAATGCTCATCGCCTGATGCACGAGCTGCCGGAGTAATTGGCATTTTATTAATATTGTCGGCATCTAATACATGCACGCGCTGATCGTTTTGCGCTTTATTGCGTTTCGCTTGCAGAACGAGGATATCGAGATGCCGAACTCAGGTGATACCGTGCTTGTCGTCGAAGACGACGCTCTCATCCGCTGGAACATCGTCGATGCCCTGGAAGAGGCCGGTTTCGAGGTCCTCGAAGCCAGCAATGTCGTTGAAGCCGTAGCGATCCTTGGCGCGGTCCCCCACATCAAGGCGGTGTTCACCGATGTTGACATGCCAGGCCCGAAAGACGGGTTGGATCTCGCGCAGGTGGTGAGTAGCGACCGACCCCACGTCAAAATCCTCGTCGCCTCCGGACACCATCGCCCCGCGAATAACGATCTTCCCGCAGAGAGCCGTTTCTTCGCCAAACCCTATAGCTGCGCGAACGTCATCGCCAGCCTGCACGAGATGCTCTCGGCTGCATAGCAAGTAGCTAACACAACACGCCCCCTTCAGTCTCTGGGCGTTATGCACGAAAGTATCCGCTGAAGATCCGCAAGAGGCACAGGCTTGGTGAGGTGGAAATCGAACCCGGCCTCCTTAGCCAGCTGCTTGTCCTTGTCCTGACCCCAGCCTGTCTGGGCGATGATGGTGGTGTGTTCGAACATGTTGTCTTGCCTCAGCAGGCGGCAAACCTCGTAGCCATCCATGCCGGGTAGGCCGATATCGAGGAGGATCGCATCTGGCCTATAGTCGCGAGCAGCTTCGAGAGCTTCTCGTCCATCGTGGACCGCCTCGAATTCATGGCCGATGTCCTCCAGCAACATCCCCATCGTGTCGGCGATGATCGGGTTGTCATCGATGACGAGGACTTTCAGCCTCTGGGATGGCTTCTCCGTTGGTTTGGCGGACTGTTCCGCAGTTGTGATTTCCTCCGGGGCTGCGGTTAACGGGATCTGGACAGTGAAGACGCTTCCTCGATCAGTCCCCTCGCTTGATGCGCTGACCGAGCCGCCGTGCAGTTCGACCAATTGCTTGACGAGGGCCAGGCCGATACCGAGGCCACCTTGCGAACGCTCTCGATGACCACCGACCTGCGCAAACAGCCGGAAGACGTCGCTCTGCATCTCGGCCGGAATGCCTACTCCATTGTCGCGGATGGTGATGACAGCTTTGCCGCCGTCCGCGGTCACCGACAGTTTGATCGTTCCGCCGGATGGCGTGTATTTTGCTGCGTTGGTCAGCAGGTTGGCGATGACCTGCGACACGCGGGCCGGGTCCGCATCGATCCAAAGATCTGCGGTGGGGATATCGAGCTCGAAGGTGTGTGCTGCGCGATCGATAAGCGGGCGGCTGGCCTCGGCCGCTGAATGAACGACGTCCGCGACCCTGACCTTCTCATGGCGCAGCTCGATCTTTCCTTGGCTGACACGCGAAACATCAAGGAGATCGTCGATCAGCCTAACCAGGTGGTCCAACTGACGGTCCATCATCTCGCGAAGCTCGTAAGCCCTCACATCGTCGGGATCGCGCCGCAGGATATCGAGACCATTGCGAAGCGGTGCAAGTGGGTTGCGAAGCTCATGGGCAAGAGTGGCCAGGAACTCGTCCTTGCGGCGGTCCGCTTCCTTCAGCGCCTCGGCCTGGGTCTGAAGCTGGTCCCGCTGCTGCTCGATGTGTTGGCGCTGACGATAGAGTTCGAAAAAGACCTCTGCCTTATGGCGCAGCACATCGGGCTCGATCGGCTTCTGGATAAAATCCACGGCTCCCGCTTCATATCCCTCGAAGCGGCGGCGCTCGCTCGTGCTGCCGGCGGTAACAAAGATGATCGGGATGCGGCGGGTTCGCTCATTGCCGCGCATCAGTTCGGCAAGCTCAAAACCGTTGAGGCCAGGCATCTGGACGTCTATCAAGGCGAGCGCGACATCATCCTCAAGGAGGATTTCGAGCGCCTGGTCGCCGGAGCGGGCTTTCAGAAGATACAGGTCGTCGCGACGAAGCAGCGCTTCGAGAGACAGGAGGTTTTCTTCGAGATCGTCGACCAGCAAAAATTTGACGGGGTTCATGGCTCAACCTTTTGCAGATAAGTAGCTATCGAAGCAAGTGACAAAATATCGGCTTTCGCAACGGCTTTAATCGCAGCCTCTGGCATGGCGTCCTGAAACGCCGTGTCTGGTTCCTGAACAATTGCGATGCCGCCTGCGTCGGCGATCGCTTTGAGGCCCAAAGCCCCATCCTGGTTGGCGCCGGTCAGAACAATACCAATCAGGCCGGGACCGTAAATGTCTGCAGCCGATTCAAACAGGACATCGATCGACGGACGGGAAAACAGCACGGGCTCATCGGCGGATAGCGCAAGTGACCTGTCTGTTTCGACAAGCAGATGGTAGTCTGGCGGCGCGAAGTAGATAGTCCCTGCTTCGAGCGGAACCTTGTCCTCTGCCTCAACGACATTAAGGGCGCATTTTGCGGCAAAGAGCTCGGCAAGAACGCTGCGTTTGTCCGGAGGTATATGAACCACCACCATGATCGGTAATCCGAAGTCGGCAGGAAGCGCTGGCAGGATAACGGATAGCGCCTCAAGGGCACCAGCCGATGTACCGATCACGACAGCCTCTGGACTGGAGGTGCTCATCGGCCCGCCTTCTGGTAGATCTTCTCTTCGCGAACGACGTCTGTGAACGCATTGGCATGCGCCGAGAACCGAAGGCTTTCCTTCGCGCCGATCCCCAAAAAGCCTTTCCGCGCGAGCGATTCCTTGAACAGGCCGATGGTCCGATCCTGAAGTGGCCGATCGAAGTAAATCATCACATTGCGACAGGAGATCAGATTCATCTCGCCGAAGACCGCGTCTGTCACAAGGCTATGGTCGGAAAAAACGACACGCTCCCTGAGGCTGCGGTCGAATGTCGCCCGGCCATAACCGGTGGTGTAATAATCTGACAAAGACGACTTGCCGCCTGACGCTCGGTGGTTTTGCGTGAAGAGCTGCATGCGATCGAGATCATAGACACCGGCTTCGGCGATCCTCAACGCTTCCTGGTTGATATCGGTGGCATAGAAGATCGTCCTGTCCTCCAGACCCTCCTCGCGGAACAGGATCACAAAGGAATAAAGTTCCTCCCCGCCGCTGCAGCCAGCGATCCAAATCTTAAGCGATGGATAGGTCTTAAGATGCGGCACCACCTTCTCGCGAATGGCGCGAAAGTAGCTCGGATCGCGAAACATCTCGCTCACCTGCACGGTCAGATAGCCAAGCAACCGCGGCAGCATCGCCTCGTCGTGCAAGACGCTTTCCTGGATGGCCGAAATAGTCGGAAACCCCAGTTGCTCACGGGCCTGACGCAGGCGTCGCTTCACCGATGCCATCGCGTAATTGCGGAAGTCATAGTGGTAGCGGACGTAGAGCGCCTCCAGCAGCAGCCGGATCTCGATGTCCTCGATCTTGTCGAATGTCTCGCTCATCGCGGCATCCAGACGCGGACGAGCGATAGCAGCTTTTCGACGTCGAGTGGTTTGGCCATATAATCGTTGGCGCCGGCATCGATGCAGCGCTGCTGATCGTCGGGCATCGCCTTGGCCGTCAGAGTGATGATCGGCAGCTTTTTCCAGTCAGGATTTTTTCGGATCGCCCGCGTTGCTGTCAGGCCATCCATCACCGGCATCATTACATCCATCAGCACCAGATCGATCTTGGACACGTCATCGGCGCTGGATTTCTCCAGGGCGTCGAGCGCCTCCTGGCCATTGCGGGCTATCTGAATGAGCGCGCCACGGGGCTCCAGAATATTCGTGAGGGCGTAGACATTACGCACGTCGTCTTCAACAATGAGGATCCGGCGTCCCTCAAGCAGGGCGTCGCGGTGACGCGCCTTGCGGATCATCTTCTGCTGCTCGTCCGGCAGCTCCGAGACGACCTGGTGCAGGAACAGCGACACCTCGTCCAGCAGCCGCTCCGGCGACTTTGCCCCTTTGATGATGATCGACTTCGAATAGCGACGAAGTTTTTCCTCCTCGTCGGATGCGAGCACGCGACCGGTGTAGACGATCACCGGTGGGAAGGAATGCGTGTCGTCCTGGCTGATGGTTTCAAGCAGCGAGTACCCCGACGCGTCCGGAAGTGAAAGGTCAAGAACCATGCAATCAAATGTCTGGTCCTTCAGCAGTGCCAAGGTTTCCGCTGCTGTCCCGGCGCTGACCGTCTCGACGTCGTGTGACGTGAGAAGCTTGGCGACGGCCTCTCGTTGAACCTCGTTGTCTTCAACGATCAGAACACGGCGCACGCCTTGCGTAAGCTTTGCTTCAAGCTTGTGCAGCACTTCGACCAGTTGCTCGCGCTGCACCGGCTTCAGCATGTAGCCAACAGCCCCGAGCGACAGGGCAGTCTCCGTATAGTCGTCGCCCGAGACGATATGGATCGGAATATGCCGGGTGCGGACATCCCGCTTCAGACGATCGAGGACGGAGAGGCCGGACTGATCGGGTAAGCCAACATCGAGGACGATGGCGCTCGGCATGAACTGCTGCGCGAGGTTAAGGGCGTCCTGGGCGGTGCCTGCTACGAGCGAGCGGAAGCCCATCTCGCGGGCGAGGTCACGCAAGATCGCCGCGAAGGTCTGATCATCTTCGACGACAAGCAGAATTCGTCGCTCGTCCGAGGGCATAGCGCGGTCGTCCTCCACAATCGCTCGCGGCAGTAGCGCCGTCGGTTGACTTGGTGCTGCTGAAGCAGCGGGTGCGAGGGGTACGGCATTGCCGACCGGAGCTCTCGGCGCGACGATGGCAGGATCGTAGGCGAGCGGGAGCGTGACCGTTAAGGTGCTGCCTTTCCCTTCCTGGCTTCTGATATGGATCGTACCACCGAGCAGGCGCACGAGTTCACGGGAAATAGACAGGCCTAATCCCGTGCCGCCAAACTTGCGGCTGATCGTTCCATCCGCTTGATGGAAGGCCTCGAAAATCCGTTTTTGCTGCTCCGGCGCGATGCCGATCCCCGTGTCCGTCACCCCAAAGGCGACCTGGCCGTCGCCCGTTCGGCTCATCGAAAGCGTAACCTTGCCTTTCTCGGTGAACTTGAAAGCGTTAGACAGCAGGTTTTTGAGGATCTGTTCGATCCGCTGCAGATCGGTCTCGATGACTGCGGGGCATTCCGGCGAGATGTCGATCTCGAAACCGAGCGACTTGTTTTTGGCAATTGGTTCGAAGACTTGACGCAGGTTGTTGGATAGACGCTCGACGGAGACGGGTTCGGGCCGGATGTCGACATGGCCCGCCTCGATTTTGGAAAGATCAAGAATGTCGTTGATCAGGTTGAGAAGATCGTTACCTGAAGACTGGATGGTCTGGGCATACTTGACCTGCTCGGCCGTCAGGTTGTCGTCGGGATTGTCCGCCAGCAGTTTCGCCAGGATCAACGACGAGTTCAGCGGCGTGCGCAGCTCATGCGACATGTTGGCCAGGAAGTCGGACTTGTATCGGCTGGCCTGCTCCAGCTCGCGGGCTTTCAGCTGAGTTGAGGCGTTGGAGCGCTCCAAGTCGTCTTTTTGCGATTCCAGCTGTTGCGCCTGCTCCTCAAGCTGAGAGTTCGTCTGCTCCAGTTCGACCTGCTGCTGTTCGAGCCGCGCTTGCGACTCCTTCAAGGCCCGACCCTGTTCCTCGAGTTCTTCGTTCGAGACCCGCAGTTCCTCGCTCTGCACCTGCAGCTCTTCCGATTGTCGCTGGGTTTCCTCCAGAAGGTTCTGCAACTCACTTCGATAGTTCGCCGAACGAATGGCGGTGGCGATCGTGCCGGATGCCTCTTTAAGGAACGCGAGGACGCGTTCATCCACAGGCCGCAGGAAGCCGAGCTCGATCACAGTGTTCACGTTGTTTTCGATCGCCGCCGGGGCAAGAACCAGGTGCCGCGGCTTATCCCGGCCAAGCGCCGAGCCGAACTCCAGATAGTTTTCCGGCACGTCGTTGACGATGACGGGTTTGCCCTCGACCGCCACCTGTCCGAGCAGACCTTCACGGGGCCTGACCAAATCCGGAAGCTTTGCATCGGCGGGGACGCCGTAGGTCGATGAACGCTTGTAGGCATCTGACCCACCCACGAAGATTGCCCCGGCGACGGCCCCGACGTGGTTTGCTAGGTAAGTCAGAATGCTGCCGCCAAGTTGCTCGGTGCGCTGGTCGCCCATCATCGCGGATGCCAGTCCAAGATTACCCGCCTGCAGCCATTCTTCGCGGCGACGGGCGAGGGTAGAACGGCGGATCAAAACGCCGATGGCGATGGTCAGGAGAATGCCGAGGATGCCGGCAAGTACGCCGCTCAAAAGCGCAGTACCATAGGCATCGTTCATTTCCTCGAGGCGCTTTGCCCGCAATACCGCTTCTTCTCGGCTCATCGCCGAGAGCTGTCCGCGCACGGCATCCATAGCCACCTTGCCGCGATCGGAGTTGACGACTGCCAGTGCCGCGTCCAAACCTTGGCTGCGACGAAGATCGATCGTCTGCTTCAACTCCGCCAGCTTGGCATCGACATGCTGCTTGAGTATGGGCAGGCGCCGGACCTGGGCCGGATTATCGCTGGTGAGCTCGCCAATTTCCTGGATCTTGGCCGGGATCGTATCAAGGGCCGTGTTGTACGGATCGAGGTACCGTTCGTTGTTCGTGAGTAGGAAGCCGCGCTGGCCGGTTTCCGCGTCCTGCGTGCTCGACAGCAACTCGTCCAATGTGATGATCACCTCGTGCGAATGGACGATCGCCTCTGTATTCTCCCGCAGCGTCTTCAGGTTGATGTAGGCAAACGCGCCGCTGATCAGGAAGAAAACAATCGCGCCGGCGAGGCTGAGGGCGACGACGGGGTCGAGACCGAGACCACGGCGGGTCAGGTCTTGAGAAGCGGTCTGTGGCATGTGTCTGTTCCTGAACAAGGCGAGGCAAGGTCGTGGCGGAGTATATGGGCGAGCTACTTCTAGCTAGTGCAACAGCCGCCGTCATCAATATTCTGCTATTATTCCTCCGACGGGCTGTTGCCGACAGGCCCATAACAGGCGAACCATCACTTGCTTGTGTGCGGTCGGCTGAAGCCTGCGGACGACCCATGCGCGCCGGCGTTCCTGCCGAAGGCAAATGGCCTCGCGGAAAGAAGATCCGGAAATGGGTATCCAACGCAATGATGCAGAACTTGACCGGTACAAAACGCGTTTCGCACGTTGCGGGAAATCTTGCATGAGCGTCACTCATACAAAAGCCTAGTTCTCGGCGTCCACGTCTGGAGCACGGATGGGAGCTACGAACTCAAAGTCGTGCAGGGAATAATGCTGATCCGAACCAAGCACTGCGACGCTCCAATAGTCGCGTGCGTGCCCGAACACGGTGCTGATCTGGACGACCTCGCATTCGTCGCCTTCCGCATCTTGCGTCTTTCTCCGTGCCCAATAGACGGACAATGGTTCAACCGAGAGCGGATCAATCATGTTTACTCCACGCATGTTTTGATCGATCGGTAGGACGATTCGCAGGCGTTCGTCATGCTCTTCTCCTAATGTAGCGACCGTTCTCCACTCCTCTGTGAGCTGTGTGAGCGGCTCAAAGGATAGCTTGAATCCGGAATTGAGAATGATCGTTTTGCCGGCTTGTTCGATGACCTGCACGCCGTAACTGTTTCAAATTGTTGTATTTCGTGACGTGACGTTGGGAACCAAAAGTCTCGAAAAGGCTTCTTTTGTCGTTGGTAACCGAACAGGAGAAAACCAATGCGTCGAACAATTCTCGCCTCTACTGCGGTAATCGCAGTCCTACTCGGAAGCAGCGCTGGTGCGCTTGCCCAGGATGGAACGGTTAAAGGTGCCGCTGGCGGCGCCGTGACAGGCGCCATTGTTGGGACCGCAATCGATCCACCGCCACAGGAAGTGGTAACCTATGTTCAGGAGCAACCCGCCCCGGCTCCGGTGACCGTGAGCCAGGAGATCGTCGTGGGTAAGCCCGTTCCCGAAACGGTCGTGTTGACGCCTGTTCCGAGCAACGAGCATTACGCATACGCGGTGGTTAATGACCAGCGTGTGATCATTGACCCTCGCACCCATACCGTGGTGCAGGTCGTCCGATAGTCCCGGGCCAATCACCCGTTTCAAACGAGCCGGAAGCTGCCACGCAGCATTCCGGCTTTTTGTTGCAATGAGCCCGCGGCCGTTTATGGCCGGGGTACAGGCTCCCAAGCCTTATGCCTGTCCCATAAGCGGGACGCCAGGAATCAGGAGTTGAATTGTCTTGTCGATGAAGGCGCTTTGCGCTTGTGGCACGCCGACTTGCCTCAATGCGATAAAAAATTGTCTTCGCCGATGACTTGATCTCTGAGACCGGCACCTAAATGTCCCGGCAGCAGCCTCAACAGTGAAACTCATCGGACATGGAAAAACATACCGAAGAACGCCTTGGGGCCATTGTCGAGTCGTCGTTCGACACGATCATCAGCAAGGATCTCTCCGGCACGATCGTCAGCTGGAATAAGGCCGCCGAGCGAATGTTCGGCTACTGCGAGGCGGAAGCTGTTGAACAATCGATCTACTTGATCGTCCCGGACGACAAGCGGGATGAGGAGGCAGAGATCCTTCGCCGCCTGAAAGTCGGCGAGCGACCCGAGACGTTCGAGACCACGCGGCGCCATCGTAACGGGCGACTGGTTCCGATTTCTATCACGATTTCACCGATCAAAAGCCGGGACGGGCAGCTCATGGGGGCGTCGAGCATCGCCCGCGACGTCACGCAGATGCGAGAGAGCGAGCGCCGGCTTCGCCTGCTGATGCGCGAGATCAATCACCGCGACAAAAACCAGTATGCCGTGATACTTGCGGTGATACGCCAAACGGCGGGACGGTCCGGATCGATCGAGGATTTCGAGAAGCGGATCCGCGAACGCATCATGGCGCTCTCCCACTCGCATGATCTCCTCTCCCAGGTCGATTGGGCCGGCGTCAGCCTCGCCGACCTCATCGCGCATCAGCTCAAACCCTTTAAAGATGTCTATCCTGTCCAGGCACCTGGACCGGAGATCGCCCTTGATGCCAATGCCGTAGTCAATATCGGCATGGCGCTCCACGAATTGATCATGAACGCGATGCACTTCGGTTTGACAGAGAGCGAGGGTATATCGGTGAGCTGGAAGCTATCATCGGCTGAGGACGGTAACCCGGTCGAATTCGAGCTGAGTTGGTCCGAACCAGCGCTGCAATACGCTGACCTCTTGGCGCAAGACGAAGGGTTTGGCAGGCTGGTTCTTTGTCGGCTGGTGCCGTCCGCTCTTTCGGGACACGCAGCCTGGAGCCTCGCAGACGGCAGGGTCGTCTGGAGGCTGACGGCACCTCTGTCACGCATCCAGGTTGGCTTGCGCGATCCGTTCTCGGAATGGTCTTGTTAAGCTGTTGCTTGAGAAGGCGTTGACGCCTTGATTTTACCTGTATTAACCTGTGATAGAGCGGTGGACGCAAGGACGGGGCTTAGGGCAAAGTGATGGATCAACCAATCGAGCGAAACGGCAAGAGGGCATCGGCGCGCGAACGCTTCCTCGAGGCCGTACTGCACAGCGCTATCGATTATGCCATCGTCTCGATGGATCTCGACGGACTTGTGACGATCTGGAACGAAGGTGCATCCCGCATCCTGGGGTGGAACGAGGAAGAAATGCTAGGCAAGCCGGCGGCGATTTTCTTCACCACTGAGGATCGGCGGGCCGGTATCCCGCAAGCTGAGATGAAGTCTTCCCTTGAGCAGGGCCGCGGCGCCGACGAGCGTTGGCACCTGCGCAAGGACGGCACGCAATTCTGGGCCTCTGGCGAGATGATGGTTCTGCGCTCGGAAAACGGATCGGCGGAAGGCTTTCTCAAAATCCTTCGTGATCGCACGGAGGAGCGGCAGGCCGTCGAGCGGCAAAAGCTGCTGATGCATGAGCTCAATCATCGGCTGAAGAACTCTCTTGCTGTCGTCCAGTCGATCATCACGCAGTCTCTTCGAAACGCCGGCTCGATCGAGGAGGGCGGTGCGGCCCTGCAATCGCGTATCGCAGCCTATTCCAGGGCACATGACATCCTGCTGCATGAGAACTGGACGAGCACCACGGTCGCCGCAGTCGTCGAAGCTTCCGCTGTCAGCCTGGGTCTGGAAGGTAGCCCGAGGTTGCGGTTCGAGGGATCGCCGGTGCTGCTCGGGCCGCAGGCCGCTCTCTCACTGTCTCTCGTTCTGCATGAACTCGGCACCAATGCCACGAAGTATGGTGCTCTGTCCGGGGCTGAGGGTCAGGTTTCCGTCACCTGGTCGGTTGCCGATGAAGACGGTGCGCAGCAGTTCACGTTCAGGTGGGAGGAGTCCGGCGGCCCTGAAGTCGAGCAGCCAACGCGGACCGGGTTCGGATCGCGGCTGGTCGTATCCAGCCTGAAGGCTTACGGCGATGTTTCCCTAGACTACCAGCCGTCTGGGGTGATGATGAGGTTTCAGGCGCCACTCTCAAAGCTGCAGCATGGTGAGACGGAGGGCGCGGCAACAAGCGCCTGACGTGCAAGCACGTTGACTGAAACAGCGGGCTTGCACCAAATCGTTGATCATAGCTGTCACCGTGTTGCGACGATCTCGATGGATGGACTGCTTTCGATCAGTTCGACAAACGCATCTCTTGCTTTAGTCGGTGACTGCCGTTCATCGAAGACTTCGGCAAAGCATCGCATGGCGGTGTCATAGACTGGCCCGGATTCTTCGGGGCAGCAACTGAAGACACAGTCGGCGGCATCCATGGTGCTCGCGCTATCGCGTGTATCTCCGTTGAACATGACTTTGACAGGCGTTTCCCAACTGTCTCGCATCACGCAGGTCTCAAGTAAAGAAGTCTAATCATGGAAAATTGTTCCCGGAGTTCTTAACTGTCGAAGCAAGATGGCAGGTTCAAAAGAGTCTTGGGCTGGTCGAAGTCAGCGAGGGTCATCAGGTATTTTTTCTTCCCCGGGCCGACTGCAACAAACAGATCGACTTCGTCGCCGATCGGCCGCTGGACGTAAAACTCGCGTTCTCCCGCCTCTATCTGCCGGATAACCTCTTCCACGGGCAATTTCCAATGCGTCGCGCCGGCGCCGCCGAGGTGAGTGATCTGACTGCAGACGTCGTCGGTCGCACGTCTCATGACCGTTTGAACCCGGACCCGATAAGCCACCTGCTTCTCCTCGAACAAGTATGTTGTTTGAACAGCTAATACTAATGTAGGTGGCGGATGGAAAAGTGCAGGGACAAGCGGTCCGAGTGGAGGACCCCTCCGTTGTTCGACTTCAAGCTCTGGCGGGCATGGCTTGGCAACAGGGGGTTGTCCCGGCGTATTCTACAGCCACGCGGACAGGCAGTGGAGAGTGATTCACATTTTTGCCGCAGTCTGATATGAGCTCGGGACAGAAACTGTTTGCCGAGCACCATGAACGAACAAAATTCAAAAAGAAAACACCACCGATCCGGTGGGTTTGCGACCCATATCGACAATCTGGATTGGAGCTTCACGCCCCTTGGGCCACGGATCGCGTGGCCACCGGTCCTGGAGCAGACGCTCAGTCTGGTGATGAGCGCCGGCGTGCCGATGGCGATACTTTGGGGAACCGACGGCGTCATGCTTTACAATGACGCCTACGCCGCCTTCGCCGGTCAACGCCATCCGGATTTCCTGGGTCGTCCGATTTCCGAGGCATGGCCTGAGCTTGCGACGTTCAATTCCCGGGTTGTCAGGATCGTGCTCGACGGCCGCACCCTGTCGTTTCGCGACCGGCATGCTGTCATCGAGCGCAATGGCGAGCTTCAGGATGTCTGGCTGAACCTCGACTTCAGCCCGGTCCGGGATCATGACGGCGTGCCCCTTGGCGTGCTGGCGATCCTGAAGGACACAACCCATCGCGTCCGCACCGAGCAGCGCCTGGCGATTGCCCAGCAGGCCGGTGGTGTCGGCACCTTCGAGTGGTATCCGGAAACGGGCGAGCTAGATCTTTCCGACGAATATCGAAGAATCTGGGGGCTTGATGCCGATACGACGGTGACCGACACCTTGCTGGTAAGCCTGCTTCATCCCGACGACCGGGCAATATCAGGCCCCTCGAGGCTCGCTAACAGCAATCCGCTGGACTACGCCGAATATCGACGGATCGACCAGGTTACCGGAGAGGTTCGCTGGATTGCACGGCGCGGACAGGTGGTATCGAGCGAGCGGACCGGCAAGCGCCGCTTCGTCGGCATCGCCTTCGACATCACCGCGCGCAAGCAAGCCGAGGTCACGCTTCAACAGAGCGAAGAACGCTGGCGCGGCCTGTTCGAGCAGATGCACGAGGGCTTCTTCACCGCCGATATCATGCGTGACGATGCCGGCAAGATAATCGATTTCGTGTTCATCGATATCAACCCGGCATTTGAACGGCAGACAGGCCTCGTCGCTGCAGAAACCGTCGGGAAACCGGTTACTCAGGCAATCCCCGGCATCCAGAGCGACCTGATCGCCACCTATGGTGAAGTCGTCGAAACAGGAACAGCTCGGCAGTTCGAGGTTCATGTCCCGGCCTTGGGGAACCGCTGGTATGAAGCGCATGCTCGAAAGGTGGGCCCTGACCGTTTCGCCGTCCTCTTTCTCGACATCACCATCCGCAAGGCAGCGGAAGAGCGCATGCGCCAGAGCGAGGAGCGGTTCCGGACGTTGTCGCAATCCATGCCCAACCATGTCTGGACAGCTGGCGCCGACGGGTTGCTGGACTGGTTCAACGACCAGGTCCTTGCCTATAGCGGGATGACGAGTGAGGAACTCGGTGGGAGCGGCTGGGCCGGGATGGTCCATCCGGACGATATCGAAGCTGCATCCGAAGCATGGAATGCTGCGAGAACGTCAGCCCAGACCTATCAGACCGAGTTTCGGCTGCGCCGGAATGATGGCACCTATCGCTGGCATATCGCTCGCGCCGTTCCCGTTCTGGCGCAAAACGGCGGCGTTCTGCACTGGATCGGCACCAATACCGATATCGACGATCAGAAACAGGCGGAGGTGGCTCTCGCCGACAGCGCCGCCTATCTCGAGGCGCGCGTCGAGGAGCGAACCGCACAGCTCTTCGAAATGCAGAAGGCTTTGCAACAGTCCCAGAAGATGGAGACGATCGGCAAGCTGACCGGCGGTGTCGCCCACGACTTCAACAACCTGCTGCAGGTCGTTTCCGGCAACATCAATCTCCTGGCAAAAGATGTCGTAGGAAACGAGAAGGCGGAGCGCAGGATCACCAATGCGCTCGCGGGTGTCGGCCGCGGCGCTAAGCTCGCAAGCCAGCTGCTGGCGTTTGGCCGCCGCCAGCCGCTTGAGCCGAAGGTGGTGCATCTCGGCAAGCTTCTTACCGGAATGGACGATCTTTTGCGCCGGTCGATCGGCGAGGCGATTGAAGTCGAAACGATCGTCTCCGGCGGTTTGTGGAATACTTCCATCGATCCGAGCCAGCTCGAAAACGCCGTCCTCAATCTTGCGATCAACGCCCGTGACGCGATGGCCGGCGCCGGTAAGCTGACCATAGAAGTCGGCAACGCCTTCCTCGACGAAGCCTATGCGCGCAATCACCTGGAGGTCGAGGCGGGGCAGTATGTCATGCTGGCGGTGACGGACACGGGGGCAGGGATCGCGCCTGACGTCCTCGAACAGGTGTTTGAGCCATTCTTCTCGACCAAGGAAGAAGGAAAAGGCAGCGGTCTCGGTCTGTCCATGGTCTACGGCTTCGTCAAGCAGTCGAACGGTCACGTGAAGATCTATAGTGAAGTCAGGCAGGGAACGACCGTCAAGCTCTACCTGCCACGAGCCCTGGCAACCGAGGATGCCGAAGTCCGACAGGATTTTGGACCGGTGGCCGGGGGCACGGAAACCGTGCTCGTGGTCGAAGATGACGATCATGTTCGCGATACCGCCATCGATCTGTTGACCGACCTCGGTTATCGCGTTCTGAAAGCCTCGGACGCCCAAAGCGCTCTGGCGATCGTCGAAAGCGGTATCGCGATCGATCTCCTCTTCACCGACGTCGTTATGCCCGGATCGCTGACAAGCCCAGAGCTTGCGAGAAAGGCAAAGCAGCGCCTGCCGCGTCTCGCGGTACTGTTTACCTCCGGCTATACGGAGAATTCCATCGTCCATCATGGCCGGCTGGACGCCGGCGTCGAGCTTCTATCGAAGCCATATACGCGCGAGGCGATGGCACGCAAAATTCGTCAGGTTCTCGGAAATCAGTCGCGATCTGATGCCGCTTCGCCACAGACTATGCTGCCGACGAAGCCGGCGCCAGACGTCACGCCAGAGACAATCAGGGTTCTGGTCGTTGAGGACGACGCGCTCATCCGCCTGGACATGGTCGATATGCTGTTATCGGCCGGCTATGAGATCGAGGAGGCTGGCAGCGGTGAGGATGCTCTTGATCTGATCACGCGACAGCGCTTCGATGTGCTTGTCACGGACCTTGGCCTACCCGGAATGAGCGGCGCTGAGCTTGCGAATGCCGCGAGGTTGATCAATCCGGAGCTTGGTATCGTCGTCGCAAGCGGCCAGAGTGGCCTTCCAGACAATATACCGGAAGGTGCACGATTGCTGTCGAAGCCATTCGATCCGGAGCAACTGAAGGCTATAGTTGCTGAGGTGGCAGGCGATACAAGCTGACCGGCCTCAGCGCGCTTCGACCATGTTGTCGATCACCAGCCTCAAGGTCGCCTTGTCGAGGCGGCCTTTCTGAAGCTGACGCACCAGGATCAGCGCCAGGGCTGCGGCGTCTTCGCTCGATTTAAGAATTCGGTGGCTGTCGCAGGCGTCGTCGAAGACGTGCTGGATAAGGCTGAGGTCTTCCGGCAGAACCGGCTCTCGAACGGTCAATGCGGGCATGCGTTGTAACCTTCTTCGTGCGGACGTATGACGACAGACAAACTCTTCGAATTGGAAGACCGCATGCAGTTGCGCCTTGAAGGTCGAAGGAACATTATCGTGAATGCCACACTTGCGTTACATCCTGGATCTATCGCATTGATGACGGAAAGTGCCAATTCTTCAGGGAACATGCTGAATGGATAGATTCAGATCTGTCGGTTACGACGGAACGACTGTGGGATACAAGTTAGGACCGAAAATGAGATGGTGTTGACCACGCGCCTTGCAGCGCCAACACTGGGAGATGTCAGACTCGGCCCGTTGGCTCGGACGTGGCTATTTGCAGGCCGCCGTCAGCGGGGACGCTTGTTCCTGAAGCGTGAAGTCGAGAGGACTATGACTTGAGATGCCATTTTAGATATGATGCTCATAGCATCGGACTGAACGTCGAGACCGGTTTATCGCTATGACGGGAAGCGCTACTCCCCCCTCTGGAGGGACATTAAATGTGGAGGGCCCCAAGCGGGAGAGGTCGGCTGGCACAAGACGCCGCTTGCGATTTGGTTTCATCCTAAGCCGTTCGTTCACGCTTTCGGCGTTTTCTCTTTTCGTCGATACACTTCGCCTTGCTGGAGATCAGTTGGATCGCTCCCGGCGACTATAGTGATAAGCAGCACTGGCCACTTCATCAAATCCAGTTGCGGTATCAGCATCATACCTACCGTAGGGCTCGTCGAACCTGATGAGTTCGACATGATAGTTGTTGTCGGTGGCCTTCTCTCCGAAGAGATCGCCTGTGACCACGCGACCCTTAAATATATTCAATTGGCGGCGCGGAAGCGAATTCCGCTGATTGGAGTCTGCACAGGATCTTTCGTCCTCGCCGAGGCTGGATTGTTGGGACGGCACGAAACTTGCGTAAGCGGCAAGCTGAGACCGTTCAGCGCGTGTAATTCCAGGGCATGAGTGCATCGAGATCGCTGCTGGGCCAACCATTGGCTATGCGCTCGAGTGTTTGGGTGAGCCAGGCCTGCGGATCGACATTGTTCATTTTCGCTGTTTGAAGGAGCGTGGCGATTGTTGCCCAAGTCCTTCCACCGCCATCGCTGCCGGCGAAGAGGCTATTCTTTCTGGTAATTGTCTGGGGCCGGATTGCACGCTCGACTATGTTGTTATCGAGCTCGATGCGGC
Source organism: Agrobacterium genomosp. 2 str. CFBP 5494 (assembly GCF_900013495.1). Classification (NCBI taxonomy): domain Bacteria; kingdom Pseudomonadati; phylum Pseudomonadota; class Alphaproteobacteria; order Hyphomicrobiales; family Rhizobiaceae; genus Agrobacterium; species Agrobacterium genomosp. 2. The sequence continues at coordinate 275,112 of NZ_LT009720.1, forward strand.
CGTCGGTGAGAAAGCGCTCGAAGATGGAGCGACGCGAGGTGGCATAGCGGATCGCCTCGGCCAGCTTCGACTTGCCAGAGATCCGCGGTAGGGTCTTCTGCCAGAGGGAGAAGAGCTCCGTGACAACCGCAGCAGATGTCGCCTGGCGCGCGGCGACACGGGCGTCAGGGCTTTGCCCGCGAGCCGTTTCTTCCACCTGCCAGAGCTTCGCCATCAGTTCCACCGTCTCGGTGGCGATCTTGGAGCTGTCTGAGGCGTGGAGCTCGTAGAACTTGCGCCTGCTATGGGACCAGCAGTAGGCCAGCATCACGCCGTCATTGCCTCCGTCAGATCTGGCAAGCTTGTTATAGGCACCATGTCCGTCAACCTGCAGAATACCGCGATAGCCACTCAGATGCCGGGCGACCCGATCGCCAGCACGGCTATCTTCGAAGCGATAGGCAACCATCGGCGGGCTACTGCCACCGAAGGGTCTGTCATCGCGGGCATAAGCCCAAAGCCAGGCCGTCTTGGCCGATCCGGATCCGGGCGCGAGTGTGGGCAACGTCGTCTCGTCAGCGAAGATACGCTCAGCCTTCTTGATCTCGGCGAGAATGTAGTCGGCCAGGATATCAAGTTCAAAGCCAAGCTTACCCATCCATTGAGCCATCAGCTTCCGGTCAAGCTCGACCTTGTCGCGGGCATAGATTGCCTCCTGCCGATAGAGCGGAAGGCCATCGGCATACTTCGAGACGGCGATCTGCGCGAGAAGCGCTTCCGTCGGAATGCCCGCCTCGATAATGTGCGCGGGTGCGGCGGCCTGAATGACGCCGTCTTCATTTTTGAAGGCATACTTCGGCCGGCGTGTGACGATGACGCGGAACTTCGCCGGCACGACGTCAAGTCGCTCCGAGACGTCTTCTCCGATCAGCACCTTCTGTTTGCCGGCGTGTTCGGGCAGTTCATCCGGCTCGATCACCACTTCGACCCGTTCCAGATGCGGTGCGAAGCCTTTGCGCGGCCGCGGCGGACGTTTGCTGTCGGGATGGGTTGCGCCCTTGTTGACCTGGGCTCGGATCGCAGCGATGCCGGTCTCGATTTCCTCGAAGACAAAGGCCTGCTGCTCATCATCGATGCCTGGAGAGCCGAGTTTTTCTGATCGCCGGCCAAAGCGGGCACGATCAAAGGCTTTCAGGATCTGGGTCAGTCGTCCGATGCGTTCATCAGCATCGGCGTTTCTGGCTTTCAGGTCTGCGACCTCGCTCTCAAGAGCATCGGTGCGCGCTGCCTTCTCGGCCATGGCAAGGACCATAGCTTTCAGGGTCTCCATATCATCCGGGAGCTGCAGATCGGGCGGCGTCATGACGTCTACTAGAGCATATTTTGCTCCGGTTTTCCTGCCCTTTCAGGCGGTTGATTCACTTTGCCGCAGGCATTTACCCAACAATCTCCGGCGGCTTCACCGCCACCGAACGCACCCGTTTCCAGTCCATGCCTTCAACGAGCGCCATGAGTTGGGCATGGTTGAGCTGGACTCGGTTGTGGCCTATCCGCGGCCAGCAAAACTGCGCCTTCTCCAGCCGCTTGGCGTAAAGGCAAACCCCGGATCCATCCCACCAGACGATCTTGATCCGGTCGGCCCGTTTGGCCCGGAAGACATAAAGCGAGCCGTTGAACGGATCACTGCCAGCATCCCGCACCAGCGACAGCAGGCTGTCCGGCCCTTTGCGGAAGTCGATGGGATGGCTGGCCAGGAAGACCTTTACACCTGCGGGGATCATGCTGAGCGAACCGCTCGGATGACACGCTGCAGATGCGCTTCTTCAACATGCCGGCCGACCCGCACGACGATACCGTCAATGTCGATTTCGACGACGGGGTCGGGGTCAGGTGCGACTCTCTGCGGATCAACTGGTGCTGCTAGTCCAGACTCATCACTGCCCAACAGTTCTCTACGCCAGCGGTAGAGTTGGGACGGCAAGATACCGATCTGCCGCGCCACGGCAGACATGTTCACACCGGGCTGACAGGCCTGCTCAACCGCTGTGGCCTTGAATTCGTCGGACCAGAACCGCCGCAACTGTCGCGGCGACCCGTCAAGGCGATCGGGCACCGCCTCGATCATTCGCATCAACCCAAGGCTAGCCGCAGGTCTAGACATAGATCCTCACATTCAGAGAACTCGTATGCCCGACATACCCTACTCAGCATCAGCCGCGCCAGATGGGGTCTCCTTGCCGCTTACAAACTTGCGTGAGTAGGCTCCACTATAACGAATTTCGCGAGCGATATCCTTCCTTGAAGGTCCGACCCGATCGTCTCTTCAATTTCGATGGCTACTTCGGTTCCTGTGCCGGTGGTGCAAGTGCTGCTGACCTCGCCGCGTCCATCGTTCGTTCAAAGCTTGGTCGCGATGCTGAACAAAACGCCCTAGACATCCTTCAAATCAGTAAACCACGTGATAATTGGGATAGCCAAACGAGGGTGCCCATCCAGCCGCCGATTGCCGAAGGTGAACGGGAGAGTGCCCTAGACGCCAGGGTAAATGCGACTTTGATCCTAATGGAGCAGCGGTTGGCAGATCCCATTGTGATCGAACATCTTGCAAGCGCTGTAAGCCTTTCGCGGAGACAGCTTGAGCGGCTGTTTTACAAGGACTTACGCATGTCGCCTGCAGAGGCATATTGCCTCTTGCGGTTGCGTCGCGCAAAGCAACTTGTCACGAGTACATCGCGGCCATTCGTCAACATTGCTGCTGATGTCGGTTTTGGCAGCGCATCGCATATGGCTCGCTCATTTCGCCGTGTCTACGGTCACTCGCCCTCACGCTTGAGGACTGATTGCCTCCAGGTGGACCACGCGTGAAGTCTTCTGCCTGGGTTACGAACGGGAACGTTCTGATTATCCGCGCATATGAGTGGCATGTATACGGCAATTCAAGCGGCATATAATGCGACGGCAAACGCCGTCAGCACGACGATATAAAAACTAGATAACTTCCACACTACCCGAAATTGAGATGGTGACGTCATCTTTTCTTGCTGCTTAGAGACCAGAAATCCTATCGCGCGCTCGATCAAGCTGATGTCCTTGGAGTGTGAAGTGGGAAGAGCTTCTAAGTTTCGATCTGGATTAAAGAGTTTTGGCTGGTTGACCAAACCGTCCTCATTTCTCGCCCATTAAACAAAGCCCTTTCGAAAGGCGAGAGGGTCACGCTCCCGCCTCTGCTTGCGCGACCTACACTTTCATTTGCTATTGTTTATAAATATTCGACCAATCGTATTGAGCAATAGCTGAGCGGCGAGTATCGCCGTCGAACCGGTATGATCGTAATCCGGTGCCACTTCGACGAGATCGACACCGACTATTCTCCCGCGCTTGGCAAGGCCGGCGATCAGCTCAAGGACTTCGTAATAGATAAAGCCGCCATGGCTCGGGGTGCCGGTACCAGGCGCGATCGAGGGATCGAAACCGTCGATATCGATCGTCAGGTAATAGCGCTTGCCGGCCGGAATGCGCTCTAGGACGGCATCGAGGCCAAGCTTGCGGATCTGGCGAACCGAGAGGATGTCGGAGCCTTGCGCGCGGGCATAGTCATAGCCCTCCTTGGCGGTGGAGGAGACGTTGCGGATGCCGAGCTGCGTCATGCCCGTGACCCACGGCTTTTCCGAGGCGCGGCGCAGCGGGCTGCCGTGACCGAAGCGGACGCCATGACGTTCGTCGACGAAATCGAGATGCGCGTCGAACTGCACCACATGGATCGGCTCCTGCTCGCTGAAGGCGTTGATGCAGGGGATGTTGATCGAATGGTCGCCACCGAGAATGACCGGCAGTGCGCCGGCTGCGAGGATCTTGCGAACACCATATTCGATATTGGCGTGGCTCTTCATTGTGTCGGTATGAACGATATCGGCATCACCCAGATCGACGATGCGGACGCCTTCCAGATAGGTGACGTCGTCTTCATGATCGTAGGCACCGGCATGGCCGAAAGCAAAAAGAGTCGATGCCTCGCGGATACCGCGTGGCCCGAAACGGGCGCCCGAACGCCATTGCGTGCCGAAGTCGAAGGGCGCGCCGAGGATAGCGACATCTGCGTCGATCTGGTCCCAGTTTTCCACATAGGGGCTCTTGGCGAAGGTCGAAATGCCGACGAAGGGCAGGTTGAGCCTTCCGTTGTCATAGCCGTGGGTCGTCATAGTCATTCCTTTTCAGGCACTAGAGCGCGCGTTCGCGCCAGGTTTGCAGAAACTGGGAGAGGCGGTCGCTTTCCGGGGTGCTGAAAAGCACCTGCGGGGCGCCCTCTTCGACGATCTGGCCGGCATCCATGAAGACGACCCGATTGGCTGCATGGGAAGCAAAGCCCATTTCATGGGTGACGATGACCATGGTCATGCCTTCGGCCGCCAGCGCCTTCATCACAGAGAGGACTTCGCCGACAAGTTCCGGGTCGAGGGCCGATGTCGGCTCGTCGAAAAGCATGACCTTCGGCCTGACCGCCAGCGCTCTGGCAATTGCCACGCGCTGCTTCTGGCCGCCGGACAGGCTTTCCGGCCGGCGTTCGGCAAAGGCGGCAAGGCCGACCTTGCCCAGCATTTCGCGCCCGGTCTCTTCGGCTGCTGCGCGCGAGAAACCGTGCACCAGCCGCAATGCGAGAGTGATATTCTCCAGAACGCTCATATGCGGCCAAAGATGGAAATGCTGGAAGACCATGCCGATGGGGCTGCGGGCCTCGTTCAGTTCCCTGTTGCCGGCCCGTTCGCGGCCAAGCAGCGTGTCGCGCCATCCGAGCATCTTGCCGAAAATGCGGATCTCTCCGGCGTCATAGGCATCGAGAAAGGCGAGCGAGCGCAGCAATGTGCTCTTGCCGGAGCCGGAGGGCCCGATGATGCAGGTGACGTCGCCGCTGTGAATGTCGAGATCGATGCCGCGCAATACGGTCTTGTCGCCGAAGCGTTTTTCAAGTCCGCGTACGGAAATCGCCGCCGGTAGCGTCATGTCAGGAGCCTTTCACGGCGAAGCGGCGCTCAAGAACGCGCCCGAGCCTCGACAGAATTTCAACGAGTGCCCAGTAGAGGAGGGCGATGGTGAGGTAGGGCGTGACGACCGCGAAGGTGATCGAGCTGATCGTACCGGCCACTTTGGTCAGTTCGCCGAGCGTGATGACGGAAAGCACGGCACTCTCCTTCAGGAGGGCGATCGCCTGCCCGACGCACGGGGGAAGGGTGAGCCGCAGTGCCTGCGGCAGTTCCACATGAAGGAAACACTGTCCCCGCGTCAGGCCCAGCATCTCTGCCGCTTCACGCTCTCCCTTCGGCACGGCATTGAGCCCGGCCCGGAAGATCTCGGCGAACGGACCGGCGCCATAGACGCCGAGCCCGACGATGCCCGCGACGTAAGGGCTGAGCAGCAGCCCGAATTGCGGGCCGCCGTAATAAAGAAGGAAGAGCACGAGTGCGAGCGGTGCCCCCCGAGCGAATTCGACATAGGCACGAACGGCAAGCGACAGCAGCCGAAACCGGCTGCGTAGCGCGCAAGCGAGTACGATGCCGAGAAGAATGGCGATGATGATGCCGCAGATCGATACCGTAACGGTGGTCGAGAGGCCCGCAAGGTAGAGCGGAGCGTCGTTCAGGAAGCCGGTCATTGGCCTTCGCTCCGATGCGAGAGACGTCGTTCGATCAGCAGGCCCACTGCGGCAAGGAGCATGCCGACCACGACATAGAGAAGCAGTGCGGAGGCATAGGCTTCCAGCGGCCGGAACGTGGAGGCCGCCACCTGCTGGGCGCAACGCGTCAGGTCCGTGACCGCAATGACGGAGACGAGCGAGGAATTCTTCACCAGAGCCTGCATTTCACCCACCAGCGCCGGCAGCATGGTGCGGAAAGCCTGCGGTGCCTCGATATGCAGGAAGATCCGGCCGGGCGAGAGGCCGAGCATTCGGGCCGCCTCGATCTCGCCTTTCGGGATCGCCTGAAGGCCGGCCCGGTAGATTTCCGACTGGAAGGCCGCGGTATTCAGCGCCAGCGCCACGGTTGCCGCGACGACAGGTTCCAATTCCAGCCCGACAAAGGGAAGAATGTAGAAAATCACAAGCAACTGGACGAGGATCGGCGTTCCGCGCCAGAAGGAGAGATAGATCCCGGCCAGCGCCTTGACCCATGGACCGCTCCGGCCGGCCGCGGCCAGCAGGAGGGCGAGCGGCGCTCCGAGAAGAAGCGCCGCCAGGCTGATCGTTAGCGTGGTGATCAGGCCATCGAGAAGCGCCGGCCAAATATGTGCGACTGTCTTTTCCATGACCTGCCTGTGCCTGCCTTATTCAGCGGCGGGGAGAGCTTCCGGAAGTTCCATCGGAGCGCCGAACCACTTCTTCTGAAGCTCGGCCAGCTTGCCGGACTTGTTCAGCTTGACCAGTTCGCCGTCGATCAGCGTGTTCAGCGCAGCGCTGTCTGCATCGTTACGGCCGGCCCAAGCGAAATAGGTCTTCGGACCGAATGTCGGCAGAACCACCTCGAACGCGTCAGGGCGCTGGCGTGCCGCTTCCAGGAGGTTCGGAAGCGAGTTGACGACAGCCTCGATACGGCCGGCGCCGAGATCAGCATAGGCTTCCGAGAAGTCGGTGTAGGTGGAAACCGTCACGGCCTGCTTGCCGCCGTCCTTCAACTTTCCAGCAAAGGTTTCGAGCGCCGCCAGCTGCGCCGAACCCGCCTGCGAGCCGACTGCCTTGCCGGCGATGTCTTCCGGGGTGGTGATCGCAGCGTCACCCTTGCGCTTGAGAATGGCCATGGTCGCATCCGCAATCGGGGCCGAGAGGTGGTAGGCCTTCATGCGTTCCGGGGTGACGGTGACCGACGTAACGACATAGTCGAAACGGCCGGCCGCGAGACCCGGCAGAATGCCCTGCCAGGGCAGGTCCAGCCGCTTCAGGGTGACATTCGGCAATGCCTTCATGACCTCAGCCATGATGTCGGCCGAGTAGCCGACGATCTTGCCGTCTTCGACGAATTCGAAAGGTGCAAAGCGCGCTTCGGTGGCGACGGTAAATACCTTGTCGGACTTCACCTTTTCCAGAACGTCTGCGGCCTGCGCGGTGGAGGTCGTCAGCGCGGCCACGAGCGCTGTGCCAATGAGAAGAGCTTTGGTTGTCGATAGACGCTTCATGATTCCGTTCCCCGTTTTCAGTGTTGCGGGAAACAGGAAACCATGGACAACAGCGCAAAAAAATAGGAAAAATATGAAGTTCACATCAGAAATTATGATGTAAGGTGTCGCTCATGCTTCTGGCTCAATCCGACCTCCGGTCCCTAAGCGTTTTCCGTGCCGTGGTGGAGCATAAAAGCTTCCTCGGCGCACAGATCACGCTCGGGCTCAGCCAGTCGGCGGTGAGTTTTCATATCAAGGCGCTCGAAGACAGGCTCGGCTTCAAGCTCTGTCGTCGCGGAAGGGGCGGCTTCGAGCTGACTGATCGCGGCGCGATCGTCCATGAACAGTCGAAGTCGGTATTTCTGGCGCTCAATGCCTTTGAGAGTGATCTGGGGAGCCTGAAGAACCGCATTACGGGAGCGCTGAGGCTTGGTCTCGTAGACAACACGATCACCGATGCCGATCTCCCCATCCACCGCATCATCGCCCGAATAAGCGACAGGGCGCCGGAAGCGCGACTGGAACTGGTCATCGATTCGCCCGATGCGCTGCTGTCGGAAATTGCCAATGGCGGCCTCGACATCGCCATTCTGCCGGAAACCGAACCCTATCAGGGATTGAAGCTATCGCGCCTGCGCGACGAGACCCATTCCCTGTACTGTGCAAAGGGGCATCCGCTTTTCACCCTGGAGGAAGACGAGATCTCGGTGGAGCGGGTGGAGGGGTTCGATTTTGTCGTGCGGCCTTATGCGAATATGCGGGAACTGCAATATTTCCCGAAGGCGCGGGCGCGGGCATCGGCCTCCAATATGGAGGCGCAGGCGATGTTCGTCATGTCGGGCCGCTATCTCGGATATCTGCCGGATCACTATGCGGCCGACTGGGTGCAGAAGGGCATTTTCCGTTCGGTTCTGGCGAGACACGCGCAGATCAAGTCGCCTTTCATCATAGCCACCCGCCTCGGGGAGAAGCCGTCTACTGTACTCGACTTCTTTATTCGAGAACTCGTCGGGTTTGCCTCTGAAGTTCTGCATCGGACCCCTCATACTGGGAAGGGGTGATGCTGGCATCGACGCGCCGGCTTCTCTACCTAGGTGTTTAGTCCGACAGGGCCGTTCCTGCTTAACGATGTGCGACCCCGAGGCCTGATCTGGCCGGACGGCGTTGTCACGTTGTTCGTGGCTTAACGGTTGACGGATAACCGGACGTGATGAGCACGCCGACCATCAGCTACAAGAACCACCGTTTCCCACCGCATATCATCGCCCATGCCGTCTGGCTGTATTTCCGGTTCCCGTTAAGCCTGCGGCTGGTGGAAGAAATGCTGCTGGAGCGCGGCATCGTCGTGTCCTACGAAACGATCCGGCGCTGGGGCCGGAAATTCGGTGCGGCCTACGCAAAGCGACTGCGCAGAAAGACGCCGTCGTGAGAGGATATCTGGCATCTGGACGAAGTGGTCGTGACGATCGGCGGGCGAAAGCATTGGCTTTGGCGAGCCGTCGACCAGGACGGATATGTTCTCGACGAGATCGTGCAGACCCGTCGAGACACCAAGGCTGCCAAGCGATTGCTGATCAGGCTGCTGAAGAAGCAAGGCCTCGCGCCAAAGAGGATTGTCACCGATAAACTGCGTTCATACGGGGCGGCAAAGCGAGATGTGATGCCGGCCATTGAACATAGATCACACAAGGGCCTTAACAACCGTGCGGAAAATTCCCATCTGCCGCTGCGAAAACGAGAACGGGTGATGCAGGGCTTCCGATCCGTCGGCAGTCTGCAACAATTTGTCCGCGTGTTTTCAGCGGTTAGAAATCATTTCGTCCCGTCGCATCAAAAACACTCCGCCCTCGCCACACACATTCATCGGATCCGTGCCATGGCGCACCGGAAGGCCGTGACCGACGCAACTGCCTGAGTTTAACTGAAAGCGCTTCGTCCGGCCTCAGTCGAACAACGTGATAACGCCCTCGACCGACCTCGCAAGCGTCGGGAACCGGGACGGCGGCCTCGGTGACTTCCCGCTTCCCCATGGGTGCGGCGACCAGGTCAAGCATGGAGGAGGACCGGATCCACGGGATGATCCAAAGCCTGTCGTGCAGGCGCGAGAGATCTATATACCGGATCTCCATATCGATAATTTGAAAATCAAATCCAGAAACTTCCACTGAGGAGACCGGTGTGTCGCGCCTGTTTGCAGTCACCAAAAGCCTGGAGGAGATTGTCGCCCACTTCGCGGTCGACATGGCGCCGGCGCTTGAGGTGCCAAGCGAAACGGTCGAAGGCACGAACGGGCTGATCGTGTTGGAGAAGGACGGACTGCGGCTGCTGAAGTCGATCCCATGGGGTTTTCCGCGACAGACACGCGATATGCGACGGGAAGGCGAGCCCCCGAGCCGAATAGGCCTTGTTGCCGATCTCACCAATCCGCTTTGGGATCGAATCGTCGTTCATCCCAGATATCGCTGCCTGATCCCTTTGACACACTTCGCCAACCCCGACGGTGTCAAAGGGGCAAAAACCGGATCGTGGTTTTCGAGGAACCGCCAACCTTTGATGGCCTGGGCTGGGTTCTGCAAGAACACGCCCGACTTCGGCCCCGTCTTCGCCGGCATGACCATGACCGCGAACGAGAAGATCAGGCCGTTCAACGACCGCATGCCGGTTCTGCTCAAGCCAGATGAATACGATCAATGGCTTCACGGTTCGATCGAGGACGTGATCGCCTTCCAGTTTCGCGAGGCGCCGTCAGTGGATGATTTTGAAATCCTGCATACGCGCGATCGCTGGCAAAGTGGCGTTTCGCCCTCCAAGGCTTCACCGCGTCGGGACAACATGCTTATGTAACCAAGGTTTTCAGTCGAAAGGTCTGCAGAATGTGTAACTTGTACACCGTCCGTCTGTCCGCCGCGGAAGTGGCCGCGCACTTCCGCGTACCAAACCCGATGCAGTCCAACGCACCGGAGGAAGTATATCCGGGCACTCCCGGCATGGTGGTGATGGAGACCGAAGGCGTTCGCGAACTTCGCTCGATGGTCTGGGGATTCCCTTTGCGCCTGAAAGGCATGAAGCCGGAAGCGAAGCCGAAGCCGGTCAACAACATCGCGGATCTTGCGAAAGGCATGTGGATCGGCCTCGCCCGAAAGCCGCAATGGCGGAGTCTGATCCCCGTGACGGGATTTGCAGAAGCGGAGGGTGAGAAGGGCAGGATGACCCGGACCTGGTTCTCTCTGAAAGACCAACCGGTCTTCGCCTGGGAGGGGTTGTGGCGGATCAGCGATGAATGGGGGCCGGTTTACTCCGGCGTCATGACGGACGCGAACGAAGCGACACAGCCCGTGCACAATCGCATGCCGGTCCTGCTGCATCCCGACGAGTACGAACAGTGGCTCCACGGTAGCTTCGACGATGCGCTCGCATTCCAGAAGCGGACATTTCCGCCCGAGTTGGTGACGATGGAGCGGACAAGCGAGCTGTGGGCGAAAAAGAAAACGGCACCCGAGGCGCCGTTGCTGCTTTAACGCCGGCCTAGCAGTGTTCAAGGCTGGCGAACCACTCGGCATGAGGCGTGTTCTTGGCCATGTGTCGATTATAATCCGGCGCGCCGTCATTCCACCATGGAGCACCGCGCTCGCCGAGAGCAACCTTGGAATCATCAACGAGACGTCGCGCTTTTGCAAGTGCATCAGGGTCGCCCCTGGCGTCGCGAACGGCCCTTCTTGCCGACATCAACTCTCTGACCAATCTTTCCGGCGTGGCTTCTTTGAGCCTGGGATCGCTCTTGCGCCATAGCCTGCCACGAACGACGAAATATCGCCCATCAGGTGTGCCGGGATATCGGTCCGACGTTCTCCTGGCTTCTGCGTTTGTTGCCTGGTCGGTCATCAGCTCTGTTCCAGGTCGAATTTCATGTCAGCTACAGCTAGGCTTTTACAGCGGCGTATTTTCATGTAACCCTTCGGTGCTGGATCTTCGCGTCGCATCGGGAAACGGATGAACAGGAAGTGGGAGTGATGCAAGGCGCGCCTCCGTCTCCGGCGTCACATGACAGCGAAGCCCCGAGACTGGCACGATGCCATACCGTGCAAAGTGGGGCCTTATGAGGTCGTAGCCACGCTGGTCGCCTGACTGAAAGGGGTCGGAACAAGGTCTGTTCAAAATCCTGCGCTAAGCTCGAACGAACCCTGAACATTCACGCTGCGCGAAGGATTTTTCCGGGAAGCCGCAGGGGCCTGAAGCCCTCGAACATCTGCTGCTCGGTGTCCCAGGAATAGATGCCGGTGAGATTTATGTGCTCCCAACTGAGGGGCGAGGCGTGTTTCAGCAACTCGTCGGGGATAATTCGGCCTTGCTGGCGCAGATGAGCCGTTGCCCGGCTGAGATAGACGGTGTTCCAATGGACGATAGCGCTGACCACCAGGTTGAGGCCTGAAGCCCGGAATGCCTGACTGTCAAAGGAGCGATCACGGATCTCGCCGCGCTCGTGGAAAAAGACGGCGCGTTTGAGCTTGTGAGCGGCCTCGCCCTTGTTGAGCCCGGCTTGGCAACGCCGGCGTAGCGCCGGGCTGGAATACCACTCGATCATGAACAGGGTGCGCTCGATGCGGCCGAGTTCACGCAACGCTTTGGCCAGATCGCTGGATTTCGACGACGCGGAGAACTTCTTGAGGATCGCCGACGGCGCGACGGTGCGCGTCGTGATCGAGGCGGCAAGGCGCAGGAGTTCGTCCCAATGTTCCATGATGAGGGCGGTGTTGATCGGCACGCCGATATGATTTGCCAGCGCCGGATAGCTATCGGCCTTCTCGAAGGTGTGCAGTTTCCGGTCCTTGATATTGCGAAGGCGCGGCGCGAAGCGCTTGCCGATCAGGCAGAACAGCGCAAAAACATGATCGCTGGCGCCGCCGGTATCGGTGAACAGCTCCTCGATCTCCAGAACCGTGTCATGGTCGAACAGGCCGTCGAGCACATAGACGGCCTCGCTTTCGGTCGGGCTGATCGGCAGGATGCTGTCGTATTGGTCGGAAAGCCCACTATAGAATTTTGAGCCCGGCTCACTGCCATAGTGCAGGTTGATATCGCTGCGCCTAGCGGCCCGGTCACTGGCGCGGAAGAACTGCCCATCGGATGAGGCTGTCGTTCCGTCGCCCCAGATCTGCGAATGCGGATGGCGCGTATGGGCATCGGTAACGCAGGCCTGCGCGGCCCGATAGGTTTCGGAGCGGGCATGGAAGCTGCGCATCCAGCCGATCTGGTGGGCGCTGATCCCCTTCGACGCCCCCGCCATGCGTTTCGGGCCGAGATTCGTGCCATCGGCAAGCACGCCGGCCAGCATGGCAGCGATGTTCTGCGGTGCATCTCCCGTCCGGACATGGGTGAACTGGTCGGCAAACCCCGTCCACTCATGCACTTCCCGCAGAAGATCGGGCACCTCGACCAGAGGATACATCTGCGTGATTTCGGTATTGATGACTTCCGCCGCGGCGGGAACATCGCCGGTCAGCGGCGTCACGATCAGCGTGCCGTTTTCCATCCTGACGCCATCGAGCTTGCCGAAACGGGCTCGCCAGGCCAGCCGTTTGAGGTTGACGTCCATCATCTCCCGGACGTCCGCGAGCCAGGCAGCGCAGTCGGTCTGGACACCAAGGCCAAGCTGATCTTTGTCCTTCAGGGCGACAAAGGTTGGCTTCGGCATGAGATCTTCGTCTATCGGCCGGAATGACCGGCTGCCCTCGACCCACACATCGCGCGAATGCAGCCGGTCCCGTAGATGAGCGAAGGTGGCGATTTCATAAAGCCGCCGATCCGGCTTGCTATCCTCGAAGACCAGTTTTCTTTCGTTCGCACCCAGATGGCCGACCGGAACGCGATCCGGTAGGATACGACGCCCTTCCGCATAAAGCATTTTCAGGGTCGCGACCGCCGCAAGCAGCGGATCGTGCCGGCGACGCGAGCGGAACGTGAATGCCTGAAGGAACGCGCCGGCGAACCTGCGGATGTTTCCATGTTGCTCGGCCGCCAGCACCAACGGCGAAGCGTTGGCGCTCTCCACCATCGCCTCAAGGCCGGGTTTGATCTGCAGCAGCCGATGCCAGCCGACTTGCCGGTTTACCGTCTCGATCGCATCTTCATCGGCATCATTGGCGGCCTGCAAGGCAACGATCGTATCGAGGAACAGCCGCAGCGCCTTGGACGTTTCCATGCGGGCGCTCATGTGACGCTGCTTCTTCCGGTTGTTCGCCTGGGAGAACAGCCGGCCCATCAGTTTGATGAACATGGTCATTGCATCGTCGGTGAGCTTCTGGCCAAGCTTGATGATCTGCACCACGATCGTCGCACGCCGGCGGCTGGCGCCAAATTCGCCGGTGAGCCAGGCCGGTGCTGCATCACCTTCCCGGACCATCTGGTCCCATCGTCCGGAGGGGATGCGGGCCTGCAAGCGCGGATCGATCCCGAGCGAACGCAGGAACATGATACGCTCCGTCAAACCGACCAGATTCCCCGCTCCCGGAGCATCGGGAGCGGAACGCAGCCAATGGAAGCGCGTCTGCCCGATTGCAGGATCAACAGCCAATAGGGCATCGAGGGCTTCGAGCTTGTCCGGATCGAGATCCGAGATCAGCGCGGCCTCGGCACGGCGGCGGGCGATTGCGCGCGCTGCCAACCCCATGCGCTCGATCATGGTCACTGCCGCCAGCAGAACCCGGCGCTCCCGATACGTGGCAATGATTGCATTTGCGATCATCGCTCCCTTGTCTGTCGTTGAAGCTGTGTCGATAGCTGCCAGGAGCGCTGCGCGTCGATCCTCGCCTGTAGGGCTTCTCATTTCGAGATAGCCCAACAGGCGTGCGGCGTGGTTCATGCGTGTTTCTTCGCGGCGAGCATACAATTCGAATGACGCTGGATCGGCTCCGACTTGCTCAGCAACATGGTTGAGCATCGGCATGGGAAGGGCTTCGTTGGCGATAAGCGCACGGCCGGGATAACGCATCAGGCAGAGCTGCAGCGCAAAGCCGAGCCGGTTATGCTCGCGACGACGAACCTCGATTTCCAGCCGATCGGCCGACGACAGGGAATAATGACGGATCAGACTGTCTTCATCAGTTGGAATGCCGAAAAGCTCTTGTCGATCATGAGGCTTGAGAAGAGTCCTCCGGGCCACCGTTGTTACTCCTTACTATATGCGCTGGTGGCCAAACCTCTGTCCGGAAACGGACGTTTGCGTACAGGGCCGGAACACACTGTCCACAAATTATCTTGACAGGCTTATGAACAGAGGCGATATTTTGGACACCCTATTCGGACAAAATTGCCCTCATGCCGCGCACCTTTGCCTATGTCCGCGTCTCCACGACAGGACAGACCACCGAAAACCAGCTTCAGGAAATCGGAGCCGCCGGCTTCCAGGTCGAACCGCGCCGGATTGTCACCGAGACGGTTTCCGGCAGCACCGCCATCGCGCAGCGCCGCGGCTTTTCCCGGCTCATGGACAAGCTGGAGTCCGGCGACATTCTGATCGTGACAAAGCTCGACCGCCTCGGCCGTGATGCGATCGACGTCAGCACCACCGTCAGAACGCTGGCCGAAATGGGTGTGCGCGTCTATTGCCTCGCGCTCGGCGGAGCCGACCTCACCAGCTCGTCCGGCACCATGACCATGAACGTGCTCAATGCCGTTGCGCAGTTCGAGCGGGATTTGCTGATCGAGCGGACACAATCCGGTCTCAAGCGCGCCAAGTCGGAAGGCAAGACCCTCGGCCGGCCCTTCACGCTCAACGATGAACAGAAGCAGGGTGTCCGCAACGATCTCGCGATGGGCATGAGCGTTTCGGCGATCGCCAGAAAATTCGCGACCAGCCGGCAGACCATTATGCGGGTTCGCGACGAGGGTTCACGCTCCGTTCGACCTTAGCGCAGGATTTTGAACAGACCTTGTTCCGACCCCACCTTGCGACGAAATGCACGTCTGATTGGCATCACGCGATTTATCTGAGGCGCATAGGAGGCTGGCGATGTCATCCAGTCTGCGCCGATCTAGGTTTGAGTCATTTTGCTCTAAGCAAATCACGGACCTGTAGAAAAGTAGGGACCTTCGAGACATCCTGTTTTTGACTTTCGATCACAAGGATAATCGCGATGATGACATTCCGACGGGAAGTTTCACATAAGCTGCGCGTTCTTCAACATGCCGACCGTCACGGTGACGTTTCGCAAACCTGCCGCTATTTCGGTATTGGCAGAGCCAGCTTTTATCGATGGAAATCGGCTTTCGAGCGCTTTGGCGAGGCCGGGCTTGAGAACCGATCCTGCGCACCAAAAAACCCCGCTAACCAGAAGCCTGCAGAAATCATCGAGAAAGTCTTGCATCTGCGCACCAGATATCATCTCGGCCCGATGCGCATTTCCTGGTATATGAGCAGGTACCATGCCATCACCATCTCCGACGCCTGCATCTATCGAATTCTGAAGCGGAACGGGCTCAGTCGGCTTCCCGGCGGTACACGTGTCAGGAAAATCCATACTCAGAGATACGAGCAGCGTGTGCCGGGGCATCAGATACAGGTCGATGTAAAATTCCTGAAATTTGAAGGCGTTGACGGCAAGATCGTCAAGCGTTTCCAATACACGGCAATCGACGATGCAACCCGCATCAGAGCCTTGAAGGTCTATGATCGCCACACCCAGGCCAACGCGATAGACTTCATCGACACCGTAATCGCCAAATTCCCGTTCCGCATTCGCGAAGTGCGCACCGATAATGGGCACGAGTTCCAGGCCAAATTCCACTGGCACGTCGAAGACCAGGGCATTCGGCACGCCTATATCAAGCCAGCCTCGCCCCAACTAAACGGGAAAGTCGAACGGTCACACCGTACCGATGATCAAGAATTTTATCAGCTTATGTCATACACAGATGACACCGACCTCGTTCAAAAGCTTAGCGAATGGGAGAGGTTCTACAACCTTGCAAGGCCGCATGGCGCTTTCAATGGCAAGGCACCTTACGAAATCCTTCGCGAACGCCTATAATCAACACCAGGATGTCTCATCGCCCTTCAGAAGATTACATGGCCAGCCGCCGGGCGATTTCATCACGCTGGACCAAGAGGACTGGCAAAGGCTTCTCGACGTCAACCTGCGCGGCGTCGCCTTCGGGTTGCGGCACGGCCTGCCGCCGATGCTGGAACGGGGATATCTTTGTTCGCTGGGTCTGGCGCATGCTCTGCTCGCCGGCGGCGGCAATCACCTTCGGCCAGCCTCGGGCGTTCATCTCAAGGAATGAGGCATAGTTCGCTGAGACAAACTTCCTGGGGAGCTGATGGCGATTCCGATGAGCAGAACGATCGAATTGGCCTGCGGAAACCCAGTAAAGCCGCTGCAATTCGCAGCGGCTCTATAATTCTCGTTACTGCAAATTGGTCTTGTCGTTTCGCAGTAGCCCGGTGTCACGCCGATCGAGCGCTAGGTCTTTCGTCTCCGGAATGAGCAAGCCGGTTAACAGGGTGATCCCGGCAACGCCCATCAAGTAAAAGAGAAACCATTGGTGATGTCCCGTCTGGGACAGGTAAGTATTCACATAGGGCGCGGTCCCACCGAAGATGGCAGTAGCGAGGGAAAGTGGCCCGCTTACGCCCGTGGCCCTGATATTGGTAGGGAAGACCTCTGTCCACACCGCAGTATTGACCCCGAAGAGGCAGGCGACGATGAGGAGTGCGATGATCATCGCCGTCAAAAGGCCACCGAGGGTGTTGTCGATAAGGCCGTCAAGATAAAGCGTTAGCGCGATAAAGCCCAAACCGAAGAGAATGACGAAGAGCCGACGCCCATACTTGTCAGCCAGCCACCCGACCAGCGGGATCGCAATGAGAAAGACGCACTGCGCGAGAAGGCTGGCTGTCAGGGCCGACTGGGGATCCAGGCCGCGGGCGATCTGGGCATAGGTCGGGCTATAGATCAGCCAAGTGTAGAACATGATCGAACCGCCCGCCGACAGGCCGAATACGGTGGCGATGCCGCGCCAGTTGCGGATCAGCGCCTGGGTTTTGCCGCCCGATGCTTTGTGCTGTGCTTGGATGTTTTCGAACACGTCTGTTTCGGTAAGCCTGCGTCGAAGATAGAGACCGTAGAGGCCAAGGATACCGCCGAGAGCAAAGGGAATGCGCCAGGCCCATTCCTCAATTTGGGCACGTTCGAGGTTGCCGCTGATGAGAAGGCCGGTGATCGTGGCGAGCATGGTGCCAAACACCACGCTGACCCACGACGTGCTACCGAACAGAGCCCGTCGGTTTCGCGGCGCGCGTTCAACGAGATACGTTACGGACGTTCCCATCTCGCCGCCATGAGAGACGCCTTGAGCAAGCCTTGCCACGAGCAGGATGACCGAAGCAAAAATGCCGATGCTCTCGAAGGTCGGAGAGGCTGCGATGACGAGGCTTCCTCCGGCAGTGATCAGCATTGCAAGTGTGAGGCTTTTTTTTCGGCCGACCTTGTCTGCATAAAGGCCAAAGACGAAGCCGCCGAGTGGACGGGTGAGAAAGCCCGCCGCAAAGACCGCGAGTGCGGCAAGAAGCGCGGCCGCTGGGTCGGTTGATGGAAAGAACTGAATAGCAAAGTAGGGTGCAAAGATCGTGTAGATCGTCCAGTCGAACCATTCGAGGGTGTTGCCGAAATTGACGGCAAACAGATCGCGAAGTCGGCTTTGTTCCGGTTCTTTTGTTTCTCGGATATAGGTGGCTGTAGTCATATCGTTCCCCTTTTTTTGCAGGGTGGTCATTCCGACCACTCCCGTGCACCTTGACGTCATTTAAAGATTGCGCGCCCCTCCAGGCCGTACTTTGCATCCTCGTCTGATCCTGGCACGCGCATCTCGAACGTGTTGTCGATGACGGCGTAGTCGAAGTAACCGAGCCGAGCGATGGGCCGGATCTTTTCAATGTCGAGCCGACCGTCGGACCGGATCACAGCGTCATCGATGTGGATTTTCTCCACGCGCGCAAAAACGATATCGATCGAGCCAACGGGGGAGTTACCTTTGAGGCGATGCGTGCTCAGGTAGCGGCATTCGAACTTCACTGGGCTTTCTTTGACCATCGGAACTGCGGCGTTGTCGGCGTACTCTTTTGTGACGCTCAACCTGTCGAATTCACTCTCGTGCGGCGGCAACGCCATTGCGCTAACGTTGACTGCTTCACGCAGGGCATAGGTCGCCATGTTCCAGACGAACCACCCGGTTTCCTCGGCATTGATGACTGTGTCTTTACGGCGACCGTCCGCATATTGGTTGGCTGAGAACATCACCATCGGCGGGTCAAAGGTCAGATTTTGCCACTGGCTGTAGGGCGCGATGTTTTCCACCCCTTCCGTACTGACACTCGACAACCAGCCGATCGGACGGGGGATGGTACAGCTCTTGAATGGTGAGAACGGCAACGGGCTAGGTTCGAGATGTGGAGAGTATTTCAATGCTCAGCTCCTGAAGCGTGTGATTGAAGTATCGGTGGCATATAATCGATATATCGGTTGAATGGCAAGGGTGTTTCGGCGATATAGTGGTAAGCCATTTTTTAAAAACGCGGTGGATTGAGTGGAGGGATGAATGAGCGTGATGAGCCAAGTCGAACAGGCGGTGGAGGTCTTGCAGGGGCTTATCGAGCGAGGCGATCTGAAACCGGGCTCGATGGTCTCCGAGCGCGGGTTGATGGAGCTAGTGGGAATCGGCCGTACGCCGGTCCGTGAAGCGATACAGCGGTTGGCCCTCAACCGAATGCTGCGAATTCATCCGAGTCGCGGCATCGAAGTCCCGCCAATCTCGATCGAAGAGCAGTTGTGCGGTCTAGAGGTGCGCCGAGCGACCGAACTGTTGGCAGTGACGCTGGCATGCGAGCGGGCTACATCCGAGGATCTAAGAGACATCCAATCTCTTGCCACGGTGCTCGACGGCGATTTCTCCTTGAAAAGCTATACGCAAACGGTTCGCCAGACCCACGCGCTTATCATAAGAGCGGCTGCCAACCCCTATCTCGAAGACCTGATGTCATCACTTCAGGCCCTATCTAGGCGTTTTTGGCTAATGCATATCCAGGACGAGGCTAAGGAGATCAACATCGGGAAGGCTCTCCATCAGCGGATACTGAAGGCGATCAGTATTCGGGATGCTGCAGCGGCGGGGCAGGCGTCCTTGGAGTTGAACGATTATTTGGTGAAGTTCTCTGTGGGCGTGATTTCCAGTAGGGTGAGACGCAGCGGCTCTACGCCTTCCGATGTTTGACGTTGCAGTGGAGTGAACCCCTCTAGCTGGACCAGCGAGGCTCTTCAAACTAAGCCACCTGCTGGGCGAGTTGGGTTTCAAATTCTGCTGGCGACATGTAGCCAAGGGCCGAGTGCAGCCGCCTGGCATTGTAGATCTCCTCAATAAACCTGGGCAAACGTTCGGCCACATCTGCGAAGGTCTCGTAGCCGGCGACGTAGACGTCTTCGACTTTCAGGGTCTTCATGAAGCTCTCTGCCTGAGCATTGTGATAAGGATTGCCGACGGCGCTCATGGAACCCTGCAGACCGGCGGCATCGAGCGCTCGTCGATAGGTCTCACTTGCGTATTGGGCATCCGCGGTCCGTGTGGTGGATGCAGCCGGGTGGAGGTTTTCTGTTCTCGATCGCCGAACGCAATGCTGCCAAAGCCAGTGGCGTATCCAGGCGTTTTCACAGGCCATAGCCTACGACTTTCCGGCTGCAGGCGTCGAGAATAACAGCGAGATAGCAGAAGCAAGCGGCGATGCGGATGTACGTGAAGTCGGCCACCCATACCATATCGGGTCGCGCCGGGATCACATTGCGATAGAGGTTCGGGTAAATCGGCGAATCGTGGTTGCTATCCGTCGTGCGAACATACCGCTTGCGAGGCTTGATACCGAGGCCATTGGCCCGCATAACGCGGGCGACACGCTTGTGATTTACGAGGTAGCCTCTTCGCTGAAGCTCGTGTGTTACGCGCCGGTATCCGTAACAGGGCAACTCGTCCTGGATGTCCTCGATGATTGCAACGAGTTCGCTGTCGCCGAGGTTCAAGGCTCTCGCGGTTGATCGGTAATAGTAGGTGCTTCTCGGGAGATCGATCATTTTGCACCCTCGTCGGATGGAGCAAGACGAGGACCGGTGATGATGGAGGAGCTCGCGCTGTCCCCGACGATCGGCTGACGCGGAGTTTTTTTAACCAGGTCCAGCTCCATGGTGAGCTGGCCAACCTTGCGTTCGAGCGCCGCAATGTGGGCCTCGTACTCGGCAATGACGCTGGCCTCTGCCTCCTCGTCGTTCAGGTCGCCGCGATCGAACTGCGTCAGCCCTAGCTGTATAAGGTTTGCCGAAACACCATATGTCCGCTGCGCGTCGCGCCGTCCGATGACGCCGTTTTGGATATCCTGGCAAAGCTGCAACTTGAACGGCGTCGAATGCCGGCGATAGGGACCTCGGGACTTCATGAGCCTTCTCCGATTGAGGCCCGCAGAGCGTATCAGTTTTTCCGTATCGCGTGGTCCAGTTCGAGGGGTTCACTCCAGTCCAGCGGGAGGAAGCTCCCACCATTCCAGAGCCGAACGGCGATCTCTCATCCGCGAACTGACCGAAGAAGAGGCTGCTGGCTATCGGCTGGCTCCCGACAATGCGCTCGACTGGTCGGACCATCCGACGGCGGCGCATGACGAAGGCATCTTGGAGCGCTGGGAGAATCAGCTCGACTGGCTGGAACTGGATGAACCCCGGCCCGCAGCGCCCTCCGAGGAAGGCGAATGCTCAGAGGATCCTCGAGGGCATCGAGATGCTCGAGAAGTCGTTCTCTGATCGCATCATTCCGATTGATGGGCCAGTTGTCAATATTTAGGCAACTGTTCGGACGCGCAACCCATCCTTGGGGTTACGCGTTGCTTTGCATCTTTGCTTCAAGCGTGAGGCCCAGCGCGGAAATGACCTTGAGAATTGTCATCAGTTCCGGATTGCCATCTTTTCCTAGCGCCCTGTAAAGGCTTTCTCTCGCTAACCCCGTTTCTTTTGCGATCTGCGTCATCCCACCCTTTTTCGCACGGGCAAGTCGGCCCAACGCGTCGATAAATGAGGAGGCGTCGCCAGACGCCAACGAGACACCATCAGACTACGCCGCTTGAAACACCACGCCAAAGCGGCTTAAATCAACCCGCAAACCGAGCCGGAAACTCCATTCTTCCAGAGCCCAAAAAGTCTCAAATCATTCGACGACGGACACCTTCCGCTCATGTCGTTCACTTCGTTCGGCGAGGTCGGGACGCCGTAAGATTATCACCCAACTTGAATCATCGGCAACGACGGCAGTCCTGCACCATGCCCGGGTTGAGCGGAGGCTCTCGAGATCTTAAATGCAGCCGCGGGGAAGATTTTCTATCATTGACAGGAGAGCGGCAGCGCGAAATCAGTGTCGTTTCAGGCCGCCGCTGGCGTGGTGCGTTTTTGAGGATGTACTCGCATTCTGCGCGTCATGATGAAGCCATTCGAAGTACGCTTAGACGGACATGAAAATGACAAGCAGGGTGAGGATTGAAACGAGCATCTGAATTGGACGTTCGTGACGAAAAATCCGACCTGAACCCGTGCATACCTGCGCGACGCAATATGACCATCGCAGTTAGAGTTTATTAATTGTGCCAGGGGCGAGCGATATTTCGCTGTCCGAACTTGCGATCCAGTTTGTCTGCGCTGCAATTACTGTGATCAGCGTGGCCGCAAATATTGTAGACAAGGTGACGATCAGAAAAAGTATAATCTTTCGAAAATTTCAGTGCCTCCGGCGCGGACGCGCGGACGCTGTACAAGCCGCGCCACATTATAATTGACGGCAATTATTAAAACTTGGTTTGCAATATTCCTTGCGTGAACGGACGGTACCGAAAGGGGGTCCGGGCGGAACTGCAAGGTTTTTGCATGCCGAGAGATTTCACGAAGGGGCAAGTGCCACTTACGGCCGGCGGGCTGTCGCGCTTACGAATTCTGCATACTAATTAGAACGGGTGGAATAACAAAGGCTGTATCAGGCGTCACTGAAGGGGGCGCCACCGTGGCGCCCCCTCCTGAAACTATCACGTACCATTGCCGCGATAGCGAAGCCGTTCCTGCTCGATCTGTTCGGCCTCGTAGGGTGAGAGCGTTTCGTCGAAATGCGTCCATCCTTGCTTCTCGTAGGCGGCGCGACGTTCTGTCGGATCCACCCAATTCGAGCGTTTGAGAATGGCTTCAGCCTGCGGCGCCATGGCGTCATCCACCTTTGCGGTGACGAGGGTGCCACCCCGGCGGACGCCTTCCGCGTAGAAGTGGGCATCTCGTTCCGGGACGTCGGAGCTCGTCAGTGCGCCGATAATCCCGCCAGCGGCCCCACCTGCAACCGCACCGGCTGCCGCGCCGGCTGCAGTCGCAGCAAGCCAACCGGCCGCGACGACCGGACCGACGCCCGGAATGGCCATCAAGCCAAGGCCGGTGAGCAGGCCGCCCGCGCCGCCGACGACCGCGCCGATCCCCGCGCCAGTTCCAGCCCCTTCTGCGGCATTCGACTCTTCGTGCCGCCGATCGGCGTTATTGGAAACGATACTGATATCGCTGGATGGTACGCCCAGAGTTTCGAGTTCACTGACGGCGGAACTTGCGTCTGCGTAATCGTCAAAAAGTCCGGTAACAGTTCTCATAACATCCTCCTAGGGGTTACTTGGCAACAACATTGCCCTGATAATCGAGAGCGATCGAAACAGTTTTGCCGTCCTTCATGCCGGTAGCATTCCAAACGCCCCTGTCGTCTTTCTTGAGATCCTTCAACCCCGTATAACCCGCTTTTTCGATCCGATCCTTTGCCTGGTCCTCAGTAAAACTGTTGGCGCCCTCTACCGGGGCCGTCGGGTTTTTCGTATCGGGGGTCGCAATTGCCGGCGTGTTTCCGTCGCTGTTGGCCGCGGGCGCACCTTGAGCATGTGCTGTAAGGGCCGAGACACAAATGAAGGCGGCTGTGAGAATAGTGTTTTTCATGGTTTTCTCCCTAGCTCGGATCTGCGTAGATTGATCCACGTGATTAACCCTTTGATGTTCTTTTGGTTCCAGCATCGGAGGCAAAGTGCTCAACAAGCATGGCGGCACGTCGGGCATACGAGCGACCATGCAAGGGTCTGGACAGTGGCGCAGGCGAACGGCGGAATAAGAGGGAGGTAGCAACTGAAGCGGTGGAGCGCCCGGAAAGCTACACGAGGCGATTGGCATCGGTAGTCAGGAAACCATAGAGATCGTCGATCGTGATCCCGTTGCGAACCTTCCGGACCTTTTTCATTTTGGCACGTGGATAGGGCAGAATATCGGCGATTTCGTCTCATCGCGGGCAAACCAGGCGTTAGGCACAGAGCCGCGTTCCTGTTTGTTCGTCGGATCCCGTTCGGCAGAGCTGATAACCGGACCACGAAAAGCACGGATACCTGGTTCTTCCAAAACCACGACGGAAAGACAGGCACTGCTGGTGCGACCAACGGCGATGTCTCAGGGTCGCCATCTGCGGCGACAAAAGAGCAGAAGGCCGGTTCGCAAGTGAACGTCGATGTCACGATCGAGCAGCGCACCGAAATCCGAAATGTCATTATCGAAAACAAGGTAGAACCCGTCCGCCCGATATTCAGCATTTTCGTTGGAACCGCGGTTCCAAGAACCGTTAGGCTTCACAGGCTCCCAGCGCGCGTGATCCAGATCGTTCCGCAGTACCGTAATTACGAATATATCGTTCTTGCTGACGAACGGATCATCGTCATCGATCCTGCGACCTACGAGATCGTCTACGTTCTCGCGATCTGACGACCCTCGTTGCCATTCATCCTGTTGGTCGCACCGTGCGACCAACAGTTTGACCGGTTGTGTGTGTGCTGAGCCGCGCAAAATTTTCCCCGCCAAGCGGGGCATGCAGTGCCGTTTCGCGCGCCGATGACAGCGACCGACCTTACAGGGTTCAATGACCCCCGCCGCGAATAACCGCGTCCGCGGTGTCCGGCCAGGGCTCCATACAGCTCCTGCACCACCTGACAAAACCAAGGAGAAGAAGGCGGAGTGTGCCAGACCGAGGTCGGGTGGTGGCAGGTTCTGCATGCACTCCCCCTCACTCGGGCCGGGAGCGGATTACTCGCTGATCGCCTGGAGTTTGTCGCGTCTGACTATTTCGATACAGCGGGCGTTCTTCAGGCGAACAATTCCCTTCTCGCGAAGCCTGGACATGCTCCGCGATACCGTCTCAACCGTCATCCCGAGATAATCGCCGATATCCGTTCGCGTCATCGGCAGATCGATAATTCCCACATCGCCTTGTCGACGATCAAGGTCAACAAGGAACACCGCAAGTTTCTCGAGGGCGCTTTGGCGGCCAACCACGAGCAGATGCTCCTGGGCCCGAATCATGCTTCGCAAGGCGAGCGCCATCAGTTCGCCGCGGTGAATTTCGTTTCCTTCTGCCTCGATCGACGTCAATCCGGTTGGCACGATCGCCTCGGCGTAGAAGCTCCGACACCCCCACGCCTCAAAACCGAATGTTTCCCCTTGCACATGGAACGCGACAACCTGCCTGCGGCCGTCTGTAAGCAGACGGTAGATGCGCACAGCCCCGGACTCGATCCTGTACAGAGATCCAGACTTTTCGCCCTGCGCATAAATCTCACTACCGGATGCATGGAAAGTGACAGGGCGCGGGCGGACAACCGCCATTGGTAGACCGGGTGACGGAGACGAACCACGGGAGGAATAACTGGCGGAAGCCGTAGCGAGCATGTGAGCTGACCCTCAATTGGAATGCCCAGACTATGCCGCAGAGCGACGCCTGCCAAAATTCGTTCGTTCCACTAAGGGTTTTTACCTAGCCGCATCAGCGCACTCACGATATCCGTGCCCGTTAGCGGCTTGTGAAGGATTTGTATGCTTGGCCTCTCGTTGCTGAACGTCTCGTCTTCTGCAAGAAAAAGGACAGGCGTCTTTACGGGGAGGGTTGCGAGGCATGCTTCCCGCTCGCATTCTGGAAGGGAGCCGTCGAGAATAACACAAATCGCTCCACCGACCGATTCTCCGGCATGCTTCCAGGACCGGAATGACGCCACGTCATATCCGTACGCGCGCAGGGCGAACGCCAAGCCGCGCGACAGTGCGGGGTCCTTCACAATCGAAGTTATATGTCGTGTAGTCGGCAAATTGACACCGGGAACATTACAATAACGCGACAAGCAGGGCCAGTTGAACAGCCTCTTGACCTTGCGCGCCTTGTTCTGGATCAATTTCCGTCGGAGTTTCCAAAGTCCGCGATTTCAATCGAAAGTGACATGCGGACCAGCTCGGGAAGGCTTCGAGCTTTCATTTTTCCCATGACGTTAGCTCTGTGGACCTCCACGGTTCGCGGGCTTATGTCGAGATTGAAGGCTATGGACTTGTTCGGGTGCCCCGCCACCACCCCCGCAAGAACCTGCCGCTCGCGTTCGCTCAGCGTCTCCAGTCTTTTGCGTACTTCTTCCACCGATTCCGTTTCGGGAGCACGGGGATCCAGACGGGTAGCCGCACGGTGGATCGCGTCGATGATGACCGTATCGGCAAATGGCTTTTCAATGAAGTCAACGGCTCCGGCCTTCATTGCCTCCACCGCCATAGGCACATCGCCATGGCCGGTAATCACTATCGACGGTATACGCACCCCCTCTGAGCGGATCCGTCGGATCAGCTCAACACCACTTATGTCCGGCATGCGCAAATCAGTCACCAGCACAGCGCGGTGAAGTCTGGGTGCAAGCGATGCGAAGGCGGTGGCCGTATCATGCACTCTCACGCCAAGACCGCTCATGCTGAGCATAAAGGCGAGCGATTTCCTGACAGCTTCCTCGTCATCAACGACGTGCACAGTGAAATCATCGTTCGCCATTTTCTTCCCCATCATAGGCTGGCAGTGTGAATGTAAATCTTGCTCCTCCGAGCTCGCTACGTGACACGGTTATCTCTCCGCCGTGAGCCTCGATGATGCGCTTCGATATGGACAGCCCGATTCCCATTCCGCCAGCCTTAGTCGTGACAAAAGGCCTGAACAACTGGTCGGAAATCTCATTGGGAATGCCGGCGCCCGAATCTTCGACTATCACTGCGGCTTTGCCGCTTTCAGCAGCCTTGATGCTCACCCGAAGGTCTTTCTTTAGGGACTCGCCCATCGCCTCGACTGCATTGCGCATCAAGTTCGTGAGTACCTGCTGTATCTGAATTCGGTCGACCATGACCATATCGTCGCTAGCAGCAAAGTCAAAGACGGATCGCACACCTTTTTCTCTTGAACCCATCAGCGCCAGTGCACCCGCCTCCTCAACCAGATGCCGGAGTTTGTGAGGCAGCTTCTCAGTCTCACCCTTAGTAACGAATTCTCGGAGATGGCGAATGATTTGACCTGCCCTGACACTTTGTTCACCTGCTTCCCTCAGGGCTTCGTGCAATTGCCTGTCCCTTTCGCTTTCGGAGCCCTGTAGCAAGCGTGCGCAACCATGAACATAGTTGGCAATCGCCGAAAGCGGTTGGTTCAGCTCGTGGGCCAGGGTAGATGCCATCTCTCCCATTTCGTTCAGCCGTGCCAATCTTGCCAGTTCAGTCTGAATCTCCTGTAGGCGGGCTGCTGATTCCTCTCTTTCGGTAAGATCTCTCACGAAACCGGTGAAAAACCGTTTGCCCCCCCGATGCGTTTCTCCTACCGCGAGCTTCATGGGAAATGTCGATCCGTCCTTGCGCTGGCCCACCACGACCCTATCGGTTCCGATAATGCGTTTTTCGCCGGTCGCTAGATAGCGCTGGAGGTAGCCGTCGTGCTCGTGCCGATAAGGTTGTGGCATCAGCATTCGAAGATTTTGTCCAATTGCTTCGTCCTCAGAGTACCCGAACTGCCTGACGGCAGCTGCATTGAAAGAGACAATCGTGCCATCCTGCTGGCTGACGATCGTGGCGTCGAGCACAGTATCGAGGATAGACCTTAGGTGTGCCTCGCGCGTGTTCAGCGCTTCTTCTGCCGCCTTATATTGATGCCTCAGGCGTTTGAGCGACCCGCCGAGGTACGCAATTGCAATGCCGACCGCTCCGAAAACCATCAACTCGGGGACCTGGGCGCCGCCGGGGGTAAGCGATCTCAGATAGCTTGCCGAGCAAAACGCCAGGAAAAATGCGAGCAGTCCAAGCCGCAAACCTCCGGTTATTGCGGCCAGGAGAATTGGGGGAACAAACAGTATGTAGATAGCAGGGGCGTCGAGTAGATCCATGAGAAACACTCAAAATTAACCGAACGAAAACGGATGAAGCTGCGACCGAATTCCCCTGCGTTTGTTGCAAAGCGAGCGCAACTTGCCATTGGATCTTTTCCGGTCCCTGATCGGCATCATTCTTTTCGCGTCCGCCATCGAGGTGCCCATCCTGTCGCTAACCATATGTCACATTGGCATAGCGCGCTGGCCGGCGACGGGCAATTGCTTCATGTGTCGGGAGATCACGCCCAACTTACGGACCACAGACGGCCGTAGAAAGTGATATACCGTTCAGCGGCGACGGGACGAACTACCAGAGCTTGCCATGCCTGGATAAGTCTGCGCTCGCTTTGCGCACGAGGTTGCGATGAGGACGGCTTCATGCGTGACGGACACGTCGCGATCAACATGTCGGCGGCGCCAATCTTGAACATGCAGACTGACGTCTCGACT
Source organism: Agrobacterium genomosp. 2 str. CFBP 5494 (assembly GCF_900013495.1). Lineage (NCBI taxonomy): Bacteria > Pseudomonadati > Pseudomonadota > Alphaproteobacteria > Hyphomicrobiales > Rhizobiaceae > Agrobacterium > Agrobacterium genomosp. 2. Next base: position 302,962 of record NZ_LT009720.1, read on the forward strand.
TTGATGTTATTGCCACCCAGTCCAAGGCCTTCGATCAGGCCAGGGCGATCCACATGGTTGCGCACATCAGGGTGACTAGGGTGTCGGCGAGTTACGCGCTGCTCGAGTCCCGGCAAGCTGAAGATTCAAATTGTTTCGAGATTCTTAGGTCGACGTAAGGAGCCGGCAGACGATATCCTTTTCCACGGTGTCCGGCGGGGAGATACCCGCCGGACACCTGATGTGTTACTGACCGCGGATTTTCTTCAGGTCCGCCAGAACGGCGTCAACGACGTCGGCGCCGATTTCAGCCTTGTGCTTTTCGTAAACGACCATCGACTTTTCGCGGATACGGGCCTGCTCTTCAGCAGAAAGCGTGTTCACCTCGAGGCCGGCCGCCTTGATCTTTTCCAGCGACTTCTGGTTCAGTTCACGGATGACCTTGCGCTCTTCGTCACGACCCACGACCGCGCATTCGCGCAGGGCTGCCTGTTCTTCCGGCGTGTAGCTGTCGAAGATCGGCTTGGAGAAGAGGAAGAGGAACGGCGTGTAGGCGTGGTTCGTCTCCGTGATGTACTTCTGCACCTCGTAGAACTTGGAGGTGTCGATCGTCACATAGGGGTTTTCCTGCGCATCGATCGCATTGGTCTCAAGCGCCGAGAAGACTTCGCCGAAAGCCATCGGCGTAGCGTTTGCACCGAGGTTCTGGAAGGTGTCGAGGAAGATGTTGTTCTGCATCACGCGGACCTTGAGGCCCGAGAAATCTTCCCACTTGTTGACGGCATGCTTGGAGTTCGACAGGTTGCGGAAGCCGTTTTCCCAGTAGGCCAGATTTACGAGGCCCTGTTCTTCCAGCTTCTTGTTCATCATGTCACCGAAGGCGCCGTCCATGACGGCATCGGCTTCCTTGGCATTGGCGAAGAGGAACGGCAGGTCGAAGACGCCAAGCGACGGGATGAGACCGACGAGCGGCGAGGACGACGTGACGACCGCTTCCTGAACGCCGGAGCGCAGGGCCTGTGTCGCCTGAAGGTCACCGCCGAGAGCACCACCCCAGAATGCCGTCAGTTTCAGCTTGCCGCCGGACTTGTCGTCGAGGCAGGCCTGCATGGCCTTGATGCCGTTGCCGACGGGATGATCCTGGTTGATACCGTTCGAAACGCGGATGTTGCGGCTGTTGAATTCGGCCATTGCCGGCGCTGCCGCGCCAACTGCGAAGGCGATTGCCGTGGTGGTCAGAAGAAGCTTTCTCATAATATCCTCCCTTGGATTGTGGTCGAGAAAAAGTTCACTTAACGAAGGTACTGCAGAGGTACGAGGACGATGTCCGGGAAAATCACCAGCAGGAACAGCACCGCGACCTGCGTTAGCAGGAAGGGCAGAACGCCCGCCGTTACACGACCCAACGGTACCCTGCCGACGCCGCTGACGACGTTCAGCACCACGCCAACCGGCGGGGTAATCAGGCCGATACAGGTGTTCATGATGAAGAGGACACCGAAATAGACCGGGTCGATGCCCGCCTGCTTGATGATAGGCATCAGAACTGGCGTCAGGATCAGGATGGTCGGCGTCAGGTCGAGCGCGGTGCCGACGATCAGAATCAGGACCATGATTGCAAACATCAGCAACATTGGCCGGTCGATCAGCGGCTCGATATAGCCGACAACCTCATTTGGAATGTTCGCAGCCGTAATGAGCCATGCGGAGACGAGTGCCGCGCAGACCAGGAACATGATGATAGAGGTGCTTTTTGCGGCGCGCAGGAGCACATGCGGAAGTTCACTCGGCTTCAATTCCCTGTAGACCACCATGCCGACGAAAAGCGCGTAGACGGCAGCCACGACGGCGGCTTCCGTCGGCGTCATGATGCCGGCCTTGATACCGCCGAGGATGATGACGGGCATGCCGAGCGCCCAGCCGGCGCGAGCCGTCGCCTGCAGACGTTGCTTTGCAGTCGTTTTTGGCAGAGGCGTGATGTTGTCCTTGCGCACCACGAACAGCCAGGTCGCGACCAGAGAAAGGCCCATAAGGAGGCCCGGAACGATCCCTGCCATGAACAATTGCGTGATCGACACGTTGGCGGCGACACCGAAGACGATGAACGCCATGGACGGCGGAATGACCGGGGCGATGATACCGCCGGAGGCAATAAGACCAGCCGAGCGCGGCACATTATAACCGGCCTTCGCCATCATCGGGATGAGGATTGCGGCAAGGGCTGCGGTATCGGCTGCGGCCGAACCGGAGATGCTGGCCATGATGATGGCCGCCATGATGGCAACAATGCCGAGGCCGCCTCTGATGTGGCCTACACAGGCGATGGCGAAATCGATGATGCGGCGGGACAGGCCGCCGGAATTCATCAGTTCGCCAGCGAGAATGAAGAAGGGGATGGCAAGCAGGGTGAAGGTGTCTGCGCCCGAGATCATGTTCTGCGCGATGATCTGGGTATTGAACATGCCCATGTACCACATGAGCACGACGCCACAGAACATCAGCGAGAAAGCGACGGGAACGCCAATCGCCATGGCTCCAAGCAGAGAGCCGACAAAAACGAGAAGTGTCATGGTATCAGCGCTCCGAAAGCTGTTCGATCGTCATGTTCTCGCCCGCGAACTGGGCGATTTCGTCTTCCGTCACGCGGCCCGTCAGAAGACGGTACAGGCGTTCCAGCGCGATGATGAACATCAGAGCACCGGTGAACATGCCGATGCCATAGACCCAGATCATGGAGAGCTTGGTGACCGGCGCATGCATGCTGGCGTTGATGCCGGACTGTTTCCAGGTGCCCCAGAAGAAGATGGCGGAACAGGCCAGAATGATGATGTTCGATATGATCATGCAGACGATGCGGCCCCGTCGAGACAGGAACATCACCATGGTTTCAATGCCCATGTGGCCATGTTCCCTGAACGCGACCACCGCGCCGGTGAAGGTGAGCCATACGAAAAAGAAACGCGACAGTTCTTCCGAGACATTGATGCCGGAATTCATCGTGTAACGCATGACGACGTTGACGAAGACCATGATCGCCATGCCGGCGAGCAGCAGGATGAGAATGATTTCGAGAATCCGGTAAAAGAGATTGATGGTCTTTTGCATTTTCCCCTCCCGAAGAAATATCTAGAGCAGCCCTCGTTTCGCCAGGTTGCGCATCAGTGCCGCGGTGCCGAACGTCCATTCCGGGCATTCGTCAGTCGTCGTGACCCAGTTGATCAGCTTACCGAGCTTGGGCGTGGAGATTTCGACACGGTCACCCTTTGAATGGGTGAAGCCGAGACCTGGGCCATGGCGGTCCTTTACCGGCGCGAACATCGTGCCAAGGAAAAAGACTGCGCCGTCAGGATATTGGTGGTTACGGTTCAAGAGCTGCGAAGCGAGGTTTTCCGGGCGTGCGGCTGATCGCCTCCATGGGGCTGACGCCCGTCATGGTGAAACCATCCTCTCCTTCGACCAGAAGAGAAATCTGCGCCTTCTTCACATCTTCAATGCTGAAGTTGCCATCGAACAGGCGGATGAACGGGCCGATTGCGCAGGAGGCATTGTTGTCCTTCGCCTTGCTGAGCAGCAGGGCGGAGCGGCCTTCGAAATCGCGCAGGTTGACGTCGTTGCCGAGCGTCGCGCCGACAATGCGACCGTCAGAGGTGATGGCCAACACCACTTCCGGCTCAGGGTTGTTCCACTGCGATTTGGGATGGACGCCGATCAGGGCACCACAGCCGACGGAGGCCATGGCCTTCTTGGAGAAGATTTCCGCATCCGGGCCGATGCCCACTTCCAGATATTGCGACCAGAGGCCCATTTCCTGAAGCAGTTTTTTCACCTCGGCGGCTTTTTCTGAGCCGGCCTCAAGTCCCTTGAGGATTGTCGCCAAGAACAGGCGCCAGCCGTCCGCGAATTTCCTGCGCACGCAGCGGATCGCCTTTGGCCTGCTCTTCGATTACGCGTTCCAGCATACTGTCGGCAAAGGTGACACCTGCAGCCTTGACGGCCTGAATATCGTTGGGGGCGAGGAGTTCGCCGGCTGAGCCGTCCAGAAATGCGTCCAGTGCGCCTAAGGCGACGAAAGTACCGGTGTCGTTGAGCTGCTCCACCAGGTCGGTCTTCTCCAGAAGCTCTGACATGGTCGGAGAAACAGATGTGAGGTCATAAAGCACGCCATCCTTGAGGAGGACGGGGCAGGGGCCGCCTTCGCTTTTCGACCATACGCGGCCGACGAGCAAAGCGTTTTCATAATCCTCAGGCAAAATTGCGGTAGCGTCGATCGACCTTACGCCGGCCATGTATATCCTCCCACTATCTATGCGTTCGCTAGCATACGACTGGATGTCAGACAACCCGACCTATGTGAAATTCAAACATTTTTATTTGCCCGCAATGGCATGCCGAAGAGTGCGTCCTCACCAAGTCCTAATCGGCTGGCCGAATTAACGATGTGAGAGGTCATCCATTTCTCCGCACCATCCTGGTCGCGAGCGGCGATTGCCTCGTAAACAGCGCGGTGTTCGTCGAATGTTGTTGTCGCGATATTTGTGTCGCCTGTGCAGCGAAAGGCGAGGGGAATGATGTCGCCCAGATAGGTTAACAGGGGAGACAACATATCGACATAGAATCGGTTTTGCGTTGCCCGTGCGACAGCCAGATGAAATGCGATATCAGAGCCGATGCCCTTCGCAAGCCAGTCGCTGACCCGGCTCATTTCGAAGACATGCTCTCTTAGAATGGAAAGATCGTTGACCTTATGCTCCGTTGCGGCCAGTCGAGCAGCTTGCCTTTCAAGAGGCAGCCTCAGTTGGAACAGCCCAGGCAGATCATTCGGATCGGGAACACCACAGATCTCCAGACGAATTTTCGATCGACGAACCGTCGACAATACAAACGCTCCGATACCATGACGGGTCTCGACCAGGCCTTCACTCCGAAGCTTTGCAATTGCTTCACGGATAACGGATCGACTCACGCCGAATGTCCTGGCAAGGCTCAGCTCCGCCGGAAGTTTGCCTCCCGGTTGCAGCTCTCCAGTTTCGATCTTCTTTCCTATCTCATCAGCTACCTTTTGCGGCAAGTGGTGAGTGCGCTCAACGGGTTGAAACATGTCTGGATTGTCCTCCCTTTCGGCACGACGCAAGTCGCTGTGCGTCTTTTGCCGAGTTTTGTGGCGAAAACAATGGTCCGGGGCATTTTATTCGTTCCCGATTTGCTCGTCTGGCTCGCTTCTGTCCCGGCAGGCGTGACTGCAACTCTAGCTCAACGTGTCTCGCGCAAATGGTAGAGGGCTTGAGAGGCCAGCCCGCCAATCCGGCGAAGTGGCCCCAAGAGGTGTCCGGAATACATCACGAGGTGGAGACAGTCTCGCCGGAAGCCTTCGACGTCCGGCGACTTGATGCGCCCAGCACAATGGCGCCCAAGACACCTGCAACGACCGATCCCATCAAAATTCCCACCTTAACATGATTCTGAACTTCCGGGTCGTCGAAGGCGAGCAAGCCAATAAAGAGAGACATGGTAAAGCCGATCCCGCATAAGAGGGCAGTGCCAGTCACCTGACCCCAGCTTGCCTGCGCGGGAAGTTGTGCAAGCCGAAGCTTTACCAGCAAGGTGACGACGCCAAGTACGCCAGCGAGCTTGCCGAAAACGAGGCCGCCAGCAACGCCCATTGTCAACGGCTCGCTGAAGACAGAGACGCTGAGACCGGAAAGTGACACGCCAGCGTTGGCGAAGCCGAAGATTGGCACAATGATGAAAGCAACCGGCTTGTGAAGCGCATGTTCAAGGCGATGGAGGGGGGACTCGGCTGGCGTTGCCTCCGGGGTGCCGGGGGTAAGCTTCAACGGGATCGTCAGTGCGAGCATGACACCAGCAAGTGTGGCATGAACACCTGACGCAAAGACTAGCACCCAAAGGACAGCACCGAGTGTGAGATAAGGCCACAGCACCTTTACCTTCATCCTGTTGAAGATGAAGAGGTTGCCCCAAACAAGTGCAGCGCCAATAAGAGCGGTGAGGTTCAGGTCTGCCGTGTAAAACAGAGCGATGACGATAACAGCGCCGAGGTCATCAATTATAGCAAGCGCCGCGAGAAAAATCTTGAGCGACGTCGGAACTCGTGATCCGAACAATGAGATGACTCCCAGCGCGAACGCGATGTCGGTTGCCGTGGGGATCGCCCATCCCTGTAGTGCTGTGGGATTGCCGCGGTTCAGAAGAACGTAGAAGATGGCCGGAAACAGCATGCCGCCTGCTGCTGCAGCTCCTGGCAAAACCCTCCGACTCCAGGTGGAGAGCTGCCCATCAAGCATTTCGCGCTTGATTTCAAGCCCGACCATCAGGAAGAAGACTGCCATCAGAGCGTCGTTGATCCAGTGTTGAAGGCTCAACGGTCCCAGATAGACATGAAGGACATGAAAGTAGCTTTCCGCCACAGGTGAGTTGGCTGTAATGATCGCGAGTAAAGCGACGGCCATGAGGACGAGGCCGCCCGAGGCTTCATTGTCAAGAAACTTGCGAAGTGTGGAATTGATGCGACCTGGATTTGATGTCGAAGACACAGGTTCACGCTCCCTTGCTTGGAAGTTGATCTCAGTCTCCGTGGATTTCGGGGAACCCGCAGCGCACGCAGCACGCGCTGTTCGAATATAAATATCCGAAGCTGTAGACGGTTTCCACAAAAACCGGAAATTTTTCGCTGAGTGGACCGCCAAGACTTTACGATTGAGCCAAACACCGCATTCTAGACGTAGCAAAGCTATGGGAGACACACTTGACCGCCGCCAACCTCCGTTCCGCGATCCACATTGCCTCCTTGTTCGGCATCTACCTCAGCGTCGCGATGATGGTGCCTGCGCTTGCTGATTTCTACGTTTCGAACCCGGACGCAATTGTTTTCACCCGAGTGAGTGTTCTATGCACGGCCCTGTTTGCCGGAACAGCCATGGCAACCCGGGAGGCACACCGCAACTTAATCGACGCATGGGGGTGCTGCTCGTCAATCTGCTCTGGATTGTTTTCTGCGTTCTTGGCGCCTTACCGCTCTGGCTCAGTGGAGAAGGCCTCACCTTTTTCAAAGCACTTTTTGAATCCGTTTCCGCGGTGACGACAACCGGATCAACGGTGATGACCCATCTTGATCATGCCCCGCCTGGAGTTCTTCTTTGGCGTTCGATGCTGCAATGGTTCGGCGGAATCGGGTCGTCGCATTAGGTCTCTTTGTGATGCCTTTTTTGCGCCTTGGGGGGATGTCATTTGATCGTGTCCCAGCGCGTGGTGTAGCTGGATTTCATAGCCATCGGTGATTTCCGGTAGGGTCGGGTTGCTTAGATCCAACCTGAAGGACACCACCGATGACCGACGATATGATGAACCTGCGCTCACTCGTTGAGAAGAGTGCCGACGCCGATTTGCTCCGGGATATGATCGGCTTTGCTGCCGAGAAGTTGATGGCACTGGAAGTCGGGGCGAAGACTGGCGCGGGATATGGCGAGAAGAACGGCTTTCGACTTGCCCAGCGCAACGGCTACCGCGATCGAGACTGGGAGACACGAGCAGGGACCGTCGAGCTGCGCATTCCCAAGCTTCGCACAGGCAGCTACTTCCCGAGTTTCCTGGAGCCGCGCCGGATGGCGGAGAAGGCTCTGACGGCGGTCATTCAGGAGGCTTACATCCAAGGCGTTTCGACCCGATCCGTAGATGATCTCGTCAAGGCCATGGGCATGAGCGGCATCTCCAAGAGCCAGGTATCGCGGCTCTGCGAGGAGATCGACGAGAAGGTGAAGGCCTTCCTCGACCGTCCTATCGAGGGCGAGTGGCCATACCTCTGGATCGATGCCACCTATCTGAAGGTTCGTCGCGGCGGACGCATCGTCTCTGTCGCTGTCATCATCGCTGTCGGCGTCAACACCGACGGTCGACGCGAGGTGCTCGGCATGGAGATCGGCACTTCAGAAGCAGAAGCGATCTGGACTGAGTTCCTGCGCAAGCTGACCAGGCGAGGCCTGCGCGGCGTGAAGCTTGCTGTCTCCGATGCGCATGAGGGCATCAAGGCAGCGGTGTCGAAGGTGCTGTCCGCCACATGGCAGAGGTGCCGGGTCCACTTTATGCGCAATGCGCTTGCCCATGCCGGGAAGAGCGGACGGCGTGTCGTCTCTGCCTTCATCGCCACGGCGTTTGCCCAGGATACTCCGGAGGCTGCAAGCACCCAATGGCGTAATGTCGCCGACCAGATCAGGCCGAAAGTGCCGAAACTCGCTACCCTGATGGATAGTGCCGAGCAGGATGTGCTCGCCTACATGACCTTTCCCAAGCAGCACTGGGCAAAGCTTCATTCAACAAACCCGATCGAACGTCTCAACGGCGAGATCAAGCGGCGCACCGAAGTCGTCGGTATCTTTCCGAACGACGACGCCATCATCAGGCTCGTCGGCGCTTTGCTCCTCGAGCAAAACGACGAGTGGGCTGTTCAGCGATCCCGCTACATGACACTTGAGACCATCGCCACAATGAGCGATGATCCGCTCATCAGCCTGCCAGCCGCAAGCTGACACTCATCCGCCCCTCTGGGATGAGCCGTGGTCGTCTAAGCTACACCACTCCCCGGGACACGATCTGTCATTTTTCCGGCTGGAATCTTCGGACAAGGGCGACAAGGTTTTCGCGCGTATCGCGAGTTTCCTTCGCGCTTTCGTGGCGATCTATGTCACAATCACACTCGTATGCGCTTCGGCTTATCATGTGCTCGGAATGGATCAGTTTGATGCGCTGAACCATGCGATGACCACAGTCGCTACGGGTGGTTTTTCCACCCACGATGCTTCCTTTGCCTATTTTGACAGCGTGCCATTGCTGTGGGCCGGTACGTTCTTCATGTCTTTGTGCAGCCTGCCTTTTTCGATCCTCATTCTGTTCGCTGTAAAACGCTCCTCTGCCCCATTGAGAGACCCGCAGATCATCACGTTTCTCGGTTACCTCATCCTTTCGGCTCTGGCACTGGGCGTGTACCACCATCTGCATAACAACGTCGCAATAGGGACATCGCTGGCCCACTCGTTTTTTAATTTGGCCTCGATCTTGTCGACATCCGGATTCGCCAGCCAGGACTATACGGCGTGGGGACCTCTCGCGGTGTCGCTGGCCTTTGTCGCTACATTTGTTGGCGGTTGTTCAGGGTCGACAGCGGGCGGCATCAAGGCATATCGTTTTGTCATCATGTACAGGTCGCTGCGACCAGCAATTATGAAGGTTATCTATCCAGACAGCGTCACCACCATTCGATATGGAGGAACTGTTGTGGACGCGGACATGCAGAAGGCGATCTTTCTTTTCTGTCTTCGTTTCGTTCTGGGCGATGGGAACGGTCGTCCTGAGCGCGCTCGGATATGACTTCCAGACAGCAGCTTCATCCGTTTTAACCGCGTTGTCGAACGTCGGACCCGGGATCGGTTCAATGGTCGGCCCCGCCGGCAACTTCGCGGAAATGTCGAACCCCGCTCTGCTTCTCCTCTCTATCCTGATGCTGATGGGTCGTCTGGAGATCGTCACCGTCCTTATTATTCTCTCGCCGCTTTTCTGGCGCAACTAGCGCAATCAATCGTTATCGTTCGGAATGTTCAGCAACTGCCCGCAGGCTTTGCAGTGGACCGCGTCAATCTCATGCCTTTGGAGGCCACATGTCTCGCATGGATACAGGACCTTGTAGGGACGCACGATAGATTGCGCGAGCCGAACGAAAAGCGAGATTCCGACGATCATCGTGACAACGGAGGTGAGTTTTCCGAGGGGGCCCGGAAGAGTGATGTCACCGAACCCGGTCGTCGTCATTGTGGCAACTGTGAAGTAAAGGGCGTCGACGAACCCGATGAGCCCGCCCTGATGGTAGAAGAACGTCGTGTAAACAAACCCCGTCACCATGAAAAGGAAGACGAGGAAGTTCAACGATGCGCGCGCCACGTCCTTAAAGTGATGACAGCCCAGCCGTTTCAGAACAATAACAAAAAGCGGGCTCGCTCCCACTGCCCATAATCGCATCGCTCTCAGAAAAGCGAAATTGAAAAGTGCATCAGGAAACAGCAGCGTCGCGAGGATGACAAGATCGATCCATGTCATCGGGCGCCTCAGCAACGTCGTAACGGAACCGGTAGCGAATGCACGCGCAAACAGCTCCGCCAAGATCCAGACGGCGATGATGTAGTCAATGATCAGATAGGACGGTCCGGTTCGCAAAAACGGCCCGAAGATGAAGAATGCAATGATACTGACGTCGATCACCGCGAGCGCGGCCTGCCAGGCAAGTGCCCACTGATCGCGCCCGCGTTCGATACGACGTAGTTTCATACGCAAGATCTCGAGGCGAGACGGCACGGATCTTCTGGTTCTTGTCGATGGTCTCATTCGTAAGCGATAGGCGCGAGTGAGGTTCGGGTCAACAACGAGGGCGATTCCCAGAGCGTTAAACCTCGAAGCCGGCCTTCGTGTTGGTGTAGGGTGATCACGGACGTCCAGGCGGCCGCGCCGATCATGGCCGCTTGGTAATGCACAACATGCGGCTTGTTTCTGGTTCTGCATGGATCGTAGCGGAGATCGATCCTGCAAAAACGCAGACGGCGCCGCGCTGCAGCGACAACGCGGGTGCCCGCGCATCCGCCTGGTTCGGTGCATCGAAGAAGTCGATAATCATCGACGCTTCCGGAGCTGCGCCACGCCCACGACCGGCGCAGAAGCGCTCGCGGCCGTCGTCAATTTGGAGGCTAGGAATTTGTCCGATCGGCGGCCATCAATGCTATGACACGCAGTCGTGTCGAGAAGATGCGAGATCACGGAAACATCGTATTCTCCAGCCGGTCCTGTGGATCTGGCTGGTCGCGCACGTCTTTCATAAAATCGTCGCTCACGCCGCGCGCCATCGCTGCTTTCAGAGAGTTCCAGGCCTCGGCACGCTCAACATGGGACGCAAGATCGGTGCATCGCCCGCTTGCGTTATTTCCACACGATGGACGTCGAACACAATTCTTTCGGCAGGCGAACCGGCTGAGAGGTACCGGACTGAAATACGCGGGTGACATGGGGCATGGTTCGCTCCCTTCAGTTTGACCGCTTTTATAAAAATCATATGTCCCGCGACTTAAACTAGCAACCTCCCTGTAACCGACAGAGCGTAAGAAACGCGCAAGAGCAGGCTGCCGCAATGAGCGAGGCAAAGGCTCCGCCCTAGACTTGACTGATATCGCCGTCCGCCAGTTGAGCAAGGCCCGGTAGATCGCATACGAGAAGCTTCTGCCGGCCGCCCTGTACCAGGCCCTTGCTCTCCCAGCTGGACAGGATGCGAGAAACGGTGTGGAGCGTGGTGCCGGTCATTTCCGCTATATCCTGCCGCGAGATCGGGAAGTCGATTCGAATACCGTCCACCTCCTTGCGCCCTGCCTGTTGCGAAAGGCGCAGTACGGCGTGCGCCACCCGACGCTCTACCTCCTGCGTCGACATTTCGCGTATGCGCGTATGGGCTTCCTCAAGACGTTGGCCAATGGTCTGCATGGCGGAGACGGCAAGGTGGGGGTTCTGCTCGACGAAGTGCGGCCAGAGGTCCGTCTGCCAGGAAAGGATCACGCTTTCGGCGGCCGTGGTCGCGGTACCGGGATAATCGGACCGCTGCAGCGCCCGGGCGAAACCGAAGAGATCACCGGGATGCACCACACGCACGATGATCTGCTGGCCATCGTGCGTGACCTGCGTCACCTTCAGGCGGCCATGGATGAGCAGGAAGAAATGCTTGGCTGGCTGGCCCTGCTCGAAGATGGCCTCGCCCGGCGGCACCAGCCGAGATGTGGCGTGCGTCAGCAGTCCATCCAGCTCATCGTCGGCCATCCTGGCAAACAAGGCCAGCGACCGGATGACGCTTCGGTCAATCTTCACTTGCACCCTCTCCGGTTAACTGGCACCGCGCGCTCCCCGCCAGGAGAAACATGATGCGAGCGTTCTGTATTCTCCACGATACAGCTCTACCCATGGGGCGAAGAAGAACAAATGATATAAATCAACTGGATGTTTTAAGCGACGACTATCACGTAGCCAGACCGGCTGCCCGAAGCTTTTCGACAAGCGGAGCATACCAGCGCGTGTCCTTCACCAGCCGGAAGCCGAGATTGTCAGGCGGTACTCCGACAGCGCAGCCTCCGCTCTTCGGGTTTTTGACGAAGGCGCTCATGGCCGCGCGGTGTTTTCCCGACGCGACCGGGATACCGCAGGAGGCAACGCTATCGATCGCCTCACCATCCTTGCCGAGCGTCACGCGGTGGCTGCAGCTCGATGTCCATTCCCAGACGTTGCCCCCGAAATCGGCAAGGCCATATTCGTTTTCGCCAAAGCTGCCATAGGATTGCGGAACCGGGTTGCCCGAGGCTTTACGGCGGGTCTGCCGCTCGTAATCGGCCAGCCAACGCAAGGCCGGGTTTTCGCTGTCCGCGCCGACACCTAGCGTCTCATCCGGGAAATGCGACCCGGCGGCGAAAGCCAGTTCAGCGTCGCTCGGCAGGCGCCAGACCTCGCCTGTCCGCTCACTCAGCCACGTCGCATAAGCGCGGGCGTCATCCTGACTGATACCGGTTGCCGGTATCTCGCCGCCGACCGGAGCGGCAAAGCCGGGTTCCGGCTGCTGACAGCCGCCTTCCGCTACGCAGCGCGCATAATCGCCGCTCGACACCTGATATTTCATGATCGTCAGATTTTGCCGCATCGCTACGTCGACCACCGGGCCATCGACGGCATAGCCATTGCGGAAATATTCGCCCTCCGCCCGGTAGGTGAAATGTCCTGCGGGCACCGTAACGACCTGTGGAGCCATCATGGCCGCGCGGTCACCATTGCCGCTGCGGATGATCCCGGACTGGAAACCGATGGCCGTTGCCAAAAGCGTTGCAATCGAGAGCGGGAGAAGAAGCGAGACGGCGTTTGGGAAGTGGCTGTTGCGGGGAATGCCCATGGGAACCTGCCTGCGTCGAGAAGACGCCAAATTCGGGCCTGCGTTCAGGCGCGGAGAGCAGAACCTTGAGCGCGCCCGCGGCTGTCGACGGGCGCGCTACCGTTTGTGTCAGATGCTCGACGGGGCGAGCACCGCCTGCATCAAGCTGTTGTTCCACTCGCCCGTCACCTTGAAATGGGCGGCCGCGCCCAGTTCGAAGGCTTCTATAAGGTTGTGATTGACATAGGCGTAGATGCCGGGCTGCTCGAAGGTATAGAAGGCCGCACCCGCCGTGCCGCCGGGGATGAACCAGGTTTCCTGGTCGAGATCCGGCGGGTTGCGGAATTTACCCGTTGCCCAGACATAATCGCCATGGCCGCCGATAAGGTGCGGGCGGGTATCACGGTTCGCCTGCGAATGCACGATCAGCACCTTTTCACCCACGGCGGCCTGAAGGGCGTGTTCTCCCGTTAGCGCGCCGACCGCACCGTTGAAGACGATGTGACTCGGTGTCAGCTTGCGCATCACCTCCAGCGTGTCGGCCATGGCGTCGCCGGCGCTTTCATATTTTTTGAAATTGCCGTTCTCGTCGCGCGGGATGTAGAAGTCCTGCTCGCCGACATAATAGATCTTGTCATAAACAAGCTCCTTGCCGTGGCCATCCGTCAGGCCCTCACGCGGCAGTACCATGATCGCGCCATTCATGCCCGAGGTGACGTGCCACGGCACCATGCCGGGAGGTGCGCAGTGATAGACGAAGACGCCGGCCTTGGTGGCCTTGAAGCGCAGGATCGCCTTTTCACCGGGGTTGACGATGGTGAGCCCGCCGCCGCCGAGCGCGCCGGTGGCCGAGTGGAAATCGATGTTGTGCTGTAGCTCATTGGTATCGGGGTTGATGAGGGTCAGTTCGACATAGTCGTCCTGGTGCACCACCATCAGAGGCCCCGGAACCGAACCGTTGAAGGTCATGGCGTGGACCTCGGTGCCCTTGTCGTCGAGGATCATCTTCTGCTCTTTGATCGTGAGCGTGAACTCGACGATCTTCGGTCCGCCTTCGGCTTTCTGCGTGTGAGCATGCACGAAGGGCGGCTTGACGAGATCAACTTTTACGCGAGGTAGTACTCCAATCTCCGCCTTCGTCAATGGCTTGGCCGCAGCCTTTTTTTCCTCTGCCGCGCTCGCTGTCGATGGCATGATGACGGGAGCGAAAGCCCCTGCAAATGCCGCGCCTGCGAGAATATTACGCCGTGTGATGTGGAAGGTTTCCGTCATCATAGTTCTCCTGTCCCTCTTGGGGCAGAGCATGCTTTGCTCTGTCACAGCATTTGTAGTGGAGGTACGGAAATACAATTTGAGATGGAGCAAACTGCGCGTCGGGCCACCTGCGACATTTTGGCAGGCGGTTACGGCTTCATGCGGACGGGTAGCACCGCCTCTTTGCCTGTTCGCAAAGAAGCGAGACGGGATTGCGTCTAGACATATGTCAAGACCAAATGAGGAGCATTACAATGAGTGGCAGCCAAACCGTTCCCACCCAGGGGCGCAGCCGGCCAAAAGGCGGCATTCCAAGGGGGCTGGCACGCACCGGCCCGGTTATCTTCTCCTACGGCTTCCGGCCGTTTTTTCTCGGTGGCGCCCTTTGGGCCATTGTGGCGATGGTGTTGTGGATAGCAGCCCTTTCCGGCTTCATTGACCTTGGCGGAGATTACGGCGCGCCGAACTGGCATGCCCATGAGATGCTGTTCGGTTTCGCTTCAGCGGTGCTGGCCGGCTTTCTTTTGACGGCTGTGCCCAACTGGACGGGGCGGCTGCCCGTATCGGGCAAACCGCTGGTCTGGCTGTTTGCGCTCTGGTGCGCGGGCCGGATCTTCCTGCTCGTGCCAGACACGGTGGGTGTGGTCACCGCCGCAACCGTTGACGGACTTTTCCTGCCGGCACTTCTCACGATCTGCGCGCGCGAGGTCATTGCAGGACGCAAGTGGAAGGACCTCAAAGTGCTGGGTGGGCTATTGGCGCTTTCCGTCGCCAATATCGTTTTCCATTTGGCGGCGATTGAAGGCGACCTGAGCCAGATGGCGACCCGTCTTGCCGTCTCAGCCTACACCGCGCTCGTCATTATCGTCGGCGGCCGGATCGTGCCGAGTTTCACTCGCAACTGGCTGAACCGTTTCGGCCGCACGGATTTTCCTGTGCCCTATAACGGCTTCGACACCGCCGCCATCCTCACCGGCATTGCGGCGCTGGCCACCTGGACAATGGAACCCGAGAGCATGCTGGCCGTGACAACGGCGCTTCTGGCGGCTTGCATGCATGCGGTGCGGCTCATCCGCTGGCGCGGCTGGACGACATGGCCGGACCAGGTGCTGGTGGTGCTGCATGCGGCCTATGCCTTCATCCCTGCCGGTTTCATCGCCATCGCGCTGGCGGCTCTCGATGTCATGGATACACGCTCGGTCCTGCATGTCTTCACCGTCGGCGTCATCGGCTGCATGATGCTTGCGGTGATGACCAGAGCGAGCCTCGGCCATACCGGACGAAAGCTCGCGGCTAGCAAAGTCACTATTGCCGCTTATGTGGCGCTGATCGCCTGCGCACTGCTGAGGCCGGCAGCCGAGTTCTTCCCCGGCGCGATGATGCGTCTCTACGCCTGCTCGGCGCTTCTCTGGATCGTGGGTTTCGGTCTGTTCTGCTTCGAGTACGGGCCAATCCTGATGCGCGAGCGCAAACCGCTCAAAGCCTAGAAGGCCTCCTTGCCATACCGCCAACAAAACGCCCCGGAAGCAATTTCAGGGGCGTTTCGTTTTCCGGGAGTTTGACTTATGGTTTAATGCGCGCCGGCACCGGCGCGGATGAAAATGCGAAACGCCGTGCGCGCCTCGTCGAAATTTCCGGCCCATTGATGACCCCGGGCCAGAAGCTCCGGGTAGAGGAAGGTCGGTTCCTGCGGCATCAGCAAGAAGATCACGGAACCTAGGGGAAGACGGTCAAGTGTGGCAAGCGTACGGGTCGTTTGACCCCCGGTCGCCTCATCGCGCAGATCGAGATAGACGACCGGGTCGGGCCATATCTGCGGCTCCTCCGCGTTGCCCGCAAGCGCGGGCGACACGGAAATCTGCTCGGCTTCACTGGATCGCGGCGTGAACAGCACCTCCCAGTCGCCGCCGCCGATTTCCCGGACCTGATGGTTGAAACCGCGTTCGGCCATCACCTTGAACAGTGGACTGGGCCGGAAGGTGGCGTATAATCGTAGCGCCTCACCGGGCGCAAGCCCTGCCACGGCTTCCATGATGGCCGGAAAAGGCTCGCCGCCGCTCAGCAAAAGCGGCCGGACATCGAGTTCCCTGATCATTTCCGTCATTGAATCACCTCATCTGTCGGCTGGCGGCGGCAGGGGCCGTCCGCCAGAGGAATTTTCACCATGCCGCAGGCGCCGGGGTCAATGTTCGGATCCGCAGCAGCATTCGCAGCCGGAGATATCGTCTTCCGAACCTTCGGCCTGTTCTTCCAGCCGGCCGATATCGAGACGCCAGACGTCCGGACCCTGTTCGAGATATTCCCAGCCGAACTGGCCGGGGAAATTGGTGGCGAGCTGGTAAAGCAGTGGACGGGGATCGTGATCGCTGGTGATCTGTAGCGATTGACCCTCGGTCAACGCGCCAAGTGCACCGAAAATGCGCGGATGGCGTTCGCGATGCGGAATGATGCGCACATCGATATTGGTCGCACTTTGGGCTTCGGACATAGGCTGGCTCCGTGGCCGCGGATGGAATGATGCCCGGCGGTGCGGCTGGCCGGCGGACTGGAAAAACCTATCCGCCTTGGCGTTGGGAGACATTGTCGCCGCGCAAACAAACCTGGGATTCGTCAGGTCCGTCTGCGCGACAATCAGCCGGCAAGGCTGCGATAGATTGCCGGCAGCGCCGATGGAAGCTTGGCTATCCTGCTGACGATGGCATAACCGTTCTGGCCGAACATGGCCGGAATATAGGATTGCGCCTTGCTGTCGACGGTCACGCCGAAGACGCTTACGCCCGAACGTCTGGCCTCGGAGACCGCACGGCGGCTGTCCTCGATGGCGAAGCGGCCCTCATAGTGGTCGACATCGTTCGGCTTCCCGTCCGTTAGCAGCAGAAGCAGCTTGCGGCGCTCCGGCCTTTCATGCAGCTTGGCGCTGGCGTGGCGGATGGCGGGGCCGATACGGGTGTAAAAGCCGGGCCTCAGCGCCGCGATGCGACGCTCGACGGTGTGGCCCATCGGCTCATCGAAATCTTTCACCGTTTCCACCCGCACCCACGAACGGCGGCGGGAGGTGAAGGTCAGGATGGAGTGACTGTCACCACAGGCGGAAAGCCCGTGCGCCAGCACCAGCAGGGCTTCCTTTTCCACATCGAGAACCCGGCGATTGTCGAACCAGGCATCGGTGGACAGGGACACATCGACGAGGATCATTACGGCAAGATCATGCGCGTGTGGGCGGCTTGCCATATGAATGCGGTCGCTGCCCTGTCCTCCGGCGGCGATGTCGCTTCTCGCGCGCACCACGGCGTCAAGATCGAGATCATTGCCGTCAAGCTGGGCGCGCAGCATCTCGTGGCGTGGCCGCAGCACCTCGAATTGCCGCCTGATCCGACGGATGAGGCTCTTGGTGTCCGGGTCGGGTTCCGATGCCGTTTCGGCGTCTTTCGCCGGACCGGCGATGACCCGGCAATGATCGGCGAGATAGGTACCGCTGCGATAATCCCATTCGGGATAGGTCAGCTCCGCTGTAAGCGGGGTATGGTTCAATGCTTCGGGCGGCAGGTCCAGATCGAAGCGGAAGCGGGCGGAAGGCCGTCCCTTTCTCTCGCCCAGCGTCATGTCATCCAGTTCGTCGGCTGCGCTGCCGTCGGCATCGTCGCTATCGTCACCGGGACGATCGACATTGACCATCTCCGCCATGGCGAGGATTTTTTCGAAACGGTTGAGGATGAAGGGGCTGCGTTCGGTCTGGCGGTTCTCAGTTTTTTCGCGCACGGCGATATGACGGGCGGCCTCCGCACTCTGCGGCGCTGCATTGGAGGCCGGCTGGTCCTCGCCGTGCCGGGCCTCGGATGTCTCGCGCAGCAGCGTATCCGGCCACAGCGGCACCGGCAGCATCGGCAGGTATCGTGGCGGCGCTTTGGCCAGAAAGCCAACGGGTGGCTCATGTCCCTCGATCCCTGCCGCATCGGCCAGCATGGAAAGCACCCGTTGTTCCACCTGCTGTTCGGCCTGCGGCAGTGGCCGCTTTTGCCGCACCGCGAGCATGGCGGCGCATAGCCGGCGATAGCGGGTCTTCATGCCGGGAAAGGTACGGGTTACGGTCTCGGCCAGTTCCGCAGCGCGGTCGAGCCGGGCAAGATCGGCGCGCAGCGGATCGGCAGCCACGACCGGTTCAAGCGACATCATCGCCATGGCGGCGGCGAGCCAGAGATAGAGATCGCGGTTGAGGCACCGGTCGGGAAACAGATCGAGCATCGGCGGCAGCATCAGCGTGGCATGATCGCGTCCGGGTTGGGCGAGCTTCTCTTCGCCAAGGCCCATGCGCTGGCGCAGCCTCAGCCGGTGGCTGGAAGTGCGCGCGCGGGCCGGAGCGATCTGCACCGCGTGTTCGCCGCCAAAACCGCGGAAACAAATGGCCAGCACGGCCTGCATATCTTCCAGCTTCACGGCTTGATCCGGAAAGCGCAACCATGTGCCGGTATCGCCGATCAGCCTGTGCCAGGCGCGGCCGACGGTTTCTTCCAGTTCCAGAAAGTCCAGCATGGTTTATCCTCATGGCATCAGGCCGGAATGCGAGGGCCTCGCCGCGCATTCCGATACGGATAAAAATGCGCCCTATCGAATGATCGCATCCGCAACTTCATGCAGCGCGGCCTTCACGTCAGGCTCGTCGGTCAGCGGCTCAATCATCGCCGCGCGCACGGCCTGACGGGCGGGAAGGCCGGTGTCGATGAGGCTGGCGCAATAAACGAGCAGGCGGGTGGAGACGCCTTCTTCCAGATCGTGACCTTTCAGGCCGCGCAACCGGTGGGCGAGATCGACGAGCGGCTCGACGTCGCGCGCATCGAGCCCGCTTTCATGCGAAACGACGGCAATCTCCTGCTCCTTCGGCAAAAAATCGAATTCAATGGCGACGAAGCGCTGGCGGGTGCTGGGTTTCAGGCTTTTCAGCAGGTTCTGGTAGCCGGGATTGTAGGATACGACGAGCATGAAACCCGAGGGCGCTTCCAGCACCTCGCCGGTGCGGTCCAGCGGCAGGATACGACGGTCGTCGGTGAGCGGATGCAGCACAACGGCCACATCCTTGCGCGCTTCCACAATCTCGTCGAGGTAACATATGCCGCCCTGACGCACGGATCGTGTCAGCGGGCCGTCCATCCACACGGTTTCACCGCCTTTCAGCAGGTAACGACCGGTCAGATCGGCGGCGGCAAGATCGTCGTGACATGAAACGGTCGAAAGCGGCAGGCCGAGTTTCGCCGCCATATGGCTGACGAAACGGGTCTTGCCGCAACCTGTCGGGCCTTTCAGCAGCAGCGGCAATTGCCGCACCCAGGCGCTTTCGAACAGCGTGCATTCATTGCCAAGCGGGGTATAGAACGGCGTGTCCGGCAAAGGCTGCGGCGGGGGGCGGAAAATCGTATTCATGGTCATCTCCATGGTTGGTGGTAAGGACCGGCTCTCGGGGGAAAAGGAGAGCCGGTCCGTTTCTCATTCGGCGGGCTGCACGAGGCGGGCGACGTCGCCCTGTTTCTGCTTGCCCGGCACCAGGACTGCCCAGATGAACATGACCGCCGAAATGAGAACTGCGAAACCGGAGCCGAGGCGGATCCAGTAGAAGATCGCCAGCTGGTCCTGCACATCCATGAAGCTTTCGCCCATGACGCGCTGAAGCTGGATCTGCACAACGCCGGCAAAGGTCAGCGCGAAGGTCATGATCGACATGGCCGTGCACATCACCCAGAAGCTGGTCATCGAAAGCCACTGGTTGTAGGGCGCGCGTTTCTTCATTTCGGGGATGGCGTAGGCCATCATCGCAAGGTTCAGCATCACATAGGCGCCGAAGAAGGCGAGGTGGCCGTGCGCGGCGGTAAGCTGCGTGCCGTGGCTATAATAGTTCACTGAAGACAACGTGTGCAGGAAACCCCAGACGCCGGCGCCGAAGAAGGCCATGACCGAGCAGCCGATCGACCACAGAAGCGCTGCGCGGTTCTCATGCTTGCGGCCGGCCTTCCAGGTCATAACGAAGGTGAAGATGACCATGGTGAAGAAGGGGGCCACTTCCAGCGTCGAGAAGAGCGAGCCGATCCATTGCCAATAACCGGGCGCGCCGATCCAGTAATAATGGTGGCCGGTGCCGAGAATGCCCGAAAAGAGGGCAAGGCCGACGATGACATAGAGCCATTTTTCCACCACTTCGCGGTCGATGCCGTTGAGCTTGATCATCAGGAAGGCGAGGATCGAGGCCATGATCAGTTCCCACACGCCTTCCACCCACAGATGGATGACGTACCACCAGTACATCTTGTCGAGCGCGAGGTTCATGGGGTTGTAGAAGGCGAAGAGGAAGAAGATCGCCAGACCCCAGAGGCCGAAGAGCAGGATGTTGATGACGGTGGTCTTGCGGCCCTTCAGCGCTGTCATGGTGATGTTGAACAGGAACATCAGGACGACAAGGACGATACCGACCTTGATGGCGAAAGGCTGTTCGAGGAATTCGCGGCCCTCATGGATGCGGAAGATATAACCGACCACGGCGACGGCGGCGGCCACCAGGAAGATCCAGAACTGCGCGATGGCGAGCTTGGGGCTGTAAAGCTCCGTTTCCGTTTCTTCCGGCAGAAGATAGAAGGTCGAACCCATGAAACCCATCAGCAGCCAAACCACAAGGGCATTGGTGTGGATCATGCGCACGATGTTAAAGGGCAGAAGCTCGGAAAGCGTATTGGGCAGCACGTAGATCGTCGCGGCGACGACGCCGAACAGGATCTGCGCCACGAACAGCCCGATTGCGCCGTAAAAATACAGCATGGCGACTTTTTGCGTCTGGTATTTCATCTCGTCATCTCCTTGCCGTCAGCCTCAACCCGCATCGTTCGGCGGCCAGTTCTGCGTCTTGATCCGGCTCGTCCATTCGAGAAAGTCGACGAGATCATCGAGTTCCTGTTCGGTGAGATTGAACTGCGGCATCTGGCGCCGGCCCTCGATGCCGGTGGGCTGGGCTGCCATCCAGGCCTTGATGGAATCGCGCGCCGCATCCTTGTCGTCCACGCCGCCATAGCGCTTCCAGACATTGCCGAGTTCGGGCGCGAAATAGGCGCCTTCGCCGAGCAGCGTGTGACAGTTGATGCAGGAATTTTTCTCCCACACATGTTTGCCGCGCGCGACGCTTTCCGTCAGCGTGCTTTCATCCGTCGAGGTGGTGCGTATGTAATAATGGCTATGGGCGGTCAGCCCGACAAAAATGGCGAAGAAGAAGATGGAGCCGCCGTAAAAGACGTTTCGCGCTCCTGTTTTGGTCAGGCGTTCTGCCATGCCAATGGTCCTTTCCATCCGGAAGACCGCTTATGCGGACTGGCTTGATCGAACCCTCTTGCCGGGATTTGCCAGCAGGCTGGCGGAATGCGGTGGGGTCTGACGCCTTTCTAGCCGCTGGCTGCCGGCGTTCTTTGCCATTTGGCAAACAAGTGGAGAGGTGGCGTTATCCGCCTTTTCAGAGCGGCAAAATGCCCTGCAGGAACGCCCGCAAAAGGGCTGCGGCGGCAAAGATGGCAGGCCATGCCAGAAGTGCCGTGCGCAGCAGGCCCCGCTCTTCGCCAAAACCCAGAAAATCGTCGATGACGCGTCTGGATTTCAGGAGCGCGAAAAGCAGCATCAGGCAGGCGACGGCAACCGGCGGCAGAAGCGCCGCCTTCCACGAGGTGACGGCGGCCGTACCGGCGAGAACGAGAATGGCGAGCACTGCAAAACTTCTTGCAAGCTGGCGGGAGGTGCGGTGGATCATGACTGTCAAACCAGATAGACGATGGGAAAAATGACGATCCAGACGAGATCGATCACATGCCACAGCGTCGTCACCAGCGTGACGTTCTCGTTTTTCGGGAAGACTGCGACGAGAAACAGCAGCACGGCCACGAAGACGACATGCAGCAGATGGAAGCCGGTGAGCAGAAAATAGAGCTCGAAGAAAGCGCCATAGGCGGGATCGGAGGCGAAGGCGATTTCGGTGGAATATTCATAGAGTTTTACGCCGACGAAAACGAAGCCCAGCAGGCCGGCAAGCGCGAGCGCCCGCCTTCTTCCCGGCAGCGCGGTGTGGCGACTGGCCGCAACGGCCGCCTGCCAGCCGCTTGCCAGCAAAATCAGCGTATTGAGACCGGCAAGCTGCGGCTGCAGATGTTGGCGCGCGGCGGCGAAGGCCTCGGGCTTGAGGGCGAAGGCAATGATGAAGGCACCGGTCAGCGCGCCGAAAGCGGCAAGTTCGCTCCAGACCAGAATCCACAAAAGCAGGCTTCCGCTTTCCTCTTCCGTATTGATCGCCATGGTCTTGTCCGTAATTGTAAAACAGCAAGCCACGCTTAGGCGTCCTCAAACCCCGCTTCTTTGCGGTCGGTCAAAGAAGGGAGCGTGCAAAGTCCTATTGTCATGACAAAGCGCAACTCTGGAAAATGGAGCTTCCCATGAACGACGCGCAGGTCGGGCTGATTGTCGCAACCCCTATTATCGTTGGCTTTGCGGTGCTGTTGTACCGTATGGGTGTGTTGCAGCGCATGGGTGCGGTTTCCGCCGTGCTTGCCTCCGTGGCCATTGCTTCGGTGCTGTTCCTGAACCAGTAAGAAGGCAGTCACATGCTTGAACTTGTCGCCGCTCTTTCGCTTTTCGTGGCGCTGCATTCCATTCCCGCCGTACCTGCCGTGCGCGGCCGGCTGATTGCGGCCATCGGCAGGCCCGCCTATTTCGGGACTTATTCCGCCGTTTCGCTTCTGACGCTGGGCTGGGTATTTTATGCCGCGCTGTCGGTCGATTATATTCCGCTTTGGGATGTTGCGCCCTGGCAGGCGCATGTCACCTTTCTGGCAGCGCCGATTGGCCTGTTTTTCGTGCTGGCCGGCCTCCTCAGCGTCAATCCGCTTTCCATTTCCGTGCGGCAGGGAGATAGACCGGGGGCAATCGTGCGCATCACGCGGCACCCGGTACTCGTCGGCTTTCTGTTCTGGTCGTTGGGGCATGTCGTGCCGAATGGCGACCTGCGTTCCGTCATCCTGTTCGGCGGCTTTGCGCTGTTTTCGCTTGGCGGGATGGCGATGACCGAAAAACGCGCGCGGAAAAGACTGGGTAATGCATGGAGCGCGGCGGCTGCTAAAAATGCAACGATCCCTTTCGCAGCAATGCTTTCCGGCAAAACGCGCCTCGCCGTGGACGGGCCGATGCTGCTAGCCGCAGCGCTGACAGGGTTGACGGTGTGGTGGCTGCTGGCCGGTGGTCATGCCGCGCTCTTTGGTGCTGACCCGATGGCCTATCTTTGATGGCTCACGACGTCTTCACCAGATGCGGCTGCCATATCGGCGCCTGCGGCGCGGGCGCGATACCGAGCTGATCGATGGCGCGAGCGGCCATCTGGTCGACAATATCGGCGACGCTTTGCGGTCTGTTGTAAAAGGCCGGCACCGGCGGCATGACGATCGCACCGGCCTCCGTCACCGTGCACATGTTGCGCAGATGGATGAGATGCAGCGGCGTCTCGCGCGTCATCAGCACAAGTTTCCGGCGTTCCTTCAGATGCACATCGGCGGCGCGGGTGAGGAGATTGTCCGAAAACCCGGTTGCGATGGCCGCAAGTGTGCGCATGGAGCAGGGGGCGACGATCATGCCGGCCGTCGGGAAAGAGCCGCTGGCAATCGCCGCGCCGATATCGTCGACGGCATGATTGACGCCAGCGAGTGAGAACATCCGCCCCATGGCTTGCGCCCCTTCCTCATGCAACACGGTGCGTCTGGCGGATTGCGACAGGACGAGATGGATTTCGACGCTTTTCATCTCGGCGAGGCGCTCGACGATCCGCAACGAAATGCCGCCACCCGAGGCGCCGGTGACGCCAACCACGACGCGGCACGGGGTCATGGCCGTTCTCCAAGGCTGAGATCGCGCCACATCAGATCCACTTTCGCTATCACGTCAGGCGTCATCGACAGCACACGGCCCCATTCGCGCTCCGTTTCCGGCGGCAGCTTGCGGGTGGCGTCCAGCCCCATCTTGCCGCCGAGCCCGGCTTTCGGCGAGGCGAAGTCGAGATAATCGATGGGCGTATCGTTTATGATCATCGTATCGCGCGAGGCGTCGAAACGGGTTGAGAGCGCCCAGACGACGTCCGCCCAGTTGCGCACATCAATGTCGGGATCGACCAGAATAATGAGCTTCACATAGCTGAACTGCGGCAGCATCGACCAGAGACCCATCATCACCCGCGTTGCCTGACCGGGATAACGCTTGTCGATGGAAGCGACCATGACGCGGTAGGAACAGGCGTCCGGCGGCATCCACAGATCGACAATTTCCGCAAACTGCTTTTTCACGAGCGGCAGGAAAATGTCGAGCATGGCTTCGCCGAGAACCGAAGGCTCATCCGGCGGCCGGCCGGTATAGGTGGAAAGATAGATCGGATCGCGGCGCATGGTGATTGCCGAGAGCGTCATGACCGGGAAGGATTCGACCGAATTATAATAGCCGGTATGGTCGCCATAAGGGCCTTCGAGTGCCGTTTCCGATCCCGAAACGGTGCCCTCCAGTACGATCTCGGCATTGGCCGGCACCGGCATCGGCACGGTTAAAGCTTTTGCGATGCGGCTTTTCGAGCCGCGCAGCAGGCCGGAGAAGCCAAGCTCGCTGATATGGTCGGGAAGCGGCATCACGGCAGCGAGAATGGTGGCGGGATCGGCACCGATGGCGACGGTAACGGGCATATCCAGCCCGCGCGCTCGCCACAGCCGGTGGTGATGCGCGCCGCCGCGATGCGCCAGCCAGCGCATGATCACCCTGTCCGGTCCCAACACCTGCATGCGATAGATGCCGACATTGATATCGTCGGGATCGTCAGGCGAACGGGTGATGACCAGCGGCCATGTGATGAGCGGGGCCGGCTCGCCCGGCCAGCACCACTGCACCGGCAGGCGGGCAAGATCAACTGCATCACCCGTCAGTACCTTTTCCTGTACCGGCGCGCGCGCGACGTTGCGTGGCCGCATGGACAGTGCGGCCTTCAGCAAAGGCAGCTTACCCCATGCCTCGGCCATGGATTTCGGCGGCCGTGGTTCGCGCAATTCGGCAAGCTTTTGTCCAAGCGCCGGCAGGCCGCCCGTTTCCAGCCCCAGACCCCATTCGATACGTTGCCGCGTGCCGAAAAGATTGGTAAGCAGCGGCATGTCCCGCACCTTGCCCTCATGGTCGACGGGTTGCTCGAACAGCAGCGCCGGCCCGCCATCGGCGAGCACGCGGCGGTGGATTTCGGTGATTTCATGCACCAGCGAGACCGGCTGGCGAATTCGCCGCAGCTGCCCGCGTTCTTCCAGCAACCGGGCGAAACTGCGCAGATCGGCTGCGTGGGCGGGTTTAGTTTCTGTTTTCTCGTCTCTCATGCCGCCTGTTTGCCGATGGCAGTACGGCATGTCCTTGCGCTGCCGCAAATGCGGCTTCAATGCGAACGAAGATAGTCGGCGAGAACCAGGGCGTGGTTATGTTCGATATCATGGGCGGCATAAAGCAGCGTGACGCGGCCTTTCGCCATCAGCTCCTTCATGTGCGCCACGGCATCGGGATTGGCCGAGAGTTCCTTATGATAATGCCGGGTAAATTCCTCAAAGCGAGACGGCATATGGGAGAAGTTCTTGCGCAATTCGTTGCTGGGCGCGATGTCCTTCATCCACAGGGAAAGCTTTGCCTTTTCCTTGCTCATGCCGCGCGGCCAGAGCCGGTCCACCAGAATGCGCGCGCCGTCATCGTCGCTGGCGGGTTCGTAAATCCGTTTGACCCTTAAATCGGACACGGGCGGCCTCCGTCGCTTGGCAAGTGAATGAATTATAGCGGCTTTTGTGAAGGCGCACCTGAAAATTTCCCTGTCTTTGCGTTCGCTCAAACCGCCACCCGCGCGCTGCGGTTAGGTTGCCGCCCGCAACTGAGCCGACAGGACCTTTCATGAGATCTTTTCCCGCCGCCATCGCCCGCCCCATGAATTTCCTACCCCTTGCCGTGGTGCAGCGAGCGACGGCGGCGATGCTGGCACAGATCATGAAGCGGCATCCGGATATGTTCGTCCGGCTCGGTGAACATCGTGGCAAGCGCTACGCCTTTCTGCCCGTCGATCTCCCCTTCGCCTTCATGGTCGAGCCGGCAGGTCGCGCCATCACCGTCAGCCGCAAGGCTCGCTTGGCCAAGGCGGATGCGGCGGTCGAGGGACCGCTTTTCATGCTGCTTGCGCTGATGGAGGGGCGGCAGGATGCCGATGCGCTGTTCTTTTCGCGTGATCTCAGCGTCACCGGCGACATGGAGGCGATGCTGGCGCTGCGCAATGCGCTTGATGACAGCGGCATCGATCTGCCGCGTGACCTCGGTGCATTTGCCGGGCCTTTCGCGCCCATGATAACGCGTGTCGCGAACCGCCTGCGTGGCCATGTTCTGTCCGAAACGCGGGGAGTTGACGCATGGAACTGATCTGTCCTGCGGGAACGCCTGCCGCCTTTCGCGAGGCCGTGGATGCCGGGGCGAATGCGGTCTATTGCGGTTTTCGGGATGAAACCAATGCCCGCAATTTCCCCGGCCTTAATTTTTCCCGCGAGGAACTTGCCGAGGCCATCGTTTACGCGAAAAAGCGCGGTGTCCAGACCTTCGTGGCGCTCAACACCTTCATGCGTGCTGGCAATGAGGATATCTGGTATCGCGGCTCGGCCGATGCGATTAAGGCGGGGGCGGACGCACTTATCCTTGCCGATTTCGGTCTGATGGCGCATGTGGCGGAACATCATCCGCAGCAGCGTATCCACGTCTCCGTGCAGGCCTCCGCCTCCAATGCGGATGCGGTGAATTTCCTCGTCGATGCCTTCGGCGCGAAACGCGTGGTGCTGCCGCGCACCCTGACGATTGCCGACATCGCCCGGCTGGCGCGGCAAATCCGCTGCGAAATCGAAATCTTCGTGTTCGGAGGTCTCTGCGTCATGGCGGAAGGGCGCTGCTCGCTGTCGTCTTACACCACAGGCAAGTCACCCAACATGAACGGCGTCTGCTCGCCGGCAAGCCACGTCCGCTACCGGCAGGACGGGCAGGCGCTGGTGTCGGAACTTGGCGAATACACCATCAACCGATTTCCGGCCGGCGAGGCGGCGGGTTACCCCACGCTGTGCAAGGGCCGTTTCGAGATTGCCGATGACAAGTCCTATGCCTTCGAAGATCCGGTATCGCTTGACGTGATGGACCAGATCGATGCGCTGCGCGAGGCGGGGGTCAGCGCGCTGAAGATCGAGGGTCGCCAGCGCGGCAAGGCCTATGTGGCGGAAGTGGTTTCCACCCTGCACCGGGCGCTTTCCGCCGGTGCCGAAGAACGGGGACGGCTGCTCTCGCGCCTGCGGCTCTTAAGCGAAGGCCAGCGCACCACCGTTGGCGCTTATGAAAAACGCTGGAGATGAAGGCGATGGCAAAACCCGCAAAGGCCACTCTGGCGCTCGGCCCGGTCCTTTATCTCTGGCAGGGCGAGAAATGGCGAGATTTTTATTTCCGCATCGCCGATGAAGCGCCCGTCAGCCACGTCTATCTCGGTGAAACCGTCTGCTCCAAACGGTTTCATTTTACCGAGCCTTATCTCGCCGACGTGATCGAGCGACTGGAGAGTGCCGGAAAGAAGGTGATCCTCTCGACGCTTTCGCTGGTGACGCTGGAGCGGGAAAGTCGCCAGCTGCGCGGTCTGATCGCCGACAGTCCCTATCCGGTCGAGGCGAACGATCTTTCCGCGCTCGGCATTCTGCACGGCACGCCGCATGTCGTCGGGCCAATGGTGAATGTTTATAATGCCGCAACCGCGCGGCTGCTTTCTTCTCGTGGGGCGAGTGCCATCTGCCTGCCGCCGGAACTGCCGATGACCTCGGTCGAGCGGATCGTGGCGCAGACGCCCAATGTGGGCTTCGAAATCTTCGCCTTCGGCCGCCTGCCGCTCGCCATTTCGGCGCGCTGCGCCCATGCCCGCGCCAAGGGCAATATCAAGGATAATTGCCAGTTCGTCTGCGGTGACGACCCTGACGGATTGCCGGTGCGCACGCTTGACCGGCAGTCGTTTCTGGCGCTGAACGGCGTGCAGACGGTGTCGCACACCTGCC
The DNA here is from genome assembly GCF_900013495.1 of Agrobacterium genomosp. 2 str. CFBP 5494. Lineage (NCBI taxonomy): Bacteria > Pseudomonadati > Pseudomonadota > Alphaproteobacteria > Hyphomicrobiales > Rhizobiaceae > Agrobacterium > Agrobacterium genomosp. 2. Next base: position 331,267 of record NZ_LT009720.1, read on the forward strand.
AGTCGCTGCTTGGCGAATTGCAGGATCTGGCCGCCGCCGGCATTTCCCGCTTCCGGCTGTCGCCGCAGGACTGCGACATGGTTGCGGTGGCGCAAATCCATGACGATGTTCTGGCCGGCAGGCGGGAGGCGGAGGACGGTCTTGCACGTCTCGGGCAAATTTATCCGGACGTACCCTTTTCCAATGGTTTCCACCACGGGCAGGAAGGGGCGGCCTGGATCGCCCGCGCCCGCAACACGGCGCATGGGGTGAATGCATGACGACGGACGAGCAAAAGCTGCCCGCAGCGGCGCCGGGCGGAGCGGATATCGCGGCGGCAATCCATCTCGTGCGCGACATTGTCTTGCAGAGCGCGCTTGATTGCGGCTGCCGCGACAGGGTGCACGAGGCGCTGCGCGAACTCGAGGATTTCGAGCGCCAGCGCAATATCGTCAAGCTTCTGGCCGCCGCCCGCGAGGAGCGGCGCAAGATAGCGCTCCTGACCGAGATGCTCTGCGACTTCGCCGACGACGACACGGTGGATGAAGGTGTGGTCGAAACCGCAAGCCTGATGTTTCTCGATATCGCTGCCGCCGCCCAGGAGGGTTCACGAATCCTGCGGGACGCGCTCTCACTCAAGAAGGGTGAATAAATCCCTGTTTTCGGCCCTGTTTGATCCTGCGCAAAGAGCGGGTGCTTGCAAAATGTCATTTCCGGGTTGGTGACGCGCCGGGACCGGAAGACAGGTCTGAGCGGGCGTCACGCGCATCATGGCGCTTCCGGCGCGAAAGGATCAGGACCATGGCCCATCTCACCCGTCGTCAGGCTCTTTCAGCCTTTTCCGGGCTCGCGGTCGCGACACTTGCCGTACCGCATGTTGCGAAGGCGGAAGCGCCGCTCACCTTTTATGGCCCTCCGGCCGCGCCGTCGGCCGTGCTGGCCCATGCGGTAAAGGGCGGGTTCCTAAAGGATGTCACACCCGGAGCGGTCTTCAAAGCCTGGAAAACCCCGGATGAAATGCGTGCCGCCGTCGCCTCCGGTTCCATGGGAGCGGTGGTGATGCCGAGCTACGGCGTCGCCAATCTCCACAATCGCGGTCTCGGCCTCGGGCTGTTGAACGTGCTGACCACGGGCCTGCTCCATATCGTTTCGAAAGACGGGACGCTGAACTCCCTGCAAAGCCTTTCCGGCAAGACCCTCGCTTTGCCGTTCAAGAACGACATGCCCGATTTCGTGCTGCGCCGCCTTGTTGCTGAAAACGGCCTGAAGCCCGGCTACATCAAGCTGGAATATGCCGCCTCGCCGCCGGAAGCCGTGCAATTGCTGCTGACGGGACGGGTGGATGCCGCCCTGCTGAGCGAGCCGGCCGCGACCGCCGTGCTCATCAAGGCGAAGTCTTTTTTCATGACCGTCCATCGCACCATCGATATTCAGCGGGAATGGGCGAAGGTGGCCGGCAAGGCTGAAATTCCGCAGGCTGGCCTCGCCTTGACATCGCCGGTCCAGCAAAAACTCGGCAGGGCCGGCATCGAGGCTTTGCAGGGCGCCATGGAGACGGCGCTCGCCAGCGCCGCGGCCGATCCGAAGACGGCGGCCGCTGCGGCCGCCGATGCCTTGGGTTTCCCGCCGGAAATCATCGCCGCCTCCTTCCCGACAAGTCATCTGTGCGCCCTGAAGGCAAGCGCTGCGCGCGCCGATCTCGAGGCGTTCTACGATGAGCTTGCCAGGGCCGACCCGGCAATCATCGGCGGCCGGCGGCCGGATGACGGGTTTTATCTGGTGTAGCAGGCATGAACCGCATTCTCGAAAGTCTTGGCTGGATGGGCCGCTATCTCTGGGCGGGCTGGGCCGGGCTTTCAGGTATTTTCTGTTTTCTCGCCGCCTGGCAGGCCGGGCATGAGATTTATGGCTCCTTCATCCTGCCTTCGCCGGGGGAGACCTTCGCGGCAATGGGGCTTCTGGCGGCGCGGCCGGATTTCCTCGCCATCCTGTCGCAGAGCGCAGTCAGGGCCCTGACCGGCTTTGCCATCGCCGCCGGCATCGGCACGATGGCGGGCGTGCTGGCGGGTTATTCCTTCGCGGCCATGCGGCTGATGAAGCCTGTCGTCACCGTTCTGCTCGGCGTGCCGCCCATCGGCTGGATCGTGCTGGCGCTCATCTGGTTCGGCTCGTCGGGGGGCACGGCTGTCATGACCGTCATCATCGCCTCGGCTCCCGTGTCCTTTGCCGGTGCGCTGGAAGGTGTCGCCAAGCGGGACCGTCAGCTGGAGGTGATGGCGCAGGCCTTCGGCGCTCCGTGGTTTTACCGGCTGCGCACCGTCACCATGCCGCATGTGCTCTCCTACCTCTTCCCGGCCTGGACGACGACGGCCGGAAGCGCGTGGAAAGTAACCGTCATGGCCGAGCTCCTTTCGAATTCCGGCGGCATTGGCGGCGAACTGGCCACCGCACGCGCGCTGTTCGACATCGCACAGGTCAGCGCCTGGCTCGCCATCACCGTCGCGCTGGCGCTGCTGACCGATTACGGCCTGCTGCATCTGCTGCGCGAGGCGCTGGAACGCTGGCGCGCCGCCGGGCTGCCATGGGGTGTCAAACGATGAGCGACCGTTCCATCCTGCATTTCGAACATGTCGGCCACGCCTTTCTCGGCCGCAGCCTGTTCGAGAATTTCAATCTCGGCATAGCGCCCGGGGAAACCGTGGCGCTGCTTGGCCCCTCCGGCAGCGGCAAGACGACGATTTTGCAGATCGCGGCTGGTATCATCGATCCCGTTCGTGGCCGCGTGTACCGCCATTATCGCCGGCAGGGGCTGGTGTTTCAGGAGCCAAGGCTTTTGCCGTGGATGACGCTTATCGACAATATCGCCTACGGCCTTGCGGCGGCCGGCATGCCGAAACGGGAGCGGCGCGAAAGGGCGGGCCTTTTCGCGCTGGAAGTCGGTTTGGAGGCGGCGGATTTCGGCAAATATCCGGTGGAACTCTCCGGCGGCATGCGCCAGCGCGCCGGCGTTGCGCGGGCGCTCGCCGTGGAGCCGGACATGCTGTTTCTGGACGAGCCCTTCAGCGCCGTCGATGTCGGCCTGCGCCGTCATTTGCAGGAGCTTCTGGTGGGCGCCGCCTGCCGGCGCGGTTTTTCCACCCTTCTCGTCACCCATGATCTTCATGAGGCGTTGCTGGTTGCCGACCGGCTGATCGTGCTCTCCGGCGTCGATGGCCGCGTCATTGCCGCGCATAAGCCCGCGGGTTCGCCGGGCCGGCGCATGGCGCGGGCGGTTTTCGACGAAGCGGAACGCCTGTCCGAGAGCCCGGCCTTCGCCGAACTGTTTTCAGCAAAGGAGCGGGTGCGATGAGGCAGCCCCCCATCCTTTCGGAAGCCCTGCGGCTGTTTTTCCCTCTGGCCGCCCTGCATGGCGCGGGCTGGCCCTTCCTGTGGGTCGTCATCGGTGGTTATGCCCTGCCTTTTGCCGATGCGGTGCCTGCATCGCAATGGCACGCCCATGAAATGATCTTCGGCACCTATGGCATGGCGCTTGCCGGTTTCCTCGGCTCGGCGGTGCCGGAATGGACGGATACGAAACCGGCGCAGGGACGAACGCTGCTTCATCTCGCCGGTCTCTGGCTGCCGGGCCGCCTTATCGGCTTTCTCGGGATGGAGGCATGGAGCCTGTTTGCGGGTTTTTTCGATCTCGCCTTTCTGCTCGCGCTCTCTGTTCTCATCGGCAGGGCGATGCTGGCGCGGCGCACGATGAAACACCTGGCATTCCTCGTCTGGCTTCTTCTGTTTGCGGTGGCTGAAGCGGGTGTGCGTTATGCCTGGTGGAGCGGCGATCCCGAACTTGCATCCCGCTTTCTGGAAGCGGCGCTGTGCATCTTCACCGTGCTGTTTTCACTCTCCGCCGCTCGTATTAATGTGGTCGTCATCAATCTGGCGCTCGATCCGGGCGGCGAGACCACGCCTTACCGGCCGCATCCCGGCCGCCAGCATATGGCGGGCGCCATGGTGACGCTTTACATGGCGGCGAAGCTTTTCTTTCCGCAAAGCGATGTCTGCGCCTGGCTTTCGCTTGCGGCCGGGGCCGCCTTTTTCGACCGGCTGGCCGAATGGTTCATCGGGCGTGCCGTCTTCAAGACCGAGGTGCTGTTGCTCGGTCTTGGCAACGCCTTTGCGGGCTCGGGTTTTCTGGCGCTCGGCGCAACAAGGCTCGGTTTTTCCGTCACGCCCGCCGCAGGGCTGCATCTGCTGTCGATCGGGGCGCTGGGATGCGCCATAATGGCCGTCTTCATCATTGCCGGGCTGCGGCATACGGGTCGCAACCTGACGCATCTGCCGTGGCAGGCGCATGTGGCCGCCCTTCTGATGGTGATGGCCGGGCTGGTCCGCCTCCTGCCGGAATTCGATTTTGCCGCAACATTGTCACCCTATCACCATGGCCTCAGCGCCGTTTTGTGGGCGGCGAGCTTCGGGGTCTGGTTGCAGGGCTTTCTGCCTTTCATGCGCGCGCCTGGCATCGATGAGGCGGGGGCATGCGGATGAGAGACACCTTGCCCCGCGGCGGCGACATCACTGTCCCGACCGGTTTGTTTATTTTTTTGGCAAAAGCACAAAGTGAAATCAGTGACTTAGGGGAGGGATATTGATGAATGTTAGTTTTGATAAATAATCAATAAAATCAAGTAGTTGAACATATCTTCTTTTTGGTCGATTATAACTCCAACCGAATAGGGAAACGCGAATATGCCTAAAATAGTCGCGCCTCAACACGCAGATGAAAAGCCAGGTCGGACGAGGGAACTTGTCACCTTCGCCGTTCTGGCATTCGGAATCTGGCCCATTCTGGCGGTCGGATTTGTCGGAGCCTATGGCTTTATCGTCTGGATGTTCCAGATCATTTACGGCCCGCCGGGGCCGCCCGGCCATTGAGGGCGAGATGATGATGGAAGTCTCTCTCAGCCGGCGCGATTTCCTGCGCGGCGGGCAAAAAAATAGACCACGCATCTGTCCCCCCGGGGTCGCGCTGAGCGACCTCGCCGCGTGCAGCGGTTGCGCAAAATGCGTCGAGGCCTGTCCTACCGGCATCATCGCCATGGCGGACGGTTTGCCTTGCGTGGATTTCTCCGCCGGGGAATGCACCTTTTGCGGCAAATGTGCTGAGGCCTGTCCTGAGCCGGTCTTTGCTGCCCCCACGGCACAGCGCTTCGGTCACGTCATGGCGATCGGTGAGGGGTGTCTCGCCTTCGGCAATATCGATTGCCAGGCCTGCCGCGATGCCTGCCCGACCGAGGCCATCCGGTTTCGGCCACGCCGTGGCGGCCCCTTCGTTCCGGAACTGCTGGGAGATGCCTGCACCGGTTGCGGGGCCTGCGTGTCCGTCTGTCCCGCCAGTGTGATCGAGATCAAAGATAGAGCCACGGAGATGCAATATGCTTGAAAATACAGGCCGGTATCATGTTTCAAGCGCCGTGGTGGCGGTGATGCCGCAGATGCGGGACGCCGTGCTCGCAACGCTTTCGACGCTCGACAATGTCGAGGTTCATGGCGAGGGCAACGGCAAGATCGTCATCGTCATAGACGGCACGAGCACCGGCATGCTGGGCGATACGCTCACTTATATTTCGACGCTCGACGGTGTGATTGCCGCCAACATGGTTTTCGAACACGTCGACACAGAGGAGACAAGCGGCGATGAGCAGCGAACTGACGCGGCGTGATCTATTGAAGGCCCATGCCGCCGGCATTGCGGCGGCAACGGCGGGCATTGCGCTGCCGGCCGCCGCCCAGCCGGTGCCAGGCGGGGTTTCCGCATTGCAGATCAAGTGGTCCAAGGCGCCCTGTCGTTTCTGCGGCACGGGCTGCGGCGTCATGGTCGGCGTCAAGGAAGGCAAGGTCGTCGCCACCCATGGCGACATGCAGGCGGAGGTCAATCGCGGCCTCAACTGCATCAAGGGCTATTTCCTGTCCAAGATCATGTATGGCAAGGACCGGCTGCAAACTCCGCTTCTGCGCAAGAGAAACGGCGTCTACGCCAAGGATGGCGAGTTCGAGCCTGTGAGCTGGGACGAGGCCTTCGACGTCATGGCCACGCAGTGCAAGCGGGTGTTGAAGGAGAAGGGACCGACGGCCGTCGGCATGTTCGGCTCCGGCCAATGGACGATCTTCGAAGGTTACGCCGCAACCAAGCTGATGCGTGCCGGCTTCCGCTCCAACAATCTCGATCCTAATGCCCGTCACTGCATGGCGTCTGCTGCCTATGCCTTCATGCGCACCTTCGGCATGGACGAGCCGATGGGCTGTTACGATGATTTCGAACATGCCGATGCCTTCGTGCTCTGGGGTTCGAACATGGCGGAGATGCATCCCATCCTGTGGACGCGCATTGCCGACCGGCGTCTGGGCTTCGACCATGTGAAGGTGGCAGTGCTTTCGACCTTCACCCATCGCAGCATGGACCTTGCCGATATTCCGATGGTCTTCAAGCCGGGCACGGATCTCGTCATCCTCAATTACATCGCCAACCACATCATCAAGACCGGACGCGTCAACGAAGACTTCGTGAGGAACCACACGAAATTCGTGCGCGGTGTCACCGATATCGGTTATGGCCTGCGGCCCGACAATCCGGTTGAGGTGAATGCCGCCAATTCCGCCGATCCAACCAAGACCGAAGCGATCGATTTCGAGACCTTCAAGGAATTCGTCTCCGAATACACGCTGGAAAAGACCGCAGCCATGACCGGCGTTGAAGCCGGTTTTCTGGAGGAGCTGGCCGAGCTTTATGCCGACCCGAAACGCAAGGTCATGTCGCTGTGGACCATGGGTTTCAACCAGCATGTTCGCGGCGTCTGGGCCAACCAGATGGTCTATAACATCCATCTTTTGACGGGTAAGATTTCCGAGCCGGGTAATAGTCCGTTCTCGCTCACCGGCCAGCCCTCGGCCTGCGGCACGGCGCGTGAGGTGGGAACCTTCGCCCACCGCCTGCCTGCCGACATGACGGTGACCAACCCCGAGCACCGCAAACATGCCGAAGAAATCTGGCGCATTCCCCACGGCATCATCCCGGAAAAGCCGGGTTATCACGCCGTCCAGCAGGACCGCATGCTGCATGACGGCAAGCTGAATTTCTACTGGGTTCAGGTCAACAATAACGTCCAAGCCGGACCCAACACCAAGAACGAGACCTATAAGGGATATCGCAACCCGGAAAACTTCATCGTTGTTTCCGATGCCTATCCGACCATCACGGCCATGAGCGCCGACCTCATCCTGCCGGCCGCCATGTGGGTGGAAAAGGAGGGGGCCTATGGCAATGCCGAGCGGCGCACCCATGTCTGGCACCAGCTTGTCGAGGCCTCGGGCGAGGCGCGCTCCGACCTCTGGCAGCTGGTGGAATTCTCCAAGCGCTTCACCACGGATGAGGTGTGGCCGGCGGAGATACTGGACGCCAATCCCGCCTATCGCGGCAAGACGCTGTACGAGGTGCTCTTCAAGGACAGTGATGTCGGCAAGTTCCCGTTAAGCGAGATCAACGCGGATTACCAGAACCAGGAATCCAAGGATTTCGGCTTCTATCTGCAAAAGGGTCTCTTCGAGGAATATGCCGCCTTCGGGCGCGGCCACGGCCACGATCTGGCGCCTTACGATGCCTATCACGAGGTGCGCGGCATGCGCTGGCCGGTGGTGGATGGCAAGGAAACGTTGTGGCGTTACCGCGAAGGTTACGACCCCTATGTCAAACCGGGCGAGGGCGTGAAGTTCTACGGCAACAAGGACGGCAAGGCGGTCATCATCGCCGTGCCCTACGAACCGCCGGCGGAATCCCCGGATGCGGAATTCGATACCTGGCTGGTGACGGGCCGCGTGCTGGAGCACTGGCATTCCGGCTCCATGACCATGCGTGTGCCGGAACTTTACAAGGCTTTCCCTGGCGCCCGCTGTTTCATGAATGCCGACGACGCGCGCAAGCGCGGGCTCAATCAGGGCGCGGAAATCCGCATCGTTTCACGCCGTGGCGAAATACGTTCCCGGGTGGAAACGCGCGGCCGTAACCGCATGCCGCCAGGCGTCATCTTCGTTCCGTGGTTCGATGCCAGCCAGCTCATCAACAAGGTCACGCTCGACGCAACCGATCCCATCTCCAAGCAGACGGATTTCAAGAAATGCGCAGTCAAGATAGAGCCAGTCGCATGATCAGGAAACATGGATGGATCGCCGCCACGCTTCTGGTCGTGGCGTTGGCGACGGGGGCCGTTGCGCAGATGGTGCCGGAATTGTCCGGCCCACGCGGTGATGCCATGCAGACCGAACCCGCCAAACCCCTGCCGAAATGGGTGGTCGACGATTTTAGACGCATGCGCGCTTACCCGGAGCAGCCGCCGGTCATCCCGCATTCGATCGACGGTTACCAGCTTTCGGTCAATGCCAACCGCTGTCTTTCCTGTCACAAACGCGAGTTCACGCAGGATTCCGGCGCGCCGATGATCAGCGTAACCCACTATATGACGCGCGAAGGCCAGATGCTGGCGGACGTTTCGCCGCGCCGTTATTTCTGCACCGCCTGCCATGTCCCGCAGGCTGATACCCGACCGCTTGTGCCCAGCACGTTTGAGGACATGAGCACGATGGGCGTCAAACCGGCGGGTAGTGAATAATGATCGCCCGTGTGAAAAAACTTCTCACCTGGTTATGGGCGGTTCTGACGACGCCGGCCGGCACGCTCAGCCTCGCCTTCCTGACGCTAGGCGGCTTCGTCGGTGGCGTGATGTTCTGGGGCGCCTTTAACACCGCGCTCGAGATGACCAACAAGGAAGCCTTCTGCATTTCCTGCCACGAGATGCGTGCCAATGTTTATGAGGAACTGACTCGAACGGTGCATTTCTCCAACCGTTCCGGCGTGCGCGCCTCCTGTCCCGATTGCCATGTGCCGCATGAATGGACCGACAAGATCGCCCGCAAAATGCAGGCCTCCAAGGAAGTCTGGGGCAAGATTTTTGGCACAATCGACACCCGCAAGAAGTTTCTAGACAAGCGGCTGGAACTTGCCCAGCACGAATGGTCGCGCCTCAAGGCCAATGACAGTCTGGAATGCCGCAACTGCCACTCCTCCGTCGCCATGGACTTTACCAAACAGACACAGCGCGCCGCCGATATCCATTCAAAATATCTGCTGACGGGCAAGGCCACCTGCATCGATTGCCATAAAGGCATTGCTCATGAACTGCCGAACATGGAAGGCATTGATCCAGGTTGGAAAATGCCGCCGGCCCTCGACGGTCACCCAGGACAGACGGCATCTGCGATCGATGATTTGCGACGGGCGATGAGTGATGTGCACCGGAACGTTTTCTAGGAACCCCCCTCGTTCCAAAGACGAGCCTTCGATCGCCGCGGCGTCTGTGCGGGCGTCGAAGCCTATGGGTCCGTTCGGTCCAAAGGCGTCGACATATGCTCGATTATGGACAAAGACCTTTCCAGCCCGTCCGCCATAACAGCGCTCATGCGAAAGCCTCGGTCCGCCCTTCGCCGCCAGCAGGGAGGCGCGCGAAGCATCCTTATCCGCTCTATGGGTCTCTATCGGTCGTCCAGTACAATCCAGGCGGGGGCGTGATCACTGGTGTGTTCCCACGCACGCGCAAACTTGTCGACCCCACACGCCTGCAATCGTTCCTGCATGGATGGGGTCAGCAGGAAATGATCAATGCGCAGACCCGCATCCCGCGCAAACGCGTTCCGAAAATACTTCCAGAACGTATAGATCCGCTCGTCCGGATGCAGCAGTCTGATGGCGTCCGTCCAGCCCATTGAAATCAGGCCGGCATAGGCTGCGCGAACCTCGGGGCGAAACAGGGCGTCGTCTCGCCAGCGCTCAGGCTTATAGACATCGAGGTCGGTCGGCATGACATTGAAGTCTCCAACAAGGGCGCATGGCACGTCCAGCTCAAGCAGTTGACCTGCGTAGAAACGCAGCCGCTCAAACCAGCGCAGCTTGTAGTCAAATTTCGGCCCGGGTGCCGGGTTGCCGTTTGGCAAGTAAAGGCAGCCGATGATCATGCCATCGATGGCAGCCTCGATATACCGGCTGTGGCTGTCGTCAGGGTCTCCGGGAAGCCCCCGGCGCGTCTCGAGAGGTTCCTGACCCCGGGCAAGGATTGCAACGCCATTCCATGATTTCTGCCCATGCCAGATGGCGCCGTAGCCGGCGCGCTCGATTTGGCGGCGCGGAAACTTTTCGTCCGGCGCTTTCAACTCCTGCAGGCAGACGACATCGGGTTTTGCCTGATCGAGCCAGCGGATCAGTACTTCGAGCCGGCCGTTGATACCGTTGACGTTATACGTGGCGAGCTTCACCGGGGTTCGTCAGTGTTTGCGATCACCCCGGTCACCCTGGCCCGGTTTCGCATCATGCTTCGCATCGTGGCGTGCGTCGGCGGAGAGCGATCGCGAGACGTCGACGCTTTCCTTGAACTTGCCGTCCTTATCGCGGCGCACATAACGCTTGTCGGTTCCGGTATCGATCAGTTCACGCTTGCTCATGACAGGCCTCCTCTTTGCGTTTCGTGAAGAGGAAACGTTCGTCGCCGCAAAAAGATGCACCGGAATCAAGCGTCTAGCGAAGAATCGCAACGCCAGTTGTGATCGTGGCCCTAAGTCCTTGAAAAATGATTCGTTTTGACTCGGAACAAATGCATGCTGATTCGCTTGAATCGCATTGGTTGTGGCAGGAGTTTTGCGTCATGGTTGCCCCGCGAGCGAATTGGAAGGGCTTTATCAAATTCGGAGAAGTCGCGTGTCCTGTGGCTCTCTATACTGCGGCATCATCATCTGAACGGATTGCTTTCAACACCCTCAATCGCCGAACCGGCAACCGGGTGAAACGCGAATTTATCGACAGCGAGACCGGCGATCCGGTGGAACGGGACGCACAGGTCAAGGGCTATGAGATCGAGAACGGCCAGTATATCGTTCTCGAGCCGGACGAGGTTGCTGCGGCCGTGCCTCACAGCGACAAGACGCTGAAGATCGACGCCTTCATCCCCTGCAGCGAGATCGACAGCGTCTATTTCGACAAGCCGTATTATCTGGCGCCCGACAGGATGGGGACGGACGCTTTCGTTCTTTTGCGCGATGGCATGAAAAGAGCCAAAGTTGCTGCGATCGCCCGCACCGTGCTCTTCCGACGGCTGCGTACGGTGCTGATCAGGCCACACGGGAAAGGCCTGATCGCCACGACGCTCAACTTTGACTATGAAGTCCGCTCGTCGGTGGAAGTCTTCGAGGAGTTGCCGGACCTTAAGATCGAAGGCGAGATGCTTGAGCTTGCCGAGCACATTATCGGCACAAAGAAGGGGACCTTCGACGCAAGCACGTTCGACGACCGTTATGAGGCCGCCGTTGCCGAGCTGGTGAAGGCCAAGATCGAGGGCAGGGCCCTGCCGAAGAAGAAGGCCGCAGCGGTCCCGCGGCAAAACGATCTTTTGCAGGCGCTACGCGAGAGTGCTGGCATGGGCACCAAATCCAGGCAGAAACGCGCCGCTTCTAACGCCAACAAGAGTGCTGGCCGTCAGAAGGCCTCGAAACCGGGTGCTGCTGCCAAATCAAATGCGGTCTCTTCACAGACGCGCCGCGCCGGCTGACGGAGGAAATCATGGCTGTCCGTCCCTATTGGAAAGGTTATCTGAAACTCTCGCTCGTCACCTGCCCCGTGCAGATGATGCCGGCAACGTCCGAAAGTGAGAAAGTTCGCTTCCACACCCTCAACCGCGATACCGAAAACCGGGTCGTCAGCCACTACGTCGATAGTGTTACCGGAAAAGAGGTGAGGGAGGAGGATGAGGTCAAGGGCTATGAGCGTGGCGAGAACGAATTCGTCATCCTCGAAGACGAAGAACTGGAAAACGTTGCGCTCGACAGCACCAAGACCATCGACATCTCGACATTTACGCCCCGCGACAGCATCGAGTGGATATGGCTCGACACGCCCTATTATCTTTCACCCAACGATGCTGTCGGCCAGGAAGCATTCTCGGTCATCAGGGATGCGATGGAAGCGCAGAACATGGTGGGGATTTCACGTCTGGTGATTACCCGCCGCGAACGCGCCGTCATGCTTGAGCCACGCGGCAAGGGTATCGTTCTGTGGACGCTGCGCTATGGGGATGAAGTCCGTGACGAGGATACTTACTTTGGGGGGATCGAAGAAGATGAAACGGCCGATAGCGAGATGATGCGTCTCGTGCAGCAACTGATCAAAAAGCAAACGCAGCACTGGGACCCCAAGATGGTCATCGATCCGGTTCAGGAACGGTTGCTTGACATCATTGCCGCCAAGAAGAAAGCGCTGAAGAAGTCTGCAAAACCCAGGGCATCCACACCGGCGAAGTCGGCACCCAACAATGTCATCAATATCATGGACGCGCTGAAGAAATCGGTTGCCGCCGAGAACCGGGCGGGCAAATGAAACGCCCCGCCAAGCCGCTTCTGCAGAATGACAGCCTGACGGCAAAATCGCAGCCGCGCCGCAGGCGCGATCCGGCTCAGCCCAATCTGCCGTTCGACCCGATGCCAGATCGCGTCGAGCCGTGTCTGGCGCTCCTGAAGACGGCCCCGCCGTCCGGCCCCGAGTGGGTCTATGAAATGAAGTGGGACGGCTATCGGCTCGCGGTCCATATCGAGCCGAAGGGTGTGCGGATCATTACCCGGGGCGGCCACGACTGGACGCACCGGTTTCCCGCTATCGCCGCAGCGGCCAGGGACCTTGGAGTTGCAACAGCCATCCTTGACGGCGAAGCGGTGGTGCTGAACGGCGAGGGTCGCTCCGATTTTGGCGCTCTGCAACGCTCGCTCGGTGGGCGAGGCGGCAAACGGGCGTCGACAAAAGCCGTACTCTTCGCCTTCGATCTTATGTATTTCGATGGTCACGATCTCACTCGTACCGAGCTGTCGGTCCGCCGGCACTTGCTGGGGAACCTGCTTGAAGACGCGACCGGCGCAATCCAGCTGTCCGAAGAAATAGAAGCGGACGGCGCTGAATTATTGGCGAGCGCGTGTTCCCTCGGCATGGAAGGCATCATCGCAAAACATCGTGACAGCACTTATCGCTCGGGCCGGACCGGAGACTGGCTGAAGATCAAGTGTGTTCAAAGCGAGAGCTTCATGATTGTCGGCTACGAGCAGTCGGCGGTGGCGCGCGGCGGGATTGGCAGTTTGCTGCTGGCGGCGAGACGTGGCCATGACTGGGTCTATGTTGGCGCCGTTGGAACCGGGTTCAAGGAGAAAGATGCGGCGTATCTGAAGCAGACCCTGGATAGGCTGAAGACGAAGACACCGGTCGTTCCGCTCAAGGGCAGGAATTACGTCTTCGCGCAGCCGACGCTCATCGCCGAAATCGAGTTCCGTGGCTGGACCGACGATGGCAACCTGCGTCATGCGTCCTATAAAGGACTGCGCGAGGTACAGGACAATGCCGCGGTCCATGAACTCGACTGAGTTGGTCTTGGCCGGCGCCAGGACGTCAATTTTTTCTGACGGCACCCTTGAATCGTAAATTTCCGAAAACCAAATCGATTGCCGCCAGCTGCTGAGACAGGGCTGGACTTGCTGGAAGCGCCGCGTTTCGGCGCTTCTGTACCCATGTTGCTTCAAGGAGGATATGGCTATGGCAACATCTTATGACTACGCACCCCTGTTCCGCTCGACCGTCGGCTTCGACCGGATCTTCAATCTTCTTGAAAATGCCCAGCGCGCCCGCTCGATCAGCGACTGGCCGCCCTATGACATCGTCAAGACCGGCGATGACAGCTACCGGATTTCGGTCGCGGTCGCAGGGTTTGCCGAGGACGAGCTAGACATCACCTTTCAGTCCAACCTTCTCACCGTTACCGGCAAGAAGCAGGACGCTTCCGCCGATGAATACCTTCATCGCGGTATAGCCGGCCGGCCTTTTGAACACCGTTTCGAACTTGCCGACCATGTCAGGGTGAATGGCGCCGATCTCCGCAACGGTCTTCTGTCGATCGATCTCGTTCGTGAGATTCCTGAGGCCTTGAAACCGCGCAAGATCGATATCCAGACCAGCCCGGCCCTTCAGCATAAGGTTGCCTCGGCGCAGATCGAAGCGCAAAAGGCGGCCTGATCGAATTTTAAAAAAACGGGCGCCGTTGCAGCGGCGCCCGTCAACATCGGGGGTAGGAAGGAGAGCGCGATGAAACCCGATATGTTCAACGAGCCCGTCACCATCCTTATCGGCCTTGGTTTCCCGACCGAGGTTCGCAGCGTCATCGACGCTTACCGGCATCTGGCGGAATGGCCGGCATCAATGCGCGATACGGCGCATTCAATGGCGCTGAAGGCCTGCAGGGCGGCATTGCGCGGTGAGATCGAAGCGGACACCGCCCGGGGTCTGTTTGCAGCCTTTGCCGCCAAACACGATCTGCTGGCCCCGGACGTTGATGTCATCTCCGCGTCCCGTCACTCGCACGACAAGGATCCGCACGTTCGCTGAGGAAGCCTCCATGCATGAGAATCCGCAGCTTGCCGCTCAAGGGTATGGAAATTGCGCGGCCGATCGATGTGGTGGACGCAACCACGCTCAAGGTCGACGAAAAACGGACCATATTGGCCGCTTGGGCTTCGAACCTCTACACGACCGACTCAAGGCCGGCGTACCGCCAGATGCCTGGAACACCGGGCCCTGTCCTCAATCGATGAGGTGCAGGCTGCGCTGAGCGACCTTGACCTGAGCTACGGGTCTTGATCCAGGCCGCTCTCAGGCGGCCTGTTTCATCGATTTCGTCAGCCGCTTGATGGCCTGCTCCAGCGAACGCTGCCCGTCGCAGTAATCCTCCCAGGCGGTTGTCTTCGACAAAAGCGCCGGTACGGTGCGAATGGTGAAGCGTTTCGGATCGAGATCCGCTTTTACCTGCTTCCAGGTCAGTGGCATCGAAACTGGTGCGCCTGGCCGGGCGCGCGGTGACAGCGGCGCGACAGCAGTCGCCATTCGGTCATTGCGCAGGTAGTCGAGGAAGATCCGACCGTTGCGCTGGTTCTTCGCCATCTTGATCAGGTAAAGGTCAGGGTTGTCACGTGCCATCTGCAGGCAGACATCGTGTGCGAAGCCTTTCGCCTCCGGCCAGCTCAGCTTCTTTCCCTTCGGTACCGCAAGCGGGGTGACGACGTGAAGGCCCTTGCCGCCGGTGGTCTTGCAGAAGCTGACGAGGCCAAGTTCCTCCAGCCGGTCGCGCATTTCCCGGGCGGCTTCGACCACGGTGGAGAAGGGTACGTCCGGACCCGGATCAAGGTCGAAGACAAGACGACCGGGCACCTCCGGTTCGTTGGGCTCGCAATTCCAGGGATGCAGTTCGACGCCGCCGATCTGGGCGATGGCGGCAAGGCCCTCAACGCGATCAATCTGCAGATAGGGTTTCTTGTCGCCGAACACCTTGACCAGTTCGAGCAGGTTCGACGTTCCCGGCATCGCGTGTCTCTGGAAGAACTGCTCACCACCGATGCCGTCAGGCGTCCGGATGATGGAGCATGGCCGTCCCTTGATATGGTCGATCAGCCATGGACCAACGGCCTCATGATAGTGCGCGAGATCCTCCTTGGTGACCGGCTCACCGTCATTTGCATCGGGCCAGAGCGGCTTGTCAGGGCTGGAGATCATCACGCCCATAACTTCTGCCTTGGTGTTCTTGCCGCGTGCCGGTCGCGACGGCTTTGGCCGGGCCGGCGTTGGCGTTTCAGTTTTCCCTGGCGATGCCGGCGTTTCGGCCTCGACCTCCTTCGCCGGCTTGTCTTCGCGCAAACCCTTGAAGGCTGCCTGACGGACCAGTCCGTCCGCGGTCCAGCCGGCGAACTGGATCTCGGCCACCAGTTCGGGCTTGACCCAGACGATGTTGGGTTCTTTTTTCGGAGCGCCTATTCCGGTAAAGGGCGATTTTGAGGTTTCCAGTTCCCGGAGCTTCGGCAGGATTGTATCCACCGTTTTGGCACCATAGCCGGTCCCGACCCGCCCGACATAGACGAAGTGATTGTCCCTGAAGACGCCGACAAGAAGTGAACGAAACTTGCCGTTGGTTTTGGCGTAAGCGCCAATTACAACCTCATGTCCGGCGCGGCATTTGGATTTCGCCCAGGTATCGGTACGCCCCGACTGATAGGGGGCATCCGCCTGCTTCGAGACAATGCCCTCCAGCGAGAGCTTGCACGCCGATTTCAATACTGCATCGCCGCCGGTCTCGAAATGTTCGACGAACCGCAGGCGCGGATCTTCCCCCGCCTTACTCAGCAGCGCTTCGAGCCTTTTCTTGCGTTCCGTAAGCGGTAGTTGCCTCAGATCCTCACTCCCCTCGAACAGCAGGTCGAAAGCAAAATAGACGAGCGCATCCGTTTTACCTTCTGACAGCGCCGCCTGAAGTGCGGCGAAGTCCGGGGCACCGTTTTCATCGAGCGCACAGATCTCCCCGTCGATGATGGCATCGGGCAAGCTCGCGGCCGATGTCGCAATCGCCGGATATTTGGCCGTCCAGTCCAGCCCCTTGCGCGTCTTCAGCGTGACTTCGCCGTTTTCAATGCGCGCCTGAATACGGTATCCGTCGAATTTGATCTCGTGGATCCAGCCATCGGTGGTGGGTGGACGTTCGAGCGTTTCGCAAAGCTGCGGAGGTATGAAGTCAGGCATCGCGGACTTCGCTGCTTTCCGCGCTGCCGGGCGCCTTTTCTTTGTATCCGCCGCACGTTTGTCTGCCGCCAGTCCATGATTGCTGTCCCAGACGGCGTCGGCCTGCACATCGCCGCTCTGCACCATGAACGGTTTTGGTTTCTTTCCTTTACCTGCGGCGATGGCGGCCATGGTTCTGCCCGAGGCAACCGACGTGTTGTTTTCGTCAAGGATGGCGGCGCCGTTTTCTTCGACCGAGAAGTCGTCGCGATGCTTGATCAGCAGCCAGTTCGTCCGCTTGCCACCCTCACGGTCGTTGCGGATCCGCACCAGCACGAAGCTGCCTTGCAGCCGCTCTCCTTCAAGGGTAAACTTGAAGTCGCCCTTGGCGAGAGCCTGCTCGGGCGTCCTGTTGCCTTCCGGCTCCCAGTAGCCGCGGTCCCAGAGCATGACCGTGCCGCCGCCATACTGGCCTTTGGGAATCGTGCCTTCGAAGTCACCATAGTCCAGCGGGTGGTCTTCCACCTCCACGGCCAGGCGCTTGTCCTGGGGATCGAGAGACGGTCCCTTGGTCACAGCCCAGGACTTGAAGACGCCGTCGAGTTCGAGGCGCAGGTCATAATGGAGCCGCGTGGCGTCATGTTTCTGGATGACAAAGCGCCGGCGGTTTGAAGCTTTCAGCTTCGTTTTTCCGCTTGGCTCCTGCGTCTTCTGAAAATCGCGTTTCTGCCTGTAGGTCGAAAGCTTGTCGTTGGCCATGGGTATCCCCGAAAAAATCCACCTCCCGCTTCGAAGGAATACGGGATGAGGCACGGGCCGACAGGTGGACGCGTAATCGCCTTTTCGTTGTGCGGGATGAGAAACGGGTTCGCATTCATCACCCCGTTGCGTCCGGTGCACACAGCCCGCGAACTCAACGGTGAAAAGGCAACGGGTTATGCTTTGGTTCCATACAGAGGCCACCAAGGCGGAATGGCAGTTCAAGCGGACGACCAAGTCGAAGTGGGTGTTGTCTCGTCATCGCCAGGCAGGAAGGTTCATTCAAACCGGACGACAGATTTCAGGGGGATTTTTGCGACCAGCACGCCGTCGCCTCTGACGACCTCGAATTCCGCGCCATCCACGATTTCATCCTTGAGGATTTTTTCCGCCAGCATTTCTCTTGCAGCCTGCGCGGCCTCGATATACGCGCGCTCGTCACTTGCCAGCATGGTTCCCTCAGTGTCTTCGGAGAGGCCGTCAGCGTCCCGAACGTGGAAGTAATACCGCTGCATGTCTTAGCTACCTGTTTTGTCTCGCAGATTTTTCAACCGCCTTCAAAGAACATGGTTCCATCGGACCCTCTGAAAAGGTATCGTCTCAGCGGGAACCCTCATCGCTATGCGCGGTTTGGCATGAATGCCATGACAGCAGTCGCGAATTGCCAAGCTGCAAGCCATGGATAACACGAGAACCGACCGCGTCTTCCGCTCGCAGGCGGTTCATTGCGCAAACAGAGGATATCTCTATGTTGCGAGCGTTTCGTGGGAAAAAGCTGATCATCGTAGAACAACGCCTTATGCTGACATTTGCGTGCCGTCAGCGGCTGCAGGCAGCAGGGGCCACCGTCCTGGGATCGGTTCGATCGACACGATGCCTGCTCGATGCGTTACTCGAGTGGGATGTTGACGCCGCAATCGTCGACGTGGAGATCGACGATCAGACGTTGCTGAATGTTTCGATTGCACTGGAGAACGCCAATGTGCCATTCGTTTTCGCGAACCGGGCCAAATCGAACGACCGCGGTTACTCTGTGAGCGGCGATAGCGCGGAGCTTCGGGAAATAGCCGATGCACTTTTCGGTCCGCCCGGAACGTCAACCACTCTTCACTGACCGTCGCTCGACGGTTGATCGTTCCCGGAACGACGCTCAACGCCTGGGCGAGGACGAGTACTGAATTCCTGGAGAGCGATACGTCGCAAAGTGGCGAGAAGCTCTACATCAATCCTGGAGTCGTGATCGGCGGCTGGAAAATCCCGGATGATCTCGCCAATCGTTTTTTCAACAAGCCGGCTCTGCACTCGCTCGTCAGCGGTAAAGCGCGCGGCCCAGCGGAAAAGGAGGCGTCGAAGCGGACATTCGTGAAAATTTGATGGTTTGGGCACGCAGCCGTCCTCCACACGATATAGGCGGGAGCACGTAGTAACCTCAGCTGCCACCGCCTATGAATTCGGTTGGTGGCGATGGAAGGAGTGTAACACGTCTGGTGGATGAGTCGAGCGATTAGAGTTCAAGGGTAGAGAGTTGTAGCCCGGCAGCAGGCTGTCGCAGCCGGTCTGAATGGTTGTTGAAGGCATAATTTGCGTGCGATGTGAGCAAAAAGAAACCCTCCAGTGCGGAGGGTTCCAAGCTGTGCAACCGTGACCGGCTGCAAGAGCAGTGGACGGGGGAAAGACCATCCGCCTGCCTAACCGTCGCCGTGATAGTCTGTTCCGAAAAATTCGATCCTCAATTGAGGTTATTGCGGCGCTCGCAGCCAGCATGCTTGCAACAGTGCTTCTCGCATGAATGGCCTCGCCAGCCTTACTGCTTCCAACGCTCACTGATGTGCACCTCCGATTATATCGACTGGTCCTCTCGATGTTTCCATCAGCGGCCAGCGGACCTTCCTCTTCCATTCGGTCAAGGCATCGGCAGGTGAGGTGCAGAAAACCCACTCAATGAAAGCATCGGATATGTTAGGATGGTCGTAGAGGAGGGCGGCGATGCCTTTCCGCTCGCTAAACAATATCTCGATCTTCGCTCCCGTCGGGATGTCGTCATCATCAGCCCAGAGTTCCATGGCAACGTATCCGGAATAGGCGGTCAGGTCGGATTCCCGATCGACTTCGGCGACCAGCCGCTGGTCGAGATTATCGTGAATGGATTGCCGCATGCCGAAGAATTGACCATCCTCCAGAAATCTCTTTGGATAGACACCATGATTCTCGAGAATGTAAGGGTGGATATGCATCTTCCTTCTCCTCTCTCCGAACAGTTCAGCGGGTTTAGTCTCCTCATCAATTGGCATCCATCTGGCGATGGCCGCCAGTTATAAAAGGCTGCCTTGCTCCACCGGTTCGCCAGATTTCGAAATGATCGATGATCCATAAGGTTCACGCGACAGGATGATCAGCGCGTCGTTTGGTAGTGGGCGGGCGAGGTGCCTTGCCTCATCCCAAGGCGCCCGCATCCAGACGTCGGTTTCTTCCTTCGTCAGCAGTAGAACAGGCATTGCCTTCTCGTGGATCGGCTTCACGAGATCATTCGGATCGGTCGTCAGGAAACCGTATAGGTCGTCGGTTGTGAGCCCGTCCCTGACCTTGCGGACGCTCTTCCATTGCGGCACGTGGATGCCCGCAAAGAACATCATCGATTTCGTATCATCGCGGGCAACCCAGGCATTGGGAACATTGCCACCCTCCTGTTTGCTCATCGGGTCCGGTTCGGCAAAGCTTGTGACCGGGACGAGACACCTGCGCTCGACGCCGAACCATCGCGTCCAGTGAGGCAGGTTGAGCTTACGCACATTGGTCACGCCACGATCCGGTTCCATGCGGATGAGCTCATCCATATCGACGGCCTTGCCCTTGGCCTTCAGTTTATCCGCCCTTGCTTCGGCGGCTTTCTTTTGGACGAAGATAGGCGAGGGCAGGCCCCATCGTGCATGAACCAGCTGCTTCTTGCCGTCCGCCGTGTTTCGGATGATCGGCCCCATCTGGTCGGGGTTCATCTGATAGGCCGGCATGAGGTTGATAAGGCTTTCGGCGTCCTGGGCCCACTTTGAGACCCAGTCCCTGTCTTCCATCCGATAAAGGTTGCACATGGCAGCAATTCCTCCGTTGCGACCGAATGCAGTTTTTCCGGTGACTTCCGCCTGCGTATCTAGTCGAGCTTATAAACGTCGGCATTGTCCTACCGTTCCCGCAGGCCGTTGTAGGAAGCGTGGCGGAGTTTATCGTCGCCCGTCCTGCCCTGAACTCGATCTCGGCGATCAGGCAAACGCCTATCCTCTGGTCTCCATCGGCTGCGGATGCGATTGCCCGCTGCGGCTAGCGCCGTGGAGGAACGCCGCATGTCAAGGCGCAGGCGCTATTCCGCAGCCCGTTTAGGTCGCTTGATGCCACCGCATTAGCCGGTCAGTCCCGACATTCTCAACAGAGCTATTCCGATTGCAGCGGAAATCACGGTCAGTGATATACATGCAAACAACCGGTAAACTCTCTCCTTTGACGTCAAGAGGAGATAGACCGAAGCGATTCCCAGAAAGCAAATCGTCGCGAGGGCGCCATAAGCTCGATACTCGCCCGAATAAAGCCATGTCCCCAAAGCCACAAAACCACAAATAACAAAAACAAGTTCGAGCTTTTGCAACGTAACACCCCAAGAAGATCTGAGCGGGATTTTAGGGAATTGATCTCGCAGGTCAACTTTGCCATCGGGCTGCATGCGGCGGGGCTTGATGCATCCGCCTACACGTCCGATGTTCATATGGCCTCAAGCTTAAAAGCTCCCGTATAGGTCGAACGCTGCGGACAGCCATTGATGCAATCAACCGCAGCGACGCGGCATTAAATAGAGCTGGGCTTCGGTATTACGATCGAGCTTTGTCTCGGTGGCTTCGTCATGCAGGCGAGTTCAGCACGAAACCTTAAGAAGATTGTGACGCCGCTCATCTATCCCCGCTATCGCGATCTGGAGCCCGACAAGAGTGGAGTGCGGCAAAAATTCTTGTTATCCCTACAGCCTTGAATCCTTTTCGAATCTTCGGTTTTGCTAATGTTGTGATAATGTTGCTCAACTTTCTGGTGCTTGACTCTTTTATAGCGTCGGAACAAACAATGAACAAATAGCCTGTACGGCATAATGTCGATCCTTTGAACACCACCTTGAAGGGAGCCGTGAACGATGACCGCTGCGCGCCCGAAGGGGTTGTCGGATGTGATCTGTGATTTGCGTGGCCGCATCGCCTCGATGGAGGGCACAGCAGCGAAACGGGCCGGAACGCTCTCTTTCGGTGTGCCCGAGATTGATGCTTCCTTGCCTGGCGGGGGTCTTGCCTATGGAGCCCTGCATGAGTTCGCAGGCGGAGGATCCGGTACCGTCGATGGTGCAGCCGCCGCGCTTTTTGTCGCCGGCATTGCCGCCCGGACCAAAGGCCCCGTCATCTGGTGTCTGACGCGACCCGACCTGTTCTTTCCGGCGCTGGCCCAGGTCGGTCTCCATCCCGACCGCGTCATCTTCGTCGAGTCCGACAGGGAAGAGGATGTGCTGGCCAACATGGAGGAGGGCCTATCCTTCGGCGGTCTCGGCGCCGTTGTTGGCGAACTTGTCCGCCTGCCGATGGTGAGTTCCCGCCGATTGCAGCTGGCCGCCGAGCGAACCGGGACCATGGCGCTCGGCGTTCGGCGATGGCGGCGGCAGACGGAGGCGAATGATTTTGGCCAGCCCACGGCGTCAACGACGAGATGGCGCGTCAGCGTCATGCCGTCCGAGGCACTGCCGGTCCCGGGGGTGGGCAGGCCTCAATGGTTTCTGGAATTAATGCGCGTGAAAGCGGGTGAGTGTGCTGAGTTTCTCGTGAGAGCGTGTGATGACAAGGGTCGTATCCATTTATCTTCCAGATCTGCCGACGGATCGCATTCGTCGAGCCGATCCCTCCATTCCGCCTGAACAGCCGATCGCCGTGATTGCAAGAAGCGGTTCGAAGCGATGGGTTTCGGCTGCCGACCCGGCTGCCAGAGCGGCAGGCGTACATGTCGGCATGCCGGCGGCAAAGGCGCAGTCGCTGTTTCGCGGCCTGATGATGGTCGATGCAGATCCCGAAGTTGACGCCGCTGCACTTGAGCGCATCACGCTCTGGGCGCTGACGATCTATTCGCCAATTGTTGCCGTCGACGGGATTGATGGCATTGTCATGGATACCGAAGGCGCCGACCACCTGCAGGGCGGCGAGCTGCCAATGGTGACAAAGATCGCCAACAAGTTTCTGGGCAGGAAGCTGACTGCCCGCGTGGCGGTCGCCGACAGCTGGGGTGCGGCCCATGCCTGTGCGCGGGCCATCAATCGGGAAACGATCGTGGTTCCGCCGGGCGAGACCGTTCGGGCGGTCGAAAAGCTGTCGATTTCGCTCCTGCGCCTGCCGTCCAAGATTGTCAGCGATCTGCGCATCCTTGGTTTCCAGACCATCGGTGAGCTTGCCAATACCCCGCGCGCGCCGCTGACGTTGCGCTTTGGTCCGGAGATCGGCCGCCGTCTGGACCAGATGCTCTGTCGTATCGCTGAGCCGATCGAGCCGGTCCGCACCCCCGAGCTGGTCGAAGTTTCGAAAGCCTTCGCTGAACCGATTGGCGCTGCCGAAACGATCAACAAATATGTCGGCCGCCTCGTCGTCCAGCTGGTCGATGAGCTTCAGAAGCGCGGCCTTGGGGTGCGCCGTGCCGACCTGATCGTCGAGAAGGTCGACGGTACCAGGCAGGCCATTCGCGCAGGCACCGCCAAGCCTGCCCGGGACATCGCTTGGCTGACGAAACTGTTCAGGGACCGGACCGAAAAGATCGAGCCGGGTTTCGGGATCGAGAAGCTCATCCTTGTTGCCGTTCTGGCCGAGCCATTGGAAGAGGCGCAGAAAGTCTCTGCTTTGGTCGAGGATGACATCACCGATGTGACGCCTCTGATCGACATTTATGGAAACCGTGGACAGAGGGTCTATCGCGTCGCGCCGGTTGCATCCGATGTGCCGGAACGCTCCGTCCAGCGGATCAGTCCGGTTGCTGAACCGATTGCAATTGGCTGGGTGAGCCACTGGCGCCGTCCGGTCCGGCTTTTATCATGCCCCGAACTGATCGAGGCAATCGCTCTGATGCCTGACCGGCCGCCCGTCTCGATCGTGTGGCGCGGCAAGCGCCGTAAGGTCAAACGCGCCGATGGCCCGGAACGCATCTTCGGGGAGTGGTGGCAGCGCGACGCCGAGATGGAGGCGGTGCGCGACTACTTTGTCATCGAGGACGAGGCAGGCGAGCGCCTGTGGGTATTCCGCTCCGGCGACGGCGTCGATCCCGAAACCGGTTCCCATCGCTGGTTCTGCCACGGGATCTTCGCATGAGCTACGCCGAGCTTCAGGTCACGACCCACTTTTCCTTCCTGCGCGGCGCCTCCTCTGCACAGGAATTGTTCGAGACGGCGAAACAGCTCGGCATTGAAGCACTCGGCGTCGTCGACCGCAATTCGCTGGCAGGGATCGTCCGCGCGCTGGAAGCATCCCGCGCCACGGGTCTGCGCCTGGTCGTCGGCTGTCGGCTCGATCTCGCGGATGGCATGTCTGTGCTGGTCTATCCGATGGACCGATCCGCCTATTCACGTTTGACGCGCCTCATCACGCTGGGCAAATCGCGTGGCGGCAAGAACAACTGCATCCTGCACTGGGACGATATCGTCGCTTACTCCGAGGGCATGATCGGCGTTCTGGTGCCGGATCTGCCGGATGATCTTTGCGCGATCCAGCTTCGAAAAATGGCTGAGTTGTTTGGTGATCGCGCATACGTGTCTCTCTGTCTGCGTCGGCGACCGAACGACCAGTTGCGCCTGCATGAGATTTCCAACATGGCGGCACGGTTCAGGGTCAAAACCGTCGTCACCAATGACGTGCTGTTTCATGAACCGGGCCGGCGGCAGTTGCAGGACATCGTCACCTGCATCAGGCACAACACCACGATCGATGACGTCGGCTTCGAGCGCGAGAGGCATGCCGACCGGTATCTGAAGCCGCCGGAGGAGATGCAGCGTCTGTTTCCACGTTATCCGGAGGCCGTGGCACGAAGCATGGAGATCGTCAGGCGCTGCACGTTTAGCCTCGAGGAGCTCACCTACCAATACCCGGAGGAAGCAATTGTGCCGGGTAAGGATGCCCAAGCCTCACTC
Source organism: Agrobacterium genomosp. 2 str. CFBP 5494 (assembly GCF_900013495.1). NCBI lineage: Bacteria > Pseudomonadati > Pseudomonadota > Alphaproteobacteria > Hyphomicrobiales > Rhizobiaceae > Agrobacterium > Agrobacterium genomosp. 2. The sequence goes on from NZ_LT009720.1 coordinate 355,839, forward strand.
GAGCATTATGTCTGGGAATGCGCTCCCGATCGCTACCCCGAAGGCCTGCCGCCGGACGTCCTCAAAACCGTACGGCACGAGCTCGATCTCATTCGCACCATGAAATACGCGCCTTACTTCCTGACGGTGTTTTCGATCGTGCGCTTTGCCCGGAGCCAGGGCATTCTCTGCCAGGGCAGGGGATCGGCGGCCAACAGCGCCGTCTGCTATATTCTCGGCATTACCTCGATCGATCCATCGACCAACGACCTCCTCTTCGAGCGTTTCGTTAGCAAGGAGCGCGACGAACCGCCAGACATCGATGTCGACTTCGAGCATGAACGGCGCGAGGAGGTCATTCAGTGGATCTACAAGACCTACACGAAAGACAAGGCAGCACTCTGCGCCACCGTCACCCGCTACCGGGCCAAGGGTGCGATCCGCGATGTCGGCAAGGCGCTCGGCCTGCCTGAAGATGTGATCAAGGCGCTGTCATCAGGCATGTGGTCATGGTCGGAGGAAGTGCCCGACCGAAACATCCGGGAACTCAATCTCAACCCCGACGACCGCCGTCTGGCGCTAACCCTGAAACTGGCGCAGCAACTGATGGGAGCGCCGCGCCATCTTGGCCAGCATCCCGGCGGCTTTGTCCTTACCCATGACCGGCTGGACGATCTCGTGCCGATCGAGCCGGCGACGATGAAAGACCGGCAGATCATCGAGTGGGACAAGGATGACGTCGAGGCGCTGAAATTCATGAAGGTGGACGTCCTTGCGCTCGGCATGCTCACCTGCATGGCAAAGGCCTTCGATCTTATTCGCGAACACAAGGGCGATGATCTCGATCTGTCGAAGATCGAGCAGGAAGATGCCGCGACCTACGCCATGATCCGCAAGGCTGACACGCTCGGCACCTTCCAGATCGAGAGCCGTGCCCAGATGGCGATGCTGCCGCGCCTGAAACCCCGCACCTTCTATGATCTCGTCGTGCAAGTGGCGATCGTCCGGCCCGGTCCTATCCAGGGTGACATGGTGCATCCCTACCTTCGCCGCCGTGAAGGCAAGGAGCCGGTTGAATATCCCACACCCGAGCTTGAGGCCGTGCTTGGCAAGACCCTGGGTGTGCCGTTGTTTCAGGAGAGCGCCATGCGTGTCGCCATGGTCTGCGCCGGTTTTACCGGTGGGGAGGCCGACCAGTTGCGCAAGTCGATGGCGACCTTCAAGTTCACCGGCGGCGTTTCTCGCTTCAAGGAGAAACTCGTATCCGGCATGGTGAAAAACGGCTACTCACCCGAGTTTGCCGAAAAGACCTTTTCCCAGCTCGAAGGTTTTGGCTCCTACGGCTTTCCGGAAAGCCATGCAGCATCTTTTGCGCTGATTGCCTATGCCTCGAACTACATCAAGTGCCACTATCCGGACGTGTTTTGCGCAGCACTGCTCAACAGTCAGCCGATGGGCTTTTATGCGCCCGCCCAGATCGTCGGTGACGCGATCAAACACGGCGTTGAGGTGCGACCTGTGTGCGTCAACCGCTCCCGATGGGACTGCACGCTGGAAAAGATCGGTCATACCGATCGACACGCTGTGCGGCTGGGGTTTCGGCAGGTGAAGGGACTGGCCGTCGCAGATGCGGCGCGGATCGTAACGGCGCGTATGAACAGCCCGTTCGTGTCGGTCGATGACATGTGGCGCCGTTCCAGCGTGCCGACGGAAGCGCTTGTCCAGTTGGCAGAGGCCGATGCCTTTCTGCCCTCCCTCAAGCTCCAACGGCGCGATGCGCTCTGGGCGATCAAGGCGTTGCGCGACGAGCCCTTACCGCTGTTTGCCGCCGCGGCCGAACGCGAGATGGTGGCAATTGCAGAGCAGCAGGAGCCGGAGGTTGCCCTGCGACAAATGACGGACGGGCATAACGTCATCGAGGACTACAGCCATACCGGATTGACGCTGAGACAGCACCCTGTCGCCTTTCTGCGCAATGACCTTTCGGCACGAAACATCATAACCTGCGCGGAGGCGATGAATGCGCGGGACGGCCGGTGGGTTTACACGGCGGGCCTGGTGCTGGTCCGGCAAAAGCCAGGATCGGCGAAGGGCGTCATGTTCATCACCATCGAGGACGAAACGGGCCCCGCCAACATCGTGGTCTGGCCAACGCTGTTTGAGAAGCGCCGGCGAGTGGTGCTGGGGTCCTCGATGATGGCAATCAATGGGCGAATCCAGCGAGAAGGGGAGGTCGTGCACCTCGTCGCACAGCAGCTGTTCGATCTGTCGGGGGACCTTGTTGGCCTGGCCCATCGGGATGTCGAGTTCAAGCTGCCAACGGGACGAGGCGATGAGTTTGCCCATGGGGGCGGTGGGCCGGATTCACGGGAACGGCCGAAGCCGGTTGTCCCGCGGGACATGTTCACGCCGGACCTTCATATCGATACGCTGAAAGTGAAGAGCCGGAATTTCCAATGAAAAATGCTCAGACCGAGCGTGTCGAGGGAGCGCATGCACCACCAAAACCGCTTCAATCCTCAGGCGTGGCGACTTGGGATGCGGCGGCCATAGCTTTCGGCGTTGCTATCGGAAAAGGGTGAGCTGGAACTGGAAGCGAAGCGAGGCGCGCTTCTGTCTCCGGCGAGACATGACAGCGCAGACCTGAGACTGGCCCGATGCCGTACCGGGCAAAGTACGGCCTTATGAGCTCGAAGCCACGCTGGTCGCCTGACTGAAAGTGACGGAAAATCCAGTAAGCGATCAAATCCGCCATCTGAATCAGGCGCGATGCCTTCGAATCCAGAAAAAGCGGGACTTCGGCAAAGTTGCGAAGTTGGCCGCTGGCATGCCCGACGTGCTTGAACACATGAGAGAGGGTTTGGATTTTCTCCTCATAATTGCTTTTGTCGAGGATGGCCAAGCCGCGCTGGGGATTCTTTTTCTTGTAAAGCGTCTTCAGATAGCCATCAAAACACGAAGCCACCTCCTCGAAGCTCCGAGCCAGAATATCGTTCGGAGAGAAGAGCTTCTTTTCGATGACGCAGGCGTAGACCTTCAACTGCAATTGCTTGTCTGCCAGTAGCGACAAGATATCGACAACGGCTTGAACTCTGTCGTTTGGAGGCACACCTTTCCAGGTGCCGTTGCCCGAGCGCATTGGGTTTCCATGGAACTCGATTTCTCGAGGATTGGTTGAGCTAAAGCGCGCTGCTACAGGATCTATCTGGGCTTCCAGCCAATGCGTTTGGCGCTCGAATATGCTAAAGCCTGCAAGGACAAAGAAGTCGGAGCTTGGATCATGCGAGTGACCAGACTCGTCGAGATATAATAGATGTAACGAATCCCCCTGAAACGAAAAAGCGGACCGCATGCGGTCCGCTCCAATTCGGTAAGCCGAGTGAAACAATCGTTCAACGCACCGACGGATCAGCGCTCTCGACTATGATCAATATATATCGGTTGCGTGTCGGCTTTTCAAGAGGCGGCTCCGCATGGCTCACAATCGCGAACCTCTAGCGTTCGCGGCTTCACGTCGTCTGTGATCCGCCTCCAGCAGTCATAGGCATCGACTCTGACCTGATGACCGAAGCGAAAAGAAGGTAGCGTCAGGTATCGAGGGCTACAACAAGATCCGCATCAGCACGATCGCCGTTTGTCGGAGGCAGGTCCATGGAGGCGTCCCAATCCCGCTCTTGATGGATGGCCTCCTGGTCCGGCCCCGGATCTCCGTCGATAAACCCGCTGACGGGGTCCGTGAGCCAAGCTACGGCCGCTTCGGCTTTGCCTTCGCAGTGATCGCGACCGGTTCCGGACACTGACGGTTGCCATTGAGCGGGATCGGCCCGCTCTAACGATGGAGCCTCAGATGAACACCGATCTTTCCCTCGCGCAGAACCACGCCTTCCAGCTCGCCCGCACCCTGATGGTTCCGGTCACACTGTTCAGGTCCGGCAACGAGTTCGGCGTTCTGCCGAGCGACGAACTCGATGAAGAGGACGACCTGGAGATCGTCCACGAATACGTTCCGGGCGGGTCTCATTGAGACCCCTACTTTCCTTTGTGCCGCTTGCGCGCGGCAGGCGGCAAGGGAAGCTCTCGCCGCTGCTGGCAGATCATCCGGAATGGAATGCAAATCTGCAGATTGCCAGCCGCGCCCTTGACCCCTTTGCTCTTCGCGGCCGCCGGAAACGGTCCCGCAAATTGCGGGAGACATAAATCTGGAGAGAAAGGCGGCGCCAAGCGCCGAGAAAAACAATGGAAAAACAGAAACTGAGGGAACTTCGGGACCGTGTCCCGTGCGCAGCCTTGCTGGAGCAGGCTGGGTTCGCCATCGACGTCAAGGAAAGCACCCGCAAGGCAGTGAAATACCGGCGCGGTGCGGAAATCGTCATCGTCATCCATGGCGGGCGAGGATGGTTCGATCCACTGTCTGACGCGAAGGGTGATGTCTTCTCTCTTGCGGAGCATCTGGACGGCGTCACCTTCGTCGAGGCGCTGGACCGGGTGGCCGCTCTTGTCGGCATCGTCGCCAGGGATCCCGCCTGGTCTCGTCCGGCCGGAAAGCCCGCTCACAGCAGTTCCGTCTCTGAACGCTGGGCAACACGACGTCGGCCGTGGCAGGGATCGATGACCTGGCGCTATCTGCGCAGCGAGCGCTGCCTGCCGGCAACGATCATCCGGGAGGCCATCCAAAGTGGTGTCCTTCGGGAAGGCCCTTATAGCAGCATGTGGGCCGCGCATGTCAATGACGATGGGGTTGTTACTGGCTGGGAGGAGCGCGGTCCCGATTGGCGCGGCTTTTCGGCAGGCGGTTCTAAAATTCTCTTTCGCTTAGGCTCTTCCGACGCCAAGCGTCTTTGCGTCACTGAAGCGGCGATCGACGCCATGAGCCTTTCGGCACTCGAAGGGCTTCGTCAGGGCAGCCTCTATCTCAGCACCGGCGGTGGGTGGGCACCGGCGACAGAATCGGCAATGCGCCAGTTGGCCGCGCGTCCCGGCGCTGTTCTGGTCGCGGCCACCGACGCCAATAGCCAGGGCGAGACCTTTGCCGGCCGCCTTCGTGCCATCGCCGATGAGGTGGGCTGCGACTGGCTGCGGCTGAAGCCGCCGGCCGAGGACTGGAATGACGCGCTGAAAGCGCGGGAAGAGGAAAAGAAGGAAAAGAAAGCGAGGGCGGGAAGAGGAGGCCTGCCGCATGCCCGCCAGCCGCGTCAAGGGTGAAGCTTCGCCCGCTCGATAGCGGCCCTTGACCCGTCCGACGAAGAGGCGGCGTGAGGGGAGGGGTCATGAAGGACTGAAGAGGATGGTGAGCCGGCAGGGCAGCACCGCGCTTCGGTCCGGACAGGGCCCGAGGAGCCGCCAATGAGCACCCCATCCGCAATGCGTAAAGTCTACCAGGGCATCACTGAGCGCCATCAGATGTTCCGAATGTTCGATCGGCATGCACAGCGTCCAAACCGTTTCCACGGTGACGCGAGCGCGCTCTATGCAGGCGAGTGGTTCGAAATCGCCGAGCGTGAGCATGATTTCATGTTCGAGATCCTGCCGCCGCTGTGGATCCGGGGTTCGATGTTCGCGATGCGCGAATTCCTGACCGAATCCGTCACATCGGTGTTCCTCGCGCTGCGGATCGACGGAGTCATTCGTTTCTTCCACGCCTATTGCGACCTCTCCGACGGCGGGTCGGTGGAAGACATGCGGCTGGCGATCATCGAGCGGGAAACGCGTCCCGTGAGGGCAATTACCCGAGACGAGCGCCTCGAGCACATCTGGAGTACCACGGCGGACACCTATCGTGGCTACGCCGATGAAACCACCCTGCAGTATCTTCCGTGTCAGCGTGTCATCACTCTCTTCAGCAAAGCCGGATCTGCCAGGTTGAAGCTGCTTGATGACCTGACCGACGACGAGATCGCAGCCAAACTGCCCGTTCAACTGCGCCATCTGCCCGATACGGCAGTCGCAGCGTGAGGAGGCGCTTTCCATGCTTTCGTTTCCGATTGAAACCGTGCGGGCAGTGATCGCTCGCGGTCGCGCCGATGCACAAGCCAATGGCGGCTTTCGCAATCCCCACTATGGCCTTCATCCTGGGCGCGACGAGCAGCCAGGTGTCTGGCTCGTGGCTGATCACGGTGTCTACTTGTGCTCGAACGGCAAACTGCCGGATGGCGAGAAGCCGTTCGTCGCTTACGCACTCGAATGCGATCCCCGCACGAATGACGACTGGTTCGAAGTCAAGCGCAGAACCTTCGGAGGAGACGACGGTGTCGAATTCATCGATGCCGAGCAACTGGGGGCGATGATCGCCGCCACTCCGAATGCGAGGCACCTCGGCATCACCTTCGACGAGGACTCGATGGAACTCTTCATTATCGAGTGGTCGTAACGTCTCCGCCGGAGCCGATCCCCAACGCCAATCAGCGTCTCTTCATCAGCGCATCCCAATCGCTGGACGACGACGCGCGCCTTCATAAGGAGAATTTATCATGAGCAACGATCCCTTCACGCTCGACATGTTTGGCAATACCGCACTATCGTCCGGCCTGGGCCTTGGCGTGACCGCTTTCGGCGCCTTTTCGCCTGCGGCCGCCAATGACGACGATCCGGAACCCACGCCGCCGGCGCCGCCACCTGCCATGCCGGTCGCTTCCACCCCCATCCGGCGCACCGGCCTTCGGGTAAACTTCTATCTTGAGGGTGACCGCGGCCTGCCTTCCTCCTGGAAGGATCGTGCCCGCGCCAACGTTGCGGCGATCCTCGTTGCCAATGATATCTCCAGGCAGGACCGGCCGGCGACGCCAAAGGAGCAGGCGGAGCTGATCCGTTTCACCGGCTTCGGCGCCGGCGAGCTGGCCAACGGCGTATTCCGACGGCCGGGTGAAAACGATTTCCGGCAGGGCTGGGATGAGATCGGCTCCTCGCTCGAGACCGCCGTCTCTGAGGCCGATTATGCGTCGCTTGCCCGCTGCACCCAGTATGCCCACTTCACCCCTGAGTTCATCATCCGGGCGATCTGGTCCGGCATCCACAGACTTGGCTGGCGTGGCGGCCGCGTCCTTGAACCGGGCATCGGCACGGGCCTGTTCCCGGCATTGATGCCGAAGACATATCGCGACACCACTTCTGTGACCGGGATCGAACTCGATCCGGTCACCGCCCGCATCGTGAGCTTGCTTCAGCCTAAGGCACGCATCATCACCGGCGACTTCGTTCGCACCGATCTGACGCCGATCTACGATCTCGCTATCGTCAATCCGGCCTTTTTCGATCGTACCGTCGGCTCAGACCGAAACTATCGCTCGCTCGGCCTGCGCCTGCACGACTACTTCATCGAGGCTCAATTGTCGGCAGACCTAGACAACGAGACCGTCGCGGCAGCTGCATAGCTGCGTTGCACAATAAATGTTTTCCAGCTGATCAAAATTCGGGCATAAGGCCTTTAGCTGATGCAGATGACGGTCACCTCCCAGCTCCGTCGCAGCAGCTGTTCCCCTCTGGAGGTTTAGATCTCCACACTTCATGGGCCGCGGTTTTCCCAGGCCCATTTTTTTATTCTTCCTTCGCGTCGGCCAAGGAACCTAAGGGATTTTTGCCGAGGCCAGTTGTGCGTAGGCCCCTCCGGTCGGCAGCTTGAAGAGCGATTATTTCAAGGTACCGGTCGCGCATGGCCTTCATGTCGATATCTCCCCGGACCCAGTCCTCCACCGCAGCGAGGAACGCTGGATCAGCGTCAACCGGCGTACCGCGCGCTGCCGCCCGATCAATTACTCGTTGCGCGATAGTTCTCCGCGTCTCGGTATCTGTGGTCATGATGTTTGCCTGGCATTCCTGATGAGCGACAAGATCTAACAGTTGACGTTCTGGACCGCGACTTGAAATTGCCCTTCGTCAACAATATCTATGCACTACTTCCCGATGAGACAATGTCCTGCTCGCTGCAATCGCCGCGGCGTTTGACGTTGTCCCGGGATACAGAAGAAGGCGCTCCCCTCGCGGGTCGAGCGCCTTTTTTGTGTCCAATGCGACCGCAAATGCGGTGCTGCACCTTGACCACGCCACTTTTGCGAATGAGATCTGCACTAAAACACCTAGTGGGAACACATGCCATTTTTCCTGGTAACGCAGACATCGCTGGTCGAAGCTCAAGATGAGCAGGAGGCCGCTCAGACAGGCGTTGACCGCCTCCGCTCCGGAGGACAGCTCACCGTGTCGGTCAGATCGGATGAGACAACAATAACCCATGTCACTGTCGCTCCAGTGACAGAGGAGCCGATCTCCCTGGCGGAAATTGGCAATCCGCCGCCTCCTACAATCCCTCTCCCCGAAATTGCCTCTGCGACACCGGAGAGCAGGAAACTGATCTTGAAGCGCATGCTCGCCGATGGTCTGGCCCTTCTCGGGCGCCGAACCTAGTCCCATCCTCGAAAAATGGCGGCCGCTCACGTTCTCCGGTCGTCGAGCGGTTGGGCCAAACTGAACAATGAGGATTTGAGAAAAGAGGAAAGCAGGAAGCAAGAACCGGTCGCAGATCGGTCCGCCTGCCGACGCTTTCGCTCAACCGCCGCCTGCGCCATCCCGGCTGATTGTCCTTCGCAGGGCTGTCAGCCCCGCTTGCCCTTCCCAGCAGGGATGCTCGGCCGCAGTTGCGGCAGTCCGGACGCTCGGCGGTCCGGGAGGTGTCTTCGAGAAAAGATGAAGACAGGAAGGGCTGGCAAGGCACCGGTCCGGAACCCTCTAGACAAGGATAAATCCCATGCAGATAATAAAAGTTGACCCGCGCGCGCTCAAGGAAAATCCCGACCGAATGGGTCAGACGAAGTCGTCGCCGCAGGCGGATGCGCTGATGCTGGCGACGATCAAGGCCGTCGGCATCGTCCAGCCGCCGGTCGTCGCACCCCAAACCGATGGCGGAAACGGCTATATCATCGACGCCGGGCATCGCCGAGTGCGGCTGGCCATCGCCGCCGGACTGGAAGAAATCGAGATTCTCGTTGCAGATGCCGCCAACGATAACGGAGCCATGCGCTCCATGGTCGAAAACAGCGTCCGCGAGCCGCTCAATCCCGTGGATCAATGGCGCGGCATTGAGCGTCTCGTTGCTCTCGGCTGGACCGAGGAAGCGATTGCCGTCGCCCTCGCTCTTCCGGCCGCCAGATCCGCAAGCTGCGGCTGCTAGCCAACGTCCCGCCGGCAATGCTCGAACAGATGGCGCTGGGCGACATGCCGTCCGAGCAGCAGTTGCGGATCATCGCGGCCGCTGGCCAAGTTGACCAGAAGGAGGTCTGGAAGGCGCACAAGCCGAAGAAGGGCGATACCGCTGCGTGGTGGCAGATCGCAAACGCCCTGACGAAGAAGCGCATGTATGCCTGTGATGCGAGCTTTGGCGACGACCTAGCCCAGGCCTACGGCATCGAGTGGGTCGAGGACCTCTTCGCACCGGCCCGACCAGGACGGTCGCTACACGACGAATGTCGAGGGCTTCCTCGGCGCCCAGCATAAATGGATGACGAGCAACTTGCCGAAGCGCGGTGCTATCGTCGAAGTCAACAGTTGGGGTCAGCCGGAGCTGCCAAAGAAGGCGGCGCACGTCTACGGCAAGCCATCCAAGTCCGATCAAACCGCGCTTTACCTTGACCGCGATGGCAAGGTGCAGACGGTGCATTACCGCATGCCCGAAACGGCCAAGCCGAAGGGAGGCAGCGCTGAGGGAGCCGCGGAAGGCGGCGATGATGCCGGTGCATTCACGACGCAGAAGGTTCGGCCTGACGTGACCCAGAAGGGCCATGACATGATGGACGATTTCCGCACAGATGCCCTGCACGAGGCTCTAGGTAGCGCGCCGATCGAGGACGACATGCTGATGGCGCTCCTGGTGCTCGCTTTTGCCGGGCAGAACGTCCGTGTCGACTCCGGTGCAGGCGGGACGTTCTACGGCGGCAAGCGCTTCTCGCGCCATGGGGTCACACTGTTCGACGAGCATGGCAAGCTCGCCTTCGATCAGGACACGCTTCGGATCGCGGTCCGCTCGGTCCTGATCCATGTCCTCTCGTGCCGCCGCGGAATGTCGAACAGCGGAATGGTTTCGCGCATCGCCGGCGAGGCGATCGGCGCCGACGAATACCTGCCGAACATGGGTTCGGAGGACTTCCTCCTATGCCTCTCTCGCCAGGCGCTGGAAGCGTGTTGCGCCGAAGCAGCCGTCCAGCCGCGCCAGAAGGTTCGCGAGACCCGCGCAACGCTCGTCGAGCATTTCCAGAACGAGCGCTTCGTCCATGCATCTGCCCGCTTCGCGCCAGTAGTCGACGAGTTGCTCGACTGGATCCGGGCGAGCTCTCCCACCGATACCATCGGCACGGCCCCGCATGATGACGATAGCGGCCAAGCCGACGAGCCCGCTGAGGACCAGGAAGGGCACATTGATGAGGACGCAGATCAGGACGAGCTGCCAGATACAGATCCGTCCGACGACAAAGAGCTTGCCCAAGACGTCGATCAGAAAGCGACAGCATGACGGTCATCCCTCGCTCAGACATGGCACAAGCCACCCCTGAATTTTTAGGGGTGGAGGTCGCTAGCAGCACGAACTCATTATCCGCTAACAGCTCCATAGTCCTTCGCCGGCTGGCAAAGCCTGAAGGAGCAGTTATGATCAACATCGGCGTCTCAAAGCTGCTGGCGAAAGCAATCGGCGCCCGGCAAGAGACCCAGCGGCATCTGGAATGTCTCACACGAAAGATTGTGTCGCGCGCCAGAAGACAGGCGACAACGGTGAAGGCCCGGAGCCGGAGTCGTCGAAGATCCGGACCTCTTACTCTTCATCAGGAGCTCATCGACCGCCTTACCTTCGAGAGGTGGGTCGAACTTGACGTCGTTGCCTGCAGTTTGGCGATGCAAGAACAGGTCATCCGTGAGCTGCGGCATCGCGACGATGTGCCTGTGCATCATCTGGCGGCATAGGCGGACTCGAAACAACGGTGCTGGTACCGGACTTGCCCGTCTTCGATGTCGTCGGCATGGGGCTTGGTTATATCAGTTCCTTCCCGCTAGAGACAGATGTGGGGCCCGTGTCGACTGCCCTTCTTGTTGCTGCGGTCTGAACCGGCGGCCGGGCGTTTCAAGGCCGCTGTCGCGCCGCGGAGCGGCCGATCCAGCCTCACTGCGCGAGAGCAGGCTCGCGGTCCCAAGCAGGTCGAAACCTGCTGGCCCGCAAACCTGCTGGCCCGCAAACCTGCCCTGCTTGTTCAGCCGGATCGGACCTGTGAAGCCGCCCGTCCTTTGCCGGTTCTGGTCGTCCGCATCGAAGGGCAGACCGGCACGGGCCGGAACCGCTTCGGCAGCCAAGGAAGGACCTGATATGGCCAAGCCCGCAACTCCCAACCGCTCCAACACACGGATTTCGCAATCTCGCCGCGGCGCCACCCTCGAAATGGTCCGCCTCTCGTGCCCCGACGCCTCTCAGGCGCTCAAGATCGCCGAGAGCTTCGGTACTGCGGTCGTCGACAGCGATGGCATCCGCAGTCTGCATGAGCGGCTGATCGCCGAAACCGCCGACAGCCTGTCCGAAGGGCTCGGCGAGAAGGCGATGCAGATCCACCTGCAGCGCATTGTCGGAGCCTTCGTCGGCTCGGCGCACGGCGCCGGTCAGTTCTACTCCCGCGCCGTTACCGAAGCGCGCGACGCAACTGCCAAGGCATCGAACGATGCCCGCGATGAAGATCTTGACGGCCCGGTCGGCTACGACAGCGCCGCCCAGCGCAAGCGGGAATTCGCGGCCGACATGGGCGTCCAGTCCCACGCACTCCGAATGGCAGCCGAGGGCGCGGTGACCGCTTACGAGCAGGTCGTCGGCGAGAGCTGGAAGCCTTTCGACCGCCCGGTCGAAAACCCGGGCGCCTCGCTCGACCGCAAGGCGGCCGAGGCTCAATTAGCCGCTTTCGGATGACGCACTTGGCGGGGTGGCACCCCGCCGTTTCCCTTTTCAGGCTGGCGCCCACGGGCGCCGGCTTTTTTCATGTTCAGAATAAAGCTGGAGACACGCCTATCGCGGCCCGTCCCGTTGGATGGTCCTGCAGGAGCCGGGTGCCCATGCAACGGCTTTGCCGTCCTCCACGCTGTTGCGGCCGTTCCGGTGCATGGCCACACCATCGGCCCCTGACTTCGGACCTCCGTGACGGACCGCGATCGGCGCGGCCTTAAGAAAAGGAGAGAGAAGTCATGGCAAAGAAATCAGGATCGGACCGTGCGGACATCTACACGCGGATCACCGATCGGATCGTTGAGGATCTTGAAAAGGGCGTCCGTCCCTGGATGAAGCCGTGGAGCGCCGCCAACATCGGTGGCCGTATTAGCCGGCCGCTGCGCCATAACGGCCTTCCTTATTCAGGCATGAACGTGCTCCTCCTGTGGTCGGAGCAGATGTCACGTGGCTTCGCCTCGCCGATGTGGATGACGTTCAAGCAGGCGCTCGAGCTGGGAGGGGCCGTGCGCAAGGGCGAAACCGGCTCGACCGTCGTTTTCGCCAGCCGTTTCACCAAGTCCCAAGCGGACGGAAATGGTAACGAGGTCGACCGGGAGATCCCGTTTCTGAAGGCCTATTCGGTGTTCAACGTCGAGCAAATCGACGGTTTGCCCGACAGCTATTATGCGCCGCCCGCCAAGGTCCTTGACCCGGTCGAACGCATCGAGAGCGCCGATCGCTTCTTCCGCAATACGGGTGCGGTCATTCGGCATGGCGGCCACCAAGCCTACTATTCCCCGGTCATGGATTATATCCAGATGCCTCCGTTCGAGGCGTTTCGCGATGCTGCCGGCTACGCAGCTGTCCTCAGCCATGAGGCGACCCACTGGACGGCAGCGGAGCATCGGGTTGGACGAAATTTGTCGCGCTATGCGAAAGACCGAACAGGCCGGGCACGGGAAGAACTTATTGCCGAGCTCGGCAGCTGTTTCCTCTGCGCCGATCTCGGTATCGCGCCGGAATTCGAGCCGCGCCCGGATCACGCTTCTTACCTGCAGTCGTGGTTGTCGGTTCTGGCCAACGACAAGCGGGCGATTTTTCAGGCGGCGGCCCAGGCGCAACGCGCTGTGAGCTTTCTGCATTCGCTGCAGCCGGAAACGGATGTGAAAGCTGCGGCCTGAATTTCAAGCGCGGTCGTCACCACCGGTGGCGGCCGCGGGATCCGCATCATGTTGGTTCTTGAGACCTTGTGCAATGTCAGCATCCAGCCTTCCCCAGATCGACGGTTGTGTAGTGTCGGGTTTGGGTTTGCGGGACGGTTTGCGTTCGACGATGAACGGCTTGGTCTGCTGACGCATTGATCCTCCAGGCAGCGATTCGAGAGCGCACGATATCGCACCGGGCGCAGTCAGCAAGCGGGCCAATGTTAGCTGAAACCCTTCTCCCCTGATGAAGCAGACGATGAGATCGGTCCAAGCGTGCGTGGCGCGGAATGCCATTCGCACCAGGGTGAACGCGGCGGAACGCCATCGCCATATTCCTTCTCGCCAGAGTTTCCGGCAACCCATCCGCGGGCTCGATGAGGCATGTCTGACCGGAGACCGGCTGCGCCTCGATCGTCTTCCCGCAACGGCCACGACCAATTTTCTTACCCCTGCCGGCTGCGCCGCCATTCCTCTCCAACTAACAAAGTTGGTAGTTGCCGCCCTCCACTGCGTTCCGGCCTTATCAGGTGCGGTCCGATCGTCACCGGTCTTTGCGACTGCCATCGAGGCCGCGATGGGCGCGGCCCGAACACACGAAAAGGAATACGACAATGGCAACCATCGGCACCTTCACCTCCACCGAAAACGGCTTCACCGGCTCCATCCGCACCCTCGCCCTCAACGTCAAGGCCCGCATCGCCCGGGTCGAGAACCCCTCCGACAAGGGCCCACAGTTCCGCGTCTACGCCGGCAGCGTCGAGCTGGGCGCCGCCTGGCAGAAGACCTCCGAGCAAGGCCGCGACTACCTCTCGGTCAAGCTCGACGATCCGAGCTTCCCGGCTCCGATCTACGCAACGCTCGCCGAGGTGGAAGGCGAGGACGGGCTCCAGCTCATCTGGTCCCGCCCGAACCGGGACTGATCGACATCACGAGGCTCTGCCACCGGCGGAGCCTTCTCTTCTCTCCGAGATTTCAAGCCGGACCCGGCATCGAGCCGGGTCCGGCTTTTCGGGTAGCCACGGAGGGAAAGGAACCTGCTCAGTACCCGATGGTGATGCCCACGGGAGTGCCGACGTCAAGGATAAGCGGTACCCCCAATTTCGAACTGGCAGCGGAGCCGCCAACACGGAATCGGCTCTCCCACTTCCCGGCTCTGCCGGTCGCTTCGGCGATCCCTGACGACGTCATTCCCTACCCGGCGCCGCTGATCGTCTTTCACATAGGAGATCAGAAGATGACCTACGAACTCGAATGCCAGATCGAAGAACTTCGTGCCGAATTGCGCAACGCTGTCGATTTTTCCGAACGCCGCCTGATTGAGGCCGAGCTTGATCTCGCTAAGGCTGAACTAACGTGGGCGACTGCCGAGCTAGACGGCCGCGTCGATGCGGAGCCACCGTTCTGAGGGGCGCTCTCAAAACTCGCTGGGAAGGATCTCGCGTCCTGAAGCTCTCCTGTTGATCTCTTTTCATCGACATCGGGGATGGTGCGTCCTGGACGTCTGGCTGCAACCTAACGACGCCAGAATTTCCTCCGCCCGCGGCGATTGAGCAGTCCGGCTTCCGCTACTTTGTGCAGTTTTCGAACGGTCTAGATTACGACAGTGGTAATCTGGGTGTCTTTCCTTCAAGAGTTTGGAGCTTCTATGGGACGTTGCTACAGCCGGGGGGCTGTCGAATTCGCCATGTAGCACTGCTATCATTCACCGCCCAAATGCGGGTCGACGACATATGTGGACAGGACGTGCGCGACATCCGATTTTGGTCTGGGGTGAAAGATTAGGGTTCATGCGTACAACCTCGGCTGCCATGACGTCCTGATCCCATGAACTCGGCCGTGGTTTGTCAGCGTTCCGGTGGAGACAAACAAATTCATGCAAGCCCATGCGGCGAAATAGTCTTGATCCTTTGACCGCTCCTAAATCCTTATGGTTCAGCTGCCGCGATTATGTTTCGGGTGAATGTCACCTAGCCGGTCGAAACCGAAGCATTGTTTTGCTATTTTCGCGCTCGAATGATGGAATTGATAATTTGAAGCGACCGATACTACGTCAGAAGCCCAAGGGGCGGCTTGCCAAGCTTCTCGCCGGAGCAGGCGGCTTGTTGGCTGCGACCGTCTCGCTCGGCTATTCCCTCTATGAGAAGCGGGAATCTGAAATCGTACCGCAGGTGGAGGTCTCTACACCCGTCGGAGCCGGGCGCTGGAAGGTGTCCGTCACCGCTGGCTCCATTGTTACGGTCATGCCAAATGGCGGCAAAATATCACCAGGCAAAAAAGCTATTGCCCTCGATATGATACTGGAGAACGTCTCTTCGGAAAGCTCTAACCTCTACGCCGACCTGATCAAGATTACCAACGTCTCCGATGCGGCCAGACCACAATATTACCTCAAGCGTGATCGGGCCATCCTATGGGATCTGCATCCACGGATGCCAGAAGCCGTGACAGCAGTGTGGGAAGTTTCCGATTCCCAAACGCTGCCTTATTCCTTGCAGCTTCGGGTCGAGGGCGCGGTCTTCAAACCTCGAGATAATTTATACGCCGCACCTGGCTGGTTTCTGTCGGGGAGCGTCGCGGAGATAAGATTGCCTCTCGCGAATCCGGGGCAGGGGATATTGCCATGATGCGATCAGTCTTGCTGGGGGTGGGGCTACTCGTAAGTTTCGTGATCCTTGCAGCCTTGCAGGCGACGACGCCGCCTTATGCCATGCTGACCGGGCCGATCATGAAATCCGGCCGCCAGAGCGAGACAGTTTCGAGCACGACATTCAGCGTGAAGATCAAAAGCGTCGTAAAAGCCCGGACGATCGCTTTTCAACGATTTGGGCGGCCAACTGATCTGCAAAGCTCAGGTGTCTGGGTCGTTGTCAGCGCCGAACTGCACGCTTTTCCGAAAACTATGCCGATACGTGCGGCGACCTTGGTCGGCGGGACGGGCCGCATGTATCGCCAGTCACACAGGGCAGGAGAGGCTCCAGATTTACTCTCGGCGAAAATTTTGCAGCCAGGACTGCCAACGACTGGCGTTTTCGTGTTCGAGCTTCCCGAAGACGAAACGCAAGGCATGAAACTTCTCCTGTCCGAGCAGTTCGATCCGCAGTTGAAGGATCAGGTCCGCGTCTCGCTCGAGAACGACAACCTTAACCTTGCTCCGCGCGAAAAACTGGAGATTGGCAAGGATGGTATCTAACCGCGAAAGAAGAATGTGGTGGCTGTCAGTTGCCAGCCTGCCTGTTCTCGTCGCTGCTGCGGTCGCAATAAATGCGTGGCGCAATGCCGCTGATTACAGACATCGTATAGAGACCGATATCGCGCAAGGCGCTGACCAACTCGATTACGCCGGCGCCCGATGGCAACTCGATAAGGTTCGTCTGATCGGCGATGGCCGGGATACACTAGTACGTTTTCCCGGCCAGATGCGGCTTATCATCGTTCGGATGGAAGCGACTGCCACTCGCGACATCGGAGAAGACTGGGGACAATGCGAGGTCAGTCTGACGGACAGCGTGGGACGCCGCTGGTTGCCGCTCGATGTCAGCCTTTCGAACGACATCAGCCGCGACCTTGACCCGAAAGTAACTCCAGTCAGTGGTTGTGGGATCACCTCACTGACGCCGCCACGTCAAGACCACGCAGCCTTGATCGAGGAGAAGTTCGTGGTTCCCACCAACGCAGTTCCGTTCCTATCTGTTAGACTGAGCGTCGCAGCCTCGCGACCGAAAGCGATCGGCTTTCCACTCAAGCTTAACTGACATCACGCGGTGTGCTCGTTCTGTTGTCGCCCTCGCCACTCCCGTCCCTGGCTGAAACCGACTTCGAGCGTGGCGGCCAGAAGGCACATCTTGACCGGCGTAATGAGCAGGCCTTCGCCGGGATCGCTTGGCGTGCCGATGAACGGCGAGATGACTTGCGCAATGATCTGCCAAAGCGGCAGTTCATGCGGGCCGATGAGCTGCGTGAGCTCATACCAGGTCCAGGCCGCTCCCCAGTCCAATAGCCGATAGACGATAACGGCAACCACGACCAAGGCAACGCCGGAGTTCAGCGCAAGACCGATCCCTTCGGCAAGCGCGCGATACCGCTTCAGCGTGCCGGAGATAAAGTGCGAAGCGAAATCGCGGATGGATTTTGGCAAAGCTTCCCAACGGGATAAAGCGCGAGAAACTCGGTCGTCCCCACGATCGCGCTTGCTGTCGATATCGTAGCCATAGACGAGAGCTGCGATCGTTAGCCAAACCACCGGATAAAGTGCGTAGAAAAACAGGCTGGTCAGCACTTTCCCGATCGGCGGAGAGACAAACAAACTCGGCAGTTCCTGACAGATGGCACCCGTCGAATGATAGGGAAGCATGATCGCGTCGGGATCGGGGGCTCCACGCGGAAACCATTGCTTGTTGGGCTTCCGGTTCAAGAGGAGGCGTTGCGAAGCCGCCGAGATGCAGGTGAACCATTGCGATGAGTTCGGCATAATCGGATACTTTATCAAAGCGCTTCGCGGCCTGTGCTCTCTAGTTAACTCGTCACCCGGAGCCCATAAGCAGAGATTTCGTTAGATCAACTCATGATCGCCGCGATCATGATTGCGGCGAAAGACAGGAACATAAAGCAGCCGACGATGATCGTGATGCAAGCTTCGATGGCGATCTGGCCTAAGCCAATGGGATCGAATGGGTCGAGGTGAAAACAAAAGAGCCCGTCACCTGGCGGGGTGACGGGCTCACGCTTAAGCGTTATTTGCAACGCCGCTGCATTCTCAGATGCCTGTTCTTGGCATTCGTGTCGTTGGAAAAATATTGCCACTACAAGCTTGCACAAAGCTTACTAATAAGAACCGTGCCATCGAATTTGTAACAACTGGATTACCAGGGTGCTGGTTTTACTGGCGCCGCCGGGAAGGGGCCTTCGCATGAGTATCGGATCTCGTACTGGAACTCGGCGTTCAGGAAGGTTGATTTTGTCATGCATGTACGTCCGGTCGTCTTGAGCCACTCGATTGTCGCACTCTCATACGATGCGGGGGACGTATCTGTTGCGATCGGTGCAGGATTCGCGATGCCGTCTTGCAGCTTCGTTTCTCCTGAGTCTTTGGCAATCAAGAGGCGGGTTTCTTGGGGCTTATCGAATATCCGGAATGTCAATCCACTCATGGGGCTTTGCCACGCGACGGGATCGATACCGTTAAAATCGTTCATGGCATAATTTGCCCCAGCGCATCCGGCTGTTGCGAGAAGCACCAAACTAGCTATTCCGCGACAAAACGAATGCATGCAAGTCACCTTCTGTGATGGAATGACACTACATTTACTTATTTTGCGGTCAAGTTGAACGTCAACGCCAGCGCCAACGGGTCTAAGGTTTGGCATGCCGCACAAAAGAAAAGAGGGCCGTCGCCCCAAGCGCCAGGGCCTCAATGCCGCAGCCTGTTTCATGGGACGTGCGGCAGCTCCCTCACCCAGTCAACGCCCGCATCTGCTGCCGAATGGCAGAGCGGGACTGTTCCGTAGACGCCGTGCCGCCCTTTTGAGGGCGGCATACAGCCCCAGAGCCGCCGCCACTGCCAGATCGCCATCCATATGACGATTAGCTTCGAGCATGAGGCAGGCAGCGCTGACGACGCTGCGCCGGGAGCAGGTTTGGCGAAACCGCTTGTCGCGACGCGGATTAGTTATTCAGCAAATCTTTCAGCGCTTTTGCGCTTGGGAATGTAAGCGTCTTCGCAGCGGCAACCTTGATGGTGGCGCCGGTCGCCGGATTGCGCACCTCTCTGTCAGGGTATCCTTGATCTTAAACTTGCCTAAGCCGGGGTGATGTTTCGGCTCCCGACGTGGCTGCCGCCGCGACCGAAGCAAAGATGGTTTCGACGATCGCTTTCGCCTGGGCATTGGGCAGGTTCTGTTCGGACGCGATCATGTCAGCGATTTCATCGGTTGTGGTCATGACGGTTTCCTCGTTAAACAAGGGGAAACCTTCTCAGTCGATCATCACGTTGTGGTGGGGTGATGCCCCCAGAGAGACGGTCTTGCCGGGATTTCCACAGATTGTTGCCGGTTGATAGCCCCTCTTCCGCTTCTTGAGCAACAGTTCAAGAAAGCGCGATATCGCGTCTTTCTCATTGCTGAAGACCTCGGTCATTTCTCCGCCGGCCTTGCCGATCCTTCCCCAACTTCGCACCACGGCTATTTCTCCAAAAAGGGTTGGCCGGATCGCAAGCGTGTAATATCTGGCCATGTTCCTGCTGGCGTCGATCCTCTGGCAATAAAGCTGATAATGATGTGTGCCCATGCGCGCATGATCGGCGATGCTCTCGATTTGGTCCAACGAGACTTATGAATCGAAAGCTCTTCTTCGATTCATTTCTGTGATGGATGCCTATTGCCAATTCGGCAGTGCCCAACAATTGCGAAGGGATAGGCGATGTTAAAAATGCCAGTGACGATTGCCGAGCGAGCAAAGCGGTAAATCAGATGGCCAGTTGTGCGCGAAAGGTGGTCGACGTCACTGGCGCTGATAATGGTAACGAACTGACCAGCAGGTATAGAAAGCGGTCGACAAGGCTGACCTGAACCGTCAGCGCCTCAGCTTGGCAAACCGGTTGGGCCTGGCCTGCATATCCATGTCCTTTCGTCTGAAATAGATTGCCCGCCCGCAGCGGATTGGACTGTGGCCCGGGACGATAATGATTTGCTCGTCCTTGCGCATCGATTGTGTGATTTCGTGGGGCATGATCAAAGGCCGGCGCTGAAATGTGATGTTTTCCGAGCGGGATGCGCTGTTCTTCGTATTCCAGCCCAGATTGCGAGAACTGCCCCTGACTTCGACAGTCATCTCCCCGCATTGGGCTGAAACGTTGCGCGCGGTATCGAGTGCCTTGATCGCCGCGTAGCTTGCAAAGGCGCAGCCGTCGATCCACGACACCGCACCGTCTTTTCCGAAGTGCCGCTCCAGCTGGCCGACGGACTGGTACATCATCATCATGCTTACACCATACTTGCGACCGCGGTCGCGCGCCTCTTCAAGCACCCGCATGTAGCCAAGCAGATCGACCTCGTCCAATATGAACAGCGCCCGTCTCGTGAACGCGCCATCTGCCTCGATCATCGCGTTGATCAGCGAGCCGATGATCACTCGTCCAATACCGGGATAGGACCGCAGGATCGACGCCGGAATGTTGAGGAAGACGTCTTTCTTTCCAACGGCAATCTCGCTCGCTTTGAACGTGTTGCCGCAAACGAGTGCCGCGTAATTGTCAAGCGACAGCCATTGCGTATCTTTCGATGCCGTCGAGTAGACGCCTGAGAAAGTCTGCTCGGTCATGTTCACAAAGACGCCGAGGGTTTCGCGGATGAAGGTAGACCCGGAGTGTTCCTGGACGTCGCGCAACATGGCGCGCACCGATGTCTCAGGCTCGGAGACGATCTGGCGAAGGCTCCGCAAATTTCGCCGACCAGCAAATTCCGGTGACAGCATGACATGCGCCAACAGCCCGGTCAGAAGATTGTGCGCCTGGTTCTGGAAATAGGATCCGGTAGAGCTCTCAAAACGCAAGCTTTCCGAGAGCAACATGTGTGCGATGGCGACGATGTCCTCTTCCTGTTTTCTTGAATGCTCTATCCCCTCCAGCACGTTAAATCCCGTGACCGGATTTGCCGGATCGAGTACAACGACCTCTCGGTCGAGTTTCTCTCTGCGGTGGTCAACGACCATCGGGCCCACTTCTGTGGACGGATCCAGGCAAATGAGCGGTCCCCTATATCTGAGTGCCGTCGGCACGACGTTGCTGGTGGTCTTGAAGCCCCCAGAACCGGCGAAGAAAAGCATATGGGTCGAATCAAAATCCTGGGCATAGGTGAGCAGGGGCGATCTACCGCCACGTCCCCAGGTGGCAGGATCGTTCGGATCGAACGGCAGCTCATGGACGAGCTCCTTGTCGACCCTGTAGCGCTCACCGATGACAATCTCGCCGTCATCGGGAAACAGCCGTGCCGCTGCCGACATCGGCAGCCAGTCGGCATCTCCGAATGTTCCTCGCCTGGCGCGCGTCACCTGTTCGGGCACGACGCTGGAGATGCGCGCCGCGACCGCGACTGCCATGAACCCCATCGCTGCGCCAAAGACCGCAATCATGTCGACGTATGACATCGCCCGATCCCAGGTTAGCACACCGCTCTTTACAAGCGGCTGAAGGCGCCCGAATTCGCGCAACCCGTAAAAGCCTGCCATCAGGACAAAGCTGAAAAAGCTTGCCAATGCTACGGGCCTTCGCAGATGAAGGGGCAGCGCCCAGACCGCCAGTAATCCAGCCAGCGGCCCGAACAAAAGGACCGGTAACGGTGACGCCCGAAGGAACCAGTATTGCGGCTTGCCAGTAATGCCGCTTGCCAGTTCAGGCCAGCGCCAGTGGGCGATGTAAAAGGTAAAACCGGTGACGACGATGGGAACGATCATAAGCAACAGGCTTGGATGGCGTTTGGCCTTTCCCTTCATTCCGGCGCCTTTTCAAAGCGTTCTAACCCGCCGTCGAATGCCGCGGCTCTGAAGGCCAGCTCCCCGATATCGCACAGACGCCGATGTTCAGGTGTCCCCGGCACCAGCCGCTTCATTTCGAGAAGTCCACCAAGCAGGAAAGCCCGATCGGCGTTCGACAGGCCCGCGCGCACCACAATGCCGCCAAGCAGAAACCTTTCTCTTGCCTCCCTCTTTCGATCAGCTGTCATGAGGAACCTCCGTTTCCGCTCCAGACCCGCCACTTCCCTGTCCACGCAGCGAAGCCGGTGCGCCAGCAGATTGCGTCTTTTCGCCGTTGTGAAATCGCAACGCGATCTCTTCGAACATGCGATCGACCTCCTCGTCGGCGATCTCCATCTCTGCCAATCCCGACTTCGCCGCCGCACGCGCAAAACGATCGGCTGATTTAGCTATCAAAGTTTTTCTTTTCGTCCGAAGCTTTTCGATTTGAGCATCAATATCCGTCAATGCCGTTTTTGTTGTCATGAAGATGTACCCCGCGACCTTTCTGGACATGCATATCGCCATTTAACTAACTAGAAAAAGATAGTAAAAAACGCTACCGTGCACAAGCCCCAAAAGTCGATGTTGGAAATCCCAGCTGGTCCTACTTTTGGAAAAGCGGCATCGGTCTTGTCGGACCGATCGATTTGAGGGCGCAATATACGTCGCTGGTGCGACGTGCCTGGAAGGTCTGGAGATTTCAGTGGCGATCATGTTCGTCAGAGCGCAGGTGATCAGCAGGGGAGGTGGACGTAGCATCGTTTCCGCCGCCGCCTATCGTCACCGTGCCCGGATGATGGACGAGCAGGCCGGCACATCATTCAGCTATCGCGGCGGGGTGGCCGAACTGAAGCATGAGGAACTTGCGTTGCCGGACCAGATACCGGTCTGGCTGCGCACGGCTATCGATGGAAAGAGCGTCGCTGCGGCCAGCGAGTCTATTTGGAACGCAGTTGACGCTTTCGAGACGCGTGCAGACGCGCAGCTTGCTCGCGAATTGATCATCGCGCTTCCGGAAGAGCTGTCCCGATCAGAGAACATCGCCCTGGTGCGCGAGTTCGTCCGGGACAATCTGACTTCCAAGGGCATGATCGGCGACTGGGTTTACCACGATAAGGATGGCAACCCGCACATCCACCTGATGACCGCGCTTCGACCTCTGACGGACGATGGCTTCGGGCCGAAGAAATTGCCGGTGCTTGGCACCGACGGCGAGCCGTTGCGGGTCGTCACACCTGGCCGACCGAAAGGCAAAATCGTTTACAAGGTTTGGGCCGGCGATAAAGAGACCATGAAGGCCTGGAAAATCGCCTGGGCTGAAACGACCAATCGGCATTTGGCGCTTGCCGGCCACGATATCCGCCTCGACGGGCGCTCCTACGCCGAACAGGGGCTCGATGGGATTGCCCAGAAACATCTTGGGCCGGAGAAGGCAGCGCTCGCCCGAAAAGGGATCGAGCCTTATTTCGCGCCGGCTGATCTCGCACGCCGGCAGGAGATGGCCGACCGGCTTCTGACTGATCCGGGCCTGCTGTTGAAACAACTTGGCAACGAGCGTTCCACCTTCGATGAGCGTGACATCGCCAAAGCTCTGCACCGCTATGTAGAGGACCCCGCCGATTTCGCCAAATTACGCGCCAAGCTGATGGCCTCAGATGATCTCGTGCTGTTGAAGCCGCAACAGGCCGACCCGCAGACCGGCAGATTGGCCCAAGCTGCGGTCTTCACCACACGCGATATCCTGCGCACCGAATACGACATGGCGCAGTCGGCGGACGCTCTGGCCCGGCGCAAGGGCTTCGGCGTCGCGGTAGCGAAAATTGCCGCGGCCGTCGAAGCCATAGAAACCGCCGATCCGGAAAACCGCTTCAGGCTCGATCGCGAGCAGGTGGAGGCCATCCATCACATCGCCGGCGACAATGGCATTGCGGCTGTGGTCGGGCTTGCCGGTGCCGGCAAATCGACACTGCTTGCCGCGGGGCGCGCCGCGTGGGAGAGCGACAGTCTCCGCGTCTTCGGGGCGGCGCTTGCCGGAAAGGCTGCCGAAGGGCTGGAGGGCAGTTCCGGCATCAGATCGCGCACGCTCGCTTCGTGGGAAATGGCTTGGGAGAACGGACGAGATCTGCTGGATCGGCGGGACATCTTTGTCATCGATGAAGCCGGCATGGTCTCGTCGCAGCAGATGGCACGTGTGCTGAGGCGCGCCGAGGAGGCCGGAGCCAAGGTGGTTCTCGTTGGTGACGCGATGCAGCTGCAGCCGATCCAGGCCGGTGCCGCCTTCCGGGCCATTTCCGAGCGGATTGGGTCTGCCGAACTTGCCGGCGTGAGGCGCCAGCGTGAAGAGTGGGCACGGGAGGCCTCCCGTTTTTTCGCCCGAGGTAAGGTCGAGGATGGGCTCGACGCTTATGCGCAGCGGGGCCATATCGTCGAGATGGAGAGCCGGGATGAAGCTGTGGACCGCATCGTTACCGACTGGACGAGCGCTCGCCGCGACCTCATCCAGAAAAATGCAGATCAAGGACAGCCTGTCCGCTTGCATGGTGACGAGCTGCTCGTTCTCGCCCATACAAATCACGACGTGAAGCGACCCAATGCAGCGCTGCGCAACGTCATGAAAAATGAAGGCACACTGACCGTCTCTCGTGAATTCCAGACCGCGCGAGGCGTACGGGAGTTCGCCGGTGGCGACCGGATCATCTTCCTCGAAAACGCAAGGTTTCTTGAACCGCGCGCGCGAAAGCTTGGCCCCCAATATGTCAGGAACGGCATGCTCGGCACGGTCGTCTCTACCGGCGGCCCGTACGGCGATCCGCTGTTATCCGTCCGTCTCGATAATGGCCGGGATGTCGTCATCAGCGAAAACAGCTATAGGAGTGTCGATCACGGCTATGCCGCGACCATTCACAAGTCCCAGGGCGCGACTGTCGACAGGACTTTCGTGCTCGCAACCGGCATGATGGATCAGCATCTGACCTATGTGTCGATGACGCGCCATCGCGATCGGGCCGATCTTTATGCTGCCCGCGAGGACTTTGAGCCGGAGCCGGAATGGGGGAAAAGATCCCAAGTTGATCATGCCGCCGGCGTCACGGGCGAGCTGGTCGGAACCGGTAATGCGACGTTCCGGCAACAGGAAGAGGATACCGATCAAAGCCCCTACGCCGATGTGAAAACGGACGACGGAATCGTGCATCGCCTCTGGGGCGTGAGCCTGCCGAAGGCCCTGGAGGACGCCGGCGTGTCGGAAGGTGACACGGTGGCGTTGCGAAAGGATGGCGTCGAACGGGTGACGGTGACGATACCCGTCATCGATAAGAAAACCGGAGAGAAGAGGTTCGAGAAGCGGACAGTTGATCGAAACATCTGGACTGCCAAACAGATCGAACCGGCAGAGCTTCGCCAGCAGCGCATCGAGCGGGAGAGCTACCGGCCGGAGCTGTTCAAGCGGTTGGTGCAGCGTCTTGGCCGCTCCGGCGCCAAGACGACGACCCTCGATTTCGAGAGCGAGGCCGGCTACCGGGCGTACGTCCGGGATTTTGCCCGCCGGCGCGGCATCGAGACACTTTCCGGGGTCGCTGCCTGGTTGGAGGACGGGGTGGGACGGCAGCTGGCGTGGCTGGCGCAGAAGCGCGAGCAGGTGGCGAGGCTTTGGGAGCGGGCAAGCGTGGCGCTCGGTTTTGCGATCGAATTTGAAAAACGCTTTTCCTATAATGAGGAACGTGCCGAAACCCTCACATCCCAAGTTGCGACTGATCGACAATATCTGATTGCGCCGACAAGATTGTTTTCCCGTGGGGTTTACGAAGATGCCCGTCGCGCTCAGCTCAGCTCGGACCGCTGGAAGGAGCGAGAAGCGATTCTTCGGCCGGTTTTGCAAAAAATTTATCGCGATCCCGCAGGCGCGCTCGCCAGATTGAGCGCGCTTGCCTCCGACGCGCGGATTGCGCCCCGCGAGCTTGCCGAGAATCTTAAAGCCTCGCCGCAGCGTCTCGGCCGTCTGCGTGGATCGGATCTTTTGGTTGATGGACGTGCGGCTCGCTCCGAACGCGATGCGGCGGTGTCTGCGTTGTCGGAATTGCTGCCGCTGGCACGTGCCCACGCCACAGAGTTCCGCCGGCAGGTTGAACGATTTGGCATTCGCGAGGAGCAACGTCGCGCCCGTATGTCGGTGTCGATTCCGGCACTTTCGAAACCGGCTATGGCGCGACTTGCCGAAATCGAAGCCGTGGGCGAGCGCGGTGGCAAGGATGCCTACAAGACGGCCTTCACCTACGCTGCGCACGATCGCCGTCTTGTTCAGGAGGTGAAGGCGGTCAACGACGCTCTCACCGCCCGCTTCGGATGGTCCGCATTTACCGATAAGGCAGACGCTAGCGCCGAGCGCAACGTGGTCGAGCGGATGCCCGAGAATATTGCGCCGGATCGTCGCGAAAAGCTCGGGCGTTTATTTGCCGCCGTGCGCGGCTTTGCAGAGGAACAGCATCTTGCCGAAATGAAAGATCGCTCCAAGATCATCGCTGGTGCAAGCGTCGTGCCGGGGCAAGAGACGGTGCGGGTTCTGCCAATGCTTGCAGCTGTAACGGAATTCGAAACCCCGATCGACCAGGAAGCGCGGAAGAGGGCGCTCTCTGTCCGTCACTACCATCAAAATCGCACTTCCCTTATTGGCGCAGCCGAGCGTATCTGGCGCGATCCGGCAGGTGCCGTGGGAAAGATCGAGGAGCTGATCCTGAAGGGCTTTGCAGGCGAGCGGATCGCCATGGCTGTTGCCAATGATCCCGCAGCCTACGGTGCGTTGCGAGGCTCCGGCCGTGTCATGGACAAATTGCTCGCAGCCGGCCGCGAGCGGAAAGAGGCTCTGCAAGCCATTGCGGAGGTGGCAAGCCGCGTTCGATCACTCGGGATGTCGTGGGTTGGCGCCTTGGACACGCAGGTTCGCGCTGTCTCGGAAGAGCGCCGGTGTATGTCGATCGCCATTCCCGGGCTGTCGCAGGCGGCGGAGGACGCGCTGAGAAATCTGTCGGCGGCGATGAAGGAAAAGAACGGTAGGCTCGACGTCGCAGCGGGCGCGCTTGATGCCGCCATTAGTAACGAATTTGCAACCGCCAGCCGCGCGCTCGACGATCGCTTCGGCCGCAACGCCATCCTGCGTGGAGAGAGGGATGTTATCAATCGGGTCTCGCCTGCTCAGCGTCGCGCGTTCGAGGCGACGCGGGAACAGTTGAAGGTGCTGCAGCAGGTTGTCCGCATGCAGGCAAGCCAGAACATCGTAGCAGAGCGCCAACAGCGTGTCCTCGAACGCGCCCGCAGCGTTATCCGCTAAAACCAATCAACCGAAAGGAGAAGAATGGCTGAACAGAAATTTTCATACGACGCAAACGCCGGCGTTGGGGTCCCGCCGAGACGGGCTGCTGCGGGCTTAGCCCCACTCAGCAGAACTTAACTATTGCCAATCCCGATTCCGTCTAGAACCCGTTCGCCCGTAGAAAACAGCGCGTGAAGGACGAAGCCCGTGCTGGAGAGAGTTCAAATCATGGCGAGGAGCAGCGAGCCGGTCCGTTGTCGCCAAAGAGATATGAGAGCATTTTCCGTAGCGGCATATCATCTGACTATCCGCCAGATGATATGGATCGAAAAGGCGGCCCCAACTTATCGTTCTTGACGCGGTTGCCGGCAAAACCAGCCGCGCAAAACTTGATCGGGCCGGGTCAACGATCTGCATTGCCAGCGACGATCTGCGCACGTACCGCCCGAAGCGCATCGTAAAAAGACAAGGCTTCTTATCGGAAACACGCTGCGTCCCTTGGAGAACGTCGCTGCGTCATCCCTTTAATGCTGGCATCGAGTTCTCGAGGCCAATACGCGCAATTTCCGCATTTCATGGTCAGACAGTTAGGCCCATTGGGCTTTCGAAGCAGTCTCTGTATTTCGATCAACGTCCTGTTTGACACAGCGGGCACGGCCAGAACTTATTGCACATCGGAAGGAAATCCGCCTGAAGCCGCCCTTTCTTTATGGCCGCCTAGTGGAAACGGCGTGTGTGGAACTCCCTATCGTCTGGCTGCAACCGTAGTCCACTCGCGATGGGCCGGATACATTTTGCAACCAAAATCGCGATATTAATCAAGGTAGCGTTGTCCAGCATAGCCTTGGCGAGCACCTTCCCTAGTGAGATGCGAGGGTTCGATACCCTCACGCGCTCCAGCGACATTTCCAACTAGATCAACAAGCTCCAAAAAATGCCGATTTATCAGCGCTTTTGCGGTCCGCGAGTCAGCACTTTCTGAGCTGCCTGGGCGCTGTCATGTTTATGCACCTCCGCCGACTATTAGGGTGGCCTGTGCGGCGCGAAATGTATCCTCCATTGGCTTGTGATTACCGAGGCCTTCGAGGGCGTAGCCATTGAGAAACTGACGTCCAGCAAACAGATTGCGGTCGACGGGGGGCAGTCCGGCATCCTCGCAAACCTCTTGCCAATGTTCGGCGATGGTCGTGATCTGGTGTTCGATCAGAGCGGCGGCTTCGGCCTCTTTCAGGTGATAGTCGGGCGCGGCAGCGAGCAAGGTGGCGAGCGTGCTGGCGCGGTCCTCGCCTTTGATGAGCATGGCCTGCGTGGCTTCACTACCGGTGCGGCCCTGCGGGCAGATGTCATAGGCCGGCGTGAGTGTCAGCATCCTGCCGTCCCAGAAGGCGGCGTGGTTGCGAGCATGGTCGTCGGTATTGCCGCACAGCACGTTGAAGCAAATCCGCCCGTAGAGCTCCTTGAGCGTGCCCTTGGGGTCAGTAAAGCGGTGGCGGACGAGTTCGGCGAGGTCTTCGTATGAGGCATAGCGGGCCATCATTTCATCAAGACCCAGCATAGTCAGGGCCGAGACCATGGCGTGCCTCGTCCAGCCATCTGTTGTGTGCGTACGATCGAAGCGCTCAATAAGCAGCACGTCCTTATTGGCGGCGCGGGTGATTGACACGGACGCGGCGTTGAGACCGCAGGCCGCTGCAAGCTTCATCGCGATAAATTCAGCCTTCACGACGCTGTAGGTGTCAGAGGTTGCGGAGAATTTGGCGATATATTTTTTTGCGCCGTTATCAATTAGTGCCTTGGGGCGTGCGCCGCCAATTGACGTGCCGTGATTGAGGGCCTGGTCGAGTGCCGGGGTCAGGGAGACGCCTTTTTCGATGAGGGCGACCGCTTCCATGAGCTCGTCTAGCGAGGCTTGTGCGGCAAGGCGCGGGGTATACTCTGTGGCCGATGCCTGAAAATCGAGGGCGCCAATCCGGTCGGAGCCTGATTGGAGCAAGAAGGTCAGCTCGCTGATCTCGGGCACGCCGGCAGCATCAGGTTTCTTACCCGTCAGCCTGTTGATGATAACACGGCGCCCCCAGGCATCCGGCGAGCCGTCGCGAATGCAACTGGCCACGGTCAGGCCGTTGATGGGCGCGATGACTCCTTCCCGCAGGGGGAGTTCAGGCTCGTAGATGGGAATGGCGCTCTTACGGCGGCGGTAGCTGGCACCGTAGGTATAGAGCAGGTGGTCACCGTCCTGGTCGAGGCGACCGGCTACCACCGGTTCTGTTGCCCCTGGCAGCCACATCCATACGAAGGCTTCAGTAGGGGCTGCCTTAGAAGTCATCATCTACCTTCTTCACGGTGTGGCGGACACTTTTGGGAAGCAGGGTCAGTTTTTCGTCGAGGCGGACATTGTGCATCTGGAGATTGCGCTCGTCGTAGTCGAACAGGCGCACTCCGACAATGGAAGCGACCTCGAAGACGATGCCGATCTCAGGGCCCGGCGCGCCTTTTTCGATGCTGGATAGGGTGGTACGGCTGATGCCAGCGCGGTCCGCCAGTTCCTGCGCGGTCAAGCCGCGCTCGGCGCGGCCGACGCGGATCAGTTTACCGAGCATGGCGAGTGCCAGATGCGTGACTCTGGAGTAGCTTCTTTGACGGGGCACGTGTTACCTGAAGGTTCATCAGAGTGGACGGATGATGCGCTTATGACCATAATTATGCGCATTTAGCCTTGAAATTGGTGAATAGTCAAGTTTCGTTCATTTGATTGGCCATAAGGGTCGTTCGCGATCATAATTTTATACAAATTTTGCTTGAGACGACCGTGAGGCGGTCACCCGTCGGCCCTTAGCTTTTAAGGGCGACGGACGGCTCCACAAGCAGAATGTTAGCTGTCCTGAGAGCGGCGGTGGAAAAGTCGGCCACGGTAGCGGCGGAATAGTCCGTCCGCGGGCGGAGTAAAATCCGGCCACCTATTTCCTTTCTGCAATGATCGCAGGAGGGACAGGGGATCTACACCGTGGAACTTTATTTGAGGGTTCGCCTGGCTGTTTCCGAAGGGATGACGCAGCGTCAGGCAGCAAAGCATTTCAACGTATCGCGCGACAGCGTGGCCAAGATGCTGTCGTATTCGACACCGCCCGGCTATCAGCGACGTTCGCCGATCCGGCGTCCGAAGCTGGATGCATTCGTTTCGACGATCGAGCAGTGGCTGGAAGCTGACATGGTGATGCCGCGCAAGCAGCGGCATACTGCCAAACGGGTGTTCGACCGGCTTCGTGACGAGTGCGGCTTCACCGGCGGCTACACGATCATCAAGGATTATATGCGCGAGCGGGATCAACGCCGCCAGGAGGTGTTTGTGCCGCTGTCGCATCCACCGGGCCATGCGCAGGCCGATTTCGGCGAGGCGACGGTGGTGATCGGCGGCGTCGAGCAGAAAGCTCGCTTCTTTGTGCTGGATCTTCCTCATAGCGACGGATGTTATGTGCGTGCCTATCCGGCGGCAGTGGCCGAAGCCTGGGTGGATGGTCATGTCCACGCCTTTGCGTTCTTCGGGGCCGTGCCGCAGTCGATCGTCTATGACAACGACCGTTGCCTTGTCGCAAAGATCCTGCCCGACGGCACACGCAAGCGGGCAGCGCTGTTCAGCGGCTTCCTGTCCCACTACCTGATCCGGGATCGCTATGGGCGGCCGGGAAAGGGCAACGACAAGGGGAATGTCGAGGGTCTTGTCGGATATGCCCGACGCAACTTCATGGTGCCGATCCCGCGGTTTGCGACATGGGATGCGTTCAATGCTTTTCTGGAAGAGCAGTGCCGCAAACGCCAGCGCGACAAGCTGCGGGGCGAGAGCGAGACGATTGGCGAACGGCTGCAGCGCGATCTTGCGGCCATGCGTCCCTTGCCGGCGTCGCCGTTTGATGCCTGCGACCAGGCCAGCGCTGTTGTGACAGCCCAGTCGCTGGTGCGCTACAAGACGAACGACTATTCCGTACCGGTCGCCTACGGCCATCAGGACGTCTGGGTCCGGGGCTATGTCGATCAGGTGGTGATCGGCTGCCGCGGCGAGATCATCGCGCGTCATCCGCGATGCTGGGAACGGGAAGACGTCGTCTTCGATCCCGTCCATTACCTGCCGCTGATCGAGCGGAAGATCAATTCTCTGGATCAGGCGGCTCCATTGCAGGGCTGGGATCTGCCAGACGAGTTCGCGACGCTGCGCCGGCTGATGGAAGGCCGCATGGCCAAACATGGGCGGCGAGAATACGTGCAGGTTCTGCGCCTGCTGGAAAGCTTCGACCTTGCCGATCTACATGCAGCGGTGAAGCAGGCGATACAGCTCGGCGCGATCGGCTTCGATGCGGTCAAGCATCTGATCCTGTGCCGGGTCGAGCGCCGGCCGCCGCGGTTGGATCTGGCGATCTATCCCTACCTGCCGACGGCGACTGTCGAGAAGACGTCAGCAAAGGCGTATATGCGCCTCCTGTCATCTGATGCGGGAGAAGCGGCATGAGCAGCGACGCGCCAGAGATCCTGCTTGGCCACTATCTCAAAACCCTCAAGCTGCCGACCTTCCAGCGCGAGCACCAGAAGCTGGCCCGGCTATGCGCCACCGAAGGCGTCGATCATGTCGGCTACCTGTTCCGGCTTGCTGAACGGGAGATGATCGAGCGGGACCGCCGCAAGGTCGAACGTCGGATCAAGGCGGCCAAGTTCCCGGTCGTCAAAAGCCTCGACAGCTTCGACTTCACAGCCATCCCCAAGCTGAACAAGATGCAGGTGCTAGAGCTTTCCCGTTGCGAATGGATCGAGCGCCGCGAGAACGTCATTGCGCTGGGCCCGAGCGGCACGGGAAAGACGCATGTCGCACTCGGTCTCGGCCTGGCCGCCTGCCAGAAGGGCCTGTCCGTCGGCTTCACCACGGCGGCGGCCCTGGTCAGCGAGATGATGGAGGCGCGTGACGAGCGGCGTCTGCTCCGGTTCCAGAAGCAGATGGCCGCCTACAAGCTGCTGATCATCGATGAGCTGGGATTTGTGCCACTATCAAAGACCGGGGCGGAATTGCTGTTCGAGCTGATCTCGCAACGCTACGAGCGTGGTGCCACCCTGATCACCAGCAATCTGCCTTTCGACGAATGGACGGAAACACTGGGGTCCGAACGTCTCACCGGCGCACTGCTCGATCGCATCACCCACCACGTCAACATCCTCGAGATGAACGGCGAAAGCTATCGTCTCGCTCAAAGTCGCGCCCGAAAGGCCTGCTAAAACTCCCCTCAAAAAATCGCCGCGCCGGCCTAAGACCCCCGCTCGGGCTACGCCCTCCCGGCCGTCTCAGGCCGGCGCCATAGTGGCCGACTTTTGCTCCGCCCCATGGCCGGTTTTTACTCCGCCGTTGACAGATGACGTCGCGACCGTGTCGGTTCAAAGACCGTCTTATTTTGCCGATGTGGATGTCCACCGTACGCGGTTCGACATCGGCGTCTTCGGGCCAGCAATTCCGGATGAGGTCGTTACGGCTAACGACCCTGTCTTTGTTTCTTGCAAGATACAACAGTATTCTGAAATGCAACGGCGAAAGACTAATAGGCGTACCACCGCGCCACACCCGGACGGATGCAACATTGATTTCCACGTCATCAAGAAAAACGCTGGGATCGGTTGGTGCGGTTGTGTTCCGCAGCAAGCCATACTTGAGAAAGTCAAGCAGGTTGCCCGGGTCAAATGGGCGCCTCACCACATAGTCAAATATGGACAATTGGACGCCATCCATCATTCTACAGTCGAGCGGGAAGCCGACAAGTCGAATATCTGGCTGCTGTTTCTTTACAAGAATCGCTGCGCGGAGCAGATCGTCCATTGCAAGGCAGATCAGTACTGTGCGGCGTTGTGGCTGCGTCTTGCTATCGTCCGGTAAAAACATGTCGAGGTTCGGCAGCAGGCCGACGTCGTGACCGGCCTGCTCGAGCATGTAACGCAAAATAAGGTAGAGCTCCGGGTCAGTCGTATGGATGATGATCGAGTGACGCAAGAGCATCTCCCTTCGCTTCGTTTTCTGCGTCCGACAATTTGCGGCTCAAGCCGGCGTATACTCGCCGCCGTTGATGTCTATGATCGCTCCATTGATGAAGCCGGCTTCATCGGAGACTAAAAATCCGACCAGTCGTGCCACCTCTTCGGCCTCTCCTAGTCGCCCGCTTGGTATTCGTTTTGCTGCGTCGAGATTGACTGGCGTCTCCGCGGTTCCCGCCATTGGCGTCAAGATGCGACCTGGAGCGGCGACATTCACTGTAATCCCATCGGCTGAGAATTCGCTGACGAGCGCACGGGCCAAGCCAGCTAGCCCAGCTTTTGATGCTGCATATGCCGCACCGGCGATCATGGGCCGTGTTCGCCCTGCAAGCGAGCCGATCAGGACAATCCGACCAAATCGTTGATTGACCATACCTGGTAACGCCGCCTGGCAGCAGATCATGGCGCCGGTCAAATTCACGGCCAGCACATCATTCCACTCGCAAAGGTCAACAGAGGTAAATCGCTTGGCCACACCGTCCGCTGATTTCGGCGAAATACCCGCGCAATAAACCATCAGCGCAATGGAGGACCACAAGGTTTCGACATCGTGAAAGAAATCGGCAACCTCGCCTGGATTTCTGACGTCGCAACAACCGACCAATAGCTGGTTAGATGCTATCTCAGCCTCGAAGAAAGAGCGCGCGGACTTCGCCGCGCTTTCCGTCTGCCCAAAAACCGCGACCTTGTGGCCAGTATCAAGTAAATGTCGTGCAATCGCCAGTCCGATACCAGACGTGCCACCGGCGACCACTGCTACTCGGCTTTGGCGATCTATCTTCATGCCGCACTATCCATCTGAGCAAAGAGAGACAGTGCAGGGTGAGCCCCAGGATCGGTCATAACCTCGATGAGCAACGGCAACTTTCTTTTCTTCACCTTTTGCATAAGGGTTTTGAGGTCTTGCGGTTGCGTGACCCGAACGGCCTCGCATCCGCACGCTTGTGCAATCTTGACGTGATCGACCTCTGCAAAATGGCAGGCGGTTGTGTATTTTCCGAATTTTACAGTTTCGGCATCACGCTGGAAGCCAAGAATGCCGTTGTTCAGCACGATGATCGTAATCGGAATTTGCATGCGGACCAGCGTTTCAAGCTCGGCCCAACTGTGTGCAAATCCCCCATCGCCCACCAGTGCTACAACATCGCTCTGAGGTGCTGCGACCTTGGCGCCGATTGCAAGGGGAACTCCCCACCCAAGTCCCGCCAGACCCCGGGGGGTGAGCACGCGCGTCGATTCGGAAGAAATTCTGAGTTGGCCGAGGACCCACATCGATGAATAACTAGCATCCGCCACCACCGTAGTGTTTTGATCGATTACCCCTTGAAGCTCGGCCATAACACGTTCGGGACGAAGAGGTGAGGCCTCAGAGCTGTAATACACTCTGCGATCGTCATTGAATTTCCGCCAGCTTTCCCGAAGACGGTCGCAGACAGCCTCTCGGGAAACGGTTCTGAGGTGCAAGTCACAAAGCCTGATCCTTTCACGTAGCCCGACCAAGGTCTCCCGTGCATCGCCAACAAGACGAATTGCCTCAAAATTCCGCCCGACCTCCTGTGGATCGGTATCTATATGAATAATCTGGGCATCAGGAGCGTACTGCCGCCAGTTGTCTGTACCATTCTGGTTCGTCCTCGTGCCAATCAAGACGACAAGGTCCGCATCGCGAACGATCTCGACAGTGTGTTTGCCCAGTGACTTCGGGCCGACAAGAGATGCCAGCACGCCTCCTGAGAGAGGGTGCCACTCATCAACCGAGCCCTTACCCATATTCGTTGTGAAGACGGGTATCGAGCACTCGTCCTGTAGCAGTTGCAACTGCTGGGCCGCCCCGGAGGCGTGGATGCCGCCACCTGCTATCACAACAGGTGCGCGGGCGTTCGCTATCGCTTTCGCGGCGATATCAAGATATTTGTCGGCGGGACGTGATCTGTCGAGCGGCCAATGGCCGAGATTATTCGTTCTTCTCCTTGCCGGCGCAGTAGATACGGATCGCAGAAGATCCGCAGGTAGAAGCAGGGCTGCGGGACCTGCTCGGCCAGACGAGGCAGCGGTGAACGCGGCATCGATGTAATCATCTACCCGCTCTGCCACGGAAACACGACGAACCCATTTGGTGCATGACTGAAACAGGCTGATGTGATCGAGGTCCTGAAACGCGTTTCGATCAGTCTGATCACGCTCCACATCCTGAACAAGTGCAACGACCGGGACGCTCGCCTTCAATGCTTCAGCCAGGGGAGCAACCAGCAGCGCCGCTGCTGGCCCGTTCTGGGCTGCCACGACGCCGACTTTGCCAGAACGCCTGGCGTAGCCATCGGCCATGGCACCTCCCATGTTTTCCTGGCGATAGGCAATCTGCGTTATACCGATCTTTTCGGCTGCCAGAATGACCGCCGACGGAAGGCTTTGTCCAAAGATCACCTCCACATCATGGCGCCTCAGCGCGTGCGCGATACGCTCAGCGACGGTTATTTCATGAACTGCAGTATCCATTATGCGGCCTCCCAGGCATGTCGATCAAGATTTACGAGGAAATCGTCAAAGACGGAAATAATGTCACCCATGTCACTGTCCGCCATGGGCGTTGATAGCGACGCAGCGGCGCCGTAGGGCATCAAAATCCCATTGTTTGCAAAGTGCCTGCGCAGCAGTTTCAGGACGGTCTCTTCCGAAGCTGTCGGAATGCTGTCCTGGTAAGAAACCGGCGCCACCTTCTTGGCGTGTATTCGAAAGAGCGAAGCCGCTCCCGTTACGCTCAGATTTGCGCCGTGACGTTCGATACGTGATCTCAAACCGTCTCGAACCAGGTTACCCATGTGTTCGAGACGTTGGAAAGCATCCTCCGTCAAGGCTTCCATCGCGAGACGGCCAGCGACCATCGACACGGGATTTGCAGAAAAGGTTCCCCCCTGCGTTACTGGTGCCTTACTTCCCTGCTTGCCAAAGGCCGACATGATCTCCCGACGTCCACCGACAGCCCCTACCGGAAAGCCACCGCCGATGATCTTCCCCATTGTGACGAGGTCAGGCTCCAGACCGTAGCGCGCTGAAGCTCCAGCGAAGCCCTGGCGGAGGTTCAGTACTTCATCCGCGATAATGACGATCTCATGTTGCCTCGCCACCTTGTTGATTGTTGCGATAAACTCCTGTGTCGGCTCTATGAGACCCGCCCGGCTGGGCATCGGATCGATAAGAATTGCCGCGAGGCGCCCGGCATTCATCGTGATCTGTTGCTCCACTTGCGTGGGGCAGTTAAATTGGAGGAGCACGACGTCATCTAGTACGCTTGCGGGCATGCCTCGGTAGGCGGCGCAGGGCGTGTTCGATGATGCGTGCTGCCCCGCCTCCGCCCAGTCATATGCGCCGTGGTACGCACCTTCCACCCGTGCGATTGCGACACGGCCGGTCGTTGCTCTAGCGGCCTTGATGGCAAACATCACGGCTTCAGTTCCACTCGCGACGAAGCGGACCTGCTCAACAGCCGGAATCCTGCCTATTAGCAATTCGGCAAGATCAATCTCATGGTTCATCGGGTTAGCAAAGCAACTGCCTGCCCTTAGTAGCCCGGAAATCGCCTCAGTTATGGGTGGATAGGCATGGCCGTGGATCAGGGTTGTGAAATTGTTGTTCAGATCCAGCATACGGTGCCCGTCGACGTCGGTCACAAACGCGCCTTCCCCATAGGCAACAAAGACCGGATGGGGATCCAACTCGATAGTCGCGCGTGTGACGCCGCCTGGAAAAACGGAGGAGGCGCGTTCAAAGAACGCGAGGGACGTTTGCCGCCCAGTTGGACCTGTCGGCGGGGTATTCGACGATAACAGCATTGAATCATAAAATCCTTGTCCTGGAGGAAGACTGGCACTACGCCGGTCACTTGCAATTTTGTTGCAACAAAAATCCCATGAGTCAATATGTGACGTCAATTTAAAGTTCAGTTTATAATTGGTCCGTTATTGCTGCGGCGTTGCGCAGTTTGCGGTAGCCCTCCCTGATGTCGTTCTCTATCGCCGCCCGCACGCCGGCGGGATCTTTGTCAATGAGAGCCTCAATCGCGACCATGTGATTGTGGACGCCTTGGCGATTTTGCGCGTACTCGGGATAGAGGTTGAGAAGCGTGGGACCAATTCGCGCCCAAAGGGTTTCAATCATGCTGAGCAGGCCGGTCATGCCGCATAGATTATAAATGGCAAAGTGGAATTCCTTGTTGTGCCAAAGAGCATCGTGATACCTGCCTTCTTCTAGGCTAGTGTTTATAATTCCTTGAATATCCACAAGTTTTTTAATTGACGCCTCGTCAGGATTCCTAGCTCCGTATTCCGCTGCGGTTCCTTCTAAGGCGATCCTCGTGACTGTGATATCTCGCAGTTCCGCCCTTGTAAGTGTCGGAACAACGAGCGTCTTTGGACCGGAAAAAACAAGTACCGATTCCGTCGTCAGGCGGTTCAATGCGTCGCGTGCAGGCGTCGTGCTTACGTCGAGTTCGCCGGCTATTCCCCGGACAGTAAACTTGTGCCCCGGGGGGTAGCTTCCACGGATCATTCTCTCCCGTAGCACGTCATAGACCATGCTTCCCATCCGTTGGCCTTGAGCGCCGGTATCACTCTCATCCCGTAAAATGTCGATCATTTTCCCCTCTTGTTCCGTTGACTCATCGCATTTTTGATGTCACAAAAATCCAATGCAAAGTTTTTGCGAACAATATGTGACAACATAAGCGCTATTAGCATCTAATCTGTTACGCGTCGCTGGCTTGGCAAGATAATCTTGAAAGCTGCTCCGAGCACCCGTTTTCACGGTCGTCGCAGCATTAAAAAAAGGAGGGGTAGGTATTGATAGGTGAAACTTTAAAACTTGACGGGCTTGCGAAGAGCTATGGTGACGTCAATGCAGTCGTTGGTGTCGACGTCTGCGTGCAGCCAGGCGAGTTCGTGTCAGTGCTGGGCCCTTCCGGGTCAGGCAAGACCAGCGTCCTGACGATGATTGCCGGTTTCGAGCGTCCCACGGCAGGCAGAATCGTGATCGGCGACAATGACGTGACCGACCTCGCTCCCAATAAGCGAAATATCGGGATGGTCTTTCAGAAATATGCGCTTTTCCCTCATCTCACCATCCGTCAGAATATCGCTTTCCCACTAAAGCTCAGATCGCGCTGGCGCTCGGCATGGAAGCAGCGGGCCGACGACATGCTTGACCTCGTTCACCTGGGCGGGCTTGCTGATAGATTTCCTTCTGAACTGTCGGGTGGGCAGCAGCAGCGTGTGGCGGTCGCGCGAGCGCTTGCGTTTGAACCACCCGTTATGCTGATGGACGAGCCCCTCGGCGCGCTTGACAAGAAGTTGCGCGAAGCCATGCAGTTCGAAATCAAGCGCATCCAGAGACAGGTGGGAGCCACTGTCCTTTATGTGACGCATGATCAGGAAGAAGCGCTGACGATGTCCGATCGCGTTGCGATAATGCAGGGCGGAAATATCGTCCAGATAGGAGCTCCCTCCAGTCTTTACCACGCGCCCGCCACCCGTTTTGTTGCTGATTTTGTCGGAAAAATGAGCTTCGTCGACGGAGAGGTTGTTTCTTTTGAAGACAACGGGATGCTCGTCCGATTAGCCGCCGACGTCATTGTCCGGACCGCTTCTGTCGATGCAGAACGGGGGGCACTCCGGCTTGGTGACGAGGTAATTCTCGCGATGCGTCCCGAGAGGATCGCCTTGAAAAAACGAGGTCCTCAAGGCCTCGGCGCAATTCCAGCTCAGATCGAGAGTCTGGCATTCGTTGGATCATTCCATGCGTTCATCGTCCGCCTGGACCTACCTGGATCACCGCTGGTGGAGGTTCAGGTCGTGACCGGAAGTGGGGTAGATTTCCGCGCCGGTGATTTGGTCGATCTCGTACCCGACCCGCATGCTGTCAGCTTCTTTTCAAAAGGGGAGGGGTCTGTGGCATGAGCGCTTCTTCACCCGCTTCCAGAACACTCGCCAATCTGCAAAGTCTGATGTTTGCTTCGCCCTCTGCAAAAACATATTCCCATGCAGGTGCTTTGCTTTTGCTTCTGCCATCCGCACTCATGCTTTTGACGGGTTTCGTTTATCCTCTGGCGAGGCTCGTCGCGCTCAGCTTGCCCGACATGAGCCTCGAGCTTTACATTCGCATCTTTCGAGAACCGCTTTATCTAAACGTCCTGTTCTCCACGACGGTCGTAGCACTGGCGGTCATGTGCTGCTGCCTGCTCCTTGGATTTCCTGTAGCTTACGCGATGGTCCGGCTCAAACGACCTTGGGCCCTCATATTGACGGGATGCGTGCTCATCCCGCTCTGGACATCGGTTCTGGTCCGATCATATGCCTGGATTGTGCTGCTTCAAAGAACCGGCATCGTCAACCAGGCACTTCTGTCGAGCAAGCTCATCAACGAGCCCCTGCGCATGATCTACACACAGGGTGCGGTCATCGTCGCAATGACCCATGTCCTTCTTCCCTTCATGATCATGCCTATCTTTGCGTCACTGCGGGCTATCCCTCCGGAGTATGTTCAGGCGGCAATGAATCTTGGATCAACTCGATTCCACGCCTTTCGCGCAATCATCGTTCCTCTGAGCCTTCCTGGGATATTTGCGGGCAGCGTAATCAGTTTCGTTCTTGCGCTCGGCTTCTATGTCACCCCGGCGTTGGTGGGGGGAGCAGGATCGCTCATGATGGCAACGCTCATCGGTCAACAAACGACTGTCCTGCTCGATTGGCCTTTTGCAGCTGCGCTCTCAACCTCTCTGTTAGTCGTCACGCTTGCCGTCGTAATCATATTTCGAAGAACACTTTCGCTAAACAAGGGGCTGAACAGTGGCATCTGATAGTTCAACATTTCCGGCGCGGCTTTCTTTGGCGCGGCCAATGCGCAATCCCGTCGGACGATATCGCAATATTCTCCGCATATTTACCGCAGGTCTGTTTGTCTTCCTGATAACGGTATTCTTGGTCCTCCCGACATTTCTTGTCATCCCCATGAGCCTGAATGACGGCAGCTATCTCGCGTTTCCACCGCAAGGTCTCACTTTAAAATGGTACAGGGCGTATTTCTCGGATCCGGATTGGATGGCGGCGACATTGTTCAGCCTGAAGGTGGCATTCGCGACAGCTATCGTGGCAACAACCATAGGGACGACAGCAGCGCTTGCACTCGCTAAGAGCAGATTGCCACTTAAGGGGCTTCTGCAAAGCCTGGCGCTTGGGCCTATGATCGTCCCGCATGTGGTTCTGGGTGTGTCGTTTTACCTCGTGTTTTCACCTTGGAGAATAACTGGGACGTTTGCAGGCTTTGTTCTTGCCCACACAGTCTTGGCCGTTCCCTATGTCATGATCGTGGTGGGTGCCGCAGTGCAGAAGTTTGACCCTTCCCTTGAACTCGCGGCCCTTAACTGCGGCGCAAATAGAATTCAGAGCTTTTTTCTCGTAATGCTGCCCAATATAGGACCGAGCGTCGCCTCGGCGTCGGTCTTTGCATTTCTCGCGTCGTTCGATGACGCGACAGTCTCGTTCTTTATTTCTGACATCGGCGGGAAGTCGATTGGACGCAAGATGTTCGAAGATATCGATTTTAACCTCACACCGGTGATCGCCGCCGCGTCAACGGTGCTCGTCGCGATTTCGCTCGCGCTCATGACGGCGGCGCAACTTTTGACTAGTCGAAACAGACACTAATTTCATGTCAACTGAGGAGGATTTGAAATGATCAGATCGGATCAGACGCCGAAGGCTTGCCTGAAGTCCGCATTTTACATGTTCGCTACCTTCGCTCTCATGTTCGCTCTTGGGTTTCAAGAGGCGAATGCCGAGCAACGTGTGGTCATTGCTACTACGGGAGGTACCTATGAGAAGGCCCTGCGTGATGCGTGGTTCGAACCCTTTACGGAATTGACAGGCATAAAGGTCATCACTGTTTCTGGAACGGATGCGGAGAAGCGGGCAAAGGTCGCGGCTATGGTTCAAACAGGTAACGTCACCTGGGACCTCTATCTGGATGGTGAAATCCAAGCTGGCTCCGACGCACACTTCGCCGTAACGGAAGATCTGTCTAAGTTTTGTAAACAGTTCATCGACAGCGCGGACCTCCGCGCTGATTCGTGCACGCGCGGCGGGGCGAAATTGCAGTCAACCTCTACGTTGCTGGCTTACAAATTGAATGAGAACGGAAGCAACCCTCAAACCTGGGCTGACATGTGGGATTTGGGGAGGTTCCCCGGTGCAAGAAGTTTTCCTAGCTTTGACGATCCGTGGAGAGTCCTGGCCGCAGCATTGTTGGCGGACGGAGTCCCGAGGGACAAGCTTTTCCCACTTGATGTCGATCGAGCATTTCGCAAGCTCGACCAAATCCGGGACAGTGTTCAGGTCTGGTGGAGGACCGGTGATCAAAGCGTTCAGGCGTTTCGCAATGACGAATATCGCGTTGGGCAGATCTGGTTGACGCGAGCGAAGGCCTTGAAGGCAGAGGGTTACAAGATTGGCTGGAGTTATGATGGCGCATTTCTCGTGGGCGATCGCATAGCGCTCGTGCGTGGCGCGCCAAATCGGCAGAATGCGCTGAAGCTCATTGAGTTCTGGCTGAGGAATCCCGAGGTGCAAGCCAAAGCCTGCGAAACGCTCTCATGCACTCCTCCAAGTCAGAAAGCGATCTCGCAAATGTCACCGGAGGCTCGCGCCAGCCTTCCATCTGCATCAGATGTCGAAAACCGGATCATCGTCCCTGATGCGCAATGGATCAACGCGAACATGCGTATGTTGGTGCAGCGCTGGAACTCCTGGATACGCTGAATAACCCAGGGCGCCAAGGCAACTTGGCGCGCGCGTGGTTTCGCCTGGCACCGAGAGCCATAAGCTGTGATGACAACCGATTGCTCGGCTTCGTCCCAATCAGGAATAAGGCAGCGCGGTGGATCGTGCATCTGCGGACCGAGGTTTTTTCCCTTGGTGCTCAATACATCGATGATGTCTTTTATGTTCTCGACCCGAACTGCGCTCGGCGCAGCCGTACTCGGGACAGGAGCTAGCTGGGGCATCGACACACTAGCGCCTACAGCAAGATGCGCCTGTCGCATTGGCTGTAGCGCTACAGTTTGCGGCTAGGCTTTGTGCAATCGGTACCCAAGCTTTTCAGAAAGCGCCTCAGCGGTTGTGCGAAGCTCCTCACCAAGGTACGCGATTTTTTGGTCGCTGGCTTCGCTGCGGATCAGACTGATTGCAATGCCGGCAGATGCAG
>NZ_LT009720.1:399092-399978 GCF_900013495.1 Agrobacterium genomosp. 2 str. CFBP 5494
GTCCGCTCTTCCCGGCATGGGCAAGCGCATTGCGCATAAAGTGGACCCGGCACCTCTGCCATGTGGCGGACAGCACCTTCGACACCGCTGCCTTGATGCCCTCATGCGCATCGGAGACAGCAAGGCTTCACGCCGCGCAGGCCTCGCCTGGTCAGCTTGCGCAGGAACTCAGTCCAGATCGCTTCTGCTTCTGAAGTGC
This sequence comes from Agrobacterium genomosp. 2 str. CFBP 5494, assembly GCF_900013495.1. Lineage (NCBI taxonomy): Bacteria > Pseudomonadati > Pseudomonadota > Alphaproteobacteria > Hyphomicrobiales > Rhizobiaceae > Agrobacterium > Agrobacterium genomosp. 2. The sequence goes on from NZ_LT009720.1 coordinate 399,292, forward strand.
CGATCTCCATGCCGAGCACCTCGCGTCGACCGTCGGTGTTGACGCCGACAGCGATGATGACAGCGACAGAGACGATGCGTCCGCCGCGACGAACCTTCAGATAGGTGGCATCGATCCAGAGGTATGGCCACTCGCCCTCGATAGGACGGTCGAGGAAGGCCTTCACCTTCTCGTCGATCTCCTCGCAGAGCCGCGATACCTGGCTCTTGGAGATGCCGCTCATGCCCATGGCCTTGACGAGATCATCTACGGATCGGGTCGAAACGCCTTGGATGTAAGCCTCCTGATGACCGCCGTCAGAGCCTTCTCCGCCATCCGGCGCGGCTCCAGGAAACTCGGGAAGTAGCTGCCTGTGCGAAGCTTGGGAATGCGCAGCTCGACGGTCCCTGCTCGTGTCTCCCAGTCTCGATCGCGGTAGCCGTTGCGCTGGGCAAGTCGAAAGCCGTTCTTCTCGCCATATCCCGCGCCAGTCTTCGCCCCGACTTCCAGTGCCATCAACTTCTCGGCAGCAAAGCCGATCATATCCCGGAGCAAATCGGCGTCGGCACTCTTCTCAACGAGTGAGCGCAGGTTCATCATATCGTCGGTCATCGGTGGTGTCCTTCAGGTTGGATCTAAGCAACCCGACCCTACCGGAAATCACCGATGGCTATGAAATCCAGCTACACCACGCGCTGGGACACGATC
>NZ_LT009720.1:400031-444011 GCF_900013495.1 Agrobacterium genomosp. 2 str. CFBP 5494
TCACCGCCAGTAACCCATGCGCAGTGCTTTTAGGCAAATCTAAAACGCGTGTCAGCTCGGCTGCTGTAAGGTTACGAGGGGAACCCGAGACCAGATCCAGAATACGCACCGCACGTCTGAGCGCCGGTACAGTGTCTAAAATTTGCGACGATTGCTGAACTTCCGCCATTGGCCTTCCTTGACATAAATGGCCACGCTGGACCATAGTTCATTATAGTGATTCAAGTTCAATTAGTTGAACTTTAACCTGGGAGGGTTCGGTGATCAACCTCAAAAATTCGGCGCTATTACGTGATGCCTGCCTGGTGAATGGACGCTGGCTGAAAGCCGCGGATGGCAAGACGATTACGGTGGAAAATCCTGCCAGATCGATGAAGATTGGTCACGTTCCTTCATTATCGGCAGATGAGGTGAAAGCCGCGGTGGAGGCAGCAGGCAAGGCATTCCATGATTGGAGCCGCCGTGCTGCAAAGGATCGCGCTGCCATACTGCGCCGCTGGTTTGATCTCATGGTGGCGAACGCTGATGATCTTGGCGCATTGATGACTGCCGAGCAGGGAAAGCCGTTTGCGGAAGCAAGGGGCGAAGCCGTTTATGCGGCATCTTTCGTGGAATGGTTCGCGGAGGAAGCCAAACGTGTTTATGGTGATACCATTCCTTCGCCGACCACCGACAAGCGCATTACCATCCTGAAGCAGCCGATCGGTGTCTGCGCCGCGATCACGCCATGGAACTTCCCGGCCGCGATGATCACCCGCAAGGCGGCCCCGGCGCTTGCCGCAGGCTGCACGATGATCGTCAAACCGGCTGAACAGACGCCACTCACCGCACTTGCTCTGGGTGTTCTCGCCGAAGAAGCGGGCGTTCCCGCCGGTGTCTTCCAAGTGGTTACGGGCGCCGCACGCGATATCGGCAAGGTGTTTACCGAAAGCGACACGGTGCGAAAGATCTCCTTTACCGGATCGACTGAAGTCGGTCGTCTGCTGATGGCGCAATCAGCCCCGACGATCAAGAAGCTGTCACTGGAACTTGGCGGCAACGCGCCCTTCATCGTTTTCGATGACGCCGATCTGGATGCTGCTGTCGAGGGCGCGATCGTATCGAAGTACCGCAATGCCGGACAGACCTGTGTGTGCTCCAACCGGATCTATGTCCAGGCCGGCGTGTACGATGCCTTCGCGGAAAAGCTGGCCAAGAGGGTCGAGAGCCTCTCCGTTGGTGAAGGCACCGAACCCGGTATTCTGATCGGGCCCCTGATCGATCAGGACGCCGTGGCGAAGGTCGAGGATCATGTTGCTGACGCCCTTGGAAAAGGGGCGAAGGTCGTTACCGGCGGAAAGCGCCATGCGCTTGGCGGGACATTCTACGAACCCACGGTGCTGACAGGTGCAACGCAGGCAATGAAGGTTGCCCGTGAGGAGACCTTTGGACCGGTCGCCCCACTTTTCCGGTTTGAAACGGAAGAAGAAGCCGTTGCCATGGCGAACGACACCGAGTTTGGTCTGGCGGCCTATTTCTACACCGAGAATGTCCGCCGGACATGGCGTGTCGCAGAAGCGCTCGAATACGGCATGGTGGGCCACAATACCGGCCTTATCTCCAACGAAGTCGCGCCATTCGGTGGCGTAAAGCAGTCCGGGCTGGGCCGCGAAGGCTCGCACTACGGCATCGATGAATATCTTGAAATCAAATACCTGTGCTCGGCAATCGGCTGAGATCACGCTGGGAGGATCAAATGACCATCAACCCTTTCGAATTCCGCACCGTTCCCTCCATGCAGGTTGCGTGGGGGGGTGCTCAGCGCCTCGGAGAGATTCTTTCCGGCAGGTTCCAGGCGCGCAAGGCACTTCTCATTACCGATGCAGGTCTCATCAAGGCTGGCCTCATCAAACCGATTGCCGACGCTCTGACCGCTAGCGGCTTCAGCGTCACGATCTTCGACAAGGTCGTTGCTGATCCGCCAGAGCACATCGTTGCCGACTGCGTCGAGTCCGCAAGGCAGATCGGGGTCGATATCGTCATCGGTCTTGGCGGGGGCTCCTCGCTCGATATCGCCAAGCTGGTAGCGGTTCTTCTGGTGTCCGACCAGACGCTTGCAGACATGTACGGCATCGGCAACGTCAAGGGATCGCGTCTGCCGCTGGTGTTGGTGCCGACCACGGCTGGAACCGGTTCGGAAGTGACCAACATCTCGATCATCACCACAGGTGAAACCACCAAGATGGGTGTCGTTTCTCCGCAGCTTTACGCCGATTTCGTTCTTCTCGATGCGGAACTGACTGTGGGTCTGCCGCAGGTTCATACCGCGGCTACCGGTATCGACGCCATGGTGCACGCGATTGAGGCTTACACCAGCAAACACAAAAAGAACCCGCTATCAGATGCTCTGGCGCGTGAGGCGTTACGCCTGCTTGGCGCAAACCTGATCGCCGCCTGCAAGGATGGGACCGATCGCAAAGCCCGTGAAGGCATGCTGTTGGGGGCAACATTGGCAGGTCAGGCTTTCGCCAATTCGCCGGTGGCTGCCGTTCACGCGCTCGCTTATCCGCTGGGTGGCCACTACCACGTACCGCATGGCCTTTCCAACGCCCTGATGCTGGGACCAGTGCTGCGTTTCAACGCCAAGGCTGCGGCGTCGCTTTATGCCGAGCTTGCCGATGTGCTCGGCGTGCCGGGCGAGGGTGATACGGCGATGCGTTCGGACGCCTTTGTCCGGCATATGGAAAAACTGATGGATGAAAGCGGTGCGCCGCGGCGCCTTCGTGATGTCGGCGTGACGGACAACACCCTGGCAATGCTTGCTTCCGACGCCATGAAGCAGAGCCGCCTGCTGATTAACAATCCGGTCGAAGTCCGCGAAGAGGATGCACTCGCGCTCTATCGCGAAGCTTTCTGATCCATTTCTTACACCAACATCTTCAGTCCCAAGGGAGGAAAACGAGTGACCGATATCAGACTTTATATGCTTCAGTCAGGTACCCTGAAATGCAAGGTACACAACATCAAGATGAACCAGGGCAATGGTGCGGACTATGAGATTCCAGTCCCATTTTTCCTGATTACCCATCCCGATGGGCACACCGTCATCGACGGTGGCAATGCGATCGAAGTCGCGACCGACCCGCGCGGTCACTGGGGCGGTATCTGCGATGTCTATTGGCCGGTTCTGGATAAGAACATGGGCTGCGTTGACCAGATCAAGGCGCTCGGTTTCGATCCGGCCGATGTGAAATATGTCGTGCAGTCCCACCTGCATCTCGATCATACCGGCGCGATCGGTCGTTCCCCAATGCGACCCACATCGTGCAGCGCTCCGAATACGAATATGCCTTCACACCGGACTGGTTTGCTGGCGGCGGTTACATCCGCAAGGACTTCGACAAGCCGGGCCTGAAGTGGCAGTTCCTCAACGGTACGCAGGACGACTTATTACGACGTCTATGGCGACGGCACGCTCACCACGATCTTCACGCCCGGTCATGCACCCGGCCACCAGTCCTTCCTGGTGCGCCTGCCAAACAGCAAACCGCTTCTCCTGACGATCGATGCTGCCTACACACTGGACCACTGGGAAGAGAAGGCTTTGCCTGGCTTTCTTGCCTCGACCGTTGACACGGTCCGCTCTGTTCAGAAGCTCCGCACCTATGCCGAAAAGCATGATGCGACGGTCGTTACCGGCCATGACCCTGACGCCTGGGCGAATTTCAAGAAGGCACCCGAATTTTACGCGTAAATAGAACGCGCAAGTCAAGGGCCAGATACGGCGAGGTTGCTTGCAGCCTCGCCGATTTTAATCATATGAGCCAACGCAAGAAATCTGGACAAAGACTGCTTTGATCGGCCGAAATCCGCACGTCAGCAATGTGCGCTTCCGTGCCGTTGTCCGTTAATTTTCATCGTCGAGCCGATCATCAACGCGCGTCAGTGCGAAAGGGTCAAAACCCGACTGTTCCGATCCGACGCCACTGGTACCACATCGGTTGCTCCACTGATGAGGTTTCGAGGGCTCAAGACATCGTCTATCGAAGCGAGAGATGCTACCCGCCTAGTGCACGCGAAATCCTGAGTTCGCCTTTAGCAGCACGCCTATATCCGCCTCGCATCGCTTCCACTGCCTATCGTGCCTGGGATTGCGCGATGACAGGCCAGCGTCCGGGACTGTCGTTCACATCATGAATGCTCCATGGTCAAGAATCTGTTTGCATACTATCCAGGCAGTATGTAAAGTGAGCTTATTGAGTTGGAGGAAAACCATGGACGCTGAGAGCCTTGAAGAATTCCGCGCCGTACTGCGACGGTTCGCAAATAATAAAATACAATTACATGCCGCCGCCTATGATAGGGAGGCTCGTTTCCCAGAAGAAAGCCTGATTGCTTTTAAGGAGTTGGGGCTCGTATCGCTTGCTTTTCCCGAGAGCGACGGTGGTCAAGGCGGTGATGTTTTATCGCAGGCTTTGGTACTGGAAGAGCTGGCTCGAGTGTGCGCAACTTCATCGCTCACCTTGATGGTAATCTGGGCGGGTTTGGTCCCGGTTAGCCGTCATGGATCCGAGGAGCTTCGCAAAGAGGTAATCGCACCGGCTATGGACGGTGACGTGGTCGGCTCGATTTGCCTCACGGAGCCTGCGGGTGGCTCTAACCTTTTTGCGCTCAAGACGGCCGCAGTGAAGGTTGATGGTGGGTGGGTGCTGAATGGACAAAAGCGCTACATCACCAACGCTACTCGTTCGGATTGGTACACTGTCCTTGCGCGGAGCGGCGAGAAGCAGCTTGGTCTATTCGCAGTTCACAAGGATGATGAGGGCGTCTCCTTTGGAAGCCGCGAAAGCAAGATGGGCATTAAGGGCAGCCCGACCGCTGACGTAATTTTTGATAACTGCAAAATCCCTGAACATCGCGCAATCGGTGATCCGTCGCAGGGCTACCGCTACATCACCGATTCGCTGACCTGGACGCGGGTCCTGATCGGTGCTCAGGCGCTCGGGATTGCCCAAGGCGCGCTCGAGCAGGCTGTCCGCTATACGTCGGAGCGTGAGCAATTCGGAGAGACACTATCGAGATTGCAGCTCGTACGCGGGAAAATCGCTGACATGGCAACCGAAATAGAAGCGGGGCGCTCTTTGCTTTATCGCGCCGCTGATGCCATCGATCGCGATCAGCCGGAGGCAAGAGCGCTGGCTTCCATGGCGAAGCTTTTCTGCTCGAATGCCGCGATGCGGGTCACCACCGACGCAGTCCAACTCCATGGGGGGGCGGGCTACCTAACTGACTTCCCGGTCGAGCGAATGATGCGCGACGCAAAAATAACGCAGATCTACGAAGGAGCCAATGAGATCCAGCAACTGATCATCGCCAAGCATGTTTATGATGTCTTGAGGAACCAAGCATGAGCCTGATTAATTATCTGACCCGTATCCAATTCGATTTTGGAGCATCGTCCCTCATCAGCGAGGAGTTGTCGTTGCTCGGCGTATCGCGCCCACTCATTGTTACCGATGTGGGGATAGTGAAGGCAGGCTTAATTGAGAAAATCAAAGTCGCTGCCGGCCTAAGTGCAAATACGCCACTCTATGATGGAACGCCTGAAAATCCGGATGAAAACGCTGTTCTGAAAGCAAGGGATCAGTTTCTATCTGAAGGATGCGACTCGATCATTGCAGTCGGCGGCGGTTCCTCTCTTGACCTCGCGAAAGCTGTTTCTCTTCTCGCCACGCATCATGGTGCATTGGAGCAGTACGCAGCGATCCTCGGCGGGATCGGAAAGATTACGAGAGACAAACCGCCTGTTGTGGCTGTGCCGACAACATCGGGGACGGGTAGTGAAGTCGGGCGAGCTGCGCTGATCACACTTAATGACGGACGCAAGCTCGGGTTCATTTCTCCTTACATGATCCCGGAAGTGGCGATATGTGACCCTGACCTGACGCTTGGCCTGCCGGCCTACCTCACAGCGGCCACAGGCATGGACGCGGTTACACATTGCATCGAAACTTTCTTGAGCCCGAGAGAGAACGCTCCGGCGGAAGCTATCGCGCTCGACGGGCTTGCAAGGGCAGTTCGATACTTGGAGAGGGCCGTTAAGGACGGCGGCGACCGAGAAGCTCGCCGAGAAATGATGATGGCCTCACTCGAGGGTGGATTGACTTTCCAAAAAGGGCTTGGAGCAGTGCACGGAATGTCCCATGCACTTGGGGGGTTGAAACCCTTAAGGCTTCATCATGGCACCCTCAATGCCGTGATCTTACCGTCCGTGCTTAGGTTCAATGAGCCCTATGCTGAAGAGAAATATGGACGGCTCAGAATCGCGATGGGTCTCGCAGATGGGGCAGATGTCGCAGAGGCGATCGAGCGTTTGTCACAAAGCCTCGGTCTGCCCTCCACTCTAGGTGAAATGGGCGTCCAAGCGGACAGTTTGCCTTTGATGGTTGATCGCGCGATGGCCGATCACAGCACGGCAACGAACGCTCGGCCCGTAAGTGCTGAAGACTACGCCGCTCTTTTCCGGACTTGCATGGGGAGTGGGCAATGAGCGATGTCGTGCCCCGTAAAGGCCCGTTAAGCGGCGTCAAAGTTCTCGATCTGTCTCGTCTAGCTCCTGGTCCATATTGTACTATGTTGCTAGCCGATATGGGGGCAGAAATCATCGTTGTGGGGGGCGGAAGTGGAAGTCTTCCCATTGGCGCACTAGCGCGTGGCAAGACGTTCATAAATCTTGACCTAAAGTCCGAAGACGGGAAAATAGCCTTCCGCACGCTTGTGCAGGATGCAGACGTGCTCGTTGAGGGTTATCGTCCAGGAGTTGCCGCTAGATTGGGTATCGGGTACGCAGCGCTGGCCGAACTCAATCCCGGCCTAATCTACTGCTCGCTTACCGGATACGGGCAAAGTGGACCGCTTTCACAGGAGGCTGGACACGATATCAATTACTTGGCTCTCTCTGGAGCACTAGGCGCATTTGGTCCTTTGAATGAAGCTCCGATGCTTCCACTCAATCTCCTAGCGGATTTTGCGGGAGGGAGCCTTTTCGCAGTCATAGGCATCCTTGCGGCACTAAACGAGAGAGGCACATCCGGGAAAGGGCAGTATATCGACGCAGCGATGGTGGATGGCTGCCTGTCACTAATGACGATGCATTTCTCTGATTGGGGACAACCAGTCCTTCCGGCAAGGGGGGATGGGCTTCTTACCGGAAGCGCACCATTCTATAGATGTTACGCCTGCTCTGATGGAAAGTTCATTGCAGTAGGGGCGTTGGAGGATAGGTTCTTTTTCAATCTTTGGAATGCCCTTGGTTTTGAGGATGAAGCACCGCAACACCTTGATCGACGCTCTTGGGCCTCCATGACCCAAAGGTTCACTACCGCGTTTATGCTGCGAAGCCGTGATGAGTGGGTATCTCATTTCCGTGGAAAGGATGCTTGCGTGTCGCCTGTTCTGGCACCCGATGAGGCGCTTAACTATCCCCACAACGCGCACCGCCATCCCTACGCAAAGCCTGGCGTTGCGGTTGAAGCCCCATTGATGGCGCATTCGGTTGAGCCAGTGCCGGTCGAGGATAATACGGATCGTTCGCGAGCTGTGCTGTCACGGGCAGGGCTAGCAGATGAAATCGTCGATGGGGCTATCCCAAAAGACCTCTTGATCACGGGATTAAGTTGGCCACCGATGTGAAGCAAATGGGGTGGCATCAAAATATGTGTTAGGTTGCCACCTCAAAACGACTCACGGAAGGTAGACAATTCGAACAATGGTGGCTCATCGAGCGGCGAAAGCCAAAATCAATAAGAAAGCACTGCTCCGCGAAGAAAGCATTCAGCGACTTACGCGAGCCGCTTTCGGGCTCATCGTAACTAAAGGTTATCACGCCTGTACCCTCCAGGAAATTGCATCGACAGCGGGCTTTACGAAAGGCGCGGTGTTTTTCTATTTCGAGAGCAAGGAAAACATCCTTCTTCATCTCTTGGACATCGCAGAATCCCATATAGTCGATACGCTTATAGAACACGTGAAGGGTCTGAAGTGTCCTGCTCCTGAAAAAATCGCGGCATTCTTCAAATACGCATCGAAGCAAGGGATCGATCGGCCTGATGAGCTTCTCTGTCTGATAAAAATGTCAATCGAAAGCCGCGATGGTACTGATCTGGCGGATCGCCGTGTTAGAGAAATATATCAGCGGATATATGACCTGCTCGAGGAAGTTGTCGAGGATGGCAAAAAGGCGGGCGAACTGTCTTCGACTTTGCCTACCAAGGAATTCGCTACTTTAGTTGTTGCCACTCACGATGGGATGATGCTGGAATGGCATCGTCGGGGAGGCGGTATAGATGGTCGTAGATTTGTCGCGACTGTCTGGAGTACGTTCTTAAATGGTATTCTCGTTCGTAGCCCCGACAAATGATATCTGATATCTCGAGCTCCGACCGTCCGTCGGAGCCCAGTGAACAACGGCAATTTATCTCGTAATCCGAACTCTATTTGGGTTGAGCGGACCTATAAAGATCTTTCAGTCGTATCCCGGACGCATGTCGATCCCATGTCTCTTCAGAGATACCAGATTCGCGTAGTTCGCGCTTTCTTACTTTGTTTGTAGAAGTCCTCGGCAGGCTCTCACGCATTTCGATGTACCGTGGCATCATAAAGTGCGGCAGACGGTCCGCGAGGTAGCGCAAAACATTTTCAGGTGTTTCGCCTGCGTCTGCGACGATGCATAACTTTATATCGTCATCACTTTCCATGCCTGACGGCACGCCCACTGCTGCTGCCTCACGGATGCCTGGATGCGAGAGAGCTGCCTGTTCAATGTCGAAAGAGGAGATATTCTCGGAACGCCGGCGGATTCTATCGTGGAGGCGGTCGACAATGAAGAAGTTCCCGCGTTCATCTCGCCATGCGGCGTCTCCCGTGTGAAACCAAAGATCACGCCAAACTTTCACCGTTGCTTCGGCATCGTTCAAATATTGCAGCATCATGGTTCCGGGGTGCTTTGGTCTAACGACCAGTTCGCCCACTTTCCCGTTGGGCAAAAATTTGCCGGTATCTGGATCGGTGATCTCGACGTCGAACCATTCAGTCATCGCGACACCGCATGAGCCGGTTTCACGAGTGCCATCAAGCGAGGTCCAGCATGGACACGTGATCTCTGTCATTCCCCACATTTCTATCCCTTTGAGACCGAAACGCTCCTCGAAAGCTGATCCTAGAGATTTCGGGATCGGACAACACATCAATCTCTTCAAAGAGTGGCCGTCGTCGAATGGCGTTCTCGGCCTTTGGTTTATCATTTCAATCATTGGACCGTGAGCGATGCTGATCGTAACGTCAAATTCGCGAACAGTTTCAAGCCACGTAGCTGCTTCAAAGCGCTTGTCGAGCACGATACTCGCGCCAGCCACGAAACTTGCGAAAACACCCATGAACTTCCCGGCGATGTGGTTCAACGGATGAACGCACAAGAACACGTCTTCAGCGCAGAGACGCGTATTGAGAATGACCTGCTGTGCGAGCATGCAAACTTGGCCATAGGGCATTAGAACGGCTTTGGATGGGCCAGTCGTGCCTGACGTGAACATGACTGCACACGGATCTAGTGGCGTGACATGTACTTTGTCCCAATCCAGAGGTGCCTCATCGAGAGCGTCTTTATAGCTGTAAAAAATGAAGTCTATCGAAGGGTCAGGTGCTGGTAGGGCGCCGTCGACCAGAATCACTGGAAGCCCGTCCAATCCGCCGTATGCATTTTGCAAATCTCGCAGGCACTCCTGCTCAGTGAGGATCACTCGTGGTCGAGCTGTGCTTAGAACATGCTTTAACGGATCTCCGAGCAGGTTCGAGTTGATGCTTGCGTCGACTGCACCGAGTAGATTAGCAGCCAACCAGCCATGAAGTGCCGCTATTGTGCTCTTACAGAAAATCGCAACATGGTCACCTTTTCTCACGCCAATTTTCGCGAGAAAACTGGCAAGAGAACGAGCCTTCCCGATAAACTCTCCATAGGTTTCGGTGTGACCATTCAATTCCGTAATGAACGTCTTGTGAGGCACCCGGCTTTCGTGAAGACGGGCCACATGAGGGGTCGTCCAATTCTCGAAATCACCGAGCGGTAGTTTGGAAAAGTTCGGTGCCATATCTCATCCTCCCAGTAAGAAAGCTTTCTAGCATTACACATCAGGTTGCGCGACACGGCAAACACAGACTATTGACTTACACATACCATACGGATAGTATTTTTGAATAGATGACGCTATGAATTTTAGGGGTGTAAATGAAATGCCTGTAGTGCCCGGTGCATTGAACGGTATCACGGTCCTGGAGCTTGGCATGGTAATGCAGGTCCCTCTCGCTGGGCAGATGCTAAGCGACCTTGGTGCCAGGGTTATCAAGGTCGAGCGGCTGCCTCCGGGCGAGATACTTAGAACCCTTGATCCGATCGCATTGGAGCAGGGTGGCATGAGCGCCTATTATGCAGCTCTCGGGAGGAACAAAGAGAGCGTCTCCCTCGATTTGAAAACGGCTGCCGGAAAAGACATCCTCATGAAAATGGTCGAGTCCGCAGATGTTGTACTCCACAATTTTCGCCCAGGTGTCATGGAGCGTTTGGGCTTCGGTTACGAAGAGCTTGAGAAACTGAATCCCCGCATTGTCTATGCGGTCGGCTACGCATTTGGTGATGTTGGTCCGATGGCACACATGCCTGGGCAGGATATGCTTGCCCAAGCTTATAGTGGCCTTGCTCGAAGTGGTCTCTCGGATGATCAAAAGCCGAACTTGGCGAATTCGCCATATATCGATTACCTGACAGCTTTGACTCTCACTCAGGGGATACTTGCTGCAATAGTTGAGCGCGAGCGTTCGGGAAAGGGGCAAAAGGTCTCCACATCCCTGTTGGCCACCGCGGTATCGGCTCAGATTCTCGAGGCAGCGACGCTTTCAATGCATGGAAAGAGGACGAGTTGGTCCAAGCAATCGATTCTCCTACCCACCTCTGACGGATGGGTTCTTATCTTGACGCTATTTCGAGATAATCCGCTTCAGGGAATGTGCCGTGCGTTTGACATTGAGGACTTGAGCAAAAAGGAGCAGTTCTCCACGCACGCGCTGCAGGTCGCTGGATTACAGGAAATTGGCTCACTGCTCGCACCGATTGTCAATAATATGGCTACCGCTGAATGCGTTTCCCGCCTCTCTAAGGAAGACGTGCTTTGCTCACCGGTGAATACGCTTGAGGAAGCTATAGATTCCGAACAGGTAAAACAGAACGAGATGCTTTGGGATGTGGACGTTCCTGGCTACGGCAGCGTGAGGCTAGTGGGCAATCCACTCAACCTGTCACGGACGCCTTTGAGGATTGCTACGGTGCCACGACATCTTGGTGAAGACACTCAAGATGTGCTTCGGGAACTGGGGTTTCCAGCAGAGACGGTCGAAGAGTTTCGTAGCTCCGGAGCAGTTCATTACTGACAGGACGCTTTAGGCTGCGCGGAAAAGATACTATCCGGATAGATTGAGGAGGATGACATGGCGGATATGGTTGGTAAGCAGGACATCAAGATTTGGCAACCCGCGATGCAGCGGATGATTTCGCGTATCGACGCAACGATTGAAATGCGATTGGACGGGTTTCCTCATTTCGCGGATCCGACGACAGGTGTTTGGACAACAACACCTGAAGGGTTTTGGACCGGGGGGTTCTGGATCGGCGAGCTCTGGTTGGCGGGTGCTTTGACCCAGCAAAAGTCGTATTCAGATGAAGCTAAGCGCTGGCTGGCGAAGCTCGAAACTAGAATCGAAAGCCAAACAGTTTTCCGGGGATTTTTGTTTTACTATGGTGCGGTTGTTGGTGCCCTTCTTCATCGGGAGCCGTTGGCGGAACGATTTGCGGCTCTGGCATCAGCGTCACTTTTGCAGCAGTACGACGGCAACGCTGGTATTATCCCACTCGGTAGCGAAGCAGAAGAAGCGCATGCCGTAGGAAATGGCGAGGCCAATATCGATGGGCTTCCCGCAACGCCGCTTATGCTATGGGTAGCGCGGCATCTTGGCGATCCGGAGATGAGGCAGATCGCACTTAACCACGCTTACAAGAGTGGCGAATTCTTCATTCGGCCCGATGGCGGTGTGGTGCAGTCTGCTTCCTTCGATCGGGGCACTGGCGTGCTGTCAAGACGTTACACCCATAAAGGATATTCAGACACCTCTATTTGGACGAGAGCTCAAGCTTGGGCGATGCTCGGGTACGCCCTAAGCGCACAGATTGAGCCGAAGGAACGTCAACTGTTGGAGCTCGCAACTAAGGTCGCTGACTGGTGGGTCGAGCACCTGCCTGACGATGGGGTTGCCTATTGGGACTTTGACGCTCCGGTGACGTCGGATACAAAAAAAGACACGTCTGGAACTGCGATCGCCTCTGCTGCTCTCTTGAAGCTTTCTGCGCTTCATCCCGATCCCAGCAAAGCATCTCAATATTCTGCCACGGCGCGACGCAGCCTCGAAGCTTTGGTCGAACGACACCTCACCGACGACGGCATTCTAGCAGACGGCTGTTTCGATCCAAAGAATGACAAAGCAGTCAACAGCGAACTTATTTGGGGCGACTACTTCTTGTTAGAATGCCTCGGAGTGCTCACTGGCCGCATCAACAGTGCGTTGTGAGGCTCTCCGTTATGGCTGACGATGCAATCTTAAGAGCCGAAAATCTCCGGATGGAATTCCGCGGATTTCACGCAGTTGACTCCGTAAATATTGCTATTAAGCGTGGCAGTATTCATGCGTTGATTGGCCCGAATGGTGCGGGCAAGACTACTTGCTTCAACCTTCTGACCAAGTTTCTGACCCCAACCGAAGGAACGATTGTATTCGACGGTGAAGACGTGACATCGAAGTCTCCGTCTGCGATCGCGAGACTTGGAATGATTAGATCATTCCAAATCTCAGCAGTTTTTCCTACAATGACAGTTACCGAGAACATTGTCGTAGCTCTCCAGCGAGGTCGTGGGCAGTCGCTGGACTTTTGGCGCAGCGATGCTGTTCTGAGATCGCTCGTTCCACGAGCCATGGCACTTGCTGAAGAGGTAGGCCTCGAACGCTTTGCCTCGACGCCAGCAGGCGAACTCTCTTACGGGAGAAAGAGAGCGCTTGAGATTGCCACTACCTTGGCGCTTGACCCAAAGCTAATGTTGCTTGACGAGCCAATGGCCGGGATGGCGGTCGAAGACATCGACCGCATCGTTGAGCTGATCCGGCGTGTTGCGGTAGGCCGGACGGTACTAATGGTCGAGCACAACCTAAAAGTCGTCTCAACGCTGTCAGACAAGATCACGGTGCTCGCCCGCGGAAAGGTGCTCGCCGAAGGGAACTATGCAAGCGTCTCTTCAGATCCACGTGTCCTAGAAGCCTATCTCGGAGCTAGCCATGGATAAGAACTCTGTTTCCAGGATAAATGACACAGTTGCCGCGACGCCTCTCTTGAGCGTGAAGGATCTGCAAGGCTGGTATGGTGAAAGTCATGTGCTCCATGGCATTACATTTGATGTATGCGAAGGCGAGGTTATTACCCTGCTTGGGCGCAATGGCGCAGGCAAGACAACCACGCTCCGCGCAATCATGGGAATGCTTGCCCGTCGGACAGGGTCGATCAAACTCAAAGCGGACGAGCTAATCCATCTGAGTTCGAGACATGTCGCCCGGAAGGGGATTGCCATTTGCCCGGAAACGCGGGGCATTTTTGCAAGTTTGAATGTCGAAGAGAACCTTATGTTGCCACCTAAAGTGGCGTCAGGTGGTTTAGAAGTCGGTGAAATTTTCGATCTGTTCCCGAATCTAAGAGAGCGGATCCACAGCCCGGGCACTAAGCTTTCGGGCGGCGAACAGCAGATGCTGGCTATAGGGCGGATTCTGCGCACGGGCGCAAAAATCCTCCTTCTCGACGAACCAACTGAAGGCCTTGCACCGGTGATCGTGCAAAGCATCTGCCGGACAATTGCTCGCCTCAAAGCGCTCGGCTTCACCATTATTCTAGTGGAGCAGAACTTTCATGCTGCAGCATCAGTGGCCGACCGACATTTGATAGTCGAGCAAGGGAGAGTGATCGATGAGTTGGGGGAGGTCGAGAGTCAACAAAGCATCAAAAAGCTAGAGGCTTACTTGGGAGTTTAAACTCGGAAAATGGGAGTGAGGAGAATGAAAGTAGGAATCAAAGTTGTCGCGGCTTTTATCGCGGCGTTGTCAGCCGGAACGGCCAGTGCGGATGATGCTATTAACGTGAAAATCGGTGTTCTGAATGATAGGTCGGGCACCTACGCTGACTTATCGGGAGAAGGATCAGTTATTGCAGCGACGATGGCTGTCGAAGATTTTACATCGCAGAACAAAAGCCTGAAGATCGATATCGTCTCTGCTGACCATCAAAATAAACCTGACATCGCTTCAAACATCGCCCGCCAATGGTTTGACCAGAGCGGCGTAGACATGATTATCGATCTGCCAGCTTCGTCTGCGGCATTGGCCGTCAGTGAGTTGGGAAAACAAAAAGACAAACTCGTAATAGTCTCCGCGGGCGGGTCGTCCGACCTCACCGGAAGCAAATGTAACGCGAATACCATCCATTGGACTTATGACACTTGGGCACTAGGTCATGGAACAGGTAGTGCACTTGTCAAGCAAGGCTATGACAGCTGGTATTTCGTTACAGCTGACTACGCATTTGGCCATTCCCTGGAACGAGATACTGCTGCTTCCGTGAAGGAAGCTGGTGGTAAGGTTCTCGGTCAGGTGCGTCATCCTTTCCCAGGACAAGATTTCTCGTCTTATTTGCTCCAAGCGCAATCGTCTGGCGCGAAAGTTATTGGCCTGGCTAATGCAGGCGGCGATACAATTAATGCAATCAAGCAAGCATCAGAATTTGGTATTACGCAGGGAGGCCAAACCTTGGCAGGTCTACTTGTGTTCATCAGCGATGTTCACGCGCTCGGCCTGCAAACTGCGCAAGGCTTGGTACTAACAGAAGCGTTTTATTGGGATCAAAATGATTCAACTCGCGAGTGGTCGAAACGGTTTGCCGACCGTTTTGGTGGAACGATGCCAACCATGGCGCATGCTGGCGTGTATTCAGCGGTGACACATTATCTAAAGTCAGTCTCCGCGCTGAACTCGAAGACGACCGCTGACGTTGTCAAATTCATGAAGGAAACGCCGACGGACGATGTCGTGCTCGGAAAAGGAAAAATCCGCGAAGACGGTCGGCGTGTGCAAGATATGTACCTGTTCCAGGTGAAAAAGCCTGAGGAATCTAAGGGTCCTTGGGATTACTACAAGTTGCTTGCAACTATTCCGGCAAAAGAGGCCTTCCGTCCTATCGAGGCTGGCGGCTGCAACTTGATCAAGTAATCAGAGCGCGACCAGGTCTCTTGCTTTCGCGCGGTACCTGGTCCGTTCGTTTCGATTGGATGCGACGATGTTAACAATACTTGGTGTGCCGACAGCGGCTCTGTTCGGGCAACTGTTACTTGGTCTGATTAACGGGGCCTTCTACGCGACTTTGAGCCTTGGTTTGGCAATCATATTTGGATTGCTAAACATCATCAACTTTGCCCATGGCGCACAATACATGATGGGTGCGTTCATGGCGTGGCTGTTGTTGAATTATCTTGGGATTGGCTACTGGCCGTCCCTGATCATAGCGCCGTTGATCGTAGCTGTTCTGGGCATGATTATTGAGCGGTTGTTGCTCTCAAGACTTTACAAACTGGATCACCTTTACGGTCTCCTCCTCACGTTTGGTCTCGCATTGATAATAGAGGGCCTGTTCAGAAACGCATACGGCGTGTCGGGCTTGTCATATCAAGTTCCCACAATGTTGAGTGGGGGCGTAAATCTCGGTTTTATATACCTGCCGTACTACCGCGGTTGGATAGTTGTCGCCTCATTGTTGGTATGTATCGCGACGTGGCTCGTGATCGAGAAGACCAGACTTGGGTCGTTCCTTCGCGCGGCTACTGAAAACCCGGAGCTCGTGCAGGCGTTCGGTATCAATGTACCGTTGATCATAACGCTCACCTACGGTCTTGGAGTGGCGTTGGCTGCTTTCGCAGGTGTGTTGGCCGCACCTGTATATGCCGTAAATCCCAACATGGGCGCGAACCTGATTATCGTTGTATTCGCGGTGGTGGTTATCGGTGGAATGGGGTCGATTTTCGGCGCGATTATTACTGGCTTGAGCCTGGGAATTATCGAAGGTCTTACCAAGGTTTTCTATCCCGAAGCTGCATCTACGGTGATCTTTGTGATCATGGCTATTGTCCTGATGATCAAACCATCAGGTTTGTTTGGCAGGAGCGTTTGAGATGGCTATGAACATCATTTCACAGGAAAATGCAGGCTCTAAAAATTGGCTTCAAACGAGCTCATCCACGCTTATCAAGTTTGGAATACTACTCGTTCTGCTCTTCATGGCACCGCTTGTCGTATATCCAATATTCGCGATGAAGATCCTATGCTTCGCATTGTTCGCAGCGGCATTTAACCTTCTCCTCGGCTACGGAGGACTCTTGTCCTTCGGCCATGCCGCCTTTTTCGGATCGGCGAGCTATATCACCGCATATTCTGCAAAGGTTTGGGGGATGTCTCCCGAAGTTTCAATCCTCATCGGCGCAATAGCGGCGGGGGGGCTGGGCCTAGTCTTTGGTAGCTTGGCTATCCGCCGACAGGGCATCTACTTCGCGATGGTTACCCTCGCCCTAGCGCAAATGGTTTACTTTGTCGCTCTACAGGCTCCGTTCACCGGAGGAGAAGACGGTATCCAGGCTATACCCCGCGGAGCGCTCTTCGGCATCGTTGATCTAAGCAGTGACGCATCGATGTACGCCCTGGTAGCAACGATATTTTTCGGTTCTCTACTCGTCATCCATAGGATCGTGAATTCGCCGTTTGGACGAGTGCTGCATGCAGTCCGTGAAAACGAGGCACGCGCGATCTCGATGGGGTACGAGGTGCAGAAGCATAAGCTAACTCTGTTCGTCCTTTCGGCAGTTCTGTCCGGCTTGGCGGGGGGAATGAAGGCGATCGTCTTCCAGTTGGCTTCTTTGACCGATGTTTTCTGGACTATGTCCGGCGAGGTGGTGCTCATGACGCTGATAGGCGGGGTCGCGACATTCTTTGGACCACTGGTCGGAGCGGCTCTTATTGTCGCACTTCAAAATTATTTAGCCGACTTTGGAAGCTGGGTGACGATCACCCAAGGTGCCATCTTCGTCGCCTGCGTGCTTCTGTTTCGCAAGGGTATTGTCGGATTGGCTATCGAACGGTGGACGAAGCGCTCTTCCACAGCGTCTTAACTTTCAGTCATATCGGAGAAGATCGTGACTTTTTTCCAGAACTTAGTCGGTGGCGCATGGGTCGGCAACGAAGCGTCCAAAAACGTGAACCCATCCGATATCAATGACGTAGTTGGCGAGTTTGCTCGCGGCTCCGCCGAGGACACCCGGGATGCTATAGCTGCGGCGAAGGCTGCCTTTCCGGCATGGTCTCGTTCTGGCATTCTCGAGCGCCACGCGATCCTTCGAAAGACATCAGATGAGATCCTCTCGCGAAAGGACGAGCTCGGCCGCCTGCTTTCGCGCGAGGAAGGCAAGACCCTGGCGGAAGGAATCGGCGAAACAGTGCGGGCCAGCCAGATAATTGATTTCTTCGCGGGTGAATGCTTGCGGCTTGCGGGGGAGGTGCTTCCCTCGGTGCGCCCGGGCGTCGGAGTGGAAGTCACGCGCGAGCCGATTGGGGTCGTCGGAATAATCACGCCCTGGAACTTTCCGATCGCAATCCCTGCATGGAAAATTGCTCCGGCGCTCTGCTACGGCAACACCGTTGTCTTGAAACCAGCCGACCTCGTACCAGGCTGCTCTTGGGCCATAGTCGACATTCTGGTGCGGGCCGGGTTGCCTGAAGGCGTTTTGAACCTTGTTATGGGGCGTGGGTCAGTGGTGGGGCAGGCCATGCTCGACAGCTCAGATGTGGATGCATTGAGTTTTACCGGGTCTACCGCGACGGGTAAGCGTGTGGCGCTCGCTTCTATTGAGCATAACCGAAAGTTTCAGCTTGAGATGGGCGGGAAGAATCCCTTCGTTGTGCTCGACGATGCAGATCTCGATGTTGCGGTGGAGGCTACCGTCAATTCGGCGTTCTTTTCCACCGGTCAGCGGTGCACAGCCTCGTCTCGCATCATCGTGACGGAAGGCATCCATGATCGCTTTGTCGCGGCCGTCTGCGAGCGACTGAAGAGGGTGGTTGTGGGTGATGCGCTGAATACAGGAACTCATATCGGCCCTGTTGTCGATGAGAACCAGCTTAAACAAGACACTGATTACATCGAGATCGGCAAGGCAGAAGGGGCGAAGCTTGCTTTCGGTGGCGAGCTACTGAAACGAGAAACGCCTGGCTTCTACCTATCACCAGCCCTTTTCACAGAAGCGACGAATGAGATGCGCATCTCGCGCGAAGAAATCTTTGGGCCTGTGGCCGCAGTTATCCGCGTCAAGGATTACGAGGAAGCACTCGCAGTAGCTAACGACACGTCCTTCGGACTGTCCTCGGGCATCGCGACCAAGAGCCTTAAGCATGCGATGCATTTCAAGCGAAATGCGGAAGCAGGCATGGTCATGGTGAATTTGCCGACAGCTGGCGTAGACTTCCATGTTCCGTTCGGCGGTCGCAAGGGATCGTCTTTTGGTCCCCGCGAGCAAGGCCGTCACGCCGCCGAGTTCTACACAACGGTGAAGACCGCCTACACGCTGGCCTGAGGAGAACCCACTATGAAAGTATTGGTCGCAGTTAAACGAGTTGTCGACTACAACGTGAAAATTCGCGTGAAATCCGATGGCACGGGCGTTGAACTTGCCAACGTTAAAATGTCGATGAACCCGTTTGACGAAATCTCCGTCGAAGAGGCTCTTCGCCTGAAGGAAGCTGGCAAGGCCGAAGAAGTGGTCGTTGTGTCGATTGGTCCGGCCAAGGCGGAAGAAACGTTGCGTACGGCGCTCGCCATGGGTGCTGACCGCGCCATCTTGATTGAAACCGATGAAACGGTTGAGCCGCTGGCGGTTGCCAAGCTGTTGAAGGGCGTGGTTGACGCTGAAACGCCGGATCTGGTGATCCTCGGCAAGCAGGCAATCGATGACGACAGCAACCAGACCGGCCAGATGCTGGCAGCATTGCTCGGCTGGGGTCAGGGCACCTTTGCCTCCAAGGTCGAGATCGCGGACGGTTCCGTTGCGGTCACCCGCGAAGTCGATGGCGGTCTGCAGACCGTTTCCCTGAAACTGCCTGCCATCGTCACCACCGACCTTCGTTTGAACGAGCCACGTTACGCGTCGCTGCCAAACATCATGAAGGCCAAGAAGAAGCCGCTGGACAAGAAGACCCCGGCTGATCTCGGTGTTGATATTGCACCGCGCCTCAAGGTTTTGAAGACCGAAGAACCGGCTGGCCGCAAGGCTGGCGTCAAGGTTGGCTCGGTCGCAGAGCTGGTATCGAAACTCAAGGCCGACGGCGTATTGTAAGAGACGGATAAGGGAGATTTTATTATGGCCATTCTTCTTCTGGCAGAACACGACAACGCAACCCTTTCCGACCAGACAGCAAAGACGCTGACCGCAGCTGCCAAGATCGGCGGAGACGTGCATGTGCTGGTGGCTGGTTCCGGTGCCAAGGCTGCAGCCGATGAAGCAGCAAAGCTTTCCGGCGTTGCCAAGGTACTTCTTGCTGATGACGCATCCTACGCAAACCAGCTGGCAGAACCGCTTGCTGCATTGATCGTATCGCTGAGCGGTTCCTACGATGTCATCATCGCACCTGCGACGGCATCGGCCAAGAATGTTGCGCCACGCGTTGCAGCCCTGCTCGACGCTGCACAGGTTTCGGAAATCACCGAAGTGGTGTCCGCTGACACCTTCAAGCGTCCGATCTATGCTGGCAACGCCATCCAGACCGTACAGGCAACTGACGCCAAGAAGGTCGTCACCGTGCGTACGGCCTCGTTCGCTGCGGCTGCTGCCGGTGGTTCTGCTGCCGTTGAAGCGGTTGCTGCTGCTGCCAACCCGGGCGTTTCGTCCTTCGTATCGGATGCGCTGGCATCGTCTGACCGTCCTGAACTGACATCTGCCAAGATCATCATTTCCGGTGGCCGTGCACTCGGTTCGTCGGAAAAGTTCAAGGAAGTTCTTCTGCCGGTTGCTGACAAGCTGGGCGCTGCCGTTGGTGCATCGCGTGCGGCTGTTGACGCCGGTTACGCACCAAACGACTGGCAGGTTGGCCAGACCGGCAAGGTGGTTGCACCGCAGCTTTATATTGCCGCTGGCATTTCCGGTGCCATCCAGCACCTGGCCGGCATGAAGGACAGTAAGGTCATCGTGGCCATCAACAAGGACGAAGAAGCACCGATCTTCCAGGTTGCTGACTACGGCCTGGTCGGGGACTTGTTTGACATTTTGCCCAAGCTAGAACAGGCGGTCACAGCCTCATGACAGATCAAGCTGTCCGCTTTCCTGAACGCGAGTCGATGGAATTCGACGTTGTGATTGTGGGTGCCGGTCCTGCGGGTTTGTCAGCGGCGATCCGGCTGAAGCAGATCAATCCTGAGCTTTCAGTTGTCGTTCTGGAAAAGGGCGGCGAGGTCGGCGCGCATATCCTGTCGGGTGCGGTGGTCGATCCTGTCGGTATCGATCGCCTGCTGCCCGGCTGGCGTGAGGAAGAAGGCCATCCCTTCAAGACTGAAGTCAAGGACGACCAGTTCCTGTTTTTAGGCCCTGCCGGCTCGATCCGCCTGCCGAACTTCGCCATGCCGCCCTTGATGAACAATCACGGCAATTATATCGTCTCGCTCGGCAATGTCTGCCGCTGGCTGGCGGGCCACGCAGAAGCACTTGGCGTCGAGATCTATCCGGGCTTTGCCGCCAGTGAAGTGCTTTATAATGATGAGGGTGCCGTCATCGGTGTCGCCACCGGCGACATGGGCATCGAGAAAAACGGCGAGCCCGGCCCGAACTATACACGCGGCATGGAACTGCTTGGTAAGTACGTGCTGATCGGTGAAGGCGTGCGCGGGTCGCTGGCCAAGCAGCTGATTGCCAAGTTCAACCTGTCGAAAGACTCGGATGTCCAGAAGTTCGGCATTGGCCTGAAGGAACTCTGGCAGGTGAAGCCGGAGAACCACAAGCCGGGTCTGGTGCAGCACTCCTTCGGCTGGCCGCTGGGCATGAAGACCGGTGGCGGCTCGTTCCTCTATCATCTGGAGGACAATCTGGTGGCCGTCGGTTTCGTGGTGCACCTGAACTACAAGAACCCCTATCTGTTTCCGTTCGAGGAATTCCAGCGCTACAAGACGCATCCGGCGATTGCGCCAACCTTCGAAGGCGGCAAGCGCTTGTCCTATGGCGCCCGCGCCATCACCGAAGGCGGGTATCAGTCCGTGCCGAAACTGACCTTCCCGGGCGGTGCGCTGATCGGCTGTTCGGCCGGTCTGGTCAATGTGCCGCGCATCAAGGGCAGCCACAATGCGGTTCTGTCCGGCATGCTGGCGGCAGACAAGATCGCCGAGGCGATTGCCAGCGGCCGCGCCAATGACGAGGTGATCGAGATCGAAAACGAATGGCGCGCCAGCGATATCGGCAAGGATCTGAAGCGCGTTCGCAACGTCAAGCCGCTGTGGTCGCGGTTCGGCACGGCAATCGGCGTCGGGCTTGGTGCTCTGGATATGTGGATCAACCAGATATTCGGCACATCACCCATCACGCTGAAACACGGCAAGACGGATGCTGAGAGCCTTGAGCCTGCGGCAAAACACAAAGAGATCGATTATCCGCGCCCGGATGGTGTTCTGACCTTCGACCGCCTGTCATCGGTGTTCCTGTCGGGCACCAACCATGAGGAAGACCAGCCGGTGCATCTTCATGTCAGGGACATGGATCTGCAGAAGCGCTGCGAGCATGATGTCTATGCCGGCCCGTCGACACGTTACTGTCCGGCCGGGGTTTACGAGTGGGTGGAGAAGGACGGTCAGGACGTCTTCGTCATCAACGCGCAGAACTGCGTGCACTGTAAGACCTGCGACATCAAGGACCCCAACCAGAACATCAACTGGGTGCCGCCACAAGGCGGCGAAGGGCCGGTCTACGCCAATATGTGAACCCTAAAAACGAGATGGTGGCGGTTCTGCGCGCCACCAGCCGAATCAAAAGGAGTGTTCCATAATCTATCTTATGCGATTATTGTATGCGCGCTGGTACATTCTATTTCCAAGTGCGACATGCCAATATTTTCAATGGCTTCACTTTGGAGATTTTTACATGTCCGGTTGCTATACGCAATTGACCCTCGCCGATCGCCGCCTCCTTCACCGTCTGGTTGATCAGAAAGTCACGATCAACGAAATGGCCCGGCGGCTGGGACGCCACAGGTCGACCATCTATCGAGAAATCCGCCGCAACACCTTCCATGACAACGAGCTGCCCGAGTACACCGGGTAGTTTGGGACGATCGCCGATGAACTGAGGCGCGAGCGGCGGCGACGTCTGCGCAAGCTTCGACGCTATCCAGATCTTCGTGCCGAAGTCATTCGTCGATTGGAGGCCCGGTGGTCACCCGAACAGATCGCCGGGCGTCTGGTATCGGAGAAATTGAGCCTTGTCCGTGTCTGCGCCGAGACCATTTACCGGTTCATCTACAGCAAGGAAGATTATCAGCTCGGTCTCTATCACTATCTGCCGGAAGCACGCCGCAAACGTCGGCCACTGCGGTCAAGAAAGCCTCGCGACGGAGCATTCCCGGCCAGCCATCGCATATCGCAAAGGCCTGATTTCATTGGAAACAGATCGCGGTTTGGGCACTGGGAGGGTGACCTTATCATCTTCGAGCGACCGTTTGGCCATGCCAATGTCACGTCCCTCGTCGAGCGCAAGAGCCGCTATACCGTTCTCATCAAAAACCCGAGCCGGCATTCGCGACCGATCATGGACAAGATCGTGCGGGCATTCTCCCGCCTGCCCGCCTTCGCACGACAGAGCTTCACGTTTGATCGCGGCACAGAGTTCGCGGCATTCCGGGCTTTGGAAGACGGTATCGGCGCGCGGAGCTGGTTCTGCGATCCAAGCGCGCCCTGGCAGAAAGGCGCCGTCGAAAACGCTAACAAGCGCATCCGCCGCTTTTTACCGCCGAACACCGACCTCAGCCAGATGTCGCAAGCAACGTTGAACCAGGTCGCACGCATCCTCAACGACCAACCCAGAAAGTGCCTTGGATACCGGACACCAGCCGAAGCATTCATGGCGCATTTGCAGGAGGAAGCCTGATCCCCTACCCTGAAAACCGGCACGTTGCACTTGGGGTAGCTTCTCCAACGCCCATTTAGTAATGCGACACTTGGGCCAGATAGAAATGCGACACTCCTCTCGCACGACGACGCTGGTCAATGTCAACGTTGGGAGCAAGGATGCGGCAATGTTCAGCCTGACTGCGGTCAGGAGCGTTCGGAGTTGCCATGTCCTTTTTGATCACCATGTCGCAGAAAGAATTGCATCGCCTCGAAGTCATCCAGAAGATTCATGATCAACGCCTGAGCGTCGTTCAGGCCGCCAGCGTGCTCGGCATCAGCCGAAGCCAGATGCACCGGGTATTAAAAGCATATGAGACGGGTGGCATACCTGAGCTCGTCTCGAAGAAGCGCCAGCAACCAAGCAACCGGCGTCACAGCGAGGATATTCGCAATGCAGTTCTTGATCTGGTCAAAGAACGATATGCTGATTTCGGTCCGACGTTGGCCCGCGAGAAGCTGCTTGAACGGCACCAGCTTGCGATCGGTAAGGAAACGCTGCGCCAATGGATGACCGAAGCCGGCATCTGGATCTCACGGAAAGAACGCAAGAAGCGTGTCTTTTAACCACGCGGCCGACGTGACTGCTTTGGCGAGCTGGTGCAGATCGACGGATCGCATCATTGGTGGTTCGAGAACCGCGGACCAAAATGTGCCCTGCTCGTCTACATCGATGACGCCACCGGAAAGCTGCTACATCTGCGCTTTGCGGGATCTGAGAACACATTCAATTATCTGCATGCGACAAAAGCTTATTTGCAGCAATGGGGTAAACCGCTGGCTTTCTACAGCGACAAGCATGGCGTCTTTCGTTCTACGCACGTCTCACAGAAAGATCGCACGAGTGGCCTGACGCAATTCGGACGCGCGCTCTATGAGCTGAACATCGACATCATCTGCGCCAACACCCCTCAGGCCAAGGGCCGGGTTGAACGGGCCAATCAGACCCTGCAGGATCGACTGGTCAAAGAATTAAGGCTCCGCGGTATCGACACGATAGACGCTGCCAACCATTACGCTCCGGAGTTCATTGACGACTTCAACGCCCGCTTCGGCAAACCACCCCGCAATCCGAAGGATATGCATCGCCCCCTCGCCGCCCACGAGAACCTTGACGGCGCCATGTGCCGTAAGGAGGTTCGCACCCTGTCGCAGTCACTGACGTTGCGCTATGACAAGGTGATATTCATTCTCGATCCGACGGAACGGGCAACATCACTGGCGGGTCAAAAAGTCGTCGTATGCGATTATCCAGACGGCCGCCTGGAGATCATGCACGACAGTTTCACCCTGCCCTACAGAACCTTCGACACGCTTCGCTCGGTTCACCGGTCGCCTGTGGTTGAGAACAAACGACTGGACGATATGCTGTCACTGGTCGCTCAGATGCAAGAAGGCCGCGATTTACAACGGAGCAAACGCGGCCCGCGACGAACCGGACAGGCCAACAGCATGTTTGAGATCCCGGACAGCAGCCAGAGCAATGTATATCAAAAGCGCGGTCGCAAGCCTGGGCGACGGACGGATTTCATGAACGATCCAGAAGTGATTGCGAGAAGGCAGAAAGCGCTTGCTCGAATGGAGGCGGCGGAGTGATGTTCGACTGGCAACGTTTTTTCAGGTTGACAGTGCCAATATATCCATTATTCTGGATGTATGGAAAATATTAGCGCGATAGCGGCCCTTGCGGCCTTGGCCCAGAACACCCGCCTTGAGACGTTCCGTCTGCTCGTGCGGCACGAACCGGATGGAATTCCGGCAGGCGAGCTCGCCCGGCTCCTCGATGTCCCGCAGAACACGATGTCGGCGCATCTTGCGACACTTTCCCGTGCCGGTCTGGTCAAGAGCGAACGCCAGAGCCGATCAATCATCTACCGGGCCGACCTAGACGGCCTGCGCGACCTGACACTATTCCTGCTGAAGGACTGCTGCGGCGGATCGGCGGAGCTTTGCGCTCCCCTGATCGCAGAACTGACGCCATGCTGCGCGCCGGGGGCGAACCCATGTTGAGCGCGATCGCATTGCACGAAGTTGCCGGTAGCGACGCTCGTCTCCGCGAAGTGCTGCGTGCGGCGGATCTCCCGACCGATGACATTGAAGACGAAGGCCGCGCCTTCTTCAAAGCCGTCTTTGGCGACGGCCAAACGATCGGATATGCCGGCCTCGAACGCTGCGCCGGCGATTACCTGCTGCGTTCTTTTGTCGTGCTCGCGGAACATCGGGGTCATGGGTTCGGCCGGGCAATCGTCGAGGCAACGCTTCGAGGTTTGGGTGGCGATATTTTCCTCGCGACGACGAGTGCCGCGCCGATTTTCTCGAGCATCGGGTTTTCAGAGGTGCCGCGGGCCGAAGTGCCGGCCGCGGTGCTTGCGAGCCGCCAACTATCCTTCATTTGCCCCTCGTCGGCGACCATCATGAAGCTCAACAGGCCTCCAACCTAACCACGGACCACGACCATGCCAGACAAGACCTATAACGTGCTGTTCCTCTGCACGGGCAATTCCGCGCGCTCTATTCTCGCCGAATCCATCCTCAACAAGGTGGGCGGCGGCCGGTTCAAGGCGTATTCCGCCGGCAGCCAGCCGAAGGGCGAAGTCAATCCGCACGCGCTGAAGGAACTGGCTGCGCTCGGCTATCCATCGACGGGTTTCTCTTCGAAGAGCTGGGACGTGTTCGCCGCACCCGGCGCACCGGAGATGGACTTCATCTTCACCGTCTGCGACAGCGCAGCCGGCGAAGCCTGCCCTGTGTGGATTGGCCATCCGATGACTGCCCACTGGGGTGTCGAGGATCCGGCGGCCGTCGTCGGCACTGAAGTCGAGATCCAGCGCGCTTTCGCCCAGGCCGCCCGGTTCCTGAAGAACCGGATCAGTGCCTTCATCAACCTGCCCATCGCCTCGATCGACCGCCTGGCCCTCGAGCAGCACGTTCGCCAGATCGGTTCGCTCGAAGGCGCGTCGGCCAAATCCGCGAAGGCCGAGTAAGATGTCGACATTTGAACGATACCTGACCGTCTGGGTCTTCCTCTGTATCGCCGTAGGCGTTGCCCTAGGCCACCTGATGCCCGGCGTCTTCCAGATCACCGGCAGCGCCGAGATCGCCAAGGTCAACATCCCCGTCGCCATCCTGATCTGGCTGATGATCATCCCGATGCTGCTAAAGATCGATTTCCGGTCGTTGGCGCAGGTCGGATCCTACTGGCGTGGGATCGGCGTGACGCTGATCATCAACTGGGCGATCAAGCCGTTCTCGATGGCGTTGCTGGGCTGGCTGTTTGTCGGCTGGCTGTTTCGGCCCTATCTGCCGGCAGACCAGATCGACTCCTATATTGCAGGCCTGATCATTCTTGCTGCGGCACCCTGCACGGCCATGGTCTTCGTCTGGTCAAACCTGACACGGGGCGAGCCGCTGTTCACGCTCTCGCAAGTGGCTTTGAACGACGCCATCATGATCGTCGCCTTCGCACCGATCGTCGGCTTGCTGCTTGGCCTCTCGGCCATCACCGTGCCATGGGCGACGCTCGCCCTGTCCGTCGCTCTCTACATTGTCGTGCCTGTCATAATCGCGCAGGTTCTCCGGCGCCGCCTGACCGCCGATGGGACCACTCGGGCACTCGATAGCCTCCTTGCCAAGCTCCAGCCGTTGTCGCTGGTCGCGCTGCTGGCTACCCTCGTGCTTCTCTTTGCATTCCAGGGCGAGCAGATCATCGCGCAGCCGACCATCATCGCCTTGCTCGCGGTCCCGATCCTGATCCAGGTCTACTTCAACTCCGGTCTCGCCTACCTCCTGAACCGGATGTCGGGAGAACGCCATTGCGTCGCCGGACCCTCCGCACTCATCGGAGCGAGCAACTTCTTCGAACTCGCGGTCGCCGCCGCCATCAGCCTGTTCGGATTTCAGTCGGGAGCGGCACTCGCCACTGTCGTCGGTGTCCTGATCGAGGTTCCGGTGATGCTGTCCGTCGTCTGGATCGTGAACCGCTCGAAGGGCTGGTACGAGGCATCGCCCGCTGTCGCCCGCAACACCATCACCGAAAGGATCTGACTATGGACGTTACTATCTATCACAACCCGGACTGCGGTACGTCGCGGAACACGCTCGAGCTAATTCGGCATGCCGGGATCGAGCCCACCGTCATCGAGTACCTGGAGAACCCGCCATCGCGCGAGCAGCTTTCCACGATGATCGCAGATGCCGGCCTGACGGTTCGGGAAGCAATCCGCGAGAAGGGCACGACCTATGCGGAACTCGGCCTCGACAATCCGAGCCTGACGGACGAGCAGTTGCTGGACGCGATGATCGCCACCCCGATCCTGATCAACCGACCGTTTGTTGTCACCCCGCTTGGCACCCGACTTGCCCGCCCCTCGGAGGTCGTGCTCGACATCTTGCCGGTCGATGCCTTCAAAGGACCGTTCGCCAAGGAAGACGGCGAGCAGGTTCTCGACCAGGAAGGAAAGCGCATTGTCTGAGACATTTCCCGCATTACACGACGACCATCTTCAGCCGATCGCCCCAGAATCGCTGCGGCCAGCATTCTCGACGCACAAGCCCAGAATCCTGATCCTCTACGGATCACTCCGCGAGGTATCTTATAGCCGTCTGCTTGCCTTTGAAGTCCGTCGGCTGCTCGAACGTCTTGGATGCGAGGTGCGGATCTTCGATCCGTCTGGATTGCCACTTCCGGATGAAGCGCCCGTTAGCCATCCTAAGGTTCAGGAACTGCGCGACCTCTCCCAATGGTCGGAGGGCCAGGTCTGGATCAGCCCTGAGCGCCATGGCGCGATGACCGGGATCATGAAGTCGCAGATCGACTGGATCCCGCTGTCGCTCGGATCGGTCCGCCCGACACAGGGCAAGACGCTTGCGGTGATGGAGGTTTCCGGCGGCAGCCAATCCTTCAATGCTGTGAACCAGATGCGCATCCTCGGCCGCTGGATGCGGATGATCACCGTTCCCAATCAGAGCAGCGTTGCGAAGGCGTTTCAGGAATTCGACGCCAATGGCCGGATGAAGCCATCGTCCTACTATGACCGTGTCGTCGACGTCTGCGAGGAGCTGGTGAAGTTCACCATCATGACCCGCGACGCCTCGTCTTATCTGACCGATCGCTACAGCGAGCGGAAGGAACAGGCGGCCGAGCTGGAGAAGCGGGTCTCACTGAAGTCGATCTGACTGCCTAGACCGTTGCGGTGGCTGGCCGCCTACAGGATGCAGCCACCGCAACGAATGCCGCGATGCTGACCGCGCCGAGACAAGCGTTTCCAATGAGTGACAGGCTCAGGCCGAGGTTCTCCATCGCCGCCGCGAACGCGAAGGGTGCGCCGGCTCCGAGCGCCAGTCGAGCCGCCGCCATCTTGCCCGTGATCGCCCCATATCCATCCGATCCGAACAGATAGAGCGGCAGGCTTCCCTGCGCGATGCTGTTGATGCCGGAACCGAGCCCGAGGCAGATTGCAAACGCGACGGCCCCCGGCAGCCATTCTCCACTTGCCAGCAGGATCAGGATGCCGAACACGATCAGCACTGCAGACACCACCGCGAGCGCCGGCGGCGACAAATTCTTTCCGAAGACCATGTTGATCAGGCGGCTCGCAACCTGTGCCGGGCCGAACAGGGACCCGATAACCACGGCCGCAGCACCCAGTCCGATGGAACCGAGCATCGGCACCATATGCGCGAGGATCGCGGCCAGCGTAAACCCAAGAAGCGCGAAGGCTAACGACACCATGATCATGCTTCGGCCGCGCGCATCGAGGGGGATTGCCCCGATGACAGCTTCGCGAGGCCGGGCGGCGGCTTCCGCATTCGATCGGGTCTTACCGACGCGCATGATCCAGAGGTGCAGAGGCATGCAGAGGAACAGGTTCAGCGCTGCAAAGACCAGATAGATCTCACGCCACGACATCCATCCGGAAAGTGCGGCCGAGATCGGCCAGAAGATAGTCGATGCGAACCCGCCGATCAGCGTGAGGTAGGTGATGCTCCGCGATGCGGTGCGGGGATCGCTCTCGACCAATGCCGCGAATGCCGCCTGATACTGCACCATCCCTGATGAGACCTCGAGCAGAATGATGGCGATGGCGAATACCGCGACCGACGGCGACCAGGCGCACAGCGCAAGGGTCAGGGCCGCGAGGGCTGAGCCGATCGTCATGATCGTCGCCGCGCCGATCCGGTCCATCTGCTTGCCGATATAGGTGGCCGACAGGCCGCCAATGAACAAGGACACCGAGAACACCCCGAACACTTCGGCCAGCGATAACCCGAGATCCGCCGCCATGCCGGGGGCCAGGATGCTGAAGCTGTAATAGAGCGTGCCGTAACCGATGATCTGCGTCAGGCCAAGAGCCGTGACGATGCCCGCCGGGATTTCCGAACTACGCAACGACGTCACCCTCGTCGTCCGAGCTGTAGCAATCGCCTCCGCGCGCTACATTCTCCTTGATCGCCGGATGGCCTGCGCAGCAATCCTCCGTCAAAAATCTGACGAGATCCGCAAGCGCGTCGTAGCTGGCGCTGTAGATGATCGAGCGGGATTCCCTTCTCTGCGATATCAAACCCGACCGCTCCAGCTCCTTCAGATGGAAGGAGACATTCGTGGCAGAAACACCCATGCGCTCGGCGATCACGCCCGCGGCCAGTCCTTCAGGCCCGGCGACCACCAGCGCCCGGACGATGGCAAGGCGCGTCTCCTGGGCGAGGGCCGCAAATGAGGAGAGTGCTTGTTGCTGGTCCATCATTCAATAATCCTTGGAATATCGAATAATGGGTATCAGGATTGATCGCGTTCTGCAACGTTACGTCAGTTTATTGGTTGAGGAAGCTCACATGAGGATTTCGTCGTCAAGATCAATCATCGTTTCATAGCGTGCCCCTTCGATTTCGTATCGAACCCATGGTCTGAGCCACCTTGCTTGACGCGGCACGTTTCCTTCACCGGTTCAAACTCACATACGGTCGCCGTTTTGTCCGGCAGCACCATTATCCCGCTTGCGTAGCGGCAAGGCTCAGGAGAACGGGACCAATCTAAAGCGCGGCATTTGAAGCCCGACTTCGAGGCGGTTCGCTCACCTGGATCCGCCAGGAGTGATCAGTCCTGGAAGATTGTGTGTTCGGCAATTTTTTGGTTGTCAGGCGGTCTTCATGACAGCCCCCTCGATGAGAACACCCGCAGTGACAAATTTCCACAGTGCGATAAGGAGTTTGCGCGCCAAGGCAACTATCGCGGCTTTCTTTAAGCGTCCACCATTCGACTGAACCCGATCCACAAACCAACGGCTGAGCGCTGATGCTGGCTGATTGCGTAGCCACAGCCACGATAGTTGGATCATCGTAGTGCGCAGCCGAGGGTTCCCTGCCTTTGAGACACCCTGCTCGTGGTCGATGGTCCCGCTCATCCATGGGGTTGGTGTCAAACCGGCATAGGCGGCAATCTGCCGCCTATTATCAAAATGCCGGGACAGGGCTTCGGTCCAAAGAACGGCGGCAAATTCAGCGCCAACACCCTTCAAGGACAGCAGCATCGCTGCGGGCGAGGTTGCCTCAACCGCTGGCTGGTCCTCCATCGATAGAAGAGAATTACGCTCGCTCTCCACTGCAGCGATCTGCTCTAGCAGCAACTCGAGACGGTCGAGTTCCCGATTGATTTGAGCCTTCAAGTGTTTCGGTAACTCACGCCCATCTCCAGTCTGAAGCTCCTCCAGCCGCTGACGGCGATCTTTACGGAGCGGCTGATAGCCGCTGACGCCTTGAGTAAAGAGTAGCCCCTTCACGCGATTGACATGCCTGACCCGCTCAGCAATCAAAACTTTGCGTTCCCGGCAAATCCGACGCCGATCTTCGTCACTCGGATCTGGCGCTCTGACCATCGCACATACGCGTGGCTCGCCGCGCTTGAACGCGAGCAATGTGCGCGTCAGAGCCTCTCCATCGATCTTGTCGGTCTTAGCACGCCGACGTCGACGGGAAGTCGCGATCGAAGCTGCGTCGACGACGTAACTCTCGATGCCGTGAGCCTCCAGCACGCGGTGTATCCAGAAGCCGTCCAATCCTGCCTCCTGGATCGTTACGATGGGAAATAATTTCCCTGTTCTCAATCGCGCCTTCTGCTGTAGCTGCTCAAATCGTTCCAGCAACTCGGCTACATTGCCACCGGCCACTACATGCTTCGACATCTTCTCGCCGCTGCCTGGCGACAACGAAGTGATCAACCAGGCCGATCGGCTCAGTTCCAATGACCAAAAATTGCGCCAAGATCGATGCGGACAGCGGTCGGTTGAATGGATGCAGGTTCCATAAACTGCTCCTCCTGAGCGAGTGTTTAGATGCAACCTCACTCTGCCAGAGCGGCGGCCGCTGTTCACTCCTCATGGGATCTAAAGCCGAAGAGGGAGTTCCATCACTCGCCCCCTCCCTACCCTTGCAACCCGGCCCAGCCGGTCCGGTCGGGGGCTGACCGTCAGAGCAAGAACGCGGTGAATGTCGCATTTCTAACGGGCCAGAGGCGTCGCATTTCTAATCGGCTTTGACATCGTTTGTAGTCGGGTGGGTTCAAGGATGAAGTGCGACTTGCGAATGATACCAATGGGTTGTCACTCGCAAGGAACCTGCAATGAAACGCAGCGACTCCCATATCGACATGGATGAAAGACGAAAGATCGCCCGCTGGCGTACGGCTGGCCTGACTGTTGACATCATCGCCGAGAAGATTGGACGCCATCGTTCAACAATTTTCCGCGAGATCCGGCGCATCGATGACGGGGTCCCCAATCTGAACGGCTATTATTGTGTCACGGCGTATGACATGGCTTGCGAACGGCGGGCCAAACTGCGCAAGCTGATGCGCTCCTCGCATGTCCGGCAATCTGTCATCGACCGGATCATGCACGATCTGACGGCCAAGCGATCAAGCTGTGGCGGCACCTGCCGGAGCATCGAGCTCGGCGGCCATCGCGACATGCCAGACGCAAGCATGGTCAACGGTTTAGTCCGGAACTCAACATCCTGCGCCGCCCGGATGTGGTCGCCGATCGCAAGCAGTTCGGGGACTGGGAGCGGGACCTGAACCAGTTCCGAAAGAAGTTTGGAAAGGCCAACGTCACATCACTCGTTGAACGGGTCAGCCGCTTTGCAACCGTTCTCCGCAACAATGATCGGCAGTCTCGACCGGTCATGAACGGCCTTGTGCAAGCACTTCAGACCCTGCCCCACGTCGCCCGTCGTTCCATCACGTTCGACCGTGGCACGGAGTTCAGCGACTGGCCTTACCTACAGGCGAGCATTGGCACCCATACCTGGTTCTGCGACCCTCAATCGCCGTGGCAAAAAGAACCGTCGAAAATACCAAGAGGCCGGTGCGGAAATGGCTTTTGAATGAGGTCGATCCCTTATCGGCGACCGACGGCGACCTCATTGAGATCTGTAACCAGCTCAATGCCACGCCGCGCACATGCCTCGGCTATCGAACGCCGGCGGAAGTCTTCCGAAAAAAACTGCTCGCCGAAATGCGGCATGCCGGCTAGCTCCAAACGCCCGCAAGTCGCGCTTCAGCATGAACTCACAAATCTTCCAAGCGGGCGGACATTTCCGTCTTTCCGGCACGTCGTGAATACACAACGCAAGCGAACTCCCAACGCTAAGCTACGGCAATGCGCCCCGGAGCCCCGTGAAACGCTCAGTTTGCTAATCCTTGGCTCTAGGCGCGCCCCTGAAATAAACTTCAGACAGCCGAAATTCCCCTTTGTCGCGCCTGCACTGAGCAACGATGTCGATACTTGCCTTCAAAAATGCGAAGATGTCGGCTCGATCAAGGCCCGCCCCGCCTTCTGACTCCTTGACGAGCAGGACAAGCTGCTCAAATGCCAGTTCTGCGGAGTTGGCATGGATGGTGGTTATTGACCCGGGATGGCCCGAATTCACATTCCGGATATAGTAGAAGGCCGTCCCGTCGCGAAGCTCCTGCAGCATAATCCTATCCGGTCGCATACGAAGGCAGGATTCGAGAAGTTCCTTGGGCCCGGCGCTAGAAAGCCCCTGTCCTCCTTTCGAGTAGAACAAGCGCACGTGGTTCGGTTGTGGGATAACAAGCTCTGGAGTGTCCTCTATGGAAATGACCCTCTCGTTTTCGGGAATATGCTTGATCAGTGCCTTGGAAAGTGTCGTTTTCGCAGAGCCTGTGGCGCCAGAAATAATAATGTTTTTCCGGGCGATGACGGCCTGTCGCAGGAAATCCTTGAAACGGCCCGAACGGTAAGTTTCGCTCAGTTCCTCATCCTGCGGGGAGGAGATACTCTTCGCCGCGCATGCTCCCTGGAAAAATCCCTTGTCCTCCAAATCATCAAGGCTGAAGTCGATCGAGGATGGCTTGCGGATCGTTATGCTGACACTGTCCTTGATCGTCGCCGGGGGAATGACGATCTGAATCCGCTCACCCCCTGGTAGCGCCGCAGACAATATTGGATGCTTCTCATCGATCGACTGATTTGAGAAACTCGCTACGGCCCGGGTAAGACGCATGAGTTTTTCGAAGCTTAGCTCTGGCATCTCATGAGTCCGCCAACCGCCGAGACCTTCAGTCAACACCTGCCCAGGCCGATTGACAATGATTTCAAAAAGGGTCCCGTCCTGAAGGAATGTCGAAAACGGCTTTAACAGCTCGCTGACCACAACCGAATCCTGCCTGAGTGACATTTCGCGCCCTATTTCGTCAGGAGCGTTGATCGTGGCGCGAAATCCCCTAGGGCTGCACGATCAAAAACGCGGTTTTTAGGTTCGATCACCCGAAGACTGTAGATGCCGGAAAAGTCGAGATCTCGAGCCACAAAGATCGAAACAGGCTCACCCTGATGTTTATTGAGGGTCGGCGGGATATTAATGGACTGTTCGATCGCGATTGCGGCCGCCTGTTGACTTGCACTCGTTGTTTTTTGCGCATCGACATCGCTGTCCCGCAGCCGACTGTTTGCATAGTTCGTCGCGTCCCCGACAACGGAAAGCAGAAGAGCGCCGCCGAACCGCTCCCACCAATGGGTGTCGACATAGCCGTCGAAACCGGCACGACCAAGTCTGTCGGTTGCTGGTGATGCGAGAGTGACGATAACGCCCTTCGGTGTTTTCGCGCGATTCCAAAGAATGAACAGGCGCGTTTGCCCGCGTTGAAGCCCTCCACGATATTCGCCGACAACCTGCGTGCCCTTTTCCATCAAGACCACCCTGCCATTGTCAGAAAGAACGTCGCGGTTGATTACACAAGTGGTAAATCCCGGCTGGTCGGATGCTAACGCGGTTTCAAGAATGCAAGGAATAGACGTTCCCATCGCCACGGTGAAGTTTCGGTTTCCAAGTGTGCCGGCCCTTGAGCCTTCAAGCCGCGTTGGCCGCAGCAGGCCATCGAAACGATCCTGCTCATTGTTCTGCCGGTTCTGGACGGTCACCTTGTTATCGAGGGACACGAAATTTTCGTTGTCGGAAGAATAGTAGCTAGCACTTTCGCTCCCATCTTTCCGGTTCTTGTTGCCGCCACTGAAGGCCATGACGGGGGCACGGCGAGCGGAATCGAGCATTTCGTCCTTCTCTTCAGTGACCGGTTGTTCGACGGGCGTCGGCAGTTTTATTTCAGGCACCGGCTGTTCCGGCTCAACTTTCTCTTTTGCAGCCTCGAAGGGCGTCGTCTGGCGAATAACGATCCGTTCAGGCTGAACATTGTCTTCTCTCCCCTTCTTTCCCGTCGTGGACCACAGTGCGAAGCCGACGAATGCGATGATCGCAACTGCAACAGCGCCGCGTTTCAAAACAGGGTTCGTGTCCACCCCGCGACTCGTGCTAATTTCGGCACGCTCTCCAGGGATGCGATCCTCGACGTCCTGATCCATGACTATTCCCTTCACTATTGCCCGGTGATGTCACTCTTCACGACGCGCTCCACCGAAGGAGACGTCGTGTTGGTGTCAGGATTGATACCTACGCGGTCGTAGGCTTCGTTGAAGATGCAGAGCACCTCCTTACCCCGACGCAGGATGAACTTGCGGCTGATCGCATGCACCATCACCAGATCTCGATCGATTGATTTCGGAACTAGGCTTTCGGATCCATCGGAGTTCTCCATATAGATCGCGGGCATCTCCTGATTACCCCCAAAGGCGAAGGTCGTGATCTTGCCGTTGTCATAGACGCTTTGCGGTTCAAGTGCATGCGAGCCCTGGGCTGAATAGCGCCAGTTGCGAGGGCCATATGCTTCGTGAAGCGAAAGGACGTTGTCGGCGTCCTTCGCCCGGGCCGCAAGCGCCCTCGATGCTGCCTCGCGTCGGCGAAGCTCGGCTTCGTCGTCCGGATATCTGTACTTCACGTAGAAGTAGGTGTTTTGACCAGCCTCCACTGAGCCGTCGCGCACCGTTAGTTCCATCTGGTAGCTACGGGTCGAACCATTCCTGCGCGTCGTCACCACGGATATATTCGTCACCGGCTGGTTTTCGCGCGGTTTCAGGAACAGGGTGTTGCCGGCAGGCGCAACTTCCCAGGCAACGCTATTGCCGAGGGCGACATGGGCAATTTCTTCATCCGCAGCGAATTCAACCTGCACGGATGACCGTAAAGAGCCGACGACCCTCGTAATATTGTAGGGTTGGTAGTTCACGAACCGGACCCGGCTGTCTTGCGATGCACCGCTTGGAACCTCAAGGGCAAGCGCTGGCAACGCCAAAACATGAAGGACCACCATAAGGATTGTTGGAGTCCGCATCATCTCACAACCTCCGGATCTGCACGATATTCGCTGACGGCAAAGCCGAGCGGGTTTACGAGACGGTCCGACGACGACATCGGAGCGTTGGCGTAGGAGTAGGTCAGCGACGCAACCCAATGGGTCATTCGCCCTTCCTCGCCACGCCTGATCGTTCGCATGTAGCGAACGGAGACCACATTCTCATTGATGAGGGAGATTGAAGCGATATCGATCCTTGCAGTGGCGCCGCGACCGTAAGTATTTTGAGGCGATTGCGGGTTGGTGCCACGGTAGAGGGCAGCAAAACGCGTCTGCTCGGCCTGCGTCGACAAAAGAGCGACGGTGCGGAAATTCTCCTGTGCTTCGCTCCAGACGTAACCCTCGCGGGCCCTTACATATTTCGCGGCGAAATACTTGGTCACCGCCTCGTCGTAGGTGCCTGCCGTCGATGTCAGAGCCGACACGACATCGACGATGCCGGTCGAATTGTCGACGCGCACCACAAACGGCTCAACAGTCTTGAGGGGTGTAAGACCCGCGACCGCGAAGACGGCTACACCGGCGACGATGCCTGACGCCATGGCGATCGACCAGGCAATCCTGTTTGATCGCTCGACCTGGATCATCCGGTCCTGGTCGAAACGGCGTGCTTTGTCGAAGTAGCTCTTCAGATTATCTGCCGTCACCATGTCTCAGCCCTCACAACGGCGATAGGAAGCCTCGATATCCAGATACGCAAAAGCTGCGGTCTGGCTGGTCTCTTCGGCAAAGGGCGTGACGGAAGTGGACGGACTCGCGTTGAATTGCTGCTGTTTCAGCTTAACGTCGCCGTCCCATTCCCACATCGACCGGTTCATTGGGCGGCGTGAATAGCTGTCACATTTTGGCAAGGGGTGGGTCATTGAAGCGCAGCCGACAAGTGCGGCTGAAAAGACGAGCAACAGGGCAGGCTTAAACATTCAGCGATCCTCTGCTTATTGTTCTGTACTGGTGTCTACGCCGGCATTCCTTGATCCGAAGGCGCGGCGGGCAAACCGGGCACCGCGACCAATCATCCGGGCCGTATAAGAGGCTCCTCGGGCCAGCGTGCTTTCATTGACGTCACGTGCCGTCGAATAACCATAGACCAGCGAGGCGCCGCCAGACGCCAGCGCCGATGCAATGCCGGGCAGCTGGTAGAATACATAAAGGGCAGCTATCCCGATGGCGCAAAGAGCGGTAGGGCGCATAAGGATGTCGCTATAGCTGTCGATTGCGGTGAAGGCCGAGTCCATGCAGGAGATCAAAAGCGAACCGACGGCAACGACGAGGACCTGAAGGATCACGAAGTTTGCGAGCTGCCCGATCCAGGCTTCCGTAAAGCGGCGCGTCGATTGGAACATGGCAAGCGCGATAAAAATCGGCCCTATCGCGAGAACGATCGCCAGAGCCAAACGTGCATAAAGGGAAACGACATAGCCGATTCCCGCCACTAAAAAGCTGATGCCAATAGCCATCATGCCGCCCACGCCCGTGACGATGTCAACCGGCCAGGAAGCCCTTTTCCAAATATCGGCAGCAGCGGCCTGCCCTTTGTCCAGCAGGCTGTCGAAGGTGCTGGCACTTAGCGCCGTACCTGCATTTAGCGCCTGGGCGATCTCACGTGGCAAAACATCGAAGAAGATGTTTGTGACATAGGTCTGATAGTCGTCGGCGTTCTTCACTAGCATCACTATGATAGCGAGCTTCATCGCGCGGAAGGCGAAGTCGAGGATCGGTTCCTGTACCGAGCCCCGAAGGATGAGGTAGCCGTAGAGCACCACGTAAAGAGTCACTGCCACCGTCAAAGGACCAGCGGCCCATTCGCCTATATTCGACGTCCCATCGGAGACGAAAGTCTCCAACGGCCGCTTGAACTGACCGTCGATGAACTCAAACACCTTGTACATTTTGTCAGCCTCCCAAAGCCTTTTGCATATTCTGGAGCCGGCGCTTAAAGTCGACCGCTTCCGCATTCAGGCAATTGGGCGTCTGGCGCAATTCACCCGGATTGTTGCGGCACTCGGAAATCGTGCGGGACAGTAATCCGGTGTCGGCGACGAACTCGTCCACCGTGTAAGTTCGCTCCGCTTCTTGCGAGCAAGCCGCCAAGAGCAACAGGCAAAGGACGATGAGAGGGTGCCTCATTGCAAAGCCGCCTTCATAGCGTCCATCCGTTGGCGCCAATCCTCGGCCTTGCGCTGTTCATCGACCTGCTGGTGCGCCTGCTGCACCATCCTCAGCCCCTCCATCCGCAGAACATCAGTCTGCAGGAATGCCTGTTCGGCTTGCAGCCGAGCCTGCAGGTCGGCAATCTCCTTGGCGTCGCCAGCCGTGGAAATCTTTTCCCGCAGCTGATCAATCCCGTCGATGCGCTTGCTCGCCGCATTGTAGATCTGTTCACCAAGGCTCATCTGTCCGGCATTCCTATTCTGGATCCGGGACAATTCCTTCGCATAGAAATCATCGGCGTCGGTGCGGTAGGTCGAGTTACTCTCCAGAAACCTTGAGGCGGATCCGCCGAACGCGCCGGTCCCGTTGCCTTTGAGCAATCCCTCGATTGCAGCGAAGTCGGAGGGAAGCGCCTTGCGGATTGCCGGATCGTTGAGAATGTTGGCGACATCCGCCATATCCGTCAGCTTGTTGAGCGAGCCATAAAGCTCTCGAGCCTGCTCGATCTGCGCATTAAGGGCGTCTAGTTGCGATTTTAGCTGTGCGATGCTCTCGATCTGCTTGGCAATCGCAGCCTGATCGTTGACAGGAATCCCCTGCCCTGGCGCGCTTTCAGCGGCAAGCATGAGCACCGCGCTGAGCAGTACGCCATGGAGTCGACAGGAAGTCATTAGCGTGAACTCCTTCGCTTTTGGAAAATGGGAAGCCAGGTCTCGACGTCATCTCCAACCTCCGCGCGGATCTCGTCGAAAAGTTCGACATTTGCAGTCCGGCCCGAGAGGATGGCGAGCTCATCGTCGAAACCGTTCAAATCGAGCTCCGCAACAACACTGTTGTTTCCCTGCTTCAGCACGAACCGCCGGCTCTCGGCCGAAAGTTCACGAGCGATGAGCTCGTATTCGCGCTCAGTGAGTTTGAACCCTTCGACATAATCGTCGCGATTGCCGCGCGGATTGGGCAGAAATATCTGTGTCGCACATTGCTCGATTATCGTGTGCGCGATCGGTGAGTTCAGTGCGTCACGTGGACTTTGCGTGGCAAAAAGCATCAATCCATTTTGTTTGCGGATGGTCTTCAGCTTGTTTTGCGCAAGATCACGGAATGCCTCGTCGCGCAGCGCCTTCCAGAATTCGTCGATGACGATGATGATCCGGCGACCGTCGATCAGTTGCTCAACGCGATGGAAGAGATAGGCCATCAGTGGCGTGCGGATTTCCTCGTTGTCGAGGAAGTCTGTCATGTCGTAGCCTATAAATCTGCCTGATCCGCGCAAGTCGCCCAAACCGATATTCTCGATGGGATTGTCGAAGACCCAGCCAAGCGGCCCTCCCCTCTCCCATCGGCGGAGCCTGGCCGCAATCCCTTCCGGATCCGTATTGTTGAGGAAAGTTCGCAACGCCCCTATCGTCCGTTGATCGGCGGGCAGGTCGGCCAGGCCGTCAATTGCCCCCGAAATGTCGCGAAGTTCGGTGACAGTCAGTTCCCGCGCCCCTGAACCCACAAGCTTGCCGATCCAGCGCGCTAGGAACAATTTGTTCTCCGGCGTCAGGTTGAGGGCCTTCAGGGGAGCGCAGCCGGTGGGGACCCCGTTCTTCAGCGGAAGGTAGGTGCCTCCGGCGGCGCGAACATAAAGATCCGCCCCGCGATCCTTGTCGAAGAACACCACGTGCGGGTCGTGTTTCTCGAGCTGTGACAGCATGAAATTAACAATCACGGTTTTACCCGCGCCGGACGGACCGCACATGAAGGTGTTGCCGAGATCGCCATGATGGAAATTAAAATAGTAGGGCGAGCCCGAGGCGGTCTTGAGCACGGCGACGGCAGGTCCCCACTCATTCCCATCCTTCTGCCCGATCGGATAGGAATGGAACGGTGACAGTGCCGCGAAATTCTTCGAGCTGATTGCACCCGAGCGCGCGCGGTAGCGAAAATTGCCAGGAAGTTGCGCCCACCATGCCGCGTCAAGGCCGAGATCCTCACGCGCAACGACAGCCCCGCCATTGGTCAGGCTGGCGCGGACCTTCGCCAGATTGTCTGTTAATTCCTTTAACGCGGTCGCAAAGACGGAAAGTGTCAGGTGATGTTCGCCCATCACGAAGCGGTTGGACTCCAGGTCGTCCATCGCGTCGTAAAGTTCATTGATCTGCGAAGCTGCCATGTCGCCGCTGCTTACCAACTGGTTTTGCTTACGGCCCATGATGACGCGAGCGTCAGCCTTCGACAGGAAGCTGAACGACTGAGAGAGAATGAGTTCAAACGGACTGTTCAGAACTCCGTCCAGCATGCCTGTCCTGGTGCGAGCCGGATATTCCTTGAAGCTCAGCATGCCGGCAAAGCGACTTTCTGCCTCATGCCGGATTTCGATCGTTTCCCGACCTATGATCACGCGATCAGAGTAAATTGCCGAGGCGACGCGACCTTCAGTAAGTGGCACACGCTCACGTCGTCCGCCCACGATCTGGTGCAGCACCTCGCTCGGTTCGGAGAAGAGCATGTCTTCTTCTTCGTATAGGGACAGGATACGTGGTTCGAAACGCCTCAAGCCAGCCATTACATTAGCGACCTTGTCCTCAAGCTGCTTCAGAGCCTCCACATCCAACTCTATATCGAAGCGTTTTGACCGTCGAAGGTGCGACAGCAGCCTCCCAGCCTTGTCCGCGGGGTCACGCGCTGGCGACCAGAGGACTGTCAAATAGAGGTCGTTTCGGAAAAGTTGTTCGCTCGCCATGCGTTCCCGGTATTTCTCGTTGAGCGAGGCAGAGAACGGCGTTGCAAACGTTCCGCCCGGATAATCGGTATCCCTGCGCCGAATGAGATGGGTCCAGATCGCGAGCCGCTCATCCGCTATGTTGCGATAGAGTGTGTTGAGGTCGCGATGGAGGGCGTTGAGATCGAGCGAATCGGCGGTCTCGAAAGACACGCCTGCGAGCGCAACCATGACCATGAGTGTGCGGGACTCAAGCGCAATCGTCTTCTCGTCTATGTGTCGCACGTAGGGGATGAAAGCCTCTGGCGTGAGCTCCCGTGATCTGAGTTTTCCGATGTCAGGCAATTCCGATATCCCTCTCGTCGAAGCGGCGTGCCAGCGTCAGAGGCGAAAGTGTTGCCCCGCCCCAATAGGCGCTGTTGCGCGACCGGCCGCGTGTCTCGATCCAAGCGAGCAGGATGCGGAACATGTTATGATCGTTCTTGACCAGCGCTCGGAAGATCAGATGAAAAACAATCCCGACGAACGCGTAGGATATTGATCCGGCGACGATATAGAGGATCGTCGTGGTCATGATGTTGAAGCCCATAGCCTCGATCGTCACGCCGGCGATCATCGCGGGCCGCGTGCACGCGATAAAGAGTGTGTCTTCTTCGAGAACCATTCGTCCGTCTGCCATCTTCAACCACCGACGATTGTGTTGACGAATTCGGTAGCACCGAAGATGCCGCCAATGCCGATGATCCAAAAGCCTGCTCGCCTTAAGTCCATGTAGCCAAACATCCAGGCAACACAGATGACAATGACCGCAATCACAGCCAGAAGCTTGGCTATGTTTCCCGTCAACATGTCGACGATGTTCTGCAGGACGGTTTCGATACCGGCGGCTTGCGCGAAGGCGGGCTCAACCATCGTCACCACAATAAAGGCAGCGATGACGGTCGAAGCGAAGACGGGTCTGATCTGGGAACTGATTATCATTCACTGCTCCAATTCCAATTGATTGTCCTGAAACACTAGGACGGATGAACGGCTTCGGGTCTTGAAGACGTCCCACGAGGGCGCCGCTGAGATCGCGGGTGGTTTCTCTTGGCTGTTTTCCGCCGTCACCTCGGCGACGACATCTGCCTGGGAAGAGCTCGCCGAAACGTTTATCCGCGCCCCCTGCCCGGAATCGCCGATTGTCAAATGAGCGATCGTCGGTCCAAGGCGTTCCATTTCGCGGCGAACCTGATCGCCGTAGTTGAGCACGCCCCCGACCGACGGATCGTCACGTCCACAGCAGGATTGCGGCACGTGCTCGGCCAAGACATGGTATGCACCGACCTTCACCGCGAAACGGTAACGGGCGCCGAGTGGAGTTGGTGAAGACGCCTGGTCTAGGCAGTGCTCGAAGGCGTCTGGCACCGAAAGGTTCAATATTTGCAGCTCTTCCGTTCCGATCCCTTCAGGACTAACGTGCATGTCGCGGCGTTCCGCCGCAAAGGATGTGGTGACTTTGATTGCCTCGGCCTTTGTCTTAGGTTGCAGCCCGAGCGATGCACTGCTCTCGATACTGATGTTGAGCGCAGACAGCCAGCTTTCGCAGCTGACCACACCGGGAACGGCCTCCGATGCAACGAAAAGCTCGCAGATCTCGCAAAAACTTGGAAAGACAACGGGCACGCTCAAAACCACACCCTCTGCTTGCCCACCCCCTCGATCGTCAAATCGACGTATCGAGGTTTATCCCGGAGGAGAGGTCGGGCCACGATATGAGCCAAGCACTGATATCGCCCCTCTACCTTTTGCCACCTAGGCGACGTGACAAGGCCCTTATTTGGATCGCCTCCAACTGAATCCGATCGGCAAAAGGCTTCGCTGACAGGCCGCAGAGACGTTGAAATGCAAGTCGCGTCACGTCCCTTGGGACCGTAGCCCGCAGATAATCGGTAACCGGCGCTGCAGTGGTATGGCTCGTAAAAGGGGCGAGAGGTTTGAAAGCCCACGCCCGTGCAAGTTGGGAACGAACGCCCTTTTGCCAACCACTTCCAAAGTTTTTCAACAGGTGGCCTGCATTCGCCATACTGGGTGGGACCGCCCGGATTGGATAAGCACAGGATAACCTGGCACCCCCATTCATCGGCACGAGCGCTTCGTTCCGAAATGGTGTAGAGTGAAGCAAACCCTGACGCTAATATGATTGTTCGAAAGAAAAGGCCCTTCATGCCCAATCCCCTCCGTCTTCCTAAATGCCCGCCTCAACCCAGCGGCGAATCATTTCAAACATTTTACTATTCAAATAATAGATAGTTAAAACGATGGCAAGCAATTTGAGTGAAAGGTGGCAGACTCAGGCCTTGTCCGT
Source organism: Agrobacterium genomosp. 2 str. CFBP 5494 (assembly GCF_900013495.1). NCBI lineage: Bacteria > Pseudomonadati > Pseudomonadota > Alphaproteobacteria > Hyphomicrobiales > Rhizobiaceae > Agrobacterium > Agrobacterium genomosp. 2. Next base: position 443,347 of record NZ_LT009720.1, read on the forward strand.
TTTTGCCGTGCGTGAAATCCTGGAGAAGCCGATCGATGGTGAATCGGCGCAGTCGCGCATCAAGCAGATCGGCATGATGAATATTCTCTATCTGATGCACCAGGCGCATCAGAAATTAACCCTGTCAAATGTAATTGATATTACCGGAATGACGCGTGGCGGGGTGATCGAAACCATTGAACTCTTGGTCCGGCGCGGCATCCTTACAGAGACGCTCGGAAAAAACTCAATGGGACGAGGAACGGCACGACAGTTTGAGTTTTCCCCGCAGGTTTTTGCCGCGCTTGGGGGCGTTAACGTGGCCTCATCCACCTAGTTTAATTTATGATATTTCATATAGTATAGTTCTTGGAGCTGGTTTTTGATTATACGTCAACACGGTCGGGCTTAGTCGCGTCTTACGCAATGTCCGCAAGTGGCGAGTGGGTCGCGGCCAAGCGGCCAAGCAATTTGGGTCGCCAGTGCCCGACTTAGCGCCATTGCCTCATGAGACAAAAAACGGCGAAGCTGCACTCAACCTCGCCGTATAAAGGTGTCGGCTTGCGTGTCTTATTTACGCGTAGAATTCGGGAGCCTTCTTGAAGTTCGCCCAAGCGTCAGGGTCATGACCGGTAACGACCGTCGCATCATGCTTCTCGGCGTAGGTGCGGAGCTTCTGAACAGAA
>NZ_LT009721.1:0-188388 GCF_900013495.1 Agrobacterium genomosp. 2 str. CFBP 5494
CCATCGGAGGGGAGGTGCATGGTCTTTCCATCGGGAAAGATCCGAGCCAGTTCCTTGCGCGTCATGCGGGGCCATGCACGGACATTTCCAACATCAAGATGGACGAAAGGAGATCCCGATGCGGGATAGTATCCCACTCCGCCGACTTGCATCTGCATCGCAAGTGATCGCAACTTGGCCAGTTTGACGCCCGGAATGTAAAAATCCATTGCCTTGCCGAGGGTGTGTTGGCTGTTTTTCGCGACACCACTATCCCTCGATCGCCCTCTGAGCATCTTGTTTGTCGCCGGTGAGCGATAGGCAGAGACTATATGAATATAGTTGTTTGATCCGCTGCGCTGGTACACTTCCCATACGAGATCGAGTAGACGGGGATCGATGTTCGCGGGTTCGTTCTTGCGCCAATCGCGCAAAAAGCGGTTGATCTGAACTAGTCCACGGGCATCGAACTTCCCGTCCCGTTTGAATGTTATCGTCGCACGTTCCCCAGTGTGTGTGAAAAACAGCTTCAGCGATCTGTCCGTCGCGGCTGTCGCAGGTGAGGACGAACCCGCCGCCATTGCCACTGCGAGCAGCACGGCAATTGCAACCGTCGCCATGCCGCGGAGGCATTCGGATAGGAAGGCTGCGGTTGAATAGGGCCTAACGCAAGTTGGCAACTCGCTCACTGGGTACTCCACACTTGACGGCTCTCCGAGCTCGGGCCTGGCGAACATTGCGGCCACGCTCGGATCACCATCAGTAAAGCCGACTATGGTCAATAAAGCCCTAATGGTTCCCAATTGGTGGGATCTGATCGATCCGGCTTGCGTCCGCAGCCTCTTTGTGAGAATGATTTGCAATTGCAATAGTGGTGGGCTTTGAAAGCGCGGTGGACGATGGACAGACCGGTGAGGGGATGGCAACAAACGGTGGGAGAGGCGTCCCTTTCGGATGTGCACCGGTCGATCAAGGTCGCGGCAGGAGCGGGCACTTTCCGAAGGGCAATGGCTTTCTTCGGGCCCGGCTATCTCGTCGCGGTCGGGTACATGGACCCAGGCAATTGGGCGACATCTCTGGCCGGGGGATCACGCTTCGGCTACGCGCTGCTCACGGTGGCCCTGATTTCAAACATCATGGCGATCGTCCTTCAGTCGCTGTGCGCGCGCCTCGCCATCGCCTCGGGGCGAGACCTGGCGCAGGCCTGTCGTGATGCCTACCCCAAACCGGTTGCCATGGTGCTGTGGCTGCTGGCCGAAATAGCGATCATTGCGACTGACATCGCCGAGGTAATCGGCACTGCAATCGGCTTGAACCTCCTTTTCGGTATTCCGCTCGAGCTGGGAGTGGTCATCACTGCTCTGGATGTATTCTTGATCCTTTACCTGCAAAAGCTTGGCTTCCGTTGGGTCGAAGCGCTTGTCATAACTTTGCTCGGCGTTATCGCCGTCTGCTTTGCGGTTCAGATCGCTCTTGCCGATCCGGATTGGGGTCAGGTGATCCTCGGCTTTGCTCCAACGACAGAGATTATCACGAATCCCGACATGCTGTATCTGGCGCTTGGCATACTCGGTGCGACCGTTATGCCGCACAATCTCTACCTCCACTCCGGTATCGTGCAGACGAGGGACTTTGGCGATACGTTACCTGAAAAGCGCGAGGCTCTGAAATTCGCGACGATCGACTCCACAGTCGCATTGATGTTCGCTCTGCTCGTCAATGCTTCGATCCTCATTCTGGCGGCCGCTACGTTCCACGAAACCGGGCGGACTTCGGTCGCAGAACTGGGTGAGGCTCATAGTCTGCTAGCCCCGTTGCTCGGTTTGGCCTTCGCACCGACATTGTTCGGAATCGCCCTTTTGTGCTGCGGTATCAATTCAACGGTTACCGCGACGCTTGCGGGTCAGATCGTGATGGAAGGGTTCCTGAAGATCCAGCTTGCACCTTGGCTTCGCCGTCTGATTACCCGGGGGATCGCCATCATACCCGCAGCAGGGGTCACTATAGCTTTCGGAGACAGCGGCACTGCCCAGCTTCTGATCTTGACCCAGGTCGTGCTTAGCCTCCAACTATCCTTTGCGGTTTTCCCGCTGGTGATGTTCACAGCCGATGCTGATAAGATGGGAGAGATGAAGGCACCTCTTTGGCTCTCGGCTTTTGCCTGGATCATCGCCATCGTAATCGCTTTGCTGAACCTGAAGCTGTTGGTCGATTTCGTTTCCTGATGCGCTCGCACCGAGCTGCCCATTACTTCCGGAGGACTTTCAAGCACTCAGTGAGCTGGCGGGCAGCCTGATGTGACCCTCACGAACTAGGCGATTGCGACCCCTGATGCAGTCTCTTGGTCTGGACGATCTGTGCGACTTGGAGCTCGCCACCAACCGCCCCGATCATTCAGATCGGTACCAACTGGGATCGCCGTGTACTCAGAGGTATTTGGGCAGTGAAATGCTGTAGTCAGTCGTGCTCGGTGGTGCACATATCGTGGTTTGCCAAGGCCCTGATCACATAGCAATCGCGCACTTGATTCGAATGGCAGTGTGTTGAGATCCGTTCCAGCTCGGCTTCCAGCTTCTTCAATCTCTCGATCTTCTGTCGGATTGTCACAAGCTGTTCGGCAGCTATCTTGTCGGCCTCTGCACACGGCTTTTCCGGATGCTGGCTCAGCTCTATAAGCTCGCGAATAGCTTCGATCGTCAATCCAAGGTCGCGGGCATGTCGAATGAATGAGAGGCGTTCCTGCTCGGTCTTCGAGTAACGTCGCTGATTGCCCTCAGAACGTTCCGGCGGTGAGAGCAGCCCCATCTGTTCATAATATCTGATCGTTGGTACCTTGACACCCGTGGTCCTGGACAGATCTCCAATGGTGAGCATGCTACCTCCCTCTCCAAATGCGGCAGGTGCAGGCCGCGACAAATTAGCCCATCACGCGAACCTGAACCCTCGAACAACCGAGAGGTATGTAAGCAATGGCTCGGAACATGTGAGGATTTATAAATGGCAAATCAAGCAAAACGTTGGTGTGTGGCAGCCACTGCATTTCTTTTCGCCGGTCAGAGCGGCGCCTGGGCTAACGTGACAAATGAACCTCATCAAATCGACTACGACGCCTTGACTATCGAACATGCCGAACTGGTCTTAGCGCCGGACGGGGTCACGGATAAAGCATATGTCACTGTCTACAATGGTACGCCCGATGACATGGCGATTGTCTCTGTCAACGTCACAGGGTACTCGACTGCAACACTCGTGAGCCCGATGGCCAAATCCAAGGGCTTCGAACAAGTGCCGCTGTCGGACACCTACGTCGTGATCCCCCGAAAAGCGGAACTGGACATGGGACAGGATACGGTTTTCATTTCACTGATGCGAAATTCGGGTCCTCCGAAAGCCGCAACGATGACGCTAAAATTCGATGACGGTACCTTGCGTGCTGTCCCGCTTGATATTCTTGCTCCAGATGCCGCGGAAACTAATCATCACCATGGAGAACCAAATCGCGAATAAAGGCTACTACAAAACCGAGAGTTGACGCCTTTTCCTTGCGCCGCACCCCGTCAGGAGTTCGTGGACGCATGCTCGTTTTTCGTCTGAACTACCGACGCCGCCACAAGGACAATGGCACCGCAAACGATGAACACATCTGCAATATTGAAGGCAGGCCATGACCACCCGGAGGCGTGGAAATCCAAATAGTCGGTAACCCTCAAGTTCATCAAACGATCAACCACATTTCCGCTCGCACCCCCAGCCATTGCCGTTATGGCCATTCCCTCCAGGACACTGTTGGCGAATACTGCCCAAATGACGAGTCCGACTACGATGCCCCCTTGAAGTGTGGCGAACAAACGGGGCGCTGACACGATGGTGTCCGAAAATAACCCGAAGCTAACGCCCGTGTTATAGGTGAGTTTCAGGTTGAAAAAAGAGGTCAACTCGATTGTTCCAGTCGGGGTTGCCAGAAGCTCCGCCATGACGAATTTGACGGACAGATCGATACCGCAGATTGCGGTAACCCCGAGGACGATGACGGTAAGCCTGAACATGGCTTTTTTCGAGAACAGCATTTTCGGTTCCAGACTGAGCACACTCTTACATTCGCTACGATTTGGCAGATTGGCCGCGAGCGGGATTTCACGCTCACTTGGTTTGCCATGCGGCCTCTAGGAACTAGAGCTTCAAGTGCAAAATTTTGTGCCAGTTGCTGCATCAAGGAAAAGTGTAGTGGCGGCCGGGGCTCATCATCTGAGCTGGGGCGCCAATCATTGCGAGGTTTCACCTCGTCAGGCACCCGGCTGACTGCTGCAGGATCGGCCGGTCTAATTTGTCACCTCGATTAGCGAATGCCGCTGACCGCTGTTGTGTCTCGACCGTCCCTGATCTTCACCCATTTGCCAGGATTGCGGGAATCCTGACGCTTGAGATATGTATATTCTGTTTCCGACCAATTTCTGATTTCACCACGCAAGTTGTCGAGAATGAAATCGCCTATTTCCGACCGCACCGTCAAAACAGCATGCCCGGATCCGTCCGGTTGAAGTACAACTGTGATCAGCAGATTGGAGACCGCGATCCCGCGCCTCATCAAAAGCTTGCGCTTCAGCAGAGCAAAGTCCTCGCAGTCGGCTGCGGTGGTAGGATAATTCCAAAATTCCTCGACGCCATAGATCTCGATATCCTCGATAGCCGGAATTGTATTGACGACCTGGTTGACCTCAACGAGGCTATTCCAGATTTCCTCTGTGAGCTTCAGGCGTGCGCGATCTGCAGCGTTAGGCTGGCATTCTTCGGGATATCTTTTACAAAATTCGAAGTGGCCGATCGGTTGCGACGTCGCCCCGGCGACAGGCATGGAATCCCATGTTGCCGCTTCCGGTTTCCAAGCGGCGCCTGTCGAAATGAACGTTATGGCGAAAATTGCGAGCAGGAATCTGAAGGTCATAACTCGTCCCTATGTGTTGGGACGAGTTATGCGGATCGAACACGATCATCACGCAAAGAAATTCAGTGCAATTTTATCGGCCTGTGTCGAATTCAGGCACTTTTTTATGAGATCGCCAGCTTGTGAACGACAGATAGGCCTCTATGCCGATCCAGCCCCCAAGGCCGATGGATGAGACGATGCCCGCGATGGCCTCGAAGGAGTCATGTCCTATGCCCCAGCAAACGACGGCAAAAACAGCCTTGACGAACACAAATCCCACCAGCGAAAACGCAGCGATCATGCCAAGTTTTTTCGAGATATGTGCGACTGAACCGATCATATCTCGACTCTAGAGGCTATGGTCACATATGGGGAAATCAATTCTTATTGTCTGCGTCCTCCATTGTGCGGCGGTGCCTGTGCACCAGCTTCAGGCAATCTCAGACAGGTTAATTGTGACGTGTGATGATGTCGCGGCTTGGAAAATCGATTCGGATTTTGTGTATGGCACTGCTGTTGGCAGTCGCTATTGTGAGTCCGCATGGATCAGTCGCACGGGATCTCATCTCCGGGGCGACGATATCCAGAACCGTCCATCAAGGGACTGCGTCTGCTGGTACCCACGCGAAATGCCAGCATCTGGTCGAGCATTCTCACGAGCTTCTGGCTTGCCTGCAGGAAAGCGCTGCAATTTCGGAACGAATGCTCTCTGCCTACAGAGTTTCACCAAATCGGTTCCGTGTCTTTGCAGGCATTGATCCCCTTGATCCTCCTCCCCGAGCCTGATCTTACCGTTAATACCGCCCGGAGATCGTAACCAGGTGTCTGCTGCGTTGGACTATGTCCAACACGCGGCTTGAGAGCGGCTCTCATCGACTAAGGGATCGAGCACTGTCCAATCACGCCTGAATGCGATGGCAGCACAGCGATCGGTGGAGGATCCCGGCGTAGCTCCGGTTGATCCTCATGGAGATTAGTAAATGTGGAAGATTGCATGCTCCGGAGCGTGGTGTGTCTTGGTGTGCTTGGTTGCTGTCTACGCTGGTTTCCAGTGGGCCCCAGCGCCCAAACAGGTTGAGACGCAGTCTCCCGGGCTAACCGAACATGAGGTGGTCAAATCGGCGATGGTGACCGTCCCGATTATTCGGGAGAGAAAGGTCGACGGTTACGTCGTTGCAGAAGTGACGTTGACCGCAAATGACGAGGCACTGCGTGCTAGTCCCAGCCCGGAGGCAGAACTGACGGACGAATTGATCGCGACACTGTTGTCTGGACCGGTGCTCACAGACCCCGAATTCGCCGCCGATGCCTTAAGGTTAGATCTGGTGGCGCGGATGAACAAGCGGATTGGTCTGCAAGCCTACTATAAAACTCTGATCACCAAGCTCGATTACCTCACTGCAGCAGATCTGGAGCGGATGCGCACCTCCGGAGCAAACCCAATGAAGGTAACCCCCCTGGTTGATAAATCTCTGCTCGATGTTGTGCCTGGTCCCGTGCCCAAAGATGAGTAGATGGTTGGGTGGGAGGAGCGTTTAGCCTTTCCTGGGGCTGCCCCTTGTAGCTCTAGTTACTTGAGGTCCTATATTTGTACCGGTGGCTAAGGGTTTGTTCGATGCGGCGTCGTGCGGTCGTGCCCCCCTTCCTGTATTGCCGGCTGCCGTGGTGCGCTCGGCACCTTATTGGTGATGTCGGCACGGTTTCATTGAAAGCGCGAAGAGTGACGAAATGAATTGGTTTCAGAATTTGAATCAGCGAGCACTTCTGATCGCGCGGAATGCCTGCCTTGGAGCCCTTATAGCTATCCCCCTATCCGGATGTGTTTCAGACATGGGGCTAGACGACCTGTCCAGCATGGCCCCCGAACTGTCGAGCAAGATGCTGGCAGAGATGTCAAAGAAGGGGATGGCAGCAGAAAGCCCCGTCCTGATCAGGATCTTCAAGCAGGAAAGCGAGCTCGAGGTCTGGAAGATCGACCGAAGTGGGCGCTACGCGTTGCTCAAGACATATCCGATGTGCAGGTGGTCCGGGAAGCTAGGTCCCAAGGTCAAGGAAGGTGACCGCCAAGCGCCAGAGGGATTTTACCACGTTTCAAAAGGCATGCTGAATCCTAAATCGCAGTACTATGTATCTTTCAACCTGGGCTATCCAAACAGGCTTGAGACGGCACTCGGCTATACCGGCGAGGCGCTGATGGTCCACGGTGCTTGCTCCTCTTCCGGTTGCTTTGCGCTGACAGACCAGGGCGTTGGTGAGATATATGCAATCGTCGCCAAGGCACTTTCATCGGGACAGGAGCGGTTCCAGGTTCAGGCCTATCCTTTCCGGATGACGACGGAAAACATGGCGCTGCACAAAGACAATCAAAACCTGTCGTTCTGGCGGACTCTGAAGGAGGGATACGACTATTTCGAACTGACCCGTCAGCAACCAAAAGTCTCGGTGTGTGGTCGCCGCTACATGTTCAACAAAGAGTTCGTGGGCGGAGAGCCCCTTGACCCACTGGAGGCTTGCCCCGCAAGCGCCGCTTCTCCTGATCCTGCTCTGATAGCCCGCATGGCCGAAGAAACCCAAAGGCTTGAGGCTGCGCTTCAACAGGCCGGCGGCTCCACGGTGTCGTCCTATGTGGATGGCGGGATGCATCCAAGTTTCCGCGCACTCCTTAAGAAAGAGGGTCCGGCCCGACTTGCGGCTCGCATCTCGGGCACAAAATATCCGGTTAGCAGACCAGATGCGGCGCTGGCTGACCCCTTCGAGAAAAAGAAGGCCAGGTCCGGCGACGGGGTGACTACCCCAAGTGCGGGAGATTGAATTATGGCCCAGCCCGATGAGCGGATTAAGAAGATACGACGCAATAACTGGATTGTGTTGGCAGTGCTCACGATTTTTGTTGTGGCGGTGTTTTTCTTGAGCTTCTCGCATATTGGTCGAGAGGCAAGGCCTGAACCCAACGGAACCGTAACCTCCCCAGCCGTTGATGGGTAACGACGATCTTGCTTGAGGAGAATACAATGCGGACCAACATCCTGATTATAGGGGCGGGGCAAGCCGGGCTCGCTGCGGCATACGCCTTGAAGAGGCAGGGCCTGAGCTTCTTGATTGTTGATGCTGGCACAAAAATCGGCGACAGCTGGCGCAACAGATATGACAGCCTCACACTTTTTACACCTCGCTGCATCAGCGCGCTCTCGGGTATGCCCCTGGTTGGTGATGCAAATGGCTATGCTGGAAAGGATGAGTTTGCTGACTATCTGCGGCGGTATGCTTCCTTCCATAAAATTCCGGTCAGCAGTTCGAAGAAGGTCGTCCGACTTGAGAAGGCAGGCAGTCTCTTTGTGGCGTCAACGCAAGACGGCAATCGTCTCACAAGTCATATTGTCATCGTTGCCACGGGGGCATTTTCAACACCGCGAATTCCTGGATTGTCGAAATTGCTACCTGCTGACATTCAGCAGATGCACGTAACCGAGTTCCGCAATCCGGGCTCGGTGGCGGAAGGCCCTGTTCTTGTAGTCGGAGATGGCGCGAGTGGCAGGGACGTGGCAATCGCGATGGCTGGGTTTCAAAAGGTGCTGCTTGCACGCGGGCGAAAGCGCAGACTTTTACCGGAGAAGGTCCTCGGACGCAGTTTGTGGGTATGGCTGGGGCAGCTCGGCCTTCTCCAGGCATCCGCGCAGGGGATCATCGGACGAAGGATGAGGCGTGAGGATCCATTCCCTGTTCGCGGCAATGACGATGCTTCACTCAGGCGGTCGGGGGTAATCCTGAAGCCGAGACTGGCTGCGATCCATGATCGCAGGGTAAGTTTCGCCGACGGATCGAGCGAGAACATCAGATCCATAGTTTGGGCGACAGGCTATGCCGATGAGCTCCCTTGGATTGAAGTCGAAGGTGCGGTGGATGCTCGGGCTGCCCCAATTCACTCCAACGGGATTGACCTGCCACTGAAGTTTCATCCGGCTGCGATTAGAGCCTCGGCGGTTTTTGATAAGCCATATGGCGCGATGGGAGCAACCGGCGGAAACGCGAAGCTCACACATTGCGTATCGTTGGAGCCGGTTGCGGCGATGATCCCGGCATAGTCCGTCGGTGTTTGGTATCCGAGCGATGAGTGCGGCCGAACATTGTTATAGTCGTCAGCCCATTCCGCAATGGCGCTACGGGCATGATCGAGCCCAAAGAACAGGCTCTCGTTGAGCAGCTCGTCGCGCATGCGGCCGTTGAAACTCTCGACATAACCGTTTTGCATCGGTCTTCCCGGCGCGATGTAGTGCCACTCGACCTTGTGATCCTTGGACCAGGCAAGGATGGCATTCGAGGTCAGTTCGGTTCCGTTGTCTGAAACAATCATGCTGGGCTTGCCCCTTCGCTCGACAAGCGTCGTCAGTTCCCTCGCGACACGGCGACCTGATATCGATGTGTCCGGGATCGCCGCCAAGCATTCGCGCGTGACATCATCGACCACATTGAGGATGCGGAAGCGTCTGCCGCAGGCGAACTGATCGTGGACGAAATCCAGTGACCAGCGAGCATTCGCCTTTGCTTCGACGAGGATCGGGGCACGGGTGCCAACAGCACGACGCCTGGCTTTCCGCTTGCGCACGGAAAGACCTTCCTCGCGATACAGCCGATAGATGCGATTGACCCCAGAAGACTCTCCGTCTCGCCGAAGCAAAATGAACAGCCGTCGGTAGCCGAACCGTCGTCGCTCGTTGGCCAGATCGCGCAACTTCTCTCGCAACTCGACCTCAGGCGGTCGAGAGGATCGATAGCGGATCGTCTTTCGGTCTGCGGATATGATCTGGCAGGCCCGCCGTTCCGAAAGGCCCATGACGGCCTTCAGATGCGTGACAGCTTCACGCTTCGCGGCAGGGCCTACCATTTTTTTCCGAGAAGCTCCCGAAGAGCGGCAACATCCAGCATCTGCTCGGCGAGCAACTTCTTCAACTTGGCATTCTCGTCCTCAAGCGCCTTCAAACGTTTGGCCTCTGACACTTCCATGCCGCCATATTTGGCCTTCCAATGATAAAAGGTCGCCTCGGAAATCCCGTGCTTGCGGCAAAGATCAGCCGCCTTAACGCCAGCCTCTTGCTCCTTCAGCACCCCAATAATCTGCTCTTCCGTAAATCTCTGCTTCTTCATAAGTCCGTCCTCGATGGGCCGGACTCTAATCCAATCTGGAGGAAATTCTCAGTGGCAGGTCAGGATTTCGCCTGTTGACGGTCTCTACTATGTAGGACGTCCATGGCAGCGGAACCGTGCCTCTGGCCTGATCGCGGGTGTGGCTGACGATGCGGCCTTCATCGTTGAGCATATCCGTCAACGGTGCCTGCGAAGCCTCTAGTCTCAGGTTTCTACAACATTATGACCGATGACCTGCAGGCCGTCTTCGCAACCGTCCTCTGGCGTTTCGATCTCCAGAGTGCTGTGGTCGATACCGTGCCTGTCCCGCAGGATTTTTCGCACTGCGGCTTTCACTTCAGCAGCACTGCGCAGAGATAAATCCGTCACAACGAGATGCGCTTGCAATGCCTTGTGATCTTCATCGATCCGCCACACATGGACATGGTGCACCTCCTGGACGCCTTCGACGGAACGCATGTCTGAAACAAGTTCGTTCACATTTACGTCCTCAGGCGCCGCCATCATCAGGATCCGGATCGATCCTCCGATCTCAGCGAAGGCCTGCCAGAGTATGTAGCCTGCGATCATGAGGGTGACCGCTGGGTCAATCCATGTCCAGCCGTATATCAGCACAAGCGTGCCGGCGATGATAACACCCACCGATCCAAGGGCGTCCGACACATTGTGCAAGAAAGCGGCCCGGATATTCATGCTGGTTTTTGAAAGGGTGTAGGTGAGCATGGCTGTGGTCAAATCGATGACGAGCGCGATGCCTGCGACGATCACGACCGTCCACCCTTCGATCGGCGCAGGTGTGATGAACCGCATGACCGCTTCATACACGAGATAGAGACCAATGACGATCAAAGTCGTGTAGTTGATCAGCGATGCGACGATTTCGGCGCGAACATAGCCGAACGTCATCTTTTCGTCAGAAGGACGGCGCGCGATCCGACGTGCACCATACGCAATCACAAGTGATGCAGCGTCACTGAAGTTGTGGAGCGCATCCGCGATCAGGGAAAGACTGCCGGAGAAGATGCCGCCGACAATCTGCGCAAAAGTAAGGAGCACGTTGACGAGAATTGCTCCCCCTATACGCTTGTCTCCTGCATCTGCTTCATGATCGTGGTGATGTCCGCTCATGAATTCCGGTCCGGTCTCCGAAGTCAGGATCCTGCCTTGCTGGCATCGATTTCAGCTTTCAGCATAGTGAAAAGACCTTGCGGGCTGAACTCTGTGAGAGGCTTTTCGTTCACGAAAAATGTCGGGGTCTGTTTCACATTGTTGGCCTGAACATCGGCCATATCCTGGGCGAGAATATTGTCGATCGCTGGGGAGGCCGCATCCTTCTTTCCCTGCTCGACATCAAGTCCGGCCATCGCCGCGATCTGCCATGCCTTTTCTAGATCTGGTTTGCCATGATCGGCCCAGACAGGCTGCTGTTCCAGTATCGCTTCTAGGACCGGTTCAAACAGGTTTTGTTTGCGCGCGGCCTCCAATATGCGCACTGCATCATCGGAACCTTCGTGGAATACGGTGTATCGCAGGACAAGTCGCACGTCATTTCCGGTCTGCGTCATCATCTGCTTCACGAGCGGATAAAAGGCCCGGCATGCCTCACAAGACGGATCAAAAAATTCGACAATTGTCACAGGCGCCGAAACCGGCCCCATGACCGGCGAGTGCATTCTGACGAGGGTATTGTTCCCCGGCATTGTAGAGGGCGCTGGCTCCGCGTCTGGCGTAAGCCCATCATAGAGGGCCGCGCCTCCTGCGAAAACGGCAATCGCGGCCGAAGCCGAAGCGATAACGAAAGTGCGTCTGTTCATGCTGGTGTTCTCCGGCGCACGATTAGAAGTAGGACGATGATGACAGTAAATGCACCAAGCGACAGGAGCGGAATGGGCAGGGTTCCAAAGAGGAGCATACCCGCGCCCGAGCAGGATGGCCCCTGGCCGCAAGGCTTGATGGCCGTGGGGATGATGTTGAAATAAAGAAGGTTGTGAAATGCCGCGATCGACCATCCCGCCGCTGCCAGCGGAACGGCATAGATCCAGGCACGGGCATCAGAGCGGAAAGCGGCGACTGCGAGCAGCACTGCCAGTGGAAACATGAAGGCTCGTTGGTGCCAACAGAGATCGCATGGCGCTTGCCCCATGACCTCACCGATAAACAGTGCGCCCAACGTCGAACCCATGGCAATTATCCACGCGCTGAAGATCGCAAGCCATGCGCCGTCGTTAGTTTTCACCACTTATCTGCCATTCCTGTCGCTCATTGATGCTCGTCAGTATGAAACCTCTAGTAGCTTGAGGGTCAAGGGCGCTTTCTGTGCGACCGAAATTTCCGCTTCTGTCTGATGTGGATGACAGCGAAACGACTGAGGAGAATTTCGATTTTCTCCGCCATTAGCCTTGAACCTCAAGCTACTAGAGGGATTAGGAGTACTCCAAAGGGCTCTTCAGGGTGAATGTCGGCAGGGAATTAGATGAAAGCTCTCAGAGCGTTTCGAGTTGTGGCGTGGTGTGTGGTTGCGATCTTCACATTGCTACTGATTATAGGTTATTTGCTGCAGTCGGGTGGCGGCAAACGTGTTGGTGAGCCGGACGCGTCCTCTACCCCTTCGATCGGTCGCCCATTTGAGTTGGTTTCGCACCGGGGCCAAGTGATCGATAACGCTGTCCTCAAGGGAAAGCCGTATTTGGCGTTCTTTGGCTTTACCCACTGCCCTGACATCTGCCCCACAACGCTGTTCGAGCTGAGTGACCTGATGAATGAACTCGGGCCCGCTGCGAGCGGTTTCAACGTTGTTTTCATCAGCGTTGACCCAGAGAGAGATACTCAGCAGTTGCTCAACGAGTACATGACATCCTTCGACCGTCGAATCCTTGCCCTTCGGGGAACGCCGGAGCAAACAGCGACGGCTGTCAAAGCTTTCTCCGCCTACGCACGCAAGGTTCCGACCGAAGATGGAAGCTACACAATGGACCATACGGCTGGCGTATACATGATGGACGCCAATGGTAGCTTCAAAGGAACGCTCGACATGCATGAATCCCGCGAGGTTCGCATGAAGAAAATCCGAAATCTGATGACCGGCTCGTAAGCCAGAACTTCAACCGTCGAGAGGAAATACATTGCAGTCTGGCAAATTGACACGACGAGGCTTCGTTATCGGGGGGGCTGGGGCAGCGGCGGCTGTATTGACTGGCTGCTCGGCAACGACCGCAGAGACGACACAGTCTGAAATCGTACCCATATCCCATCCAGTTCTGGAAACCACCTATGGACCGATACTGAACGAACAGTTCCCGCTGCCTGCTATACCCTACCAGAAGATCGCCAAGCGCTATTACCGGCAGATGGTGAGTGATCCGACTGGAGAGCGGCCAGGCACATTGGTCGTGGATACGGCCAACTATTTTCTCTACCTGACTTACGAGGGCGGACAGGCGATGCGATACGGGGTCGGTCTCGGCCGGCAGGGGTTCGAATGGTCGGGCAAGGGGGTCATTCAGTACAAACGTCAGTGGCCGCGCTGGACGCCACCTGACGAGATGGTCGTTCGACAGCCGGAACTTGCGCCCTACAGGCGTCACGACACGAAAGTGTTGGATCTGTCCGACTTTTGAGAACGTATGGTGATCACGCTGCGAGGATAGATGTTTCGCGCCGCAATGGCCTGAGATCAACGCCGTCTGTTGGGGTCCAGATGTAATCGCCGGTGAGACTGATGTGCTGCCAGCCGAGTGGGGTAATGTGTTTGATGATGTCAAGCGGCGTGGGAATGCCATCTCGGTTGAGCTCGGCGAACGCCGGTTCGAGATAGAGTGTGTTCCAGTAGACGATGGCGTTGATTAGCAGGTTCAGTCCAGATGCTCGGTAGAACTGGCTCTCGAAAGTCCGGTCGCGCAATTCTCCGAGGCGATTGAAGAACAGTGCGCGGGCCAAGGTGTTCTGGGATTCGCTCTTGTTGAGGCCGACCGTCGCGTTCCTGCGCATTTCGGGGTTCTGCCACCACTGGGGCAGAAAGATGGACCGATTGATGCGACCGAGATCGCGTAGCGCCAACGCCAGTCCGTTCTGGCGTGGGAATGCGGACAGCTTTGCCAACACCGTCGAAGGCCGAACCTGCCCGGAACGGATCGTCGTGACCAGCCGCAGGATGTCGTTCCAGTTTGCCTTGATCCGCTCGACGTTGATGTGCTCGCCAACGAGCGGCGCCAGGTTTTCGGGAGGCGCGTCGCCCGGGAAGAGATAGAGCTTGCGATCCTTGAGACCGCGCAGCCGAGGCACAATCTGGAAACCAACGAGATGGCAAAGGGCGAAGCTCATATCGCTTACCCCGCCGGTATCGACATAGTGGGTTTCGATGGCGAGATCGCTGCCATGATAGAGCAGTCCATCGAGGACATAGATGGCTTCGCTCGCATTGGCATTCATGGCGATGATGTAGAAAGCGCCGTACTGGTCAGAGGTGAACCGGTAGAATTTGGCGCCGGGGTTGGGACCATAGCGGCCGTTGAGGTCGCCGATCGCCTCGGCGTGTCCGCCCGCCGGAAAATACTGGCCATCGGAGGATGACGTTGTTCCATCGCCCCACAAGCTTGCCAGAGGCAATTGCCTCTGGGCGTTGACGAGAATGGCGTGCGCGGCCGTGTAACCTTCCTCGCGAATATGCCAGTCGTGCGCCCAGGCGAGTTGGCGCATCGTAATGCCGGGGGAAACGTCCGCCATTCTCGTGAGACCGAGATTGATGCCGTCCGCCAGGATGGCGGTGAGGAGCGCAAGCTTGTTGTCGGCCGTCCGACCGCTGCGCAAATGGGTAAAGGCGTTCGAAAATTCCGTTCGGGCGTCAACCTCGAGCAAAAGGTCAGTGATGCGGATCGCAGGCAGACGGCTTTCCACCTTTAGCTTCAGCGACTTGGCGATGTCCGGAAACATAGCCTTGTGCGGCGTGACGCTAAACCCCGCCCCGGTCAGTTCTACATCGTCGAGCTCGCCGGCTGCGGCCAGACGCGAGAGGTCAGCCAGTCCATCGTTCAGCAGCTGGCGCTGTTGGCGAAGATACGTCTCGACATCGGTATCAACGGCGATTGGAAGCGGTCCTTCCTCACGCATCAGCTCGAATGTCGGCGTGGGAATGAGAAAGCTTTCGAAAGACTGGAAGCGTTTGGCTCCTTCCACCCAGACATCGCCCGCATCGAGCCGGCGCTTCAATTCGCTGAACAGGCAAAGCTCATAAGCCCTGCGATCAATCTTTCCATCTTTGAGTATGAGAGGCATCCAGCCCTTCGGCGCAAAGGAGATCGGTGCCTTGTCGGGTATGGTCCTTTTGCCCGTACGATATAGACCCGCGACCACGGATAGCGCCCGCAAGAGGGTCGCCGCCACTGCGTGACCGCGGAACACGAGAGTGGAGAGAAACTGTGGCGCCAGTTTCCTGATCGTCGGATAGCGCTGGAGCATTTCGATTTTACCGTCGATAACATCCGGCGCGATCAGCGTATCGACCGCCTGGACACTGGTTGTAAAAGCTGGCCATTGGATGACCAGATCAAGCGCTTTGGCCATGTCCTCACCCTTCTCTCTAGCCTTGATGATCGCATGGCAGACTTTTGAAACGTCCTTCAACGGCGTCTGCACTTCCCGAACGGATCGGGTGACGCGAGCAGCCGCCTGGTTATTGGCTCGCCGCGTCAGGATGCCCATGAGTTTCTTGAACATGTCGATCGCGCAATCGGTGAGATGGCGGGAAAGGTGGAGCACTGTTGCAGCCAGGACAGCATGTCGGCGTTCGGTGTTAAGGTCGCGCAGATGCTGCGCGCTCATTCGCGTCCCCTCTGCAGCAAATTCGTCAAAGACCTTGGCCGGAATTCGATCCATCAACGTCGTCGGCAGGTTCAGAGACCGGAGAAAGCGAATGCGCTCGGCAATTCTGTCGAGGTTGACGGCGGCTGGCGACAATGCCGGCGTTCTCGCCCAGGCAAGAATGGTCACGCTTGTCCCCTCACGCGGATCGAGAAGCTTGTCCAGATCGAGCTTTTGGCCTTCTGAGATCCCGCCGGCCAAGGCCCGATGAGCAATACGAATGCCGCGCCTGATCGCCACATGAATGATGGCTTCGAGCGCTGGCCGCGCTGGCAAGAGAATTCTCCTGCGTCGCAGTTCTTCCACGACCATATCCGCCAATACATCGGCCTGGCGCAGGGTTTGTGCGGCAGGTGTCAGCCAGCCTGTGAGGGGCGTGTCGCAAAGTTTTTCGGCGGGCGCAGTCATGCCGTAACGGGCTGCATTTTCATGCTTTGTTAACTTTTTGAAGTCCGAAGAGGCATGCGATGAGATCATTCTGGTCGTTGACAGACCAGCCGCCGGAAAAGCCGAAGCCCTTCCGCAGCCACAGCATGGCTTCGAACCCGGCGATCGTTCGCCTCGCGGTGTTGAACGTTCGGAAGCCGCCCACCTTGGGCATGTTCTTCTTCACCCGGAAGTGATCGCTTTCAATGCCTTGCTGCAAATGCTTGGTGACGTAATGGACCGGGTCCGGCGGGAGAAGCCTTTCCTCCACACCGTTCTTGATTGCAGGCGGAAAGGTTCCAGCGCCATCCGGTGCCCGATCTTGCCGGGTGAGAGCAACGGTTCGTCCTTCAACATCTTGCGGAAGAAGCGTTTGGCGGCATCCCGATCACGCCTTGCGGTCAGCAGGAAGTCCACCGGATTGCCGTGTTTGTCGATGGCGCGATAAAGATAACGCCACTGGCCCCGGATTTTGATGTAGGTTTCGTCGATCCGGATTGAACCACAATGCGGCTTTCGAAAGCGTCTCAGCCGCTTTTCGATCATCGGCGCATAGGCCAGAACCCACCGGTTGATGCTGCTATGATCCACGTCGAAACCGCGCTCTTTGAACATTTCTTCCAGATCGCGATAGCTCAACGGGTAACGCAAATACCACGACACCGCCTGAATAATCAGCCATGCCTCGAATTGCCGTCCTTTGAAATCGTCCTTCGACCGGCGCTTCAGCTTTTCGACAATGGCATTGAGAATCATAAATCCGCACTCCAACAAATCGGAGCGCCTTTTCATCACCGAAATCTCAAGTCAGCGTTAACGAAAAACTTTGCGACACGCCCATTCGCCTTTGTAGCGCGAATTGGCGGCGATAAGCCCTGGGGTGAAGGCAGCTTCACCGCCAAGGTCGTTGACCAGATCGTTCGTGGTGTTGAGCGCGCCCGATAGGAACATCGGTACCGCTTCCTCTCCAAGCAGGACGGCGACGTCAGGCAGGGTGCCGCCAACCATAGCAGCCGGCCATTTTTGCGAATAGGTCGGCCAGGGGACGGTCTCGATCTCGATCGTCAACCCGGGATTGAGCGCTTCGAAGCGCTTGGCGGCGCCAGCCATGAAGTCTGCGCGGGCGCCTTCGGTAAAGCCATGCCAGAACACCAGCTTGCGCGCCGATTGGGCGCGTACGAACGGCGCAGGAAATGCCGCAAGAGTGGCGGCAGCGCCAGCCAGGCCGCCTGCCATCAACAACTTGCGGCGCGTGAGCGTGCTATTTGCTGTCATTTCATCCTCCCGGTTGAGCGCAGCTTCCCAAGCTGCGCCGTAAGCGACGTCGGAGTCCTCCCAATCCTCCCGGGGACCTCCTGTCGACACATCCTTGCGCTCGGCAATGTTATATGGGATATGGATAATCCTCTTGTAGGATATCTGTCAACACATTAAGCGCGGGAAGATCGGATATGAAAATGGCATTCTTCGGCGTTGGTCACTGGCACGCAGGAATGCATGCTGAAGCGGCCAAGGCCGCGGGCGCAGAAATTGTCGCGGCCTGGGATGAGGTATCGACCCACGCCACGGCGTTCGCCGACACATACGGCGGCAGGGCGACTGCCAGTGTTGATGAGGCAATAGCAGCGAAACCCGAGTTGGCCGTGGTCATGGGGCGCCCGGCGGAAATGGCCGAGATGGCAAGCCGGTTTGTTTCGGCCGGGATACCGATGCTGATCGAAAAGCCCGTCGGTGTTTCCGGAGCGGTGCTGAAGCCGATCGCCGATTTGGCTGAGCGACATGGATCGTTTGTTTCGGTCGCCCTTGCGCACCGTTTCAGCCCACTGCTGGCTGAGGTCTCGGCGCTGCGCCAAGCGGATCGGCTCGGCGAGGTTTCGCACTCGCATTTCAGGCTGATCAACGGGCCTCCACAGCGCTATGTCGATGACGGCTGCGGTTGGGTGCTCGACGCCTCGATCAGCGGCGGCGGCGCTTTGCGCAATCTTGGCATCCACGGCGTGAACGCCTTCGTCAATCTCTCCGGTGGACAGAACATCGACGTCGAGAGTGTCAGCTTCGGCCGGCAGCTGCATGGCACGTCAGTCGAGGATTACGCTCTCGTCGTTCTTCGAGCCGCAGACGGGAGCATCGGGCTTGTGGAGGCCGGCTATACCTTCGCTTCGATGACGCAAGGGATCTTCGAGTGGCGCGTGTCGGCGAGGAATGCGAGCCTGACTGACTTTGGCGGGCATCTGCAGGTCGCTACCCTGGACGACGGCAAGGTTCGCGACGTTGCCGCAACTCCGGTGGCGCGCCGCTACGACAACGTGATGGCCGATACGATCGACCGCCTCGAGAGCGGAAAGAAACCCGCCGTAACGCTCCAGGATCACTGGCGGGCGATGGACATCATTGACCGCTGCTATGCAATGGCAAAGAAGGAAGCTTGAACATGCTGGGCGTTGGTATCATCGGAGCAGGGTATTTTGGTGCGGCGCACGCCCGCGCGCTTCAAAAAGCAGGGACGGCCCGGCTGGTCGCTTCCTGCCGCAACGATGCGATCGGACTGAAGGCTTTCACGTCTGAATTCGGCGGCAAAGCCTATGTCGATTACCACGATTTGCTCGCCGACGGCGAGGTCGATGCGGTGGTGGTCGCCTTGCCGCACCATCTCCACACCGATGTAGCACTGGCGGCAGCCGAGGCCGGCAAGCACATCATGATCGAAAAACCGATCGCGCCGACGGTTGCGCAGTGCCGCCAAGTTCTCAGCGCCGCAGCCAAGGCTGGAGTAACGCTGATGCCCGGCCATACGATGCGGTTCACTCTTCCTTTCCTTGCTGCCCGTCGCATCATCGACAGCGGCGAAATCGGCGGCATGCGATTTGGTTCAAGCCGCATGATCAAGCTATGGATGGAAGAAAACCGTCGCGACTGGCATCTCGACGCCACCACCGGCGGCGGCATGCTCTTTACCGCTGGTATCCACGCGCTCGATCGGCTGCTGGCATTCGCCGGTCGCCGTGCTACGCACGTCAGCGCCGTCACCGCGACGGCCTTCCACAAGCAAAACGCCGATGATGTAGCGCTGATGCTCATCCGTTTCGGTGACGACACGGCGGGACAGGTCGCGAGCATCGGCTACCGCGACGGGGCCTTCATTTCTGGCGACGAGATCGTCTGCGACGGCGGCGTGCTTGCCGTCGATTTCTTCAAGGGCGTGACGCTTGGGCGCCGCATGCACTGGGAGCCGCTCGACAACTCGATGGAGCCGGATATCGCCGGGCAGGCATTGGTGCGTCAATGGCAGGCATTTGCCGAAGCCGTGGCATCAGGCTGCGAGCCCCCGGTCACCGGTGAGGACGGATTACATGTTGTCGCCTGTATCGAGGCTGCGTTCAAAGCTTCGCGGGAACGGCGTGAAGTCGCCATCGAAGGGTGAGGGCGGTCCTTGCCCCGGTCACGGGGCAAGGATGTCGCGCACGGTAAGATCGTCGTCGAGATGAACGAACTCAGCCGCTGCGCCGGGCTCAATGCGGCCGCGGCGGCCGTCGCCGATCAGCTCGGCGGGATAGAGCGAGGCCATGCGCAACACCTCTTCCACACTCAGCCCGAGATTCGCCACGGCAAAGCGAACGGTAGCCGACATGTCGATGTCGGCGCCGGCCAGCGTTCCGTCGGAAAGCGTCAGTCGACCATCGCGGCGGTGGACCGTGCGCTGGTTAAGCACGAAGCTGTCCCCTTCCATGCCGACCGATGCCATCGCGTCGGTGACAAGATAGAGACGCCCGGGCGCTCGTTTGGCGGCCAAAGCGGCTCGCAGACTTTCCGGATGGACATGGTGGCCGTCGGCGATGATACCCGCTGAAACCGTCGGTGACGCGAGAACCGCCCCCACCACGCCGGGATCACGGTTTCCAAGCTGGGTCATGGCGTTGAACAGATGAGTGGCCGAACGTGCGCCTGCGTCGATGGCCGCCATCGTGGAATCGTAGTCCGCGTCCGTATGGCCGAGGCTGACAATTACCCCCGCTTCAGCCAGGCGGCGGATCAACCGCGGTCCGACCTGCTCGACCGCGACGGTGACCAGGAGGACACCGATGCGTTCGCGGGCGCTGATCAGCTGCTCGACATCCGCATCGCTCATCGGTCGCATCAGTTCAGCCAGATGCGCACCCTTTCGCGCCGGGGCAAGATGCGGCCCTTCCAGGTGCAAGCCGAGAACGCCGGGCACGTTTCCAACCGCTTGTGCGGCGGCTTCGATCGCGGCGTCAGTGATGGCCTTGGTATCGGTGATCAGGGTGGGCAGGAGGCCGGTTGTTCCAAAGGGACGATGTGCCGCGGCGATGGCAGCCATGGTTGCGGCGCTCGGGCCGTCATTCAGCATCACACCGCCGCCGCCATTGACTTGCAGGTCGATGAAGCCCGGCGCAACGACGCCGATCCCGAGATCGCGAACGAAGCAGTCTGCCGGGATTTCTGCACGAGAAGCGAGGTCGACAACCATGCCATCGCGAATGAGAATTGCGGCCTCGTCGCGCATCGCGTTGCCGTCGAATATTCTCGCGGCGGTAAGTGCGGTAATGGTCATCACACGGTTTCCGTAACCTTGCACAGGTTGACCGGCCGGTCGGGATCGAACCCGCAGCGACGGCAGACCCGCTCGATCAGCACGTAGAACGAAACGATCATCGACAGCCCGTCCAGGAACGCATGGCCGGTCGATGCGACCGGCAAGTTCGTGCCCGGTGCGCTTGCCGTAGCCGCCGAAAAGACGCGGCCCCCGGCCGCTGCGATGCGATCAAGGCCGGCGCGGCCGACGTCGGCTGCGGCATCCTCGGGAAGGAGGGCAAGAACCGGGAAGCCGTTCTGGACGAGCCGCAACGGGCCGTGCATGACCTCAGCGGACGAAAAAGCCTCGGCGTGGATCGCGGCCACTTCCTTGCTTTTGAGTGCGGCCTCCTGTGCAACCGCGTAGGCGGGGCCCCGGCCCAGTACATAAAGTGAATCGCATGCCGTCAGCATCTCCTCGGCGGCCGACCAGTCGGCGTCGAGCGCCTTTGCCAGTGCGTCCGGCAGGTTGCGAAGAGCGGCAACGAGTTCCTGGTCGCCGGTCCAGCCTGCGGTAATGGCCGCGCCCGCCACTGCCGCCGCAATGAAGGATTTTGTGGCGGCAACGCTTTTTTCCGGTCCCGCCTCGAGCGGCACCACAATATCGGCACCCCTGGCCGCCGGACTCTCGACGACGTTGACCATGGCGATCGTCAGCGCTCCGGATGCCTTGGCACTGGCCTGCAGAGCGACCAGATCAGGGCTCTTGCCGGATTGAGAGACGGTGACGAGTGCTGCCCGTGACAGCTGCAGCGGCGCGCGGTAAACTGACGCCACAGAGGGCCCGATCGACACAACAGGGGTGCCCGTCTCTATCTCGAGCATGTACTTCAGGTAGCTGGCTGCGTGGTCGGAGGAACCGCGCGCGCAGGTGGCGACCAGCGGGGGCGCAAGTTTCGACAGTCTCCTGCCGAGGGCAAGCATTGACTCCAGTCGCGTATCGAGGAGACGTGCGATGGTCGCGGGCGTCTCTCTGGTTTCGCTTGCCATGGCACTCGTTTGATCGGTCAACAAAGCTCTCCTGCAACGCGGGTTTCAACATCGAGGTCATCGCGGATGCAGGCCTTGAAATGACCCGGCGCGACTTCGCGTAATTGTGGAACCGCTGCGGCACAGGCATCGAGCGCCTTCGGGCAACGGGTACGGAAGACGCAGCCGCTCGGCGGGTTGGCCGGACTCGGAATGTCACCCTTGAGGATCTGGCGCTCGGTCCTGGCGTCCGGATCCGGGGAGGGGATGGCCGACATCAGCGCCCGCGTGTAGGGGTGTTGCGGGCGAGCGTAGAGTTCCTCGCTGGTGGCGATCTCCATGATGCGGCCGAGATAGAGCACGATAACGCGGTCACAGATGTACTCGACCACCGCGAGATCGTGCGAGATGAACAGCATGGTCAGTCCGAGGCGCTGCTGCAGATCGCGCAAAAGGTTGACGACCTGCGCCTGGATTGACACGTCGAGTGCCGAGACCGGTTCGTCAGCAACGATGAATTCAGGCGCAAGCGTCAGCGCCCGGGCAATGCCGATGCGCTGGCGTTGGCCGCCTGAGAATTCGTGGGCGTAGCGGTTCAGGGCATCCTGCGGCAGCTCCACTTGCTCCAGCGCCTTGCGCGCGCGTTCGACGCGCTCCTGCTTGGTGCCGATGCCTTGAATTTTCAGGCCCTCCGTCAGGATCTCGCCGATGGTCATGCGCGGCGACAGCGAGGCGTAGGGGTCCTGGAAGATGTACTGCATGCGTGGGCGCTGGCGCCGCATTTCTCTGTTGGAGAGCTTGATCAAATCAGCGCCGTCGAAGACGACCTCGCCCGATGACGGCTCGATGAGCCGCAGCACCGAGCGGCCGATGGTGGTCTTGCCGCTGCCGGATTCGCCGACGAGGCCGACCACCTCACCCTTGGCGATGTCGAAGGAGATGTTGTCCAGGATCTTCAGCGTGGCACTGCGCGTCTGGTAGTGCTTGGCGAGGCCACGGACGGAGAGGAGAGGAGCGGTGGTCATGCGGCGATCTCCTGCCAGCGGATGCAGCGGCTGCCATGGGCTTCGTTGACGGCGGCAAGTTCGGGCACGGCTCTGCTACAGGCATCAATCGCAAAGGGACACCGCGGGGCGAAGGCACAGCCGGTTGGCATGTTGGCAAGGCTCGGCACCATGCCTGGAATGGCGTTCAGCTTTTCGCCGTTGCGCTTCATCTCGGTCGCAGCACCCAGCCGCGGCATCGATTTGAGGAGGCCCATCGTGTAGGGGTGGAGCGGGTTGCGGAAAACCTCGGCGACGGGACCAGTTTCGACGATGCGACCGGCGTACATGACCGCAACCCGCTGGGCAATCTCGGCGACGACGCCGAGATTGTGGGTGACGAACAGCATGCCCATGCCGCGCTCGCGCTGCAGTTTCTGCAGGAGATCGAGGATCTGCGCCTGGATGGTGACGTCGAGCGCGGTGGTCGGCTCGTCGGCGATGAGGAGCGTCGGATCGCAGGCGAGTGCCATGGCGATGGTGGCACGCTGGCGCATGCCGCCCGACATCTCGTGCGGATATTGTCCGGCGCGGCGACGGGCATCCGGAATGCCGACCTTGTCGAGCAGGGTCACGGCCGCCGCAAGGGCTTCGCGCTTGCCGGTGCTCCGGTGGACGCGCAGCGATTCCGAGATCTGGTCGCCAACGGTGAAGACCGGATTGAGGCTGGTCATCGGTTCCTGGAAGACCATGCCGATGTCGTTGCCCCGGATCTGGCGCATCGACTCCTCGTCGAGCTTGACGAGGTCCTTGAGCTTGCCGTCTTTGCCGCGGAACAGCACCTCGCCAGCGTCGATCGAGCCGATATTTCTTGCGAGAAGCCGCATCACCGACAGGCTGGTCACCGACTTGCCTGAACCCGACTCGCCGACCAGCGCCACCGTCTCGCCGGGACGGATGACGAGATTGACGCCGTCGACGGCAGCGATCTCCCGGCCGCGCACGCGGAAGACGGTTTTCAGGCCTCTGATCTCGAGAATGGGTTCGAGCGTCATCGGCAGCCTCAGCCGAGCAGGCCGACGGAACGCAGGATCTCGTCGACCTTGCGCGCCTCGGCGTCGTTGAGCGGCGCGCGCGGACGTGCCATGACGTTGGTGGAGATGACGCCCAGGCTGCGCATCGCGGTCTTGAAGCCGCCGACGCCGGTAGCCCCGCCGCTGACGCGGCCGGATGCGACCCAGACGATCTCGAACAGGCGGCACAGCCGCTCCTGTTCCTTACGGGCCGCATCCCAGTCGCCCTTCCGGGCGTGGTTCCAGAGGCGGACGTAACCGGCCGGGTCGACATTGGCGAGCCCGGGAACGACGCCATGCGCACCCATGTGCAAGGCGCTATCGACGACGATCTCTGAACCCGTCATCAGGAATACGTCCTTGTTGCCGGCCAGATCGCTAAGCGCATAACGGAAGTTACCGTCGTCGCCGGAGGAGTCCTTGACGCCAATGATCGTACCCTCGTTGGCCAGCGTCACCACTGTCTGGCGGGAGAGCTTGGTGTGGACGCAGACCGGAATGTCATAGGCGATGAGCGGCACGTCCACGGCGTCGCGGATCATGCGGAAGTGATCGATGGTCTCTGCCTGGTTGGTGAGGGTGTAGAAAGGCGCGGTGACAACCACGGCGTCGGCGCCGACCTCCCTGGCAGTGCGGGCGTGGCGGATGACACGGTCGGTCGTCGGGTCAATGACGCCGGCGATGACAGGCACGCGGCCGTTGGCGACCTTGACGGTGTGCTCGAGGATCTTGCGTCGTTCGGCGTCGTCGTAAAACACCACTTCGCTGGTCGAGCCGAGGGCGAACAGGCCATGGCAACCGTTGTCGATCAGATAGTCGAGAACACGCGTGTAGGAGGCGTAGTCGACCGAGAAATCGTCGTTGAGGGGGGTGACGACAGGAGGAACGACACCGAAGAACTTGGACATGATGCTTCTCTTTCAGGGTTTCAATTGAGTTCGGCGCGCGGGTCGAAGGCATCCCTAAGGCCGTCGCCGATGAAATTGATGGCAAGGACGGCCAGCACGAGCGCGCCACCCGGGAATAGCCATTGCCAGGGGAACTGCTCGAGCACCGCCGTGGAGCGCGCCGCATTGAGCATGTTGCCCCAGCTTGCGGCCGGCGGCGGCACGCCAAGGCCGAGGAAGGAGAGACCCGCCTCCAGCAGGATCGCATTGGCGACCTGCAGGGTGGCGTAGACGACCAGGATGTCGATCGAGTTGGGAAGGCCGTGGCGGAACAGCAGATGCCCGATGCCGGCACCCATGCCGCGCGATGCCATGACGAATTCGCGTTCGCGCAGTTCGAGCAGGCGGGCGCGGATCATGCGCGACAGGACCGGCCACGACAGCAATGCGATGACGACGACGGTCGACCAGATACCGGATCCGACGATGGAAGCGAGCACCAGAAGGAAGATCACCGGCGGCAGCGTCATCGCGAGGTCGACGCTGCGCATGGAGATGGCGTCAGCCCAGGAACCGCCGAAGGCGGAGATGGCCCCGACGAAGAAGCCGATGGCTGTCGACAGGACGACCGAGGAGACCGCGACAAGCAGCGAGATGCGGCCACCTTCGAGTGTGCGGGCAAGCACGTCGCGGCCGACGCCGTCGGTACCGAACCAGTGCTTCCATGACGGCGCGGCGTTCATGGCCAACAGGTCGATGTCGTTGGGCCTGTAGGGAAACCACAGCGGATAGGTCAGCACCGCAACGAGCAAGGGCAGCAGCAGCGCAATGCCGAACAGGGCCGCCCGGTTCTGGGCGAAGCGGTTGGTGGCGCGGGCCAGCGGGCCGGGAGAGGAATGGGCGATTACACTCATGTCAGGACACCTTGATGCGCGGATCGATGACCGCATAGGCAAGGTCGGTCAGGATGTTGACGACGATAACGCAGGCGCCGATGACAAGCGTCGCACCCATGATGACGGGGTAGTCGCGCGTCTCGACTGCGCTGATCAGCAAAAGGCCCATGCCCGGCCAGTTGAATACGCTTTCGATGAAGATGGCGCCGCCGACGGCAAGGCCGATGGTCGAGCCGATGAGGGTAACGACCGGCAACAGCGCGTTGCGCAGTGCATGCTTGGTCACGACCCAGAATTCCTTGACACCCTTGGCGCGGGCGGTCCGGACATAGTCCTGGTTCAGAACCTCGAGCATCGAGGCGCGCATGTAGCGCATGATCAATGCGGCATGGCCGATGGAGAGGACGAACGCCGGCAGGATCAAGTGATGCATTAGATCCCCGAGCGAGAAGTCGGTCGCGGGCGTCAGCATTCCGCCGGAAGGTGCCCATCTCAGCCGCACGGAGAATACGTAGAGCCCGAGCAGCGCGGTGAGGAAGGCAGGGCTCGAAATTCCGAGCAGCGCGAGCACCGAGAAGGAATAGTCGGGCAGCGAGTTGCGACGCACGGCGCTGACGATACCGGAAGCGATGCCCACGACGATGGCGATGGCGAGGCCCGCTCCCATGAGCAATAGGGTCGGGCCGATGCGCGAGGCGATCAGACCGCTGACGGTCTCGTTGAAGCGCTGAAGCGAATGGCCGAGGTTGCCCTGAACAGCCTGCGACAGCCAGGCGAGGTACTGGACAGGCAGTGGCTTGTCGAGGCCCAGTTGCGCGCGCAAGGCGTCCATCGCCTCCTTCGACATGGCGACATTAGGATCGATATAGGCGTCGATCGGGTCGCCCGGCGTCAGCTGCAGCAGCACGAAGATGAGTATCGTCAGCGCGAGCAGCATACCGAGCCCGATCAACAGGCGATGGAGACAATAGCGAAGCATACGGGTTCAGTGCTCTTTCCGGGCGTGATTCCAAACAGGAACGGGACGGCCATTGAATGGCCGCCCCTCCGAGTGGAAGTTGGCCTATTCGGCGATCGACCACTTTTCAGGGTGGGCCTGGTAAGGGCCGCCGGCGGGAGCCGGAGTCCAGACGAAGTCCTTAAGCTTGGCGGAGGCCACGCCGTAGCGGTTGGCGACCCACATCGTGCCCCACGGCAGGTTGGCGTTGGTGGCCTTGCAGACGTCCTGGTAGCGGGCATCACGCTTGGAGGCGTCCGTTTCGGCCAGGGCCGCGTCGAGCGCATTGGTGACGTCCGGCATGCGGATACGCATGAGGTTGGCGCCCGCCGGGGGGATCTGCTTCTCGTTGAGGCCGATGTTGATGTTGGAGGCATCGGGACCGTTCTGCAGACCGGCGTAGATCAGCGGGAAGTCGCCGGCATTGCCCGACTGCTGGTAGACGATCGAGTTGTAGGTCGGGGTGTCGACGGCGCGCGGTACGATGTTGATGCCGACCTGGGCGAGCATCGCCTGCATGGCGGCCAGCACGTTGGTCACCAGCGGCGAGTTGTAGTAGGTCAGGATCGTGATCGGCTTGTCGCCGTTGATCTTGTCCCAGCCGGCCTCGGCCAGCAGTTGCTTTGCCTTTTCCGGATCGTAGGCGTATTGGTCGATGCCTTCGGGGACCAGACGATCGGCCACGTAGACGCAGTTCGCCGGTTTGGCGGCACCGCCGTAGAGGCTCTGGATGATGGCGTTGCGGTCGATGGCGTGCATGAAGGCCTGACGGACCTTCAGGTCCTTCCACAGCAGCACTTCCTGGTTGAAGCCGACATAGTTGACGACATAGGAGTCGCCCTCGATCACCTTGAAGGCAGTGTCGTCATTGAAGGTCGAGACGTCGTTGGAATCGACATAGGTGAACTGGATCTCGCCTGAGCGCAGCGCGGCGATGGCGGCTGCCGGGTTGGCGAAGTAGCGGTTGATCAACTTCTCGGCCGCCGGCTTGCCACCGCGATAGTCGGGATTGGCGGCGAGCTCGACATACTGGTCGGTGACGTATTTGGTGAACTTGAACGGGCCGGTACCGATAGGCGAAGTCGACCACCAGGCGTTCTTGGCGATCTGCTCGGCCGGGATCGAGGCCAGCGCATGCTCGGGCAACATCATCACCTTGGTAAGTGTGTCGAGCATGCTCGGCGTCGCTGCCGAGAGCTTGACCACCACGGTGCGGTCGTCTGGGGTCTCGACCGCCTCGATGGCGCCAAGACGGGCGGCGAATACCGAGCCCGCCTTCTCGTTCTTGGCAAGCTCGATGGTGAACTTCACATCCTTTGACGTGAAGGGCTTGCCGTCGTGCCACTTGGTGTCGGCGAGCTTGAAGGTATAGACCTTCTGATCAGCGCTCACATCATAGGACTCGGCCAGCGCACCAATGACGTTAGCGAGCTTTTCGTCATAGATAACCAGCGGCTCGTAGTAGGTGACAAGCCACGTGAAGCCGCCGGTCGCCGCAAGCGGATTGAAGTTGCCCTGGAAACCGCCGGGGCCGACGTCGAAGCCGCCGGAGATGGTGCCGCCTTCGGCGAGGGCCGGGGTAAACGTTGCGCCAACGCCGCCGAAAAGCGCCACCGACAAGGCGAGTGCTGAGATCGTCGTTCTGAACTTCATGTATTCCTCCCTTTTGATGAACTGGTCTTGTTTTCGTCGATCACGCGACCGATCCCGGCATAATGCTTATCAAGGCGGTCTTTAGCGGCGGCGAGGTCGCCAGCTTCGACGGCATCGACAATCGCCGCATGTTCGCGCCAGGTCTGCATTGGATCGGCATTGTTGAGATTGACGAAATCGGATGCCTTGTAGAAGGCGAGCCAGAACACCTCGATCAGGCGCAGCAGCACCTCGTTGTCCTGGCAACGAAACAAAAGCTGATGGAAGCGGCGATCTTCGTCGGGAAAGCTCTCGCCCCGCTCGGCCCGCTCACGCATCCTGTCCAACGTCTCGCGCAATTCACGAATGTCTTGTGGACCAATTGCGTCGAGCGTCTTTTCAATCAGCCCGACTTCAAGCGTCCTCCGGATTGTGATGACTTCCTCGATCTGTTTGAGCGCACTGCCCAGACCATAGGCCAGGTTCTCCAGCAAGGGCTCGAACGAGAAGGCCTTCACAAAGACGCCGATTCCGCGCCGCGACTCCAAAACGCCCACCGATTCTAGCGCCTTGATGCCCTCGCGAACCGAATTGCGGCTGACGCCGAGCTGATTTGCAAGCTCACCCTCTGGCGGCAAAGGCGCACCTGCTTCGAGGCCGTTGTCGTCAATATATGAGCGAAGGCTCTCCTGCACCGATACGTGCAGGAGCGGCGCTCTCTTCAGCGGCTTGATCGATTTCAAATTCATTGTCGTCTCCGGTTGCTCGTTTCCGGGCGGAAAATAGCAACTATTGGTTAATTACCCACTTGTAGGATATCTGTCAATAGGATATTCGTTCTTCCGTTTTCCACCCATTAGGAACACAGCAATGTTCGACCGCCACAAAGATGCTTCCCGCAAACGACCCGCCTGCGGCTGGCAGGATTCGATGTTCGCCGACGCCAGGTGTTGCGTGACCGCATCATCGATAGTCGTGCCCCTCTCGACCAGGGAGCGGGGATAATGACGGAGCGCCTGACTCTCGCGGATCTGACTGCGCGACTGCAGGGTGGCCTTATCGTTTCCTGCCAGCCCGTGCCTGGCGGTCCGTTCGACACCGTCGATGCAGTTGCTGCCTATGCCCGTGTCGCCGAAGCCGGCGGCGCCGTCGGCCTGCGTGTCGAAGGTGTGCGCAATGTCGAAGGTGCGGTCGGCGCCAGCCGACTGCCGGTGGTCGGCCTGATCAAGCGCGACCTTGACGACAGCGCCGTACGCATCACCCCGTATGACGAGGATGTAGAGGCGTTGGTGCGTGCCGGCGCTACGGTTGTCGCCGTTGACGCCACCGACAGGCCGCGGCCGGTTCCATCCGCGCAGCTGATCGCCACCATCAAGCGGCTTGGCGCGATCGCCATGGCCGATATCGCGACGCAAGCCGAGGCGCGGGCCGCGCTGGCGGCCGGCGCCGACATCACCGGCACCACCATGTCAGGCTACACCGGACCGGAGCCGGCTCCAACGATGCCGGACATTGAGCTTATCCGTGCTTGTTCAACGCTCGGAGCGCCCGTGCTGGCCGAGGGCCGGTACAATTCCCCTCATCTCGCCGCCGCCGCCATCCGCGCCGGTGCTCTTGCCGTCGTCGTCGGCTCCGCGATCACCCGGCCCGAGCACATCGTCAGCTGGTTCAAAGAGGCCGTCGAAGTCGCTGCCCGGCCGTCTGAACCTGTTCTGGCTTTTGACATCGGAGGCACCAAGACACTCGCCGCCCTGGTACGGGGCAGCAAGGTTCTTGACCGCAAGCTCATGGCGACCCGCCGCGACATCGGCGCGCCCGGCTGGATCGCGGAACTCGTCGCCATGGCGGATGGCTGGCGGGGCAAATACGCCAGTGCCGCCGCCGCCGTTACGGGCCTTGTCGTTGATGGCAAATGGTCGTCGCTCAATCCTGGCACACTGGTTATTCCGGACAACTATCCGATCACCCGAAAACTCAGTGATGCGCTTGGTGTGCCGGTTGAAGTGGTCAACGATGCGCAGGCAGCGGCGTGGGGCGAGCATCGGTTTGGCGCAGCGCGAGGCCGCGACATGGCCTTCCTGACCGTATCGAGTGGCATCGGCGGCGGGCTCGTGCTCGGCGGGCGTCTGCTGCGCGGTGCGCGCGGACTCGCCGGAAGCCTCGGACAGTCACCGCGCATCACAGCCACAGGACCGGTTCGCCTCGAGGCACTCGCCTCGGGCTTTGGCGTCGCCGCGGCCTCCCGCGCTGCCGGCCACAATGGCGATGCCAGAACCGTCTTCGCGGCTGCTCAAACCGGAGAAGCCTGGGCCGAAGATATCCTCGGCGCATCGGTGACCGAGTTGGCAGCCGCCGTGGCTGGCTTGCAAGCCGTTATCGATCCCGACTGCATCGTCATTGGCGGCGGCGTTGGCCTTGCCGAAGGCTATCTTCAGCGGCTGCGGCATGCCCTTGATAGCTTTCCCAACGTCTTGATCCCCAATTTGGTCCGTCCCGCGCTAGGCGTCGATGCCGGCATCATCGGCGCGGCGGATCTGGTCGCTCACCCACATGGTGACGGTTGCGGCCGTCATGCTTAACCGATTGATAGGAGAGGAGAATATGAATGTCCTGGAACTGTGTGGCAAAACTCATTGCGCTGAGCTCTGCGACCATCGCGCTGTCGACGGTGACCGCCATGGCCGGTGAAGCTTGGCCGGATCTGCCGGTCGGCATCAAGAACGGCATTTCTGCGCGGGTCGGTGATACGGCATATGTCGGGCTCGGATCCGCAGGCACAGATTTCTATTCGCTCGATCTCGCCAATCCGGCCTCGGGATGGGCCAAGCGCGCTCCCTTTACCGGACCAGCCACCAACGGCGCTGCCGTTGCCGCCTCGGGCGGCAAGATCTTCGTCTTCAGCGGCAACGGCAAGGCAAGCGCGGACGCCAAGTCGCCGATCATCTTCGACACAGTCTATGCCTACGACACCGCCTCCGACAGCTGGTCGAAGCTCGACACCCAGACGCCGGCAGGGCTTTCGGGCGCCAAGGCGCTGCCGCTGAACGACGGTCGCATCGCCATCGTCGGTGGCTACAACAAGGAGCTGTTCGACAAGTACCTTGCCGACGTCGCCTCCATCGACAAGGACAAGGACCCGGAAGGCTTCAAGAAGCTTGTCGATTCCTACATGGGCATGGCGCCTGAAGATTATCGCTGGAACACCAAGGTGCTGTCCTACGACCCGGAGGCCAACAGCTGGGGTACCCTCGGCGACAACCCCTTCCTGCCCAATTGCGACTCGGCCGTCGTCGCCCAGGGCGTCGATGCCTTCATGGTGGTCAGCGGCGAAATCAAGCCAGGCTTGCGAACGCCGGCCGTGAAGTCGATTAAGGTCGAAGGGCAGCAAACAGTTTGGAAAGAACTCGCCGACCTGCCCAAGCCAGCCGCCGACAACCGTCAGGAGGGAGTGGCCGGCGCTTATGCAGGAGAGGTCGCCGGCGCGCTGCTGGTCGCCGGTGGCGCAAACTTCAAGGGTGCCCAAGCAAATGCGGAGGCCGGCAAATGGTTTGCACATGACGGTCTCAAGAAGGACTGGCGTGACGAGGTGTATTCATTTGACGGCGCCGGTTGGAGCGAAGTTGGAAAACTACCCCGTGGCCTGGCCTATGGCGCTTCCTTCTCGACGCCCGACGGATTGTTGCTCGCTGGCGGCGAAGATGACGAAGGCAAACCTCGAAGCGAAGTGTTCCTACTCAGATGGGCCGGCAAGGGCGTCACCATCGAGAACTGATCTCTGCCAAAGTGGGGACCATTCAATCGTGTGCGCTCGTTCCGATTTCGGCCCGACTCGCCCTTCACCGCCAAACGGAGAACGTGCTGCCCACCTGCGGGCAGCACGACGTAAGCCGAGGTTCGAGTGGCGGTCGTGATATTGAGGTTCTGCAAATTCGCGGCCGAGATGCCCGGCAAATGCGCGCGCTGGCGACTGAAATCTCGCGAATGTCGGCCTGGGCGAAGCCGTGTATCCCACCTCAGTAGAGCTTGATGGTCGAGCGTCGTCGTCCCACGGAATTCGAGTCAGTTTGGCTTCTTACATCAACTTATCCGATATGCTATAACATAACATCCTCAATCGAAAGCGACACGTTGCGGTAAACTTGTCGAATGGCGAACGATACACTTGGTGCAGCCTGCCGGAGGCGAGAGGCGGCCAGCTGTCGGACAGCGACAGCAACTAAACGACACCTCGTCAAGGAGTAAACGAATGCAGCACTGGCTGGATAAGCTTACCGATCTCACCGCGATCGAGAGCGATCAGTGCACCCTCGAGGACGCGCTGGCAGGCCTAGCTGAACAAATCGGTTTCGGCGGCTATGCGTACCTCAACATCCAGCCGGGCCATGTTCGTGCAATTACGAACTATCATCCAGAATGGCAGTCTGTGTACTTTGAACGAAACTACTCGGCGCTCGATCCGGTCGTAAAGCGCGCGAAATCCATGAAGCGCACCTTCACATGGGCTAGCGAGCAGGAGGGGTCTCGCCTTTCAAAGCCCGAGCGGTCATTTTACGCGCACGCCGCCGATTTCGGAATCCGCTCAGGCATTACCATCCCGATCAAAACTGCGAACGGTTCGATGTCGATGTTCACCCTGGCCTCGGAGAAGCTGACAATCGACCTCGACCGAGAGATCGATGCAGTCGCTGCCGCAACTGCCGTCGCCCAGCTCCACGCCCGTATCGCCTTCCTGCAAGCAAGGCCCAGTGCGGAGAACGCAGCCTACCTTGACCCCAAGGAAGCCGCCTATCTTAAGTGGATCGCCGTCGGCAAAACGATGGAGGAGGCCGCGGATCTTGAAGGGGTCAAATACAACAGCGTGCGCGTCAAGCTCGCCGAAACCAAAAAGCGTTTCGACGTTCACACAACAACGCACCTGACTGCTCTCGTCATTCGCAGAAATCTGATCTGAATCTCAGTTCACGCAGACCTTCGGGATATAGCCAAGGATGTCGACCAACGTGTTCACCACACTCATCTGAGCATGCATGTCCATGCAGGCTTCGATATAGGCAATATGCTGAGCGCCGCCTACGGCGGCTCCTGACTTATAGTCTTCCGGCAGAGCCTGAAACAACTGGTCGGCTTTCTCGACCAGATTTCGGTGGGTATGAATGGCGCCGACCGTTAGGCCCTCCAGATCGGCCAAAGGCAGACCGCGTGTGAGCCCAATCACGGCCCGAAGCTCGAGCTTGTCTGTCACCGTCGCATCTTCCGGTTCCATGCTGTTCCAACCTTGGTAAGTCTGCGGTACGCCCCCGCAAACGCTAATCTCTGATCCCAAGCCGGGGGTTGGAAACTGTCCTAGACAGTCCTGAGACCTTTAGCACCGAGGCGCCTGGACATACGTCACAGGCCCCCGGCCATAAGGTCAGAGGATTCTGGCGCCGTCTCGGCCGGCGCCAACCGCTAGGAGGGGTTTCCACACCCCAGGACAGCGCGTACTGCCCTACTCGGCCTTATAAAGGGCGATTGCTGTTTTCGCCAGCGCAAACAGTTGGATAATCGCTTCAGGCCGGCGGGCAATTTTCTCCGCCCTCAAGGTCACCTGGCACCGATCCCCGAAAGATCGATCCGAATGCCCGCCGCGTTCGGATCGGATATCGCGCCCTTACGTACAGGTTCGGTATCGTCCACGGCCGTTTCGTCACCACTCTGCTCAGCGGTTTCGCTTTCGCTTGCAGATGCTGG
Organism: Agrobacterium genomosp. 2 str. CFBP 5494; assembly: GCF_900013495.1. Taxonomy (NCBI): domain Bacteria; kingdom Pseudomonadati; phylum Pseudomonadota; class Alphaproteobacteria; order Hyphomicrobiales; family Rhizobiaceae; genus Agrobacterium; species Agrobacterium genomosp. 2. The sequence continues at coordinate 34,085 of NZ_LT009721.1, forward strand.
CTCCTGCAGCTTCACCTCACCGGGGTCGGGCGCCCGAAACACGGCGGTCCCCTCAAAATACCCCGTCTGCCAAGCGATGATGGCATCATCGAAGACCTGAGGCATGACCTCGTTTGCGGAAGGATTGCCGTACCATTTGGTGACGATGCGGTAGACCTTGGCAAATAGGGCCGTACCGATGCGCAGGTTCGCGCAGGGATTCACCAGGTCGGGTTTCAGTTCGCGGGCTTCGACCAGGCCGAGACCGGCCGGATACTGCGTCAGCCCGACGCGCACGACCGCGCGCCCGACATGCTGGCGAATCAGCTCCATCGCCTCGTCCACTGTTGTAGGCCTCGGGACGAGCACGACGCGATTGCCGGAACGAACCGAGATCGCGAGCGGGTCCTGCGCCCCTCCCCGCTCGATGAACCGTTCGACGATCGCAGGCGTCAGGCTTGGATCGGCGCATTGTTTTATGAGGGCGGCGTCAACCATCCGCGGTCTCCTTGGTTCTCAGGAATTGAATGCCGTGACGAAGGGCAAGCCGAAGAGCTTCGCCCAGGCTATGGTGCTCGCCTGCTGGATCGCGACGATCGAGGTGCCGGCGGTCCACCAGCCGTTTCCAGTCGCGACGATGACGTCAGGCCCATGCAACATCGACTGCAGCGCCGGCCAGACGATCAGTTGCTCGTAGCAGATCAGCGGCGCAATCTTCATCCCGCTGACCTCGACGGCGGGGTTGGCGAAGAAGGACGCGCGCGCACCCCCGCCCTGCCCCGTCCAGGCGCGCCATGGCTGCCACATGGAAACCGGAACCGGCATGCGCTCGCGATAGAGGATCGCTGATCGGTCGGCCGAGACCGCCACCAGCACATTGTCGTAGCCCTGGCGCTCGAGGACAGCGGCGCCAGCAATGACGGTGACGTCGCGGTCGCGTAAGGCCTCTCGCCACAGTTGGTCGACGGTTGGTGTCCAAAAGCCGAGCGCGCTTTCGGGAAGGACGATGACACGGGTTTGCGAGTCCACGGAGGACAGCACCGTTGCGATGAGGTCACGGTGGTGAGCGAGCGAGCCGTCCCGCCCGAGGTTTCGACCCTGTTCGAGGTCGACGCCCTTCCATCCAGGCGGTAAAAGTGGTGGCGTCCAGCTTGCGGCGGACCAGGCCCAGAATCCTCCCAAGACGATTGCTGTGGCCGGCCAGCCTCGCGATATCATCGTCGCGAGGCTGGTGGCTGCTGCCGCAAGACCCCACCATCCCCATCCGGGAAAGAGCACGCCAGCCGCGGTGATCGGCTGCGCCCATCCGGTCATGCCGAAGGGGGGCAGCGCCATCAGCACCGTCGCCACGAGATAGCGCACCACCCTCCCTCTTCCCGGATGGACCTTCCCCTGCCTTCCTTCATCGGGTTGGTTTGCCCACGCCGCTGCATGCACGACGACGAAGGAGACCGAAGCCGCCAGCCAGAGCAGCAGGCCAGGCCAAAGGTCGGCGGCGAAGAAATTTGCAACCCCGTGGGGCAGGCCGCGCGATGCGGCCAGGAAATATCCCGCCGATACAAGGGCTGCGACCACACGCGAGGGCGACAACGCCCACAGTGCCGGAAAGATCATGGCGGCCGGAAGCGCAAGGACGTAGCCGCTCCAGCCGATCGCGCCCGCGGCAACCGCCAGCAGAACAAGAAGGGCTGGTTTCGCCCGGTCAGGGATTGAAGGTGAGAACCGGCCGGGCAAGGCCAAGAAGGCCGGAATCCGGGACCGGCCCAAAATATCGGGAGTCATAGGAGCTCGCATAGGATGAGTGGAGAAACAGATGAGCGGCGGGCACCAGGCCGCCGGCATAAGGCCGGATCGCCCTGCCCTCGCCGTCAGTGGCCCGAAGATTGGAGGCCGGGAGCTTCCTGCCGTCGATGACGACGCCGGCGCCAATCTCGACACGCTGGCCAGGAACGGCGGCGACAGTCTTGATGAGCGGCGCCACGCCACCCGGGCAGAGCCCGTGTCGCAGATATCCGCGGTGGCGTGCTTCCTCGAAGAGGGCCGTAATCGGCGGGCAGACAAACACCAGATCGCCGGCGGAAACGGTTCGGTGAAGCGGTTGTATACGCCAAAGCCCCAGCGGCTCGCTCGGCGTCAGGTTCAGTCGGAAACCGCCGACGAAGGCCACAGCGATCGCACCGAACATGAACGTGACGACGGATACGACCGGCAACAGACTGCGCCGCCTTCTCATTGCTTCATGACCGGGGTCTGGCGCTGCGACAGCCGCAATTCCTCGACCTGCTTCAAGGTGGCGGTCGTGCGTTCATGGGCGGCAAGCTGCTGGGCCGCGCGCATGACCGGCCAAGCCTCCATCAGCCGTTCCCTTTCCTGCGGCGCAAGCCCGTGTGCGAGCTTCTCGAACGGCTTGCCGGAGGGGTCCCGCGCGGCGTTGGTGAGCAGGCTGCGCTCGCCGAAGCGCTCGGCAATGGCCTTGTTGAAACCGTCGATTTCGAGCTTCGCCTCGCGGTTGCTGAGCGCAAATCCGAGGGCTGCGGGCAAGTCGTTGCGGTCGATGGCGTCGCGCACCCGCTCGAGAACGGAGCGCGCCGATGGCGACAGCGCCGGGATGTCGATCGAGACACGATGGCGCAGCGCCCTCTCTTCCGCCTCCAGGCGCCGGGCAGCGCTCTCGCGCATCTCAAGATAACGCTCGAGATCACGGGCGAGTGCGGGCGCATTGAGCCTGGCGGTGCTGCGGTCCTCTCTGTCGGCGCGGCTCGCCAGCAATCCCGTCTTGCCCTTGAGCGCGCCGAAGCTTTCCGGCTCGTTAGCAAGCCTGGCCGAGGTTGACTTCGCTGCCGTCGGATCCTTCAGCATGGCATCGACATTGGCCGCACGGAACGCGGCTTCCGGATCGGCGTAGACGAGACGGAAGCGCGTCGAAACTTCGTCCCATTGCTGCTTCAGCGCCGGATCCGAGACGAGCTTGTCCTCGACCGCCTGTTCGACGGATTTCGGGAAGATGGTGATGCCCGCAACCATGGGCCTGGTCTCCTTCATGTCGCTGGAAATCGAGCTTTGCTTTGCGCCGGCAACGAGGCCGAGCTTCGTGCCGACGGCGATCAGGCGGGCGCGGAGATCGCCGAGCCGTTGCTTCTGCCGAACGGTCCATTCGTTCCGGTCGCGGACGATCGTGCGCGCGACCTTCATAAGATAGAGGCCGCGGATCTGGGCGAAGCGAAGGGCGCCGCGATAGGAGGATGCCTTCTCGTAGTCGAGCGTCGTTTCCTTCGACCCGTCGCGCGACAGCCGCTCCGAGAGTCGATCGAGCGCGATCGCCTTGACGTCGACGACCTCCCAGCTGTGGCGCTTGACCTGCTTGCCGTCCGCAAGGCGAACTGTCTGCGAACCCTTGTAGTCGAGACCGATGCGGTCGCCGATCCCGGAGCCGGCGGCGGTGATGGCGCGCTCGAGGTCGACACCCCAGATCGTGTGGCGCTGCCCCTCGCCGGTCTCCAGCGTCACGAAATAGCTGTCGTGGTTCTTCGGATCGTTCTCGTAGGGTGCGGCGCCATGATCGATCAGCACGCCGCCGCGGTTGGTGAGCTCGTTCAGACCGACATAAAGCCGGGCGGCATCGCGATGACGCGTGAGCGCGACATAGGTCAGATGGCGGTCCATCGTCCGTGAGGCGAAGACCCTGACGTCGTCGACGGTCGCGCCCTGGGATTTGTGCACGGTCGTCGCATAGCCGTGGTCGAGATTGGTGTAGAAGCGCTGCTCGACCGTGACCTGACGCCGTTCGTCGCCCCCGCCGATTTCGGCGACGATCCGTCCGGCGGCCGCCGCGACGACCGTACCCAAAACGCCGTTCTTGACGCCGAGCGAGCCCTCGTTTTTCAGGAACACGATCCGGTCGCCGGCTGCGAAGCGGCGCGCGCCGTCTTCGGTGCGGAACAGATGACCTTCATCGATGATGCCGCGCTCGACGAGTTTCTCGCGCGCCATCTCATTCAGGGCACGGACATCGCTGCGACGGTGTGCGAGGATGAGCGAGGTTCTGGTTGGATCGTAATCGCGGTTCCAATCCTCGATCAGCGCACGGGCCGTCTCTTCGCGGGTCCATTCCGTCCGCACCATTCCAGCTCTCTCGTAAGCGGCGAGCGCGTCACCGACACGACCGCGCGAGAGGTCGATGGAGGCGTGGCGCATCCATTCCTCGCGCTGGCGATAGATCGTCCCGAGTTCGGCATATCCGATGCGATCGGTGATGGCGCGGAAAGCCGCGCCTGCCTCGATCGGCTGCAGCTGATCAGGGTCGCCGACGAGGACAAGTTTGGCGCCAGCCCTGGTGGCTGATTCAACGAACAGCGCCATCTGGCGCGAGGACATCATGCCCGCCTCGTCGAGCACGAAGACAAACTTATCGTCGAGACGATCACGGCCCTCGTTCCAGCGTAGCTCCCAGGACGAAAGCGTGCGCGAGACGATGCCCGCTTCCTTTTCCAGGCCTTCGGCCGCCTTGCCGGCGAGCGCCCCGCCGACGACACGATAGCCGGCCGCTTCCCACGCTTCGCGCGCCGCCTTCATCATCGTGGTCTTGCCGGCGCCGGCACGGCCAACCACGGCCGCGATGCGCTCGGCCCCGGCGACATGTTCGATCGCCGAACGCTGTTCGTCGGACAGACGTTCATGCCGCGCGAAGATAGCGCTCAGAATGTCGGATCGGACGGCGTGAGAGGAGCGGCGCGACAGCCAGACAGCCTGCTTCGCCATCTCCGCTTCGAGCCGGATCAACGCGCGCGTCGTGTATTTCGCGGGCTCGCGGATCCCGGTCGCAAGCGAGATCCCTTCACGTTCGAGCCGCATGGCCTCGGGGTTCTGCAGAATGCGCGGCATGAGGCTCTGAAACAGCGCCGCGTCGTCGATATAGCGATGAAGCACCCTGGCGACGTCGCGCTCGTCGAAGACGCTCTTTTCGCGGGTGATGAGATCGAGAACCAGTGCGGGATCGCGCCGGATGCGCAGCGCGTTTTCCTCGCGGCGCTCCGCCTGAATTTCGCTGAGTTCGAGCTTCAGGGAACGCGTCGCTCCCTGGCTTTCGGCAAGTTTTGCTTTTCGCTGCATCGCCTTGGTGCCGACACCAAGGTGGATGGTCGGAACGAGATCGATACCCTGCTTTTCGTAGGAGCGCCCGTCGACGCGAAGATCGATCCCGTTCAGCGCCAGATGATGGTTTTGGCGCTCGAACCAGCCATCGCGCAACGCGTTGAAATCGTCCGTGCCGCCGGCCCAGAGCTCGTAGACGATCTTGCCTGCTTTGGTCCTGAGCGGCTGGCCGTCCTCGCCGATCACCGCGACCTTCTTGGCCCCGAATCCGTCCTCGGTCAGGGGGCGGAGCGTCGTCATCAGGTGGATGTGCGGATTGCCGGGATTGTCATGGATGACCCAGTCGGCGACCATGCCCTTCGACACAATCTGTTTTTCGACAAAGTCGCGCACGAGCGCGATGTTCTGCTCGGTCGTCAATTCCACCGGCAGGGCGATGGTCAGGTCCTTGGCAAGCTGCGCGTCGGAGCGTTTCTCGAAGCATTCGACCTCGTTCCAGAAGGCTTCCGAAGCGCCGGCGATCGACCGATCGGCGATCAGCGCGCGCGCCCATGCCGGCGCGCCGGCCGGAAGCAGGAACTCCTCATGCACCAGTCCCTGTTTGCGGGTGTAGTCGACGGTGCGGGCTTCGCGCTCGTAATCCATCCTGGCGCAGTGGCGATAGGCCGCCGACAGCACGGCGCTGCGGCCGGAGCCGCGGGCGACGATGCTGACGGAGAAATGGGCGATGGCCACGGCGACGACTGCTCCCGAATTGAACCCGGTTCGTCGGGAGCGGCAACCAGGGACAAGCCTCTGAGCAACGCGTCGCGCCAGCGACGTATAATTGCGCCCTTGGCTCGGCTCCTTCGGAACGGCGGGATGATCTCGCAAAGTGTCGGCCTTGCCGACGTGCAAATCTGCACATTCCCTCGAGGGGTCATCCGGGAGAGGTTTGGCGCTGCGAATGCAACGCCAAACGAAAAGGACGGACGACCGGAATGAAGAAGCCATCATCGAAGATCAGGGAAGAAATCGCCCGTTTGCAGGACCAGCTCCGGCAGGCGGAGACGCGCGAGGCCGAACGCATCGGCCGGGTCGCGCTTAAAGCCGGTCTTGGCGAGATCGAGATCGAGGAGGCCGAGCTTCAAGCCGCGTTCGAGGAAATCGCCGGGCGCTTTCGCGCCGGCAAGGCCGCTGCAATCGGAAGAAAGAATGGAGGTGATGGCAATGCCGCCGGCGAGAAAGGCTCGACGGTCCCGGCTGGCGCGGCTGCGGGCAGCGCTGGCGAGGCTTGAACGGATGGCCCGGACCATGTCGACCGACGCCCGCAGACAAGACACGCGCGAGAAGATCGAGCTGGGCGGCCTGATCGTGAAGGCCGGCCTGCGCTACGAGAAGCGGGCGCTTTTGCTCGGGCTGCTCATCGATGCGGCCGCACGCTTCCGCAACGATGCTGCCGAGCGCGCAAGGTTGATGGCGATCGGCACGGAGGCGTTCCGTCGTGACGCCGAGTAGGCTGCTCCTCGCCATCGTCCCCGCCACGATCATGTGTGCTGCGACGATCGTCATTTCGGGTATCGAGCAATGGATGGCCGCGTTCGGAACGACGGGACAGGCGAAACTCGTTCTCGGGCGCATCGGACTTGCCCTTCCCTATGCGCTTGCCGCAGCTGCGGGGATGATCTCGCTGTTTGCTGTCAACGGCGCGACGAACATCAAGACGGCGGGCTGGAGCGTTGGAGCTGGAAGCCTGGCGGTCATTCTGATCGCCGTGCTGCGCGAAACGGTCCGGCTCGGCGGCGTTGCCGATCGCGTTCCGGCCGGCCAATCGGTTCTGGCCTATGCCGATCCCGCTACAATGTTGGGCGCGGCGACAGCACTTGTCTCTGGCGTCTTCGCAATGCGGGTTGCCGTCAAGGGCAACGCGGCGTTTGCGAAGCCCGCGCCGCGGCGCATGCACGGCAAGCGGGCCGTTCATGGTGAGGCCGACTGGATGCGCATGACCGACGCTGCCAGGCTGTTTCCGGAGAGCGGCGGGGTCGTTATCGGCGAACGCTACCGCGTCGACCGCGACAGCGTCGCCGCCGGCGCGTTCCGAGCCGATACTCCCGAAACCTGGGGTGCGGGTGGAAAGAGCCCGCTCCTCTGCTTCGACGGCTCGTTCGGCTCCTCGCATGGCATCGTGTTCGCGGGTTCGGGCGGCTTCAAGACGACGTCGGTGACGGTCCCGACATCGCTCAAATGGGGTGGCAGTCTCGTCGTGCTCGACCCCTCGAGCGAGGTTGCCCCGATGGTCATCGATCAGAGGCGGAAGGCGGGCCGCAAGGTGATCGTGCTCGATCCCGCGACGCCCGCCATCGGCTTCAATGCACTCGATTGGATCGGCCGCTTCGGCGGGACGAAGGAGGAGGATATAGTCGCGGTCGCGACCTGGATCATGACCGACAATGCGCGCGCTGCGTCGGCGCGCGACGACTTCTTCCGCGCCTCGGCGATGCAGCTTCTGACCGCGTTGATCGCGGACGTGTGTCTCTCGGGTCATACGGAAGAAAAGGACCAGACGCTGCGGCGGGTGCGCGCCAATCTGTCCGAACCCGAACCGAAGCTGCGCGAGCGTCTGACGCGCATCTACGAACAGTCGGAATCCGACTTTGTGAAAGAGAATGTCGCGGTGTTCGTCAACATGACGCCGGAGACATTCAGCGGTGTCTACGCCAACGCGGTGAAGGAGACGCACTGGCTGTCCTACCCGAACTATGCATCGCTCGTGTCGGGCGACAGTTTCTCGACCGACGATCTCGCGGGAGGCGGCACGGATCTGTTCATCGCTCTCGACCTGAAGGTGCTGGAAGGCCATCCCGGTCTCGCCCGCGTCGTCATCGGCTCGCTGCTCAATGCCATCTATAACCGCAATGGCGATGTGACGGGACGCACCCTCTTCCTGCTCGATGAGGTCGCCCGCCTCGGCTATCTGCGCATCCTCGAAACGGCGCGCGACGCCGGCCGCAAATACGGCATCACGCTCGCTATGATCTTCCAGTCGATCGGCCAGATGCGCGAGGCTTATGGCGGGCGTGACGCGACAAGCAAATGGTTCGAATCCGCGTCCTGGATCTCGTTCGCTGCGATCAATGATCCGGACACGGCCGAGTACATCTCGAAGCGCTGTGGTGACACCACGGTCGAGGTCGATCAGACAAACCGCTCCACGGGCATGAAGGGATCGTCGCGCTCACGCTCGAAGCAGCTCAGCCGTCGGCCGCTGATCATGCCGCACGAGGTCCTGCGCATGCGCAGTGACGAACAGATCGTCTTCACCGCAGGCAATCCACCGCTCAGATGCGGTCGCGCCATCTGGTTCCGGCGTGACGACATGAAGGCCTGCGTCGGGCACAACAGGTTTCATCGCGAAGAAGAGAGAGGTGGATGAGAGCCCCGATCGAAGGGGCTTGCATGTGCCGGCTGCAAGCCGGTCCGCGGGAGGATCGCAACCCGCATGGGACGAAACCGCTTGGCGGGTTCGGTGCGCTTCAGCGCATAGAGCCGTGCGGCAAAGCCGCCTCGCCCACTCCCTATTTCCTCCAGAGGGGAAAACCATCAGCGAGATGAATCAATCACGCGGGATCGATTCATGGAAGTCGTTGGACGCTGCTTCAAAACGAAGCGAGAATCCAATCATGGAAAACGAGGGGACAGGCCAGGTTAATCTTCACCGCATCGACGCGGCCCAGAACATGCGTCGCTTCTATACGCTCACGATCCAGCCGACCCTGTTTGGTGGCGCCTCCATCATCCGCAACTGGGGCCGGATCGGATCTAACGGCCAGACGATGATGGAAACCTTCGACGGCCAAGAGGATGCAGACAGGGCGCTATCGCGCCTGGAGCGCACGAAACGAAAGCGGGGCTATCGCGACGCCCACCGCGCCAAATAACAGACTTTGAACAGCCCGAGCCTGCTTGTTTCCGGTGGTTTTCTCGCATCTGCCAACACTTCCAGCATTCGCGCCTCTATCGGCGCCGCGTCTTCATCGTCATAGCTGAAGGACAACCACCAGCAGAGGAGACTGTCCTTCATGACTACCACCAACGAAATCGCCGACAAGATCGCATCCGAGCAGAACCTGACCAAGACACAGGCCAAGGCCATCGTCGAAAGCGTGTTCAGCCAGATCGCAGAGGCGGCAAAGAGCGGCGCGGAAACTTCCATCCCATCCTTCGGCAAGTTCAAGATCAAGGACACGCCGGAACGCGAGGGCCGCAATCCCGCAACCGGTGCGACGATCAAGATCGCCGCTTCGAAGAAGCTGACGTTCACGCCCGGCAAGGCGGTCAAGGACGCACTGAACGGCTGAGGCGAGTGGGCTGCTGAGATCGGCAGCCCTATGGAAGTCTCCTAGAAAGGAGGCTCCCCGCTGATGCGGCCGTCCTGTTCGGCCTCAACGGCCGCAAGCTCGGCCTGCGCCAGTTCCAGCTCCACCGCAATCTGGCAGCGCTCGCTCGCGTCCAGAACGGCCCTGAGCTCAGCTTTCAGTTCCTCGATTTGCATTTCGAGAGAAATCGACATCGTCGTCTCCTTGACGTTTGTGAAAGACGACGCCGCGCGTCATGGCGGAGCGGAGGAGTCCAGGATCGCGGAACGCGACCGCCGGAGGCGGCGAGCGGGGGAGCCGAAATGCGCCAGCATTTTGGGGGTACCGCTCGTGCTGGACGCCTTCGGTCCGCCATGGCATTCTCGGACGAACTGAGCAGACCCCCCAGCTCTCCGGATGGCACCCGAAAGGCCGGAAGCGGGCTCGATGCCCGCGACCGGCTTCCTCATGCGACATAAGAAGAAGAGCCCGCCCGGTGGCGGAGCTCCTGGGCGTGGCGATCAAGCCTCCCGCTTCGGGCGGTTCCAGATGAGGGCGTATTCCCCTTCCTTCTCGCTCGGCCAAAGCGCCGCGGTGATCGGGGCGTTGAAGCTCGGGTCGTCCAGCTTGACCGAGATATATTCCTCGCCGTCGTTGGAGACCGCCTTCCAGCCTGCGCCGACCTCCACGCCGTTGCCGGCGGTGATGCGAAAGTCCGGGGCGTCGCGCGAGACGCGCTCGATGGGATGCAGGCGGGCCTTCATGCTGACCGTGAGCGTGCGGACGTTGCCGATGATCGAGTTGTTGCCGTTGGTGGTGAATTCGCCGATGACTGCCATTGTCGTGATCCTTTCCGGTTTGTTCGGGCGCGCCTGTCGCGGCCTCGATGACGGTGTAAGAACCGGGGGCGATCGACACTGCACCCTCTGGGCCGAAACGAAGTGGAGGGCGGCCGGGAGCGGCTTTCTTGGACCGCGAGGAATGCGAACCTGTTCGCAGGGGAAGAAAGTTGCGGATGGCCGTTGCGGGATGGCGATCGAGACGAAGTCGTCCTTCGGTCACACCAGATCCATCGAGGTCCGCGCGGGTGCGCCCCGCTTCAATCGGGCAAGGAACACCGATCATGGCCCGGAGTTTGTCTGCGATCCCCGACGGCGACCGCGGTGATGGCACCGCTCGCTCACGATGGCTCCCGTCTGCACGGCCCGCCGTGTCGGTCGATCCCTCACCGACGCCCCATCCGCGTCATCTCACCGGCAAACGCGCTGACCGGCACCGATCGCATGGCGGCTCTTGCATCGGCCGCGTATGCTCGGACATGCGGGCGGCACGGGTTTCAGGACGCCTAACTGGAGGTCGGTCGAGAGGAAGGGACGGGAACGCTTCGAGACGAACAGGCTTGTGGCTTGCCATTATCAGCCAACCGGATCCGCAGTCGAGGCGGGGCTCGTTCCGTGCGCGCCGCCGGTTGCGCCCGCCCGATCAAAAGGGGGCCACAAGTGCCGTTCGCCGACGCTGCACCGTGCCCTTAGACGCGCTCGGCGAAATGTGCTTCGGCTTGTTTGTCGGGAGTGTCGGCGCGGGAATCTTCCAGAGCCGCCTGCACCTTCGCCCGGAACCAGCCGTCATGGCCGGCCGCGTCAGGGTACGGTGTCGATGTCTGTCTGTCTGAACTCATCTGCCGTCGCCAGAATGGGCACGTTGTAATATTTGGCGCATGCGTAATGCAAGCAGTCGCCGAGATTGAGGCCCCGGCGGCCCGCGCGATAGCGATGCGCGGCGGAAAGAGCGATCCGGGTCGTCGCGTCCGCAGGCGGGAGATCGCGGATTTCGATCCCGCGCTCATCGAGGAACTCGATGACGATCGGTTCTACCTCCGCCACGGCGAGGCCAAACTTGTCGGGGCGGGCAAGGCCGAGCACCGCCTCAAGCACGGCGACCGGGGATGTGAAGGCGACCTTCGCTGACGCGATCGCATTGGAGACACGCTCCGCTTCCGGCTCGTCGGAGAGGAGCGCGATGATGGCGCAGGCATCGACGAACATCAGCTTTCCCACAATTCGTCATAGGCTTCGCGCGGAAGCGGCTGTCTCTGAGCCTCATCGAGCTTGACGCCATGCTGTTTGCGGAGCCGGGCGGCGGTTTGCAGCGGCGTCTCCTGGTGGCGGCGGCGTTCGATCGCCTCTTTCATGGCAATCACGATTGCATCGGTAATGCTGACGCCGGCTATATGCGCGAACTTGCGCGTGAGAGCGTCCGCTTCGGGATTGTTGACATTGATCGGCATGGGCCACTCCATGTTGATAAATTCAGGAAATAATGTAGATCGCCTCGCCCATATCTGCAAGGTTCCTCCAACGGGGGACACGGAGGTCGCACCTCCGACCGGGGAAGACGTCTTACCCTCCCCTTCGACCTTAGGGGCGAAAGGCATCAGGCGGCCTCCCGCTCGGTCTTCGAATTCGCCTGGAGGTCATGAAGATAGGCGACAGCGCGTTGCGCATGTGCGGCCGCCTGGAAGATTGCCCGGCGGTCACCGTCGAGCAGCTTCAACCACGAGGCCACATAGCTCGCGTGATCCGGCCGCGGCTCCAGTTCCGGGACGATCCCGAGATCGGCGCAGAGGAAACATGCCCCTATGTCGGCACAAAGCTCTTCGCGCGCGCGATCCGTGCGATCCTTGTGATAGCGGCTCAAATCCCGATTCAGCCGGTGGCTTGCGCCGACCCAGTGGGTGATCTCGTGACCGAGGACGGCGTAATAGCTTTCGGCATCCCGGAACGCCTCGAACTTCGGCATCTGAACGGTGTCGCTGGATGGCTGATAGAAGGCTTGGCGTCCGCCGTGCCGGATTACTGCGCCGGTATTGGCGAAGAAGCGGTCCGCATACTCGATGCGCTCGAGCGGCTCTGCGACCGGTTCCGGGCGGCGATAGTGGTGATCCGGAAGCCCCTCAATTTGATCGCAATTGAACACCGTGTACGCCTTGAGGAATGGAATGTCGCGCTCGACTTCCCCGCCGCCGGCATCCTTCTCTGTCTTCGTGAATCGACTGGCATAGACGACGGTCGCACCGCTTTCGCCCTTGCGCACATGGGCGCCAAGTTCGTTCGCCTGCCGAAGCGTCATCCATGTCGTCGATGTAAAACCGCGCGCGATACTCTCCGACCAGAGCAGGAGGACATTCAGCCCCGTATATGGCTGTCCGTTATGGCGCAGCGGCCGGGTGATACGGCCGGACATGTTGCCGGCACTCCAGGGCTGCACCCACGGGCGCACCCCCTTCTCCAGATCGGCGACGATGCGCTCCGTGATCCGTGCATAGATGGGGTCAGAACAAGAGCAGGCCGAAATCGTACGCTAAGGTCGAACAAATCCGGAACGATGCCGTAGATCGGATGTGCAACATCCGATCTCTGTGGATTGCCATCGACATGCGCCAATTTTGATTTCTCTGTCCGGCCCGACTCGACAACGCTTCACGCAGATTGGTCATGAATGGGGTCGGGCGATGGCAAAGCGCAAGCTTCTCAAAGATCAAGATCGCCGGAAGCTTGTCGATATCCCGGTCGACGAGGACAGCCTAATCCGCCACTATTCGTTGTCATTGGCGGATCGCCTGGAGATCGAACTGCGGAGACGTAATCACAATCGGCTCGGCTTTGCCATCCAGCTATGTCTGATGCGATACCCAGGTCGAGTGCTTGGAGCAGAAGAAACTCCGCCTCGCGCCATGCTGAAGTATGTTGCTGATCAGATCGGCGCCGCTCCAGACGAATTTGCTCTCTATGCACGTCGTGAAGAAACTCGTCGGGATCATATGGCGCGGCTAATGGTCTATCTGGATACGAGAAGCGCGACGCCGCCAGATCGCCGCGCCGCGCTATTAGCGGCAATTCAAGCGGCGACCATGTCAGACGACGGTGCTGCGATAGCCAGTTCGGCTGTCGCCGCATTTCGCGAACGCGGAGTTCTTCTGCCGGCGATCGACACGATCGAACGCATTGGCCTTGCCGGCCGTGCCATAGCCCGTCGCCGGGCAGAAAAAACTCTGATTGAAGAAATCCCGCTCGATAGGCTTCAATCACTGGATAGGCTGTTAGAGGTTGACCCGTCGATCGGCCAGACCCGCTTTCATTGGCTGCGTTCGGCACCAGAAGCGCCGGCCGCGTCGAACCTCGTCGGGCTGACCGAGCGGATAGCCTTTCTGCGGCGGCTGGAGATCGATCCGGAACTGCAGGCGCGGGTATCATCCGGACGGTGGGACCAGATGATCCGGGAGGGCAACGCAACGCCGGCCTGGCTTGCCAACGACTTCAACGCCAGCCGTCGCCACGCTCTGATCGTGGCCCAAGTCATCAAGCTTTGCCAGAAGCTCACGGACGATGCGGTGACGATGTTCATCAAGCTGATGGGTAAATTGTTCTCGCAAGCCAACAATCGGAAGAAGCAGCGGCAGATGGACTGCAGAGCGAACACCGCCAAAGCGCTGCGCATGTTTCTGGATACGATCACCGCCCTGCAGTCTGCCAACGACCATGGTCGGAACGCATTGGATGTTCTCGACCAAAAAGTCGGTTGGGACCGGTTGCTTCGGATGAAGCCTGAGCTTGAGTCGATGGTCGACGACAACGAGGCGCCATCGCTGATCGTAGCGGCCGAGCAATATGCGACCGTCCACAAATATGCTGGTGCGTTCCTTCTAGCCTTCACGTTCCGCTCAGCGCGTCGCCACGATCCACTTCTAGCGGCAGTTGCGCTGCTGAAACGGCTTTATGCCGAGATGCGGCGGACACTCCCGGATCGCGTGCCGCTCACTCACCTCAGCCAAACTGATCGACGGCTTATCTTCGAACAAGGAAAACCCGATCGCCGTCTGTACGAAATCGCGACGCTCGCTGCTTTACGAGACCGGCTTAGATCTGCGGAGATCTGGGTCGCTGGCAGCCGATCTTTCCGGCCCATCGATGAGCATCTGATGCCGCGGTCGACATTCATCAAGATGAAGGACGAAGATCGTCTCGGTTTGGGGGTCCAGAGCGACGGCGCGCAGTGGCTTGCCGAAGCGCGTCAGATGCTCGACTTCAACCTGACGCGTTTGGCCCACAGAGCACGATCCGGAAAGCTCGAGGGCGTTCGTCTCGAGGCAGGAACCTTGATTGTCACGCCAACCGCCAGCGAAGTCCCCCCGGCCGCCGAGGAACTGAATGCCGAGGTCAGCGACATGTATCCGTTGGTGGAGGTTCCCGACTTGCTAAGGGAGGTGCATGAATGGACCGGGTTTGCAGATTCATTCACGCATGTTCGCACCGGCGACGTCCCGAAAAATGTCTCTGCTATGCTGGCGGGCGTCCTGGCCGATGCTACGAACCTCGGCCCAAAGCGAATGGCGGGCGCATCCAAGGGGATCAGCGCTCATCAGATTGGTTGGATGCGCGCATTCCATGCTCGATCGGAGACTTACCGCGCGGCGCAAGCGTGCATCACCGAGTCCCACACCCAGCATCCGCATTCCCGCCTTTGGGGTAATGGCACAACGTCATCGTCCGATGGCCAATTCTTCCGTGCGAGCGATCGTGCTGCAAAGCGCGGTGACATCAACTTGCATTACGGCAGCGTGCCAGGATCGAAATTCTATAGCCATCTGTCAGATCAGTACGGCTACTTCAGTATTTTGCCCATCAGTCCAACCGAAAGCGAGGCGGCCTATGTGCTCGATGGGCTCTTCGATCAGGACACGGTCCTCGACATCCAAGAACACTTTACCGACACAGGCGGAGCCAGCGATCATATCTTCGGGCTGTTCGCCCTGATCGGAAAGCGGTTCTCACCGCGACTACGCAATCTCAAAGACCGGAAGTTCCATACGTTTGAAAAGAGCGGCGCATATCCGGCGCTGTCGAACCATATCGGGACGCCGATTAATGCCAATCTGATCCTCGATCATTGGGACGACCTGCTCCATCTCGCGGCGTCGATCACGACACGGTCCGTGGTGCCGTCTACGATCCTCAAGAAACTGTCCGCGTCTTCAAGGCAGAGCCATCTCGCGAGGGCGCTCCGCGAACTCGGCCGTATCGAAAGGTCGCTCTTTATGATCGAATGGTACTCAAGTCCGGCACTACGGCGGAGATGCCAAGCCGGTCTAAACAAGGGCGAGGCCGCCCATAAGCTGAAACGCGCTGTGTTCTTCCACGAGCGGGGCGAAATCCGCGACCGGTCGTTCGAGAGCCAAGCGTTCCGCGCCTCTGGTCTCAACCTCGTCGTCAGTGCGATCGTCCATTGGAATACCGTCTATCTCGACCGTGCAATCACACAGCTGAAGCGAGCGGGTCGAGACATTCCTGATACTCTGTCGAAGCACATCTCGCCGCTCAGTTGGGAACACATCAACCTTACCGGCATCTACACTTGGGATGCCGAACATCAGATGCCGAACGGATTTCGATCGCTTCGTATGCCAGCCGGGCTGCGGCGGGTCGCATAAGTTCTCAATCTGTTCGCCCTTAGCGTACGATTTCGGACTGCTCTTGTTCTGGCCCCCTGGAAGAGGAAAGCGTGACCGGCATCCGGATAGAGCATGAGCTTGGCATTGGGTGCTTGCTGCGAGAGCACATAGGAGCGATATGCCGGGATCATCACGTCATGCGCTCCATTGGCGACCAGTATCGGCAGCCTGAGCTCGCTCGCCCGGTGCAATATGCCGGGCCAGGAAGACATCGCCTTCACCTGCATCATCAGCGCTAGCGGTGACGTTGCCGGTCCACAATCAGGCTGCGACCGGATACGGGCAAGAGAGGCGCGGCCTGCGGCGGTGGCGCATTCGCTTGACGGATAGAACAGGAAAAGAAAGTCGTCCTCGTCATTCTCGCTCTTCGTCATGACGTGCGGCACGCGCGGATGTTGCTGCGGGCCGTCTGCAACGGGTCCGGGACTTGAGCCCGCGACAATCAGCCGGCGGACCAGATGCGGGAAGTTCAGTGCAAACTCCAGGCCAGCCGCTCCACCCAACGACCAGCCGAGGACATCAACCTGAGACAACCCGAGCACTGCCACGACGTCGGCAGCGATGGCTGCCATCCCGCCGATGGTCGCCGGCACGGTGCCGTTCGATCGTCCAACGCCGGCGCTGTCGAAGCGAATGATGCGGCGATCCCTGGCAACCGCTACAATGAAAGCCGGATCCCAATCATCCATGGTGCCCCGAAAGCGCTGCAGGAGAAGGAGCGGGATGCCTCCTTGCGGTCCGTCGAGGCGGATGGCGAGCCGGCCATGGCTGGTCTCGATTCCATCATTGTATTTGGAAGAGAACATTAGGTTTTCCTTTCATCACCCGCCGTGAGGTCTTCTGATGAAAGAAGATAGATCCGGTCGGCCGCGTCTTGAATGACATAGAAACGTCAATTCAGGACGCGCGCATCAATGCACCAGATCAGGGTCTTCGACGCCCTCTATCAGCTTCAGGCTGCGGCGCAGGCCCTGCGGCGGCTGGCCGAAAAAGCGTAAGAATGCTCGACGCATCCGATCGCGGTCCGCAAAGCCTGTATCGCGGGCGACGATGTCGAGGGGATGACGGCCGTCTTCAAGCATCACTTTTGCCGCCTCCAGCCGCAGGCGCTCTACGGCCTTTGCCGGCGATTGCCCCGTCTCCTCCCGAAAAAGGCGACTGAACTGGCGTGGGCTGAGGCTTGCGGCTTCCGCGAGTTCCTCCACCGTCAACGGATTTCGCAGATGCTCCTTGGCATAGACAAGCGCACGTCGCACCCGGTCCGAGCGCGGCTCCAACTCCAGTAGCGCCGAAAACTGCGACTGCCCTCCTGGCCGTCGATGATACACCACCAGTTTGCGCGCAATGGATCGCGAGAGCTCGGCCCCATGATCATCTTCGATCAGTGCCAGCGTCAGATCGATGGCGGAACTCATGCCTGCCGACGTCCAGATCGAACCGTCCTGGATGAAGATGCGGTCGTCATCGACATGGATGTTGGGGAACCGTTCCTGCAGGCTGCGCGCGTGAGCCCAGTGGGTGGTGGCGCTTTTTCCATCCAGAAGGCCGGCCTCGGCCAGCAGAAATGCGCCGGTGCAGACGCCAGCCACCCGTCGGCTTTCTCGCCCCGCACGAGCGATGTAATCCCTCAATACCGCGGAGACAGGCTTCGGAAGCAATTCGCCGACGACCATCAGCGTGTCGGGGAAGTCTGCGAGCGGCTGTGTCTCAATACCGATGCCAAGCGAGGATCGAATTGAACCACCGTTTTCGGACATGACGGTCAGCCGGTACGCCTCCGCGCCAAGGGTCTCGTTGGCGAATTCAAAAGCGCTCAACGCCGCCATGCCCATCACCTGAAACCCATTCTCCATGATGAAGCCAATGTGCCGCATGCTCGTATCCTTGTCCTGTTTTGCCGTTTGTATGTCATTTCAGCCATCATTGTCTACGGCTAATGTCCCTCCATCGAAACACGGGGTTGGACGTTCCAATCCACAGCCAAAGGAGCGAACAATGAGCAACACACACGGGACCATTCTGATAACAGGCGCATCATCCGGGATCGGCGCAGTCTATGCCGACCGCTTTGCCCGGCGCGGCCATCATCTCATTCTGGTGGCGCGCAATCTCGCCCGCTTGAAGGATGTCGCCGCCGCATTGACGGAGCGTTACGGCGTGTCGATCAGGACACTTGCCGCGGATCTCGGCACCGACGACGGCCTGGCTGCGGTGGAAAAGGTTATTGCACAGGACGACACCATCACGCATCTGGTCAACAATGCAGGTTTTGGCAGTGCCGCGCCTTTGGCGACTGCCGACATTTCCGAAATGCAGGCCATGGTGGCCATCAATGTCACGGCGCCGATGCGTCTGACCTATGCCATCGTCCCGCTCTTCAGGCAGCGCGGCAAGGGTACCATTATCAACATCTCTTCCATCGTGGCGATCGGACCAGAAATCTTGAACGGCGTCTATGGCGGCACCAAATCCTTCCTGCTGGCCTTCAGTCATTCGCTTCGCAAGGAACTGCACGAGACAGGGGTCACTGTTCAGGTCGTGCTTCCCGGCGCAACGGGAACCGAGTTCTGGGACATTGCCGGACTGCCGGCAAGCAACCTGCCGAGCGAATGGGTGATGTCGCCTGCGGATCTCGTCGACGCTGCGCTCGTCGGCCTTGATCGCGGCGAATTCGCCACCATTCCTTCCCTCATGGATGCAGCTGAATGGGACAAATGGGAAGCTGCCCGGGCAGCCATGCTTCCACATTTGTCCAGTGCCCAACCGGCAGGCAGATACTCCGCGCACGGCCGGACGGCTTGATGGGTGCCATGGAGGGGAATGGTCGTCACCGGCATCCCCCTCCCCTCCCTCCGTTAAACGATATCCGCGGCGGCGGCGCTATCCTCTGCAGCTCCACCTCGGCCAGCCGTTCGTTGAGCGCCCTTGTGATCGCGCCATAGGCATCACTGCGAGCACCAGCCGACGGGGCGCCCGCGATTGATCAACCGACGCAATCATGGCCTGAACTATATTAATCGGATCCCCGAGCGGCTGGCGGCTCGGCCATCTCGCGACCAAAGCCGCTGCTGACGCCGGTGATAAACCAGGTTCGGACCACGGGTCACATTCCCTTAAATTAGACTACGACCGGAAAGCGCCGCTCAACCGCGCTTTGAGGCAATAAAGGTTTCGGGCGATCCGTCCGCACTGTGCACGAAGACAATGTCTTTCGGATCGCGGCGGGGCGTATCGACGGAAAGGAACACGACCGGCTCCTCAAGGATGGTTGGCAGCGCATGAACCGTGCCCTTTTCGAAGAACAGGAGTTGTCCGGGCTGGAACTCGGCCTCCGTTGCAGGGTCTTCCATCCAGAAGGTGCCCCGCCCGGACAGGACGTAAAGATACTCATCGCTGCCCCGATGGTAATGCGGCGGCGTCCCCTTGTAGACGCGAAACACCCGCGAGCTTGCTGCAGGCGTATCGCGTAGATACGTGTCCACCAGCAACGTCTCCGCTGTTTGCGGAAACTCATTCATGATCGCCAGGATGTCGAAACGCGCGGATGTTGCAGTGCTTTGATCAGACATGGTGATCTTCCCTATCTTTGCTTCGCCTCTACAAGTATCCGACCACGCTCAGGCGATCGCACCGCCGCCATCAACCCGCACGTTCGACCCGGTGGCGAATGGCGTGGTCATGAGGAATAGCACCGCGTTGGCGATGTGCTCAGGCTTGCCGATGGTCTTTGCCGGCAGGTTTTCCGACACGCGAGAGAACATCGCCGCCTTGGCATCGTCGGCCATCTTCGACCACAGCGGCGTATCGATCAGTCCGGGTGACACGGTGTTGACACGCACCGGCGAAAATTCGAGCGCAAGACCACGCGCCAGACCTTCAAGCGCTGCATTGATCGCTCCTTGCAGAACCGAGGACGCGGATGGCCGTTCGCTCAGATAGCCGGAGATCAATGTCAGCGAGCCCCGCTCCGCGATGCGGGCCGCACGCGCAACCCGATAGGCACCCCAGAACTTGCTCTCCATTGCCGCCTGGGCATCGGTAAGAGCTAGCTTGCGCAGTGGACCAGTCGGCGTCTGTGCCGCTGAGACCACGACGTGGTCGAAAGCCTTCCGTGACACGAAGAAGCTCTGAAGCGACGGCTCATCCGTGGTATCCAGTACCGCGCTATCGGTCCCAGGTCCCAGCTTCTCAATGGCGGCGAGCAGTTTATCTTGTGAGCGAGAGGCAATGGTGACATGCGCGCCTGCGGCGACTGCGGCTTCGGCGACCGCAAGTCCGATACCGGAGCTGCCGCCGATCACCAGGACGCGTTGATCTTTGAGCAAAGTCATAAACCTTTTCCTTTCCTTCAAGTGTGAATTTGCGCTGTCAGGCTAGATGCTGGAGGCGTTGCAAACGCAGAGGTTCGGCAAGCAGCTCATCCAGACGCAAGGCCAGCGATTGAAACGGCGCGCCGGCGGCGTGGGCAGCGAGAGCGGCCTCATCCCGCCAGCTCTCGATCATGACCGCCATTTCCGGATTGTCGCGATCGACGTGAAGATCGTATCGTAGGCATCCATCTTCCTTGCGGACGTCAGGCACGATGGCAGCCAGTGCACTGAACAAGGCTACGCTCTTGTCCGGCTTCGCGCGCAAAAGCGCAATGAGTTCAATTTGGTCTGAGAGCTGGGCGCTCATGACGGTCATCCTTTTTCGTTGCAAGTCACTGCAAGTAGCTCAGGCGGTGAACGACTGTGAGCGATCACCGCCTCAAGATCCGGCTGCCTCAGTCGGAAAACCCTTCGAGCACCACCTTGCCCTTTGTTCGCCCACTTTCGATGGCGGCATGCGCCTTGCGCAGATTTGCGGCATTGATGGGCGACAAAATTTCAGTCGCGGTGGTCCGGATCTTGCCCTCGTCGATGAGACGAGACACCTCGTTCAACAGCCTACCCTGCTCTGCCATGTCGGCGGTCTCGAAGATCGAGCGCGTGAACATCAACTCCCAGTGGATGGATACGGCCTTCCGCTTGAAGCCGAGTACGTCGAGGCTTTCCGGATCATCGATCAGCCCGAACCGGCCCTGCGGCGCGATGAGCTCGATAATTTCTTTGAGATGGCGATGGCTTTCAGTCGTTGAGAACACAAAGGCTGGCGCGCCGATGCCGAGAGCTGCCACCTGTTCCGCGATCGGCTTGGAATGATCGATCACGTGATGGGCACCAAGCGTCTTCACCCAATCCTGGGTTTCCGGCCGCGAGGCTGTGGCAATGACGGTGACATCGGTAAGCGCTCGCACGAGCTGAA
Source organism: Agrobacterium genomosp. 2 str. CFBP 5494 (assembly GCF_900013495.1). Taxonomy (NCBI): domain Bacteria; kingdom Pseudomonadati; phylum Pseudomonadota; class Alphaproteobacteria; order Hyphomicrobiales; family Rhizobiaceae; genus Agrobacterium; species Agrobacterium genomosp. 2. The sequence continues at coordinate 55,283 of NZ_LT009721.1, forward strand.
TGGCGATCGAGCCGACCCCGCCGGCGCCGCCAATAATGACTATGGCGTTTGCTGCACCCGGCACCGCTTTTCGGATATCTAGCCGGTCGAACAGCATCTCCCAGGCGGTGATTGCCGTTAGCGGAAGGGCCGCGGCCTGCGCATCGGAGACCGATTTCGGCTTGGACCCAACGATACGTTCATCGACGAGGTGAAACTGGCTGTTGGCTCCGGGGCGGGTCAGAGAGCCGGCGTAAAATACCTCGTCGCCGATCTTGAAGTCCTTGGCTGTTGGTCCGGTCTCTACGACAGTGCCGACCGCATCCCAGCCGAGCACCTTCCACTGTCCGGCTTCCGGGCTGGCGCCCTTACGGACTTTCGTATCGACCGGATTAACGGAAATGGCCTTCACCTGAACGAGAATGTCCCGGCCTGCCGGAACCGGCCGGGGAAGTTCGATGTCCTGCAATGCGTCCTCGCGCTCGATAGCTCCCGGCGCCTTGTAACCGATGGCCTTCATGATGTGCTCCTTTAATGACCGACTGCGATGTCGATTGATATGGAGCTAAAATGAGCTATCATCGAAAAGACGCAATACGCACAAAACACACACGTAGTATCAAAAAGGATACTGTTATGGCCAAAGCCCGCCATTCGCGCTTCGATTGCTCTCCCGGCTGCTCGGTAGAAGCCGCCATCGGCCTCATCGACGGCAAATGGAAGTCGGTTGTGCTCTTTCACCTGCTTTCAGGGACACTGCGGTTCAACGAACTGCGCAAACACATCGTCAACGCGACCCCCCGCATGTTGACCAACCAGTTGCGCGAGCTTGAGGACGACGGCCTGATCGAACGCAAGGTTTATGCTCAAGTGCCGCCAAAGGTAGAGTACAAGCTCTCAGAGCTCGGCCGCAGCATGGAACCGATCCTGCTCGCCCTTAAATATTGGGGTGACGCCAATATCAGTCTCTATGGCAAACCACGCGGGATGGATCCGCGCGATACGATTGCCACGGCGACGCCGAGCAGTCGATCAGCGTGATGTCCTGAATTGACGTTTATGCGTCATTTCAGACATGAATTACTTGATGCAAGATCTCTCCATCGAAGCGCGGCCTTCAGCCGCTCGGTTCAAAGGAGAGACCCATGCAACTCGAAAACAACACGATCTTTATCACTGGCGGCACATCCGGCATCGGCCGCGCATTGGCGGAATCCTTCCATCGCCTTGGCAACAAGGTCATCATCGCCGGCCGCCGCAAGGCGTTGCTCGATGAGGTGACCGCCGCCAATCCGGGCATGGAAGGCATCGAGCTCGACATTGCCGATCCGGCCGATATCGATCGCGTCGCTACTCTACTGATCCGCGACTACCCGACGCTCAATGTCCTGGTCAACAATGCGGGCATCATGCCTTTTGATGATGCTGGCGCAAAGATCGATGACGCTCAGTCACGTCGGATTATCGACACGAACCTGCTTGGTCCGATCCGCCTGACTTCGGCTCTTATCGACCATCTCAAGGCTCAGTCGAAGGCCACGATCATCCATAACACGTCGGTTCTGGCCTATCTGCCGCTCGCTTCCACCGCAGTCTATTCCGCCACAAAGGCAGCGTTGCATTCTTATGCGCTATCGCAACGCTTCCAGCTGCGCGGCACCAATGTCAGCGTCCAGGAAATCGCGCCGCCGTGGGTCGATACCGACCTCGTCAAGAAGAGCGGCGATCCTCGCGCCATGCCGCTCGACATTTTCATCGAGAAGACCATGAAGGGCCTCGGCACGGAATCCGAAGAAATCTATGTCGAGGAAATCAGGGCCATCCGCGACAATCCGGGCAGCGGAGAGCACGTGCTTTTCAACGCCTTCAACGAATCTCTCGCCGCCAACCCGATCCCCGTCTGACAGGACAGGCCGACACCCGGTTGCCGAACGGGCAGCCGGGTGTCGGCTGGAGGTTATCATGCTGCAGAAACATGATCTCAAATCCGCCACTCCCGTAAACGGCGAGCATCTGGGGCAGCCCAATCCATCCATGCTGCCGGCATGGTTCCTGGCACTCGGCACTTTCGCGATCGGTACCGAAGGTTTTATGATCGCCCCATTGTTGCCGACCATCGCTTCCGATCTGGGCATGAGCCTTTCCGCGACGGCGATGCTTGTCGTCGTCTTCACTCTCGTGCTGGCGCTCAGCTCTCCTATCGGAACGGTCATCGCGGGCGGGCTGCGCCGGCGAGACACATTGCTGCTCGCCATGACGATATTCAAAGTCGGCAATCTGATTGCGGCCTTCGCGCCCGGGTTCGGCACGCTGATGTTTGCCCGTATCCTGATGGCTGTCGCCGCCGGTCTTTATGCGCCGAACGCAAACGCGCTTGCCGGCATGATCGTACCGGCAGAAAAGCGTGGGATGGCACTTGCCATCGTCAGTGGTGGCATGACCATTGCGATTGCACTTGGCCTACCGCTCGGTTCGATCACCGGTCATGCATTCGGCTGGCGCTCGACATTTCTCATGGTCGCCGCCATGGGGGCTATCGCGATCATCGGCATCCTGGCAGGCGTCGGGCGCAACGCGGGTGCTCATTTGGCCATTGCGAGCATTGCTGAGCGTGTCAGCGTCATCCGCCAGGCGCCCGTTCTGAAACTCCTCTCCGTAACGCTGTTCTGGTCGATCGGCGCCTATACAGCCTATCCCTATATCGCGCCCTATCTCTTCCAGACGCTGGGATTCGCCGACAAGGGCGTCGCCGCCACAGTCACGCTCTGGGGCATATTCGCGGCACTCGGCGTGTTCACCGGCGGCGCGTTGAACGACCGGCTCGGATCGCTCAAGGTCGCGGGCTTCTCACTTGTCGCACTCGCCCTGTCATTCACAGCTTTGGCTATAGCCACGGCACTGCCGGGCATGGCTGCCGTTTCTGTGGCACTTCTCGCCGTCGCCGGATGGGGCTTCAGTGTCTGGTCCTTTTTCCCCGCTCAGATGGCCCGTCTGATCGTTGCGGGTGGTCAGAGCCATGCTTCTATCGCACTCTCCCTCAACACGTCGACAATTATCTCGGCTTTTCCATCGGTAGCGCGATCGGCGCGGGCATTATCGCAGTGGGCGATGTTTGGATGATCGGGGCAGCGGCTGCAGTGATGGAACTGGTAGCCTTGGCTCTTGACAAGATCTGGAAGCGAAACGGAAGCTGATCCGCCGCCAGCGCCCCGTGCGAAAATCCAGCTCTTGAACGGAATCGAACCGTCGGCCCCTTACACCTCTTTCCCTCGAAAAACCGAAGGTTTACAGACCGCAAGTCATTGTGGGGATTGGGAGACGGAGACTGCCGACCGTTGATAGAGCATTTTTTCCCTTGAAAAGGCTCAACTTGTTATGACAGGCTCGGCCATGGCATGGGGGAGCAGTAAGCAATCCCGCTCGTCTCATCAAGCGATGACCGAACAGCTTGCTCTGTCTAGCGCAGTCGCTTTGATCTGCACGCCGTTGTTCATCAACTTGGCAGGATCGATTGCCTGCTTCACTGTCGACAGCAAATGCAAGTGCACGGGGGACGTCAACTTCTCGAATTCTGGCTGTTTGAGTCTTCCGATCCCGTGCTCTGCGCTGATGCTGCCGTCGTAGCGCGTGACCGCGGCGTCGATGACGTGCTTCGCCCTGAGCAAATAGGCTCGCCTGTGTTCGACCTCCATCTCCTTTGGCGCGTGAATATTGAAGTGAACGTTTCCGTCCCCGACGTGGCCATAGGCAATGCAAAAAGCATCGGGTAGCTCTGCTAGAACCGCGTGCTCCACGTCGCTGACGAAGCTCGGAAGTCTTGAAATCGGAACGGAAACGTCCGTTCGTAGATGCAGCCCGCGCTTTGCCTGCCCCTCCACCATCCCCTCGCGAAACAGCCATAGGGTTCTAGCCTGACTATCTGAGGAGGCGACAACACCGTCAACAAGATGCGATTGCTCAAAACAAAGCTCGAGGAACCGCTGCATCAGGTTTGAAATGTCCACGAGACCGGCACCGGAGATTTCCATCAAAACATATGCGGGATGATCACCGGCCATAGGGAGCTCAAGGTGGGGCAGCGCCTCCTTCGCCAGTCCAAAGGCCTCGGGAGGCATGAACTCGAACGCGGATAGCAGATCGCAGCACTGCGTTCTCGCAAACCGGTACAGAGCAACCGCCTGCTCCAGAGACTCCACCGCCAGGAGTGCCGTGCTCTTCTGCGTGGGAAGCGGCGCGAGCTTCAGGGAGACGGCGGTGACGATTCCGAGCGTGCCCTCCGCTCCAATGAACAAGTGTTTGAGATCGATCCCTCGATTGTCCTTCCGCAAGGGCGATAGCTGGCTCCAAACCTCTCCATCTGGCAAGACGACTTCGAGACCCAGGACAAGCTCACGCGTCATGCCGTAGCGCAACACGTTGATGCCACCGGCGTTCGAGCTGACGTTTCCTCCGATCTGGCAGCTTCCTTGAGCACCCAGAGTGAGCGGAAAGAACATTCCCTCGGCGGCTACGGCGTCTTTGACTACGGACAGAATGCAGCCCGCTTCCACGACTGCCGAAAAATTTTCGGCATCTATCGTGCGTATCCTGTTCATCCGCCCCAAGCTGACAACGACTTGTCCCTCCGACTCCGGGGTCGCTCCGAGGACAAGTCCGGTGTTTCCTCCCTGAGGAACGATATTCAGGCCAAGACGGCCGCATAGCCTGACAACCTTGACCACGTCATCTGTAGTTCGAGGACGTATGACGGCCAGAGCGATGCCTTCAACATCCCCGTGCCAGTCGCGACAAAATGGGCGCATCTCTTCCGCATCGGTTGTCACGAGGTCCGCACCGAGTTCGCGCACCAGTTCGGCGGCTACGTCGCTCAACATCTCATCGATCATCGGACGTCCGTTCATAGAAGTTGGCTATAGCTGCGCTATCCGACATGCCGTTCCCCTTATCGACGAACGCGACGTAACGATCCACGGCCGCGTCTACGAGAGGCAAATCCAGATCGAGTCCGGAATGAAACTGCCGCAGCGATTTGAGATCCTTCGCGAGCTGGCGTGCATAAGCTTTTGGTGGCTCGAAGTCCCGCCGGGACATCTGGCTATAGATCCGCTGGAGAATGACCGAGTCAGCCATGCCTCCCCGCAATGCATCCGGTACGGCATTGGCATCGATGCCCGCGGCCTTCGCAAGCGCAAGTATCTCCGCCATCAACACGTAGTTCACGCCAACGATCGCCTGGTTGATGTTCTTCGTCGCCTGTCCTGCCCCGAGGGGTCCCATGTGCGTGACGTTGGCTCCGAGCGTCTCCAGAACCGGCCTGACCCGCTCGAAGTCGGAATCATTTCCACCAGCCATGATCGTCAGTTCGCCTTTCTCCGCTGGGCCTGGACCGCCTGAGATCGGCGCATCGACCCAGCTCATTCCCGCTTCGGCTTCTAGCCTCTGCGCCAGGTCGCGCGTTCTTTCGGGAGAGATGGTCGAGCAATCGATCAGTATGTCCGCGCCCGATCTGGATCTCCCTATCCCGTTCTCGCCAAAGCAGCACTCCTCCACCGCATCTCCGTCAAGGACGCAGAAGAGGAGGATCTCGGCAGCGGCGCGCACCTCTGCAGGTCCCTCGCACCAGGTAGCTCCCGCCGAAGTTACCGCTTCGGCGCGCTCCGGCTCGAGGTTCCAAACGGCGACTTCATATTCTTTGTCGAGCAGGCGCTTGACCATCGGCACGCCCATTATCCCGAGGCCGACGAAGCCCAGGCGTGGCTTATCCTTCGACATCTCACTTCCCTTCGAAACGATAGATCCGGCGCGCGTTCTCACGAAACATCGCTGCGCGTTCCTGTTCGTTGAACCCGCTCGTGATCACGTCAAAGCCATCGAAGATGGTTTCGAAAGAACCGACCAGGCTGTCGACGGGGAAGTTCGAGGCGAACATGACGCGCCCCGCTCCGAAGATCTCTATTGCGTCCAGGACAATCGCGCGATTGTCTTCCACGCTCCATGGACGGCCAGCGATCCCGATGCCCGATATCTTCAGGTTGACGTTCGGCGCGCCCGCCAATGTCGAAAGCGCCTCGCGCCAGCCCGACAAGCCGTCGGACGATCGGTCAGCGGGAAGGCCAGTATGATTGAGGACGATGACAGTGTCGCCGAAGTCCTCGGCAAGACGTCGCGCCTCCTTCAGATGCCACCACGGTGTCTGAAGATCGAAAGACAGGCCGTTCGCGCTCAAGAGGCCGAAGCCGCGACGCCATTCGGGGTCACCCATCGATCCCCGTGCACCATCGTCGACCGATTGGGGATCTTTGGCAGCCTTCGGCTTATGCCGAATCCCGCGTACGATGGGATTGCGTCCATGAGAGGCGAGTACCTCCTCGACATCCCCTCGGTCCAGCCAGGCCTGGGCCACCATGACGGAAGGCAGCCCCTCCCGCTGCTGCAGATCAGCCACCCACCGTGTTTCCCCGAGCGGATCTTCAGGGTCCCATTCCGTCTCGATGAAGACCGACCCGATAATCTCGAACCTTCCCGCATCGCGGCGGTAGTCTGCCGGGAGGTAGTTCCTTTTCAGGCTGCTGTAGTCACCATACCGGAACGGAATGGGCGGCTCGTCACGAAGCCACGGCAGGTAGTTTTGTCCGAGGTCCCAGAAGTGCTGATGCGCGTCTATGATCTGCATTGCTGAAGCCTTACTTGCCGACACCGAAGCTGATGCCGTTGACGATGAAACGCTGAAGGAGGACGAACATGGCGATCAGCGGCAGCGTCGATATGACCGCCGCAGTCATCAGCATTGCCCAGTCGGTTCCTTCATAGGTCGAGAAGATCGCAAGTCCTAGCTGGAGCGTGCGCGAGCCCTCGCTCGACGATGTCACGAGCGGCCAGGTGTAGTCGGACCAGGCGAACTGGAACGAGAACATGCCAAGCGTCGTCAAGGCGGGAATGGACATCGGAAGAGCTACTCTCCAGTAGATTCCGAACTCCGTGCATCCGTCGATCCGGGCCGCCTCTTCAAGCTCTTTCGGAAGGCTCAGGAAAAACTGGCGAAGGAAGAAAATCGAATAGCCAGAGACGATTCCCGGAAGGATCAGCCCCGCGTAAGTGTCCAGCCAGCCCGTGCCTCCTGCACCGAAGATGTCGTTTCCGCCCGCCAGCGGAACCGACTTCACCATGATGTAGAGCGGGACGAGCATGACCTCGTGCGGGATCATGACAGTCGCGAGAATGAGGTAGAAGATCGCGTTGCGTCCCGGGAAATGGTATCGGGCAAGCACGAAAGCGGCCATCGACGACAGCAGCAACTGCAGGAAGGTGCGGACCGTCGCGTAGACGAGCGTGTTCCATGTCTGCAGCCCGATGTTCATCCGGCCATCCGTCCAAATGTCGACGAAGTGGTTCCAGAGAAGAGGGAACTCGACGAGTTTCGGCGGGTACGTGAAGATCTGCGAGTTTGTCTTGAGGGCGAGAGACACCATCCAGAACAGCGGAAACAACATGACCGCTGCGACGATCGTGGCGGGTATGTAGAAGGTAAGCAGGTTCCGCGTCAGTCGCCTGCGGGAGACTTGCGCCGCGTCGTTGCGGACTTCCGGAAGAGGTTCGGACATCAGAAGCGTCATGGCCTCAGGCCTCCATCAATCGAACAGTTTTTTGCGGGAGAACAGGCGCAGGTTGATGAACGACGCCAGCACGAGCAGGAGGAACATCACCATCGCCATGGCGGACGCATAGCCGAATTCAAGGTTTTGAAAGGCGGTCCTGTAGATGTAGTGCACGATTGTCACGGTTGAGTTGTTAGGGCCGCCGTTGGTCATGACAATCACTTGGGCGAACACCTGGAACGACGCGATCAGCGAGGTAATCACCACGTAGACGGTAGCGGGCGTCAGAAGCGGCAAGGTAATGGCGAAGAATTGTCTGACGCGCCCTGCTCCGTCGAGCGCTGCCGCCTCGTGCAGTTCACGAGGAATGGCCTGCAGCGCGGCGAGGAAAATGACCATGTTGAAGCCCAGCCCCTTCCACACGCTCATCAAGATGATGGCGGGCATAGCCGTGTAGGAGTTGTTGAGCCAGTCGACGGGCCGGATACCGAACTGCCCGAGAACATAGTTGAAGAAGCCGCTCGAGGCATCATAGAAGAGTATCCAGACAAGTGCGGCCGCAATGAGCGGGGCTACCACCGGGATGTAGAAGATCGTGCGGTAGATTCCCGCCCCCGGCAGCTTCGTGTTGATCAACATCGCCAGCATCAGGGACGCGATGATGCCGCTCGGCACGCTCCAGACCGTATAATAGAGCGTGTTTCCCAGGGCCCTCCAGAAGAGGCCATCGTAGAGGAGGTCCTCGTAATTGAGGAAGCCGATCCATTCCGCGGGCTTCAGGACATCGTAGGTCGTGAAGCTGAGGTAGAAGACGATAAAGATCGGCAGGACCACCCAGACGAGCAGCCAGAGGAGCGGCAGCCCGAGGAAGATGGACCCTAAGAGGAACTGTTGCTGCTTGATCGTCACGAGATGACCTCGACTTTCCGCTTCAACGGAGGCAGCCACCCTGGCTGGTGAAGTTGCCGACGCCGTAGAGGCTGGCGTCGGCGTTCAGCTTTAGCGACGCAAGCCGCGGTTTGCCTGCCGTGCGGCACCGTCGAGCGCCGATTTCGGATCGTCGCCGGAGATGATCGCTTCTACAGCGGGAATGATCGACTGGAAGACTGTCGACCACTTCTCGTGCTTGGGGAAAATCCGCGAGTTGTTCAGCTCCATCTGCGCGGTCTTTAGCGCCGGGACCTTTTCGAAGGCCGCTTTGGCTGCCGGCTCGTCGACCACGCCCGGCGTGACGCCGGTCTTGAGACCCTCTACCCGGAACTGCTGGGCTTCGGGAGAAGCCATGAACTTCACAAACTCGGCTGCCTGTTCAGGATGCTTGCTCTGCGCGTAGACAACGTAGCCGCCGACGGAGCCGAAGTTCAGCGCCGCGTCCCCCGCCTTGACCACGGGCATGGAACCCACGGTAACAGGCTGGGCTCCGTTTGTGGACCGCGCCGCCCAGAACACCCATGGCCCGTCGAAGACCATGCCGATACGGCCGGTCAGGACACCCTGGCGCACGACGTCGGGATTGCTGTTCAGCGTGTTGTTCTTGTTAGATGCGAGCTTCGCGATGATGGCTCCGGCCTTCACGCCTGCCTCGCTGTTGAACGCGACTTCCTTGCCGTCTTTGCTGAAGACTTCGCCGCCATTGGCGTAGAGGGCGTTGATGAAGAAATACGCGAGTGCATCGGCACTGGCGAGGCCAAAGCCATACCGGCTGACTTGTCCGCCGGATGCTTTTCCGAGCTTTTCGGCATGCTCCACAAGTTCATCGAACGTCTTCGCCGGTGCCGCTATTCCGGCCTCCTTCATCGCCTGCTCGTTGTAGACGATGAAGCGGGGATCGAAAGCATAGGGTAGCCCGTAGATGCCCTGGTTCCATTGCACGTAATCGAATGCGCCTGGATACAGCTCCTTAGTCATCCCCTCTGCGCCGAACTTCTTCAGGTCTACAAGCGCGCCGCTTGCGGCGAACTGTGAGAGAAATCCGCTCCAGATCGGGCTGACGTCGGGAGCGGTTTTAGACGCAAGCGCGGTGGTGATGGCCTCGAAGTTGGTACCGAAGCTCGTCTTGACGCGGTTTACCTTGATGTTCGGATGGCTCTTGTGGAAGGCATCGATCATCTTGATCGTAGCAGCTTCCTCCTGTGCGCTGTGCGCTTCCCAGAATTGAAGGGTCACCGGTTCCTGGGCGAAGGCGGGGGCGGCGCTGAAGGCGCTTAGCGACGCCAAGGCTAATGCTATTCTAGCAGACATGCGTTCTCCTCCAGGTTTTTATGGAAGCCCCTTTGGGCGAAGGCCCACGTCGATCCTCCTCAACGCGAGCCGTTTTAGATCTCAGCCAAGTTCGGCATAGTAGCGGTCGATGGCGTCGGTATCGACCGTATCGTCGTGCGCCATGCCGAGCTTGTCATAGCGGCGGCGGCGCGCCCGCATGTCGGCGAGCAGAACCTCTTTCGCATGGAGCGCAACCTCTTTTGCGACTTCGATCGGCACAACGACGAGACCGTCGTCGTCACATCCGACAATGTCTCCCGGCCTAACCTGCGCGCCCCCGATGCCGATAGTGGTCTGCATCTCGACCGACTCGATGCGTCCCGGGATGATCGTGCGGCCGCGGCTTTTGCAGCAGACGGGCGTCTTTTGCAGAGTGACCTCTCCTGTGTCGCGGCATTGACCGTTAGTGATAATTCCAACGCCACCACGCTCAAGCACGCTGAGGGTGTTTTCGGAGCCCCAGAAGCCGACGTTGTCTGCGCTGCCGACGTCTGTCACGACCACATGGCCGGGCTGCAGCTTTTCTTGGAAGCCCCTCGTCGCGTTGCCCATCTTGTCGAACCAGAGCCCATGGGCGTTGACGACGTCCTCGGTGCTTTCTAGCTTCCACATCGGCTTGTTTGATGGGACGCATCGCATCGTGAATGCGACACCCCAGAATTTCATGCCGAGCCACAGCGGCCTGATCTCCTGCGACACGTTTCCGATGTTGAAGTACCCGATCCCGTCCATGCCGTCGCAAACGTCCGCTACGCGAAGCGGCTCGAAGAACTTGCGAATGTGAAATGGGTCGACGTCTATCGTCTTGGCTGCAGCGTCCACGTCTAATCCTCCTTGTACGTAAACATCGACAGGCGGATCATGCACGTCCGCTAGCTGACGGCCGTCATCTTGTATGCAAGATTTCGCCATGTCAACTACCTTGCTATCGCTTTCTGTCGTTTCGGGACCTGCGTCGACAGCAGTGGACAGAGGATGATTAAGAAGTTGCATTCAATTTTTCTGCTGGCTCGCATCAACAGCCGAACCCGAATGCCCCGGCACGAATTTCAAACCGTTCAGGAAATGCTCGCGGGTGAGAACGGCAAGCGCCGCTCCGTCGCGCCTTGCAAGAGCGGATAGCATCTTGGAATGTTCGTACACCGCGGCGAGCCAGCGCGCCGGATCAAGATTGGCGATGGCGCGGGCGCGCTCAACCCTCGGAACAAGCGCCTCCCATGCCCCAAGCAGAACACCGTTCGCTGCGATTTCCACGATACGGCGGTGGATCCGGTGATTGAGATCAAGATAGGCCGCGCGCTCGCGCCGCTCGTAACAGCCGAGCATTTCGCTATGTATTGTGGCTATTTCCGCGATTTCCGCTTCTGTGATCCGCCGGCATGCGATTTCGCCGGCCAAGGCTTCAAGAGCGGCGACCACGACGTAGAGCTCTCCTACATCGGACGCGCGCAGTTCAGAAACCACGACGCTGCGATTTGGGAGAAGCTCGACCATTCCTTCTGCAGCCAAGGTCCTGAAGGCCTCGCGCACTGGGGTCCTTGAGACGCCGAGCTGGCTGCAGATTTGCACCTCCCGCAGACGGGTGCCCGGTGCCAGTTCGCCAGAGACGATCATCTCCCTCAGCTTTTGAGCGGCCTCAGCATGAAGCTTGCCCTTACGCCCGCGCCCGCCGCCGTCTTCTACCAGCAATACATCTTCACGATCGATCATGAGCAAGTTGTATGCAGAAGCGCGATCCGATGCAACTTCATAAGATTTCGCACGCTTGGGCTTGACCACATCTAATCTTGCATACAAGATTATGCGTCTAGGAGCCGGCGTCGAGCGCTGGCGGGAGGATCTGTCATGGACCATCAACGGGTTCCGAACGCGGAAAACGACGCTGCGCCTGCTTCCGGCGCAGCGTTCGAAAGGCATCCCCAGCCACTGCAGCACCTAAGAGTTCTCGATCTAAGCCAGGTGATGGCAGGACCCTTCTGCTGCATGCTGCTTGGCGACATGGGCGCTGATGTCATCAAGGTCGAACCGCCGGTCTCGGGAGATCAGACACGCAAGGCCATGGGCTTTCGTATGAAGGGCACGGACAGCCCCGGGTTTCTCGCTCTCAACAGGAACAAGCGGTCGATCTGCCTGAACCTGAAGACCGAAGCGGGTCGCGAGGTATTCTACGAGCTCGTGAAGACCGCGGATATTGTCGTTGAGAACGGACGTCCTGGCGTTGCGAAGAAGTTGAACGTCGACTATGAGACGCTGTCGCGGATAAATCCCCGCCTCATCTACGCCAGCATTTCCGGGTTCGGTCAGACGGGCCCTTGGTCGCAGCGCCCGGGCTTCGACCTTATCGCCCAGGCGATGTCCGGCGTCATGAGTGCGATGGGGATCCCAGGGCAAGAACCAGTCAAATCGGGCGTGCCCGTCGGCGATCTCGGTGCTGGACTGTTTGCGCTATACGGCATCCTCAGCGCGGTCATAGGCCGAGAAAAATCCGGGGTTGGCCAATATATCGACGCTTCGCTGTTCGAAGCGGCGCTGGGTCTTTCGATTTGGGAAACAACCGAGCTTTGGGCAACTGGCCGATCCCCGCAGCCGCTGGGAACCGCGAACAGGATGAGCGCGCCCTACCAAGCGTTCGAGGCCTCCGATGGACGCTTCGTCGTCGGTGCCGCCAACCAGAAGCTTTGGCAGGCCTTCTGCTCTGCGATTGGACGGCTCGACCTTCTCGAGGATCCGCGGTTCCTCGACAATAAGAGCCGTCTGCAAAACCGCGCAGCGCTAGTTGGCGAGCTGCACCCGACGTTCCTCGAGAAGGGAGCGGAAGACTGGGTGAAGTCTTTCCTCGAGGCTGGGGTCCCTGCAGGGCCGATCAATGACTACGCACAGGTGGTCGAGAGCGAGCACACGGTTGCCAGGGAGATGGTCCTGGAGCTGGAGCATCCGGTGGAAGGTGCGATTAAAACCCTCGGCTTCCCCGTGAAGATGTCCGGGACACCGCAGTCCGTCAGGCGGCATCCGCCGCTTCTGGCGGAACATACGGATGAGATCCTCGGCGAACTCGGTCTCTCTTCGCGGAATGCTGATCTTCAGCGCATGGGAGCCTTCTCCTGATGCGCAAACCTGAAGACGGGCAGGTCACCTTAAGCCTTGAAGGCAAGGTAGCGAATATCTTGTTCGAGCGGCCGCAGGCGCGAAACGCGATGTCGCCGCCGATGTATGACGATCTTCTTGAGCACTGCCAGTCGCTCAAGGCGGAAGATGGAATACGGGTAGCCGTGCTCCGGGGCGCGGGCGGCCGCTCTTTCGTCGCAGGTTCCGACATCGCCCAGTTCACACACTTCTCGACATCGGAAGGCGGCGTTGATTACGAAAACAAGATGGCGGCTTACCTCGAGGCGCTAAGCTCTCTGCCTTTTCCTACGGTAGCGGTCATAGAGGGATTTGCCGTAGGCGGAGGACTGAATATCGCCGCATGCTGCGACATCCGCATAGCCACAAGAGGTTCGAGGCTAGGCGCGCCCATTGGTCGTACGATTGGGAACTGCCTGTCGTTTAACAACTATATGCGCTTGGTTGCTGGATTCGGTGAAGGCAGGGCAAGACGGATGATGCTGCTCGGAGAACTGCTAGACGCGGAGGAAGCCGCTGCCGCAGGCTTTCTTGGCAAGGTTTGCGATGAAGCAGAGTTGGATGAAGCCATCCAAGACCTCTGCAGCCGCATCCTGAAGAATGCCCCTCTTTCGCTACGCGCGAGCAAGGTCGCCATCAACGAGGTCATCTCAGGCGGAGGTGGGGACTTCGAGTCGATGATACGGCTCTGTTACGGCAGCGACGACTTCAAGGAAGGCGTGAATGCCTTCCTTGCAAAGCGACATCCTGTTTGGCTAGGTCATTGACTTGCCGTTTTTGAACATCGTGGGGAGCGAGTGATGGCAAGCGTTAGTGTTCGCAATATCGAGAAAGCCTATGGTGCCTACAAGGTATTCGACAAGGTGTCGGTGGATATAGACGACGGGCAGTTCGTCGTCCTGGTGGGACCCTCCGGATGCGGAAAGTCGACGCTGCTCCGGATGATCGCCGGACTTGAGGAAGTATCGGCGGGCGACATCGTCATCGGCGAAAAGGTCATCAACGACCTCCATCCAAAAGACCGCGATATCGCGATGGTCTTCCAAAACTACGCGCTTTATCCGCACATGAACGTCAGGGAGAACATGGGCTTCTCCTTGAAGCTGAGCGGAGTGGATCACGCCGAACGGAAACGCAGGATCGACCACGCTGCGTCAATTCTCAACCTAGCTCATCTTCTGGAACGCTACCCGCGTGAGCTCTCCGGAGGTCAGCGCCAGCGCGTGGCTATGGGGCGGGCTATCGTCCGAGATCCCAGCGTCTTCCTGTTCGATGAGCCGCTCTCCAACCTGGACGCCAAGCTGCGAGTGCAGATGCGGGCCGAGATCAAGGCCCTGCACCATAGGCTCAAGACCACTACGGTCTACGTCACTCACGATCAGGTCGAAGCCATGACCATGGCTGACAAGATCGTGGTGATGAACAACGGAACCGTGGAGCAAGTCGGCAAGCCGCTCGACCTCTATGACCGTCCAGCGAACTTGTTCGTCGCAGGCTTCATCGGTTCGCCTTCCATGAATTTCCTCAAAGGCACGCTTCGCCCCGGTGGAAAGGACATGTTCCTCACCGTGGAGGGTATCGAGCTCCCCCTTCCCGAAGGTCAGTCGACGTCTGTCGATCGCCCTGCGATCTACGGAATTCGTCCAGAACACCTTTCGGTTGACGATGAGGGCGTCCCGCTAGTCGCCGAGGTCGTCGAGCCAACGGGATCGGAAGTCCAGATCCTCGGGCGGGTCGGCCAGCAACCCTTCACGGGCGTCTTCCGTGAGCGCCTTCTGCCCGAACCCGGGATGAAGGTCGGCTTCCGCCCGATGCCGCAAAGCATTCACCTGTTCGACGGCGAGAACGGTCAAAGACTCAACTGAGATTCCACGGAACAGCGAACCAGGAGGCAGAAATGCTCTTTGTAGTCAGCGGGCGAGATAGACCCAGCAATATGGAGGCACGCCTCAAGTTCCGCCCGGGTCATCGAGCCCACTACGAGGCGCTCGGCGAGGACCTCATACTTTCCGGTCCGTACCTCGACGTAGAAGGCAACCCGATCGGAAGCATGATCATCATGCGCGCCGCCTCACAGGCCGACGCTGAGGCGTTCGCCCAGCGAGATCCCTATGTGGTCGAACAAGTGTTCGAGTTTCTTACCGTCTGGCGGTGGGACTGGTTCATGAACAGACCGGAGCACCTCGTCTCTTAGGAGGATCTTTAGATTCCGGATCGGCTTTTTGTTTAGTAGTGTCCTTCCATGTCTAGTAGGCGAAGATAGCGGTATATCGCACCAGCACGCGAAGGAGCGGATCCGCATGAAGACCTTGAAGGATCCGAAAGTCAGAGCCTCGAGTCGGTTTTGGTGCTGCTGGGTAATCCTTTGTCTCTGAGTCCATCAGAGCTGTTCGCGGCCCTGCTGAACACCATTCAGTTCCTGCCGAAGAAGCATTGTGGGATTCAGCCCTGGATCCGGCCAGGAACCCGTGCGTGGAGCTAAAGGGCTTCATAGGCTGGGTTCTATAGCGCGGCGATTAGGATGAGACGCGGGCGACAATCTGGATGAGATTCTTAGGTCGCGGTCGGGGTCAGATTATCATGCTGATTGTCGCTGACAAGTTCTTCGTCATTTTCTGATTGCCGCTCCGCGACAGACAGCGTTGAGGTCCTGATTGTCGCAAACGAAGCGGGTCGGCCTCGCTGGCGCTTTTCCTCAAGTGCTGCTCTGCGGCGATAGCTTTCGACATTCATCTCGAAGATCGTGGCATGGTGCACGAGCCGGTCGACTGCGGCGAGTGTCATGGCAGGATCGGGAAAGACCCTGTTCCACTCTCCGAACGGCTGATTGGCGGTGATCAGGATCGACCTGTGCTCGTATCGGGCCGAGATCAGTTCGAAGAGCACACTTGTTTCCGCCTGGTCCTTGGTGACGTAGGCGAGGTCATCGAGGATGAGCAGGTCGTATTTGTTGAGTTTGTCGATGGCTGATTCAAGCTGGAGTTCTCGACGGGCAACCTGAAGCTTCTGCACAAGATCGGTGGTTCGGGTGAACAGGACCCGCCATCCGTTCTCAATCAGCGCGAGACCGATGGCAGCAGCAAGATGGCTCTTTCCTCCGCCGGGCGGACCGAACATGAGGATGTTCGCTCCCTTGGCGAGCCAACTGTCGCCGGCGGTAATTGCCATGACCTGGGCCTTCGAGATCATAGGTACAGCGTCAAAGGCGAAGCTGTCCAAGGTCTTTCCAGGCGGCAGGTGCGCTTCGGCGAGATGCCGTTCAATCCTGCGATTTGCACGTTCTGCCAGCTCGTGCTCGGCAATAGCCGACAGGAATCGAGCTGCTGGCCATCCTTCCCGGTCCGCCTGCTCGGCAAATTGCGGCCAAAGCGTTTTAATTGTCGGCAACCGAAGTTCGTTGAGCATGATACCGAGCCGTGCTTCATCGATGGCGTGTGCGTTCTTCATGCGGCTTCTCCCGTCCCGATCAGGGCCTCATAACCGTTAAGCGATGCGAGTTGCACATGAACGGTCGGCAGCTTGGCCGGGTCCGGACCGAAGAGCGCTCGCATGGCAGCCAGGTTGGGTAACTCACCAGCATCGAGTGTCCTGGCCAATTCTTCGGCAAGTTCGCGTTCGCAGCCGCGGTCATGCGCCAGTGCCAGAAGCTCAACGGTGATCTTGCAAGCCTGCTTATCGGGAAGATGTTCGGTCAGGGCCTCGAAGGCCTTGCGATATTCTTCTCGCGGGAAGAGCTTGTCGCGATAAACGAGGCCACGGAGTGCCATCGGCTTTTTACGCAGGGAATGGATGACGTGGTGGTAGTTGACGACCTGGTCGTGTCGCCCGTCAGCGTGGCCACGTCCCCGGCGCAACGTCATCAGATGCGTGCCGCCAACGAAGACATCCAGCCGATCGTCGAACAGGCGAACTCGTAACCTGTGGCCGATCAGGCGGGACGGCACGGTGTAGAAGACCTTGCGCAGGGTGAAGCCGCCCGTCCGGGACACAGTGACAACAATCTCCTCGAAGTCCGTGGTCCGGCGCTCAGGCAGCGACTGCAGATGGGACCGCTCTGCATCGATACGCCTGCCATGGGCAGCGTTGCGACGGCTGACGATCTCGTCGACAAAAGCGCGGTAAGAACCGAGATCGTCGAATTCCTTGGTGCCCCGCATCAGCAGGGCATCGTGAACAGCGTTTTTGAGATGACCATGCGAGCTTTCGATCGAGCCGTTCTCATGCGCGACACCTTTGTTGTTGCGCGTCGGGGTCATCCGATAATGGGAGCAAAGCTGATCGTAACGGTGTGTGAGATCGACCCTGGCGTCGGCATCGAGGTTGCGGAATGCCGCCGACAGGCTGTCGCTGCGATGATAAAGCGGCGTACCACCCACGGACCACAGGGCATTTTGAAGTCCTTCGGCCAGCGCGACGAAGCTTTCCCCGCCGAGAATGACATGGGCGTGTTCGAAGCCCGACCAGACGAGCCGAAAGTGATAGAACAGATGATCAAGCGGCTGGCCGGCGATCGTTACACCAAGGCCGCTGGCGTCGGTAAAATCCGAAAGGCCCAGTCGGCCTGGCTCGTGCGTCTGGCGGAAGATGACCTCCTGCGCTTCGCCATTGACAGCACGCCACGACCGGATGCGTCGTTCAAGCGTACGGCGGATACCTTCAGATAGTTCTGGATGTCGGCGCAGCATCTCGTTGTAGACGGCGACGGCACGGATGCCAGGGGCGGCCTTCAGCAGCGGGACGACTTCAGTCTCGAAAATCGGCTCGAGGGGATCAGGGCGGCGACGTCCACGCGGCGCTTTGCTCTGAGATGGTAGGTGTACCTTCTTGTCGAGGCGGTATGCCGTGGCTCGGCTGATCGACGCTTTTGCCGCGGCGATCTCTACGGAATGCGTTTGTCGGTACTTCATAAAGAGTCTCATCTGATGATCGGTTAAATGGCGACCCGGCACAAACTGGTTCTCCAATCCAGAAAACCGCAAATGTACCGGACCGACCGCGATCTTGAGACGCCGAAAATCTGCGCCACGCCGGGGTATGACTACGATCGGGCTACGCCCTCACTTCGTCACACCCCGGCGCAAGTCTCATCCTGATTGACGCTGAATCTCACCTTGATTGCCGCTATGCAGGGTTCATTAGAAGGATCTCGGCACTCTGTTCCGTGACCGCCTCCGCGTAACGCGCGTTCACGCTTGCCGAACTTCCGCGCCGTTGCAGGAGGTATAACGTCCGGGTGACGTCAGGGTTGATGATGCGGCGTGCCACAAGGATTCCAGCTTTCACTTCGCGTGTCACGGTCCCGTATGGCAAAACGGCGCAAGCGACTCCGTCGGCGATCATCCCTTTGATCGCGTCCGTTGACTCGATCTAATAGGCAATGTTCAGAGGCAAGTGATATAGGTTCATGGCCTCCTTCAGCAGATTAATTATTTGCCCTTTATCGCTCGGTATCACAAAGGTGGCTTGCGCCAGATCAACCATATCGATTGGTGCGTCCGTTCCGAATGGCGACTTGGGGCTGGCGATAAAGAAGATCGACTCCTTCAAGAGAGGACGACTCTGAAGAGCCTTATGATCCGGAACATTGTACGCGAGCGCAATGTCGAGTTCCCGGCTTGCGACGCGCTCTCCAAGCAAGTGGCTCATATCTTCTACAAGATGCACCGATACAGTAGGGAACAACCGGCCGAACTGCTGCGCCAGAGCGCCAGCCAACACGGAAGACAGGCTTGAGGTCAAGCCGATCGAGAGGTGCTCTTTCTCGTTGGGCGCGAAAGAGCGCAAAGTCTTCTTTACACCCGCAACATCTTCCAGAAGCCTTCTCGCCTCACCGAGGAAGTAAGCTCCCGCAGGAGTGACCACAACGCCGCGCCGGCCCCGCTCCAAGAGCTGAACGCCGAGTTCTTCCTCTAGCGAACTGATTTGCGCACCAAGCGCTGGCTGCACAATGTTCAGTGCAGCGGCGGCTTTAGTGATACTCCCGAGCTCACAGATGCAAACAAATGACTCAAGCTGGCGGATGCGCACAGAGGCTCAGCTCCCTTGATCGAATGTGGGACCCGCATCAGTAACACAAAAGCGTTAGCTCAGTCAGTGACGGCATCTGAGACGCCTACCCCGCAAGCCCGGCTCTTGTGAGGTGATAATCCCAAACAAGAAGATGGCATCCGCTAATCATATGCGAAAATAAACAAAATCATAGGGGTTTTGCATATGATTGACGACATGCGCTGATGGAAGCCTGATGCTTGACCGCGTAACTTTTTTCCTTCACAAACGAGGCAACAAAAAGTTACGTGGAGATTCGGCATGGCTGCGGTGATCTATCAGGAAGCTCGCGACTGCGATCGCCGACTCTCACAGTATTTCAATTCCAATCGCTCGCAATGGGTCGATATCGTCAAGGCGATGGTTGCCGCGCGAGGCTCTTGCACTGCGCACAATCCCAAATCTTCTGCCGGCTTCTTCGCCTGGGACGCCGGGATCACGCGCATGCGCCAGATGTTCTGCCGGGAAGGCTGGAATGCCCTGGATGAAAGTGGCGTCGAACTCATCGTAAATCATGATTTCCGCCGCAAGGTGACGGTCATGAACGCCGACAAAGGAGTGTGCGATCCCCTGCGCTCTCCCCGCAATCGGACCGAAAAGGGCCCGATGGCGGAAAAAATTTCCGACCTGAACAACCAGCTTGATCTCTTCCGTCGAGACAATCCGCGAGAAGTCAGGCACGACATCTATGATCTCTGGCAGCTGTGTGTTTTCGACAATGGGAAAGACGTCCGGGCAGAGCTTTCTCGCCCTATTGAATTTCGGGGCGGTTTCTATATCGGCTATAGCGAGCGCATATGGATCATTCGCCCGGGCGAATGGGAACGGATTGCTGTCGAGATGCCGGCAGAGGACGACGGACAAGATTTCGACATCACCGTGCGCAGGAAGTAAGCAGTCATGCTCACACCTGGTCGCCTCAGCCTCGCTCGGAAACGGAGGGGGCTGACGAAGAAGGGATTCGCAGAGCTCTTGGGCGTAACTCCGCACACGGTGTTGCGCTACGAGAGCGGCGAGATAGCGCCTTCCCCCGAGACTCTGGAGCGGATCGCTAAAATTCTGAACTTTCCTCCTCCCTTTTTCTGCGCGCCTGATGTTGATGAAATCGTAAGTGATGCGGCGAGCTTCCGCAGCCTCACGTCAATGACTGCCAAGGATCGTGACGCGGCGCTGGCGGCCGGCACTCTGGCCTACCTCTTCTCCGATTGGGTGGATGAGAACTTCAGCATGCCAGAGGTATCGCTGATCGACTTGAAGGGTGAAAGTCCGGAAGTTGCCGCTCGCTCTCTCCGACAGGAATGGGGCCTCGGCGAGCAACCGATCAAGAACATGGTCCATTTGCTCGAAGCCAAGGGTGTGCGGGTCTTTTCGCTCGTCGAGAACACACGAACCGTCGACGCATTTTCAGTGTGGAGAGGCACCCGGCCCTTCGTTTTTCTTAGTACGGTAAAGACGGCCGAACATGGGCGCTTTGATGCCGCCCATGAATTGGGCCATTTGGTTTTGCACCGGCATGGAGGCCCGAGCGGCAGACGAGCCGAGGAGGAGGCAAATCGGTTTGCTTCCTCCTTCTTGATGCCGTCCGCGGACGTCATAGCGCGGCTGCCACGCATTCACACATTGAATCAAATCGTCGAAGCTAAAAAGCGATGGGCAGTGTCGGTCATGGCGATGATTTATCGCCTTCATACATTGGAGATCATATCCGACTGGCAGTACCGCATGTTCTGCATCCAAGCTTCAGACCATGGATACCGGACATCGGAACCATTCGGGGTTCAACGGGAACAATCGGTCGTATGGCAAAAGGTGCTGACCGCCCTTTGGAACGAACGGATAACGAAAACGGAAATTGCTGAGCGGCTGTCAGTACCGGCGGCCGAAATAGAGAACTTGCTTTTTGGGTTAGCGGGGGCCATTTCCATGACCGCCGAGAGGAACAAGCCTCCCGAACTGCGCCTCGTGTCTCGTTCGACTTGAGCATCTACGGATACCTTGCGTCCAACGAAAGTGGCTTCAACGAGGGCACTACCGAACTAACTGGTGTCGAGCGTAAATCCTCTGACCTCGCCCGCAGCGATCATGCCTCTTATTTCATCAGCATCATATTGCGGCACTCGCTTCCCCCTCTTTAATCTTACGCTGTCGCTTCCACAGGATCATCGACTTCTGTCCGAAGTCGCTGATGTGCTGCCGCTTGCGCCTCTGTAAAAAAGCTCTTCCCGGAAATGCCGGCGCGATCGAAGAATGCCTGGTTTCTCTCCCTCGCGTCATTCAGGAGAGTGTCCCATGCGATCAACTCTATCGACCCCTTGAACCCGGAACGTGGCTGATAAAAACGACCACGACCATCCGCCGTGCGATCCCGGGAGTAGGTCCAATCGTCCATTTTTCCGACGATGTCCGCGACGATGAAGCAGTAGAAGACCGTGTCGTCCTTGAGCTTTATAGGACGGCCCCTAACGTCCAGCTTGCCCCCCTCCAGCAACCTTCGAACGTAGCGCTCGACCTGATGCTGTGGGTTTTCATCGTCAGCGTAGCCGGTACGACCTGGACGTTTGAACTCGACCAACAGAACACGGGACGGATCATCGGTTTGGCGAAGTCCATGCACATGGTCGAAGATCAGCACATCGGGACGTTCATCACTCTCGACAGCGCTCGAGAGGTTCTGGAATTCTTCATCGGAACTAAAATATTGGGCAAAGGTCAGCCGCTCATCGATGATCCAGAGGTCGTGAGATGCGGCAGGAACGACCTTTCGTGTTCCATCGCCCAACGTATTGACACGCAATGGGCAGATGAACGAATGCAGGACGACCTTCGGGCGGACGATGTATTCCGCAAGGCTTTTTTGCTCAGTCTCCTCGATAGCCTTGCTGGCAGCCTCGATTGCGCTAGCGAAGGTGTGCACATCGACGGAGGGTTCTTTCAGTCGCTCGAGCACCGTGCGAATTTTCTCAGCTTGCCTCTGGTCTCGCCGGTAGCGTTCACGGGAAAGGTGGCCGAAGATGGCGTCGTCGTTCAACTCACCGGAGGGGATCTTCTTCTGCAGTTCGTCAACGTCTCCGAAAGCCACCGACGGGTATGACTCCGCGATTGCCTTAACCCGCGTACGCTGATCGAGACGAAGAGCGGTCAGGGGCTCCGCAAGAAAGGCCTCAATATGGGGCGTGCAGACTTCGTTGACGATTCGGTCCAGGATAGCGTCCTCGAAGACGAACTTTGTGCGCTCCTGATTCACGTTTCGGTCTAGGAAGTCGCCTGTGAGGACAGCGTGGAACACTCTGTCCTCATTCGGGCCGAAGTATTTCAGGCCGAGCTTAGCGTCGATCTTGTGTGAATGCACGGTTCGGTCGTGTGCGATAAAATGAACGAAATGCGAACCTTGCAGATCGGCGCTGGCGACCTTGTCACATTCCATGAGCGTTAGCGTCAGCGGTCCGTAGTCGGCGGTCGGAATATCCTTCACCGTCGTCCTGCGATGGATGATTGAGTTGATTTCCTCTGGGTAATGCCGTGTCTCGTCGCCACAATGAACCGTTATTCTCGGTGACCGAGACCCGATGAACGTCGGCAGAAAATGCGAGGTGAAATGCTGAAATATGAAGGCTGCCCGCCCAGGAAATTTGGCACGATAACCGTTGTCACGCAGACCATCGAATTCCACCGTCATGCCTGTACCCGCGTTCCGATCCGCGACGCCTCCTTCCTCGTAATCCTCAATCTGGTCGGTCAACGACAGGACAAAACGGAAGCGCCGGCGCTTGAGGGTATCATCTTCGGTGAAGAGACTGGACACCGTGGTTCTTTCAAAGCAATCAAGCCACAGAAGTCGACCTACGCCTTTCCCACCACGAGCAATCTTATTGTCGGTGTCGGTGGTCGTGAATGCCTCGTAGTTCTTTCGGTCCAGGCCTGTTCCATTGTCCTCAACGACAATCTTAACGTGGGCCTGCTTGCGTGCAGTAACAATGTTTACGATCACCCGGCCGCTGTTGGCAACGTCGTCTCGAAAACGGTCCTGCGTGCTGTGAATTGAGTTGCTGATGGCTTCAAACAGCGGCTGCATAGCATCTGCGGTATTCGCAGGCTTCGGTAGTCGCTCGATTCTTTTGACAAGATTGCTTTGAAGCGAAGCCATCTTTTCCCCCCAGGTAGCGATACAGCTTATGCGTCTATTTGGTGATTGGGCAACGCCGTCGACTCGTCACTAACAGTATTCTTCTCATGGACTAACGATTGATGCATTGCTCCGGTAGGTTTTGCAGTCATGGTTTAGTCGGGGGCCAGTCGCATGATATCGATATTGGGACCGGAGTTAGTTCATCACCGATCAGCACGCGGTGTCGGAGCTGCATCTGGTTTCGAACATCCTATATCACCCCCCACGCCCGAAACCTCCCCCTCCCCGTCATCTCGCGCAGGCCCAGCTCCAACACAATCCGCCGCGCCCCTTGCGGCGTCACGTCAAGCGTCTTTGCCACCATCCCGGCCGACACCAATGGCTTCGCCATCACCAGCTCGACCAACTCCGGCAGTTTTGAAGACGTTCGTCTTCCCGCCAATTTGCGTTCCATCATCTGCCGAGCAAGCGCCAGCCGGTCATGCTCTTTTAGTCCGATCTCGGCTGTTGCGATCAATCCCTGCGCGATCGCCAGCAGCCGGGTTTCGCGGTTGCGATGACGGCGGCGATCGACGGGAATGGTTTTCAGGCCGAGGTTGATGGCGGCGAGGTGGCCACCTGATGTGACACCACCCTGGCGCAGGAGGGAGGCCGCCAAGAGCCGGCCCATCCAGCCGGCGTGCTGCAGCACACCGATCTCGTTCCAGGCATCCAGCGCAACGATTACCTGCAGCACCGCCGGAAACTCTTGCACCCCGCGCAGCACCACCCGCCATTCCTCCAGCCGTTCATCCTCGTCCCAGTCGAGATCGTAGACGAGAGGGTCGCGTTCCCGGCCGGCGCCCGAGCTTGGAGCGCTTTTGGCGGGACCTGGCTTCCTGGCCTGTTCGATCGTCGCCTCCGAACGCGCCAGCAGGGCATCGATGGCAGCGAGCTCGGCATCCAGGACGTCCTCGCCAGCCTCACCGTCCACGTCACTAACCTCCGCCCCCTCCCCTCCCCCATCAGCCACTTCACGCGCGGTGGGCTGGTCGGCCACGCCAGCGCCCCCATCTCCCAAAGATGCTGCAGGCCACGCCTGCCGCAGGCCGCGCAGGCCCTCTTCAGACAGAGCCCAGGCGGGTGGATGGTCGGCGATGCGCCGGCGGGTTCGTAAAACGTCGCGGGCGATGGTGAGTTCGTGGGTTGGGGTGCGGATGTCTCGGAGAGCGTCGTGGAGGACGAGGTCTTCGAGGTGGACGAGTTCGCCGTCGATCCAGAGGGATGCGCAGGCGTCGGTGAAATGTAGCCGTTCGATCCAGCCCTGCCCGACGGGGGAGCGGGCGGTGCGCTCGTCGAGACGTGCGAGAGCGCTGCTGGCGTCGGCGACGGGTTTTAGCAGTAACTGGAGCAAATCCGGTGGCAGCAGGGATTCCTGTTTCTTGTAAATCATGATTCACTTCCTTGATGACGAAGCGCCGCCTGCCCATGGCCGAGCATGCTGACACGCTGTCGCTGAAGGCGCTGCGAGAGCTCTTGACCGGTCTGGTGGAGCGGGCTGGTCGGGCAGACGCCCGGATTGAGAAGCTCGAGGCGGAAAACCAGAGGCTTCGTGAGGAAAACGAGCAGCTCAGGCTCGAAAACACCCGGCTGAAGGTCGACAACCAGCTTCTGCGCGATGAGATTGCGCGGCTGAAAAACCTGCCGCCCCGCCCGCCCTTCAGGCCTTCGTGCATGGAACGGGCAACGAGTGACAAACCGGGGGCGTGTCGCAAAGTTTTTCGTTAACGCTGACTTGAGATTTCGGTGATGAAAAGGCGCTCCGATTTGTTGGAGTGCGGATTTATGATTCTCAATGCCATTGTCGAAAAGCTGAAGCGCCGGTCGAAGGACGATTTCAAAGGACGGCAATTCGAGGCATGGCTGATTATTCAGGCGGTGTCGTGGTATTTGCGTTACCCGTTGAGCTATCGCGATCTGGAAGAAATGTTCAAAGAGCGCGGTTTCGACGTGGATCATAGCAGCATCAACCGGTGGGTTCTGGCCTATGCGCCGATGATCGAAAAGCGGCTGAGACGCTTTCGAAAGCCGCATTGTGGTTCAATCCGGATCGACGAAACCTACATCAAAATCCGGGGCCAGTGGCGTTATCTTTATCGCGCCATCGACAAACACGGCAATCCGGTGGACTTCCTGCTGACCGCAAGGCGTGATCGGGATGCCGCCAAACGCTTCTTCCGCAAGATGTTGAAGGACGAACCGTTGCTCTCACCCGGCAAGATCGGCACCGATGGCGCTGGAACCTTTCCGCCTGCAATCAAGAACGGTGTGGAGGAAAGGCTTCTCCCGCCGGACCCGGTCCATTACGTCACCAAGCATTTGCAGCAAGGCATTGAAAGCGATCACTTCCGGGTGAAGAAGAACATGCCCAAGGTGGGCGGCTTCCGAACGTTCAACACCGCGAGGCGAACGATCGCCGGGTTCGAAGCCATGCTGTGGCTGCGGAAGGGCTTCGGCTTTTCCGGCGGCTGGTCTGTCAACGACCAGAATGATCTCATCGCATGCCTCTTCGGACTTCAAAAAGTTAACAAAGCATGAAAATGCAGCCCGTTACGGCATGACTGCGCCCGCCGAAAAACTTTGCGACACGCCCGTCAAAATAGCTTCCGTACGCTGTCGCCACTCTGAGAAGGTCGAAACGCTTTCCGAGCAGAAGACTCGCAGCTTATGCCCTTTGGAAGGCACTTGGCCGTCAAGCTGGCGCTTCCTCCTTTTCACCTGACACGAATGCCTGAGATCAGTAACCGCTGTCCCGATGCCAAATCGTCACCGCCGCTGAGATCTGTGGTCGCCTTTTAGTGGACGAGCAACGGGAGTTTCTCCATGGAGAGTACAGTGGAGGTTCTCACGACCAGGAGGTTTGGCGGTGAGGTTCATCGGCATTGGCCACTTGGCGGACCAAGCCAAGGCTATGACCGGTACGTCGCACGATTTCCTTTATCGCGGCACCGTCCTTTTAACACACGATGAGCACATGGTCTTCTATTCTGGCGGCCTACCTTGATTCCTCACTTCTCCTACCACTACTAGAGGCGATTTAGGTCACACCTTTGCGAAGCAAATCGCACAGTATATTTCAATCACAAGTTGCGTACGCGGCCTCGTGCGGTTACGAATGGAGAAAGACGTGCGGGGCCAGAAGGAATTGATGCTTCCCGTCTCAAAGATTGGCTGTTCCGGAACGCGTCGGCGCCGATCCGC
The DNA here is from genome assembly GCF_900013495.1 of Agrobacterium genomosp. 2 str. CFBP 5494. Taxonomy (NCBI): domain Bacteria; kingdom Pseudomonadati; phylum Pseudomonadota; class Alphaproteobacteria; order Hyphomicrobiales; family Rhizobiaceae; genus Agrobacterium; species Agrobacterium genomosp. 2. The sequence continues at coordinate 81,656 of NZ_LT009721.1, forward strand.
TTGGGCCCACTTCAGCCTCAACAACGCAGCGATAGCCTAAGCGCGTACGCTGCTCGCGCTTGAGGAGCTGAAGCGGAAGGGAGTATGTATCCGACCTTTCGCTGCTGATCGTTGTGGTCCCCACGGCACGATGGATCGATGCAGCAGCCATAGACAGCCCCGAGTACCTGCATGGGGCGACGCGGCAACGGTAGCGGTGAAGTACTCGTACGTCTCCATCTGGCTCCCTCCTCATCGACCCGGATAACGGAGTGGAGACCTCACAGCTATCGCGCTACGGCTGCGGACGACTCCAAGGTCAGACCCCCACTACACCATCGAACTTTGTGGCACAGGGACATAAGCGTTTAGCCCTACTTTCCGAAGCTATCTTACGTTACGGAACCGACGTTAGCGCCTCCTCTGACGACGGCCGACGTGCCTTTCCCAGCTGTGGGCATGGCGCGAGTCGGCGATGATAATTTTGTCATTTCATGGCCTCAAGGCGGCCACCTGGCAGTTCGTTAAAATTAAGGGGAGACTGACAAGCGATTGACGAAGCTATAGCCGCCCTGGATATTCTCGATGAGCACCTGGACCGCGCGCTTTTCGAGATTGTCGGTGACATTGCCATCTAGGTAGATGCATCCGCCATGGACTGAAACTGAAACCCGCTCCTTGTCAATGCCCAGGTCTGCGTTGAGACGGGCTCTGATGGCACGCTCCATCGCCTCTTCCCCGGAGGCGATTGCATCTGATCGTATATCGACGATTGACCGAAGAAGATCGACTCGGCTAACGAGTCCGACCAGCCGGTCATCTTCCACCACCGGTACGCGCTTGATCTTGTACCGGAATAGCAACTCGGCCACCGTTGCGACCGACGCATCGCTGGTCACAGTAACGACCTGCGTGGACATGAGATCGCCCACCCGCCAGCTGTGACCCTTGATATACGTTTCGAGGTCACGCAGGGGCGTGTCGCGCACCGGGTTCTCACGCTTGGCACCTGCGCCGAATTCCACACGCCGCAACAAGTCGCCTTCGGTAATTATGCCGGTGACGACGTCGTTTTCATCCACCACCGGAATGCCGCTGATACCCTCGTTCACCATCAGCTCGATCGCCGTACGAACGCTGTTGGTCGAGTGGATGGTCCTGACCTTTCTGGTCATGATGTCTTTCGCAAACACGTTTTCGTCTCCTATTCACTGATGAGCGGAAACGGACCGCTCCGACCATACCCAGTCCTTGATCTCGGGAAGATCGTCGAAATGCTTACGAATGTAGATCTCGTGTTCGCGAAGCAGGCCGGTACAATGCGCGGCGAGATCGGCGTTCTTCTCCATCATGGCCGGCACGTAACGCATTACGTCGAGGCAGAGATGCAGCCGGCTGATCTTGTTGAGAACCACCATGTCGAAGGGTGTCGTTGTCGTGCCCTCTTCAAGATAGCCGCGCACATGAAACCGGTCATGCGCCTGGCGCCCGTGAAGAAGATCGTGGATGACACCTGGATAGCCGTGGAAGGCGAAGATCACGGGCGCAGTCGTGGTGAAGATCTCGGTGAACTCCGTATCACTCATCCCGTGTGGATGACGATCAGCCGGGCACACCCGCATGAGATCGACGACGTTGACGACACGCACCTTTAGATCGGGAGCAAGCTCGCGCAGGATCCAGGCAGCGGCTATCGTTTCCTGTGTCGGAATGTCGCCCGCACAGGCGAGAACCACGTCAGGCTCTTCCGGCTGATTGCTATACATGTCCCACACGCCCGCGCCCTTGGCGCAATGTGCTTTAGCCTCTTCCATCGTCAACCACTGCAACTGAGGCTGTTTGTCGATAACAACGAGGTTGAGATAATTGTAGCTGCGGAAGCAATGGTCAGCGACCGACAGAAGGCAGTTGGCATCCGGTGGCAGGTAGACGCGGGCAACAGCCGGCTTGCGGTGGATGACAGTGTCGATGAAACCCGGACCCTGGTGGCTGAAGCCGTTGTGGTCGTTTCGCCAGCACGTCGAGGTCAGCAAGTAGTTCAGTGACGGGATGTCGGCTCTCCAGGGCACGTGCTTAGCGTGCTCCATCCATTTGCCATGTTGCATCGACATCGAGTCCACAACCATGGCAAACGCCTCATAGGTGGCAAACAGGCCGTGCCGACCGGTCAGCGTGTAGCCTTCCAGCCACCCGTGGCAGCAATGCTCGCTGAGCACCTCCATGATGCGGCCTTCCGGCGAGATATGATCGTCGCCAGGCAGGATTTCACTGACCAGGCAGCGATCAGAGACCTCAAAGACAGCGCCGAGGCGGTTTGAGTTTGTTTCGTCGGGGCAGAACAGGCGGAAGTTGTCGGGATTGCTTTTGTAGATATCGCGAAGGTATTCCCCTAGACGAGATGTCGAACCGGCACGCAGTTTGGCTCTTTCGTCGAACTTCACCGCATAATCCTCGAAATCCGGCAGTTTCAATGGGATGGAGAGTTTACCGCCATTGGCGTGGGGATTTGCTCCCATGCGCCGTTCACCTGCCGGAGCGAGTTCGGCATACTCAGGCCGAAATGCGCCATTCTCGTCGAACAGCTCTTCTGGCTTGTAGCTGCGCATCCAGTCTTCGAGAATGCGCAGATGGTCGGGTTTGGTCAGCACTTCCGAAACCGGCACCTGGTGCGCCCGGAAAGTGCCCTCGATCGGCAGGCCGTCGACGATCTTCGGGCCTGTCCACCCCTTTGGTGTGCGCATCACGATCATCGGCCAGCGTGGTCGTCCGCGAATCTCTCCTGAGCGCGCCGATAACTGGATCTGGCGGATCCTGAGGACAGCCTCTTCCAAGGTTTTCGAGAATATCTGATGCACGATCTCCGGCACATCGCCTTCGACGAAATGCGGCTCATACCCTTGCCCCTCGAAGAATTTGGCGAGATCCTCGTCGCTGTGGCGGGCCAGCACCGTGGGACCGGCGATTTTATAGCCATTCAAATGCAGGATCGGCAGCACGGCCCCATCCCGGGTTGGATTGATGAAGTCGATGCTTTTCCAGCTGCCGGCGAGGGGACCGGTCTCGGCCTCTCCGTCGCCGACGACTGCAGTAACAAGCAAACCCGGGTTGTCCATGACGGCGCCGAAGGCGTGGACGAGCACATAGCCCAGTTCGCCGCCTTCATGGATAGATCCGGGCGTCGGTACGCTGACGTGGCTTGGAACGCCGCCTGGCGTCGAAAACTGCCGGAAGAGACGAAGGAGACCGGCTTCGTCCTGGGTCACCTCCGGATAAAGCTCTGAATAGCTGCCTTCGAGATAGACGTTGGCAACAAGCGCCGGCCCACCATGTCCGGGACCGGCCATGTAGATCGCGTTCAGGTCGTATTTCTTGATCAGCCGGTTCATATGCGCGTAGATTAGGTTCAAGCCGGGGGATGTACCCCAGTGCCCGAGCAGGCGTGGCTTGATATGATCGACGGTCAGCTTCTCGCGCAGCAGAGGATTGGCCAACAAATAGATCTGCGCCACATTCAGATAATTCGCTGCTCGCCACCAACCGTCAATCTTGTGGAGTTCATTGGCGCTGAGCTCTGGAGCCGCGTTGCTTCGGGTTTCAGTCATAGTCGGTCCTTACAATATCATTGAATTTGGAACGGGCTATCTAATAGGAATGCTTCTGAGACGTCGGATCCGATAGTCTTCTCGTTGCAGGCCGGCATGGCAACGAAATCAGACTCGTTCCTCCATTCTTGTATCAGAAGCCGAACGACGTCCTGGCTCGTCGACATCAACGATTGCGCGATTGAATCAATCGCAAAGCCGACATCGCCGCCGAAGGCAATCTCTCCCGTATTCCAAACGCGAGCGGCAGAAAGGCGTAAGGCATCACGCATATCCGCCGTCACTGTTTCTGCGATAATGTGCTCGAGATGAAGCGGTGCCGGAGGCGGGTCTATCGTCATAGCCGTTCCAATCCTTCTTGAGGCGCTGAGGGTGCTGCCAGACGGCAAACGCTGAGCGAAATAGCGTGGCGCACATGAGCATCCACACTGATCTTGGCGACGTCGCGGGCCATGGTGTCAGACGCACTCATGCTCATCCCCATTTGAAACGCGCCTTGATCTGATCAGGCGGCTTTGCCTGTCATGTCGAGCACGACGCGGCCTTCAACACGGCCAGCTTTCAACTCCCCAAAAACCCGGTTGATGTCCTCGAGCGGCGCCGAGGTGACATGCGCCTTGACTTTGCCTTCGGCAAAGAAGGCGATTGCCTCATCCAGATCCCGGCGTGTGCCGACGATGGAGCCCCGCACGGTAATGCGCTTCAAGACGACATCGAAGATAGGCGTCGGGAACTCACCAGGTGGCAGTCCAACGAGGGCAACGGTGCCTTTTCGTCGAACTAGCTGAAGCGCCTGCGAGAATGCTGGCGGTGATACGGCGGTGACCAGAACGCCGTGTGCGCCGCCATTTGTCGCCTGAAGCGCGTCAGTAACCGCATCGGGACTCCGCGCATCGAGAGCCAGATCGGCACCGGTTTGCCTGGCCAGAGCAAGCTTTTCAGGTGCGACATCCAATGCAAGCACCTTCAATCCCATTGCCTTGGCGTACTGGATGGCAACCTGGCCCAAGCCACCGATGCCCGAGATCGCCACCCACTGGCCGGGTCGGACTTCGGTTTCCTTGAGCCCCTTGTAGGTCGTCACGCCCGCGCACAGTATGGGCGCCACGGCTGTGAAATCGACATTGCCGGGCAGTCTTGCGGCGAATGCAGCGTTGGCGATCGCATATTCCGCGAAACCTCCATCACAGCTGTAACCCGTGTTGTGCTGATGTTCGCAAAGCGTTTCCCAACCCGTCTCGCAGTGTTCGCATCGCATGCATGCGTCGTGCAGCCATGCGATGCCGACCGCATCGCCGATCGTAAAGTCCGTCACGCCCGGGCCGATGGCCGCCACGGTACCGGCAACCTCGTGGCCGGGAATGAAGGGCGGGGATGGTTTGACCGGCCAGTCGCCGGAGGCGGCGTGCAGATCGGTATGGCACACGCCACAGGCCATCACTTTGACCAGCAGTTCCCCAGGTCCGGGCACGGGTACCCGAACGCTTTCAATCGTCAGCGGCGCACCGAATTCATGAACGACCGCAGCCCTCATGTGTTCTTGCATGGCTAGGTTTTCTCCTGTTGCGGATTGAATGGTATGCCTTTCAATTAAAGCGGCTCGGATTACGTCTCACGGTCATCGTGGCCCAACCTTTGCCTATCGCAGGAAGCTTCGGAAGCGGCGCAGGGCAAGGACGAAAAGCGCCGCGCTAATCAGCACCAGCGCCAGCAACTGCGGCCAGACAACGTCGAAGCCCGCTCCGCGAAACAGAATGGACTGAGCCAGGATCACGAAGTGAGTGTTAGGCGCCGCCAGCATGATATCCTGGATGATCAGCGGCATGCTTTCGCGCGGCGTGACGCCGCCCGACAGGACCTGAAGTGGAAGCAGGACCAGCATCAGCAGCAGGCCGAACTGCGGCATGGAACCGGCGACCGTCGCCAGGAAGATCCCCATGCATGTGGTGGCGATGAGTTGCAGCGCCGCGCCTGCGAGAAAAAGACCGACAGAACCCTGGATCGGCACCTGGAGAACGCCCTGCACCACGAACACGATCGACACGGCCGAAGCGACAAGGACGACGAGCCCCATCGACCAGATCTTGCTCAGCATGATCTCCGTCGGCGTCACCGGCATCACAAGCAGGTGCTCGATCGTACCATGTTCGCGTTCGCGTATCAGGGCCGCACCGGTCAGCACGATCGAGAGCATGGTGATCGACGAGATCACATTGGTGATGGCGCCGAACCAGCCCTTGTTGAGCTCCTGGTTGAAGCGGGAACGCAGAGTGAGATCGACGGGAACGTCGCTTCCTCCCCTGTAGCGGTTGAGATATTCGCTGACTTCGCTGGAGATGATGGACTGGATATAGCCGCCGCCGCTGAATGCCTGCGACATGCGTGTAGCATCGACATTGAGCTGGATCGTGGGCGCTCTGCCGGCGAGCAGATCGCGCTGGAAATTAGGCGGGATGTCGAGGGCGAAGGTATCGATGCCCGCATCCATGCGGCTGTCCATGTCGTGCTGCGATATGATCTTCGGGATGGAAAAATACGGCGGGTAGAAGGCGGTCAGGATGCGGGACGAGACGGGTGACTGGTCCTCATCGACGATGGCGATGGCAGCCTTGTTGAGCGTCTCGGGCATGGAGGTCGATGCCGTATAGACTGACAGGGTGAAGGCATAAAGGATCAGGACGACGAGCATCGGGTCTCGGGCGAGACCGCGGAGCTCCTTGACGCCGAGTTGGGCGATATTGGCCAAGCGCATGGATCACCCCGCCTGTTTCTTGAGGAGCGCCGCGCCACTGGCAAGAAGAACCGGGACAGCGATCAGCAGCGGAATGAAAGACGCCGCAAGATCCTTGAACTCCAGCGCCTTGGAGAACGTGCCCCGCGCGATCGTCACGAAATAGGTCGTCGGATAGATCTGGCCGATATAGGCGCCTGCTCCCTGAAGGGACGACACCGGATCGATCATGCCGGAATATTGGACGGCCGGAATGAGCGTGATCAGCGCGGTTGCGAAAATCGCGGCGATCTGGCTGCTCATGAAGGTGGAGATCAGCAGTCCGAGCCCGGTCGCCGCCGTGACGTACAGAAGAGCCGCACCCGTCAGCGTCAGGAAGCTGCCGGTCAGCGGTACATCGAAGATGAAGACTGCGAATGCCGTCAACATGAAGAAGTTGAGCATGGCGAGCGCGATATAAGGCAACTGCTTGCCGAGCAGGAACTCGATGCGGGTGACGGGCGTCACGTAGAAGTTGATGATCGACCCCAGTTCCTTTTCGCGCACCACGCTCAAAACCGCGAGCATGGCCGGGATCATCATCAAAAGCAGCGGAATGACGGCCGGCACCATGGCTTTGAGGCTCTCGACACTCGGATTGTAGCGGTAGCGAAGGGCGATCTGGAAGTTGCCGGTCGTTGCCGCGTCTCCGTAGAGTTCACGCGCCTTCTGGGTCAGCCATGTCTGATGCATGCCCTGCACATAGCCCCGCACCGTTTCGGCTCGTGAAGGCATCGCGCCGTCGATCCAGGCGCCGATCTCGACCTTGCTGCCGCGCGCGACATCGCGCCCGAAGCCTGGCGGTATCTCCAAGGCGAGGCTGAGTTCGCCGTTGCGCATGCGCCGGTCGAGGTCATTGTAGTCGATGATCGGCGCCTTCTCCGTGAAATAGCGCGATCCGGCGATCTGAAGCGTGTAGTCGCGGCTGATCGTCGTGTCGTCCCGGTCGAGAACGGCAAACGCCAGGTTTTCGACATCCATGTTGATGCCAAATCCGACGACGAACATGAGGATGACACTGCCAAGGATGGCGAGCGTCCCGCGGATCGGATCGCGGCGCAGTTCCAGCGCCTCACGCCGGGTATAGGCAAACATGCGGCGCAGGTTGAAGGTGGAGTTGGCGGATGAAGCCGCTTGGGGGGCGATGACTTCATCCGCCTCTTCACGCTGCGCGATTGGGGCGGGCGCAGCTGAAGCCTCACCGATGGCCTCTTCCAGGTAGGAAATGAAGGCCTCTTCCAATGTCCCGGCGGACCGCTTTTCGACAATGGCGCGCGGCGTATCGCTGACGAGAACCTTGCCGGCATGCATGAGCGAGATACGGTCGCAAAGCTCGGCTTCGTTCATGAAATGGGTCGAAACGAAGATGGTGACGCCGTCCTTGCGCGACAGGTCGGAGAGGATCTGCCAGAACCCGTCCCGCGCCACCGGATCGACCCCCGATGTCGGTTCGTCGAGGATCAGGATGTCGGGGGCGTGGATCATCGCCACGGCAAGGGACAGTCTCTGCCGGATTCCGAGTGGCAGCGCATCGGGCAGGGCATCCATGATCTCGTTGAGATCGAAGCGTTCGGCCATCTCGGCGATGCGCGCCGGGATTTCGTCGGGTGGCAGGTTGAACAGCCGCGCATGCAGATCGAGGTTCTGGCGAACCGTGAGTTCGCTGTAGAGCGAAAAGGCCTGGCTCATATAGCCGACCTTGCGCCTCACCTCGATATCATTGGGGTCGACCTCGTGGCCGAACAGCTTCGCGGTGCCTTCGCTTGCCGGCAGAAGGCCGGTCAGCATCTTCATCGTGGTGGTCTTGCCGCAGCCATTGGAGCCGAGGAACCCGAAGATTTCACCGCGCGGGATCTGGAAGCTGACATTGTCGACCGCGGTAAAATCCCCAAAACGCATGGTCAGGTGTTCGGCTTCGATGGCGAAGTCGGCCTGGTTCTCCTCGGATCGGGGCGGTATGACGACCTCGTGGTGGCCGCGACGTCGCTCTTCCGGAAGGAGCGCGACGAAAGCGGCATCGAGGTTGGCGGCACCCGTTCGCGCGAGCAACTCGTCGGGCGTGCCGGTCGCAAGGATCTTGCCGTCATCCATGGCCACCAGCCAGTCGAAGCGCTGTGCCTCCTCCATATAGGCGGTCGCAACGATCACGCTCATCGACGGGCGGTCGCGGCGGATATCGTCGATCAGCTCCCAGAACTGCCGGCGCGACAGCGGATCCACGCCGGTGGTGGGTTCGTCGAGAATCAGAAGATCGGGGTCATGGATCAGCGCGCAGCAGAGCCCGACCTTCTGTTTCATGCCGCCGGAGAGTTTGCCGGCCGGTCTGTCAGGGAAGGGCGCCAGCCCGGTGCGCTCGAGCAGGTCGCCGATGCGCTGCTCGCGCTCGCGCTTGTCCTGCCCGAACAGCCGCGCGAAGAATTCGATATTCTCGAAGACGGAAAGCGTCGGGTAGAGGTTCTTGCCGAGACCCTGCGGCATGTAGGCGATCTGTGGGCAGGTCCGGTCACGATGCTTCTTGCTGGCGATGTCGCCGCCCAGAACCTCGACATGGCCGTCCTGGATCTTGTGAGCGCCGGCGATCAGGCTGAGCAGACTGGATTTTCCGACACCGTCGGGACCGATCAATCCGACCATGATCCCGGCAGGAATGTCGAGACTGACGGCGTCGAGCGCCCGCGTCTTGCCATAGGACAGACTGACAGCCTTGACCGTCACAACAGGGGGAGAGAGCGTCTTTGCATCGTGCTCTCCTGGCGAAAGGCTGCTCATTTGACCAGAGCCTCGGTGAGGTGAGCGGGCCATTCGGCATCCTGTGCGATGCGGACATAGGCCATGCCAGGAAGCCCTGTCTTGACATACTGGATATGCTCGCGCAGCAGGTCGGGGGATATCTTGGCCCTGATGCGGAACATCAGCTTCTGGCGCTCCTCCTCGGTCTCGACCGTCTTCGGCGTGAACTGTGCGACGTCCGCCACGAAGCTTGCCGTAGCGGGGATGACGTACTGGGGAGCGGCGTCGAGAACCAGACGAACTTCGGATCCGATCTGAATGCGGCCCGCCTGCTCGGTCGGCAGGAAGAAGGTCATGTAAACGTCGCTCAGATCGACGATGTTGAGGACGCGGCCTCCTGACGACAGCACTTCACCGGGCTGCGCGACGCGATATTGCACACGGCCTTCTCGCGGCGACCTCAGCGTGCTGTCGTTGATATCCGCGACGATGCTTTCAATCGCTGCCTGGGCCGCCACGACGGAGGCCTCCGCATCGATGATCTGGGCCTTGGCCGCGCCGATGGCAGCCTCTGAGGCGGACAGCGACGCCTTTGCCGCCGCAACGGCTGCGCGTGCTCTTTGCGCTGCCGCGCGGTCGTCATCAAGCGTCTGCTGCGAGGTCGTATTGGTTCTGATCAACTGTTCGGTGCGGGCGAGTTTCCGCTCTGCGGCGTCCTGTTCAGCTTCGCGCTGGCCGATCACCGCAGCGGCAGCTTCCCGCTCCGCCTCGCGCTGGGACAGAAGGCTTTTTGCGGTATCGACGCTGATCACCGCGCGCTGCAGCGAGGCCTCGGCCTGCTTTTTCTGCGCCTCGAGCTGCTGGGTATCCATGACGGCGAGCACCTGGCCTGCGCTGACGAACGCGCCTTCGTCGACCAGAATCTCCTTGATGCGTCCGGGGGTCTTCGTGGAAATGTCGATTTCGGTCGCCTCGATGCGGCCGTTTCCGCCGGCGATCCCGGCCGGCAGCCCCCCTCCATCATAAATGCGCAAGGCGTAATAGGCGGCGGCAATGACAGCAATGACAACGATCGCGACGATCCAGTTTTTCAGCGATTTCACGAGCGAGCCTCCCCTTGCGCGATGGTTGCAGAAACAGGCTGCCGGGGGCCGCGGAAAAGGTTCGATGTCATCGTGCAAGTTGTCGGTGTCATGAGGGGGAGCCTGCCTTGGTCGCGGAGACCCGATATCGGGCATGCGCGAGACGTCGCCGCTGCCCTGCCGGATTGAAATTGGAGGAACGATCTGACGCGATCATCGAGATATTTCTGAAGCCTGACAAAGATGACGTGGCGTTGCCATCCGCCTGCTTTGCGTGTCTGCAAGGCGGTTCGCCCTGGGGGCGTTGGCTCGATACTTGAAGGAAGTCCCGCTCCTGGCGGTTCTTTAGGCGTGTTCTTCATTGGCAACCTTAATATTTGTGTGAAGAACTGCTGCTAGCCCCAGTATCGTCACCGCATGTCTGGAAATCTGAAGCATATCATCAGCCGATGACCAGCATGTCAATGATCCCGACCGAATTTGTCGTCAGTTGATGATCGTTGCAGGGATGCGACCTTCGCGTTGGGGACATAGCCGGAAGGGCGCGATGCCGGGAGCGGGCACTGTCGCCCGCCGTCGGCATCGGGCACGCCATCAGCCGACGAAAGCGGAGATGATTAGAGCGTTGACGCGGCAGAACCGTCGATCATGCAGGCGGCAAGCAAGCCGATGGTGTTGCCTGCGACGCCCAGGCACGCTCATGCCAACAATGTCCTGATTCAGGATGACACAATCACGAGAAAGAAGAATGCCCGGGGGCAACCATCGGTGATCAATGTCTTGATATTCGCCTTTTGATTCCAGCGAAAAACAGCGAAGTAGGAAAATTGCGCAATCTAAGATCGAAGAAGACGTCTCATTCAAGAACCACTTAGGCGGGGACGACCACGAGATTGCACAGTAGCCAGCTGATGACAGACTCCGGCTTGGCATACGTTCGCAGCACTAGCGTGTTCAGAATCACGATCTTGCACTACGCTTCCGGACGCGTGGACAGAGCGGAACAGTAGTCCACTTCCATCGTTCGGAGATGGCAGTCATCAGTCGTTGACCGGGGGCTGTTATGCCGATAACCCTTTTACCGTCAATCTGGAGAGATGTATGCCCAAGCGACTGATCCGTCCCGCCGCGGACGATACCACCCGGGAGCGCATCCTGAAAGCCGCGATTTTGCGCTTCTCCACCCACTCCTACGAGGAAACCGGGCTGCGAGACATTGCCGCCGATGTCGGCGTCGACATGGCCTATGTTCATCGCTCCTTCGGATCAAAGGAGAAGTTGTTCCGGGAAGCCGTCAAGACCATGATACGTCCAGAGGTCTGGCTCGTCGGTGAGGCAAGTGAGCTGCATATGACGCTGGCGGAAGACGTGCTTGCCGAAAAAGGCGCCAACGAAATCCGGCCTTTTGACATCCTTGCTCGATCTTTTTCCAGCCCCGAGGCTTCACGTGTTTTTCGCGAGCTTATCGACGACGGGTTCGTCACACCTTTCGCTTCCAAATGCCCGGTCGTGTCAGAGCAGCGCGCGGCAATGGTCGCCGCGTTCCTGGCCGGGGTTAGCATCCTTCGTCACGTTATCGGCACTCCGGCCCTCCAGAAGAGCGGAAATGATCGTGAACTGACGGCTCTGGTCTCTCAGGTCGTCGAGTTCATCATGAACGAAGACAAGGAATGCCAGACCATGACGACTACCATGCCAATTAGTCCGGAGCCGCAATGAATCATTTGAACGTGCCGCAAATCGAGGCAGCCAAATTCCTTTACGGCACTCTCGACATAGAAGCCTACCACGCCAATGATCGAAGGCGCGAGGCGCTGAGCGCGGCTAACCGACACAAGTCGCTCTGTCACTGCCAAAGCGCCCGGCGCCTACGTGTTCCACAAGTGAGAGGGCGATGGCTGACAGCTCGCTGACAAATTATACCTTCACCGACTTGCGGGTTGGCGATACCGCAAACCTCACACGGGTCGCAGGTCGCAACGACATCGATCTGTTGGCGGCGATGGCCGGCGGCAACATGCCGGCTCCTGGCGATGCGGCACCGGAGGCAATGACCGTCTTCGACGATATCGTTGCCAACGGGCTTTGGACAGGAGCGCTGGTCTCGCGCGTGATCGGCACAAGGCTTCCGGGGCCAGGGACGATCTATCTGGGACAGGATTTCCGCTTTGTGAAGCCGGTCGCCGCCGGCGACACGATCACGGCAACCGTGCGGGTTGTGCAGAAAAACCCGGATAATCGCACCGTTGCACTGGAGACGATCTGCTCCAATCAAAAAGCCGAATATGTCCTGACCGGCACGGCCATGGTGATCGCGCCCGACAAATCAATCGAATGGACCGAAGCGCCGCCCTCCGTCGCATTGCCGGATACGAAACGTGCAAGCCGCTATGAAGCCTTTGTCGCGGAAGCCCGTAGCCTCCCACCGGTTCGGGCCGCCATCGTTCACCCGTGCTCCGCCGGAGCCATCCTGGCTGCGGTCGAGGTGCGCCAACAGGGCCTGTTCGAGCCGCTGCTGGTCGGGCCGGAAGCGAAGATTCGCGCCGCCGCCGGCGCCGCGGGGATCGATCTCGGCGATATGGCGATCGAGGACGTTCCCCATAGTCATGCGGCAGCCGCGCGCGCCGTGGAACTCGCGGTCGGCGGTGCGGTATCGGTTCTGGTCAAGGGCAGCCTGCATACCGACGAGCTTCTCGGCGCCGTCGTTGCCACCGGGTCTGGTCTCAAGACGGAACGGCGCATCAGCCACGTCTTCGCGCTTGACGTCCCGGCCTACGACAAGCCGCTGATCGTCACCGATGCCGCAATCAACATCCAACCGACACTCGACCAGAAGCGCGACATCTGCCAGAACGCCATCGACGTTCTTCGCGCGCTAGGCGTCGACGAACCGCGCGTGGCGGTGCTCGCGGCGGTCGAAACCGTCAATGCGAAGATGCCGTCCACGCTCGACGCTGCCGCGCTGACAGTCATGGCGGCGCGTGGCCAGATCACAGGCGGGCGTGTGGATGGCCCGCTTGCCTTCGACAATGCCATCAACCTCGATGCGGCGAAGACGAAGGGCATCGTCTCTCCCGTCGCGGGTGAGGCCGACATCCTGCTCGTGCCGGATCTCGAGGCCGGCAACATGCTCGCCAAGCAACTGATCTATTTCGCGGGGGCGACCGCGGCCGGCATCGTGCTCGGCGCCCGTGTGCCGATCGTGCTGACCAGCCGCTCCGATCCGCTTTCGGCGCGCATCGCCTCGGCAACGTTCGCAAGACTGCTCGTCGCCCGCAACCAGGTGCCCGGTACGGGAGCCACGATATGAGCGAGCAATTGCTTGTCACCTTCAATGCCGGCTCCTCCACGGTCAAGATTGGCCTGTTCGCCCTTGCGGACGGCAGCCTTACGCGCATCGGCAAGGGAATGATCGATTTCCGCAAGGCGCCACTGCGCTTCGAGCTTTCCGAAGGGCCGGATCGCTTCGATATCGAACTGGAAGCCAAAGCCGGAGACGAGCTGGACGAGGTTTTGAGCGAAGCCTTCGCCCGGCTCTCATGGCATTACGATTTGTCCGGCATCGTCGCGATCGGTCACCGCGTGGTGCACGGCGGCGACCTGTTCGACGGGCCAGTGCTGATCGACGATCAGGCGATGGCGCAGATGGAAGCGCTCATACCGCTCGCGCCGCTCCATCAGCCGCAGGCGCTGCGCCTTGTCCGGGCGATCACGCGCCTTCGGCCGGAAATCAGGCAGACCGCCTCCTTCGACACGGCTTTCCATCGCACGCATGCTGAAGTCGTACGCCGCTTCGCCCTGCCGAGGCAGCTCTACGAAGAGGGTATCAAACGCTACGGCTTCCACGGCCTTTCTTATCGATCGATTGCCAACCAGCTTCTCAAGAACTGGCCAGAGCACGCGCCGGGCAAGGTCGTTGTCGCCCATCTCGGCTCCGGCGCCAGCCTTTGCGCGATGCACAACTGCGTCAGCCGCGACACCAGCATGGGCTTTTCGACGCTGGACGGCGTGCCGATGGCGACGCGCTGCGGGGCGCTCGATGCCGGCGTGGTCATGCACCTGGCAAAGACCGGTCGCGATCTCGGCGAAATCGAGGATCTCCTTTATCACCGCTCCGGTCTCTTGGGCGTGTCGGGCATCAGCGCCGACAGCCGCGTGCTTCTGGACAGCGACGAGGGCCAGGCGAAGGAAGCAATCGAGCTGTTCACGTTCAGGATCGCCGGCGAGATCGCCCGGCTTGCCTCGACGCTCGGCGGTCTCGACACCCTCGTATTCACGGCCGGTATCGGCGAACACCAGCCGGCGATCCGGCAGGACATCTGCACGCGGCTGATGTGGCTCGGCATCGACCTCGACCCTGAAGCAAACGCCGGGAACCGCCCGGTCATTAGCAGTCCTGCCAGTCGTCTCACCGTCCTTGTGATCCCAACCGATGAGGAGCAGGTGATCGCCACTGAGGCCTTGAGAATTTCGGGAGGCTGAGCGATGGCTGCGCTCGTCGATCTGTTCGGGAAACGTGGCCTCGTCGTCGGCATCGCCAACGATTCCTCCATCGCGGCCGGCTGTGCAGCCGCGTTCAGGGGCCGGCGCCGATCTGGCGGTCACCTATCTCAACGACAAGGCTGCGACGTTCGCATTGCAGGCCAGCTCGAGGCGGTGTTCGACACCATAGCGAATGAATGGGGCGGTCTCGATTTTCTGCTTCATTCGATCGCCTTCGCGCCGCGAGAGGACTTGCAGACGAGCATCGTCAACTGCTCGGCCGAAGGCTTTGCGCAGGTCATGGATATATCGTGCCATTCCTTCATCCGGATGGCGCGGCTCGCCGCCCCGCTGATGAAGGAAGGCGGATCCCTGATAACCGTCAGCTTTTTCGGAGCTGAGCGCGTCGTCGACAACTACAATCTGATGGGACCGGTGAAGGCCGCGCTGGAAGCAAGCGTACGCTACCTGGCCGCGGATCTCGCAGCGCAGGACATCCGCGCCCATGCCCTGTCTACCGGGCCGATCGCCACCAGGGCAGCCTCGGGTATCGAGCGTTTCGACGAGCTCATCGACACGGTGCGCGAGCGCACGCCATCGCGGCGCCTTGTGAGTATCGCAGAGGTCGGGCGTATCGCCGCATTCCTGGCGAGCGAGGCGGCAACGCCTCTGTCGGGGTCGGTGGTCTACGCCGATAACGGTTTTCACATCACGGCCTAGCCGGAAGGCTGGCTGCCGGCAAACTACATCGACGTCGCCGCTTGCGCGGCGGCAGGACGAACTCTGTCGTACCGAGAGGCGCGATGGTTCCAGCGCCTCTTCAAAACAAGAAATTGGTTCAGTCAATGCGTGAATTCAGTCTTCGCCTTACGCTTCTGCTTCTCACGAGCCTGCTTGCAGCCTGTGCCGGTCGCCCCGCCCCGGAACTGCTTGCCCAAACCGCCGAGACCCTTCCGGGAGCGAAGCTCACGACGGTCTATGTGGCGACCACGCGAAAGCGCGACGAGAACGGTGTCTATACGTCCGGGCGGTCCCGCGAGGTCAGCTACATCCGCTACGGGATATCCATCCCGCCGGGGCACAAGGCCGGCAATGTGGAATGGCCGAAATCGAAGCCGAATCCGAAGACGGATTTCGTCACGGTCGAGCAGCGGGTTCTCGACGCGGCGACATTCGAGGCGGAGGTAACGCGCAAGCGTAACGGCAAACCGCCGAGCGTCGGCGTGTTCGTGCACGGCTACAACACGAATTTCACCGAGGCCGTCTATCGCATAGCCCAGATGACGGCGGACGCCGGTGTCGATGCCGCTCCAATCCTGTTTGCCTGGCCGTCCGAAGGCGCTCTGAGCGGCTACGTCGCCGACAAGGACGCGGTGACGTTCTCGCGCGACCAGTTGGCGGATCTGCTCGGCACGCTCGCACGCAAGGAGACGCAAGGCCCCATCACGCTCGTCGGCCACAGCATGGGTGGATGGCTGACGACGGAAGCCGTGCGCCAGCTGCGGCTTACCGGCAAGGACGCGGCGATCCGTCGACTGCAGGTGGTGCTGGCGGCGCCCGATATCGATGTCGATGTGTTCGAGGCACAGCTTGCGACGATTGGGCCGCTGAACCCGCCGATGACAATCCTTGTTTCCCAGGATGACAGGGCGCTCAAGGTCTCGGAATTCCTGTCCACTGAACGTCAGCGCCTGGGCAGGATTGACGTGACGGATCCGAAAGTCGAAGAGGCGACGCGCAAGGCGAATGTGCAGGTGATCGACATCTCGGATATCGAGGCCTCAGACAGCTTCCGACACAATCGTTTCGTCGGTCTCGCCGCCTACTATCCGAAGCTCTCGGGCCGGGATGGAAGCCGCAACCCCCAGAATCTCAGGCAAGCCGGAGCCTTTGTCTTCAATTCGGCCGGTGCGGTCCTTTCCAGCCCGTTTGTCCTTGCCGGCAAGATCGTCGGTGGAAACTGACCCGACGCGGCGCAGCTTTCTTCATGTTTTTTAGAGGAGAATACTTATGTTGACCATTTATACCGCAAGCCTCGACGCCACCGACCTGCAATTGCTGCGGTCACGATGGCGATGGCTGCTGGGCGCAGGCATCGTGCTGGCGCTGATCGCGCTTGTCGCCCTCTCCAACCTCTTGCTGGCCACGATCGTTTCCGTCCTCTTTGTCGGTGCGACGATGCTGTTGGCGGGTGCGGCGCATATCGTCTTTGCGTTTCAGATGAAGCGTTGGAGCCAGACTTTCGGTTTGCTCCTGGTTGGCGGGCTTTATGTGCTGGCCGGTCTGGTGACATTCTGGAACCCGGTCCTGGCATCCACTTTCCTCACACTACTGATGGCTCTCAGCATGCTCGTGGCAGGCATTATGAGGACTGCCGCCGGTCTGGCGATCCGCCCTGTTTCAGGTTGGCCGTGGCTCGCGGCCGCTGGCGTCGTCACGGTGCTCGTTGCCCTGATCGTCCTTGCGGGCTGGCTGGTCAACAGTCTGTGGATCATCGGCGCGCTGCTGGCGATCGACCTCATGTTGACCGGCTGCGCGCTCAGCGCATTGGCGCTTGCCTTGCGGCGATCGCCAGCATCGAGCGCAATCGCTGATAAAAGATCCGGAGCGTAAAACCCGATGAGACAAACAAAGCCGTTCACTGTGGAGGTGCGAAGGAAGCGTCGCGCTAAAAAAACTGACGCAGGCTCTATCTGGTGCGCACCGGAGACGACAGCCGAAGCCAGCCGGGGCAAGGGGGAGCAAGAGGGAAAGCAAGAGGGGACGCTAGAAGAGCCAGAACCTGAAGGCGACAGCGGAGAACGCCTTCAGCGACCGTGTCGGGAGTAGCATGCGCGCGGCAGCCAGGCCTGCGGACGACAATCTTTGTAGCGCGCCACGCAAGCAGGTTTTCGTCACCCTGCTGATCATCAGTTGTTGACTCGCGGGGGGCGATCGTTAGTTTAGGGCCATTGCTGGTCGGCAAGGGGATGGAATGAATACGCCAAAAGATATCGTCGTCTATATCGATACAGCGGATGCTTCCATCTGTCGGGTTTATATCGACTATGCTGTAGATCTTGCGCGCTCATGGGACGCGCATTTGATTGTTGCTTTCGTGCCAGAAGATTTGATCGCCAATCCCTCTCATGGCTTTGCTCGAGGGGCGGCGATCGGAAGCATGATAGCGTCCTACGAAACACGCAAGCATGAGGCCGAAGAGCGGCTGCGTGCACTCCTGGCGGAGATTGCGGCCGCAACCGGCGTCCAGTGCGAACTCAGGATATGTTCAGGCGAAACGGGCGAGGCGCTGATGCTGCATGCCCGTCATGCATCGCTTGCCATTGTTGGGACAGGGCGTGAACCCGCTCGCGCGGAGACGGCTCTCACGGTTTCGGAAGATATCATCTTCGCGTCCGGGCGGCCGTCGATCCTTTTACCCCCTTCATGGCCGGAAGGCGGCGCGCCCGAAACGATCGTGATCGGCTGGAATGCCAGCCGGGAAGCGGCCCGCGCCGTCGCCGATTCCATGCCTTTCCTCGCGGCCGCTCGCGCCGTGCACGTTGTCGTTGTTCCAGAGCCCAAGGTTGCGCGGTTGCTGGGAGAAGACCCCGGCAGCGATATCTCTCTCCATCTTGCGCGCCACGGCATCAAGGTGACGCTCGACCGCCTGGAAGGCGGCAACGCCGGCGAGCTTATTCTGGCCCACGCAGAAGACCTCGGCGCTGAGATGGTGGTGATGGGCGCCTACGGGCAGCCCCGTATCACTGAGTTCGTCTTCGGCAGTGCAACCCGGACGCTCCTGGCAAACCCGGAGGTTCCGATCTTTCTGTCACGATAAGTGCCGTCGCTCCGGGGGTTGGGTAAGCACGCCTGAGCGAAGGGCAACATTCACAAAAGAGACTATAACAGAGGAGTAGCAAATAATGTCCGATCTCGTTGTTGTCGGTTTTGACACGGTTGATGAAGCCGACAAGGTGCTTCTCAAACTCGTTGCGCTGAAGAAGGAATATCTGGTCGATCTGGAAGACGCGGTGGTCGTTGTTCGTGACGGCGAAGGGAAGGTCCATCTCAAGCAGAGCCTCAACCTGACCGCCCTTGGCGCTACGTCGGGCCTTCTGTCGGGTACGCTTTGGGGCGGCCTGGTGGGTCTGCTGTTCCTCAATCCTCTGGCGGGCATCGCCATCGGTGGCCTGACCGGGGCCGGTGTCGGCGCCTTGTCCGGGTCACTTGCGGACTACGGTATCGATGATGCGTTCATCAAGTCACTGGGTGAGACCATTCCAAACAATTCCTCAGCGCTGTTCGTTCTTGTGCGAAAGGTTCAGCCTGAGAAGGTCCTGGCCGAGTTTGAAGGTCTGCGAGGCCGGGTTCTCAAGACATCCCTTTCGCCAGAACAAGAAGAGAAGCTGAAGATCGCGCTGTCGGAAAGCCTGCCCGCTTCGGGGCATGCCTGAAGCAGTAAAACCTTGAACCGAACAGGGAAAGGGCATGCACGATTTTTCGTGCTCTATTTTTCCTGGTGGCCCGATCCCGCGTGCTCCGTCCTGACCAACACCTGCGGCCGCCGAGTGCAGGGCGTGCCGCCGGCTGCTCGTCGGCTTCCTCTGTCTGGGCGGTCGGTTTGGAACAACGATCTTTGCCATCCTGATGAGCAGCATTTGGCACCCTGACTCTGTCGTTTTGTCCATTCATGTAAGACGGAGGGCGAGGCGATATGCCTAACATCCGCCCACCGTGCAAGGAGAGACGGTTCTGGGGGCGCTTCTTGGTCGGCCCGACACTCATCGCGTGAAAGCGGTCGTCCCGTCAGTGGCTGACCGCTCCACGTTCTGTCGTAGTTCCATAAATCGCATTATGTGATGTTATAACGTCCATAGTGTTGACAGTGGAGCTGCCGAAATATTCTCATCAAACGGCGTGACCCGATCGTGATCATGGAGAACGAGCCCACGCAGGAAACGATCTCCTGTCGCAGCTTTGAGCTGGCGCAAACCCTTGATGTCCGACGGACGGACTGTTGCCGACGCCTTCACCTCGATCCCAACAATCCGACCGCGACGGTCCTCGATCACGAGATCCACTTCATCCTGGTCCTTCGTGCGATAGTGAGAGAACGATAGCCGGAGATCGGTCCAGGCTGCGATCTTTAGGATTTCGGATACGACGAAGCTTTCGAGCAAGGGTCCGAAGCGCCCCCGGTCTCGCCGTAGCCTCTCCTCATCATCGCCGCGCACGGCAGCAAGCAGGCCACTGTCGACGAAGTGCATCTTCGGGGTTTTAATCAGACGGCTGAGGCTATTGGTCGACCAAGGCGAGACCAATTTCAGAAGATAGAGGCGCTCAAGGATGCCGACGTATTTTTGAGCTGTGACGCTGGAGATCGCCAGCGCCGATCCGAAACTGGAATTGTTCGTAAGTTGACCCGCGTGTTCGGCCAATACGCTCAGCAACCTCGGAAGCCGATCGAGTTGGTCGATATTTGCGATATCACGAACGTCACGATCCAGAATCACGGAGATATAGTCGTCGAGCCACGCTTGTCTTCGACTGGCACTCTTTCTTCGCAAGACTTCGGGATATCCCCCTTTGAGGACAATCTCGATAAGGTCTCCCGCATTGACGGGCGACCCTGCTGATGTAAACGGTTCGTCCGAAAACACCCGATGCAGGAACTCGCCCGGCGCGCGGATGATTTCGGCTTGAGCCAATGGAAATAGCGAGATTACGGCCATACGACCTGCCAGGGAATCTGCTATGGCGGGAACCGTCGCAAGATTTGCAGAACCAGTAATCAAGAACCGACCCGGTCTGGTGTCGATGTCGACGCTTTCTTTGAGCGCGAGCATAAGCTCTGGGGCTCTCTGGATCTCGTCTATAACTGCCCCATCCAGCCCTCGGATAAATCCGACGGGATCATTGCGGGCTGCCGCCAAGGTACCGATATCATCGAGGGTGAAATATGGCCGGTTGTCGGCGACGAACTGCCGTGCAAGGGTTGTCTTGCCTGCCTGTCGTGGGCCGGAAATGAGAACAACACGGGTATCTTCCAGCGCCTCCCGGATTTTCGGGGCGACTTTCCGATCATAGTAATGTAGCGACGAATCTTCAGCCTTCATTCGACTGTTTTTAAACCAAATTACGGCCAATTCAAAGTCGTAAGTCGACGATTTTAAATCATCGCTGCATTGGCGATGCCGTCGGGCCGATCAACGCTTCCGGCTCAATCCCGGCACCACGAATTCTTTCACGGCGACCCGCCTGCGGTTAATTCTCGTCCATCTAAAGGTGGTCTGGTCGTGCGTTCATGACTTGCTCCGCCCGGCATCAATTGTCGCCTCAGCGGGTAACCTTACCTGCTTACCAACATTCAGGCATGTCCTTGCTTAGCATCTCTGGATTGTAGAGTTTTCACCCGATGGGGCTCCTCAGCGGCAAGGGGGAACGAATGCTGGCACAGATGCGCACTCAATACGTGGTCGTGGATCCGCTGTCGTCCCTCGCCGGAAACATAGCCGCCGTGGAAGAGCGGCTGCTCGAAATGGGAATGCACCGCGAAGCGTTTACTGTGACTACCGGTGAGGACGGAAGGACCCGCCTGAAATTCTGGGAGCCTGACCGTGTGGAGGCCCTGAGGATACTCGCCAGGCTGGACGGCCAAGTTTGAGCTTAACACGCGGTTTACATGCTTCGGGTACGGTCCAAGGCCATGAACCCTTACCTCATCATTCTGCGCAGCACTCTCGCCCGGCTACCGGAAAACACGCCAACAGCCCGCCTTGAGGTATACGCCAAGGCGCGGGAGGGCGTGACCAAAAGCGTGGATCGATTGGATCCAAGGCCGTCAGAGGCGGCACTGCGCAGGATGATGGAAAAGCTTGAAGCGGCCATTGCTGAGGTGGAAGCCGAACAGGGCATTCTCTGAGCCCGCCTTAAACTCTTCCGATTGTCCCCTCCAGCGGCGCTACGGTAGACCCCGCGATAACCTGCGAAACCACCACGGGACCTACAAACCGTTCTATGTCGCCGTCGCCGGCATCACGAAGTAGCTCCAGGCTATAACCATCGGCGAGCGCAGCGGCTCGCACGGCATTGGCCATCGGGTGCGCGTCTTCCAGCCTGACATTGCGATGCTCGGCAAGCCAGTCTTCGAGCCAGTCATCTACGGTCCGCATGGGGATTACCTCATGATTGAGCGGAGGTCATGCTTCATGCGGATATAATTACATGGACGCATTTCAGGTTCCACTTTCCTGATGCGATGCCCGCTGAGCCGCGTGCAGTCAGGCCAAGGCCGCCTGCGCCCTGCTCGGGGTTGCGCGACGACAGGCTCTCGGAGCATGGCGCAGACGTCAAAACCAAGAACACCGGCGACTCGATAACCGGCATGATGCGCTCCATGACGCAGGAGGAGATGCTGGAACTCTGCTGGATCGACAAATAGGGTCGCATCATCTCCAGGCACAGCCCCGAACAACGCGCAGAATTAGGATGACTGGTCCTGCCAACGGGTTTGTCCATGAGAGCTTCCGGCGCCGATAACCCACCCATCACGCCGATGAATCGGAGCGCCTCGACCGATTCAAAAGTCTCATTGGACTTGAGGCAGCGGTTTGGCGATGCTGCCGGCATGGCTCTCTACCCGTACCGTCTCTATTGTCGCAAGATCGACCGTACCCAAAACCTGTCGCGCTACTATATGCTCGCCATCGAACCGACCCTTTTCGGTGAAATCGCCGTCGTGCGGCAATGGGGACGGATCGGCAAGCGCGGCGGTGAGAAAAGCGACGTTTTCGCGACCGAGCGGGACGCCGCGATCCATTTTCTGATGCTGGTACGCAAGAAGCGGAAAAGGGGCTATCTGCCGGTCATCACCGGTAGATTTGCTGGCGATACGCGGGCTCACCGAGGCAACGGCGAGGATCCGATTGCCGCTTAAGATCAGTTTTGAGCCTGGAGTTGAGGCTCAATTGTTCTTTTCCGCGGACTGGCCTCCACCGGCCTTCATCCGCTCTCGGATCGTGATCTCGACGACTTGCCTCTCTTCGTCCTGCTCCACGGCAGATGCGCACAGCAGTTGTTCGAAACGGGCCTTGGAGAGAGCAGGGGCAAAGACGCGCATACTGAGATTCGCATTGAATTCATTAGAAGGTGATCAGATCGGCCGGTTGCGGCAACCTCGGCGGATCGATTTCCCCAACATTTCGAGCGGCCTGAAAGGCTGGGCGGAAAGGCGGGTCGACTGATGCCCTTACCTTTCGTGAGGTCGCCTTGTTCCATGCCCCCTGCTCTGGCCGTTCCGGACATGTGCTTCGCGCCCGCTGTTTGAGGTCATCGCGGATCGGCGTCGTCATGGATTCAAGCCAACGGCGACGCGCTCCAAATCCGCTCCGACTGAACAATCTCCGGCAAGTCTACACCTGGCCCGTCCGCCGGAGCGGATGGCATGCCGGTGAGGGCCAGCTCACTCGCTTCCAACAATGCCATGTAGGAAGAGCGCAATTCGTCGTCGCATGCGTCGGCGCTGAAACGAAGGGCCGAGGACGCGACATATTCCCTGTTCATTTCGAATGAGATCCAGCGCCGTTGCAACCTCTCCGCCGCCTCGCCGGTCGTGTTTGATCGGGCAAAGATGTCAACGACGAGATCGTCGGGAGCGGTCAGCATCCTGATGAAGAATTCCGGAAACAGTCTTGGATATCGGGCCGGGTGCAGGATTACCCCAAGTCTCTTGCAGCGGCGAAGATAAGCATCATTGCTGCTCGTGTTTGGGATTTCCAGCACGTTGGAAGGAATGGCTCCGCCGTTATCGCGCGCGATGGTTCTTGTCATGCTGTGACCGCTCGGTCGAACGGCTTCCTCCGAACGGGTATCTGTTTCCGCGAGAAGTTTTCGCATTCTTTCGCTGTATGGGGTGAGGACGTTTCGGACATTCGCCTTCGGCCACGGCGATTTGCTGAGCCACAGGATCGTGTTGACGGCGTCCTTGGCGCGGATCTTGCGCTTGTTCACCCATTCGATCGGGCTCGGCAGCTTGGCGGTATTGTGCCAATAGAATTCCTGACAAAGATGGTACCCCAGGTCTTCGCAGAGACGAAGGACGACTTTGTAGATGTGGAGGCTGCGCGACGGGGTGCCGCGTTGACAGGCCCCGCCGAGATCGATGACGAAGCTACCGTCCGTTGCGAGCTTTGGCATGATCTTTTCTGCGAAGCCGGCGAGCCAGTCGACATAGCCGGACTGGTCCTCATTGCCATAGGCCTTCGGTCGCAGCAGCGGAAATGGCGGCGAGGTCATGACCAGGTTGACGCTTTCGTCGTCAAGCCGATCGATGAGTTCGAGCGAATTGCCGCACCAGGCTTGTCCATAGGCGGTCGAGGAGAGTGGTCGAGGAGATTTCATCAGGTGAATTCCAGGTGATTGGCGCGGCTTCCGTTCGCGGACCAATGGCCGCGTCGAAAGATACGTGCTGATGGGAAGGATTGGGGTCTCGCGTAGCGTTCCCGTGTTCTGGGGTGGAGAGGGTTTCGGGCGTCCTCCCCCAGGATCAGTCAGATCGTTCAAGCGTCAGACGACCTAGTGCCGGGTTGCCGACTTGCGGCCGAATTCAGCGTTTTCCTCGTCATGCTGCAGCTTTACGGCATGCGAGACGACGGCCTCGGCGGCCTTACGGATCTCGTCACGATACTGCCGTGGCATGCCGGCGGGAAACTGTCCGAACATGACGATCACATAAGAGATCGCCATGCAGCCGGTCGATGAGGACAAAGCCTGGGCCAAGTTCCAGACATGCAGATTTTGCGGCAGGCGGACCAAAAGCGTCCGCGGCTGGCCCTCTACGTCTGCCTCTTGTCGCAGGCTGATGCCTGTAGGAGCAAGTTGCAGGTACCAACCCGCAGTGAGGCCATCGCCACATTCGGCCTCGTCAATGCTGCGCATCTGGTCAACCAGTGCTTCGCAGCATGCGTGGAACAGAGCTTCTTCAGCCGCGATCTTGTTCATGTCCATAAGTGGGTCCTTTCAGAAAGATAGACGGCCGGGTGGCCGGTGGAGTTGGGGTCTGCGAGGGCTGTCTTGATTGACCATTCGCTTCCAGTTCTCATTCGCGCTGAATCTCTGGCGCAATTTCCCTCTGGATCAACGCGGTCACCACTGCGCGAATGGTGGTTCCGCGCCGGGCAACGTGTATTTTGAGAGCCGTCAGTGTCCCTGAAGTCAGGTCGACCGTCAGCCGATCGCCATGACTTCGCCGATCCCGCCGAGGTCGTCGTGCGTTGAGCTTGTCCTGTTTGCTCAGGAGGATATGGAGCTCTGCCCGGCAGGATATTCGCCGATGAGCGCCGATACTGTCGACAATCGGCGTCCCGACTGCCACCTCGTACAAGAGGAAATCGACATCATTCATTGCTGCCGATGAAATGAGACTGGCGCGTCACACCAATGACGTCAACGCCGCCCATGCAGGTTTTATGAAGGTTATTTTGGGGCCGTGTGCGACCGATGGATGTGTCTGTCTTGTCGAAGGGTAACAGCCACTTTCGCGAAGTTCCCAGAAAACAGGCGTCCTGACTCTTGTGCGGAAGCTATCGGCCGCTCGTTACCAATGACCCATACTGCTATTTCAGGGCCCTGAATTCCGGTAATCTTCCTTATCGGAACCCAGAATTTGCGGCTGGCCTATGCCGAAATTCCGCCGGCATAAGGCACGTTTACAAGGGCCCTCGTCTGTGGCGGCGTGGTCGTGTCCCGGCGAGTGGTGTAGCTGGGTGATAGCGGAGCCGCTCGCGAGCGCGCCCTCGAATGTGCTGTAGGGAGCGGGCGGCGTTGCGGTGGTCACCAGTGTTTTCCGGTAGGGTCGGGTTGTTCAAGCTCAACCTGATGGAAAGATCACCGATGACCGACAACATGATGAACCTGCGCTCACTCGTTGAGAAGAGCGCCGACGCCGATTTGTTACGCGAGATGATCGGCTTTGCTGCCGAGAAGCTGATGGCGCTGGAGGTCGGCACGAAGACCGGCGCGGGCTATGGCGAGAAGAATGGCTTCCGACTGGCCCAGCGTAACGGCTATCGCGATCGAGACTGGGAGACACGGGCGTGCACCGTCGAGCTGCGCATTCCCAAGCTTCGTACCGGCAGCTACTTCCCGAGTTTCCTGGAGCCGCGTCGCATGGCCGAGAAGGCTCTGACGGCGGTGATCCAGGAGGCCTATATCCAGGGCGTCTCGACCCGCTCAGTCGATGATCTGGTCAAGGCCATGGGCATGTCTGGCATCTCCAAGAGCCAGGTATCCCGGCTGTGCGAAGAGATCGACGACAAGGTGAAGGCCTTTCTCGACCGGCCCATTGAAGGTGAATGGCCCTATCTCTGGATCGACGCGACCTACCTCAAGGTCCGTCGCGGCGGCCGCATCGTCTCTGTTGCCGTCATCATTGCGGTGGGCGTCAACACCGACGGCCGACGTGAAGTTCTTGGGATGGAGATCGGCACGTCCGAGGCTGAGGCGATCTGGACGGAATTCCTGCGCAAGCTGACCAGGCGGGGCCTGCGCGGGGTCAAGCTCGTCGTCTCCGATGCGCATGAGGGGATCAAGGCAGCCGTATCGAAGGCGCTTTCCGCCACCTGGCAGCGCTGCAGGGTCCACTTCATGCGCAATGCTTTGGCCCATGCCGGAAAGAGCGGACGGCGTGTCGTGTCCGCCTTCATTGCCACGGCGTTTGCCCAGGACACGCCAGAAGCGGCAAGCGCTCAATGGCGCAACGTCGCCGACCAGATCAGGCCGAAAGTGCCGAAGCTTGCAACCCTCATGGACAGCGCCGAGCAGGACGTGCTCGCCTACATGACCTTTCCCAAGCAGCATTGGGCAAAGCTTCATTCGACAAACCCGATCGAGCGTCTCAATGGCGAGATCAAGCGACGCACCGAGGTCGTCGGCATCTTTCCAAACGACGATGCCATCGTCAGGCTCGTCGGCGCACTGCTGCTCGAGCAAAACGACGAGTGGGCTGTTCAGCGATCCCGCTACATGACACTTGAGACCATAGCAGCAATGAGCGATGATCCGCTCATCAGCCTGCCAGCCGCAAGCTGATTAATTCCCGGCTCTGTCCGGAAGGCACGGCGATCGCCGAAGCTACACCACTCCATGGGACAAGATCGGCGGCGTTCACAGGATCAGCTTCGATTACGACATGGAAACTTCCTGCCTAGAGCCGCGGCCCAGCGTTTAAAGCCTATTGACGACGGAGAGCGAGCGTTAAGACAGAAGCGAAAGCCGCCACGGAAGGAAATGACGCCTGGGCATGGCAATGACCAGACATCCCGTGCCTCGCGTTTCGACAGCGCGGACAATTTTTCGAAATAGTGCGTTTTCCCTATTGTCCGCCTCTTCGATACGCGCCACCATTCTTCTTGTCAGCACGACGAAAGAAGCGCCGACACGGTTATCGGTCCCTTGATGGGTTAGGACAAGCGCACTCCCCGGAGTGGCAACCTCTTTGTAACCGTTCCCCATGAGGGATTGTGTTGCGGTCTCCACGGGGGCCGTTAACAAAAATTGGGGCCGTCTCTCCGGAGAGGCTCTCACGCCCCGCAAGGGCATCATATCCCGCCAATTCGGTGGTTTTCCTCCTTTCAAGGAGGGTGCTCTGTACCGGCGGCGAAGAAGTACGTCGGCCTTCCGTCGGAAAGGTGTTCTGCGAGCCGGAATGCACATTCAAGGATCGCCTTGTAATCCGTAAATGGAGCTTATCAATGTCACGCGTCAACGTGTCTCCGATCCAATATGAGTGGCCTACCCGCTTCACCAAAACGATGCGCAAGCGGGTGCTCTCAGAGGCGAATGCCGCTGCATGTTTTTGGCTTCGCGGCTTATCGCTGGAAATCATCAGAACGCCTCTGCCGCATCAGCATTATGCGCTTGAGGTCGATACCAAACGGCAGGTGGCTCGCCACCATCGCCGTATCGCGATAGTGAATTGCCAGTTTAACCGGTACTGGGAGGACGAGGTGATCCGGCTGGATTTGAGACCCGAAGATTTCGGAATGCCGCTTTCCGAATCTCTGCTGGGCGGATCGATCTACGATTTTGCAAGGCCGGGGTTTGAGCATATCCCGGCTAGCGGATTCAGGGCCATGGTCGATGCCGGCTTCGACAACGAGTCAATCGCCAACTGGCGACGAAACCTGATCAATGTCTACCCTCGCCTCGTTCTCGCGCATACCGCCCTCAGACGCGGCAAGACAAAACCGCCGGTCGCTGACGCATTCGAGATACCCCAATTGCCGGTTGGTGCAGCCGTCGTGAATATTTGAAGGCTCATCAGGCATGAAGATCTTCCGTGGCCAATAGCCATCACCTCCGATGACTTCGACCAGTTCAAGACGAATACACTGCCTGCATGGACCCTCAACCCGCCAGATGAGGACGTGAACTGATAAAGCGCCAGCCATTTTAGTCTGCCGATAATTGTGGCTTACCGTTCGACGCTATCCGTTGGTACGGCAATAGAAGGGGCATTTCTGCCCCTCCCTCTGCAATGGTCGTATGGTCGATCGCGTGTTACTCAACCGTCTCAGGCGTCTCAGACTTTTCAGCTTTCTCCTGAGTCTTAAGCACTTGATAGTCGCCGGGCCCGATGATCAGATCAGCGCCGGTGTTCTCATCCATGCTCAGTTCACTAAAAAACCGGTGTTCCAGCTCTGGCACATCGTGACCCATGTTGTACCTTGAGAGACCAGTTAGTCTGCCGGAACCCAGTTTCTTCGCCGGCCGAGGAGGCGGCGGTGTTGTGAAACCGGCAGTCAACGCCTTTTCGTAGTCGAACTCGACGTTCTCGAGCGCCGCATGAATGGCCAGACCAACAGCCTTGGCCATTACCGGCGGAAAGGCATTACCGATCTGGGACTTGATCTGCTTTTTCTTGCCCTGGAACCGCCAGCCGTCGGGGAAGCCCTGAATACGAGCGCCCATTCCAAGGGTGAGCCTGAACTGACCTTTGTGATCCGGACCCGGAGCCGCTGCACTCAGTTCGGTGCTGTCTATGCCGAGCAAAGCCCAGGTTTCCTTCGTGTGGCCGCATGCAAAACTGAACTTATCGCTTTTACGGGAGCCGCCAACGATCGTCGGGCAGCGCCCGTTCGCGATCTTTGTCCACTCGTCAAAGCCTTTCCATCCATTGGAAGATACCAGATCCCCAATCGCGCTGGAAAGAGAGCTACCCCACTGCGGGAAAGCCGGTGGCACCTTGAAGCGGGACATTGCATCCGGATCCCGGAAGCCGACGAATGCGACACGCGGCCGGCCTTGGGCAAGGCCATAGTCGGAGCCGAGGATGGGGAAGAGTTTGCACTGATACCCGATTGCTTCGAAAGCGGCGGAGAGTTCAGAGCGATATGCCAGGTATGGCGCATCGCCAAATCCCTTGACGTTCTCGAAGAAGAAGGCTCGCGGCTGGATTTCGTCAACGATCTCAACGGCCCGACGGAACAGATCTCGATCATCCTCTTCGCCCTTACGGACCCCGGCCGTGGAAAACGGCTGGCATGGGACGCCTCCGGCAACGAGATCGACCCGACCGCGATAGTGACGGAAATCGACCCGAGTGACGTCCTCGGTGAAAACGCGTTCAACCGCGCCATGAAAATGCTGTCTCAAGGTTTCGGCAGCATCCGCCTCCCGCTCGAAGATCGCATGTGCCCGGAAACCGGCGTCATGAAGGCCCAGCGCCTGACCGCCGGCACCAGCGCAGATTTCGACTGAACGCAGCAGCCGTTCTGGTGCAACGAGCTTGCGGGTGTTCGCCTTTGCCTCGGCCGGCAGAATCCGCTTCACGCGCTTGGCCGTCGGCATGGCAAGTGCCTGGTTGATGGAGATGCCAACGATTTGGCCGACTGCATCGATCAGCCGGTGATCGATATTGAGGTCGTCTGTTTCGCAATAACCGCCGTTCTCTTCGTCTGGGATGTAGAAATCGCCGGACGCCATCGTTTCCAGGGCAAGCAGCATCCCGGAAATTTTGCCATATTCCTCGTCGCTGCTATAAACCATGTGCAGCTCTCGCCAATCGACAGGCATATCCTGTGCATCAAAGAATGCGCGGAAACGTGCCACGAGATCGCCAGCAATTGGACGCAGGATATTCCAGCGAGCCTGATGATCATCTTCGGAAAGATCGCCTGCCTGGGCCAAATCTCCAAGCTTGAGGACAAACGCCGCAGCATCCTTCTCGAAAGATTTAGTGGCAGCGCGCGTTTCCTTACGGCTTTCGATAACAGCGAAATTAGGGTTCACACGTAGAAAAGCCTGAAGTGGCGTTTCCGCGGCCAGTTTCCGCTGCAGGCGAACGCGACGAACGGCGGCCGCGTCCATGACGATATTGGCGCGCATCCGTTTGATGACGTCGTTACGAAGACCCGCATCATCGACGATCGCTTTCAGGACTGAAAAACCACTGCCCTGCTCTGTCAGGAGCTCACGTTCTTCCGCGGTGATGGAGGAGAGCCGCTGGAAAGTCTTGAATTCATCGCGTGGAAGCATGCCTTCGTTGTTGACGAAACTGCGCAGCGTGGCCTGTGATCTCTTGACATCTTCAACGCCTTCTTTGCCGTAGACCCGCAGCTCATCCTTTGCTCCGGCCAGCAAATCCGCGATTGCAAGCAGTTTGAAGGTGATGGCGCTACGCGCCTTGCGGATTTTGCGTGCGATTGAGTTCAACCGCTGAGCTTTCAGTCTCGCCAATTCTGTCGCGATTTCTTCGGCAGTTTTTTCGACCGGTGGCTCATCGATTGGCGGTTCGTTGGAAGACATGCCCATACCCTTTTGTGAATGCAATGGGGCATGCCTACCGGTCCAAATCTGATCGAGAGACTAATCGATATGCTTAAAAAATCCTTCTGGTTACCTAGATCTTAGCAGCAACTACAAGATGTCGCGCGCGAAAATTTACCATGGTTACAGTTGATTAGCGCTCGGTCAAATTCACCCTCACGTCCCCTGCGCGAAAATTCAATTCAAGATCGTGTCCCAGGAGGTGGTGTAGCAGGGTAGCGGCGGTCACCAGTGTTTTTCCGGTAGGGTCGGGTTGTTGAAGACCAACCTGATGGAAAGATCACCGATGACCGACGACATGATGAACCTGCGCTCACTCGTTGAGAAGAGTGCCGACGCCGATTTGCTGCGCGAGATGATCGGCTTTGCTGCCGAGAAGCTGATGGCGCTGGAGGTCGGCACGAAGACCGGCGCGGGCTACGGCGAGAAGAATGAGTTCCGACTTGCCCAACGTAACGGCTATCGCGACCGGGATTGGGAGACACGTGCTGGCACCGTCGAGCTGCGCATTCCGAAGCTTCGCACAGGCAGCTATTTCCCGAGTTTCCTTGAGCCGCGCCGGATGGCTGAGAAGGCTCTGACGGCGGTGATCCAGGAAGCCTATATCCAGGGCGTTTCGACTCGCTCCGTCGACGACCTGGTCAAGGCCATGGGCATGTCTGGCATCTCCAAGAGCCAGGTATCCCGGCTGTGCGAAGAGATCGACGACAAGGTGAAGGCCTTTCTCGACCGGCCCATTGAAGGTGAATGGCCCTATCTCTGGATCGACGCGACCTACCTCAAGGTCCGTCGCGGCGGCCGCATCGTCTCTGTTGCCGTCATCATTGCGGTGGGCGTCAACACCGACGGCCGACGTGAAGTTCTTGGGATGGAGATCGGCACGTCCGAGGCTGAGGCGATCTGGACGGAATTCCTGCGCAAGCTGACCAGGCGGGGCCTGCGCGGGGTCAAGCTCGTCGTCTCCGATGCGCATGAGGGGATCAAGGCAGCCGTATCGAAGGCGCTTTCCGCCACCTGGCAGCGCTGCAGGGTCCACTTCATGCGCAATGCTTTGGCCCATGCCGGAAAGAGCGGACGGCGTGTCGTGTCCGCCTTCATTGCCACGGCGTTTGCCCAGGACACGCCAGAAGCGGCAAGCGCTCAATGGCGCAACGTCGCCGACCAGATCAGGCCGAAAGTGCCGAAGCTTGCAACCCTCATGGACAGCGCCGAGCAGGACGTGCTCGCCTACATGACCTTTCCCAAGCAGCATTGGGCAAAGCTTCATTCGACAAACCCGATCGAGCGTCTCAATGGCGAGATCAAGCGGCGCACCGAGGTCGTCGGCATCTTCCCCAACGATGGCGCCATCGTCCGCCTCGTCGGCGCACTGCTGCTTGAACAGAACGACGAATGGGCCGTCCAGCGGTCCCGATACATGACCCTTGAGACCATCGCCACAATGAGCGATGATCCGCTCATCAGCCTGCCAGCGGCAAGCTGACACGTTCCCGGCTCTGTCCGGAAGGCACGGCGAGCGCCGAAGCTACACCACGCTGCGGGACACGATCAAATTCAACGCGACCTGCTGATGGGTTAGGAAGGCTGCTCCGCCTGCTGCTCAGGGGCTTTCACGATATCGTCGCCCGATGGTGAGACACCGGGATCACCTGTCTCGAGTGCGATTCGTCCATCGATATCTCCGGCGAGATCCTCATCATCCTCTTCGCCGCCGCTATGCAGCTCGTCATCGACATAAAGTGGAAGCGCGCAATATTTCGCCGTGTCGATGATGGCGCTCGCAGCGGTGCTGTTGTCGCGGATGTGGTCAATCAACTCGTCCGCGTCCATGGCAATGAGCTCTTCGAGGGAATCGAGCTGGTTGACATAGGCGCTGTCATAATCGTCGTAGATCCGCGCTCCGTAGGTGGTATACATAACACTTCCGTCCTCGCTGAGCGTCTGAAAGCGTGTCCGAGCGATGTAGGTTGCGCTGCTGCTCATGGGCGTCCTTATCTTAATTGGTCGTGAGGCTCGGCGATGTCAGGATCGTTATCGGGCAGTTGAATTCGGAACTCGCAAACGAATGCCCGGTAGCCATTTGTAAGCACGAGCCAGTTGTGAAAATTCTTGTGGTCTTACCCTGCGCCGTTCAGACGGTAGGAAGCGGTGACGATCCGGGTGGTCGTGGAGATAAGGTCGTGATGGAGCACATCGACCGTCTCAACGGTTAGGCCCGGATCGTGCAGCTCGCTGTCATCAAGGTGGTTTTGGATCATGGGACAGGTCTCCAATCGTCGATACAAGAATGGTGCGGCGCGGTTCTCATGCCTGTCAACGCCCCATACTCCCGATCAGGAAGAAATCTGCCGCACGGGCGTCCACTGATGTTTGTAGAGCTCGTTTGACAGGATCCTGCCACCCATTTCTTCCTGCCGGACATGGATTGAAGCTGCGTCCCTTGCCGCCGGTCCTCTTCGGTTTCACACTATCTGTTGGATTGACGACGCACTGCCTTGAGGTCTTGAACTCCGGTTTATGGTTCGTGGGCTCGGAGGGTTTTCGTTTGAGTTAGATTCCGGCTTCAGACTCGGAGTCTGCTGGATCGTCGCAGGAAGGGTCGGATCGGGGGGCGGGGCAGGAGCCTCCATTATGTAAGATGGTTTTCGGGTAAAACACGGAAATATCTACCAGATCGCGGATGTTGGTCCTGCCAATGATGCGGTCGAACACTGTTTCCATCACCTGCACCAGCTCATCTCCTGCGAATGCTGGCACGATGAAACTGTCGTGGATGGGTAGCGTTGTGATCCCGCGCTGCAGCACCATCGCATCCAGGACATCGCGACACATTTCGGCGTCCAGCCACTGCAGCTTGATGCCAATGTCCGAATGAAA
This sequence comes from Agrobacterium genomosp. 2 str. CFBP 5494, assembly GCF_900013495.1. NCBI lineage: Bacteria > Pseudomonadati > Pseudomonadota > Alphaproteobacteria > Hyphomicrobiales > Rhizobiaceae > Agrobacterium > Agrobacterium genomosp. 2. The sequence goes on from NZ_LT009721.1 coordinate 114,985, forward strand.
CAGCCGTACAAGACCCGGATGGGTGGATTTGATTGCCTCGATCATCTCGCGAGCCTCAATGAAACTGCCGCTGCGGACATGCTCGGCCACCGCGCCGACCGCATTCGATGCAGAATTGGCATTGAGCATGATGTTAAAGGCGCGCTTGCAGGCTTTTCGCTGATCGCCGAACCCCGGGATGGCGTAAGCGTCATAACCATCCCAGTCGAGATCGATCCGGCCGAGCAGCGTATAGAGGATCCGAGGATGGAGACTACGGTAATCGTGCTCCACAACGACCTCGCCATTAATGCGGTATTTCTGCCGGTCTTCCTTGGTCATGCTTTGCCAGCAGGCGCCGTAAAAGCGCCCGCCCATGGACCAGTCACCGCTGAAGACCCGATAGAGAGACATGTCGGCGAGATCGACACTGTGTCTGGCGAAATGACAGATCGTACCATCGCGCGTCTGGCCACCATGAAACTGGATATCGGTTTCCGCGATATGACGGTTGATCCTGCTGACGAATGCCCGCATGCGAGCCACGTTCCTGGTCTCCCTAAATGGCTCGAGTACGCGAGTTTTGCGGTCGCGAAGCCGGATAAGCTGGCCGGCCGGCTTTGTAATCCGGGGAAGGTCGTGACCAAGAAGCAGTCCAGCCTTCGGTCGAAAACGCGACTGGATACCGGTCGCAACCTTTGTCTGTGGCTTGCGATCATGTTCAGTGAAGAAGCCTGCGGCAGCCAGGCGATCGATCGCGCCCACCACTGGAGCATAGCCATAAGCCTCACCGTGGTAAAAATCTTGTCCGGCATAGCGCGACCGATCACGCGAGTAGCTGATCCACTGATCGCCTCGCCGCATGCGCACATGGTGGAGCATCCCCGCGACAATGGCCGCTATCGCCCCCCTCTGGCGCCGTGATGAACACGCCGGGAGCGGCAGAACCTGGCTGATTTCGTCATAGTCAGCGCCGGCGAAAAACGGCAGCGATCGATCGCGCGGTGAGGCGTTGTGTTTGCTCATGAAGATATCCTGCTGGTTTGAGAAGTGCCGAGCGCTGATTGAGCGCGGGCGCATCCAAGCCTGTCGTCATCGATCGTCAGGGGCAAGCGCCGGGAACGCACCGGCGACGAAAATAAAATTGCGGGGCGCGCGTTGACGTCGGCTGATCAACGCGAGAGCCTTTGGTCATCGCTGCAGCACAGAGCAGCTTCTCAACATGAGGTCCAACATGTCGTCCAACGAAACAACGGTTCACACTGTCGAGCGCGACAACAATCGTCCGCTCCGGTTCACGGGTCAGCGCATCGGATATGCCTACAGCACATCGGATCGCGGCAGAGAAAACTTTTCCGGGCAGACCGGGATGAGCCAGGTATTGAAGCTCTTCGTCAGTAAACGCGGCGAGTACATTGCGTGCTGCACCTGGATCACGCAATGGCAGGGCCATCGTGACAGCCACGATGCGATTGTTACCCGCGACCGTGAAGAAGTGTTCGAGTTTTTTGGCTTCGGTTGGCTGGCAATGGAACTCTATGCCGGTACTGGCTGGGACATTGCCGAGGACCTCGACAAGGCCGCTTGAGGCCTGAAGTGCCTGTCAAAACAGCACCAGCACAGTAACATCAGCGTAGCGAGTACTATGAGTAATCAGTCATCCAGCCTCTCCGCCCAGCCGGTTGCCACCAGCAACCTCGTCGCCTTCCCCAACCCATCTGCCTCCGTTCCCCTGAGCAATATGGCTCCGGCAGCCGCGGAGAAAATCATCCGCGAGGCGCTTGCAACGGCGTTTCTGAGCCATCCGGGCACGATCAAGGAGATCCGGCTGCTCGATCATGTCGAACTGCGTCTCGCCAGGGTCGACAAGGGCGTGGATATCGAGATCAACGATACAAGCATGATCGAGCAGATCTGGCAGAAGAAATACACGTCACTGGCATGGGCGATCCGTGGCCTGGCTGCCAAACTCGTCGAATCCGAACTCGGTCTGGTGCTGCCGAACGTTCCTCGTCGGCAAAATTCGCGCTCGAAGGGTAAAGCCGCCTCAGAGCTCAGACCTGTCACGGGGGATGACGGTGTTCATGCAGGGGTCTGGAAAAAGCGCATCCCGCCGGACACTTGGAACGCGAGTTTCGGCGAAGGTCGTGGACGTGTCGAGGCTACTGTCGTTGTTGATTCCGATGGTGCTGACGCGACGCTGAATTGGCGCGACGCAATTTTTGAATCATCGTTCGAAGGCGAATGGGAGGCAAAGTCCGCTACCCTCAAGCTCGTCCACGAGCTTCCCGGGTGGCGGCTGGTATTGCCCCAGTCTTCAAACGCAAGCCCGGCGAGTGAAGCATGACCAAGACTGTGCTGTTTAACGGACACTTACGCTTCACCGACGAAGAGCTCAAAGCGCGACCGATCAGCGACGATGAACTTCGCCAGAACATCATCGACGAGGCGATTGATCTCGTCCGGCAACTGAAAGCAAGACATGACGAGAAGACCTTGAAAGACGAGGAAGAGGACGGCGTCTGCATTGTCGTCGATCTGATCCATCCGGTTCATTTGTTCCTCATCGATGGGTGGGGGCCCGATAAAGAGCGCTACATCTACGACGATTATCGCTATCGGCTCGTCTCTACCCATGACCACGGCTGCTACTGCCTCGCCACGGTTTTCCGGTACTTTGCTTCGCCGGACTGGAAGGCCTTTGTTGATGCAATCGACTTCTCGTCTGTCGAGTTCGATCAGCCCTGGGTGGAGCGCGTCCCGAACCCCGATATGAGCTGGGCATAATAGGGACCCCCTACCCTGCCGGAGAGTAACTCTTGCGGGAGATAGGTTGACCCCAAGCTTCATTTATCGCGAAAAGCTTTTCGGAAGCATGGTCTGAACCTGTCCACGAGCCGCGAGAAGAACGCAAAAGCCCGACCACGTCTGTGACCGATAGCCGGTCACCGCATCCATCTCCCCTTCCCAATCCAGCTACATCGCCGTGAACGACCTTTCATTCGAGGAAGGCGATCGCGACCGGCTGCCCGCTGTTTAAAAAAGAAAGACATGTCATGATCATCAGCAGAACCGTTCCACACCTATCCCTCACCGTCTCAGCGCCAACGATCGGAATGCGCGAGGCTAAACGCCATCTCGTTCGACATCGGCACCTGTTCGATGACTTCGTGTCGATCCTGCATGCTGCCGGAAAGGATCCTTCGAGCAACACCGGCACCCGGGCGCCGCGTCTGTCCCTTTGTATCGAGACCGACCGGGTGCGATTGACGGCTAACAAGGATTCCTCATGGTTGCCGTCAGGCGATAGCTATAGCTTCTTGATTGACCTGCCTGGGCATCTGACATCCGCCGATATTCGAACCGCGATGGACCAGGACGCGCTACTCTTCTTCGCGTCGATCCAAAGCCGAGTGATTGCCGTGAATTCGCTCGGTGAGAATGACCTGGATCCGTGGTTCAGGGTTCAAGTTCTCATGAAAGCAATCGAGCAGGACGCGAAGGCTGTCTGCCTGATCATTTCAAACGCTGCAGCAGCGCGGGCAACATGGGGAGGGTGAACTCGCGCCAGCGGCTACTTGCCTATTGTCGCTTTCGAGTGCGCGCCGGATCCTGTTTCTGGCGCAACCGGGAGGACTGGACATGAAATTCAACGCGACATCGAAATGGGGCTGGCTCAATCCGCTTTGCTGGTTTCAGCAAATCTACGCATTCGTTGCGGCCCTGGTCACGGATATTCTGAAACTGTTTGGCCGGATGCCACCACCGGCAACAGATGGGTTTGAGAACATCCAGGCCAACGATGTTGAGGATGCTGCCGCCGGTGCGGTCGAAAAGGAGGCGTCCGTGGATGCCTCGTTGCAGCAATTGACCCCCCCGGACATCGTTCACGCCTATGCACTGGCGACCGAGGAGCAGCGTGCTACCATGGATCTTGGCAAACTGTCGCCGCTCGAACAGGATTGGCTTCTAGCTCTCGACGAAACAGACCTCATCCTGCTGGGTCAGAGCGGTGTCGGCGCCTGCGCGCGATCGCTACGCAGCCGCGCCGTGTTCCCGAGTGTGAGGCGTCTGCGGGGCGAAGACAATGATCTGCGGCACGAGGAATGTGATCAATGCCCGGATGATGCGGATCGGGACGCTGGTAAAAGGACCTATATCAGCGCTCGTTTCCACGAGCTCATGTCAACGCCCTCGGGTTCCGATCCGCATCACCAGCCCATCTCGCTGTCGCGCCATTGAGACGAATTCAGATCGACATGCCAGGCCGCCCTCATTTGCCGCCAGGCGGCTTTGCATTTCTGCGATCCGGAGTGCATCGTAGAGTTCCGGCATCTCGTGCATGATGTCGCCAAACCGGGCAACAAGCCCCTCATCAGACATGTCATCGATCATGCGTTCTGACCCCGGTTACGACTGATATGGGCCTGCCGCTGCATCAGCGCGGTACGCAAGCGGCGGACTTCCGCCTCGAGTGCTGCAACATGCTTGACCGCACGAATGGCGATATGGCCGAGCTCGTCAGCGCGACCGCGAGCGTCGGCGAGCTCGCATGCAAATTTGTAGGCGGCGCGGCGTTCGCGGGTCTCTTCAGCAGCCTGGCGTCCGGCGGCCATCGCTTCGCTCACCATGTTGCCGATGCCCATGGTGATCAGGCCGAGCTCGAGAGCCGCCTGCCCGGCCGGGTTGCGGGATGTATAGATCGTCATCGTGTCCATGCCTCCGTTGCTCGAAGTTGGACGCTATCGGGACCCGCTGGCATTGTGAGCCCATAATCTTCCGTGAAGGTGAAAAAAGTGCGATCGGCGACGGTGATCGTGCCACACTCCATGGTGAGGCCTGGATCAGCCAGGGATGCCGTGTGCAATTCTTCTCCGGCGGAGAAGGTTTGTGCAGGCGCAAATCTTGCGCCCGGGCAATGTCGTTGAGAGGCGTTAGCTGATTTCCGCATGCTGGCGCGCCTTTTCCGACACATGCAAAGAAGATCGACCACCCGAGAACCCTTGCTTTGCAGGGGAGTGCTAATCCGCCCTCCCCTCATCTCAGAAAATCATCATCTATCTGGCGTGGGGCGCTTGCACGATCAGAAAGACGTCTGCATGCTTGGATTATCGGCGGCTCGCAGGAGCGGTCGATGCCTCTGACGAGAGGGTTCTGGCCGGACGCAGCCAGTGGATTGAAACGAAACGAACTATCCAGTCAACCGCTGCACAGCGGCTCTGAAGACCCGGAAATGGAAATCCCTTACGGAATTGATTTCCAACCCCGTCGACCGCCGCATAGGTGGTTCCAGCCTCGAGACGATTGTGTATCGAGGTTTCGCCAGAAAGCGATTTCCCTGTTTTGGCAGGGCCTGGTGGTGGCAGTCATGCCACCCCATTCTCCAGCGCGTCCGCTGTTGGCGAACGTCACGGCCGGTACGCACCTCAGGACAGCCCGCATAATGAAAGGAAAACAACGTGATCCCGAAAACAGAAAACGACGAGTACCCGGAGATATATCCGCCCGCATACGCTGCACTCGAAAAGCTCTGGGAGATCGAGGCGCTTGTCGAAAAGCTTCGCGCCGATGTCAATCATTTCATCGGACTCGGCGTTCCGCCCTCGGAGGCTCTCGTTCTACGAAACCGCCTCGAACTTCTCATTGGCGAGCCGGGCGATTTCTCCTCGCTCGACGTCTCCGAAGCTCTCTTGAAAGCAAGCAAGGCGCTGAATGAGAAGAGGAAGGCGGCGCAGGCCAGGGAATGTCATTTACGCCATTCCTGAGGTCACTGCCGCAATCAATCTATCAATAGAGGATACCTGCCATGCTCAAAGTTGCAATGCGCCCTGCCCCAGAAAAGTCAGCATCAGAACCCCGGCCGAAGTCGTCGATGTGTTTCAGAGCAAAAATAGAATGATCTCGCCAAGCTTTCCTGACAAACGACGTGTTGCGGAAAACCGACATGTTCGCTCCACCGGAGAACGTGAGGCACCCTTCCTGGATTACAGCAGACGCAGCGTTCCGGATGCCATGGTTTGGCTGGCCAGATGACTGACCATCCCCCAGTCACCTTACCTCACTCTAAAAATACGCGCATATGGGAGAAGCACATATAATGAGATCCCGGCAGACGAGCGGATACGTGCCCCCGTCCTACAAGCAATATCTCTATACGTTTGAACGCGGCCTTGCATCCTTGACGACGGCCGTGTCCGCTCTCACGTCCGAGAGCGACCTGACGATCGAGCACCGCCGGACATTCGGTTACCTGTTCAGCATTGCAAATGCGAACCTGCAATGGAGCAAGGACCAGATTATTGCTGCTTTTGCTCCACTGAATACCACCCTCGTCTGTTGCCTGGACTGCTGTCCGGTTGCCTATCGGCGAGAAGGTATCTGGGCGGAAAAGTTTGGCAAGGAAGAGGTTCTGACTTCCATCGACATGATGACGCGGTCGGAAGCCGTCGAGTGGATTATCGATCACGGCCACAAGGTTGGCTACACACCCGATCAGATTGAGGCGGCCCGCACTGAACGGATAAGGCTGCGACGCGGATTTAGGTGATTTCTCAAACAATAGGATCCTTGCCCGCTGCCCTCCCAGGTCTCGGACATTCCCGCATGAGGCCGATCGCATCTTCCCTGCCGGCACTTTTTGTTTGTCAGGGGCTCACAACCTTCCCGGGTCCTGTTACAGAGGCCACAGAACAGGAAAGCCGACATCATGACTGGACTGAAGATACGTCGAATAGCCGCCTGACACCGCTTTTGCGGTCGCCGCTTTCGTTCGTCTATCGTTCAGGATCCCAGCATGTCCTTCACGCGTAAATTTTACACTGCCGATCTTCACCTCGGTCACCACGGCATCCTCCGCCATTGCGCTACCACGCGCCGCTTCGACACCGTCGAGGATATGGATGCCGCCATCGTCCGCCGCATCAACGACCGCGTCTCGGCTGCCGACATCCTCTATGTAATCGGAGACTTCGCGCTCAGCGGCGATGTCGAATATGTCCGCCACCTTTTCCACGCCATCAACGGCCGCAAGATCCTGATCCTGGGCAACCATGATCAGGATGCCAAAGGCCACGTCTCGAAGTCGATTCGGGATCTTTCGTGGGATCAGCCGCCCGTCCATGCGCTGGAGACGACTGACGAGGGATGCCATGTCTACCTTCATCACTACGGCTGCCGCGTGTGGCCTCGGCATCTACACGGATCCTATCACCTTTTCGGTCACTCCCACGGCGACCTGCCGCCGCTGAGGAGGAGCCGCGACGTCGGCATCGACTGCACGGACACCTTCTTCGCCCCGATGACTTTTTCTGAAATCAAGGAGTCGCTCAATGTCTGACGAATTCCATTCCGACCTCCGCAAGTCCTTCGGCATCACCGTTCCGTTTGCTCTGGAGGTCATCGAGATCGAGCCGGTCATCATCGAGTTCTTCGAACGGATTGACGCATCCGGTCGTAACCTGCGCGTACAGCGGATCTGGCTCGACGGCGGCAAGCTTCGCATCTCGATCACCGACAGCCGACCCGGCTTGGACGATATCATCTTCGCCGCTGAAGAGGCTGCTGCCAACATTCTCGGAGGTACCGATGTCTGAAGATCGCTTTCCGCTCCGCCCTGATTCCCTCTGGTACGATGCTATGCGTGATCGCTACGGTGATGCCGTGCCCGCCATCGACCACCTGCAGATCCGCCGCGGCCTGCAGGCGATTGTCGAAGGCCTTTTCGACAAGCTCGTCGATGTCGACCGTTTCCACGCGTGCCGCGTCCACGGCATCGTTACGCGCAGTGCCGGATTCGTCGTCATCGACGCACGCTTTTCTGACGGAGCCACGGCAGCCGACAAGCGCATGTGCAACCGCTTCCTGGAGCACATCCATGAACGCCTCGCCGAATCCTGCGAGCACTGCGGCAAGCCCGGCGAGATTGTTGCAAAGGCCGGACTGGAGGCGCTGCTCGATGACCCGGACGCCATCCTCGGTGACCGTCTGCTCTGCACGGAATGCTACGAATCCTGGAGCGGCCGTGATGACTGACTCCGAGTACGATTTCCTCATCGCGAGCCACGGCGACGCCGTCCCGCCGCGCGACCGAATCCGGCTGCACGGCTGCCAAATCCCCGCGCTCGACAGTCTCCTGCATGTCATGCGGGAGGAAGGCATCGATCATGAAGTGCGCGTTGCCGGTATCTTCTCAACGGCATCTGGACAGACAAAAATCGACATCGAATTCACGATGCTCGTCGAGCCGTGGAGCGCGGCCGCGCTGTGTCACGAGATTTCGTTCCACGCGTTCGAGCAGCGGTTCCGCGAAATCTTCGAAGAGGATTCCCGACATGACTGACCCCATCGATCCCGCTCTCTATACCGATCTCGCGGCCAAGCACGGCGATCGCATGCCTCCCGAATCTGAAGTGTTCATTCGCCGTGGCTGGGTTCCGCTCGTCGATCGCTTCATGACTGACCTCGCGCGCGACTACCCGGATGTCCGAATCCTCGGCATTGTCGCCGCGACGTGGCTGCAGGTCGATTACGCGCTGCCGTCTGGCGGCGACCACGACTGGATGCGGCACTTGGGTTTTGACAGATGGCTCCAGCGCTACGTCACCGAATCCTTATCGACATGCGAGTGCTGCGGATCCGGTTTCGGACGTGAGCGCCGCAGCCTCCGTATCATCTGTGATAACTGCGAAGAGGAGACGTCCGATGCATGCTGAGTGGGACTTCCCGCGTATCAAGAAAGACGACCTCGTTGCCGAGTTCCCGGGTGTTTTCGATGGTGCGCGCTACACCGATATCGGTATCGGGTGGCTTGGCCTCGTCCGCGCGTTCGTGACAGAGGCGTTGCCTCATGACCCGAGCCTGACCGTTCGCGAGATGAAGGAAAAATGGGGCACGATGAGACTCTGGTGCGACACCCCGGTTCTCGAAGCGCGGTTAGCGAAGGGCAAGGCAGAGGCGAAATCCGGCATGACGTGCGAGGTCTGCGGAGCAGAAGGATGGCTGCGCCGACCGCCGCCGGGGCGGATGGCGTGGTGGCGGACGCTATGTCCGGAGCACGCATCGCCGCAGCAGATCGAATGGGGTCAGCAGACGCGGTGGACGGCTGGCAGAATGCAGTTCGCCGGCCAGTGGTACAAGTACGACCGCGAGACGGATTCGATGGTGCCGGTTGAAACTCCGGAGCGTTTCCGATGATGACGTTCGACGAACTCAAGGCAAAATACCCAAGGCTCCTGCGGCAGACTTTTGGCTTCGAATGCGATGTCGGATGGATCCCGATCCTGGACGCGTATTTTGCCGTCGTGGATTCCGTGATGCCGGAAGGCGGCGTCTACCAGTTGCGCCAGGTGAAGGAAAAGCTGGGCTCCCTGCGCATCTACGATTCCAGCCGAGGCGAGACGGCGGAGTCCGTCAAGGCGATCACCGAAGCGCATCGGCTCGCCGAAGCCCGCAGCTACTACACCTGTGAGCGATGCGGCAAGCCGGGGCGCTGGAGCAATCGCGATGGCGTGCTTCTGACCGTTTGCGAGAAGCATGCCGTAGATCCCGACTTCGGCCGCGCAGTGCCTATCGAGAGCGGCACTTACAGATGCCAGGACGCTGACGGCTCTTGGCTTCGCTACGACCCGGATATCGATGCTTTCGTCGCGACTGAGGCTCCGAAATGACCGCTTCCGCACCCCGCCGCCGCTTCGGACTGCGCCCGACGATCCATGTTGAATCCTTGGATCTCGAACAGCTCGTGACCGAGAGCCTGATCCGCATCGGAGCCGATACCGTAGCCGCGCTCGGTCTCTTCGATTTCTATGACGAGCAGACGATTCGCCGCATCGGATGGCATATGGCGGGCCGCACCGGCACCGACTTCCGCATCGGGCGGCGGCTCCTGCAGCTCACCGTGCCCGACGGCTACCTGTTGCCGCCGCTCGAATACCGCATGTGCCTCGTCACGGAGCCGACCGACGAGGAGATGTACGAGGCGCCGCTGATCCACCCGTACGGAATCCAGCTCTGGCAGAGCGGAAGTTCGCCGGCGGAGTGGCGGATCAACGGATCCGTGTGCCATCCGGAGTGGGAGCCGCGGCTGTGGTGCCGGCTGCTTTATCTGCACCACGATAAGCGAATGGCGTTCACGGGCGAGGGCTGGGTCAGACTTGGAAAGAGGATGCATTCATGAAAAAAATGACCGACGATCGCAGGACGTATCTGCGCGGTGCCTACCTCGATCGCATCGTCGAGGTCGCGCAGTTCTATATCGCGACGCACTCCTACTTTATCGACTCCGATTTCAAGTCCTTTATCGCCGACGAGTTTTCGTATCTCACCGAACTCACGGACGAAGAGCAGCAGTACCTGCGCGATCAGGTCGGATTGCAGTCGCTGGCTCGGATCGCGACGTCGAGGGCGAGAGACCGCAAGGAAATCTTCGGGCGCCTCATCGCCGACAACCCGGATGTAGTCATCCACGACGCCGACTTCGCATTCGACATCGGCTGGATCGATCTCGTGAAGGACGCGGTCGCGCGCATGCGGACGTATCCGAAATCCTGGCGCGTCCGACTGGATGGCGGCAAAGAAAAATTCGGCTGCTGCGTTTTGTTCGTCTCGTTTGACATCCACGCCCGCGGCTGCATGTCCGAGGTCGAACGGATGCGCGAGGAGATCCGGCTGCGGTCGCTCGGCGTCTGCGATATCTGCGGCGAGCAGGGACGGTTGCGTATCGGGCAGTGGGCGAAAACGGTGTGCGACAGACACGCGGCCGTGCTCGGCGAGATGCGCGAGGACGATGGAAAGTGGGCGGATCCGTGGCGTTGGCACGAGGAGCAGCCGCTCGAGGATCACATCGCCGCCACCTCATCATCGGTGGCGGATGTGCAGGCTGGCCTCGATGACGAGTATCCTCCGGAAGCGGCAGAAGTTCTGAAAGACCTGGTGCCCGTGCGTAAGCGACCGAGAGATCATATCGCAGATTTCATGCCGCAGACCGCCATCTCTCGCCAGATCGCGGCCGACATCGACAAGAAATTCGGTCGCAAAGTCGATCTGCTCGTCGAATTGATCGTGCAGATCGAACTCGCAGTCGTCGCCGCGATGTCCGTCGCAGACGATGACGTCGACTTTTGGCTCCGCACGGAATTCGATAGATGGCAGGGCGTGCAGCCGCTGTCGGAAGACGATTGCGCATTCCTGTTGAGATATGCGCGGAGCCTCGCCATCGACGAGCGCGGGCGGCGAGATCGGCGCAGAGACGGAGCAGAGTCGCTCCAGCGCTTCCTCGCCGACCATCCCGATCTCGTAGCAGAAGCCGCCGCGCTCGGTGGTCGTGAGCGCGAGCTGCTCGATGCGTATGCCGGAGACCTCACTGATTCGGCTCAAGGCCGGGTGGTGAAGGAAGAATATCTGGATGGATATATCCGTGATGAGATCGCGCTCTGGCCTGACGTTTTGGAGCTTTCGGACGACGACCGAGAATGGCTTCCGGTCGTGGCTTCGGGAGCTGATCGATGCCGAATACGAGCGCATCCGGATTAAGCAGGAAGACGAACGCAACAACGATTGATGTCGAGAATAATCGACAAAGGAGCCTGGAATGCCGATTATTTCCGTCGCCCACGGTTGGCAGCACATCCTCGAAGAAGCCGTCGCAGAGGCTAGCAAGCTGCCGGAAGAATGGCTGCTCGAGATCGTCCATGCGCGCCGCGTCGACGGCATGCTGGATCTGTGGGCGACGTATGCCGCGCGCGATATCCCGCTTGATGACTATCTGCCCGCCGACAAGAAGATCCCGCATCCGTATCGCTCTTTCATTCGGATCCGGGATAAGGCTCGTCAGAAATCGCTCGTCACGTGCGAGTGTTGTGGTCGGATGGGCAAGGTCATCGGTGCCGGTGACGAAGCGCGGGTGCGGTGCGCTGCGCACGCGGATGTCGAGGATGCGATGTCGTGGGAGCCGCCGGAGGGTGCGTTGTTTGCGTCCGACGAGGAGGCGATGGCGCACTTTCTGTCGGACTTCGGCGACGGGCTGGATGCGATGCAAGAGCTGGCGCGGGGGGATGACGATGACACGCGGAATTAAGATCGAGGTTGGAGATGGCTGGGCAGCCATTGTTCTCAGCATCATCCGCATCGGCTCCGCGTATCCGGAGCACTGGAATTTCCACTACCATCGGGCTTGGCGTGCGTGTGGTCGCGCAGCGAGGCCGAGATGCGCGATGTTCAAGAGATCGTGCAGATGTCGCGGGCCAGTGGATCCCCGTCACAAAGGGCCGACTCATCAGCCGATCGAGACGAAGGTTCCGCTGATCCGGTCGGGTGATCCGCGGCGCTCGCCCCCGGGCGGTCGCAAAAGCCTTGCGATCGATCGAGTGTGGATCCGAGGGTTATTGGTGGCGTGACCCACAGTCGGCTTGTCCCCTCTCCTCGGCTGCTCGGTGGATTGTTTCGGGCCGGTGACAGCAGAATCGGCGTTGGCGATTTTTCCGCCCTGCCCCGCTTGCGCCCCGTCCATAAGCCGGACAGCCTTTTCAGTATCAGTGGCCAGAAGTCCTTCCACACGCGCGGCATGCCTGCCCCGCTCTCGGATTTCCATCAGCCTGAAAGGGTAGAAGATGCTCTATAAGATTCAGAATTCCAACGACTATCACCCGGTTGCGCGTGCGCTTGAATATGACGAAGCGGTTGCCTTCATCGCGCAAAGGAAAGAGGAAAACCCCGACAACTCTCTCGAAATCGCTGAGGAGGAACTCACCTGCCAGTCATGGCGGGAGTTTACCAACAGATGCGATGGCACCTGCGTTCATGCATGGGGTGACGATAGTGAGTCCGACATCTGGCTCGATCATCTCGAGCGGCAGCATCTCTATGACAGAGATGTCTGGCATCGCCGCGAACTCGGGATCCGGGAAGCATTCGAGCTGGCTCTCGAAAAGCCTAGCGATGGTCTGGACCTGAGCGAAGCGATCCTGGAAATCCGCCCGCAATTGCTGGGGTATCTTGATAACCTCCTGACAGAGGTGTCGATCCTCACCGCCCCTTCCCTGTTTGCCACAGAGACGACGCATGTCGCCCACGCGGTCGAGAAAGCTTATTACTTTGGTTTGCGGCTGGAATATGCCGGGGTCATCGACGGCGCCGGGACGATGGTTCGCCATGTCCTTGAAGGTAGCGATTGGGAGCTTGGTGACGAAGATCCGGTCTTGCAGATCGTCCAGAAAGCGACGTGCTCGGAGGTTGCCGAGGAAACATCTCCCGTCACCGGCAATCCCGCAGTGCCGGCTTCGAATTCCGCAGCAGCCTGACCGAGTTTCGTATTCGGTCGCGCCAAATTCGCATTATTCCCTCACAGAACAGGAGCCATCCATGCCGCGGACAGCAACCGCCACCCGATCGCCCGAGAAAATTCACCACCTGGCCAGCGCGATTGCCGACGTCGTCTTTGTCTTTGGAACCCGCATCGCCAGCGAATTACCCCGACAGGTCGAGGCTCTCGAAGTTCCGGCATCCGATCCGCAGGGTGGCCGGCTGTGCATCCGGGTCAGCCGGACCGGGGCCGAGGTCGCCCTCAGAACGTCGATGCCCTCGGACGAGGAGCTGAGTGAGGCCGCCGATGAATACAGCTTCTGGTTCGGATTGCCGCCCGAGGTCGAAAAAAGCCTGTTGCTTGCCAGGTTGCAGCCGCCAGCTTTCGAGAACCTGGCCACCATTCAGGTCTGGGTCTGGGCGGTCAACAAGGCGCTTATGGACGGGCATCCTCCGCATTCGTCGGTACCGCGTAACTTTACCGATCTGATCGACAGGGAGGCTGCCGCGTTCCGCGCCTTCGTCACGGCGTCGCCGCGAACTGAGCATGCTGATCGTGGTGGCAGTGGAGAGGCGGAAGGATGAGCCTTGCGGGCCTGTGGCAGCACTTGCGGGAAGGGCGTGAACACTTCCCGGCAACTCATCTCGATTTGCTGCAAATTATTTTGGGTAGTGACGGGGCGTTGTTTGTGACTTGCGTCCCGTAGTGATGCCATCGGAGGCGATCAAACGGAGAAATCCCCATGCCCAGACCGAAAAATCCGACCAACGAGCGGAACCGCCTTCGCACCGAGCGGTGGCGTGAGCGACGCCGGATTGCAGGCCGGCCGGAAGCATCGGTGATCGATCGTGCGGTCGCGGCCTCTGTCGCCGCCTTCCTCACGGCTGACCTGCATGGCGACGAACAGGATCGCTTCACGCTGCGGGATATTGTCATGGGCGCCCAGAAGCTGTTGGTCGATCAGGGCTTCGACAAGCGCGAGGCCAATACTGAACTCATGCGCCGGATGACGCGGCGATCGGATCTCGCGAAGGTCAGCGACGTCACAGGTGCCGGTCACAAACTGCAGTAGGCGGATCCCCCTCCCCCCATTACTTCATGGTTTTGAATCGAATGCATCGAAAGCCGGTAGAGGCGGCTGCTTGATGACTACGCCGTCGGCGATGTCGATCCATGCGGACGCTGCCTGCAGCCTTAGGAGCGGTTCAGCTATCTTCCCGTTCTCGTAAGGCGTCATCGTCGTGATCGATATCAGCAGACCGCCAGCCGGAGCCGCCGTCTAACGTGATCTTGCGGGCATGCGGCAGATGGCTGGGTCTGATCCGAGCCATATAACCGGCCGGAGAAAGGGTGCGTTTCTCCATACGCACGCGCGTCCACATCGCTCTTGGGCTTTCCCTTGGCCCGTCGGGCTTGCGGGTAAATTCGGCATAGAGCCTGAGGGCGGAACGAAGGTCGCTCCGCTGTTTGGTGCCCAGTCGTTCAAATCCCGGCGCCTTCTCGATCTCCCTGACCGCAAGCTCGATGTCGGCATAGTCTCGGCCGTTCAGCAGATTGCGCGCCCGCTTGAGGCGTGACACGACGTTGCGAACCGAAGCATCCTCCAGACCCTGCGCAGCAAGATATTCCGGAAAACCTTCCGCCATCGGCGGCACGCTTTTGCCGTCGTGGCGGGCCATGATCACCTGCCCGAGCGCCCTGGCAAGCGGCGGTGGAACCGCATTGGCGATCATCAGGTTGACGTCCGCCGCCTTCTGGCCCGACCAGTCCCATTCCGGCGGGAACCCCTGAATATCGGCAACCATCTGGCGGTCGAGATAGGTCACTTCACCCGCGGCGTCCTTCGGATGTCCCTTGTAGTGCCTCGGCTTGCCGCGAGCATAGGTGCTGCGCACCGTCGGACCGGGTTCTGACGTTTCCCACAGCCGCCGGCGCTCGAGGCTGCGCGGATAGACATAGATGGCATCGGCGACCCGATCGCCGAATGCATCCTTTAGCGTCATCGGTCTTGCTGATGCGGCGGCGAGAATATCCTGTTCGAGAAAGCCGTCGACCTCGTGCTTGCGGCCGATACAGAAGAACCTTCTGCGTCTCTGCGGGACACCGTAATGGGAGGCGTCGAGCTGGACTTCCGTCAGCCCGTAGCCATGCGCCTTCCACACAATCCGGGCATCGCGGTAGGAGTTCGAATCCGGTGCCTCCTTGACGTTTTCGAAGATGAACCATTCAGGTTGGACCAGAGCGATCGCGTAGGCGAAATCGCGGGTCCGATCGGCTCGCTCTCCCTCCGTGCGCTGGCCTGCCGCCGAAAAATCCTGGCATGGCGGCCCGCCGGCAATCAGGGTCGGCTTCAGCCGGAGCAGTTGGGGCACGATCTTTGCAAAATCCGAGATGCTACCCATCCGGCCATGATCGACCCACAGGTTTTGAGCGTAAACCGCCAGAGCAGCCTCCGAGATGTCAAAACCCGCGACCGGCTTCATGCCGGCCTGGTAAAGCCCGCAGCTCATTCCGCCGGCACCACAGAAAAAATCAACGACGCGCATTCGATGCCTCCCCTAACGGATCGGTCTGTTCGATAAGGCAGGCACATTGCGCATCGGTTAATTGTCGACAACGATATCTGGCCATTGATTCACGCGAGGCTTGCCCAACGACGGCGATTTTCCAGTGCAATCATGATGCTCCGTGAAGCACACGCCCTGATCGAGAGCACGCTCGCGACGGAGATCCATAGACGATGTTCGAGACAAGGGCTTGTCGCAATTTTCTGCGTTTAACGGGCTGTTCACCAAGCTTGGGGAAATTCCGCTCCCGATGTAGCGGAGCGTAGCCATGATTCTGAATGCGATTGCCGAAAAGCTGAAGCGCCAATCGAAAGATGATTTCAAAGGGCGGCATTTCGAGGCGTGGCTCATCCTTCAGGCGGTGACATGGTATCTGCGCTATCCGCTGAGCTATCGCGACCTGGAAGAGATTTTCCGCGAGCGCGGCTTCGAAGTGGACCACAGCACGATCAACCGCTGGGTCCTTGCCTATGCGCCTGTCATCGAGAAACGGCTGCGCCAGTTTCGCCGACTGCATTGTGGCTCAGCCAGGATTGACGAGACCTACGTCAAAATTCGCGGCAAGTGGCGATACCTGTACCGCGCTGTCGACAAATACGGAAACCCGATCGACTTCCTACTCACCGCAAAGCGCGATCTGAATGCTGCTAAGCGCTTCTTCCGTAAAATGCTTAAAGATGAGCCGCTGCTCTCGCCGGGGAAGATCGGCACCGATGGCGCCAATACGTTCCCATCCGCGATTAAAACATCGGTTGGCGATGGGCTGCTTCAGCCTGATCCCGTTCATTATGTCACCAAGCATCTCCAGCAAGGCATCGAAAGTGACCATTTCCGCGTGAAGAAGAACATGCCGAGAATCGGCGGATTCCAATCTTTCAAAACCGCGCGTCGAACAATCGCCGGGTTCGAGGCGATGCTGTGGCTGCGGAAAGGCTTTGGCTTTTCCGGGGAGTGGACCGTCAACGATCAGAATGATCTGCTCGCGCGCCTCCTCGGGCTTCAAAAGGTTAACAAAGCGTGAAAATACCACAGTGTGCTGTGTAGTCTCAGCCTTCTAAGAGGTTTGCGACAAGCCCCTCCAGCGTCGGGACCGACGCACCGACGAAGTGTATCGCTTCGATGAAGTCCTTCGTTATGCTGTCAGAAATCGCAATGCTCTCTGGATCTCGAAGAAATCCTGCGACTTGAACACCACCGTTCTGGAGCCTTGCGCCTCGGCACCCGGATACCATGCGGCCCGCCAGGCGTCCGTCGGGTTCGAGAACTCGATGGCGATTTCGAACGGCCCTTCCAATGGCGGGACGGATGCCGGCTGCATGGCGGACAATGCGGCGGCTACCCCTTCCCGGATGGCCGAACAGGCACGGCTCGGTGTGATCGAGAGAGAGGCACGTCCAAAGCCCTCGATTGTCGATACCGTGTGCAAGCCCGGCGCCAGTTGACGCGCGTCCTCGCATATCTCGGCATCACCGGACAGGAAAACCGAAGGAACACCGTAGCCCGCGGCGCAGAGAGCGTTGAATGTGAACTCGGAAGCCACCTCGCCGTTCAGGAGAAGCCGCGATATGCGCAGGGTTGTCGTATGGGCCAGCGGATTGGCTTCCGATCCGGACTTGGCGTGATAGCCCGTATAGATGGCCGCGGCAAAATCCGGGCCGAGGCCGAACATCATCCCGTCGGGATGGCCAGACCATCCCCGCATGATACGCGCATAGTCCGGCAGGCGATCCAGGATCAGGTTCCGGCCGCTGTCATGGGCATCCTTGATGACGACTTCGGTCGCGCCGGCGGCACGGGCGCCCTCGCAGGCGGCAACGACTTCGGCGGTCATCAGGCTGCGGAACTCTGCATAATCGGCATGGGTTCGCTCGGCTTCGTCCCAATGGGCGATCCCGGCGGTACCCTCGATGTCGGCAGACAGAAAGATCTTCACAATGCGTTCTCCTTGGCCCAGTCCGCCAGCGACGGATAATGCTTTCCTGTCCGGCCGGTCTCCCGCGGCGCGGCACACAGGGCATTCAGGACAGCCTCCTGTGTCGCTTCGACGGTAGCCCGGAACGGGATATCGATCAGGTTATCGTCAATGCAGGTCATCGACCGGAAGGCTGGTGCGTCGTGGGCTATCTGATCCGCAGTGGTGAATGCCAGAATGATGTCTCCGGAACCATGCCCCCAGAAGGCGCCAAGTCTTGCAAGTCCCGCTCCGGCGCGACGGGCGACCCGTTGGAGCTGGCGATCGCCAAGGGGGAGATCCGTTGCCAGAACGACGATCACCGATCCTTTTTCGGCGTGGCTCACACTACCCGGATCGGGGCGACGTCCGTTAGGCAGGACCAGATCGCCGGCCCGTCCGAAATTTGCCAGAACCAGCGCACCAAGCGTGAAATCCTTGGCAGCGATATGCATGCGTCGTGAGGCGCTGCCTATTCCGCCCTTGAAACCGAAGGCCGTCATGCCGCGACCCGCCCCGACGGAACCCTGTTCGACATGGCCGGAGGCGGCCGCCGCCAGAGCGGCAAACGCGTCGTCCGGCGTCACCGCAAGCGCCTGTATATCGTTGATCGTACCGTCATTGCATTCGCAAACCACGGGATTGACCGTCGAAGTCTCGCGGCCGATTGCGGGATTGTCGGCAATGGCGCGGCGGATCAGGGCCTCGGTGCATGCCGCGACACCGAATGTGTTGGTAAGCAGGATCGGGGTTTCGATGGTTCCCAATTCCGCGATCTGCACAAGCCCGGCGGATTTGCCAAAGCCGTTGATCACCTCGACAGCGGCCCGCACCTTCTGGCGAAACAGATCGCCGGCATGCGGGATGACGGCCGTCACCCCGGTCGCCAATCCGTCACCAGAAAGCGTTCGATGCCCAACCCGGACACCGGGCACGTCCGTGATCGCGTTGTGTTCACCCGGCGGGAGACTGTTCTTGCCTTCCGCCCACAAGCCCAGCTGGCGCGCTGTCGTCATGTGACGTCCTTCCTTTATAGCCGTCCGGCCTTTTTCAGACTGCGCAGGAAAGCCTGTGTGCGCTCGCCCTGCGGGTTGCCGAAAATTTCCGATGGCGGCCCCTGCTCATAAACCTTGCCGGACTGGAGGAAGCAGATCCGGTTGGCCACCTCGCGGGCAAAGCCCATCTCATGGGTGGCCAGAAGCATAGTCATGCCCCGTTCCGCAAGGTCGCGCACGATGTCCAGTACTTCCGACACCAGTTCCGGGTCCAGGGCGGATGTGATCTCGTCGAGAAGAAGAACCATCGGGTTCATCATCAGTGCCCTGACGATTGCGACCCGCTGTTGCTGTCCTCCCGACAACCGGTCCGGATAATCCCCCGACTTGTGCGCCAGGCCGATGCGGCTGAGAAAGGCCATTGCCTTTTCCTCGGCTTCGCGCCGTGGCATTCCCAGCACCTTCGTCGGAGCCAGTATGGTGTTCTCGAGTACCGTCATATGCGGGAACAGGTTGTACCCCTGAAACACGATCCCGATGTCGCGCCGCAGGCGATCGAGGTCGACGCCCGGTCCCGTGATCCGGTCGCCATGGATGCGGATCTCGCCCGAGGAAATCTCCTCGAGACGGTTCATGCAACGCAACAGCGTCGATTTCCCGCAGCCGGAAGGGCCGATCAGGCAGATCACTTCATGTTCCTCGACACTGAGCGAGAGATCCGAGATGACCTCGAATGTCCCGTAGTGCTTGGTTACATGATCGATTTCCAGAATTGCCATGAGTTTCAGCCCCCTGCCCGCATACGGCGACGGTCGCGATCAATCAATCTGTCGACCAGTCGTGCCTGCGGGATTGTGATGACGATGAAGAGGATCGCGACGGTGGTGACCGCGGAGAGGTTGAAGTTGTTCGCGGCGATGATCTTCGACTGGTTGAACGCATCGATCGTGCCGATGATCGCCACCAGAGCCGTATCCTTCTGAAGGCTGATGCAATTGTTCATCAATGGCGGAATGATGTTCCTGATCGCAAGCGGAACCACCACATAGCGCATGGTCTTTGCGTGGCTGAGGCCAAGCGAGCGGGCAGCCGCGACCTGGCTGTGATGTATGCCCTCGATGCCGGCGCGATAGACTTCAGACGTGTAGGCGCCATAGGTCAGGGTCAGCGCTATGATGGCGTAGGACGTCGAGGAAAGATCCGAAAGGATCGGCAGATCCGTCAGCGGCAGGCCGAAGCCGATCAGATAGATCGTGATGATTGCCGGCAGGCCCCGGAACAGATCGCCATAGGCGATTGCCAGGAAGCGAAGCGGGCGACCTGCCTCGCCGGGCAGCGTGCGGGCGATGGCCACCAGCAGGGACCAGATCAATATCAGGACCGCCGAGACGACGAATATGGTGACGTTCGTGCCGAAGGCCCAGATCACCTTGCCGGCGGAACTCTGAATCAATGCGAGGTCGAAGAAAGTGCGGCTGACGGCGGCGTCGTTGACCGCCATGAACCAGGCCAGCGCCGTGACGATCAACAAAGCGCCTGTCCAGGACAGGGCTCTCCACGACCCAAGCGAGGCATCGGCACCCAGTGCGCGCGCGGCATGAAGGTCGGTGCTGCGAGAGGCCATGATGGACCGCGCGAAAGCGCGGCCCGCCGTCAGGAGCACCAGGGCCGAGGCAATCGCCACGACGACACCCGGGACCGCGGCGGTGATCCGGGATACGCCTTGCGTTACGGCGTAGCTGCCCAGATGCTGCGCCGAGACGGCGACGATGACGAAAGTAGCGGCGGCGGCCAGGAACGTCAGCCCGGAACGGGTGCTATAGGTCCGTGCGGCACTCCGGGCACGCTGTGTCGCGTGCCCGGTTTCGCTTTTCGTCTCGGAGACGAGAGTTTCATTCATTGGATCAGTTTTTCCAGACAGGAACACCTTCGGGCGTCAGACCGCCCCAGGCGGGAGCGAGATATTCAGTCTCCAGCGCCTTCAGCGTTCCTTCTTTATCCATGTCGGCGATGATCTTGTCGATGACGGGCTTTTCCACGGATCCCTTCGGGTAGATACCGGCGGTATCGCGACCGCTCGGATACTGGCCCACGACCTTGAGCTTTCCACCGGAATTGGAGACCTGGCCCAGTACGACGGAAAGGTCGGTCATGACGACATCGACGTTGCCGGCCGCAAGCGCGGTGAACATGGCGCCGGTATCGTCGAATACCGAGAGCTTCGTCTCGGGCAGGGTGTCCTGCGCCCACTGCACCATGATCGTGCCGGCCTGGGTGCCGAGCTTCGCCGTCTTCACGCCGGCTTCATCGATGGAGGCATCGCTGCGGGTCGCAAGGCCGAAGGCTCCATGAGCGTAGGGTGTCGAAAAGTCGACGACCTTCTTGCGCGGTTCCGTGACCGAGATAAGCGCAAGCGCGATGTCGAAGTCCTTGTTCTGTCCTGCAACGATGGAATCGAACGAAGCGTTCTTCAGCACGACCTTATCGATGCCTAGGCGGTAAGCAATGTTCACCGCCATGCAGAATTCCCGGCCGCTGGTGATGCTCTCCGGCGTATCGCCGTTGAATTCGCCGACGGCGGGCAGGTTGATGATGACAGTGAACTGGCCGGGAACTGCGGTCTCGGTCTTTTCCGTTCCCTGCTTGCCGAACAGCTTGCAGTCGCCATAGCCCTCGGTTGCAAGGGCAGGTGCCCCGAATGCCGTCAGTGCGCCGAGCGCGACGCCCATGAATTTGAATTTGTGTTTCATACGTTCTTCCTCTGTTGGTTTTCTGGTTGTTGTTGGTCTTTGAAGTTCAGTGGGATGTTGCTTTGGTCACTCCTGCGGCTTCGAGGTAATAGGATTGCAACAGGCGCGTCAGCGGCCCCGGATTTCCGTCGCCGATCACCACGTCTCCTATCCGTATGACCGGAGTGACGAGGCTGGATGCGGATGTCTGGAAGGCTTCGACTGCGCCTTCGGCTTCGGCCTGCGTGAAACTGCGTTCCTCGAAAGTCAGGCCATGCTGATTGCACAGCCTCAGAAGAGCTTGCCGAGTGCAGCCCGGCAGGATCATCCGGGAATTGCCGCGCGTCAGGATCCGGTTGTCTCCGGTGACGATGTAGGCGGTGGAGGAGGCCCCCTCGGTGATGTGGTCCTCCTGCGTCAGCCAGACGTCGGCAAACCCCGCCGCGCGGGCGTCGCGCTTTGCCAGCACCTGGCCGAGAAGCATGACCGTCTTGATGTCGCGACGTGCCCAGCGGGGATCCGGGGCGAGGGCCACGGCGATCCCGTCTTCCTGCGCCTTGGTGCCGAGAAGCTTTTTTGCCTGGGTAAAGCCGACGAGTGTCGTTTGCATTCCGTCGGGGTAGAGAAAGTCGCGATCGGCTTGGCCACGCGTGGCCTGAAGGTAGACGGTGCCCTCGGTCAGGCCGTTCTTCGCAATCAGGTCTTGCTGCAGAAACTCTATCTGCTCGAGAGAAGCCGGCATGGGGATCGCAAGTTCCCCCAGCGATCTCTTTAAACGGGCGAGATGCAGGTCGTTATCGATCAGCCTGCCGCCAATGACCGCCGTCACTTCGTATACGCCATCCCCGAAAAGAAAGCCGCGATCGAACAGGCTGACATGAGCCTGATCCTCCTGCACGAACTGACCTGCGCAATATACAATCCTGCTCAATTCCCAACTCCGGTCCTGCAACTCTTTGGTTGGCGGCGACTTTGGAGTGCGATGGCGGGCTTGGCCAATTCGGTTTAAACAGAAAATCATGCAAAAAATGCATAACGTCGCTAAATCAAAATGTTATGTAGTGTCATCGCCGTCAAAACTCTCCTTCGCGGCCCGGAGTGATATGCAATGGAATTGAAGTGGTTGGAGGATTTCGTGACGCTTGCGGATACCTCCAGTTTTTCGCGATCGGCGGAGTTGCGAAACGTCACACAGCCGGCATTCAGCCGGAGAATCAAGCAGTTGGAAGTCTGGCTCGGAGCGCCGCTGATCAATCGCGGAACGATGCCGGCGGAACTGACGCCGGCCGGCCGCAACTTCCTGCCTCTGGCGCGCGACACCATCAGGGCGCTCTATGCGGCACAGGAAGCCTTGCGGCCAACCTCGGAGTCCGGCATGGCCCGGTTTGCCGCGCTTCACACCCTGACAGTGACGTTCGTGCCGGCATGGCTGCAGCTCCTGGAACAGGAGATGCCCGATATCCGCATCAGTCTCATTCCCGATCGGGGTGGCATTGAGGCCAATCTTGCGACCTTGGTCGATGGCGAAGCGGATTTCTTCCTGACCTACGCCCATCCCCGTGTTCCTTTCCATCTGGATCGGGAACGCTTTGACTATCTGTCGGTCGGCAGCGACCGGCTTATGCCCGTTGTCGCGCCCGAGGTCAGGTTGCAGCGCGATCGTTGGGTGCCCGGAGAAAGCCTTCTTGACCGGGCCGTGAAAGAGGGCATTTCCGTGCCCTATCTCAGCTACGGCTTCAGTTCGTTCTTTGGTGTTGCGCTCGGTCGTCTCTTTGCGGAACGCCCGCAATTTCTCCGACGGCAGGTTCATGAAAATGCGATCAGCGCGGGCCTGAAGACCGTTGCCCTCACCGGGGCGGGTTTATGTTGGCTGCCGCAGAGCCTCATTCAGGCGGAGCTGGATGCAGGTCTGCTTGTGAACGCATCAGCCACGACAGACTGGACGATGGATCTGGAGATCCGCCTCTATCGTCATCTCGGGAGCCAGAGCAAACTCGTCAAGAATTTCTGGAAAAGCGCCGAAGCACTCCTGCGCAGCCAGTTAGCCTTGCCGGCAGGAGCCACCGGTATCTGAAGGGTATTGCCAAGTTGTTTGAGGCATGCGTCTCAGGTATCGAGGCGCGATGAAATTGCCGAGCGCTTTTCCCCGGTTGAAGGGTTTTCGTTTTCCACGTGAGATCGTGGCATACGCGGTTTGGGCTTATCACCGGTTTGCTTTGAGCACGGCCGATGTGGAAGACCTGCTCGCGGAGCGCGGCGTGATCGTCAGCCGAGAAACTGTTCGACTGTGGATCAATCGCTTTGGCCGCCATTTTGCCAGCTGCATTCGCCGGGGCCGGCCAACGCCGAATGACAAGTGGCACATGGATGAGGCTGTCATTGTGATCGGCGGCAAGAAATTCTGGCTCTGGCGGGCAATCGATGCTGACGGTGATGTACTCGACATCCTGGTTCAGCAACGTCGCAACACCAAGGCCGCCAGGCGCTTCTTCTCCAGGCTGGTCAGGCAATTTGGCGAGCCGCGCGTCGTCGTGACGGACAAGCTCGGCAGCTACGTCAAGCCGATACAGGCCATCGCGCCGAGTGCCGATCATCGGGCGCACAAGGGCCTGAACAACAGAATTGAAAATTCGCATCGCCAGACACGGAAACGCGCGAAGATCATGGGGCGTTTCAAATCGCCTCGCCAGGCGCAACGTTTTCTGTCAGCCCATGACCAAATCAACACGATCTTCCGCCCACGCCGTTACAACCTCACCGCCATTTCATACCGCCACGCGAGGGCTGACGCATTCTGCCTGTGGGCAGACTACACTGCTGAAATGACCGCCTGATTTGTCCTCATCCGGACCGTTACTCCCAAGCTCAAACAACTTGGCAATACCGCCCTCGGCATATCGACAGGCCGAGTTGGACAGAATCCCCCCTGGGCAGGCCGCGAGGATCATGACACCGAGGGCCAGTTCTGCTGGCAGGGCGAACACCATGGCAATACAGAAAGCCACGAGCGGAACGATCACCATTTGATTGAAAGCGCCAACTGCAAAGGCTCTGGGCTGTGTCGCGATCCGCCAGAAGTCAGCGAAACGCAGTCCAAGTCCGAGCGAAAACATAATCGCAGCCAGAACGACAGGCAAAATTATTTGAACTATCATGGTCACCCCATAGCCACACAATACAGATGCAATGTTTCGGGCCATTAGCCGAGAAACGCCACCACAACAACCTGACGGCAAATCTTGCAGCGAAGTGCAAGCTGCCATTGCACCGGTTCAGCTTGGCTCGTCACACGTCCCTCATCCACCGCACGCTAGTGCCGATGCGATGGAAGCGCGAGGTCCGATGCCGCTTGCACCAGGTGCCCCAAGCGATCTCAGCGCGTATCTCACACCGCCCTCACCGTCGTATGACCGTTGGTGCGCAACAGCGCCATGACCATCGGCCCAAGCGAAAACTCGCCGCGTTCCGTTCGTCTGGTGAGATCACGCAGATAACCGCCGGCCGACGAGATGTGCCCTGCCCTTTCCAGAATACACGCAATCGCAATGGCCGAGTTTTCCGGCCCCATGATGTCGCAGGCGTCCTGATAGGCGGACGGGCTGACGCCAAGCATCGATCTGACAACCACGGCGGCCGCCATCAGGTCGCGCCAGCTCGCCACGGAACCACCCGGCCCGTAATCGGCGATCTGTGGGCAGGCTTTCAGCACAACACCAAGCGGAAATGCCCTAACTGTCTCACTGCTTGGTGGATTGGGTTTCGCCGACTTTGCGCCCTGCTCTTTTTCTGAGCGAGGTTCAAGTTCATGGATAGAGTCGGGATTTGAATTCTGTTTGTGCTGCTCAATATGAGCATCATTGGTGCTATTAAAATCTGAATTTGTCTTGAGATCCAATTGATTAAGGACCTCTTCGCGCAAAAGCTCCATTTCATCGAGGATATTGCCGAAGTCTGCAAGGGATGGTGAACGGGGAATGCGCGCAACAAGCCTGATATAGACGTCTTCAATAGCGGCCCAATCGCCATCAGCCCCCTCCTCGATCGCTGCAGAGATCAGCTTGCGAACATCGCGCCGGCAGATTGTGAGGTTTTCCTTGGCCTTGCGGAATTCAGATCGCGCCGCAACAACCTGTTGTGCCATGTGTGCAAGCTCTTCAGAGCGAGCCAACAGCGGTGACAGATCGAAACCAAAGGCGTTTTCAATCTCACCCCGGTTGTTTTTACGCGCATAACGTTTTCCGTTGGCACTGTCCTTGCGCAGAATGAGGCCGGCTTCCACCAGCATCGCCAGATGACGACGAAGCGTAGCGCCCGCCATGCCATGCGCACGCAGGATCAACTGCGCATTCGATGGAAAGACCACCAGTTGCGCGTCCTGGTTCAGCGTGTTGTCAGGATAAAAGCTGAGCAGCGCATCCAAAACGGCAAGGCTATTGGACTGAAGGCCCAGTTCCTCCCTGGCTTCCGCAACGTCGCGAAAGACTTTCCATTTTTCAACTGACTTGCCAGCCTTGACCTCTTTGACATCGAGTTGACGTTTCACGAGCGCAAGCGACATCGGCCGCCGCCCGAAGGGCGTCGTCACATTTCCGATCTGCATTTTCGTTTCACCTTCTAAAAGGCAAAAGAAATCTGCTCACCAAAACGATGCCAAAGACTCTTGACTGTGATTCGTGAAAATGCGATTCTCTGTCTTGCTTAAGGATATGAGAAGGGCTTCCACGACGGAAACGTTTGGGGGCCTTTTTCTTTTGCTTGTTATCCTTTCAAGCCTGATTTGATCTGTTCTTGGTACTCGGCATGCAGCGCAGGCAGGCGGTCGCCCAGGAATTCAACGAACTCCCTGGAAACCGCTTTGGTAAAGTTCAGCTTGGCTCCTGCCTTTGCATGATCGATGGTTGCCAACACAAGTCCGTTTGCCGAAATCTCATGCCGGTCTGACGCACTTTGGCTGCGTGTTGAAACATTTGCCGATTTGAGGGCGGTCAATGCCACGGCAAATCGCTCGCTGTCATTGACACCGGTGTTGTGCAGCGCCTCGCGCACGACATCCCATGCGTCGTTTCTTGCAGCCCACAACTCACTGAACTCCATCCAGCGACGCCGGCCAATGTCAGGTGAGCGACCAATAAGTGTCAGTGTGTCGCGCGGTATCGTGGCTGCGACGCGCAACATCTCGGACACGTGAGATTTACCAGTGGCCAGAGATGCAATGATCGTATCCCTGCCGTAACCGGCCTGCTCCTGCAGCTGCGCGAAAACGCATTTTTCAATATAGGACAGATCGTTCCGGTTGGTGTTTTCTTCACCCTGAAAAACAACGGCCTGTTCATCGGTCAGCTCACGCACAATCGCGCGGAACTTAACGCCAAGCCGCTTGGCTGCGGCCAAACGGCGACGACCGAACACGATTTGATAGGGCTTGGAGCCGGATTTTGTCGGGCGCACCATGCCCGGCACGATTTGTCCACGCTCCGTCATCGACTGTACGATTTCATCGATGGCCGCGTCGGAATAGGAACCGTCAAAACGGTCCTGCAGTGACGACGGGGCAACATCATCGGCATCGACCTCAACGATCCTGTCGCCTTCAGCCAGCAGCTTGTCGAGGGCCTCTCCCCTCTCCTGTATCTGGCGCACTCCGGCCGCGACCTTCATCAGGTGCGGAGATGCGGTTTTGGTGCTCTGTGGGGCGGAGGCCGCTTGCTGCGCCAGGACGTTTGCAAACAAACCGCGGGAATCTTTTCTGCTCATTCACGCCCCCATGCAGTCCAAAGGAGTTTTTCGATTTCATCATTGGCGGCATTGAGCGATTCCATCGCCCGGTCGTAGGTCTTTGGTGCGGAAAAACGCGACCGCTGTACCTCGTAGAGACTTTGCTTCCACGTCAGCGCGTCAGCAACGGCGGCCGATTTCATCACCATGTTCAAAAGCAGATCTTCGCCAAACACCTGGCGCATCAACGCGGTCATATTTGCCTGCGGATGGTCATTGGGTTCGAATTTGGTGACGATAAACTTGGCAAAGTCCCAACGCGACGCAGCACCCATGTCGCTCAGGATCTGCATGTAGGACCCTGCCAGTTCCAGGAACTTGCCGGTTGAATCCACATCCAGCATATGGGCCGGAACCGGGATGATCACGCCGGTGGCTGCGGTCAGCGACGACAGTGTCAGGAAGTTCAGCGACGGCGCTGAATCCATCAGGATGACATCATAGTCCCCTGCCACCTGCTCAAGTGCCTGCGAAACCCGCAACAGGAAGCTTGTTCCTCCATTGTTACGCATTTCAAGCGCAACAGCCGTTTCAAACTCCGTCAGCTCAAGGCCGGCGCAGATAACATCAAATCCGGGAATATGTGTCTTGTGGATCAATTCAGCGGTCGGACGTGGCTCGTCAAACCGAATTGCCGCATACAGCGTATCGTCTTGTCTGGGGTCAAAATCCGGAAGGTTGCCATGCAGGCTCGTCAGCGATGCCTGTGGATCGAGATCCACCGCCAACACGCGGTAACCCTTCAACGCCAGATAATGGCCGAGGTGAATGGTGGTTGATGTTTTGCTCGATCCGCCCTTGAAATTCGTCACGGCAATGATCTGGCATTCCTCATCGCCCGTGCGGCGTGGGTTCATCCATTTTTTCCGGCCCTTCTCGGCCAGCGCCATTCTCAACTCAAGAATTTGCTCCAGCGAATACATGCGCCGACCATTGGAGGTAATCTCCGGCGACGGCCCCTTGTCTTTCATGACGATCTGTCGAATGTATGCCTCAGACACGTCGAGCAGTGAGGCGACCTCAGATGAAGAGAACTTCCTCATCTCTCGTCTTGCGTCTGGCGGATATTGGGCGATCGATAGATTTTGCAGCGCAAGCTCCAGCTTGCTGGAAAACTCCTGCATAAAATCCAGGCTGCTTAGATGTCGGTTCACGATTCTTTCCTCATCTCTTTCATCCAACTAAGCGCCTGCATGGTTAACAAACCTTTAACCGGTGTGTTGTTTCGCAAAAAATCGATAGTTTTTGGTTTTAGCGTAGTTACGGAACCTATATCGATTCGCAGATAGCGGCAAATTGCGCAAAGAGGGTGTTTTGGCGCCTAACGGCTTGATTCACAGATCGTTTCATATCCGTCGACAATGAAGGTGGTTCCCCGCGGGGAACTTTTGGCCTCATGGTGCGAAAGCAACCCTTGTTCCCCGCGGGGAACAGATGATCGACAAGGACAAGCCGCAGTCAAAGCAGCTGATCGAAGGCTTTCGCGACAAACGGTTGAAAACTGAATTCGGTGATCAGATGGCCGTTTGCAACGACCAATCTTGCGCATCCCCTGCCCTACTGGCCATTCTTCGCGTGAGAGACGGCGGGCAGAGACGGCACAAAACACGCGACGCTTAAAGAGCGAATGTTCGATCAGCCAGTCTGGGGAGCATGAGGCGGAATGCAACGCTGCGCGCGCTCTGGAACAGGACCATTGAAATCCAAAGGCCGTCATTGCCAAAAAGCGGCTGTAAAATGGCCCAGGCAGCGAAATAGAATAGCAGCGATCCCACCATGAGATTGCGCATCTGTTTTGACCAGGTCGCGCCGATGTAAACGCCATCCATCTGATAAGCGATGATCCCGAAGACGGGCAGGGCAACCACCCAGGGCAAGTATCTGTCGGCGAGACCAGAGACGGCTTGTGTCGGCGAGGTAATATCGATGACCCAGTGACCAGCCAGATAAAATGTGAGCGAGACCAGCACTGCAAAGACAAAACCCCACAGCGTCGTCAGCCGCACGGTTTGGTCGAAAGCCGGGCGATAACGGGCACCGACTGCACGTCCCGCCAGCTGTTCGGCAGCCGTTGCCACCCCGTCGAGGAACGCCACGCCAAAGAAATAAAACCGCAGCAGAATGGTGTTGGCCGCAAGGATCTCGATGCCCAGCATTCCGCTTTGGCGCGTAAAGAATGACAGGCCGATCAGCAATGCGAATGAGCGGATCATCATATCGCCATTGACCGAAAAGGCTCGGCGGAAGGCCGCGAGATCGGGCAGGGTCCAGGCGGCAGCATCGGTTTTCCTGACGATGAGATAAAACCCGACCAGCGCGGTAACGGCCTCGGCAACCAGCGATGCAACGGCAACGCCTTCCAGCCCCCATCCCGCCACCATCACCCAATAAAAGGCGAGCGCTGCATTCAGACCATTGAGCAATGTCTGCAGAACCATGCCCCACAATGCTTCGCCACGTCCGATAATCCAGCCGAACACCACAAAATTGAACAGGACGAACGGCGCAGACCAGATGCGCCAGTAGAAATAGGTCGAGGCCGCGCTGGCGATGGGGCCATCGGCTCCCATCGCTGCCAGCCCAAGTTCGCCAATCGGCTTTTGCAGCACAAGAAGAAGAAGGCCGCCGGCCAGTGCAATGGCCAGGCCACTCGCCAGCATACGCTGTTCTTCGCGCGGATCAGCCGCACCAATGGCCTGCGCCGTGAAACCGGCGGTCGCGGCGCGCAGAAAATTGAACGACACGAAGATGACGTCAAATATCACCGCAGCCAATGCCACGCCGCCAATCAATGTTTCATCGCCCAATTGTCCGATCACGCCCGTCGCCACGAGGCTGACAAGCGGGGTCGAGAGATAGGCGATCATCATCGGAATGGCGATCCTCAGGACATCGCGATGGCTGATGTCGAAAGGCCGGACCGTGGCGTTGGCATGCGGGGAGGGCTTTGTCACTCAATCCTTCCGATGCGGCTCACCGAGCGTATGCATCAGACGGTTCGCCCATCCGAAGATCGCGACGGAATGAATGAGGTCGAGGATTTCGAGATCATCAAGCCCGTGCTCGCGCAGATGATAAAACTGGTAGACACCGACATTGTCGGGATGCGCAGTCATATCAACGCCGAAATTGAACAGCGCCTGTTCAAACTCCGGCAAATCCGCATCGAGCCCCTTTTCGTAGATTTCGCCAACGACTTCAGGGCGCTTTTCAAGCTGGATGTAGCGATTGGCGTGGACGGCGGCGCAGTAGATGCACTTGTTCACGAAGGAGGCTGCAAGCGCGCCAATCTCACGCCCGCCGCGCGACAGGCCACCTTCGCTGTACATGATGTCGTTGAACAGCGGTGTACGCTCATTGAGGATTTCCGCGTCGTTTGCCAAAACCAGCACATAGGCTGAAACCTTGGTGTTCGACGGCGTCACATTGAGCGCGCCAAGCTGCGCCGGCGTTGCCTCGGCAAGATCGATGGGTTTGACGTAAGGGTGCCAGTCGAGGGCATCGAGGGTGAATTCATGGACGGGTTGCGACATTTCAGTTATCCCTCAGCATCTTGAGACCGGCCACGACCAGCACCTGATAATTGACGAAGGCGATGATGCCTGCCAGCGTGACGATATCGGCATCATCAAGCCCCGCAGCTTGCAGCTTTTCGATATTGGCGCGGGTCGCTTCCTTGGGCGACAATGTCACCAGATCCACATGGGTGAGAATGGTGGCAAGGCGTGTGTCGCCGCCATCAGGCGTGAAGGCCGGATCGGCAATGGACTGAAGCTCCGGCGTTTCCTGTTTCAAGAGATCGACATAGTGGGCGTGCAGCTCAGCCGATTTCCACAGACCGGCGATGCGGGCGGCCAAGGCGGCCCGCAAACCATAGGCGAAATTCCGCGGCTCCGTGGGGTAAATTGCGGCGATATAGCTTGTCTGGGTCAGATGTTTCATCTTTGCGCGCTGCTCACGCAATTTCAGGACATCGGGAAATCTCTCCAGTCCCAGAACGGTATCGATCACATCGACTGTCGGTTGAATGGTCATGGTGTTGTCAGCTTTCCGAAAGTGCTTCATCAAGGAAGTTCAAGCGATCCTGTCCCCAATAAAGAACGTCGTTATAGATCCAGGTGGGCGTACCGAAGACACCGCGTCGTTTCGCTTCGTCGCTGCTGTCATGCCAGGCCTGAATGACTTCAGGCGCCTCTTCCATGGCCTGAAGCGCCTTTCCATCGAAGCCGAGCGCATCGGCAACCGCAATGCGCACTTCGGGCTGGGTCACGTCCTGTTCCTCGCTCCAGAGTGCGCGCAAAAGACCATGGCTCAGCTCCAGTGCGGGCAGGCCGAGTGTCGTGGCGGCAATGACCATGCGAGCGGAAAATTCGTTGTTGGTGGGGTAATATTTCGGCTTCAGCACCAATGGCATATTCAGCCGCTTGCGCCAGCGGTCAAGTTCGACAGCGTGGTAATCCTGGCGCGGCTGTGGGCGGGTGCGCAACGGCACGCCGCCATTTTCGGGCACGATCCGTGTAGGGCGTACAACGACGTCAAGGTCATGCTTTTCAATCAACGCCTTGAATTGCGGCCAGCCAAGATAGGCCCATGGCGAACTGAGCGCGTGGTAATAATAGACGGTCTTCTGACCCATCGTTTCCCTCCTCAGGCAGTTTTTTGCGCGGTGACCGGCGCGTCGGCATCGGTCCATTCAGAGCCGTCCAGCTCCGGTTTTTCATAGGCCTGGAGTGCTTCCCAGTGGTGGTCGATGTCGCGGATGAACAGCGATGCCGCGATACCGCGCGCCAGCCACAGGGCGCCTTCGCTGATGGCTGGAATGTCTCCGCTTACCTTGCCGAGGCTGATGGCCGAACTGTAGTTGAAAGAGTGAATATCCTTGAGCCACGGGGCCGTGCCCGGCTGTTTCTCGGTGAAGGAGAAATCATCCTCAAGCCAGGGGAACCGACCAAGACCGGGATTTTCCTCCGCCTGAGGCGGCGTGTAACGATCATCCCAGCAGGCAATCTTGTCCTGATAAGGGGAAAGTTCTGGCCTGCTGACCGGATCGATCGAAAAACCCGTGCCGAGAATGACGAAATCCGTGCGGAAAACACGGCCGTTCAGGGTGGTGATAACCACCTCACCAGCCTCCTCCTTCATCTCGCGGATACCGCAGTCGAAGTGGAAGAAGGCATTGGCATGGCGGCTGACGCGCAATGTGGAGCCATGCGGCGCGGGGGTCTGCTGCCGGGTGGAATAGTCCATCAGTCGCCAGCGCCATTGCGGATCAATCTTTGCAAAACCGGCGGTCACGCCATAGGAGCCGATGCCCATCAACTTGTTGATGGTGGGCATCGTCTTGCGGCGTGCCAAAAGACGCACCTCCTGCGCACCGGCTTCAAGGGCTTCGGCGGCATTGTCCATCGCCGAAGCACCAACGCCAATAACCACGACACGCTTGCCTGTCAGCGTCGTGAAGTCCACGGCGTCCGCCGAGTGGGCCCAGCTTTTGTGGCGTTGCAGGCCTTTGATGAAATCGGGAATGGTCGGTTCGCCCAGCCCATCGCGGCCTGTGGCAAGCACCAGCTTGCGGGTTATGATCGATGGCCTTGTGCCACCGGCAATTTCCAATTCCAGCAGGCCATCCTCACGCGGAATGACACGCGTCACATGCGTATCGTTTTCAACGGGAACATTGAGAACCTCACGATACCATTTGAGATAGTCCATCCACATCGGGCGCGGAATGCGATAAAGCGCCTCCCACGCTTCCTCGCCGCGGATCGCGGTATACCAGGCGCGAAAGGTCAGTGAAGCCATGCCAAGTGCAGGGCCAAGCAGGTTTTTGGGTGAGCGCAAGGTTTCCATGCGGGCATAGGTGACCCATGGCCCTTCCTGCCCCTGCGGTGCGCGATCGACAATGCGCAGGTTGGCGAGACCGGCGCGGGTCAGCGCAAGCCATGCAACGAGGCCGCACATGCCGCCACCGATGATGACGACATCGCTGACATCGGCGCCGTCCTGCGTTTCAACAGGCTTCGACCAGTTGGCGGCCGGGTAGTTGAGAAAAGCCAGATCTTGCCTTACTCGCGTGTTCAAGGCCGCAAGCGATCCCTGCTGTTGGTTGGTCATGACCTTTGTCTCCTGCAAATATCTTGCCCGGACCGCCGCAACGCGGCCCCCCGGAATTACGAGCGCCCTGCTGCGCGAACCTCAATCGGCCAACAACACCGCATCCTGCTGGCGCCAGCCCACCCAGACATCATCCGTATGGATATGCGAGAGCGCGACCGGATCGAGTTGCATGACGAGATCGGCGCCATTGTCGATGGTGACGGTGAGCGATGTATGCGCGCCCTTGAAGATGCGCGCGCCGATGCGGCCCTTGAGCGCGAAACGGTCCTGCGGCTGTTCGCCTGTGCAATAGAGCGCTTCGGGCCGCAAGGCGACGGTCACCTGACTGCCCGCCTTGTGGGTTGTGCCGTTGACATCGGCCTGGATTGTATTGCCCTGCCAGTCCAGCGTGGCAACCGTACCGTCGATGGACAGAACCTTGCCTTCGAGGAAATTGCTCTTGCCGATGAAGTCTGCAACAAAGCGGCTGCGGGGACGTGAATAAAGCTCGTCCGGCCCGCCTCTCTGTTCCACCCGCCCCTTGTTCATCACCACGATGACGTCGGACATGGTCAGCGCTTCTTCCTGATCATGCGTCACGAAAATGAAGGTCTTGCCGGTGGTTTTCTGGATCGACTTCAGTTCCACCTGCATCTGCTGGCGCAATTTTGCATCCAGCGCAGACAGCGGCTCGTCCAGAAGCAGCACGTCAGGATTTGGGGCAAGCGCACGCATCAACGCCACGCGCTGACGCTGTCCGCCGGAAAGTTGGTCAGGCATGCGGTCGGCAAAATCCTGAAGTTCCACGAGCGCCAGCAGTTCCATGACCCGTTTGTGGATGGACGCAGAATCCTTGCCCTGCAATTCCAGTCCGAAGGCGATGTTTTTGCCCACCGTCAGATGCGGAAACAACGCATAATCCTGGAAAACGATGTTCACGTTGCGCTTGTTGGGCGGCAGATGGGAAATCGGCTTGCCATCCAGATAGATCTCGCCCGACGACAACTCCTCGAACCCGCCCAGCATACGCAATGTCGTGGATTTTCCGCAGCCCGAAGGGCCAAGAAGCGTGACGAACTGACCCGGCTCGATGGCCAGATCGAGATTTTCCACGGCCAATGATGGTCCGTAATATTTGTTGACGTCTTTGAAATGAACGACCGGCTGCATGGCATCAGTTCCTTGAACGGCGTGTGAAGTGCTCGGCGTAAAGGCCGACGATGGCGGTGACGGTCAGGACGACCGTGGCAATGGCATTGATCTCTGGCGACATTCCGCCCTGGACCCTGGCAAATATCAGCATGGGAAGTGTGGGCTGGTAGCCACCCAGGAAGAAGGTGCGAACGAAATCGTCCATACTGGTCAGCACACAGAAGATCATGCCGCCGACAAGTGCCGGCATCAGGTAGGGGATCGTGACCCGCAGAAAGGCGATGAACGGATCGGCACCGAGATCACGTGCCGCATCCACCAGATTGGCGGGCATGGAGCGCAAACGCGTCAGCACCATGATGACCACGAAGGGCACGGCATGAACCGTATGCGCCAGTATGATCGCAAAGGTGCCGGTGGGAATATCGACCGCGCGAATGAAGATGCGCATCGAAATGGCGTTGATCAGACCCGGCACCACGGCCGGAAGACAGGCCAGCGCAAAGATCAGGGCCTTGCCCCATATGCCTTCGTTCGACACCAGAAGGGCAATCCACACCCCGATGATCGTCGCAGAAATCGTGGTGGCAAGGGCAATGCCGATGGAATAGATCGACGCCTCGATGAACTGCCTGTCCTGAAAGACCTTTGCATACCAGTCCAGCGTCCAGTTGGTGATCGGAAAGGCGATGAAATTCGCATCCTTGAAGCTCATGGCCATCATCAGCACCAGCGGCAACATGAGATAGATGACAAACAGCCAGTAGGAGGCGCCAAGTGCCGTCTTGGGAAGATCGTTGAGATAGGGGCGCATCGGTTTCTCCTTACATCAGCCGGACGGAGCGCCCGCCGACGACACGCATGAACAGGCCGACGGTGGTCAGCGAGACAGCGAGCATCAGCATGGCGAAGGCCGCACCTTCGGGCCATTTGTCGTTCGACGAGTGGAACAGGGTGGCAATGACTTCAGGGAAAATGACCGTATTGGGTCCGCCCAGCAAAAGCGGGGCGGCGAAAACGCCGACCGAGGTCAGATAAACAAGGCTGCACCCTGAAACGATACCGTCCTTCGACAGGGGCAGAATGACCCGGCGGAAGCGCTGGAACGGTCCGGCGCCAAGATCGGCGGCCGCATGCACAAGCTGTGTCGGGATTTTTTCGATCGCCGAATAGAGCGGCAGCAACATATAGAGCGACAGAAGATAGACGACACCGAAGCTGAGCGAAAATGAGGTGTAGAGCATGGGAATGGGGCGGTCGATCAGGCCCAGTTCCCGCAAAAGCACATTCACCGCACCACGATTGGCCAGCAGCATGATGACCGAAAATGTGCGGATCAGCTCCCCTGCCCAAAACGGAATCAGCAGCAGCAACAGTGCCCGCATGCGGTTTTTCGGCTTGACGACTTTCGCGACGTAATAGGCGACTGGATAGACGATGAGAAGTGTCACGGCCGTCACAACCGCTGCAAAAACGAGACTGCGGATAAAGGGTATGAAATAGAGCGGTTCAGCAAAAAACAGCTGGTAATTGGCAAGCGTATAGTTGCCTTCGGCGGTCGCTGGTGGCGGGTAATCAGCCATGAAGCTGATATTGGCCATCTGGGCGATCGGCCCGATATGAAGGGCGATAATCCACACCAGCGGCACACCGGCAAGCACCGCCAGCCGCACGGCACGACTATTGGCAAGCAGCCCTATCGTGTTGCTGTAGAGGTCTGAACCGGTCACTTTCCCGATCCATCCGGCGTAAGAAGGGGCCGCCAATGACTTTCCGGATGCTGATCGCGTCATCGTTGTATCAACCATTATCTGTCGTTCCCGGCTCTGGATAAGCTCTTTCTAGGACGGACCGGCCCTTGCGGGCCGATCCAGGGGCAAGTTTCGGTGATCAGGCCGCCTTGATTTCGGCTGTGGCCTTGTCGATCATCTCGTTCTTCATGGCGCGGTTGACGGACGAGAAGAACTTGATGCGCTCCATCTGCTCCTGTGGCAGCGTCATGGCAGCCCGCTCCTTGTCGTTCAGCACCTTGTCGACACCATCGAAGGCCGAGGAGAAGCCCGACTGACGGCTCATGGATGCGCCGATTTCCGGAGAGGACAGGATCGCATCCAGGAAGGTATAGGCCGCATCGGCATTCGGGCTGTTCTTGACGACGTTGAACGAGTAGAGGAAGCCGTAAGTGCCTTCCTTCGGCACGGACAGCGCAATTGGATGACCATCCATGATCAATTTTGCTGTCGGGCCGGACCAGGCCTGTGCGACATAGATGTCCTCGTTGACGAACATCTGCTGCACTTCAGAACCGGCGTCGTAATATTTACGAACCTTGTCCTTGTTCTTGATCAGGAAATCGCGCGCCTGGTTGGTGGCGGCGGTGGCGATATCAGCCTTGCCTTCATAGGTAACGTAGTCGCCATCATTGCCCTGATAGAGCATGGTGATGGAGAGGAAGTCGGTGACGATATAGGATGTCAGGCTCTTGTACTGGTCATCAAACATGATGTCCCAGCTATCGGTTTCCTTGGTGTAGTCCGTGTTGCGCGCCAGACCTTCAAAGCCCGCGAGCAACGGCAGGCCATAAACCGAACCGTCGACTGTCAACTGCGGCGCGCCCTTGTAGGCGGAGGCGAGATTGCCCCAGTTCTTGAGACGGGCCGTGTCCAGTGGCGACAGCAGGTCCGACTTGATGAACTGCGACAGGCGGTGGCCTGTAACGGTGACGATATCGGTCGAGGGCGTGGCACCTTCAGCGGAAAGCAGATTGTACTGCTTGCCCTGGTCGTCGGTCAGGCGAACGCGCACCTCGATGCCCGTATCCTTCTGGAACTGGTCGATGAAGCTCTGCGGCACGAACTTGTCATAGGTCGTGATGTTGACGACCTTGCTCTGGGCATTGGCAGAGCGGATGATGCCAGGTGCCGCGAGAACGCCTGCACCTGCGGCCATGAGCTTCAATGTGGAGCGGCGGGTTGTTGTGACTTTTTGCATGGTAAACTCCCTTTGTGACTGGTGGTGACTGCTTTTCAGATGGAACGTCCAGGCATTCGGCTTCCATTTGCGGAGACCGTATTTCGGTATGAAAGTCTAACTTCCACGGAATGGGGCGGCTCGTGACAGCTCGCTGTCAAAGCCTCCGCCATAGGTCATGTCGGCCACACGACTGAGTTGGCGCGGGTCATGCGCGATGAAATGGGGCATGCGGGCAGATGCGATGCGGATGATAAGCTGGATCAGTTCCCGCGATGTTTCCGAGAGCGGGCGCGCCGACGCGGAAAAAATTCCCCACAAAAACGGAATATCCACATCGAGCGGGCGCACCTCGACATGAGCCATTTGCAAGCCATAGGCGGTGGCCGGTTCGATGATTGCCACGCCAATGCCTGTCGAGGCCATCTGGACCGCATTCATGGCGGCACTGGTGGCAATGATGCGTCCGGCACGCACATTGGCCTGTTCCAGCGCCTGATCCACACGCCTGCGAAGACGGAAGGGGTTGGCCATGGTCACCAGTGTGCGAGCTTCCAGATCGGAGATGGCAATGACCTCCTGTTTTGCCAGCGGATCATCCGGTGCGACCGCAGCCACGCAGCGCCCCTGGAAAAAGCCGTGAACGTCAAGCCCCGGCTGATCGGCGGGCAGGGAGGTGACGCAGAAGTCTGCGGTACGCGCCAGAACCGATTGCACGGCGGCTTCCGCCGGCATGCTGCGCAGAAAGGTGGTGTGCGGCAGCAGTCTTTCGGGAAGCTCTGCCAGCGCAAGAGGAATGATGCCGGCGGCGAATGCGGACGTCGCGGCAATTTCTATGGGTTCCGGCTCTTTGAGGGCGATGGTTTTTGCCCGCTCGCGCAAGTGGCCGATACCACTGAGAAAGCGCTCCGCTTCCGCATGAAAGGCTATGCCCTTGTCCGATGGGGTGATCCGGGGACCATTGCGATCAAACAATGCGAAACCTAGGGACGTTTCAAGATCCTGGATGAGCCTGGTGACCTGGGATTGCGAACGATCAAGAAGCCGCGCAGCACCTGTAATGCTGCCCGCTGACATCACCGCTAAAAACACTTCGAGTTCGCGTATTTCCATAGCTATCATGCATCCTGTGCATTGTGACAAATGCATAGTGCATAAAGCGCATCTTATCCGCTAGTGACAAAGATCAATTTTTTATTTGCATCCGCTTTTTTAGAAAATATGTGCTTCCTGGTCGTTCACTGCCAGAAACCTTGATCTGCCACTTGTTTTGGCAACTGCCTGCGGGTGGTGGAGGGCATTGCTCCTTTTTGTCACTGCCACCGGCAAACTGGCGATTGTCATGCGCAAGAATGCACCAGACAGTGCGCGAGATATGCAGGCAATGACCGTTTCAATGGCTGTTGCAAAAATGTTGCATCCCTGATCTTTTCTTGCCGCGGTCTGCGATCCATGCTTTTGAACAGCGGGTCGAAGTGCCGCATCGGCCCCGTTTGACCACGAAAAGGAGACGAAAACTCAATGCGAATTGGTATTCTTGGCGCAGGCTCGATTGCCTATGGTATGGCCGCTTTCCTCGCAAAGGCCGGTCATGAGCCGGTTCTGTGGTCCCCGTCCGGCGCCCATGGTGGCCCACTTGCCAGTGGCACACCGCTGACGGCCTCGCGGGCAATAGAATTTTCCGGCAAGGTTGCCGTCGCCACGGATTGCAGTGCGGCCGTCGCCGATGCGGATGCCGTCATTCTTGCCCTGCCTGCAAACGGCCACCGTATGGCCTTTGATGCAGCCGCACCGCATTTGAAATCCGGCCAGCCGGTGATCATCAGTTCGCACAGCTCTTTCGGAGCACTGTATCTGTCGCGGCTGCTTGCAGAACGTGGCGTTTCATTGCCCATCATCGTCTGGGGCACCACGCTGCTGACCGCGCGCCAGCAGGGCGATGGCGCAAGCGTTCACGTCAATACCGTTCGCCAGAAGGTGGATTTCGCCACCGTGCCAAAATCGGCGGCCAAAGAAGGCAAGGCCTTCTGTACAGAGCTGTTCGGGGACCGCTTTGTCGAGCGCGACGGACTTCTGGCAATCTCGCTTTCCAATCTCAACCCACAAAATCACCTTGGTATCGCGCTGCTCAACCTGACGCGCATGGAAAAAGGCGAGAACTGGGGGCAGGGCGAACATGTCACGCCGGCGGTCGGTCAGTTGATCGAGGCATTGGATGGCGAGCGGCTGAAGATTGCAGAAAGTTTTGGCCTGTCCGTCAAAACCGTGCGTGAACATTTCTCGCTGTCTTTTCACGTTCCGCTCGGCTCCGTTTCAGAGATGAACCAGCAGATGCATCTTGAAGGACGCGGGGGTCAGGGCCCCGCATCGGCTGAAAGCCGTTATATTTATGAGGACGTGCCGTTCGGTCTGGTGCCGACCAGCCTGCTGGGTCGCATCTCCGGTCATCCAGCGCTGCTTCATGACGCCGGAACCAGCCTGTTTTCCGCCGCCATGAATCACGACCTTGCCTCAGACAATGATCTGCTGCCGGAACTGGGACTGGAAAACATGTCGCCAGACGAAATCAGGGCGATTTGCGACACCGGCTTTACCGCCTGATCTGTTTCACTCGCCGCTGTCCCGCCTTTGAGCAGGGACAGCGGCCAGCCACATGCGCCATGGAGCCAGTGATCGGCTACCGCACCACCCTGCGTGATGCCCTCTCCCGACCGGTCACACCGCACGAACAATCTGTTTTTCTAAAACGCTGGTGGCATCAGAGAATTCTCGCGGCACGACCGCTGCGTCGGCTGGCATTGTTGTCATAGCTCGAGGCCTGTTGCAGCGATTTATGCTTGGACTGCTCCATGACTTAGGGCAGGGGAGGGGCGTCTGCCACCGCCCTGGCATTTTGCGCTTGCGTCTGTGCGGTGTTGCGCGAACGGACAGCATGCTGAAAGGTTTGCGAAATGCCCGGCACTCGTCAGCGCCGGGGGACAGTCTGGAAAAACGCGTGGTAGGGCCCAGTCTTCGCAATGCCCAGGAGGTTCCCAAGGTCGTTTAGCGGGGTTTCAGACAAATCGATCCGGATATCGACCTCGGCATAGGCCTGCTCTCCCTGGATCCTGAGTGCAGCAGAACCGATTCCGCGCTTGTCGCCACCTGCAACTGCGCCAGCATTTAGCCCGGCAAACAGGGCATCGGCAAAACTCAGTTCTGCGAGCGATGCTTGAAAGTCGGCCATCATCGCTGTGAGAACCGCCCCACCCGTCAGCATGTTGCCAGCAACGGCTACGCCCCTTTCAACCAGGTGACCCGCATGGCCAATGCATCGTGGACCGGTCCATCCTGCTGCCAGGCCATCGTGATCGACGATGATAGCCTGACGCAAATCCGCGTCCTCATCCTTCGCCAGCGCCATCTCAAGCGCGTCTGCTGCATTGTGGCTGTCAGCGACAAACAATGCATCGACAGCAAGATATGGGTTGGTCATGGCCTGTGTGGCGACAGCGCCAATCATGGGCCGAACATGCGGCACGAGGGCTCCGACCATCGGTCCAGCCGTCGCGGTGGCAATGCCGAAAGCGCCAGTTCGAGGGTCACGGGCGACGATCGAGAAGGTCATGCAGGAATCCCTTTGGATAAATTTATCATTATAAATTGACACCGTGCGAATTTATAATGATAAATTAAACATGCTCTCAAGGGAAGCGCAACCGCGCAGCAGGAGCGAAGGGAAAGCAAGGAGAGGTTTTATGATCCGCAATTGGAAAGGCATCGCGTTCTGCTTCTTGGTCGTCATTGGGTTCGCTGCGCTTTCACCGGCACGAGCCCAGACCCCACCCAATGTTCTTATCGTTGGCCAGATCGCCGAGCCGGCCTCGCTCGATCCGCACGTATCGACCGCGACGAACGACTTCCGCATTGCGGTCAACATCTATGATGGACTTGTTCGCAACAAGCCTGGCACACTCGAGATCGAGCCGGCACTCGCAACGGACTGGACCATTTCCGAAGACGGGCTGACCTATACCTTCAACCTGCGCAAAGGCGTGACCTTCCACGATGGCGCGCCATTCAATGCCGAGGCGGTGAAGTTCAATTTCGATCGGATGCTCAAGGAAGATCATCCCTTCCACTCAACCGGCCCGTTTCCGCTCGCCTTCTTCTTCTCCTCGGTCACGAACGTGGACGTGGTGGATGACCTCACGGTCAAATTCACCCTCAAGGAACCTTTTGCCCCGTTCATGAGCAATCTGGCAGCGCCGACTGGCCTTATCGTCTCGCCAGCAGCGGTAGAGAAATTCGGCGCCGAATACGGTCGCCATCCTGTCGGCACCGG
Organism: Agrobacterium genomosp. 2 str. CFBP 5494; assembly: GCF_900013495.1. NCBI lineage: Bacteria > Pseudomonadati > Pseudomonadota > Alphaproteobacteria > Hyphomicrobiales > Rhizobiaceae > Agrobacterium > Agrobacterium genomosp. 2. The sequence goes on from NZ_LT009721.1 coordinate 156,820, forward strand.
ACCCTTCAAATTTGAGGAATGGCAGTCCAATACCCGTGTCGTCGTCTCGCGCAACGATCAGTACTGGGACGGCGCGCCATCGCTTGAAGCCGTGATCTTCCGCCCCATCACCGACGCAAATACCCGCGTTGCCGAAATGCTCTCCGGCGGCATCGACGTGCTGCTCGAGACCCCGCCAGACAACGTTGCCCAGTTCCGAACCGACGCCAATTATCAGGTCGTAGAAGCCGTTGGCCCCCATGTCTGGTATGTAATGCTCAACGCCAAGGATGGCCCTTTTGCAGACAAGCGCGTCCGTCAGGCGGTCAATTACGCGGTCAACAAGGAAAGTCTCGTCAAAGACGTGCTCCAGGGTACCGCAGACGTCTCCGCTGGCCCCATTCCACCCGCCTTTAACTGGGCCCATAACAAAGACGTCGCGCCTTATCCGTATGACCCTGCCAAGGCCAAGAAACTCCTCGCCGAAGCAGGCGCAGAGGGCGCCAAATTGACCTTCCTCGTCACAGAGGGTGGCTCGGGCATGCTCGATCCAGTTCCCATGGGCACTGCAATCCAGGCAGATCTCGCCGCCGTGGGGCTCAATGTCGAAATCAAGACCTACGAGTGGAACACCTTCCTTTCGCAAGTCAATCCAGGCCTTGAGGGCAAGGGCGACATGGCTGAAATGGCATGGATGACCGCCGACCCGGATACCCTGCCATTCCTGACCCTGCGCAGCGCCGCATTTCCTGCCGAAGGCGGATTCAATTCGTCCTATTATTCCAATCCGGAAGTCGACAAGCTTCTCGACAGGGCGCGCGTGTCGACCGATCCGGCGGAACGCGGTGAACTGTACAAGCAGGTCCAAGCGATCACTCACGACGATGCGCCCTGGCTTTTTGTCGCGAATTGGAAGCAGAACGCCGTCGTCACCCACGCCGTGGGCAACTTCGAACTGCAGCCTGACTTTTCTCTAAGCCTGCGCGACGTAACAAAACAATAAACCTGTGCCGGGTGGGTGGCGCGCCCATCCGGCATACGCTCTTCGCATCATCTCGCAGAGAAACCCGGTCTCAGAGAATGCGAGATGACCGAGAGGAATAAAGTTAGCAGGAGGAACGCCTATGCCCGCCTATATCGCCAAGCGCCTTATCGCCGCGATCCCAGTGATCCTCGGGCTCTCCATCATCGTCTTTCTGGTGATGAAGCTCATACCAGGCGATCCGGCGCAGGCGATCCTCGGCTCATATGCGACCCCCGACAATGTTGAGCGCATCAATCGCGCCTTGGGGCTCGATCGCTCCTGGCCCGAGCAATATGCCATCTGGATCGGCAATCTCCTCCAAGGTGACTTTGGCCGTTCCTACATACTCAATCGCCCCGTCTTCGATGAAGTGATCGAGCGCTTCGCTGCCACGCTCATCTTGGCCGGCGCATCTCTCGTCATCTGCTCGGTCCTCGGCATTCTCGCCGGCATTGTCTCGGCAGTGCGTCAATTCGGCTGGGCGGACCGCATCATCACCTTCTTTGTGCTCATCGGCATTTCCATGCCAGCCTTTTTCCTCGGCCTCATCTTCATTCTGCTGTTCGCGGTTCAGTGGAAGCTGCTCCCAGCGTCGGGCATGTTTGCAGTTTATGGCGGCGGTGATCTGCCTGATCTTCTGCGCCATCTGATCCTGCCTGCTTCGACGCTTGCCATCGTCGCAACCGGCGTCGTCGCTCGCCTTACGCGCGCTGCGATGCTCGAAGTGCTGCGTCAGGATTTCATCCGCACCGCCCGCGCCAAGGGGCTTACGGAAAACAAGGTCATTTATCGTCACGCCTTTCGCGCCGCACTCGTCTCCATCATTCCCGTGCTTGGCATACAGGCCGGGTTCGTACTCGGCGGCGCCGTTTATATCGAGACCGTGTTTCAGTGGCCGGGCCTGGGGCAGATGCTCGTCAAGGCGGTCTCCACCCGCGACCTGCTTCTCGTGCAGGGCGGTGTTCTCGTCGCCGCGACAGTATACGTTCTCGTCAACCTTCTGGCCGACGTCGCTCAGGCCCTCATCGATCCGAGGCTCAAGGCATGACCGATCTTAGCATCACCGCTCCCGTCACCGTTCGCAAGCGCCGTAGCAATATCCAATTGCTGATGGCCAACCGCCTTGCTGCGGCAGGTCTCTTCATTTTCGGCTTTATCGTGATTCTGGCGCTGCTCGCGCCCATCCTGCCCATCCCCAATCCGGATATAACCGATCAGCCCAACCGCCTGCTACCGCCCTTGAGTGGAGGTCATCTTCTCGGTACCGATCACCTCGGGCGCGATATCCTTTCCCGTCTTCTCTGGGGCACCCAGGTTTCTCTTTTGGTGGGCATCAGCGCCACGGCCTTGGCAGCGTTGTTCGGCTCCCTTATCGGTCTTGTCGCCGGCTATGCCCGCGGTGCCACCGACAGCCTGCTCATGCGCTTTGTCGATATGCTGATGGCGTTCCCCTACATTCTCCTTGCCATCGCCATCGTCGCCGCACTTGGCCCCGGCCTGCTCAACGCACTCTACGCCATCGCAATCGTCAATATCCCCTTCTTTGCCCGCAATATCCGCGGCGTCACCGCCTCGATCCGCAATCGCGAATTCGTCGATGCGGCCAGGCTTTCGGGCAAGAGCCAGGCTGCCGTGCTCTTCACCGAAGTCCTGCCCAATGTTCTGCCGGTCATCGTCATCACCATGTCCACCACTGTCGGCTGGATGATCCTTGAAACTGCGGGCCTTTCGTTCCTCGGCCTCGGCGCCCAACCGCCGTCATCGGATCTCGGCTCAATGCTGGGTCAGGCCCGCGCTCAACTGTTCACCGCACCCCATGCGTCGATCATTCCAGGCGTGATGATCTTTCTCCTCGTCATGAGCATCAACCTCCTGGGTGATGGTATTCGCGACATGCTCGATCCGCGACTTCGCTCCGGCACGCTTGGTCGCCCGATGCCCGTCACCAAGATCGACCGCCAAGCCAAACCCGCAGAGACCATACCGGATGCGCCTGCACTCGTCGTCCAGAACCTTTCGACCGGCTTCGATACCGGCGACAGTCTGATCCCCGCCGTGCGGGACATCAGCTTCCGCCTCGACAAAGGCGAATGTCTCGGCCTGATCGGAGAAAGCGGTTCGGGCAAGTCCGTAACCGCGCTGTCCCTGATGGGCCTCGTCGCTTCGCCGCCCGGCGTCATTACGCATGGTAGCGTCTACATTGACGGACGGGATGTGCTGTCGTTGCGCGAACAGGAGTTGATTGCGCTGCGCGGCGCACGCGTTGCCTATGTATTCCAGGATCCACTGACGACGCTCCACCCGCTTTTTACGGTGGGCGACCAGATTGCCGAGGCCGTCCTGGCGCATAACCCAATCGGCAAGCAGCAAGCCAACCAGCGCGCCATCGACCTGATGGAAACTGTCGGTATCCGCGATGCAGCCAACCGCGCCAGCGCCTATCCGCACGAACTCTCGGGCGGCCAGCGCCAGCGCATCGGCATTGCCATGGCACTTGCCAACGATCCCGACATCATCATCGCCGATGAGCCAACGACCGCGCTCGATGTCACCGTACAGGCCCGTATACTCGAACTTCTACAAGACCTCCGGCGCGAACGCGGCCTTGCCCTTCTGCTCATCACTCACGATTTCGGCGTCATTGCCGAGGTCTGCGATCGAGTGGCGGTGATGAAGAATGGTGAAATTGTCGAAGAAGGCGAGACAGGAGCGGTCCTGCGGAATCCGCAACATGATTACACCAAACGCCTCATCGCCTGTGTGCCAGAACTTGGGGAAAGCCACACGTTCCTTGACCGGGTCCGTCCGCTTTTCGAAGGGGAAAAAGCATGAGCCAGAACGCTATCCAGATCCGGAACCTCGTCAAGACTTTTGGTGGTGGCCGCAGCCTCTTCGGCCGCAAGGCCAACGAGGTCCAGGCCGTGAAGGGCATCTCGCTTGAACTCCAGCGCGGAGAAACGCTCGGCATCGTCGGGGAGAGCGGTTCTGGCAAATCAACCCTCGCCCGCATGCTGGTTGGCCTCGAACATCCGACCTCCGGCACGATGCTGATCGACAACAAGCCTTGGGATGAACTCGCATCGTCAGGGTCCCGCGCCTTTGGCCGCACCATTCAATATGTCTTTCAGGACCCGGTCGCCTCGCTCAACCCCCGCAAGACAATAGGCGATATTCTCGATGTTCCGTTGCGCCTTCTCTGTGGCTACGACGCTCAAAGGCGCTCCATTCGCAAACGTCAACTGATCGACGCGGTACAGATGCCGTTCGACACCCTCGAACGCTATCCGCACGAATTTTCCGGCGGTCAGGCCCAGCGTATTGCCATTGCCCGCGCCCTTGCCGCCAAAGCGAGCATCCTCGTTCTTGACGAACCGGTCAGTGCGCTCGACGTTTCGGTTCAAGCTCAGGTCCTCCTGCTCCTCCAGCGCTTGCGTGATGAACTCGGTCTATCCTATCTCTTCATCAGCCATGACCTGGCTGTTGTCGAAGCCATTTCCGATCGTGTCGCTGTCATGTATCTCGGAGAGGTGGTAGAGGTTGGGCCCGCAAGCCAACTCTTCGCCGAACCGCAGCACGACTACACGCGGTCGCTGATCGCCAGCGCGCCGCGCCTTTCCGCATCGGACACCGCCGCATGAACGAAACCACACCACTTGACCCGCCACGCCGCAAGCGCACCGATGAGATCGTCAACGCCATCAAACGCATGATCGTTCAGCATGGCCTTGGGCCTGGTGATCGACTGCCGCAGGAACGCGATCTCATTGCCCAGTTTTCGGCAAGCAAGGGCACCGTCCGCGAGGCTCTCAAGGCCCTCGAAGTACAGGGACTGATCTCGGTACGCACCGGGCCGGGTGGCGGTGCCTTCATAGAGCGCATGTCCGAAGGCCGGGCGATGAGCCTTTTGTCCAACTTCCTTTTCGCCAAAAACCTTTCGATTGCCAATATTTACGAGATGCGAAAGGTGCTAGAGCCACAATTGGCGGCGAGCGCCACACCCAATATCGATGAGGCCGGCCTCAAACGCCTCGAAGAAATTATTCTGATTTACGACCATGAACCGGCCGATCAGGCCGAACGCTGGAACCAGCGCATGGCCGAACTCGATTTCCACGGCGTCGTGGCCGAATATTGCGATAATCCGATCCTCGCATTCACCTGTCGCTTCCTCCAGCGTCTTCTCAAGGATCTGACGGTCGCGCGCGATATCTATGTGCAGCCGGAGCCGGTCTCACGCGCCAGTGGCATTCAGCATCAGCGCGATCTTATCGATGCAATGCGCCGCCGGGATGCCGCAGCCGCTGCGGCGATACTCAAGGACCACATGGATGAAGCCGAACAACATATGCTGGCTCTCGAAGCAAAACTGGACGACCGCTTCCTTGAGGAGGTCTCACCGGTCCGGACAAGAAAGCGTCGCACCGCATGATCGATAAAGATTACCTCCTCGACCACCTGCTGCATCTCGTCAAAACCCCAAGCCCCGTCGGCATGACAGAGCGTGCGGTCGCGCTTGTCGACACATGGTTGCGCGACCTCGGCTACACGCCCAAATATACGCGCCGCGGTGTCCTATATGTCGAAGTCGGTGACGGCCCACCCCGCCGCGCACTTGCGGCTCATCTCGACACGCTCGGCGCCATGGTCACCGAACTCAAACCAAACGGCCGGCTTGCCCTGCGCAATACCGGCACCTGGGCCGCCCGTTTCGCCGAGGGCGCCCGCGTCACCATCTTCTCCGATAATGCCTCGCATCGCGGAACCATCCTGCCGCTCAAGGCCTCTGGTCACCGTTTCAATACCGAAGTCGATAGCCAGCCCGCCGACTGGGACAATCTGGAAGTCCGGGTCGATGCTCCCCTGCCTGACCGCGACGCGCTCGTCGCCGCCGGCTTCAATGTCGGAGACATGATTGCTGTTGACGCTCAGCCCGAAGTTATCGGCGATTTCATCGTCTCCCGCCATCTCGACGACAAGGCCGGTTGCGCCAGCCTCCTGACGGTCCTCAAGGCCATTGCCGAGGGCAAGGTGCAGGTGGCGGTGCCGTTCCAGGCCATGTTCACCATTGCCGAAGAGATCGGCATCGGTGGCACCCACGGCTTCGGCCCCGAAGTCGAGGAGCTTCTTGCCATCGACAATGCCGTCACCGCGCCCAATCAGGCTTCATCCGACGATGCCGTGACCATTGCCATGCGAGATCGTCAAGGCCCCTTTGATGCGAAAATGACGCGCCAAATGATAACGATCTGCCAGGACAAACACATTCCTTTTGTCCGCGATACATTCCGGCATTACCGCTCCGACAGCGCCGCTGCCGTTGAGGCTGGGTGGGACATGCGCGTTGGCCTCATCTGCTTTTCGCTCGATAGCTCCCACGGCTGGGAACGCACCCACATGACATCGCTTCTCAGCCTCTGCCAATTAATTGCGGGTTACCTTGAGACCCCGCTTGTGACAAGTATATCCACTGACTGAGCGATCTCGAGACAACTCATGCAAAGGAAAAACCCGACAGAAGGACGGTTTCATTATTGCCTGACAGTCGGTTTCATCCTTTGCCGTCTTACGCCAGGACCCCTTGTCGACATCCGTACAACATGGCGACGACAGCCAGGATGGGATCGATCGGACTGCTGATCCAGAATGGAGATACAGTCTCTCTCTTCTCGATTCACCGCGTGATTGATTATCCCGTCGCCCTCGACAGGTCCTCGCTGAAAGCCCTGAACCGCACCGAGTTTACCGGAGCCTTCTCCTGCTTAAGCCTTTCGGCGATCGCCTCTTGCTGGTTTGGGTCTCAGGTCATTATTCGTGCTGCTCTACCGCTGCGTCTGCTGGCATTGTTGTAATAGCTCGAGGCCTGTTGCAGCGATTTATGCCTGGACTGCTCCATCGCTTCGGGCAAGGGAATGCCCCTGTTGGCCGCCTCGGTCAGATAACCGGAGCGCAAGCCATGTGCGGAGATTTCCGCAGGATCAAGCCCGGCCAGTGCGGCCCGTTGTTTGATGATGGCATTGATAGACTGCGGATCAAGCGCACGTCGCGACACGGTTCCCCATCGACTGATGGACCGGAACACACTTCCCTTGTCAATTTTTGCGGCGGCAATCCAGGCATTCAAGGCCTCCACCGGCCGACCGGTGAGATAGACAACGTCGTCCTGTTCGCCGGTGGTGGTTTTGGTGCGGCCGAGATGAATGGCAAGCGAGGGCAGGGGAGGGCCGTCCGGCACCTCGATCGGCGCTTCGGCGGAAAGTTGCTCCAGACGCAGCCCGGCCATTTCGCTGCGCCGCCGACCGCCAGAGGCAAAAGCGACCATCAAAATGGCCTTGTCACGGAGATCACGAAAACTGTCGCTGTTGCAGGTGGCAAGAAGTTGTGAGAGCACGTCCGCGGTCACCGCTTTGGCACTTTTGCGCTTGCGTGTCTGCGGTGTTGCGCGAACCGCCAGCCGTATCGCGGATTTCAGGGCAGGGGAGCCAAACGCACCGTGATGGCCTCGCCATTTCGTCAGCGTCGACCATGATGCCAATCGCCGGCGCACCGTATCCGGTGCATGTGGCCCCGTCGCGCGCAGAAAGCCCTGGTCGCGCAGGTTTTGCGCAACCTGTTCCGGCATTCCGTGGTCGAGATCGATGAGGCGCTTTTCTGGATCCCACAGATGGTGAGCGACAAATTTCAGAAGCAAGGCCTCTGGTGCAGGCCACGACAGGGCGTTTCCGGTTGCGGCCAGTGACCATGCCTGCAGATAGGCGAGATCAGAGGTCAGCGCCCGCAGCGTGTTGTCACCCATGCCCTGATTGACCAGATGGCGCAGGGTTTCAACATCCTGATCTGTCAGCAGCTCGGCAAGTTCGTCCCGCCGTTCGATTGGCAGCACCGCTGCGATCGTATCGAGTTCTTCGGCGCGCAGCTGCACGCTGGTTTTCTCTTGCCGTGACATTTCGGGTTCCTGAACTGCGGCGCTGACGCCCTGATGCGCTGTAGCGAAGGGCAATGTGTGTGATTTGCGGGCGGAAATCAACAATCATCGATAAGGATTACTTATCGATGGTTTAAAACCCAGCCGTTAATCATACCATGTGACGAACTTGATTATTCAACTAGAGTTCGTTTAGCAAATCGTTTACCATAAAATCAATGGCTTACGATGTTTCAAAAATCAGCATGAATGCCTTGATGCGGCCGGCTTTCGACGCCGGTATCGCGCTTACGCGTCTCGACGAGCGCATCGCCCGTTCGCCGGTTGGCGCCGGCTTCCTCGAGCGGTCGCAATATGGCGACGCGTGTGCCTCGCTGTGGATCGACGGCGAATTGGTGCATCTCGAGGACCTCGTCCTCCATGACGCCACCCGTGACATCCGTACACCGACCCACGAACTGACCATCGCCCGCGACGTGCTGCGCACTCGCCGGCGCATCGCCGCCCAACTCCCCGGCTGGGCACTGTCCGCAGAGGGTATCCGCACGTTGCGACAAGCATCGGACATTACGTCGGCTGGCGCCGACGCTGCGGAGCAGGCCGGCATCATGCGGTCCGCGGCTGAGGGAAGAAATCCGGAAGGGGAGGGGAAAGAAATCGATGAAGCCGAAGGGCTTCCCGGCGTCGACCTCGCAGCCATCGATGCGCTGCTAGCACGATCGGATGCTGCGATCGAACACGCAAAACGCCGCGACCGTCCTGCGGTCGACAGCCGCGAGCGAGACACGCTCGTCTATGATCTCGACTGGGACGAGGATGCAAGGATCGACGAGTGGCGCGAGGTATTGCGCCAGGCCGAAAATCTGCCGGAGGCGCTGCAGGCCATCATCGCCCTCGATGCCTGGAACGCGCTCGAGGTTCTACAGCACGCACCCTGGCTCGGGAGGCTGTTTGCTGCCGCCATGCTGCGGCAGGCCGGCATTACCACGGGTGCCCATCTGGCTGCGATCAACCACGGCCTCAAAACCATCCCTGTCGATCGGCGAAGGCATCGCGATCGGGAAACACGGCTGCTGGCCATCGCCCACGGTTTGTTGGCGACGGCGGAGATCGGTTTGAAAGAGCACGACCGGCTGGTACTGGCTCGCCAGATGATGGAGCGCAAATTGGCGGGAAGACGCACGTCTTCGAAATTGCCGGAGCTGGTCGAGCTCGTCATGGCAAAACCGCTCGTGTCGGCCGCGATGGTGGCGAAAACGCTGGACGTTACGCCGCAGGCGGCGCGGCGGATCGTGGTGGAACTCGGCCTCCGGGAGATGACGGGGAGGGGCAGGTTCCGGGCTTGGGGAGTTCTCTGATCGCAGTCCTTCAAGCAGGCTAGCTAGGCGCAATCTATTTCAGGGGATTCTAGACAGTCTTTTGCGCTCAAAAGTGGAATCTTCTCCATCAATCGTGATTGAGAATTCAGCCTAAGTCAGCGATAAGTTTTCGGTGTGCGAAGATGGAAGGTCACATGGGAATGCACCGCGCTCAACTTCTGCAAGGTATTATTTACAGGATGACGCATCTGCGGGTCATCGTGGAGCAGTCGAACCAATTAAACTTGCAAGATATAAACGTCCATGCAGAAAATTTCTTCCGTGACCTTCTCAATCTTGCCTTCGACTACGACCTGCAGAACATCAACATCGTCGAGCCAAACGCCACCGCGATTGATCTCGGCTGCGATAGCAGTCGGATCGCGATCCAAGTTACATCGACGCCCGACCTCTCTAAGATCAAGCACACCTTTGATCGCTTTACCGGCAAGGGGCTGCAGACGAAGTACGATCGCCTCGTCATGCTCATTGTAGGCCAAAAGAAAAAATATCGCGAGACGGGACTGGGCGACGATCGGTTTAAATTGTCGTTTGGCGACGATGTCTGGGACATCGCTGATCTTCTTAAAAAAATCGGAGACCTCTCAACCGCGAAGATGGAGGCATGCCACGATTTCCTGTCTCGCGAGTTGCTTGTACGCGAACCGAAGCTTTCTAACGAAGTCGGCACTCTCGTGCGTCTCATCGAGGTCTTGAGCTCCGCGGAAGAGGGGTTGTCGTCAGGAGACAATCGCGAGGATCCTGATCCCGACGGCAAGATTCACGATCGCTTCGCAGATCATGCCCCATTCTTGACGCAGCAGTATGTCGATCTCCATGAACTTTATGGTCGCGTCCTGTCCGAAGTGAACGCGCACACGGATCTCGGCCACATCCGGGTTCGGAAGCTGCAGATCTACCTCATGAACTGGAGCGACCGCGTTCTGACTGAATGCGGAGGCGATCCTCAAGCGGCACTTGAGCTCTTGACTCAGCGAGTTCTCGGTATGATGGGAAGCAGCGACGCTGGGTTCGATGATGGTGCGGTCAGGTACTACCTCATCGATCAGCTAATCATGTGCAACGTCTTTCCGAACAAGAGGTCGCAAAGTGCCTAGCATCTTTCTGAAAGACGAGGCCCTGAACAAATCACCTGCGATCGTCGGCTTCGAGATCGCTCGTTACCTGAAAGATTCAGGTAAGCATCGGGTCAGCATCTTCGACGTGGTGGACCGGTTCAAGCGCGAGTCCTGGTTCTCATCCAACTCCTTTCTATACGGACTGACGTTTCTCTATGCCGTCGGTTTGCTTGATTTCGATGAACCTTACCTGATCGCGCGCGATGCGGATTAAGCGATTATACACAGATCCACCCGCGATTGACCCCATCGTGTTTGGGGAGGGGGTCAATATCATCCTGGGTGAGAGCGATGCGACAAGCTCGAAGAACAACGGGGTGGGCAAATCGCTCTGCATCGAGTTCGTGAACTTCGCGCTCCTGAAGCGCAAGTCCGACAGCCGCGTGACAAGAATTCCGAAGGCAGCCTTCGATCCCGCCACATTTATCTGCATCGATTTCGTAATGCACGGGATCCCTTACACTATCAGAAGGTCTGTCGCCGAGGCGGAGCGCCCGCGTATCACTGTGGCGGATCGCGAGACGACGTTTGCCAAGGTGGAAGACGCAACTGACTTTCTCGCGGCTCGACTGTTCGGGGATGACAGGTCAGAGATTGGTTTCCGCGAGATCCTTGGACCGCTGGTCCGGGACGAGCGGTCGGAGTTCAAATCCATCGTGAGCTGCTTCGACACGAAGTCGCGGATCCCAGACAATTACGCTCCGCATCTCATGCTCCTAGGTATCGATGTCGACATATACCGCTCAATCAAAGGCATTCAAAAGGAACTCGACGACATCGGCACGGAGGAGCGGCGTATCAAGGACAGTGTGCAGCTCGTCAGGCAGAAGGATCTCGACGAGGCTAGGTCCGATCTCAACGCTCTCGAAGAGGAAGTCGACAAGATACGTGAAGGAATCGACGCGCTCGAGAATGCCGCCACCTACGACTTAATTAAGGATGAGGTCCTTGAAATCGAGCACTTGATGGGAGAGCTGAGGGGTCGAAAGGAAGTCCTTTCCCGGCGGTCTGCCCGTCTGGCTCCTATCGCTACGGAGCAATCGGTCAACGGCATTTATATGCTCAGCTAAACTGGGAGCGGAATTTCTCCATTCCTGTTCAACAGCCGGTCAACCATAAAAATTTGCGACAGGCCTGGTTGTCGTAACTGTTGCCGAGCCGCCATTGCGAACAGGGGAGCAGCACCCTACGTTCCGAGCTACTGAACACAACGGATGGAACAACCATGAGCGTAGCCAACGAACACCGGCACGAGCCGGGTGACGATCATGAGCATGACCACGCACAGGTCGTGACAAATGACAACGAACGGCGTATCCGCTTTGTCTTCATCTTCACTATCTGTTACGCAGCCATTCAGGCAGCGGGAGGCTGGCTGTCTGGTTCACTCGCGCTGATCGCCGATTCCGGGCACATGCTGTCTGACGCTGCAGCCCTGCTGCTGGCCTTGATCGCATACCGCATGGCGCGACGGCCAGCCGATGCCACGCGCACTTATGGCTATCACCGCGTGCGCGTGCTGGCCGCGCTAGCGAACGGTGCGACCCTTCTGCTTCTGGTCCTTTGGATAGCCTGGGAGGCCATAAACCGCATCAACCAGCCGGTCGACGTCATGGCAGGACCGATGCTGATCGTTGCCGTCATTGGGCTGCTCGTCAATCTTGCAGGCGCTTGGGTGCTATGGTCCGGCAACAAGGGCGACGCAAATCTGCGCGGCGCATTCCTCCACGTCATCGGCGACCTGCTTGGATCTGTAGGTGCAATTGCAGCAGCGGTCGGCATCATGCTGACCGGCTGGACCATCCTCGATCCCTTGCTCTCAGTTCTCGTTGCCGTTCTCGTCGTCCGCTCGGCATGGGGTCTGGTGACGGATTCGATCACTGTTCTGATGCAAGCTGTTCCCCGCGGCATCAAGGCCCGAAGTGTCGAAACGGGTCTGGCTGCGCTGACCGAGATATCCGAAGCTGGACATTTTCACGCCTGGACGCTGACGGACGATACCATCGTGGCGACGATCCACGTCACTCCGGCTGAAAATACCGATCCGCTATCGCTTCCCCAGCTGGTGGCAGGCTGGCTGAAAGAGCGCTACGCGATCGATCACGTCACGGTTCAGGTCGATCCACCTGGCTCGCTCGTGAAAGCAGAGGGATCAAATACCTAAAATTCAGGCCATGACTATGGCGATCAGCGGAATGTGATGCCGCTGTCGCTCAAAATCTGCATTGCGCCTCTTGCAGCTCAAGCTACTAGAGGTTTTATCTTGCGCGCGATTTGCAGTCGGGAGAGCACATGCAGCGCAGACAGATAATGATCGGGGCAACGGTTACGGCAATCACAGCGCCTTTGTTTTACAACCGCAAGGCTGAGGCGCAGAGCGCACCGGTTGGACTGATGGATCCCGGCCCGCTTCCCGAACGCATATTCGGAGCAGCGGATGCGCCGGTGACGGTCATCGAATATGCCTCGATGACCTGTGGGCACTGTGCGAATTTTCACATCAACATCTGGCCCACGCTCAAAAAAGAGTTCGTCGATACAGGCAAGGTGCGCTTCATCATCCGCGAGTTTCCGTTTGACCCGCGCTCGACGGCAGCCTTCATGCTGGCCCGATGCGTGGGGGATGACAAATGGTACGCGACGGTCGACCTGATGTTTCGCAGCCAGTCGACATGGGCGCGTGCATCCGACGGCAAGCAGGGTTTCCTGTCCGCACTTTCCATGACCGGCCTGGACGAAAAGCAGCTTGAGGCCTGTCTTGCCGATCAGGCCTTGCTGGACAACGTTAACAAGATCGCAGCGACGGGCCGGGAGCTTGGCGTCACTTCCACACCCACGTTCTTCATCAACGGGAATAAGTATGAAGGCGTCATTCCGGTCGATGAATTCCGCTCGATCGTTGAGCCTCTTCTCAAGGAAGCCGGGAAATGATCCACCATCCGCGTCACGCATTCATCATCACCACCATTGCGCTTCTTTGTGCCACCACCGCTTTTTCACAGGATACGGCAAAAGATGTGGCGGCGCGTGTAAATGGCGCCGAAATCACCCAATCGGACGTCGCCTTCGCCGCACCCCTCTTCGGTGACCCGGCTCCCAACATATCCCCCGAAGCCCGCACCTCTGCCGTGGTCGATGCGCTGGTCGACATCAAGCTGCTTGCTGAGGCCGCGCGCAAAGCAGGGATAGATAAAGACCCGGAATATCAACGGCAGCTGAACTTTCTGTCCGAACAGGCACTGCGTTCGACCTATCTATCGCAGCAGCTCGACAAGGCCGTCTCCGATGCAGCGATACGCAAGATCTACGATCAGCAGGTCGCGGCAATTCCGCCCTCAGAGGAAATCAAACTCAGCCATATCCTGCTGAAAAGCCGCGAGGACGCGACCGCAGTCATCGCGGCGCTGACCGCAGGCGAAAGCTTCAAAACATTGGCCGCCAGCCGCTCAACCGATACGGTCACCGGCAGCAAGGGTGGCGATCTGGGTTTTCGTCCCCGCCAGGCACTGCCAGCGGAAATCAACACAGCACTTGATGGGCTTAAGCCGGGCGATTTCGCAAAAACGCCGGTCGAGACAGCGTTCGGCTTCCATGTTGTGCGGCTGGACGAAATGAGAAACACACCTCCCCCTTCGTTCGAAACCGTTGCGCCGCAAATCCGTCAATCTCTAGAGACGGCAGAAATTCGCCGGATCGTCACGGGCTTGCGGTCCAGCGCCAAGGTGGAAAAGCTGGTACCAGACGTCGCATTGCCGGCGGCAAGTGACGACGGTCATAATCACGACGGCCAGAACGCGGAATAAGCCACACTCATGCCTACATCGAAATTCAGCCGTGTCTGTCTTCGCCGCTACGACGCTGTCTGCCGCCTTCCGCGGCTGGCGGCGCTCGCTCTCGCCGGCATGCTCATGTCGGGTTGTGTTGCGATGGACATGGGCCTCTCCGAGCTTTCCTCAGAGCCGCCGAAATTGTCAGGCGCGGTCATCGCGGACATGTCGAAAAAGGGCATGACGCCCGCAAGCCCTGTGCTGGTTCGCATTTTCAAGAAGGAAAGTGAGCTGGAGGTCTGGAAGATCGACCGCACAGGCAATTATGCGCTCCTGAAGACCTACCCGATGTGCCGCTGGTCCGGCAAACTCGGCCCCAAGAAAAGCGACGGAGACCGGCAGGCGCCGGAAGGTTTCTACCATGTCTCCGCTGGAATGCTGAATCCTAAGTCGCAATATTATGTCTCTTTCAATCTCGGCTATCCGAACCGTCTGGAATCGGCGCTTGGCTATACCGGCGATGCGCTGATGGTGCATGGCGCGTGCTCGTCTTCCGGCTGCTACGCCATGACGGATCAGGGCGTTGGAGAGATCTATGCGATCGTGCAGGAGGCTTTGCGAAGCGGACAGGACCGCTTTCAGGTTCAGGCCTATCCATTTCGAATGACGGCCGAGAACATGGCGCGTCACCGCGACGATCCGAATATGCCCTTCTGGCGGACCTTGAAGGAAGGGTACGACATATTCGCGGTGACGCGCCGTCAGCCGAAAGTTTCCGTCTGCGACCGGCGTTACGTGTTCAACACCGAGTTCACGGGCGGGGAACCCAGAGATCCTCTCGCCGCCTGCCCGGCAGGCGTGTCGCAGAATGCAGCAAGTCTCGTTGCGCAACTCGATACCGAGCGCCAGAAAGCCGAAACGGCCTTGTCGGCCTCTTCCTCCGTCGCGGCCCTCGCCTATGTCGATGGCGGTATGCATCCGAGCTTCCGCTCACTGTTGAAGAAACAGGGAGCGACAAAGATGGCGGAGGCGGTATCGGGCATCAAGTATCCCGTCAGCCGGCCGGATGCGGCGCTTGCCGATCCCCATGAGACCTCGAGGTCTTGGAGACCTGTACAGTCCGCGGGAAATTAAATCTTAACTCTTAAATTCAAGGCAACGCACCTCATCTCGTGACGTTGCGGCAAGGGAGCCAGATTGAGGTTCTTTAAAACTTATCGCCCGTCGCTAGACTACCGTCTGCTCGCACTTTTGGCAGCCTTATGTTTCTGGGCGTTTTCAAACGCGACATTCTGGGAAAAGGCCGGGCGTTATCTGGCGGACGAGATGGGCGCATTCTTGGCGCTCAATCTCGTCATAGTTGCGTTGTTTTTTGTCCTGACGATTCTTTCAGCTGTCAAATATCTCTTCAAGCCAGTGCTTGTGTTGCTTGTCTTGCTGGCTGGAGGCGCGTCCTGGTTCATCGACAATCTCGGCGTGTTGATCGATACGGATATGGTGCGCAACGTTTTTGAAACGACCTCTGCCGAGGCCGGGGACCTGCTGACTGCCGGTTACTTCCGGCACATGCTTCTCGTTGCCGTTATTCCCTCTCTCCTCATCTTGTGGGTTCGGGTCAGATTTCCATCCGCCGAACGCGTCGTGTTGTGGAATGTTGGCATCACGGCTTCCTGCATTGCAATCATCGCCGGTAGCGGAGCGCTTTACTACAAGCCTTATTCAGCCGTTATACGGACCAAGCGTGAACTGGCGAAAACCCTCAATCCGGTTACACCTCTCGTCTCTATCGCCAAAGTGGCTCTGGCGACAGGAAATGAAAGAAACGTTGTCGTCAAGCCGCTGGGTGAGGATGCAACCGTGACCACTCCGGTGGACGGCTTAAGCAAGCTACGCGTTGCTGTCATCGTCGTTGGGGAAACGGCGCGCGGTGCTAATTTCTCTCTCGGTTTCTATGAACGCGAAACCAATCCGCTTCTGAAAAAACAGGACGTCACCTATTACTCCAATTTCGCCAGCTGCGGCACGGCAACCGACGTCTCCCTGCCGTGCATGTTCTCCAATCTGAAACGTTCGGGCTACACCCATGCTGGAGGATTAGAGAATGAAACGGCGGTCGATGTTCTCAGACGGGCAGGCATCGACATGACGTGGATCGAAAACAACACCGGCAGCAAGGGCGTTGCGGACCGGGTTCGCGTCGTCAATATTTACAATTCCAACGATCCACGCTTCTGTGCCGATGGCACCTGCGACGACGAGATCGTTCTCGAAAAGATTGATGAGTGGCTCTCAAACGTGAAGCAGGACAGCGTCCTCGTCTTCCATCAAATGGGCAATCATGGCCCGGCCTATTACAAGCGGTATCCTGAGGCGTTCCGTAAATTCGTGCCCGAGTGCACGACCACCGAGCTGGCGAAATGCAAGGACCAAGAAATCGTTAATGCCTATGACAATGCCATCCTTTACACCGATTTCGTCCTGTCCGGCATCATCGACCGCCTGAAAGCCCGGACCGATACGCTGGCGACAGGTATGCTCTACGTCTCCGACCACGGGGAATCGCTGGGGGAAAATGGCCTCTATTTGCACGGCACGCCCTATTTTATAGCGCCCGACGAACAGACACGCATTCCACTGCTAACCTGGTTCAGCCCGGAGTTCGCAGCCTCGATGGGGCTTGATATCCGCTGCCAGCAACAAAGACGCGAAAACACATTTTCGCACGACAACCTGTTTTCCAGTCTTCTCGGCATGATGAATGTATCCACCAGCGTTTACGAGCGTGATCTGGACATGTTTGCGGCCTGCCGTGGCGGCCAACACCAACCCTCTCTCAATAACTGAAATTGCAAATCACGGGGACTTGAATGCTATTCGATGATAAACAGCTTAAACGCCGGGGCTTCCTGCTGGGAGCCGCTTCCCTGACCACGATGCTGGCGGGATGTGCGACGGTAAATCAGCCTGCTCCGACACCGGCCATTGCCCGCAGGCCGATCGGCCCGCCAGGCGAAGCCGAAATGATCACACGCTACGCGGGCCTCGAAGATGGCGGCCACAAGCTGCCAGCCGTACCGTTTCAGCAGATCGATCCCAAGTTTTACCGTCAGCGCGTCGAAGATCCGACAGGCGAACCTGCGGGAACGGTCGTCGTAGATACGCCATCGAAGTTCCTTTATGTCGTCGAACCAGGTGGCACGGCCATGCGTTATGGTGTTGGTCTCGGCCGCGCCGGTTTCGCCTGGCAAGGCGAAGGCATCATCCAGTGGCGGCAGAAATGGCCGCGCTGGAAACCACCGGCAGAAATGATTGCACGGCAACCCGAACTGGAAAAATACTCGGTCGAGAACGGTGGACAGGAACCGGGACCAAGCAATCCGCTCGGCGCACGCGCGCTTTATATCTTCCAGAACAGTCAGGATACGCTCTATCGTCTACATGGCACGAAGGAATGGTCATCCATCGGCAAATCGGTTTCCTCCGGCTGCGTCCGTCTGATCAATCAGGATGTCATCGACCTCTATGAGAGGGTTCCCTACAAGGCTCGGATCGTCGTCAAACAATAGACAGCTAACAGCAGATTTTATGGCTTCTACCGGGCATATATATGCCCGGCGTGTTGAACCGATGCAAAAACCACAAACCGCCAGCCTGAGTTTAATTAAATGACAGATCCGCAACAACCGGAATGTGATTGGATCCAAAATCGGGGCCGACCCGCCAACTTGCCAGTCTTAAAGCACCCGAAACCGCGATATGGTCAATCATGGAACCGAATCTGAACGGTAGCCGACGGCTGAATCGTGTCATCACAGGAACATTGCTTGCACGTGCGAAGAATAATCCGCTTTTCTCAAAAAATCTCGCAAAGTAGGGTGACCACGGCGGTGTGTTCCAGTCACCGGCAACAATAAGCTTCGCGCCCTCTTTTTCAGACAGGACAGCATCCGCCAATCCGTCGAGATAAGCGTTTCGGCCTTTCCAGCGGGCTGGCGAACGCGGTGTATCGGGATGTAGTGCATAAAGAATCAGCGGATCATTTTCCGTCCCCAGAACGAGGCGCATCGGATATCGCTCATACGCCTGCGCGGACGAAAGCCTGACCTCCGAGAGAATAGGAAGACGCGAAAAGACTTTCATATCGTCGCGCGCTGGCAGGTTAGAACTGCTTTGATAGCCAAACAGGCCGCTAGCCGCGATTGCTTTCTGCCAGCGGTCTTCAGTCTCTTGAAGAAAGAGGACATCTGGCTGTTGCTCCGTCAGAAACCGCAGAAAACCCCCAGGTTCCGCATCATTGTGCATCAGCAGGTTGGCTGAGATAACGCGTAAATTCCTGTCCGCAGCCCCCTGCGGTGCCTGAGGCTGCATAAAGAACGGCATCAGACTTGCCAGAAATGCAAGGGAACACAAAAGCCGCGCCGGTCGCTCCCCAAGAAGGAACGTCGCGAGCAGCAGGCAAAAAGCGGATAGAGTGACGTAGGGCCAGAACAGGAAAACAATATCGAATAGCCAGAGGCTACTTCCGAATATCAATGCAGAAAGAACGCCGCTCAAACTGCAAATCGAAATAAAAAGCAGACTTTTTCCAAGCTTACCGTTGCGGACAGAAGTCATTCATTTCACCACATTGAGCATAAAGAGCCGAGACGGTAAGTTTAACATATTAGCTTTAATAATATATCAAAGCGAGTATGCAATAATCTGTTCGCTTCCGAGAACTCGTCACGGATATCGTGAAATCCAGCAGTTTTCACCGAAATGCAAAAGAGCAAAAATTTCCCATTGCGTCTCTAGTGGCTAGAGGTCGTAAAGCTTGCCGTATCAATATGGGGATACATGATATGGTTGAGCCACTTCAGACGAGATTCCGGATCGAGGGCATGGACTGCGCTTCGTGTGCAACCAAAATCGATACGGCGATCAGGCGCATGCCTGGCGTTCAAGATGTTTCGATTTCCGTCTCCGCCGGGACCATGACAGTCGAGCATGACGACACAATCGATGTCGAGGATATGGGAAAAAAGGTCACCGGCCTTGGATATCCGACGAAGCTTATTCCCGCCAAGTCTAAAGCGGTGCCATCTGCTATAGAACACGTCCATGGGCCAGGCTGTTCCCACGATCATGATCATTCACCTGATGAGCACGCGCAGGCGCACGATCATGGTACGACTCCCCACGAGCATGGCTTTGCTTGCATGAACAAGCATGGCAACGAGACGCACTCCCACGACCATACCCATGAGAACAACGGTGGGCACGATCACTCTGCAACCTCTCAATCAAGCCAGAGGCCGATCCCGGATGGTCAGGCCCGTTTCCACGTTGGTGGAATGGATTGTGCTTCATGTGCAAGCAAGATCGACACTGCCGTCCGTCGCATTCCGGGTGTTGAAGATGTTAGTGTCTCGGTGACCTCGGGGACGATGACGGTCAAGCACGCGTTCGCTGATCTCAAAGCTATTGAGAAGCAGGTTTCTGGCCTTGGATACTCGGTCGCACCGATCATTCCTACCGCGAAGCGGTCCCCCGCTACTTATTCAGGATCGCAAGACGATGCTGGCCATACCAACGGACAGGCGTCAGCGGACGTTGAGTTGGAGGGTCTTCACGGTCATGATCATAGGCCAAGCGAAGGGCCGTGGTGGAGTAGCCGCAAGGGGCGCCTGACGATAATCGCAGGCGGATCTCTGACTGCCGCATATGCTATCGGCAATCTGGTTCCGGCCATAGATACTTACGCCTTCATCATCGCCATGTTGGTTGGCCTGATACCCATCGCCCGTCGTGCTTTTATGGCTGCGAGGGCAGGCACTCCCTTCTCCATTGAGATGCTGATGACGATCGCCGCTGTCGGCGCATTGATTATTAACGCTACCGAAGAGGCGGCGGCCGTTGTCTTTCTATTCCTTGTTGGTGAGCTCCTCGAGGGCGTTGCGGCTGGCAAGGCTCGCGACAGTATCAAGTCTCTGACAAACCTCGTGCCCAAGACGGCTTTGCTGGAAGAGGGTGGGAAGACCCGCGAGGTTCCGGCAGAGGTGCTTGCTGTCGGTTCAATTATACTTGTTCGCCCCGGTGACAGGATTTCGGCCGATGGCGTGATAATGTCAGGTGAAAGTTCTGTCGATGAGGCACCCGTGACGGGTGAAAGCGTACCGGTCCGCAAGGTGATCGGTGATAACGTATTCGCAGGTACCGTCAACGGCGACGCGGCACTGCGCGTTCGTGTCACCGCTGCAGCCGAAGACAACACCATTGCTCGCGTCGTCCGCCTGGTCGAGGAAGCCCAGGAATCGAAGGCTCCGACAGAGCGGTTCATCGATCGCTTTTCGAGATACTATACACCGGGCGTGGTTGTCGTTGCCGCGTTGGTTTCCATCATCCCACCTTTACTTGTTGGCGGCGAATGGAGTGAATGGATTTACAAGGGGCTTGCGATCCTTTTGATCGGCTGCCCTTGCGCCCTCGTCATTTCGACACCTGCTGCCATTGCCGCTTCACTGTCGGCGGGCGCACGGCGCGGCCTTCTCATGAAGGGCGGCGCAGTTCTCGAAGGGGTCGGCAGGGTGACTGCAGTCGCGTTCGACAAGACGGGGACGTTGACCGAAGGAAAGCCCAAGGTGACGGACGTTATTCCTTTCGGCCGCAGTAGTCCCGAGGTACTCCGTTATGCTGCGGCACTTGAAACCGGATCAAGCCATCCGCTGGCGGTCGCGATCCTCGCCAGGGCGGATGAAGATGGGCTCGATGCTCCAGCTTCGACCGATGCCAAGGCACTCGGCGGCAAAGGCGTTACCGCGGTCATCGACGGCGTGGAAGTCTTCCTCGGATCTCCGAAGGCTGCTGCCGAGCGTGTGACGATTCCGATGGCGCATTCGCTGCAGATTACCTCTCTGAACGAGGATGGCAAGACTGTATCCGTTTTGGTAATCGGCGATGTACTTGCAGGTGCCATCGCCATGCGCGACGAACCCCGAGCGGACGCGATCGAGGGCCTTAAGGCACTGACCGATCTCGGGATCAAAGCAATCATGCTTACGGGCGACAACGCTCGCACGGCATCAGCCATTGGCGCTCAGCTTGGCATTGAAGTTCGTGCAGAACTGATGCCTGAGGACAAGCAGCGTATTGTTGGCGAACTCAAACAGGAAGGTTACGTGGTCGGCAAGATCGGGGATGGCATCAACGATGCTCCCGCTCTCGCTGCGGCAGATATAGGCATCGCCATGGGTGGCGGCACGGACGTCGCGCTGGAGACCGCCGATGCCGCGGTACTCCACGGCAGAGTCGGGGATGTCGCTCTCATGGTCGATCTTTCGAAGCGTACGATGCGAAACATTTTTCAGAACATCACCATCGCGCTCGGCCTCAAGGCTGTGTTTCTCGTCACCACCATTATAGGAATCACTGGCCTCTGGCCCGCCATCCTGGCAGATACGGGTGCAACTGTGCTTGTTACGATAAACGCATTGCGCCTCCTGCGCCCCATACGTTGAAGGCAGTAAAATGATCAGGAAAATTGTATTTGGAGGGATCCTGCTGATGGTAGCGACCTCGGTCGTATTCAGTCTGGTCGGGGTCCTCGCTGTCTGGAATCCAAAGGAGCTTTTCCAGTACCAAGACGGTCAGACGGTGTCGCAGTAAGAAGGAGGAAGCAATGAACAAGAGATCGAATTCGACAATCCGCGTCGCCGCGACAATCTTTGCATGTCTGCTGGCTGGAACGGCGTTTGCACATGACTTCAAGGCAGGAAAGCTGGAACTTAGGCATCCTTGGTCGGCACTGGCTCCTCCGGTCGCTCCGGTGCTGGGTGGCTATGTGACGATCGTCAATACCGGACAGGAGTCTGACCGTCTTGTCGGTGGCACGACTAACATCGCCGAGAGACTGGAAATCCACGAGTCCTCCCTGGTGGAAGGGGTAGCGAAAATGCGTCCGGCGAAGCAAGGCCTCGAAATTGCCCCCGGTGCTACCTTGGCGCTTCAACCGGGTGGAACCCACATAATGCTGGTCAAGCCCATAAATCGGCCCGTCGAAGGTGAGAAGTTCAAGGCGACGCTCCTGTTCGAGAAAGCAGGAGCAGTGGAGGTCGAGTTCGTTGTGCAGAGGCCGAAACGAGAGTCGGGCGAGGATCATTCCGGCCATCAAGATCCATGATTAGTGGCCTAGAGCGTTTTCACAGGACCTCTATCAACCTCAGGGTCGACAATCCCTCCGCAGTTGTCTGGTGAAGCCTCAGGCGACTGCTAATATGGTTGAGTGCGATGATACTTGCTGGGTTCCTCTTGTATTTCGATGCTGAACGGCATCAGAGCAGGTGCGACCCGAGCAGATCCCGGTTCATCGCCCGCCTTGGAAAATGCACTTGTCAATTCTCAAACTTCATGCGAATGATTTGCAATAGCAACTAAGCAAAAACCAAGAATCGTAGGTGAATCTATGGACAGTCCGGTAAAGGGCTGGCGGCGGGCCGGAGGGGAAGCGTCGCTGTCTGACGTGCATCGATCCATCGCGGTGGCGACCGGGCAGGGCACATTTCGCCGGGCCATGGCTTTCTTTGGTCCAGGCTACCTGGTGGCGGTCGGGTATATGGATCCTGGAAACTGGGCGACCTCTCTCGCCGGCGGATCCCGCTTCGGCTATGCGCTTTTGACGGTAGCACTTGTGTCGAACATCATGGCGATCGTGCTCCAGTCGCTCTGCGCCCGTCTGGCGATCGGCTCCGGGCGAGACCTTGCGCAGGCTTGCCGCGATGCCTTCCCTCGACCGGTCGGCATCGTCCTCTGGATCCTGGCAGAAATAGCGATCATCGCTACCGACATAGCGGAGGTGATCGGCACTGCGATCGGGCTCAACCTGATCTTCGGCATCCCACTGGAACTGGGAGTCGTCATCACGGCACTGGACGTCTTCCTCATCCTGTATCTCCAGAAGTTAGGCTTCCGTTGGGTCGAAGCGCTCGTAATCACGTTGCTGGGTGTGATTACCGTCTGCTTCACCATCCAGATCGCGCTTGCGGATCCCGACTGGGGACAAGTCATCCTCGGATTTGCCCCGACCACAGAGATCGTCACCAACCCGGATATGCTCTACCTCGCGCTAGGGATTCTTGGTGCAACCGTCATGCCGCACAATCTGTATCTCCACTCAGGGATCGTGCAGACACGCGCTTACGGCACAACAGTCCCCCAGAAGCGGGAGGCACTCAAGTTCGCCACCCTCGACTCGACAATCGCCCTGATGTTTGCGTTGCTCGTGAATGCCTCAATTCTGATCCTCGCAGCGGCCACATTCCACAAGACAGGCCAGACGACGGTGGCCGAACTCGGTGAAGCGCATAGCCTTCTTGCACCGCTGCTCGGTCTTGCAATCGCCCCAACGTTGTTCGGTATCGCGCTCCTATGCTGCGGTATCAATTCGACGGTTACGGCGACACTGGCTGGACAGATTGTCATGGAAGGCTTTTTGAACATCAGGCTCGCGCCCTGGCTACGACGATTGATCACACGCGGTATCGCCATTATTCCGGCTGCCGGGGTTACGATATTGTTTGGAGACGGTGGAACAGCGCAACTCTTAATCTTGACACAGGTGGTGCTCAGTCTTCAACTCTCGTTCGCAGTGTTCCCGCTTGTGATGTTCACATCCGACCGGGCGAAGATGGGGGAACTGACGGCTCCTTACTGGCTGACTGCTTTCGCTTGGCTGATTGCAATCGTGATCGCCCTCCTGAACATCAAGCTTCTTGTGGATTTCGTCGCGTCCTAACGTAACGAAATTCGCCCTCTGACACGGAAGGATGCGAAGATGATTATGATTTATGATGGGCCGCCAAGTATATTCTCATGGGCGAAAAAACCCTGAGCTTCCTGAGACTGGCGAGAAGGCTTCAGACCCTTCTGCTATCTTCATTTCCTATACTGAAAATAGGAGCGCTTTCCGGCGGCAGCGGCCTCATCTCAACGGAAAGCCCTAATGTAGGCGGTGGTTGAAAGGGTCATGAGTTACCCAGATTGCAGACGAGATGAACGAAACGTAGCGCGAAACGAGCAACCTGTCAGTCGTGTTCCGTCGAGCAAAGACAGTGGTTGGCAAGAGCCCGAATTACGTAGCAGTCGCGTACCTGGTTGGAATTGCAGTGCGTTGAGATCCGCTCCAGTTCTGCTTCCAATTTTTTTAGGCGCTGGATCTTCTCACGGACGGTTACGAGTTGCTTGGCGGCAATACCGTCAGCTTCCTCGCAAGGTTTCTCCGGATGCTGACTAAGATCGATGAGTTCGCGGATGGCCTCGATCGTCAGTCCAAGCTCGCGTGCGTGCTTTATGAAGGACAGCCGCTCACCTTCCGTCTTCGAATAGCGTCGCTGATTTCCTTCCGAGCGTTCCGTATGCGAGAGAAGCCCCATCTGCTCGTAATATCTGATCGTCGGAACCTTTACCCCAGTCGTCTTCGATAGATCACCGATTGTCAGCATATGAATACTCCAGTCATGACATGCAGCGTCGAACCACTGCGGTTTGTTCGAGTTTGAAAAGAAACTGACGCCATCGAGACGTGATGGGGGTATCCAGCACAGAATTTTGATATGAGGATTGAGTTGTTGAGATCAAGTTCCACTGCGATCGTGTCGCTACGCCTGACAATCATGTCTTCGCCAACGAAATCGCATGTCGGTCCGGACGCAACGAGATCGCGACAAGAAGGAAGGCCCCACAGACGATGAATACGTCTGCCAGATTGAAGGCTGGCCATGACCAACCGAAGGCGTGGAAATCCAGATAGTCCGTGACGCTCAGGTTCCAGAAGCGATCGATGACATTGCCGCTCGCGCCTCCTGCAATCGCCGTGATCGAAACCCTCTCTGCAGCAGTCTTTGCCATTACCGCCCAGATCACCAGCGCGATCACGATTACGCCCTGAAGCAGCGCGAACAGTCGTGGAGCCGATCCCATCGTGTCGGAGAAAAGGCCGAAGCTGACACCCGGGTTATAGGCAAGCACCAGGTTGAAGAATGGGGTTACCGGGATTACTCTCGGTGGATCCATCAATTCGGTTACAACCAGATACTTCGTGGTAAGATCGATCAAGCATAGCGCGGCAACCCAGAGAAGGACGAGAGCGGCTCTGGCTGTGATCTTGTTTAATGATGCCTTCATCGGATTCCCTGTTGCATGACGACAATCCGGGCCTTTGACGGGACGGTTTCATAAAGCTCCATCACATCCTGATTGATGAGGCGAACGCAGCCTGACGAAACGGCGTGGCCGATTGAACGCCAGTCCGTGGTGCCGTGAAGCCGGTAAAGCGTGTCCTTGCCATGCTGGAAGATGTAAAGAGCACAAGCACCAAGCGGATTATTGGGGCCGGGTGCCTGGCCGCCGTTCGCATATGAATATTTCTGTAGCTCTGGTTGTCTCGCTATCATCTCCGGAGGCGGTGTCCACCGGGGCCATTTCTGCCGCCACTGGATTATTCCTTCACCCGACCAGGTGAAGCCCACGCGCCCGATACCGATACCGTATCTCATTGCCGTGCCAGCATCTTCAGTGAGATAGAGGAACCTGCTGCGAACATCGACGAAAACAACGCCCGCAGGCTCGCCGGTGAGGTTTTCAACGCGCTGCCGATAGTATCTCGGGTCGATCTTTCGAAAGGGAACTCTAGGTAACCGGTAGCCGCCGTCGCTCCTTGCAGCGTAGCGGGCCTCAAGCTCACGTTCGCTCGGTTCCATTTGACTGGCGGGCCTGACGACAGCCGCCGCTGTAGAAACCGGGCTTCCAAAGACGGCTGATGCCAATGCACCACCAGATAGAGCGACGAGTGACCGACGTTTCATCAGACGCGGTTTGAGCATGCATATCCCCATTTGAAGGACACGTTTGAATCCTCCACATTACTGATTCCGTACAATTCTACGATCTCTAGTAGCTTGAGGTTCAAGCGCTTGCTGACAGCTAAGGTCGGGTCTCAACTAATTGTGTAAGGCTCGTGATGGAGTGCGCCTTATCATCAGGGACAAATTGGCGCAGTCCCAGATTCGCAGCTTTTGTTTCAGTTCGACCTTTGCTAGTCATCTGTTGATTTATGTCATTTTGCTTGTCTGGAACGAATGATCCGCAGCGTTTTAACCAGTTGGAAGACCGTGGCTGTCCTGACGATGATCTTCATTCAGATCATCTCCGGAAGCCTCTGCTCGACTCCGTTGGAAAATCGCACATTTGTTCCGCCCGGTGTCGCTACCTTCGTGCAGGAACGAGGTTCACCGGTGGATAACAGGAAACTCCTCTTGTCTGAGGCCGACCATCACGTCCGCTGCGAGCAGCGGTCTCTACAAGCAGAGCTGTATGATTTTAGATTCTCGGAAGGACTGCGATATTCCGTATCCGCGGACCTCCTTCGTGAAAGCCAGATCTATCTGATCTCGCGCCCGCCAAAATACCTGAGCTAAGGCAATCTGTTCGGCACTGCGCACGTACGTCTTACTGAATCAGTTCGACCATGGATCTCTTACGCCCAAGCCATTCTTCGCCGATATCTGGCGGAGCGTGTGAGCTACGTATCGGGACTTCTCAAGAGCAGCCGGATTCCATCCTGAACTCATAATCCCTTACATCGGGAGTCGAAGGTGTCTTTGTCAAAAAAGCTCTTTCTCCTCGCTGTTGGCACCTTTTTGCTCCCGCTCGGTGGATGCAAGATGGTCGTAATGTCGCCATCCGGCGATATTGCACGTCAGCAGGCGGATCTCATCGTCATCGCAACCGTGCTGATGCTCCTCATCATCGTACCGGTCCTGTTTCTCACCTTCTATTTTGCCTGGCATTACCGCCATTCCAACAAGAAGGCGAAATATGACCCGGAGTGGCATCACTCCGTAAAACTCGAGATGGTGATCTGGTCAGCGCCGCTTGCCATCATCATTGCGCTGGGAACTATCACGTGGATCAGCACTCACAGACTTGACCCATATCGCCCACTCGACAGGATCGATGCAAATCGTCCTGTTACACCCGACATCAGGCCGATCACCGTAGAAGTGGTCGCACTCGATTGGAAATGGCTGTTCTTCTATCCGGAGTACGGAATTGCTACGGTTAATGAGCTTGCTGCGCCCGTAGATGTACCGATCAACTTCAAGCTAACTGCATCATCGGTCATGAATGCATTCTATGTGCCGGCGCTCGCCGGGATGATCTATGCCATGCCCGGAATGCAGACGAAACTCCATGCCGTCATCAACGAGACCGGCACCTACGATGGTCTTTCTGCCAACTATAGTGGAGACGGCTTCTCTCAGATGCGGTTCAAGTTCCTTGGATTGAACCAGGGTGATTTCGATCAATGGGTCGCGCGTGTCAAACGGACCGGCACGGCACTCAACCGGGACAGTTACTTGAAGCTTGAGAAACCGAGCACGGCCGAACCTGTACGTTATTACTCCACGGTGCAGGAAGGTCTCTACCGCTCGGTGCTCAACATGTGCGCCCGTGAAGGCCAGATGTGCATGGATGAGATGATGCACATCGACAAGATGGGCGGGGCAGGTGTGGAGAGCCGGGAAAACCGGGCGCGCCTGGAATACGACAACCGCCGGACGACCGGCGCAGCCGAAGACAACGATGTCGCACCCGCCCCTGTCACAGGCACCCCGACCCGCGGCGAGAGCCCCGCGAACGTCATCGATAGCAAGGTGAGCCAGCCGTCGATGCCGATGAACCATAGCATGAAGAACATGCAGCATCCCACCACACCCGAAAGCGATGAGAGCGGGCAGGCACCCGACCGGCTCGACGCTGAAGTGCCCGCAAAACCCTGAAGGATTCGACAGATAAGATGTTCGAAAATCTAACACTCGCTCAACTCGTCTTCGGGCGGCTCACCTGGGAAGCGATCCCTTACGATCCAATCATCCGCAGCACGTTTGTTGCCGTGGTTATCGGTGGCCTGGCCATCGTGGGATTGATTACGAAATACAAACTGTGGGGTTATCTCTGGAGGGAATGGTTCACATCTGTCGATCACAAAAAGATCGGCATCATGTACATCGTTCTGGCGCTCGTCATGCTTCTGCGCGGCTTCGCCGACGCGATCATGATGCGTATTCAGCAGGCCATCGCCTTCAACGGCAACGAGGGATACCTGAACGCCGACCACTATGATCAGATATTCACCGCCCACGGCGTGATCATGATCTTTTTTGTCGCCATGCCGTTCATAACAGGGTTCATGAACTACATTGTGCCGCTCCAGATCGGTGCTCGCGATGTGTCATTTCCGTTCCTGAACAATTTCTCATTCTGGATGACGACGGCGGGTGCGATCATCATCATGATCTCGCTATTCGTAGGAGAATTCGCAAAGACCGGCTGGTTGGCCTATCCGCCGTTGTCGGGTGCCGATTACAGCCCTGGCGTCGGTGTGGACTACTACATCTGGGGTTTGCAGGTAGCCGGCATCGGAACAACGCTGTCGGGCATCAACCTCGTTGCGACCATCGTCAAGATGCGCGCACCGGGGATGTCTCTGATGAAAATGCCTGTTTTCACCTGGACCTCGCTTTGCACCAACATCCTGATCGTGGCGACATTCCCGATATTGACGGCAACGCTTGCGCTGCTGACCGCAGACCGCTATCTGGACACCAACTTCTTCACGAACGATCTCGGCGGTAACCCGATGATGTACGTGAACCTGATCTGGATGTGGGGTCATCCGGAAGTTTACATCCTGATCCTCCCGGCTTTTGGCATCTTTTCGGAAGTTGCATCTACGTTCTCGGGCAAGCGGCTGTTCGGCTACGCGTCGATGGTCTACGCGACATGTACGATCATGCTTCTTTCTTATGTGGTCTGGCTGCATCATTTCTTCACGATGGGAGCAGGTGCGTCCGTCAACGCCTTCTTTGGAATAGCAACGATGATCATTTCGATCCCGACGGGTGCGAAGATGTTCAACTGGCTGTTCACGATGTACAAGGGAAGGATCCGTTACGAACTGCCGATGTACTGGTTGATCGGCTTTATGGTGACATTCGTCATCGGCGGTATGACAGGCGTCATGCTGGCTATACCTCCTGCTGACTTTGTGCTGCACAATTCGCTCTTCCTGATTGCCCACTTCCACAACGTCATCATCGGCGGCGTGCTGTTCGGCCTGATGGCAGGAGTAACCTATTGGTGGCCGAAGGCCTTCGGTTTCAAGCTCGATCCGTTCTGGGGCAAGATGAGCTTCTGGTTCTGGCAGATCGGTTTCTTCGTCGCCTTCATGCCGCTCTATGTGCTCGGACTAATGGGCGTGACGCGCAGAGTTTCGCAGTTTGATGATCCCTCGTTACAGATCTGGTTCATCATCGCCGCATTCGGGGCGGGCCTGATTGCACTCGGTATCCTGTTCTTCATTATCCAGATGGTCGTCAGCGTGAGGAGACGCGACCAGCTCCGCTGCACGACGGGCGATCCATGGGGTGGCCGAACCCTGGAATGGGCTACTTCCTCGCCGCCGCCAGAATACAACTTCGCTTTCACTCCAGTGGTCCATGAGATGGACGCATGGCACGACATGAAGGAATGTGGATACGCGAGACCACTGGCCGGATACAAGGCGATTCACATGCCCAGAAATACTGGTGCCGGTGTCATCCTTTCCGGTATCAGCATCGCGCTCGCCTTTGCGCTCATCTGGTACATCTGGTGGCTCGCCATCGTATCATTCGCAGCGATCATTATCATCTCGATCGCCCACACCTTCAACTACAACCGCGACTTTTATATCCCGGCAGCAACAGTTGCCGAGGTCGAAGACGCACGTTCGAAGCTGCTCGCCCAGGGGAACTGACATGGCAAACCCGATTCACGCCCCCCGGGCTGACAAGAAATTCCATCTCGATGAGGAACATCATCCTGAAGGAAGCACGAACCTGGGCTTCTGGCTCTATCTGATGAGTGACCTGCTTATTTTCGCGGCTCTCTTCGCCACCTATGCGGTGCTCGGTCGTAATTACGCGGCCGGTCCTGCACCTGGCGATCTTTTCGATCTCAGGTTGATCGGGGTTGCGACGGTAATCCTGCTGGTGTCATCGATTACCTATGGTGTTGCGATGATCCGTGCCGAGAGCAATGCAAAGGGTGCGACGATCTTCTGGCTTGGTGTCACAGGCCTGCTCGGCCTCGCATTCCTGGGGCTGGAGGCATACGAATTCTATCATCTGATCGCGGAGGGTGCTGGTCCCCAGCGGTCCGCCTTCCTGTCGTCATTCTTCGCCCTCGTCGGCACGCATGGCCTCCATGTCATGTTTGGGGTCATCTGGCTTGTGGTGCTTATGATACAGGTGTCGAAGTTTGGCCTCACTCCGGAGAACCATCGACGACTGATGTGCCTGTCAATGTTCTGGCACTTCCTCGACCTCATCTGGATCGGTGTCTTCTCAGTGGTCTATCTTATGGGAGTTGTCGCATGACGTCGAATTCTTCTCATAATGGAGCACACGGAGGGCATTCCGGTCACCGCTCGGGGCGTAGTTCTCTCAAGAGCTACATGACGGGATTCATCCTGTCGCTTATTCTGACGGCCATCCCGTTCTGGCTTGTGATGGGCGACGTCATCGAGTGCAAGATGATAACGATCGCGGCGATCATGATCCTTGGCGGCATCCAGATGCTTGTCCACATGACCTACTTCCTGCACATGAACAGCCGCTCTGAAGGAGGGTGGACCATGATGGCACTGATTTTTACGATCGTGATCCTTGTCATCGTGCTCGTCGGATCAATCTGGGTTATGTATCACCTCAACACCAACATGATGCCCATGTCACCGGAGATGATGAAAAATATGCCGTAAGAGCGCTGACTTCATCCAGTTTATCAAGCTAATTGCTCATTCGTGTGTTCGGTAAACCGTTGGTCCATACCGAACACACGGACCAAATCACAAGTCTGGATGCAGTCATGGGGAAGCCTCCGGGCGCGATCTGACTGTCTCCGGCTCTCTTTCACCTCGAGAGTTGTTGGCGAGCGAATGCCATTTTTTCTTGTCACCCATCGATCACTCGTTGAAGCTGATAGCGAGCAGGCCGCTGCTGTCAAAGCTCTCGATAAAATTGAAAGCAGTCGGAAACTCGAGTTCGAAGTGAAATTCGATGAAACGACGATCACCTGCGTAATGCTGGACAGAGCACTGGAGGAGATGGATTCATCATCTCCAGAAGGCCAGGCACTGCATCAGGAGCCGTTAGCCGGGACTACCAACGCTGGTCAGTCACCCGACGAGAACTCATCGCGGACAACGATACCGGAACGCCCGAACGCGCGGACGACCACGATGGTTGCGGCCTTTCTTGGGGGGCTGGTGCTGGCGACGTTCATGCTTGCAGTATTGTGATCG
>NZ_LT009721.1:188488-233119 GCF_900013495.1 Agrobacterium genomosp. 2 str. CFBP 5494
CTGGGCCGATTTGATCCGTGATCTCCACGGCGAAACGGAACAGATCAACGACTTGTTCGACCTGGCCGACGAAAGCCCCTTCAGCAAGCAAAAACCGAAACCAGCGCCAGCAACCGACAAAAAGTCGCGTCAGCGCAAACGTTGGGGGTCATACTCTTGAGTGAAAAACCTCGCCATCGCGTCAAGGCGAATTCGGTTCGGGTATCAGCCCCGGCCGCGAACAAGCCGCTGGCGCGAAAGATGACTGCGCGGTATCTGCGCGGCGACACGGCAGGAACCCTTGCCATGCGCCGCGCCGTCACGCGCGATGCCCGCCTCGATGTTCGCGAGTCGGCCGAACGCGCCTCGGCGCTTGCCTTCGACTTCATGCAGAACAGCGGCTGGATATCCGGCGCGGTTGAACAGATCATCACCGACACCATCGGCGACGAACTGAAACTCAATCTGCGCTCCCAGCTCGAAGCTTTCGGCTACACGAAAAAGCAGGCCTCGGCGTGGTGCCGCAAGGTTGAACGGGCATGGCGGCGCTTTGCGTGGAACCCGAAGGAATGCGATCTCGCCGGCAAGGCGACGATTGCGGATATGGCGGAAGCGCTTCTGCGGAGCTTCCTTGCCACGGGCGAGGGCTTTGCCGTTCTCGATCAATTGCCGGTGGACGTTCAACGCCGCCTCGGCCTGACCATCGGCCTGAAGGTTTCCGTCCTCGCCGCGCATCGTTGCCCGCGCACGACAAACGAAAGCGAGGGGCTTGATCAGGGCGTCTATCATGACGAACACAACCGGGCGATTGGCTACAAGTTCCGTGTCCGTAAGAATGGTATCGAGTCCGATCGGACTATCGATGGGGCTGACGTTATCCATGTCATGGACCGCGCCGCCAACCTCAACAGCCCGCGCGGGATTTCGGTCATTGCGCCGGCGCTGAAGGTCATCGCGCAATCCGACCAGCTCGCGGACGCAACGCTCGCCACGGCGCTGATGCAGACTATCTTCGCGGCGACAATCAAAAGCCCCGAACCCAGCGAAACCGCCTTCGACGCCATCCGGACACTTTCCGAAATGGAAGCGCCCGAAGGTTATGAGGGCGATTGGGACGCATTCATCGGCGGCCTGCAGGAAGACTTGATGGACGTTTGGGGCAATCGCATTGATGCCCTGAAGAACAAGGGCATTTCGATGTCCGAGTCCGGCCGCATCAATCATCTTGGACCGGGCGAAACTTTCGAGATGCACACGGCGGCAACGCCGGGTTCGCAGTATCTGCCGTTCTTCCAAAGCCTCCTGAAGGAAATCGCCCGCTGCCTCGGCATCACATACGAGGCACTGGCGATGGATCATTCCAACGCCTCTTATTCGTCGGTTCGCATGGCCGTTGCCACCATCTGGCCTATCGTCATGCGTCGGCGTTCGCGGATCGTTGCCCCGTTCCTTCAGGGCGTTTTCGAGCGCTGGCTTGATGAGATGATCTTTCGCAAGATCATTCCATTCAAGGGCGGATATGCAGCCTTCAGCCGGGACCGCGAAAGCGTTTACCAGTCTGAATGGAGCGGACCGGCTGCACCATCTGCCGACGACTACAAGGCGGCTCTTGCGGTCAAGATTCGTCTGGAAACTGGAATTTCAACATTCCACGACGAATGCGCTCTGGCCGGCAAGAACGGCGAGGAACAGATCGAACAGCTCGGCATCGAAAAGAAGATGTTTGAAGCCGCAGGCGTTCCCCATCCGTTTGGCCGTTCGCAAGGCGGGGGCGGCGGTCCGCTTGGCGCTGCTGCCGAAGGCAACCGCGATCCAGCAAAGGAGGCCGCCTGATGGCCGATAATGACGATCCTTTGAAGATCGACTGGTGCGCGCGCGCAGCCAAACTGCGCCGCGTTGAGGAAGCGTTGCTTACCGGCGAGATGATGACGGAAGGCCGCTTCGGCGAAGACATGATGCGCTATTCCACCGCCTCGCTCGACCAGGTGCAGCGCGCTTTGAATGAAGCCCTCCGCAATTGCCAGATTGCGCGCGGCGAGAAACCCAAAATTCGGCGGCACGCTATCAGCGGTCGTTTCCGGCCCTACTGAGGTAATCCCAAATGGCTGCAATTCTTGAAGACGGAAAGCTTCGGCTTTCCGGCTATGTCGGCGAGTATTACTACGATGACGGTTTTACCGCCGCTGATGTGATCGTTGCGCTCTCGCAGATCGATGGCGATTCCGAACTTGACGTTCATTTGAATTCGGGCGGCGGTGTTGCGACGGAAGGCGCTGCAATCCACGCGCTGTTGTCGGCTCGCCCTGGCATCACGAACATTGTCATCGAAGGCATTGCCGCGTCGGCCGCCTCGCTGATCGCCATGGCTGGCGCAACCGTCACCATGACGGCCGGCTCCGTGATGATGATCCATGATCCGAGCGGTTTCACCTTCGGAAATTCCAGCGAACACAGCAAGACAATCGAAGCTCTGGAAGCCTTGGCAACGTCCTATGCCCGCGTCTACGCGGCAAAGTCCGGCAAGAGCGCTGAAGACTGCCGCGAGATTATGAAAGCGGAACGCTGGTTCACGCCCGATGAGGCGGTTGCCGAGGGCTTCGCCGATGCGACGGCCACCACAAAGGCCAAGCCGGTTGCTGCCTTCGATTACAGCCTGTTTGCGCACGCGCCCAAAAAACTGGTTGCGCTGGCGAAAACGAAGAAATGGTCGATGGCATCCAGCCATCCGCCGAAGACCCAAACGCCAAACCCTCCAAAGGAAACCACCATGACCGATGCAGAGCGCGCCGCGCTGCTTGAAACGGAAAACAATGGCCTGAAAGAACAGGTCGCGAAACTGACGGCATCCGCGAACGACGCCGTTAAGGAGGCGCTTGATCGCCGCGCCGCCATCATGGCGCTGGATGAAGCCAAGGGCCGCGAGGCGCTTGCCGAGCATCTGTTCAACGCCGGCAACACTGTCGAGGCCGCCAAGGCAACGCTTTCCGTCGCGCCGAAAGCCGACGCCGGCGAGGAAGAATACCAGCCGCCGCGCCGCATGATGAATGCGGAAAACCTCAACCGCGAGCCGAACGGCAAGCCGAAGGCAAAGGGCGGTCTGTCCGCTCGCATGGATGCCCGCGCCGCCAAGATGAAAAAGAGCTGATCGGCTCCGCGCGTCACCCCTGAAAACTCCAATTCCTTTCGAAAGGGAACAACCATGGGCACTTTGCCTGTTATGAAATTCCAGCAGACCCCCGGCATGTCCACGCTGTTGAAGAAGGAAGTAGATCCCGAAATCTCGCGCGGCGTCGGTACGCTGCTCGGCGGCACGGGCGGTAGTGCCCGCCTGGTCAAGCTCGGCCAGCTCATCGGCCGTATCGCCGGAACCGAAGAAGCGCCGGCCGGCGACAAGCTCGGCAAGCTGGTCGCATGGGACCCGGCCGCGACGGATGGTAGCCAGATCGTTCACGGCGTTTGCCTGAAGGATTGCGAAGCGCCGGACGGCACGGACCGCGTTGACGGGCTGCTCTATTCCCGTCGCTTCTCGGTTCTCAACCGTGCCAACATCGTCTGGCCCGCTGGCGTCACTGCCGAACAGCAGGCCGCCGCCATCGCAGATATCGAAGACCGCCTCGGCCTGATCCTGCGCGCCTGATCCACCCTTTCCAACAATAGCCGGCCTTTCAGCCTGCGCGCGCGGGACGCGATGTCCTGCGCCTTTTTCTTCACAAGGAACAATCGGCAATGCCTGAAATCTTGCTGCCTTACTCCAACGTTGAACTCACCGACGAGGTCAACAAACTGCCGAATACCTTCGGCCTTCTGAACGCGCTCAACATCGCGCCGAGCGAACCGAAGCGTTCGCGCATGGTTCGCATCGACTTCCGCGACGGCCAGATCGTCGTTCTCTCGCATCAGGAGCCGGGTGCACCTGGTGAGGTCGCCGGCGATGATGACCAGAACGGCATCATCATTGCGATCCCGCATTTCGTGCACCTCGAAAACATCCTTGTCGGCGATATCGACGGCATGCTCGAAGTCGTCAACGGCGAGATTACCGAGCGCTCGCTTGATGCCGAACTTGAACGCAAGCTTGTCATCATCCGCAAGAACCATGCGATTACGCGCGAGTTTCTGCGGCTCGGCATGCTCCGCGGCGAAATCAAGGACGGCAAGCTTCGCACGCTGTACAATCTTTACGACACGTTCGGCGTCGAAAAGAAGGAAATCGATTTCGCGCTCGGCACGGCCGCTACCGATGTCCGCGCCAAGTGCGAAGAAGCAAGCGACCACATCATCAGCAATGCCAGGGGTGAAACGGTCGGCGCGGTGGAAGCCGTAGTCGATACGAAATTCTTCTCCAAGCTGATCTCGCATGCCAAGGTCGAAAAGTTTTGGGTGCAGGCACAGAATTCAGGCCTTCACACAACGCTTGAACGCCAGCGCCTCGGCGGCAATTGGGGCCGCGTCTTTGAATTCGGCGACATTCTCTTCCGCGAATACAAGGGCGGTCTGCCGGTCAAGGCGAATGATGGCTCTGTCTCGACGGTCAAGAATGTGGATGACAACAGCGGCACGGCCTACCCGACCGGTACGCAGTCCATGTTCCGCACCTATGACGGCCCGGCCTATCATATCGACCGCGTCAATCAGGCGCCTACGGAAGGCGAAGACGGCTCGATCTTCATCTCTACCGAGACGCTGAAACACGGAACCGGCCTCGAAATGAAGTCGCAGTCCAACATGCTGGCCATCTGCAAGCAGCCTGACTGCCTGGTGCAGCTCAAGACCAACTGATTTTCAACAAACGCCCGGTCGCCATCTCGACGGCCGGGCGCACTTCATGGGGATTGCCATGCCGGTTGCTTCTTCCTTTCGGGCTGCGCGCGATGCGGTTGTGTCCGGCGTCGACCAGAGGTTTGCGGAGCGCATTCGCCTGTCTCCCATGAAAAACGAAAAAGCCGATCCGGACCGGCCGCAAGTCGTCATCATGGCGGTTCTGCGGACTGGCGACGAAACGGCCGGGCCTCTCGATGTCAGCGGCGGCCGCTCCCTGCACTCGCGGATCGCGGCGGGAAAGGCGGCTCTCTACATCGACCGCACCGAATACCCCGATATCGTCCTTCGCAAGAAAGACAAGCTGCGCGCCTTGGAGCGCCCCGGCGAACCCGTCTTTGAAGTTTCCACGGTCGATGACCGAAATCACGCCCGGTTGATTGCCGGGCTTAATCAAGCCTGACGCTGGTAGGTGCCATGTCTCTTGTCCGTATTGCCCTCCGCATCTGCGCCGTTCAAGCTTTCAAGGGTCGAACGCTGGTTGGCGACAATGTTCTCGATAGCGAGATTGGCGCTCTGGAAACCAGCTCTGCCGGCGAGCTCAAAACCCCGCAGGAAAAGCAATTCGTTTCGGTCTATACCGACGACAGCAAACAGGTGAGCGGCCTTGAATTGCGCTCCCTGATCGCCAGCGGTGAAATCGATCTGGTTTTTGAAGCCGGCGTTGCTTCGCCGCACCTGATGACTGATTCCCTTACAGATGAAAAGGTCATCATGAATGGCCTTCCTGCGGCCGACGCCAACTTCGAATTCTATCTCGATATGACGCTTCGCCAGATCGCGGATGCTCTGGCTGATCCGGACAATGAGTGGGCCGCGATATTCAACAGCCTGATTTTGCGGGTCGAGAAATGCCAGCGCGCCCGTATCAGCGGCGACACGAACGGCGTTCGCTTGGCGGCCCATCAGATGAAAATGACTGTTGCCGCCGTTGCTGAGCCGGTTACGGGCCACCCGCTGAAAGAAGGTTCACCGATGGCTGCATTTTTCGCCAAATGCGAAAGCGACCTGGTGCACCGCGAGCCGGACATGGTCAAAAAGATCGCGCTTATGAAAGCGCAGATCGCCGGCAATGACGAAGAGCTGGCGGCGGCGATGCGGCGCTATGGCATGACACACAGTGAAGCAGACGCCATGCTGCTGACGCTTCCGGGTGGGGTGCGCCATGAAGGGTGATGACTGGCTGGTCCACCATATCGAGGAACTCAATTACCGGATTGCCGATATCGAACGGCGCGAGCGCAATCGTCGCCGCAAGGGCAAGATTGCCGAAATCAGCGACGACAAGAGCAGGTATCGCGTCGAGCTGTCCCGGCAGGGTGAGGAACCCTACCTGACGCCATGGATCAAGGCGCGCACACTTTCTGCCGGTGGCGTCAAGGTCGATGTGCTTTACAGCGTCGGCGAGCAAGTGGACGTGGTTTCGGAAAGCGGCGATCTCGCAGACGCGCAGATCGACTTCTCGACCTATAGCGACGAGAACGCCCGCGAAAATAGCGACACGCCGCTGCATATAAAGATCGGCAGTACCGTTATCGAAGCGATGGACGGACTGGCAAAAGTGACGGCCGACAAGGTCATCGTGCAATCCGATAACGTGCAGCTCGGCGGCGACGGCGGCAAAAAGGTCGCGCGGATCGGCGACCTGGTGCACGTCATGTCCGGCTCTTCCTCCGGAAAATGGCCGATTGTCGAAGGCTCGGGAAAAGTCTTCGCGATAGACTGAGGAACCCCATGAAAAACTACACGGTTCGCACCGGCTGCGAGATTGCCGGGCGCTGGCGTGCTGCCGGCGAACCCATCCAACTGTCTGCCGATCAGGCCCGCGAGCTTGCGCCGCCCTTCGGCGATGTCGTCTCGCCAATCGATGAAAAGGGGAAAGCGGATGCCAAGCTCAACAGGCGTCAACGCCGCAACCGGCGAACCCCTGACTGATTGGGATCATACCCGGCAGTCAATCGCCAAAATCCTCAACACGCCAATCGGCGCACGCGTCATGCGACGCGATTTCGGTTCGGACCTGCCGGACCTGGTCGATGCGAAGATGACGCGGCGCAATGTGCTGGCGCTCTATTCCTCGGCCGCAACCGCCATCCAGAGATGGGAACCGCGTTTCCGGATGCGGTTCGGAAAAGTCAGCCGTGCCGACGCCGGCGGCGCAATCGCGCTGGAAATCTTCGGCGTCTATTATCCTCTCGGCCATCGCGGCGATTATTCCATTGCGGAAGATGAAAGCGTGCGGGTCGTCATAGCGGGCAGATCATCATGACACTTGCTGTTTACGCGCCGGCCGCCATCGACGTTTCGCGCCTGCCGGCTCCGGATGCCATCGAGGCGCTGGACTTCGAAACCCTCTATTCGGCCTTCAAGGTCCGGTTTCTGGAATTCTGGAACCAGATGCGTGTCATCAATCCGGCCCTGCCGGTCTATGACGTGCAGAGCCTTGAAACCGATCCTGCCGGCATTGTCGGCGAAGCATGGTCTTATCTGCGCCTGATGGATCGCCAGCGCGTCAACGATGCCTTCCGGTCGCTGCTGGCCGCCTATGCCAAGGGCAGCAATCTGGAAGCCATCGCGGCCGGCCGCAACATCGTCCGTTCGGTCGTTGCGCCTGCCACGCCCAGCTCGGCCGCCATCATGGAAGGCGACGACGCCTTGCTTCGCCGCTACCTTCTGTCTTTCGATCTGCCGGCTGCTGGTTCGGCCGGCCGCTATCTCTTCGATGCATGGACGGCGTGGCCGCAATCTGCGGACAGGTCGCTTGGGCTTTGGGATGCGCGTGTGAATGGCCGTGCGGTCCACGGCCGGCGCGGCGATACGGATGTTGTCATAGCCGGTCCGATGGGCAGGCTTCCGACAGACGCCGAGCTGGCCGTTATTCGGGCGGCCGTTACGCATCCGGACCGCGCGCCGGAAGCCGTCGCCATCTCGGTCATGGCGGCCGGCCGCACCGAATATGCCGTTTCGCTCTCGCTGGAAATTGTGGCCGCGCGTGCCAGCGCCAGCATGATCAAGGCGGAAGCGGAAAAGCGCATCATCGCGGCAGCAACCTCCCGCATCCTGATTGGCGGCGAAATCCCGCAAGCGCTTCTTTCCGGCGCTGCCTTCGGCGATGGCGTAATCCGGGTGCGCGATCTTGCGCCGGTTGTTATCGAACCGGACCCATACAAGGTGCCCGTCATGACCAGCCTTGATATTCAGATCGAGGTGCGGGCATGAGCGATGTAGGCGTTTTGCTTCCGCCATCGTCGGAAGAATTCGAAAAGGCGCTCGCCGCCGCAATGTCGGATGACTTGCCGATCCCTTACGCCGTACTGATGGACCCGTACCGGACGCCGGCGCGGTTCCTGCCTTGGCTTGCCGTGCATCATTCGGTCGATCTCTGGTTTGATGATTGGACCGAAGAGCGAAAGCGGGAAATGATCGCGCAATGCGCCGGCGTTTCCACTCTCTACCCGGCGTCACCTTTGGCGGCGCTGAAAGGCACCCTTGCCGGATTGAAGCGCTATCTCGCCTTTGTCGATGCAGTCATTGTGGACCGCATCGCACATCCGAACCGCTTCACCTTCGGGCGGGCAGTGATCGGGCGAACGCCCATAGCCCATAAGCCATTCGTTGCGCACTACCTGGTGCGCGTCACGCTGACTGCCCCGAAGAACCGTTTTCAGATCGGCCGCAGCGCCTTCGGGCGGGCCGCAATGACGCCGGTTAACCTTGAACCCATCCGCCGCGCCAAACTGGCCATGACGACCGCCAAGACGCCGGAAACGCTCTACTCCGTTTCCTTCGCATGGCGGCGCGGCATCACCTTTGACGACAACATCTTCATCGACGGAAGCCACGCCCTCGGCGGTTACATGGACCGCAAACGGCTGGATTGAGGGAAACAGACATGCAGAGAACCGCTTTTTCTGAAGCCGAAATCGCCGATCACGCCGATTTCGAAGCCATCGGTTTGCAGGGGCAGGAGGCTACGGACAATCTTTGGCTTGATGCCATTGGCTATCCCGCTCATTGGGCCGCCTTTACGGTGGCGAAGAAATCCGCGCAGGAAATCACGGTTTCGGCCGGCCGCTATGTTGCCGGCAAGATCGTCTATGCGCACGAAGCGCCGACCAATATAAACCTGCAGCTTCATATTCCGGTCGCCGCATCGGACCAGCGCTGGGTTGCCGTCCTTCTGCGCGGCCGCGAAGTCACCGATACTGCGACGCGACCCTTTGAAACATCCGACGATCCCGAAACCAGTGTCATCGTCAACCGCACAACGCCAAAGACCATCCGCCGCGTCGTTGACCTGATTGTGCAGCCGGGCGAAGCAAACCCGGTTCCGGTCAAGCCGCTCGTTGATTCCACGGATGCCTGTATTGCGTTCGTTCTGCTGAAATCGACCGGTGTCGACGCCATAGAGCCGGGCAACAGTTCCCGCGTGAAGACCCTTTTTGAAGTCGAGGGCCGCGTCACGGCGCTGGAAGTCGATCTCGATGGCCTCTTCATGCGGACCGAGACGATTGAAACGCAGATCGTCAATATCACGGCCGAGCTGACGCAAATTCCGCGTCGTGAAGTTATTCGCCAGATGCAGCGCGATATCGGCGCGGCGCGGCTGAAGGTCGATTTGCCTGACGAGGCACGCGCTTATGTCTTCGATGACGGTCTGATTACCGACCGCTGGGACATGGCGCATGTGGACTGGCTGGCGCGCATTGAGGAGGGCATCCGCTTTGGCTTCGCTGCTGAAGCGCAGGCCCGCCTCGAAGTGCAGGCGGAAGACGATCCGAAGATTGCCTTTCGTGATCGCCGCATGGTGCCGGCCTTTGACGAGGTGACGCGCATAGCCAATACGGCGCTGGATGGCTCGCTCAACATCTCGCAGTTGGTGCACACGGAAACCACGCTCGTCCGAAAGGAAGCATCGCGTATCCGGATCACCTACGGCCCGACGATGCACGCTTGCGAAAACGCGGCGGGCTGGTCTGGCCTCGGCGGCGATGCGCGTGTCGGGCAGATGCTTAATGTTGGCGGCGAAACGTTCGAAGTAGTCTATCGCGATGCGAACTATGGACCAGGCCACCAGACTTATGGCGTTCGCCAAATTCGCCAAGAAATCTATAGCGAGCCTTATTGGGAGTATGTGACCGAAGAGGTCGGCATCAACGGCTCGATCTATGGGCAAACTTTCCTTGTCGCCCAGCCCATGCAGATCACCAGTCTCGATCTGTCATTTGCTCGGGTTGATAGTGACGGCGATGTGCATGTTTTCATCGTGGAAACCACGACTGGCGGTGCGCCACGTTTCGATGCGGTGCTGGCGCAAGGCACATTGAAGCATGCCGATCTGGTGGTTGGGTGGAACAAGGTTGTCCTGCCGATCACCTTGCTCGAAAGCGGCAAACGCTACGCGTTCGTAACCGTGACGACAGGCGCACACGCGCTGCATGTTTCCGCTGCGAACAAATATGTGGGCGGGACGCAGTTTCTAACGACAGACGGCGCATTCGCGCAGGGGTCAACGGAAACGGACATCTGCTTCCGGCTGAATGCCGCCCGCTACCGTAGCCCCCGCACGGTTATCCCGATGCAGGCTTTGAACCTTGCGGACGGCATGACGCAGATTGACATGCTGTTTGCCGGTTGGGTGCCTGGTGGCTGCAAGCTTGGCTGGGAAATCCGGCCGTCCGGCTCGCCGGTCTGGACGGAACTGGATGACGGTGACCCGTCAAAGAACCCGCTCGTGGGATTGCCTGCCTCGGTAGAGCTGCGCATGGTCATGATGGGTACGGCGGATTTGCAGCCGATGATCCAGCTCGACCAGAAAGCGGTTTCGAGGGTTGCCCGCAATCGCAACGCCATGCGAGCCGTCACAAAAAGCTTTCCGTTCGGGTTCGCGACAACCAGCATCCAGACGCAATACACGCTGGATAGCTTCGATCCCGACCGCCACACGTTTACGCCGGCCATCATGGTGGGCAACGCTGTGGTTAATCCCACCACAACCGAAGTCACGATCGATCCGCAGATGCCTGCGCGTCGGACGTATCTTACAACCTACATGCTCGGCGCGTCG
Source organism: Agrobacterium genomosp. 2 str. CFBP 5494 (assembly GCF_900013495.1). NCBI lineage: Bacteria > Pseudomonadati > Pseudomonadota > Alphaproteobacteria > Hyphomicrobiales > Rhizobiaceae > Agrobacterium > Agrobacterium genomosp. 2. Next base: position 199,353 of record NZ_LT009721.1, read on the forward strand.
ACCACAGCCGCCCGCATGCGCCCTTCTGCCACCACAAACAATGTTGCCTCCGTACCTTTCGTACAGGACGCTTTCATTGCCGCACTTTAAGGAGTTCCCATGGCCTTCAAGATCGACACGGAGAAATCCTACGATGTGAAACTTTCTCGCATCGTGAAATGGGGGCGGTTCACCTTCTACCCCCTGAACAAAATCAACATGCGCGGTGAGCTGGTGGCGGCAATCATCGAGCAGGAAGGCGACGAGGTGCTTGATTATGCCAGAGAGGTCTAACGGCTATCAGGTTCCCTCATATCCGAAGACACTCATCGACCGCATTCTGTGGAATTTTACCATGGGGGATGTCGATGAGCGCCTTCGGGTTGTGGAGGCGCGCGCAGCATCTTTCACCGAACTTGAAGAGCGGGGCATTCAGGCCTCCCTCGATTACATTCAAGTGAATGTCGCGCCGCAAATTGCCACCCTGCAAACCAAAATCACTTTGGCGCAGGAGCAGATCGACCAGATCATCGTCGGCGGAAAGGCACCTGACACGCTGAAGTTTGGCGGGCAACTGCCGGCCTACTATGCGACGACGGAAGGTTTGGAAAGCCTTCAGGCAAGCCTCTCCGAGTACATGCGCAATGACCTGTTGAACCAGCCGGAGGGCGTGGCACCCCTCGGGGTGGACGGTAAGGTGCCGTTGGCTAACCTGCCGGCGCTGACTACCACCGCGACGGTGGGCGCGGCGATTGCAGGCGCAAACGGTCTGGCAACGCCCGATGATAGTGATACCTTCGCGGGTGTGAAATCCGGAACGTCCACCATGTTTCGAACGACATGGGGGAACATCAAGGCTGCGCTGACGGCCTTGTTCGATGGGCGGTATCTTCGGCTGATCGGCGGTGTCGTTAATGGCTCACTCACGATCCAGCCCTCAGCTAATGCGGCTATGCTTGAAATGCGAGCCGCTGCAAACGGCGCATGCCTTATCGACTTTTCGCCAAACGGCTACGGCGGCGATTTCAACTGGCGGATGATCGCGCAGCCGAACAATGCGGAGTTCGATTTCCTCCGAAACGGGGTTCATCTTTTCCGCGTCAACAGCGATGGCAATCTCTGGACGGCCTATCTCGGCTGGCTGTCCGACCGCTTCGCGGATCGGGGCGCACGCGTCCAGCGCGAGGGGGGTATTTGGGAGTTCGGTTCGATTGACCCGAATTACAACGCCCGCACTACCGATGCCCCAGCGCCTTACGTTCTGGTCGGACTGCGCAGCTCCAACGGTACGAACGTTATCAACATGCGTGCCGAACTGTTGAGGAATAACTGATGAGCGACCCTTATAGCACTGAGGGATTGCCCTACGATCTCTCGTCAGACGAACTGAGTTTCCTGATCCGCAAGCTTCATCCTGCGGCAATCCATGGCGTTGACTTCTGGTGCGCGCACAAGGTGAAGCCAAACAGCCCCGACAGGACCAGCACGGCCATCATCGTCAAATGGGATTTGGCGGCTGAAAAGCCATCGCCGGCCGAAATCGAAGCACTGGCGGCCACCTATGCCGCCGAGCTGGTAGCGCTTCGCGGGGTGACCGCACTCGATGTCGATATCGAGCGCGACCGTCGCGTCGAGGCGGGTTTCGTATTCGATGGCATTCTCTACCAGTCCCGTCCGGAAGATCGTGAGAACATCGCCGGGGCGGTTAAGGCGGCAACTGATGCGGTTGCTCTCGGAGCTGCGGCCGGTGATTACGGATGGCAACGCCTGCTGGACCCAAATGCGCCGCCTGAATTCAGGTGGATCGCAGCCGACAACACGACGCAGGCGATGGATGCTCAAACCGTCATGCGCTTCGGTTACGCCGCGCTCGGCCACAAGCAGGCTCATATCTTGGCTGCTCGCGAGCTGAAGAACATGAACCCGATCCCCGCCGACTTCGCAACAGAGCCGGCTTATTGGCCGTGACGCCTCTCACGCTCTGACAAAATCCGTCCCGCCATTTCTGGCGGGGCGCTTCCTCCTGTCCGGCAATGAGCCGGAACCCTCCCTTCACAATCTGGAAACTTCAAAGGAGTCCATAATGGCTGACCTGGCCTATGCGCATGGCGTGACCTTGACCGAAAGCACGGAAACCCCGTCGCTTCTCCGTGTCCAGCGCCAAGGCATCACTTTCATCAACGGAACGGCACCTGACGCCGATCCGGCCGCTTTCCCGCTGAATACCCCGACGCTCATCACGTCTCTGACGCAAGCGACCGGCCTCGGCGCTGACGGCACCCTGCTCGAAGACGTGAAGACGGTGTTCGGCGAAGGCGGATCGTGGTGCATCATCAACCGCGTGGAACACAGTGCCGATCCCGCAGAATTGCAAGCGAACCTGATCGGCGATGCTGTTGCCCGTACCGGTCTTTATGCGGCGCTCCGGGCCAAGGGTATCACGAGCTACCAGCCGCGCGTCATCATTACGGCCGGCAACACTGGCGCTTGGGTGGAAGCCGGCGTCGTTTCAGTTTCCGTTGTTGCTGAAGGTTCCAAGCTGACCGAGCCGCCAATCGTGAAGGCCACGGGCGGCGGTAACGACCAAGGCAAGGAGCTGCCGACGCTGGAAGCCGTCATGGGTGAAGGCACCAACGCGGATAAGGTTGTAGCCGTCCGCGTCGTCAAACCCGGCAAGAAGCTTTCGGAACCGCCTGTCATCACCTTCGAGGGTGGTGGCGCTGATGCCGCCAAGGTGCTGCCCGAAGCGACGGCCAATGTCGGTGACGTTGCAAACCCGTTTGTTTCGGCGCTGAATGCCATCACCCCGAAAATCCGCGCTCGCGCTTACATAAGCGGCCCGAACACGACCAACGCCGAAGCCCTGCGCTTCCGTCGCACCATCAATGGCGGTCGCATTCTGGTTATTGATCCGAAGGTCATCAAGAACGTGAACGGCGTTCCGGTGACAAAGCCCGTTGCGGCAGTGTTTGCCGGCGTGCGCTCTCGCGTCGTGGCATCCAGTGAGGGCGTGTCGGGTTCGGTTTCGAACAAGATCATCCGCACCATTGACGGCGTTGCCCGCACGATCATGTACCCCGATGATTCCAACTATCTGAACGAAAATCAGGTGGCGACGATCATCAACGAGCGTGGCGGCTTCCGCACCTGGGGTAGCCGTCTCGCGATTGATGATCCGATCTGGCAATTCGATAACGTCCGCGCCACGGCCGACATGATCAACGAGGCGCTGGAGGATATCTACTTCCTCTACGTGGATCGCAAGCTCTCGAAGGCCAACATGAAGATGATGATCGAGGACGGTAACGCCGCTGGTCGCGTCTTTAAAAACAACGGCGACATTCTCGGTTTCCGTTGCTGGTTCCCGACGGTCAATGATCCGACCCTGATGGCAAACGGAAAGCTCTTCCTCGATGTCGAGTTCGAGCCGGTTGGCATCATGGAGCAAATCCACATCACCACCCACCGCAACATTCTCTATTACCGGCTTCTGCTGGATGAAGTGAATGGGCTTATCGAAACCGGTCCGCTCGCGGTTGCCGCTTAAGGAGTAGCCAGACATGGCAGAAAAAACACTTCCCCGTTACATCCTCCGCGACTGCATGCTGTGGGCAGATCGCGAAAGCCAGCTCGGCCAGATCGGCGAAATCACGCCGCCCGTGCCGGAAGCCAAGCGCGAGGGGATGCGCAACGCTGGCATGATCAAGGAACGCAACGTGCACCTTGGTTACAATGCGCTGGAATTCAGCTTCAAGATGCCGGGCCTTGATCCGCAAATCCTGAAGCTCTTCGGCCTCAAGCCCGGCGCTGACACGCCTTTCCTCGTTACCGGCGCGCATGTCGATGAAGATGGCACCACGCACAGCGCCGTCATGTCCATTCGCGGCAAGCTCTACAAGCCCGATCCGGGCACCTGGAAGGGTGGCGATCTGGCGGCAAACGATTACGCCGTGGACGTGAATTACTACAAGCTCGAAATCGACGGCGAAGAAATCTACGAAATGGATGATTTCGAATTCAAAGTCGGTGGCGTCTCGCAAAACGCTGACATTCGTAGCGCGCTCTTGCTCTAAGGGCGCGTCACTCCCCTCCAGAATTTTCAACTTTCATTCGGCCCGCTTCGTGCGGGCCATTTCTTTGAGGTTCTACCATGACCGAGACTGTAACCGTTGCCCTCGCCAAGCCCGTCACCAATGGCGAAACCACAATCACCGAGCTGACCTTCCGCGAGCCGACCGTGGGCGATCTGATCATCGGCGACCAGATGACCGGCCAGCTTTCCAAAATGACCGCTATCCTCGCCTCGATCTCTGAAACGCCCCTGCCGGCGTTTAAGAAGATCGGCGCGAAAGACTTCTCCAAGATTGTCGATGCGACGGCCGGCCTCTTGGGAAACGAGAAGAAGAAGGACACGACTGGCGGCTGATCGCCGTCTTCGTCTCCGAACGTCACTCCACATCGCTTGAAGCCATCGAGCGATGGTCTCCTAAAAAGCTGCTGGCCTATTTCGAAAAGTCCTGTGAGCTTTCCAAGATCATGAGGCAATAAATGTCTGTCGTGCAAAGCACCCTGCGCATCTCCCTTCTGGAGGATGTCGTCGCAAAATCCGCCCCGATCTTCCGCACTCTTGACCGGCTGCAAGGCCAGCAGATGAAGGCGTTCGCGCCGATGCGCGGGCTGATCGGGCAGGCCGTCGCGCTGGGTGCCGGCTACCTCGGCGCGACCGAAGGTATTTCGGCGACGGCCGGCGCTGCCATCGAATTCGAAACCGCTTTCGCTGATGTGAAAAAGGTTGTCGAGGCGACCGACGAACAGTTTGAAAACATGCGCCGTAGCATCCGGCGCATGTCTGGCGAAATCCCTCTGGCCGCAACCGACATTGCGGCCTTGTTTGCGGCGGCCGGCGAGTCCGGCGTGGCGACTGAGGATCTACAAAGTTTTGCCGAGATGGCCGCCCGTGTCGGCGTTGCCTTCGATATGACGGCGGCCGACGCCGGCGAGAGCCTCGCCAAGCTGAAAACCCAGCTCGGTTTGAACGTCGCCGAAACCGGCGATATGGCCGACGCCATCAACCATCTGTCAAACAACATGGCGTCCAAGGCCAAGGACGTCACCGAATTCATGCTGCGCGTTGGCGCCATCGGCGAGATGAGCGGCTTTGTGAAAGAAGACGTTGCGGCCATGGGTAGCGCCATGATCGCGGCCGGCTCGGATGCCAGCACGGCCGGCACGGCAATGAAGAACGTTATTCGCGCTATGGCGAGGGGCGACTTTGCCAAGAGGTCACAGAAGGACGCGGCGAAAGCCCTTGGCCTGCATCTGCCGTCCATCGCAAAGGACATGCAGAAAGACGCAAAGGGCACCTTGCGCAAGGTTCTCACAGCCATTGCCAAGGCTCCGAAGCACCAACAGACGGCGCTCCTGTCTGAGTTCTTCGGCGATGAAGCCAGTGCCTTCATGCCGCTGGTCGGCAATATCAAGCTGCTCGACCAGGCGCTCGCATCCGTGGCCGACCGCACGAAATATTCCGGGTCGGCTTTCGCTGAGTATGTCCAGCGCGCCAACACCACGCGCAACGTTCTCGATCTCTTGGGCAACAAGATTTCTAACAAGTTCGCGGAGATGGGCGACAACATGTTGCCGGCAATCCGCGAGGGCGCTGAAGCCATTGGCTATGTGATTGACACCCTTGGCAGCCGGGTGACGATCTTTGACAAGTTAGAGGCCTCAATGAGGGGCTTCATGCAGGGACTTGGCTACGAAGGCGGTGTGCGTGAACTGACAGAAGATTTGGGCGATTTGCTGTTCGGTAAAATCGATCCAAACGCGGCAGATCGGATCGGCAGCATCTTCGTTCAAGCCAGGGAATGGGGAGCTTCGATCCGCGAATTAAATGACGCGATCAAGGATAACCCGATTGCCCAATTCCTCGCGGAAATGTCTGGTTACGGCTTCCAGCTTTTCTTGTACGCGGCCGGCATTGCGATGCTAGCAGGCACAATTCGCAAGCTGGCTGGGGCATTGATGCTTCTTTCAGGCGCGAGCACTGCGCTTTCGATCCTTAAGACGATAGGGACTTTGAGCGAGTTTCCGGGGCTGGGTGGCGACGGTGGAAAACCGGGCGGTAAAGCTCCCAAAGGTGGGGGCGGCGGCAATGTTCCTGAAGTTCTGCCTTGGTATAGCCAAGCTGGCCAGTGGCTAAAGGGTTTCGGTTCGCAGCTCGGCTTCGGCCTGTCCGTCCAAAGTTTGGGTGACACCCCCGGCGATACGTTTGAGGATCAGGTTAAAAACCAGCAAAAGTACAAAGAAGCTTTGCAGAAGCTCTTCGGCCTCAACAAGGATGCTTCGGGGGTTTCTGGCTGGGATAGCTTCTGGTTCGGCGATGCCGCCAAACCGGATTTCAGCTTCCGCGAACACGCCGGTATTTCTGGCGTCGGTGGACCGGCGAGCGGTGCGCCAGCCACGGCAAGCGCCTCCGGTCAGCCGGTTTTGGCTCGCATCGACGCTGGCTCAATTGCTGAAATGGTAAAGCCAAACGGCACGCAGGATGTCCGGGTGACAAACCGTGAGCCTGTTAACGTCACGGTGCACAACCAGATCAGTATCACGGGTGTTTCCGATCCGGAGGCGGCCGGTAATGCAGCCGCTGCGCAAGTCGGCGAAAAGGTGCGGCAGGGTGTCGAAAGCTCTTATAGCGACTAGCGGATGAAAGCGTTCGCCTTGGCGGTCCTGCGTATCTGTGTGCAGTGGGCTGCTTTGGCGGATGCTGTCATGCCCTTTTGGGCGGATTGTTTTCCGGCCGTCATCAACTGCAACAGAGAAGCGAAACCCATGTCGTCGGCCGCCACATTCTTCTCGATAAAAGCAGTGATCATCCCTTGATCATAGGTTAGGCCGCAAAAGTCTTCGGCAGCCAAAACCGTTCCGAGCTGAAGTGCAATGTCGCTCGAATCCTTTTTAGGGGCGGCAAGCGCGACGGTCGCGAAAATCATCAGCGGTGCAAGTATCAGCGTTGGCTTCACCGCTGTTCCCCCTCTTATTCATCATGCGTCGCCAGAGGTAAAATATGTCCGGTTACACGTCAATGATGCTCGGCGACTACGCTTTCGAGGCGCTGGGCTTCGGCTATCAGGGTGTCAAACGTTCCCTGAACACCCCATGGGCTGAGGTAGCCGTGGGGCAAACCCTCAACCCCCAGCAGTGGACCGGCCCCACGTCAGACGAAATGACCATCGCCGGCGTTATTTTCACAGAGGAATTCGGCGGGCAATCGCAGCTCGACGGAATTGCCGCTGAAGCGCTCGCAGGCGTGCCCATGATGCTGGTGACGGGTGATGCCGTCGAGGGTGTCATCCAAGGCATCTTCACGGTGCAGGGCATTGAGGAAGACAAGTCGCTTCACAACGCGCGTGGCGTGGCTGCGCGCAACGCCTACACCATCAAGCTCAAGCGCCAGCCGGACACAACGCCTCTGCCCGGTGGCTCATTGCTGGATCGCGCCACAAGCTTCCTCTCAAATCTCTTCCGGTGATTAGCCATGTCGAACACATACATCACGCGGCAGGGTGAAACCGTCGATCTCGCCTGCCTGGCGCACTACGGCCGAACGGAAAAAGTCGTCGAGGCCGTACTTGAAGCAAATCCGGGCCTCGCGGCGCTGGGCGTGGTGCTGCCGCTCGGCACCACGATCATCATGCCGGCCATGCCGTCGACCACGACACAACCGCGCCTTGTCAGCCTTTGGGATTGAACCATGCATCCACGCGTCGAAGTCACCATTGACGGCCAGCCCGTGGCCGGCACGTTCTATGAGCGTCTGAAATCCATCACAGTGACCGATAAGGAAGGCTTGAAATCCGACACGGTCGATATCGAGCTGAACGATGGCTCGCCCGACTTTCTCGCCCTGCCCCGCAAGGGTGCCATCATTGCGGTCCGGATGGGCTACGGCCAGCACCTCGGTTCGCTCGGCACCTTCACGGCCGACAAGATCAACGGATCATGTTTGCCCTATGGCCTTTCGATCTCCGGAAAGGCCGTGGACTTCCGGAGCGGCAAGCTGAAGGAACGGCAAGAGCGGGCATGGGATAAGAAATCCCTTGGTGATATCGTCTCGCAGATCGCCGATGAAAGCGGTCTGAAGCCGGCTGTTGATTCCGATCTGGCGAAGTTCGTTTACGACTGGATCGGCCAGCAGGACGAAAGCAACCTGCATTTCCTGCGCCGCCTCGCCCAGCGCCATAACGGGCTGTTTTCGATCAAGCAGGGCCGGTTGCTGTTCTCAAAGCTGGGATCGGGCAGATCGGCGAGCGGCAACAATATCGGTAGCGTCATCGTCACCCCTGAAATGGTGCTTCTCAACACCCTGAAATTCGATATCGGCGACCGCACCAAATACAGCAAGGTGGTTGCCTACTATCAGGACAGCGACAAGGCGCAACGCGTCGAAATCGAAGCGGACGCGGATGCGGATGGCGAAAGCGTCTACCGCATTCCGGAGCCGTTTTCATCTCCGGATGAAGCGGACAAGGCGGCGCAGGCGAAAGCCAAAAGCCTGAAGCGTGGCGAGGGCAGCACATCGGTCACGGTGATCGGTGATACCTCGATCTGCGCCGGCGCTCCCCTGCTCTATGCCGGCATTCGGCCGGGCCTCGATGGCGTGCCCTACATCATCGACACGGCCACTCACAAATATGTTGCGAAGGGCACCTTCACCACGGACATTTCCGGCAAGCTCTACGATGGCAAATCATCGACGGAAGGCGACGATGACGAGGGCGGCGGTTCCTCTGGCGGCGCTGGCGGTTCAAAGGACGGAACGGAAGGCAGCGGCAAGGTAGCGCCAAACAGCGCACCTGGTACACCCGCAACGCCGGCACATTTCCTGACGCCTCGGCTGGGGCGCACAGACGAAAACTAAAGCACTGATCGCCGGCGCAATGGGTCGGCCTCTCCTGTCTGGTCGCATCGCGTGACTTGGCAAAGCCCGGCCTCGCCGGGCGCGTGAACCACAAGGTTCATTCCCTCCCCTCGCCTTCGGGCAAACCTCATCAAAATCGGAGTTATCCTTATGGATGCGACAACGTTCTTCGCATATGCGAGGCGCGCGCCTTTTGGCGGCCGTCTTACGCAGGGCCAGATTGATGGCATGAATGCACTGTTCCGGTGCTGGGACTCTCACAAAATTCCCGCTCCGGATAAACGCCACCTCGCCTATATTCTGGCGTCGGTGTTCCACGAAACGGGCGGCCGGATGGTGCCCGTGCGCGAAACCTTCGCCTCGACCGACGCCGGCGCAATCGCTGCTTTGGACAAGGCGTACAAAGCCGGCCGGCTGGGACAGGTCAGCAAACCGTACTGGCGCAAAGGCGCGAACGGTAAAGCCTATTTCGGCCGGGGCGATATCCAGCTCACCCACGAAGAAAACTACAAAGTCCTCGGTGAGCGGATTGACGTTGACCTGGTTGGAAATCCTTCGCTCGCACTCGATCTCGATATCAGCGCCGAGATTGCCATCGTGGGCATGCTGGAAGGCTTGTTTACCGGCAAGAAGCTGACCGACTATTTCAACCTCAAGAAGGATGATCCGGTTGGCGCGCGCGCGGTCGTTAACGGCCGGGACAAGGCAAAGCTGATCGCCGGTTATTACCAGTGCTTCCTCGACGCCCTGGAAGCGGCGACACTCGCTTATTATCAGGGCCAGCCTGACGATGTTGCCGAGCGCGATGCGCAGCCGGACAACGTGCCGGCCATGAAAAGCAAGTCGCTCTTGACGATTATCGGCAGCTTCCTCGGCGCTATCGGCCTCGGCGCGGTGGACGATCTGAAGGGCGTTGTTGAAAGCGGCGCAACCCTGTTCGGCGCGATCTCCAATCCGTGGGCCTTCGGTAGCCTGGTCTTTGCCACGACAGGAGCCGTGGTTCTGACATGGCTTGTAGGTTCCGGCCGGATCACGATCAACCGGAGCGCCGCGCCGTAATGTTCGGTCTGGATGCCGGATGGCTGAAAATGGCGGCTGGGGGGCTTTTCTGCGCGTTCGCCCTCGCCGCTGGCTCCTATCACCTTGGAAAGCACGAAGGGCGCTCCATCGAGCGCGCAGAGGGCGAGGCGAAGGCCGCAAAGAACGCGCTCCAACGCATCACCGAAATGGAGAAAAACAATGCATCGTTCCGCGATCTTTCGCCTCGCCATCGTTGCCTCGCTCTCATGCGCTCTAGCGGGTTGCCTGACAGCGCCTGCGACGACTGAAGGCAGCGGATATCAGATCACGCGCTTTTCAAATGCGCAGGCGGCCCGGCTGGCTTCGCAGGATGCCACGGCTGGCCCTGCCATCCACTCAAACAACCAGCAGTGCATGAAAGACCCTGCCTGCCGCAAATAGAAATCGTAAGGCTTCAAGGAAGCCAAGGGGCTGAAGGTGGACAAGTTCAACTCGTTCAACGAAATGCTGACCGCATGGGGCGGCGGGGCATTCACAACTATCATTGGCGCACTTGCCGGCCGCTTCATGTGGCACGGCAACGAAGCCAGAAAGGGCAACAGGAAGTTTTTCGGGCGCGAGTTGCTTTGGGAATTTCCGGTGGCCGTGGGCATGGCGCTGATCGGTGAAGGCGTTGCGTCATACCTTGGCATGAGCCAGCCCGCATCAACCGGGCTTATTGCCGCGCTCGCCTATCTCGGGCCGCGCGGAACGGAAGTTCTCTTCCAGCGCTGGTTTAGCAAAAAGGTCGCCTGACCTTGCAAAAATAACGGGCCGGCTGGTTCTCCATCCGGCCCATTTCTTTTGCCGCCCTCGGGTGGCCGCAGCCTCGCGGCTGCAACAGCGGGTGCAGATTGGCGTCGTACCCCGCCCGACAACATCAAAGATCATTGCCGCACCCTTCGCCTGCGCAGGCCGGTGCGGTTTGTCAGAAAAGATGGTCTTAGACAAATGCAAAATCTCTTTCAGTTTTCCGAAGTGCGGCCGGTGTCTCCCCCCGCCGCCTATCTCGGCGGTAAAAAGCAGCTGGCCGGCCGGATCGCGGCATTACTCGAACAAATCCCGCATGATCTCTATGTGGAGCCATTCACGGGCATGGGAGGCGTATTCTTCCGACGACGCCTTGTGCCTCGCGCTGAAGTCATCAACGATATTTCCGGCGACGTGACGACGCTGTTTCGCATCCTGCAGCGTCACTTGCCCCAGCTCATGGAGGTGATGAAATTCCAGATCACGTCACGGCGGGAATTCGAGCGCCTGGCCGCGTGCGATCCTGTCACCCTAACCGATCTAGAAAGGGCCGCCCGGTTCCTCTACCTTCAAAAGCTGGCGTTCGGCGGCAAGATTTCCGGCCGAACCTTTGGCGTCGATACCACTGGCAGCGCGCGGTTCAACGTCACGCGACTGACGCCGATCATGGAAGAAGTCCACGAACGCCTCGCCGGCGTCGTGATCGAGTGCCTTGACTGGCGCACTCTCATCGAGCGGTACGACCGGCCGGGCGCGATGTTTTATCTCGATCCGCCTTACTATGGCTGCGAGAACGATTATGGAAAGAACGTTTTCAAGCGGGATGATTTCGCGGAAATGGCCGAACGTCTCAGCACGATCAAAGGCCGCTTCATGATCTCACTCAATGACCGGCCGGAAGTGCGGGAAACCTTCGGCCGCTATCCAATGACGCCGGTTTCCCTGACCTACACAATCCGGGGCGGCGAAGGCAAAGAAGTTGGCGAAGTCGTCATTCTTGACGGCAAGGAGCCGGCAATCCCGAACCTGCCATTGCTTTGAACGCGAAAGCCGCTCGGTACGCCGAGCGGCTTTTTGCGTTTCTGGCGCTGGCGTCGGGAATGACATTCTAATTTCTCGCGCCGATCGCGCGCTCGAGCGGATCCTCGACCGCAATAAAATTACAAGATCGCGAACGAATGTTTCACGCTGCAGCATCGGCCGCCGGCGTTCGCTGGAATGATTTTCCCCTCTCTTGCCGACAAATCTTTGTAAATGTTTCGGGCGCAGGCTGTAAGGTATGACAAAGCCCCCTCGCCCACGCTCTAAACCGCTGCTGCGCGATGATGGTAAACCCATCCAGTCGCGCGCGATCCGCAAGCGAAACAAAGCCCAGCCGGCATTGCCGCTGGAGCCAATGCCGGCGCGTGTTGAACCCGCCCTTGCGCTGCTGAAGCAAAAGCCGCCTTCAGGCGGCAAGTGGGGATGGGAAATTAAATGGGACGGTTATCGCCTTGCAGTTCATGCCGACGCGAGCGGCGTCCGGATATTGACGCGCGGCGGTTATGATTGGGCCGCGCGATTTCCGGCTATCGAGCAAGCGGCCCGCGATCTTGGCCCGGCGTCGTTCATTATCGACGGCGAAGCTGTTGTCCTGGACGAACAAGGGCGCTCGGATTTCAATGCGCTACAGAACAGCTTGGGTGCTGTTGGCGCGCGTAGCGGCAAGAAGACGGCCGGCAATGCCGTTCTGTTTGCCTTCGATCTTCTTTACCTCGACGGCCGCGATCTGCGCGAGCTGCCTTACAGAAGCCGCCGCCACCTGCTTGAAGAAATGCTGGCGGGCTTTGACGGCGCAATCCGGATTTCCGAAGAAGTTGAAACCGACGATCCCGGTTTGATGTTGGAGCATGCCTGCCGCCTCGGGCTGGAAGGCATCATCGGCAAGGATCGAAACAGCCCCTACCGGAGCGGAAGAACCGGCGACTGGATCAAGGTTAAATGCGTCGTGTCGGAACCCTTCATGATCGTTGGATACGAACCCTCCATGTCAGCCAGCGGGGGCTTTGCATCGCTCTTGCTGGCCGCCTATGACGGTGACGAGCTGCGCTATGTTGGAAGCGTCGGCACTGGCTTTAAAGAGCGGGCCGCGAACGAGCTGCGCCGGATGCTCGATAAATTGCCATGGCGGAAGAAAAAGCCGCCCGTGGCCTATGCCGGCCGGCGTGAGGTCGTTTGGGTGCAACCGACGCTCATTGCGGAGATTGAGTTTCGGCAAATAACGCCAGATCGCAAGCTACGCCACGCGGCTTACAAGGGGCTGAGAGAGCGGCAGGATAACGCGGACGTGTATCGGCTTGATTAAACGTCGCGGTTTTTAGTGTAAGCTCGCCGGATGAGCGAATTCAAGATAGAGCCAATTACGACCAATTGGGGTGATTTCGAAACCCTTGAAACAGTCACGGACTTGGCCCGGTGCCTTCTCGAAAAGTGGCCGGGTAGCCCGGATGGACAGGCCTATGTAACCGCTCTCATGGTTTGCTCTGCCGTCCTTGAAAATGGCTTGGATGATCGGCCGGAAGATGCCCGCGCGGCGTTTGTTGAGGCCGCCCATGAAGCGCTCCTGTCCGTATCGCCAGATGATGATTTAGATTTCTAGCTGCTATTTTTCTTCATCGGATCGGCGCACTATTCGGCCGCCATGCCGCAACCGCACGATGCCATTTATATTATGCTTGTAGACCTGATAGGCGGCATTCGCCGCCACGATGTTGTTAGCGCCGGCAAGCTCCATGCATCGAAAGCCCTCGCCCGTTATTTCATCGACGGTGAAAGGAAATTTGGTGTCAAAGAAAGGCACCTTTTGGGGGTCTGGCAAATCCACCACGTGTTGCTCCTGCCCGACTTCGCAAAAGAAGATGCTTTCCCGGCCGTATACCCATGCAATGATAGTGCGCCAGTCAAGTTTGCCTTTTGCTTTGTAACAAACCTGCCATTCACCTTGAAAGCAAATCAGCATCGGCCAGCTTAGTGGCTTCCTGATTGTCGTTTGAATTTCGGTTGATTTGAGGAGCGGCGCGGGCATTGATCCTTCCTTTTTGTTCTATGAATGTTCTCATATGCAAAAGGAGTCAAGCAATCGCCGGTAGACTAGAAGACGCAAAAAAGCCGCTCATGAGGGTGAGCGGCTTTCATGTTTGGTCACATCTCCATGATCAGGCAACTTCTAACGTGGGTACGTCTTCCAGATCCACATTATGTTCCGCCTGCCAAGCGTCATATGCCGCCTGCATCCTGAGCCAAATGGCGGCTCCATCTCCAAACAGCTTGCCTAATCTCGCCGCTATATTGGGCGATACGGGCTTCTTCTCATTTACGATATCGTACAGCTGCTGCCGGGAAATACCCAGCATATTAGCTATCTCTACCTTGGTCTTCCCGGTATCCGGGATTATGTCATTGAGTAATGCGCCCGGATGAGATGGGCACCGTTTCAGGGGCCTCTCTACCTCATAAGCCATTCTCGTCTCCTAACTATGACACGTGCACTTTCTAAGTGTTCGTTCTGTCTCTTCTGTATAGCGGTTTTTGTTTAGCACCAGCCGTACGAACTCCGGACGGCTGGTGCAGGTTCCATTAGTGGTATTGCTCAAAATCAACGTTGAATGCATCGCCGTCTTCAAATTCGAAGGTTATGCACCATGGTCCGTTGACGTGAACGGTGTATCTAGTGGGATTGAACCCACTTAGAGCATGATAGTTGAAGCCGGGCAGCTTCATGTCGCTGGGGGACGCGGCCTGTTCTAAGCGGTCTAGTCGAGCCTTGATGCGCTTGTGCATCTGGCTGTCTATCTTTGAGCTTTCACCAGTGTTGAAAAGCTCGCTTAGTCCCTTACTTTTGAAATTCCTGATCACAATGCCATCTCCTAAATCACCATTTTTTTCCCTTTCTTTCGTTGTTGCTAACGAAACGAATGTAAGCGTATTGCTTACACAAAACAAGGGGTGATGTAAGTTTTTTGCTGACAAAGTGAAGCCCGCCCAAATATCGGGTGGGCGGCCCATTGAAATAACGTGCGTTAACGCAGATGCGTCAATCGATTTTAGCGCGATCCATCAGCTCTTTGAGAGCTTCGGGATAGCTCAGTCTGTTCTCAATCGCCCATTTCACAAAGCGGTTGTGCGTCGAAATTGGCGGTCGAATATTGAGGTTGGCCGATGGCTCGGCTTCCTTGCGCCTCGTAATCTTCTGCACGGGTTCACGCGCAACGAAGCCATGGCGCTCTGCCACCTCGTCAAGCTTTCTGTCAGGAATATCGTTTTCAGGTTCATCATCCGGCTTAATGCTTGCAAGACGGTTGCCAAATCCGAGGTCTTTCATTCTGCGGCTTCCTTCTGTACGACCATGTCGACCAGTTCGGCTGTAAGTTTCAGGGCATTGTCGCGCGCCTGCGGAAGTCCGTTGACTTCGGCCGGGTCGAGTTCGTCCAGGTCGAGTTGATGAAAGAACATGCTCTTGTAAGCGGCGCGCTCGTTTAGATGGTTTGAGAATTGGGGAATTTCCCCACCACTGAGCTGGGCGAAAATCTGGCGCTCGATTTTGGTTTTGATCTGCGGCGACGTGCGCGTGAAAAGAACGCGGTACGGAATGACTTTGTCGAAAGACTCGCCTTCATCTTTGATCAGATGGATTGCCTTTGCGGCAAGCTCCGCGTCGGTTGGGCTTGCCTGTATCGGTATGATTGCCAGATGCGCCCTGAATAGCGCGCGAGACATAAGCCGGTTCGCGGTGCCTTCGAGGTCCACAAAAACGAATTGAGACTTGCGGCGATGATGATCCAGCTTTTCCTTGAAACTCTCCTCATCAACTGCGCTATCCACCAAAACAGGATTTTTAGACTCCCCTGCCCTCCAGCCTGCTATTGGCTGGTTTCGGTCGCAATCGAGCACCGTGACGGATGCGCCTTGGCGGGCAAGGGTGGTTGCGAGAACTAATGTGGTGGTGGATTTACCCGCGCCACCTTTTGGATTTGCGACTGCGATAACGGGCATTGCGCGTCCTTCCTGATTAAAGTTGTAGCGTCATCGTGCATCATAATACTTTATGGCGCGTTAACAAGCGCGCACATTAACGTTGTTGCGTCACGACTGACGTTGATGCGTCAACGTTGACGCTCGCGCTGAATTTCTAGAATCTTGATGCACTTTCACACGTAGCTGCCAATATCATCGCTGGAACGTCTGTACTGGGATGCGCAGTGCTGCAAACTAAAGCAGCTTTCACTTTAAAAACAGTGACAAACCCACTGTAGCGTCAGACAGTTACACTAAGTCGCTTTTCGAGGATAAGAGCATGGAACGTCAATACACATTGAAATCCACTACTGAAAACAGAAATCTGCGAACACTGCCTCGTCATACGATGATGCTGTTGCTTTCTGGTCTTGATGATTATCTGCTCGCGCGGGTGGGTCTACAAAGCGGCCTGTTCGCCTCGTTCATACCGGCACACCAGGTGGTGGAAAAATACCTGAAAGCTTTCATAATAATATCCAGTGCTGGCCGTTATAGCGACATTCCAGCACTCAAGAGGGCACTGAAAACCCGCGCTATTCCGAAAATCTCCGGGCTTCCCGAGACGCACAATCTCGCTGCTCTTTACGCGTGGGCGCAAGAGGTGAGGGGTTGCACATCGGCCGCGCCGCCGATCCTCGGAACCCTGAACGACAGATATATCGGCCGATATCCCGACAACGAGCGCGGTGGCCCTCAATCCGCCAGCACGGCAATGCTCGCTCAGCTCGATGCGTTGATACATGACATTTGGTCTTGGTTCGAGCCGTTGAACCCTCACTTGTATTTGACGCACGGCATCTCGATGCCGACGCACCTGGCTATCCTTAATCCTGCCAGCCCGTTTAATTATCAGTACGCCATCCTTTCCAAGGGAAACGAAGCCCACGCTATGGCGCTCTCAACATTGGCTCCGAAAATTGAAGCGTTGTTCGAACCCATAGTCGCGCCCGCGTGATGCTCAAAACCGTCCGGTTATAGACAGGGCAGGGCGGTTCTGCTCAAAAGTGCCTATCCCGACTTTCTTGCATGCTCAAAAAGAACGGGACACTTTTGAACAGGGAAACAGCTATGTCGCGCACGTTCGCTTATGTCAGAGTGTCAACCACGGGGCAGACGGTCGAAAACCAGATTACCGAAATCTCGGCCGCTGGCTTTTCGGTCGAGCCGCGCCGGATCATATCCGAAACGATTTCCGGTAGTACGCCGGCTGCGAAACGACCTGGCTTTATGAAGTTGCTCGACCGGATGGAGCCGGGCGATGTGCTGATCGTCACAAAACTGGATCGCCTCGGCCGTGACGCCATCGATGTCAGCAGCACGGTCAAGATGCTTGCTGAAAACGGGGTGCGGGTGCATTGCCTCCAGCTGGGCGGCCTCGACCTCACCAGCTCGGCCGGCACCATGACGATGAACGTCCTAAACGCCGTCGCGCAATTCGAGCGGGATTTGAATATTGAGCGCACGCAAGCCGGCGTGGCGAGGGCGCGGGAAAAGGGAAAGCGTTTCGGCCGGCCGCCCGCCCTGACGGATCGGCAAAAACAGATGGCGCTTGCCGATCTGGCGGCCGGCGCGAGCATTGCAGCCGTGGCCCGAAAATTCGGAACAAGCCGCCTGACAATCTCTCGCCTTAAAGGTGCATCGCAAGACGCCACTCCGGGCGATTTGGAATAATATTCTCTTCAAGATTTCCCCTTGCGACCTCTCATAAGCCAAAAGACCTATCCGAGCGTGTAAATGGTTCTGAAACTGCGTATAGGTTGCCGCCGAACCGCACTTTAACGCGGTTCGGAACCGCCGCAGGGCCGCGTTAGCGGACCGAACAAGCGGCGTCCGCTTATTAATCCGCAGGATTATAAAAATCAGGACCGGATTCAGTTCTTTCAATGAACTCACGCTCCTTCAAAAGCTTTTCGGCCTTTCGTGCCTCCAAATTTTTGCGGATGCGCTCAATGGCAGGGTTCGCCGTGACCGGCTGGGTGTAGTGAAACTGCATCTGCTTTGCTGCCGGCGTCTGACGGCCTTCCTCGGCCCGCTGGGCGCGGTTCTGTGCAGCCCGCTCCACAATGCCCGCCAGTTGCTCGGCGCGCGCCCTGTCCTCCACTGTTTCCCGTAGGCGATCTGCCGGCGAAAGGCTGTCCATGTGCGCCTTGATGGCGTCTTGGCGTTCCTGCTGGGCCTGTAGCGCGTCATCGGGCAGGGGGGCGGCCTTCCTCGCATACTTGCCAAGAAGCGCCTTGGCGCGCGCCGGCAGGCTCAAGCGATAGGCGTTGCTTGTCTGCTGCACCTGCGGGCCTGCGCCTTTGTTGCCGGTCGGAATGTATCGGCGCAACCAATCGACAAAGCCATGGGTGCGGAGCGCATCGAGCGCGCGGCATACAGCAGCTCGGGCGCGGCCGATCTTTTCCATGATGGTGCTGATGGACGGGTCAAGGCGGCCGTTTCCGAAATCAACCAGATTGGTGAGATAATCCAGCACCTCAAGCGCGACGTGGCCGAGGGGGCCGGTGCGCTTACCAGGCTGTTTCATTGCCAGCTCATACTTGCGCGCGGCAAGCAGGATTTCACGGGCTTCGTGGCGGGGCAGGGGCTTCCAGAATACAGCCTCACACTTGCCCTTCAGGCGGGAATTTCTGCGCACGGGTGCGCCAGTTCGTTTGGTGCCGGATTTTGCCTGCACCGCGCCAATCTGCTGGAACATGGTTCCTTTGTCCTCTCTCAAGAGGGCATGGACAGCAGACAAAAAATCAGCGTTCTCGCAAGCGCTAACATCTTGCGAGTTCGTTAATTCTGAACTATCTTGAGACTGTCTTACGGTTCTCAAGATCGTTTTATCTACTTATCCAAAAAAGCCCTGCCTCGCCAAAGGCGGGCTTTTTTATTTTATGCCCTTGTTTGTTCTATATAAAACCTGAAGGCCTCTTCCAGTATCGGGGCGCGGGACGATGCCCCACGCTCCTGTTTCAATCGGTCAATCTCTGCTACCACTTCACCCGGCATAACAATGCTGACATTCACAAGCCCTTTGGCTGCTTGTCTCGCACGGGTGGCTGCAACGCTTTCACGGGATGAGGGACGAGTATTCTTCATCTCTACATGTAGCAGTGATTCCTGTTGATTCTGCAAGCGGCGTCACAAAGTTTCCTCGGTGATGGCGTTTCGCCGCTGGCAAAACCCTGCCTCACTTAGTTCGGGTGTGCGTCATCTGTGGCGGGTGGCAGGTGCCACGCCACTACGCCCTCGATATCTGTGAGGGGAACGCGGCGGCTGGCTACGCTGGCGAGCTGGGCGACGAACCACATACGCATGTCTTTATCGAACGTGGCAAGCGCGGCCCTGTTCGGGTGCGCGACAATGAGGCTTTTCAGGTGCGTCTCAAGCGCATCGCCCTCCAGCTCTGCGGATGGGTCAGATCGGAGGATTGCTTCCTCTACGGAAAGACTCTTTTGAGGAGCGCTCGCCCGAAGCATCGCTTCCCATCGTTTGAAGCCGTCGAATTTGCGGGCCTCACGCGGGCTTTCACCTTTAAAGGGTTGATCCAGCACATCGAACAGCCACCGCATGGTGGCGCGCACGTCCGCGACTTCTTCCATAAGCTGGGTGCTGTTCAGTTTTTGCGTCACCGGATCGGCCTCCACATAGCCTTGGATCATGCAGCGCGTTGCGATCTTCGCCAGCTCGCTGCATTCCTCGGCCAGCTTGCCAAGCGCCTGGTGCAAGACAACGTCGCCTTCCGGCTTCCATGCATTGATAATGCTCATGCGGTAGTCCCTCCATCACGGTTTGCAATTCTTACGGCATCGCAAAACCTCAAGTGTTCGACGGCAACTGTGCGGTAATCCTCGCCGTGCTTTAGGAGGAGCTTGATAAGCCAATGTAGAACATGGGCTTGCTCGTCTTCTGCTCGATAGGGGATCGCATCGCCGCCGGCGCGCAGGATTTCGGCAAGCGGGCCGGTTTCCCAAAGCATTTTCGAAAGCACTGTTTTCAGATCGCCCGTCAGCTCGTTGGGATAAGGCAGGGGCGTTGCTCCTTCCGCCTCAAGTTTCCGCAAATCGGAAGGCTTGAAGTCCAGCGCGATTGTCTCGCCGCGCTGGTGAAGCATCATCGCGAAATTCGCCACGTCGATGGGGTCGCCTTTCTGGACATGGTGGGCGAGAGCCTGCGATAGCGAAGCTTGGCTGCACTTTTCATTGTCGCGCCATATGTCGAGGCCGCAATCGCGCTTCTTCGCCAGCTTTGCTTTCATTGCGGCCGCCACCTGGTCGACCGCGATATCGTCGGCGTGCCTCGCGTCTGGCCGGTTCAAGATGGCGTGCACTTCGTGGGCCGCGCGCAAGGTCGTGTCGGATAGCAGACCGCCATTGCCGCCCTTGCCCATCGTACCATTCATGTCATGTTCAACCGCGTTTGCGAGTTTGAGGGCTGCTTTTGCCAGATC
Organism: Agrobacterium genomosp. 2 str. CFBP 5494; assembly: GCF_900013495.1. NCBI lineage: Bacteria > Pseudomonadati > Pseudomonadota > Alphaproteobacteria > Hyphomicrobiales > Rhizobiaceae > Agrobacterium > Agrobacterium genomosp. 2. The sequence goes on from NZ_LT009721.1 coordinate 219,554, forward strand.
GTCGCGGCTCATTGAGCTACCCCTTCGATACGCTCGAAGCGGGCCGTTTCACCTTCAACAACGAAGCGAAGCGGCACTTCATAGTCCGACCACCAATAGGCATCGATAGAATACTCGCCTTCCTTCAGCTCCATGATTGAAATCAGGTCATCTATCGAATGAGATATCGTTTCGTTCTCGCGTTCGAGGCGAAAGCAATTGGCTTGCGCCGGTACGTGCGTAGTCGTCAGCCATCGGCCATCATCCACAATGATGAGGGTGAAATCGCCAAAGACGCGGTTTTCATCGAACATGACGATATCGCCGTGCTGTAGGCGCTGAGAGTAATTCTCATCATCTTCGTCTTCTTCTGTCGGCCGAAGAAACCAATCGTCGCCGGCGCGATGGATAAAGCTGTTCGGGTCTTCTTGTGGCTCGGGGATAGATTCGTCCATCCATGCGGACGGCAGGTATCTAAGCTCAGTCATCGGAACGCCTTTCAGGCTGCGGAATTTTTCAGGGTGAGGGCAGGGACGGCGGGGCGGGCGTTATGCTCAACGCGGTCCAGAAAGCGGCCTGTCTTGCGCTTGCCTGCCCGGATCATGCTGTGATCAGGGTCCATCTCGTCGCACCACATTGGGTTAGGCCAGTGTTCCCATTCCTCGCCGGTCCACTCCATCCAATCGAACCGGCTGATTTCCGGGTCATCATCGAGTGTGACCGAGCCGAGCTGCGGCACGTACTCGCCCCACTGCTTGAAATGGAAGGCAACGCCGGCCGCCGCGCACTGGTCGCGCAGGCTGCGAACCCAATTCGGATGGGCCGGCCGTGCCTTGTGTTCGCCTTGGTCGGTTTCGCCGCCAACGATCACCCACTGGATGCTGTGGCAAAGCCCGATGTAGTCCCGGCCGTTTTGGACAAAACGCGTGGTGGGAATGTCGTTGTCTTCCGGCCGCATCCAGACTTTCCCGCGCAAAGCGTCGGTAAAATATTCGGATGTCGGGTATTCCTGAAATGCCGTCAGATCGACCGGGCCGATAAGTGGCTCACACGACAGGAACAAAAAGAGCGGGCGTGTCTTCGCGTGCCACAAATCAACGCTCGCCTGCAGTAATGCTTGCACGTTGATATTCGCCCGCGGCTGATCCTCAACCGTGGTTCCGATCGCTGCATTTTCCGGCAGTCCTCCGGCCTTTTCGGCCATCTTGGCAATGTTCTGCGGGCGCTTCGTCAGAAGCAACCAGACAAGGTGCGGTGTGGCGCGGATAAGGTCGAATAGATCCCGACGCCATTCATCCGGAACGGCGTTATCGAACACGTCAGCAAGCGAAGCGCAGAACACAAAGGGGCGGGTTCCTTCCTTCGCAGCCTTGGCGTTCCAAACGAGCGGCTTGCGCCAGTTTGCGGCATTGGTGCGAACGCGGGTGCCGTTGCCTTTGCCCGGCCCGCCCCACTCGGCGCGGTGCATGCGGGTTTCCATCAAATGGGCGGCGTAACAGCCATCGCAAGCTGGCGCGATACGGGTGCAGCCAATCCAAGGATTAAACGTCATGTCCGCCCATGAAATGTTCGTCGTATCAGCCATGGGAAACCTTCTTCAAAAACTTGATGCTCTTGATTGCGCCGGGGCGCAGGCGCTCGGCCTGTGCGCCTGCTTGAACCGAGCTTGCGGCAGTCGTCGTAACCGTCGCGCCATCGCGATAGGTGACGCGGAAAAGCGATCTTGGCTTCCGGCTGGGGCTGGCATTCATTTGGAAGTCGCTCGGTGCTGGGGTGTTGGGCATGGCCTGTCCGTCTATTCGGGAAACCGCACCTGCCTGCGCAGGCGAAGGTGCGGAAACCGGAAGGGGCATTCAGGCCGCTTCGCGACGGGCAAGGCGGCCGGCCAGCTCGCGGGCCTCCTCGCCGTACTTTTTGATCTGTTCGCGGGTAAATCGGTCGGCGATATCGTTCTCGGTGCAGCCTTCGCCAAGGCCCAAAATTGCATCCGCCATCTTGTTGATGATCTTGTTCTCTTCCTGCGAGCGCTGTTTCATGCCTGGTTCTCCATCCTGTTGAGGTGGATGGGCGGCATGACATTTCGAGGAAAGCCGCCCATCCGGGAACCCTTCTGCCGTGAGGGGGCTCAACGGTTCGGGATGGCGGGAATATGTCGATAAACGACAATCAAAGTCAAGCAAGCGTATGTCGAATTTCGACAATACATAAGGAGAACAAAAAAAGACCTATGTCGATCAATGACATAGGTCTTTGAAAAATTCGGATGCTGTGACAGGCGGCTTTACGTCTCGCGTTGTACCGAGAACGTCACTCTACCTACGATCCTCACGATGTCGTTATCGCCGCCGCTCAGGTCGATAGGTTGTTGGTGACGCGGATCATTCGACTCCGGCAGTAGCCAGAATTTCCCTTCGTCATCCTTGAAGAGTGTTTTGACCGTGGCTTCGCGTAAGCCGTCTGCGCGCTCTCGCTCCACGATGTATCTTTTCCCGGGGATAGGGGATTCTCCGGTTTCCATCAGGCTGGTGTAAATGACTGCCGAACCCTCGGCGTAACGCTTATTCATAGATGGTCCGCGCGTTTCCGCGCCATAAAGCATGACATTCTGAAACTCTGGATCATTCGGAACGATTACGTCATAGCAATCGTCTTCATGCCATAGCAGTGATTCTGCCCATTCCCCCGCCTGCACATGCTGACGCACCCTGACCGTCCGCACATTGCCGTGGCTGGCGATCAGTTCGGCCGGCTGCCTGTGGAAAAACTCGGCCAGCTTTTCTATCTTGGAAAGGGTTAACTGCGTCTTGCCCGTTTCCAGCCGGTTGTAATTTTCAGTAGTGATATCAAGCACCGCAGCCGCTTCCGCCTGCGTCTTGCCACTCATTTCCCGAATTTTTCTGATCTGATTTGTCATGGTATTTTTATAGCGATTTTCGACAAAGAGGGTATGTCGGTTTTCGACAAGTATTTTGATTGACTTTTATTGTCGTTTATCGACATATTCCCGGCCATGCGATTGAAAGAGTGGCGACTGACGCGCGGAAAGACCCTGGCTGACATGGCTGCGCTTCTCGGTATCGAGAGGGCGCGCACCTATCAGCGTTATGAGGACGGGGAAAATCGTGCCGATGCTCACTTAGTCGAGCGCATCCGTGACGTGACCAACAATGATGTTGCCGTCATCGACATGCACAACCAGCGTCTTGAATGGCTGAAAGCCAATCGCTTGGACCTGTTTTCTGAACCGGAAGGTGCCGCGAATGAATAGGGCGTTCACCTCCATCGTTTCCATTCGCGCGGCCTTTCCTCCCGGCCTGCTGCGGCCCGCGCCGGGGCGCAATCTCACTGATGCTCTGGCGCGGGTTTCTAACTTTGTTTCGCATCGGGTGATCTCCGTAACTCTGTAGCTGTCACCTGAATACGCCGCCTGCGAACGGCATTCACGGAATCATTTCCAGATTTTTTTTCCTTGCTTTTGTGGGGTCTCTAAGTGCGTCAGAATTCCAAGATTTTTGAAACTGCTCTCAAGGCTAACACGCAGGCGGCATACGACGCGGTCGGCGGCACCTCTTCCGCTTCCGGCTTGCTCGGCGTCGGTATCTCCGCGTTGTCGAAATACGCATCGCAAGACGAGCAGTGGAAAGAGAACTTCATCCGCATTGATCTCGCCGTCGATCTGGATCGCAGGTCGCCCCATCCGTTCATCCTCACCACGATGGCAAGAGAGCTGGGGTTCGCGCTGGTTCGTGACGACCTGCCGGGAGGGGATGATGTCAAGCTGTGCCCGATGAGCCTGCTCAAGCTTGATCGCGTACTCGACGATGTCGTCGATGAGGTTGCAAACGCTCTGTCGGACGGCCACGCGGACGCCTACGAGCGCAAGGAAATCCGCAAGCGCATTGCATCCGCAAAGATCGCTTTGGCCCGCCTCGACGCGATGATGATTGGCGGTGACGAATGAAGCCCGCTCGCAATTCTCCTGCCACCCGGATTTTCCAAAAGCCGCTTAGCAGGCTGGATCGACAGTTTCTTTTCATGCTGCGTGACGTAGCGGGCGGAAAGATGAGCCTCATTCGCATCTATGATCGCGACCGCGCCAAGTCGTGCACGGAAGCGGGATATTGCCGCATCGAAGAACCGAAAGCCGGGCCTGCCCGCGTCTATCTGAAGGATAGCGGTCGGCGCTACCTCGATGCCATCGTGAGGGCTGACTGATGGACGGCCCGGATAGGCTTCCTCCCCCAAATCCAGAAAAGGCCGCGACGATGCGGCGCTTCGATGCTCTCCCGGTCGATGCTCGCCGCGCCATTTCTGGTGCGGCTTTCCAGTTTCATCCGCAGGCGGCCGAAAAGATGCTCTCGCGCGGAATGAGTGGCAAGCGCGTCGGCGAAAAGCTGAAGGCGTCGGATCACGGCAACTATGTTCGGACGGAGCCTAGCCGATGATCCTCGAACCAAAGAAAAAGATTGCCGTTGCCCGGCACATTGAAAAGATCATCGTCGGAACCCGGCTGCGCAATCTGGATGAAGCCAAAGTGCTTTCGTTCATGGATTCGATCAAAGCGGTTGGGCTTAAAACCCCTATCACGGTTTATGGCGATGAGGCGGATGCGACGGTCCGCCTAAGCGCCGGCGGTCATCGTCTGGAAGCGTGCACCAGGTTGGGCATGTCAACCATTCTCTGCTTTCATGAGCAGGGCGACGATACGGACCGCGAGCTATGGGAAATTGACGAGAACCTTATCCGCTCTGACTTGAGTGTCGCCGAGCGCGCTTTGTTCATGGCCCGGCGCAAAGAGTTGCATCTCATCAAGTACCCGGAAACAGCTAAAGGGGTTGCGCAGGCTCTGGCCTCAAACGCTGCGCAGGGACGTGGCGGACAAGTTGTCCGTGACGCCAAATCGTTTGCCGCCGCAACTGCCGAGGCGACCGGTAGGGATGAACGTTCCATCCGGCGCGATGTCGAGCGTGGCGAAAAGATTTCCAAGTCCGCAATTCAGCAGCTCATCGGCACCCGACACAACAACGGGGTGACGCTCGATCATCTTAAAAAGATTGAGACGCCTGAAGCGCAGGAAAGCTATGTCCGCGCGCTCCTCGCTGCTGACAGGGCGGTGAAAGCCGAAAACAAGGTCGTTCGCAATGCAGAGCGCGCAAGCAGTCGGGCATCACGCCTTCGGATGATCAGCCTGATTGCTGAGCAGGGCCGAAGGTCCACGGCCGAAATGCCGCGTGCGGCTTATTCGGTCGGTTATGCTGATCCACCATGGAAGCAAGAGGCTTGGAGCGACGAAACGGGGCAGGATAAGGGGCTTCCTTATCCTCCTATGCCGGTCGAGGAAATCAAGGCGCTCTGCGCTGGTGACAAGTCGCCATTTACGCGCGATGCGGTGCTGTATCTTTGGGTGACGGCCAATCGCCTGCCTGATGGCATCGCCGTGCTTGAAGCTTGGGGCTTTGAGTACGTCACATGCATGGCTTGGGACAAGGTCAACATCGGCATGGGTCGGTGGGTCCGGGATCGTCACGAATTGCTGTTGATCGGCAAGCGCGGCTCCATTTCGATGGCGCCTTTAGAGGGCACCCAGCCGGCCAGCCTACATTGTGAGGCCAAGACCGAGCATAGCCGCAAACCGGTATGGTTCGCCGAGCAGATTGATAGGCTGTGGCCCGATCTGCGAAAGCTTGAGCTTTTCCAGCGCAAAGACAGTTTGGCCGAAGGCGATATCCGCCTTAACGGCCGCTGGGATTTTTGGGGCAATCAAGCTGGCACGCCGGAAGGCGGTGCGGCATGAACGCTCATGTTGGTGCACTTTTCGCAAGCACACTATTGGTGGCAACTCCTGCCATCGGTCCGAATGGCCCTTACATCATTGACAGCTTCGCGGGCGGCGGCGGCGCTTCGACCGGGATAGAGCAAGCGCTTGGCAGGTCGCCAGACTATGCGATCAATCACAACGCTCTTGCGCTGAAGCTGCATGAGGAAAACCACCCGAACACAATCCACCTTTCGGAAAACGTCTACAAGGTAGATCCTTTAGACCATCTACGCGGCAAGCATATTGGACTGGCGTGGTTCTCGCCCGACTGCAAACACTTCAGTAAGGCCAAGGGCGGCAAGCCTGTCGAGCGCAATATTCGTGACCTCTGCTGGATCGTTCCCGGATGGATTGAACGCATCCAGAAAAGCGGCGGCAAAGTCGATGTCGTCATGATGGAGAATGTCGAGGAGTTTAAGGATTACGGCCCGCTCATCATGACGCCGCGCGGCCTGATGCCTGATCCTGAAAAGAAAGGGCAAAGCTATCGGAAGTGGTGCAAGGCCATCCGCAAGCTTGGCGGCAAAATGGAAAGCCGCGAGCTACGCGGGTGCGACTATGGCGCTCCGACGATCCGTAAGCGGTTGTTTATCATCATTCGTTTTGACGGCCAGCCCATCGTCTGGCCGGTGCCAACGCATGGCCGTCCGGATGATCCGGAAGTAATTGCCGGCCGCAAGCTCCCGTGGCCTATCGTCGGTGACTGCATCGACTACAGCATTCCTTGCCCTTCGATTTTCGACAGCGCCGCTGAAATCAAGGAAAAGCACGGCGTGCAAGCCAAGCGGCCCCTTGCTGACAATTCCATGGCTCGGGTTGCGCGTGGGTTTGACCGGTTTGTGTTGCGTGCCGGTCGGCCGTACTTGGTGCAGGTCGGATACGGTGAGCGGGCAGGGCAAGCGCCGCGCTGCATGTCGGCGGATCAACCGCTAGGAACCGTTGTTGCCGGTAGCGGCAAGCATGCGCTGGTCGCGCCTGTACTGACTTACGCCCAGCAGGGAGGGGCAAACCGTTCTGTTCGGACGCCCGCGCATACCATCACTGCCAGCGATAAAGATCAAAACGCCGTCATTTGCGCGTTCATGGCCCAGCACAATAACGATAGCCGGCGCATCGGCGGGGTAAATCCGGGCCGGCCGGCGTCCGCGCCTTTGTCGGCCGTCACCCAAACTGGAAGCCATCAGCAACTCGTTGCCGCTTACGTGGCGCGGGATTTCGGAACCTCTACCGGCCACAGCATGAGGCAGCCTTGCGGCACTGTGATGCCGGAAGGGCAGGGCAAAAGCCGTCTGATACTGCCGTTCCTGCAATCCTATTACGAGACTGGCGAGGGTTCGCGCGGCGATGAGCCAATGCGGACCGCGACTTGTAAGGCGCGCCACGCTCATCTTGAGGCGGAAATCGGCATTCCGCCATTCACTGAAGCGCAAGCAGCTCGCGCGCGGCAGGTGGCGGATTTCATGCGGTCCCATGGTCTTTGGGATGCTCGGGAATTCGTCACTCTAGAAATCGACGGCCTGACATTCGTTGTTGTCGATATCGGCATGCGCATGCTGACGCCTCGCGAGCTTTACACGGCTCAAGGGTTCCCGGCTGATTACAAGATCGACGGTTACTATGACCGCTCGCGGATCGGCCACAATGGCGGTCCTGAGTGGGTTCCATTTTCCAAAGAAGTGCAGATTTCCTGCGTTGGAAACAGCGTTTGCCCACCCGTGGCGAAGGCGCTCGCCGCCGCAAACTGCAATCACCTCGCGGTCAAGGCGGTCGCGGCATGAGGGATCATCAAGCAGAGCAACGAAAGGTTGACCGTGTACGCTACCTCGCGGATCGGCTGGCCGGCGATCAATGGGTGGTCGAAACCGACAATGAGCGGGTGCACCTGGTCACGTTCCGCCACATGGACGAAGCAACGATAATCGCAACCTTCAGCAAGGATGCGTTGTCGCATGAAATCGAGCTGGTAGCGCTCGGCCTCGATGTCGCCCGCCTGCTTCTCGATGTTGGCGAAAGAGCCGGCAAGATCATCGCCGCCCTGCGTCGCGCCTTGGGCCATGAGGACCGCAAGGAACGCGAAAAGAACTACGCGGCCAATGCAGCGATTACGGCGAAAGAACCATCGTTCTGGCGCTTCCTAGAGGCCACCACGGCGGGCGGTCAGGTCCGAACGCAAACGGCGGCCGATACGCGGCTGAAAAGCGTTCTCGCGATCAGCTCAAAAAATCAACTCAACGAAGACACGCAAGCGGCTCGCAGATGGCTCGATCTGCGCCGCGCTTACGAAAACTGGAAAGGGTGAAAACGAGCATATGTCGGGGCTAAAGGACAGAAAATGAGCGAAAACAGAACACGAAAGGAGCAATCGCGGATGTGGCGGTGGCGCTGGGCAATCGGTAATTCCGATCTGCCGGCGACGACGCGCGACGTTCTGCGTGTGCTTTCCGAATTCATGAACCGCGAGGGCGACCGTTGCTTTCCTCCCATTGGCGACCTGGTCGAAAAAAGCGGGCGTGACCGCAAGACAATCCGGATTCATCTGCGTGCCGCCGAGGAAAAGGGCTGGCTGCGGGTGGAGAGTGCCGGCATGAAGGGTCAAAAATGGCGTCAAAAGAAGTACGTTGCCCGCTGGCCGGACGGTTACAGCCATCCGGAATTATTGCAGCAAGGTGGCGGTGTCATGCCCTCACCTTATGACGATGCCGGCGCTGGTGAGGTGGGGGAACTGCGCCCCGAAGCTGGGGGCGCTGCGCCCCATAAGCTGGGGGCAGAGCGCCCCCTCTATAATAACTCTCCACTTACCTCTCCAATTAACTCTCCAGAAAGAGGCGCGGGCGAGCGCGCGCTGACGCCGACAGAGCGAAAGCGGATAAATCGCGAGTTTGAGCGGTGGAAACCGACTTGGCCGCGACACGAAGATTACAGCCGTGACGAGGCGAAAGCGGAATGGGACAAGCTGGCTGACGCGGATCGGCGCGACTGCATCCGGTTAACGCCATCGTATCTCAGGTGGATTGAGGGCAGGGTGAAGCCCTATAGCCCCGCTATTTTCTTGCGGAAAAAGGCATGGAAGGAGCTGCCGCCAGCAAGCGGACCGGTCGCGAAAGTACCCGCAAAATCCTTTTCCAACCTCTGGATGGCGACTTGGCTCGAAATGCTTTTGACGGCCTCAAACCAGCCAATCCGGTTAGCGCCTGTCGAAAAGATCATGGTCGATACCGGCCAAAAGTCTGCCGACGAAATCCGTCGAAACAAGCTGGTTGATTACTGCGCAAGCGTTGTCGAGGGTATGCTTTTTGCAGCCAGACGCCGCGAGCCTTGGCGATGCTCCACGTTTTTGGAGCCGATTTCCGAACGGTTCCAATGGGTCGCGCCTGATAGCGATCTGCTGGCGGCATGGAAGCGCCTGCACGAACGCCGATGCTGGCCGTGGTTCTCATGGGTGCCGCCTATGGGTATGCGCTTTCCGCCTGTCGATCCGGAAGAAACCAATCTCGATACGGCTGTTGAGGCCGCTATCACCGAATTTGAAACACAGATTAGTAAGGTTTGACGCGGATGCGGGGAAAGAAATCGGGGGCGCAAGTGGACGTTTGCGCACAAAACGAGCCATCGGAATGGCAAAAGAGGCGCATGACGCGACGGCTCCGACTTGCGATCCAGCAACTCAGCGCCGCCGCCATGTCGCGTTTCGAGGATGAGCCGACAAGGGCAAAGTGGTTTTGCATGGCGGTCTTTGGAGGGCGGGAACTGACGCTTGAACAAAATCTCAAAGATGCCGGCGTTGACGTTTTCGTACCACGCGAGCGCTGGACGGCTGTGAAAAAAGGGGTGAAGGTCGAAGGCGAAAGCGCGCTTTTGCCCGGTTACATGCTGGTTAGGGTGCTGCCCTCGGCCGAAGCGTTCTTCGGGCTGAAACTGCAAGAGGGCGTGGTGGATTTCGTGGGCGGCTCCACGGGCTATTACGAAGTCCGGCTGGCTGATGTAACGAAGCTGAAGGCCATCTGCGACACGAACGATGTAAGCCGCATGGCCGTTGATCGTTCGATAGGGCAGGGCAGCAAAGTTCAAATCACCCACGGGCCTTTTGCCGGTCATGATTGCGTTGTGGTGCAGGTCACGGCCGCCAGAAACGCCAGAGCAACCGTTTGGATTGAGGCTTTTGGGGATCGTTTGAAGCCCGTCACACTGCCGCTTGCATTTCTGAAAAAGGTGTGAGAGTCATTTGGGCAACGGATATTTCGGATTCGTCACCCTCATATGCCAGCGCTAGACGCTGCCAGAGCTAACCAGACGGTTACAGGGAACAGGCGATCCGGAACCCAGCCTTGCCGGCCTCGCTTCTGAGGCATCGAGTCAGGGTCGGTGCGATAGCTATGTTTTCAGAAGGCGACCTTAACCGGTCGCCTTTTGCGTTTGTATAGGGGTTATTTCCCGGAGGCGCGGCCATGTCTGGTGTTTTGACGATCAAATGGGCCGACAGAAACCTTGCCAAGTACGGCAAGCGCCTTCAAACGCTGAATGCGCAATTCCCGAAAGTCTTGCCGCGCATCGTCAACCAGGTAGGCAACCGCTCGAAAACGGTTGTCATCCGTGAGCTGACGAAACAGACCGGCTTGCCAAGGCAGGTTATCGTCAAGGCGATTGGCAATCCTGCCGCAGCTCGGCCCGGTCGGTATATTTACGACATGACGACGCGGGGCGGAAACATCCGCCTCAAGTATCTTCGGCCGAAGGAAACGCCGGCTGGCGTGGTGGCGAGGCCGTTCGGGAAGGCAACCCTTTACCCGGGCACTTTCATGCGGGGCGGGTTGTTCCCGGATCGCAAAGAGGTGCCGAAGTTCAACGGGCACGTTTACTACCGGCTGAATTCGTCGGGCAGTAAAATCACCTTCGCGCGGTCGGGTGTCTTCATTCCGGTGGAGATGTCCACGGGCGCAACAGCCGCCGCCTTCCATCGTATCGCCGCTCCGCTGCTCGATCAACGTGTCTCGGCGGTGCTTGATAAGCTGGTCCCGTGACCCTTCGACGCTGCCCCCTTTGAGGGGCGGCACCCCCACCCCCCCCATTTAGGGACCGTATTCGAAGAAAATCGACCATACGGGACAGGGGTACTGCGGGATTTCACTAGTTGCACTTTCGAAAAGCGGTACACGCATACACGCACGATGCACGCACGCTTGCACGGATGGATTTGATGGACGAAGACTGGATTTCCATCACCGAAGCGGCGGCGCGATTGACGCAATCCGGCGACAAGGTGGACCGCTCGACGCTCTCCCGCTACCTCAAGCAGCACGCGGAAGCGTTGCCGCTTCGCGAAGACGGAAAGTCGAACAAGGTTGATTACATCGCCCTGGTGGAACATCGATCCGGCAACATCCGCATCCGTTCCGCCCCGGCCGGTACGCTGTTTAGCAGCGTAGCCAGCCCGGCACCTTCCTCGGGTGGCGTCCACAATCGCAACAAAACGCAGGCCGATGGCAACGCGCGCAAGGCGCTTGCCGACGCCGAACTGAAAGAAATGGACCTCGCCAAACGGCGGGGCGAACTCACCATCGTTGACGAGGTCGATCAGGCCGGCCGCGATGCGGTTGCCCTGATGCAAAGCGCGTTCGAACGCGCCATCGAGCCGGAAGCCGCAACGCTCTCGCTCAAGTTCGGCTGGGACGAACGGACCGTGCGCCTTGCGTTGAAAGGGTTCGTCAAGCTCGGTCTGGCGACATTCAACGAGCAGGTGACAAAGCAACTTGAAGCGCTGAAGCGCCAAGCCGAGGGCGAGCTGCTTCAGCAAGACTAATCAGGGCGGGCTTACCAGTGACCATTCACGATGTGCGCGCTCGATTTCCAGAACTTGTCCATGGCGCATTGGTTCTGTTTCGCGGCATGGCCGCCGCCAGCCGGCCGACTGAAGACCTGACGATCAGCGAATTTTCCGACGCATATCGCAAGGTGTCGCCGGAATCGGGTTCGCCGTGGCCGGGTAACTTCCTGACGGACCGCGTTCCATATCTGCGCGAGCCGCAAGATTGCCTGCATCCGGATCATCCGGCGCGGCGCGTGACGTGCCGCTGGGCCGCCCAGCTCGGCAAATCGACCGCAATTGAAAACTGGTTCTGCTTCATCGTGGATCAAGCGCCCGGCTCGATGATGATCGTGCTGCCGACGCTGGAAGAAGCGACGAAGTTCAACCGCATCAAATTGCAGCCGACAATTGAGGTGTCGCCCCGCATCGCTCACAAGGTGATGCCGGTCAACAGCCGCGACGAACAGGGCAGCACGTCCGCGTTCAAGCGCTACGCCGGCGGCTTCTGCCAGATCGTCAACGCAGGTTCTTCCAAGGGCTTGCAGATGGTGTCCATCAAGTATCTGGCGATGGACGAAGTCACGGGATATCCGAAAGACGTTGACGGTCGCGGCAGTCCTCGCGATCAGGCGCGGGCGCGTCAGAAGATGTACGGCGATCTTGCCAAGGAATGGCAGGGATCAACGCCGGGCATCGCCGGCGAATGCGCCATTACCGAAGATTTCGAGGCGGGCGATCAGCGATATCGCTATATGCCCTGTCCTCATTGCGGCACCTATCAGGCGCTCGAATTCGACATGATGCGCGGACCGGACGCCGCGCGTGGCCTTCCGGTGCACATGCGTTGCGTCCGTTGTGACGAACCTATCCTCGACGGCCACAAGCGGCAGATGGAGGAACAGGCACACTGGATCGCGCGGCGCGTCCATGAGGGTGACGATCCTGTACCGCTGGCGATAGCGCCGGCCGATCTTGCGAAGTGGCTTTGCCCCGTAAAAGAGGGCAGGTGCCGCGAGTGGGAACCAAGCTATCACCTTTGGGCCGCTTATGCGCCCCGCGAACGCTGGGCCGAAATCTGGAAACGGTGGGAAGACGCGCAAGGCGACACCACCAAAATGAAGGCGTTCTATCAGCAGGATTTGGCCCTGCCATACGATCCGGGCGGCGTCGAAATCGATCACGAAAAGATCGTTGAAGCGGCCCGCGACGAGGGCATACCAAACAACGTCATTCCGGAATGGGCGGCCCTGCTGGTTTCGGCTGCTGACGTTCAGGGCTACGGCATCAAGTGGGGTGTCTATGCCATCGGGCCGCGCGGGCAGTATTGCCTTATCGACCGCGAGATTTTCGAGGGATCGCCCGATAAGTCGGACGAACCATGGATCAAGCTTTCTGACGCGCTCTCGCGGACCTATGTCACGCCGAGCGGCAGGGAAAAGGGCTTGGACATTTCCGGTGTCGATACCGGTTGGGCAACGGACCGGGTTTACCGGTTCTGCGCCGGCCGGCCGAATGTGCTTGCCCTCGACGGTCGCGAACCCATCGGCCTGCCGTGGCTTGGAACGCCGAAAAAGAAGGATATCAAGGATCATCGCAACCGCGTGATTGCGAAAGTCCTGCTTTATCCGGTCGGCCTCTACGATGTGAAAACGGCCGTTGCGGCCGCCCTCGCCAACCTGGTGCAGGGCGTCGGCGAGGATAGCCAGTGGCCACGGGGCACCATCCATTTTGCCGCCAACCTTTGCGACACCGATTTCGCCAAGGAGCTGACGGCTGAAAGGCTGGTTGACGAGGAAGAAGAGGCGCGAACCAGCCTCAAGCGCGGTTCGCGAAAGCTGGTCAATCCGAAGGCCGGGCGCAAATGGAAGAAGATCAACGGTCGCCAGAACGACTGGTTTGACGTGACCGTTTACGCCTATGCGCTCGGCTGGCACCTCGAAAACAAGCGCCGGCTGACAACCGACCG
>NZ_LT009722.1:0-181459 GCF_900013495.1 Agrobacterium genomosp. 2 str. CFBP 5494
CGTCGATAGCGGCATGGACAATCTGAAGCTTGATGAGCGTGTTTATCTCAATGCTCTCGGCCTAACGAATTGGCAGCGATTCTATCTCTTTCGTCCGTTTTACATCGTACTGCTTATAGCCTTCGCTGGAATGATGCTGTTCTCTCTGTTCTGACTGGCATGATAATAGCCCGAGCGGAACCTGATCGACAACAAACTAAGCGGGCGCGATCACTCATTGGTCGATTGAGGATTCGTGGGCGATCCCAGTGGGGCTTCTCACGCGCACTTGATGTTGGCGGCCGCCAACTGCCGGAAGTCGTCGACCTGTGCTGGCGTCAGGACGCGCTTAGGCAGCATGTTGAACACGCGCGGCCCCTGATAGAGGAGGATCACCTTGCTGTCTTCGGTCCATTTGAGATAGTCGTTCCAAGGAACGTTCCAGTCGCCCTGCTGTGCCGTGCTCCTAAAGCCTTCCTCAGACCATGTAACCGTGATCGGGTGCTGAAGGGTTTTCTGGGCTGCGTAGGCCTTGCGGGCAAACACGGCAGCGCCGAAAAAATATTGGTAGAGCGGTATTGCGATCACAACCACCACGCAGATGTAGAAGAGCGACATGAAAGGCCCATCGGGGAATCGCAGCGCCAACGTGAAGAGCGAGGCAAGCAGCAAAGCAACGAAGATCAGTCAACAAACGAGCGGCCAGCCTGAGGTTGAATATTTCAGTATGAACAGCTTGTTGGCAGCAACATAGTCGTCGGCGGTCAAAGTGAAGGTGACGCATCGGTTCATCTTTGTCATTGCTTACCTGGTCAGAAACTATCCCTGTCGCGAGGCTCTCCAAAACCTGCGACACGTTTTGCTATCGTACTATGTTTGATTTGCACTGCCTTGATCAATCCTGTGAGCGGCGGGAACGGGATTGGAAGCCGAGATGACCGTGGACGAAATCTAAGCAGCCACGGCTGCGTCGCAGTTGCGGACCGGCGCAGATGGAAGAATCATTGTGGAGAACGGTCAGAGATCCTGACCGGAGTGCCTCCGATCGGGCCGAGCGCCGCTAGATCGCAGCGGACCTGGAGATGGTGCAGGCCGGACTTGCAGCCATCGGGGCCGAGCACGAAGCCTCCTTTGTAGGAGGCTTCCATTATGCAGCCGCCTCTCGGCAGTATGTCCGTTTCAGCCGTTCAGCGCCTCCTTGACCGCCTTGCCGGGCGTAAAGGTCAGCTTCTTCGACGCCGCGATCTTGATCGTCGCGCCGGTTGCCGGATTGCGTCCCTCGCGCTCCGGAGTGTCCTTCAGCTTGAACTTTCCAAACGAGGGGATCGACGTTTCCGCGCCAGCAAGCGCCGCGTCGGTGATCTGTTTGAAGACGCTTTCAACAATCGTCTTGGCCCGCGCCTTGGTCAGGTTCTGTTCGGCTGCGATCTTATCGGCGATTTCGTTGGTCGTGGTCATATGCGGACATCCTCTTATTGTTTTGGGCCCTCAGCTTTGACAATGAAGATGTGGCGAAGAAAGGGGTAGAATGGCAGGAATCTACGAAGAGAGCGCGAAAACCACAGGAAATCCCGACGGTGGCAAAAGAATAAGCACGCGCTTCATGGTGCATTGCAATGTACGCATGGCTGCGCTGCGATCTGAACGCTGGCGATCGAGGCAGCTTCTGCTATTTTCAGATCGTCGAAGCGATGCACCTCCTCCCGCAAAGCTTCTTATCGGGCGACCCACTCCTCCTCCCAAGGGGCGCCTGATGGAACAGCGGCACTCCTCCTCCCAGCCGTTGTTCATCATTTCGGAAAGCCTGCCGCACCTCCTCCCGCGGCAGGCTTTTTCGTTTTTCGATTGTTTCAAGCTGTGTTTTCAGGCGTCAAAGCAGACTGCCCTGTTCCACCGGCTCTCCGGATTTGGACACGATGGAGGATCCGTACGGTTCGCGGGACGAGATGATCAGCGCATTATTCGGTAACGGACGGGCCAGTCCCTTGGCCTCTTCCCATGGCGCCCGCATCCAGATGTCGGTCTCTTCCTTTGCCAGCAGGAGGACCGGCATAGCCTTCTCATGGATCGGCTTGACAAGATCGTTAGGATCCGTGGTCAGAAAACCATAGAGGTCGTCGGTGGTCAGGCCATCCTTGACCTTCCGGACGCTTTTCCATTGCGGCACGTGGATACCGGCGAAGAACATCAGCGATTCCGCCTCGTCGCGCGCGAACCAGGCATTCGGCACATTGCCACCTTCCTCTTTGCTCGCGGGATCCGGTTCGGCGAAGCTTGTGACCGGGACGAGGCATCGATGTTCGACACCGAACCATCGTGTCCAGTGTGGGAAATTGAGCTTGCGCACGTTCGTCGTGCCGCGGTCCGCCTCCGTGTGAATCAGTTCCTCGAGATTAAAGGGCTTGCCCTTGGCCGCGAGCTTTTCGGCCTTTGCTTTGGCCGCTTTTTCCAAGGCGAAGCGAGGGGAGGGCAATCCCCATCGCGCATGCACAAGCTGCTTCTTGCCTTCCGCCGTGTTGCGGACGATCGGCCCCATCTGGTCGGGGTTCATCTGATAGGCTGGCATCAGGTTGATCAGGCTTTCGGCATCCTGGGCCCATTTCGAGACCCAGTCCTTGTCTTCCATCCGATAAAGGTTGCACATGCTGGAAAGCCCTCCGCTTGAACCGGATGCAGTTTGTCCCGGTGTGTACCGCCTGCTCGCTAGTCGAGTTTGTAAACGTCGGCGTTGTCCTGCCGTTCCCGCAAGCCCTTATAAGAAGCGTGTCTTAGTTTGCCATCCGCCGTCCAGGCCCGAAACTCGATCTCGGCGATCAGCGTCGGCTCGACCCAGACAATGTTTGCTTTTCCGGAATAGGGCACCGGCGGCTGCTTCAGTTTCCAGCGAAGCTTGTCGAGCGTCCTACGCAGTCTGATCATCTCGGCTTGCCTGAAGCCTGTGCCGACATTCCCGACATGAACGAGCTCGTCACCGCGATAGGCAGCAAGCACCAGCGAACTGAAGCCTGCAGGCGACGCCGCCGACAGCTCATAACCAACAACCATGAAGGCTTCGCTCTGGACGCACTTGATCTTGACCCAGTCGCCGGTCCGACCGGAACGGTAGGGTTGATCGAGGTGCTTGCCGACAATGCCTTCGAGGCCAAGGCTGCAGACATGTTGCAGCAGAATATCGGGTTCGGCGTCGAGTGTTTCCGATAGGCGGATGGCGCCATCCTTGCCGTTGAGCGTGTCCTCGAGAAGATGCCGGCGCGATCGGTATTCGACATTGCGCAGATCGTGCCCGTCGAGGTACATGAGATCGAAGGCGTGGAGGACGGCGTCAGAGGCGCGATTGCCAGCCGTTTTGCCAGATGCACCCAACGACTTCTGCAGCAGCCCGAAATCCGGTCGCCCTTCTTCATCGAGCACCACGGCCTCGCCATCGATGATCATCGTCGCCGGCCCAAGTGCTCGGGCAGCCTCTGCGATCGCCGGAAAACGATGCGTCCAGTCATGGCCACCACGCGTGAGGATGCGGACCCCTTTCGGCTCGATGTGAACAGCCAGGCGATAGCCATCCCATTTCAGTTCCCAGCTCCATTGCTCGCCTTTTGGAGGATGCGCCTTCAGTTGGGCGAGCGCCGGTTCGACGCGATCAGGCATCGGATCGAACAGGAGCTGTGGCTGTGCGGGATTACGCTTCCGACGCGGCTTTGACCGCAGCGGGGCTTCGGTATCACCAAGGAGCGGCTTTGATCTCGGTGGCTTCGTCATGCCGACAGTCCAGCACAAAAACCTTAAGAATAGTGTGACGTCGCACATCTATCCCCGCTATTCACTATCGAGCCCGACGAGACAGAAGTTCCGCAAAAATTCTTGTTTCCTTATATCCCCTTGAATTCTCATCGAATCTTCGACTTTGCTAATACTGGGATAATATTCCTCAACCTCGTGGTGCTTGACTCTTTTGCGAGATAAGAACAAACAATGAACAAATAGCCCGTACGACATGATGTCGATCCTTTGAACACGACCTTGAAGGGAGCCGTGAAGAATGACTGCTGCCCGCCAAAGGGTGATCTGCGATTTACGCGACCGCATCGCGTCGATCGAGGGCGGATCCGCGAAGCGGGCAGGAACGCTGTCCTTTGGCGTTCCCGAAATCGATGCGGCCCTGCCTGGTGGTGGTCTCGCCTATGGAGCGCTGCATGAGTTTGCAGGCGGCGGCTCGGGCACCGTCGATGGTGCGGCTGCAGCCCTTTGTGTCGCCGGCATTGCCGCGCGCACCAAAGGCCCCGTCATCTGGTGCCTGACGCGGCCGGATCTGTTCTTTCCGGCTCTTGCCCAGGTTGGCCTCCATCCCGACCGCGTCATCTTCGTCGAATCCGATCGGGAAGAGGATGTTCTGGCAAACATGGAGGAGGGCCTGTCCTTCGGCGGTCTGGGCGCCGTTGTCGGCGAGCTTGTCCGCCTGCCGATGGTCAGTTCCCGCCGCCTGCAGCTGGCGGCCGAGCGAACCGGGACCATGGCGCTTGCGGTGAGGCGATGGCGGCGACAGACCGAGGCGAATGATTTTGGGCAACCTACAGCCTCGACCACCAGATGGCGGGTGAGCGTGATGCCCTCGGAAAAGCTGCCAGTGCCGGGGGTGGGCAGGGCTCAATGGTTGCTGGAATTGATGCGCGTGAAAGCGGGTGAGTGTGCTGAGTTTCTCGTGAGGGCGTGCGATGACAAGGGTCGTCTCGATCTATCTTCCGGATCTGCCGACGGATCGCATTCGTCGAGCCGATCCGTCTATTCCGCCTGAACAGCCAATCGCCGTGATCGCCAGAAGCGGATCAAAGCGATGGGTATCGGCTGCTGATGCATCTGCCAGAAAGGCGGGCGTGCACGTCGGCATGGCGGCCGCAAAGGCGCAGTCGCTATTCAGGGGTCTTATGCTCGTTGACGCAGATCCCGAAGCCAACCGAGCCGCACTCGAACGCATCACGCTATGGGCGCTCACAATCTATTCGCCCATCGTCGCCGTCGACGGGATCGACGGCATCGTCATGGATACAGAGGGCGCCGACCATCTCCAGGGCGGAGAGCTGCCGATGGTGACTGGCATCGCCAACCGGTTCCTGGCAAAGAGTCTGACTGCCCGTGTGGCGGTCGCCGACAGCTGGGGTGCGGCCCATGCCTGCGCTCGCGCCATCAATCGCGAGACAATCGTCGTTCCACCCGGCGAGACCGTCCGTGCCGTCGAGAAGCTGCCGATCTCGCTCCTGCGCCTGCATGCCAAGATCGTCAACGATCTTCGCATTCTCGGCTTCCAGACGATCGGTGAGCTTACCAGTACCCCGCGTGCGCCGCTGACATTGCGCTTCGGCCCGGAGGTTGGCCGCCGTCTCGACCAGATGCTCTGTCGTGTCGCCGAGCCGATCGAGCCAATCCGTACCCCTGAGCTGGTTGAAGTCTGCAAAGCCTTTGCCGAACCGATCGGTGCCGCCGAAACCATCGACAAATATGTCGGGCGTCTCGTCGTCCAGCTCGTCGATGAACTCCAGAAGCGCGGGCTTGGCGTGCGCCGTGCCGACCTGATCGTCGAGAAGCTCGATGGCACAAGACAGGCAATCCGCGCCGGAACCGCCAGGCCCGCCCGCGATGTCGCCTGGCTGACAAAACTGTTTCGGGACCGGACGGAAAAGATCGAGCCGGGCTTCGGGATTGAAAAGCTGATCCTGGTCGCCGTCATCGCCGAGCCTCTGGAGGAGGCGCAGAAAGCCTCTGCTCTGGTCGAGGATGAGGTCACGGATGTCACGCCGCTCATCGATATCTACGGAAACCGGGGGCAGAGGGTTTATCGCGTCGCACCGGTCGCTTCCGATGTGCCGGAACGCTCGGTCCAGCGGATCAGCCCCGTCGCTGAGCCAATCGCCGTTGCCTGGGTCAGCCATTGGCGCCGGCCAGTCCGGCTTTTGCCGCGTCCTGAGCTGATCGAGGCGATCGCGCTGATGCCGGACCGGCCGCCGGTCTCCATCGTCTGGCGTGGCAAACGCCGGAAGGTGAAACGTGCCGATGGCCCGGAACGCATTTTCGGGGAGTGGTGGCAGCGCGACGCCGAAATGGACGCCGTGCGCGACTACTTCGTCATCGAGGACGAGGCGGGCGAGCGCCTATGGGTGTTCCGCTCCGGCGACGGTGTTGATCCGGATACCGGGTCCCACCGCTGGTTCTGCCATGGGATCTTCGCATGAGTTACGCCGAGCTACAGGTCACGACGCACTTCTCTTTTCTGCGCGGTGCTTCGTCCGCACAGGAGTTGTTCGAGACTGCCAAAATCCTGGGGCTCGAGGCGATAGGCGTCGTCGATCGCAATTCGCTCGCAGGCATCGTCCGCGCCCTTGAAGCATCCCGCGCGACAGGTATGCGGCTTGTCGTCGGCTGTCGTATCGATCTGCAGGACGGCATGTCGGTGCTGGTCTATCCGACGAATCGCGCCGCCTATTCGCGCCTGACGCGGCTGATCACGCTCGGCAAGTCGCGCGGCGGCAAGGACAACTGCATCCTCCACTGGGACGATGTCATCGCCTATTCGGGAGGGATGATCGGCATTCTGGTGCCGGATCTGCCGGACGCCACCTGCGCCGCACAGTTTCGTAAGATGGCGCAGCTGTTTGGTGACCGCGCCTACGTGTCGCTCTGCCTGCGCCGCCGACAGAACGACCAGATGCGGCTACACGAGATTTCCAACATGGCGGCACGGTTCAGGGTCAAAACCGTCGTCACCAATGACGTGCTGTTTCATGAACCGGGCCGGCGGCAGTTGCAGGACATCGTCACCTGCATCAGGCACAACACCACGATCGATGACGTCGGCTTCGAGCGCGAGAGGCATGCCGACCGGTATCTGAAGCCGCCGGAGGAGATGCAGCGTCTGTTTCCACGTTATCCGGAGGCCGTGGCACGAAGCATGGAGATCGTCAGGCGCTGCACGTTTAGCCTCGAGGAGCTCACCTACCAATACCCGGAGGAAGCAATTGTGCCGGGTAAGGATGCCCAAGCCTCACTCGAGCATTATGTCTGGGAATGCGCTCCCGATCGCTACCCCGAAGGCCTGCCGCCGGACGTCCTCAAAACCGTACGGCACGAGCTCGATCTCATTCGCACCATGAAATACGCGCCTTACTTCCTGACGGTGTTTTCGATCGTGCGCTTTGCCCGGAGCCAGGGCATTCTCTGCCAGGGCAGGGGATCGGCGGCCAACAGCGCCGTCTGCTATATTCTCGGCATTACCTCGATCGATCCATCGACCAACGACCTCCTCTTCGAGCGTTTCGTTAGCAAGGAGCGCGACGAACCGCCAGACATCGATGTCGACTTCGAGCATGAACGGCGCGAGGAGGTCATTCAGTGGATCTACAAGACCTACACGAAAGACAAGGCAGCACTCTGCGCCACCGTCACCCGCTACCGGGCCAAGGGTGCGATCCGCGATGTCGGCAAGGCGCTCGGCCTGCCTGAAGATGTGATCAAGGCGCTGTCATCAGGCATGTGGTCATGGTCGGAGGAAGTGCCCGACCGAAACATCCGGGAACTCAATCTCAACCCCGACGACCGCCGTCTGGCGCTAACCCTGAAACTGGCGCAGCAACTGATGGGAGCGCCGCGCCATCTTGGCCAGCATCCCGGCGGCTTTGTCCTTACCCATGACCGGCTGGACGATCTCGTGCCGATCGAGCCGGCGACGATGAAAGACCGGCAGATCATCGAGTGGGACAAGGATGACGTCGAGGCGCTGAAATTCATGAAGGTGGACGTCCTTGCGCTC
Source organism: Agrobacterium genomosp. 2 str. CFBP 5494 (assembly GCF_900013495.1). NCBI lineage: Bacteria > Pseudomonadati > Pseudomonadota > Alphaproteobacteria > Hyphomicrobiales > Rhizobiaceae > Agrobacterium > Agrobacterium genomosp. 2. The sequence goes on from NZ_LT009722.1 coordinate 7,775, forward strand.
GGCATGCTCACCTGCATGGCAAAGGCCTTCGATCTTATTCGCGAACACAAGGGCGATGATCTCGATCTGTCGAAGATCGAGCAGGAAGATGCCGCGACCTACGCCATGATCCGCAAGGCTGACACGCTCGGCACCTTCCAGATCGAGAGCCGTGCCCAGATGGCGATGCTGCCGCGCCTGAAACCCCGCACCTTCTATGATCTCGTCGTGCAAGTGGCGATCGTCCGGCCCGGTCCTATCCAGGGTGACATGGTGCATCCCTACCTTCGCCGCCGTGAAGGCAAGGAGCCGGTTGAATATCCCACACCCGAGCTTGAGGCCGTGCTTGGCAAGACCCTGGGTGTGCCGTTGTTTCAGGAGAGCGCCATGCGTGTCGCCATGGTCTGCGCCGGTTTTACCGGTGGGGAGGCCGACCAGTTGCGCAAGTCGATGGCGACCTTCAAGTTCACCGGCGGCGTTTCTCGCTTCAAGGAGAAACTCGTATCCGGCATGGTGAAAAACGGCTACTCACCCGAGTTTGCCGAAAAGACCTTTTCCCAGCTCGAAGGTTTTGGCTCCTACGGCTTTCCGGAAAGCCATGCAGCATCTTTTGCGCTGATTGCCTATGCCTCGAACTACATCAAGTGCCACTATCCGGACGTGTTTTGCGCAGCACTGCTCAACAGTCAGCCGATGGGCTTTTATGCGCCCGCCCAGATCGTCGGTGACGCGATCAAACACGGCGTTGAGGTGCGACCTGTGTGCGTCAACCGCTCCCGATGGGACTGCACGCTGGAAAAGATCGGTCATACCGATCGACACGCTGTGCGGCTGGGGTTTCGGCAGGTGAAGGGACTGGCCGTCGCAGATGCGGCGCGGATCGTAACGGCGCGTATGAACAGCCCGTTCGTGTCGGTCGATGACATGTGGCGCCGTTCCAGCGTGCCGACGGAAGCGCTTGTCCAGTTGGCAGAGGCCGATGCCTTTCTGCCCTCCCTCAAGCTCCAACGGCGCGATGCGCTCTGGGCGATCAAGGCGTTGCGCGACGAGCCCTTACCGCTGTTTGCCGCCGCGGCCGAACGCGAGATGGTGGCAATTGCAGAGCAGCAGGAGCCGGAGGTTGCCCTGCGACAAATGACGGACGGGCATAACGTCATCGAGGACTACAGCCATACCGGATTGACGCTGAGACAGCACCCTGTCGCCTTTCTGCGCAATGACCTTTCGGCACGAAACATCATAACCTGCGCGGAGGCGATGAATGCGCGGGACGGCCGGTGGGTTTACACGGCGGGCCTGGTGCTGGTCCGGCAAAAGCCAGGATCGGCGAAGGGCGTCATGTTCATCACCATCGAGGACGAAACGGGCCCCGCCAACATCGTGGTCTGGCCAACGCTGTTTGAGAAGCGCCGGCGAGTGGTGCTGGGGTCCTCGATGATGGCAATCAATGGGCGAATCCAGCGAGAAGGGGAGGTCGTGCACCTCGTCGCACAGCAGCTGTTCGATCTGTCGGGGGACCTTGTTGGCCTGGCCCATCGGGATGTCGAGTTCAAGCTGCCAACGGGACGAGGCGATGAGTTTGCCCATGGGGGCGGTGGGCCGGATTCACGGGAACGGCCGAAGCCGGTTGTCCCGCGGGACATGTTCACGCCGGATCTTCATATCGATACGCTGAAGGTGAAAAGTCGGAATTTTCACTAGGCAGGAGTTCAACGAAGCCCAACGCCCGTCAGTCGACATTTGACGTTCAAGCGCCGTACACCAAGAGCAGTTCCTTGGCGCCGATCTGGCCGCCGGCCCGTACCAGCACCTCGGAAATCGGGCTGTCCTTTTCAGCACGCAGCGCCGTTTCCATCTTCATCGCCTCGATCGAGACGAGCACGTCGCCGGCATTCACGGCCTGGCCGGGCGAGACGAAGACGCGGCTGATGACACCCGGCATCGGCGCACCCTTGATACGGCGCGGCTGGCCGTTGAGCTCGAAGAAGGTCGTCACCATGCCCTGGCTGTCCGTCGCACTCGTCGCCTGGTTGACGATGACGAGCGTCTTGCCGCGTTCGATATCCTGATTGCCGTCTCTGCCCCCCACAGGCAAACACCACCACGCGTTATCACACGCTTGATGGGGTCGAATCTGTGGCGCGTAGTTTCGTGGGGCTTTTTCCGAATGTCTGAGAGAAGGCGCGCGAAAAATGGGACGCGCTCTCGAAGCCGACCTCGAGAGCGACCTCGAGCATGGACGCCTTTGTCTTGGTCAACAGTTGCTTGGCGCGCTCCATCCGTACTCGCCGGTAGACGAGGGCAGGGGAGCTTTTGGTTTCGCCCATGAACAGGCGCTCGAGTTGTCGCCTCGAGAGCCCGACCGATGCGGCGAGTTCCTCGATCGGCAGCCGCCCCTCGATATGCTGTTCCATCATGATCAGCACCGCCCTGACCCTTGGATCCTCGCACTCGATGGAGAGCGGCCTGCGGGTCTGGATGGCAAGGGAGGTTCGGGCCTTTTCAATGTGGAGAACCTCGAGCGCATTGCGCTCGGCTTCCTTGCTGATGTGACGCCGGACGATCAAGGCCGCCATGTCGGCTGCGCTGCTGCCGCCGGCGCAGGACCCCCTTGTCCGGTCGAGGTTGAAGATCCGATCAGACCGGACTTGATGGTCGGGGAAGCGCTCGCGAAACGCATTGTAATGCAACCAACTGACGCATGTCCGGTGTTCCTTCATCAAGCCGATTTCAGCAAGGATGAAGGAGCCGGTGCAGACACCGATCAGCTTGACGTTCCTTGTCGATGCCTTCTTCAGGAAGTCGATCGTTTCCTGATCGACGGGGGAGCCGTTGTTGAGCAGGCCGCCGACCACGACGATATACTGGAACCGGCTGGGGTCGACGAAGTCCGATGTTGGTGCGACCTTAACGCCGCAACTTGACGTTATCAGATGCCGCGTGCTGCCGAGGACCTCCCAATCGGCAAGCACACGGCCCGACCTGTCAAATTCGTCACTCGCCAGCCGCAGCGTATCGACAAAAAGGGCGAACGCGGAGAGCGTGAATGATTTTGCGAGCACAAAGCCGATCTTCAGCCGCTCGCCAGGCGCACCTGGCTCCAACGATTTCATGTCAGCTCCACCGCGTGCTGCCTTCATTTGATCTGGAAACCGTGCGCCAAAGGATCCCGATCGTCTACGAAGATCGTATTGTGACCGATGATGCGTGCCCAGCCCTCGACGCTCGGCTTGATCCCATGGAAGGGACCGACGTCAGTCTCTTCCTCGATACGTCCTTCGAAGACCGTGCCGATCAGGCTTTCCTGGCGGAAGGATTCACCGACATTCAAGCGGCCCTTGCCGTGAAGCTGGGCCATTCGCGCCGACGTGCCGGTTCCGCCTGGGGAGCGGTCGATGGCTTTGTCTCCGTAAAACACCGCCCCGCGCCCATCAGCGCCGTCGTTCGTCGGACTGTCGCACCACAGCGCGTGATGGACGCCGCTAATTCTCTCGTCTTCGGGATGGACCGGATCGCAGATCGGTGCGAGGGCGTCGCGAAGCTGGCCGCTGAGGTCGACGACGTCGCTTGCCGACATGCCATCGAGCCCTTTCCAATTCTCCTGCGGCTCGACCACTGCGTAATAGTTTCCACCATAGGAGATATCGACGACAAGCCTGCCAAGACCCGGCACATGAACCTCCAGATCCGCTTCATGGAGGTAACTCGCGACGTTGAACATACGGACCGATTCCACGAACTCGTCCTGCTTGTCGTACTGGATGTCAACTTTTCCCGCAGGCGTCTCTATCGAGAGCTGTCCGGGCACTCGTGGCGTAACAAGTCCTTCTTCGATGGCGGCCGTGACCAGCCCGATCGTGCCGGCGCCACACATCGGCAGACATCCGCTAACCTCGATGAAAATCACCGCAAAGTCGCAATCCTCGCGGTAGGCTGGGTAGATGATCGCGCCCGACATGATGTCATGGCCGCGCGGCTCGAACATGAGAGCCTGCCGGACCCAGTCATGGTCTCGGACGAACAGGTCCCGGCGCTCGGCGATCGGAAGATGCGGGAGAAGCGGTCCGCCGCCGGCGACGAGACGAACGGGATTGCCGCATGTATGGCTATCGATACAGAAGAAACTGCGCCGCATGATGGATCCTTTATAGTCCTCTCAGTTGCCAACCACAGGAAACCGACGGCCCTGCAGCGCGCCGCGTGACAACCTGTCGAGGAAGATCGCGACCGCCACGATGGCAAGTCCGGCTCGCAAGCCCAATCCCATTTCCATTCGTGTCAGTCCGCGTGTGACCTCGGCTCCTAGCCCGCCAGCACCGACAAGACCTGCGAGAACGACGATGGCGAGTGATAGGAGAATGCACTGATTGAGCCCCACGAGAAGTGTTGGCGTCGCTGCGGGGATTTCGATCTTGAACAGGACGGCGCGGGGCGAGGCGCCCATAGCCTGTCCGAGTTCCAGCAGGTCCTTCGGAACCTGGCTGAAGGCGAGCGTCGTCAATCGCAGCATCGGCGGCACGCCGTAAACGATCGTGGCGATGATGGCAGGCACCCTCCCGAGGGTGAAGATCATCACGGCGGGGATGAGATAGACCCACGGCGGGACCGTCTGCATGATGTCGAGCACGGGACGGATGGCCGCCGCGAACATGCGATAGCGGGAGGCCAGGATGCCGAGCGGAAAGGCGATCAGCACCGAGATGCAGACGGACACCGTTACCAGCGCCAGCGTCTGCATTGATGCTTCCCACAGGCCCGCAAGAAAGCAGAAGGTCAGCGCGATCGCACTGGTCACCGCGACGCGAACATTCACAACGACGGCAGCAAAGGCCACGGCAATGAGGATGACCGCGTAAAAGGGCAGGTAAAGCAGGGTCGCTTCAAGGCCGCCCAGCACGGCTTCGATCACCTTCGTCACCATATCAAAGAAGGGATGGAAATTGGCGTTCAGCCAATCGACAACCGGGGCGAGGTACGCGCCGGGGGAGAAGCGAACAAGGTCAAGGTCCATCACTTGCCTCCATTGGCGCGGCGCGCAGCACTCTGGGTCAGTCGGTCGATCACCATTGTGAGGATGACGATGGCGATGGCGGCGTTGATCGATGTGGCGATGTCGAGTGTTCTGACCGCGCTGTAGATTGTTTCGCCCAAGCCGCCGGAACCGACGATGCCGGCAATAACGACCATGCCGAACGCCATCATCAGGCTCTGGTTGATCCCCGCCATGACGCTCGGGATCGCGAAGGGCAGCCTGATCTTGGAAAACATCTGCCACGGCGTCAGGCCGCTCGCCTGACCGAGTTCGAGGAACTCGCGCGGGGTCCTGCGGATGCCGAGCGATGTCAGGCGGATCACCGGAGGCATGGCAACGATGACGGTGGCGAGGAGAGCCGTGGCCGGTCCGTATCCCATCAACGCGATCGCAGGCAGGAGGTAGATGTAGGGCGGAAGGGTCTGGATGAGATCGAGGATCGGTTCGACGAACCTGTCGAAGGATTTGACGAAGCCGGCCACGACGCCGAGCGGAATACCGATGACCAGCGCCATGAACGTGGCCGTGATCACCAGGGCCAGTGTGCTCATGGTCTCGGCCCACAGCCCCATCACCGCGCATCCGAGCAGGGCGACGCCTGCCAGAAGCCCGGCCGGCACGTTGATCAACCGCCATCCCAGTGCCGCCGCGACGAGGGCAATCACATAGAAGGGTGGAAGCTGCACGAGCCAGAGGACGCCGTCATAAGTGCCCTCCAGAACGGCCCGGATGCTGTCGAACAGCCACGAGGCATTGTCGCTGATCCAGTTCAGCGCGTCGTCAATCTTCTCGTCGAAGCTGTCAGTGATAACGGACGTGTCCATGACCATCACCGATCTATGCCGCTACGGGCACGGTGGCGGGACGGCCGGCGACGCCACAGAGCAGGCCGCGCGTCGTGACGATGCCAACCACCTTGCCACCCTCGACGACAGCGACGGCGTCGCGGCTCGATTGCATGGTCAACTCGATCAGGGCGCCGATATCAGCTTCGGGCGTGGTGCGCAGCAGCGAGCCGGTGTCGACATTCGGGTGGCTGCGCGTGTATTCGGCAACCGGCATCATGACGGAGTGCGCCTTGACGAGATGGATCCGGGAAATGCCGGCAACGAATTCGGCGACGTAGTCGTCCGCAGGCTTGGTCACGATCTCCTCGGCATTGCCGACCTGGACGATGACCCCGTCCTTCATGATGGCGATGCGGTCGCCGATGCGGATGGCTTCCTCAAGGTCGTGGGTGATGAACACCGCCGATTTTCCAAGCGACTTGGTCAGTTGGCGGAATTCGTCCTGAAGCTGGCGTCGGATCAGAGGGTCGAGCGCGCTGAACGGTTCATCCATCAGGATGATCTCGGGATCGGCGGCTAAGGCACGGGCAAGGCCGACGCGCTGCTGCATGCCGCCCGACAATTCGGATGGATAGCGCGCCGTCCAGTCGGAAAGGCCGACCTTGTCCAGTGCAGCGCGGGCGGTCTTGTATCGTTCTTCCTTGCCGACGCCGCGGACCTCAAGGCCGAAGGCGGCATTCTCCAAAACGGTACGGTGCGGAAGCAGGGCGACGCTCTGGAAGACCATGCCGATGTTGCGGGCTCGAATGTCGCGGAGTTCGGCGGCATTCAGGGCGGAGATGTCCTTGCCCTTGACGAGGATCTTCCCAAGGCTGGGTTCGATCAGCCTGTTGAGCAGCCGGATCAGCGTGGACTTGCCGCTGCCCGACAGTCCCATGATACAGAAGATCTCGCCACGGCGGACCTGAAGACTGGCATCCGAGACGCCGACGACGCAATCATAGTCCGTCAGAATCTGTTTCTTGGACAAGCCTTTTGTCTTCACCGCCTCGACGGCCGCCTTGGCCCTGGCTCCGAATATCTTCCAGACCGACTGGCAGTCGATCAGGATATCGCTGGCATTATTCATTGACGTGGTCATAGCGTTCCCCGCGAGCCGGTTTGATGCCGGCATTCTCATTCGTGGAATTGGAGCCGGGCCACCGCGAGTGCGAAAGGCCCGGCATTTGCGTTATTCGGGCTTGATGTTTTCCCAGCGCTTCAGAAGATCGGCGTGACTGTCGGTCCAGTCCCTGATCGCCTCGTCCATCGTCTTGCCGTCGTTGACCGCGCTGTTGATTGCGGTGATATCGGCAAGCGGGACGTACACGCTGGCGATGACCTCACGGGCGTGAGGATTTTCGGCCGAGAAACCCTTCTGACCGATCCAGTAGTAGCTCTGCGGCGGCGGGAAGACACCCTTCGGATCTGCCAGGAACTTGACGTCGTATTTCTGCATCATCCAGGACGGCTCCCAGATCGTCACGGCAATCCATTCCTTGCGATCTGTGGCGGACTTCAGCGCGGCGGTCATCGCGGCGGTGCTGCCTTCGACGAGCTGCAGCTTGAGATCGTATGCCTTCACGGAGCTGCTGGTGTCGCGCATCAGGCCCGATCCCGGCTCGATACCGACGATCTTGCCGCCGAACTTGTCGGCGTTGTCGTTCAGCTGGTCCATGGAATCGATGGTGACGTATTTCGGAACCGCGACGCCCTGGAACAGGCCGTGCGAGACCGGGGAAATCTTTTCGAGACGCTTCTTGTTCTTGTCCCAGTAATCCTGCGCGACATAGTCCGTCTGCGAGGCGAGGATCTGGACGTCGCCCTTGCTGAGAGCGGCGTAGGCAATGCCCCATTCGGAGAACGGCACGACCTTCACGGTGTAGCCGGAATCTTCGAGCACCTTCTTCGTAATGCCTGTGATCGGTGTGAGGTCTTCCCACGACATCGTGCCGATGGTGATGGTCTTTTCTTCGGCATGCGCCGACATCACGGTTATCCCGACCATCGCCGCTGCGCAGATTGCTTTCCATAGAGTCTTCATTTTTCGCTCCTAGTTTTCGTTCCCATTATCGTTGAAGCCCAGCACTTGGCTCAGTCTCCACATTGCGCGGCGGGGGATCATCCCTCGCGGCCTGCACGCAATTCCTGCAACCGGATCACGGAATTGATGCCGAGCCATGCGAACGGCTCCGGCGGCAGCCGCAAGGGCTGGGCATGATCCATGTATTCATCAAGCTGTCGGGAGGCCGAGCCGGTCGCGAGGTCAGCCGCCATCATGCCGGCGAGCGTACTCTTGACCGTGCCAAGGCCATTTTCGCAGCAGGCCGAATAGAGGCCCTCTTCGATCTCACCAAAAGCCGGGACGTGGTTGCGGCTGAGGCAGAGCCGGCCGGCCCAGCTGTATTCGAACGGCAAACCGGCAAGGCGTGGAAACCGGGCGTCGAAGGAGCGGCGATGCTCGCCCGCCATCTTCGTCATGCGCCGTTCACTGACATCCACCGTTGTCTCGTAGGTGTATTTTGTCCGGATCACGATTCGCGACTGTCCGCCGGTCGTGATCTTGCGCACCGTCGCGCCCATCGCGTCGGCGGGAAGAAGCGCCCACTTGTCGCGGCCTGATCTTTCCTCGCCTCGGCCAGCAGCATCAAACGGGGCCGTCATCGAAGCGTAGGCGAAGATGTGCATCAGCCTGCCGCCGAAGTGACCGAAATCCTGGATATGGCCGTTGACCGCGAGGATGACCCTGGGCGCCGTGACCGTTCCGCGCAATGAAGTGGCGGTCCAGGTTCCGCCCTCGCGCTTCAACGATGTTACGGGGCTGCGCTCGTATACATCGACGTTCTCCGACAGGCCGGCGGCGAAGCTTCGGATATAGTCGGCCGGCTGGATGAGAACCGCGCCGGGCGTGTAGAGCCCGCCCAGATAATAGTCCGACCCGGTGATGTCGCGCATCACGCGAGCGTCGAGAAACACATACTTCTCGCCCGCACCCTTCAACGACTGCCCGAATGTCATGTTCAGTTTCATGCCGCGCGCGGTCGCGGCGGCATTGATCTTGCCGGCGGGATCGAACGTCTCGCGGGACATCCCGTATTCACAGGCGGCTTGCGTCGCAAAGGCGATCGCGGAGCGGTTCTGCGCCATCTCCATCTGCGTGGCATCAGCACTGCCGCTTGAATATTCGCTGGAGGTGAGGTTGTGCGGGACATCGATCATGAAGCCCGAGTTTCGTCCCGACGTGCCTTTCCCCAGTTCACTCGCCTCCAGAATGACGACCTTGTCCTGCGGACGACGCTCTTTCAGCCGGCGGGCCGCGGACAGTCCCGCAAAGCCCGCGCCGATCACCAGCCAGTCCGCGGTCACGTTGCCTTCGAGGCTCCGGACCGGGAGCGGTCGCTTGCTGATCGCCTCCCAGCCCGACACGCCATTTTCAAAAGGCAAGCGCTTGACGGACTTCGTGATCATCGGATTGTCTCGTCCACGGAGCGCTCGGAGATATCGATCCAGATCGTCTTCAGTTCGCAGTAATTGTCGTGGGCGAAGATCGACTTGTCGCGACCGCCGAAACCCGATTCCTTGTAGCCGCCGAACGGTGTCGAAGCGTCGCCCTCGCCAAAGCAGTTGACAGTCACCAGGCCGGCCCGGATTTCCCGCGACAGCTTGATCGCCTTGCGCAGGCTGCCGGTATAGACCGAGGCGGTGAGGCCATAATTAGTGTCGTTGGCGAGCTTCACCGCTTCCGCCAGCGTTTCAAAAGTGGTCACCGACAGGATCGGTCCGAAGATTTCTTCCTGGAAAAGGCGGCTTGCCGGTGTGACGCCACCGACGACGGTGGGTTCGATGAAGACGCCACTCAGCGTCGTGCCGCCATAGGTGAGCGTCAGCTTCTCCGTCTTCACGTCGTCGAGGAAGGATTTGACCTTGTCGAAATGCGCCTTGCTGACCAGAGCGCCGATGCGGTTTTCCGGATCCAGCGGGTCGCCGGTCTTCCATTCGCGCAGATAGGCGCCGATCCGTTCGAGCAGCGCGTCCTTGATCTTGCTGTCGACGATCAGCCGCGACGTGGCCGAACAATTCTCGCCCATGTTCCAGAACGCGCCGTTGACGACCTGCTCGGCCACGAGGTCGAGGTCTTCGGCATCATCAAGGACGACGGCCGGGTTCTTGCCACCGCATTCCAGGACGACCTTTTTGAGGTTGGAATCGGCGGCATAACGCAGGAAGCGACGTCCGGTTGGTGTCGAGCCGGTGAACGCGACCATGTCGACATCCATGTGCAGCCCGATCGGCTCGCCGACATCCTTGCCGCTGCCGGTGACGACATTAAAGACGCCCGCGGGGATACCGGCCTCGAGAGCCAGTTCCGCGACGCGAAGAGTGGTGAGCGTGGTTTCCTGCGCCGGCTTGACGATGACAGAGCAACCCGAGGCGAGTGCCGGGCCGATCTTCCAGGCGAGCATCAGCAGCGGGAAGTTCCAGGGCAGCACGCAGCCGACCACGCCGATCGGCTCGCGCACCACCATGGCAAGGGCATTCGGCCCGACCGGGTTGGTGTTGTCGTAGAGCTTGTCGATAAGCTCGGCATGGAAGCGGATCGTGTGGATCGTGTCCGGCACATCGACCGTCTGGCATTCGCGCACCGGCTTGCCGCTGTCGATGCTTTCCATGACGGCCAGCTCGTGGCGGTTTTCCTCCAAGAGCTTTGCGAGTTTGAGGAGAGCGACCTTCCGGTCGCCGGGAGGCAGCAAACGCCAGCGACCGTCATCGAACGCCCTTTTCGCGTTTGCAACCGCGTCGTCGACATCACCAGCGTCGCAGGCCGCGATCTCGGTCAGCGTTTCGCCGGTTGCAGGGTTCGTCGTCGTGAACGTCTTGCCGGACTTTGCCGGACGGAATGCGCCATCGATGAAGGCGTTGGTCGGCAGGTGAAGATTGGTGGCGATCGCCTTGTATTCGGCCGCGCTCAAGGGTTCATGCATTGTTGGCTCCCGACGTGATCTGGGCAACCGTGCGCTTCAAAGTCGCGACAACGGTTTCAAGGGTTCTTTTTTCTTCGGAATTGAGCGGGCGCAGCGGCGCGCGCACCGAACCTGTCTTCAGGCCGATGATCTCGCATCCATGCTTAATCGACTGGACGAACTTGCCGCATTCGAGAAAGTCCATCAGCGGCAGCATCGCCGTCATGATGGCCCGGCCCTTGTCGAAGTTCCTTTCGAGAACACAGGCCTCATAGAGGGCGACATGTTCGCGCGGCAGGAAGTTGGAACCGGCGCAGACCCAGCTTCTGGCACCCCAGGCAAAAAATTCCAGCGCCTGGTCGTCCCACCCACAGGACAAGCCGATATGGGGGAACTTGCGCGCCAGGAGATGGACGTTGGCCATTTCGCCGGAGCTCTCCTTGATCGCCACGACGTTCTTGGACCGGCCCACGCGGGAGAAATAGTCCTCGCGCATGGTGATCCCCATGCGGGCCGGATAATTGTAGAGCATGATCGGCAGGTTGGCGGCGCGGTCGATCGTCAGCGCATGGACCGCGTTCTCCTTTTCCGTCGGCAGCGCATAGGGCGGCGACGAGACGAGGATTGCGTCAGCACCGATTTCCTTCGCAGCCTTGGCATATTCGACGGAATCTTCGGTCCGTGTCGCACCGGTGCCGATGACGAGAGCGAGACGCGTGCCGATCACATCCCTGGCGTAAGCAGCGAGTTCGAAGCGTTCCTGGGCGCTCTGAGCATAATATTCGCCGGTCGAGCCGCCGACGATGATGCCATGCACCTTGGCCTCGATCAGCGACTCCAACACAGCCGCAAACCCCTCGCGGTCAATCTGCCCGTCGGGGCTGAGCGGCGTGATCGCCGGGGTGTAGATGCCTTCGAATTTCATGATGATGACTCCATCGATTGCGTCGGCGTTTCGACCAGTGCGTCCGCCTTGAGTGCTTGGGGTGCGATGAACATTTCCATGTTCTCGCGCGACAGTTCCCAGTGTTCGAACACGAGGTCGACGACAGCGTCCTCGTCGCGGGCGGCGATCGCCGCGATGAAGCCGTCATGGTGGCCGACCGATTTTTGCAGCCGCTCCTGCATGTCCGCGTTGCGGGGGCGGAAGAATGTATGGCCGATGCGCGCATGATCGATCAGCAGCCGTCCGAGGCTAGGCTGCAGGTATTCGTTGCCCGACATCTCACCCATGATCTCGTGAAACCGGTTGTTGGCGAGCGTCATCGAAAGCGCATCATGCGAGAAGCTCGCGGCACGAAACTGTTCCTGCGTGGTCTGCAGCTCCGAGAGCTGCTTCACCTTAAAGTTCCGAACCGCCAGCCGTCCGATCGCCGCATAGACCATCGGCGCGACCAGGAAGAAGTGGCGCAGGGTCGAGTGGTTCATCGGGATGACCCGAGCACCCCTGTTGGTGCGGATATCCACGTAGCCTTCACCTTCCAGGCGACGGAAAACCTCCCGCACCGGGGTCCGTGACAGGCCGTATTTTTCGCTCAGCGATGCTTCATCCAGGTCTTCGTCGGGATCGAGTTCCATCGTCAGGATCTGACGCTTGAGATCGTCGTAGAGTTCGCTCTTGCCGCCCTTCATCCCGAATCCCCGATGTGACCTGGCCCGCGCATCGCGCTGTCGGCTTTTGAGGACAAGCTTGCATGAGTATTCTAGTGAGTCAACAAAATTGTATTATGAAAGTACACAACGAGTACACCTACGATATACAATTGGCAAACAATGAGAGGTAGGAGGGTTATCACGCTCGCCGCGATTGAATATCGCGATTGCCAACGGCTATGGTCGGCATTAAGCCAATCACGCGTGGAATACTTCGGCCTTGGGGAATGACTTGAATGAAGAGCGGCAAGAGCGAACTCTACGACGATCTCAAGCGTCAGATCCTGACGATGGAACTCGACCCCGACGAGGATGTGGATGAGGTCAGCCTCAGCGAGAAATATGGTCTCTCGCGTACGCCTGTACGGGACACCCTGCGTCGCCTGGCAGGCGAAGGTTACATTGACATGCGGGAGAACAGAAGCGCGCGCGTCATCCCGTTGAACCATTCGACGCTGCGACATTTTTTTCTTGTCGCGCCAATGATCTATGCGGCGATCGGGCGCTTGGCAGTCCAGAATTTCAAGCCTAAGCAGTTGTCGGAACTGAGCGATACGCAGGAAAGATTTCGGATCGCCAGCGAGAAGCTGGATACGCTTGAAATGGTCCTCGAGAACAACCGGTTTCACGAGATCATGGGTGAGATGTCAGGCAATGTTTATCTGCAGCCCAGCCTGGGGCGGCTCCTCATCGATCACGCCCGCATCGGCCACACGTTTTTTCATCCGCGCAACGACGACATGCGGCAGCGCCTTCAACTGGCTGTCGAGCACCATGACGGCTTCATCGACGCGATCAAGGCCCATGACGAGCCCGCCGTCGTCGACCTTGTTTTCAAGCACTGGGAACTGTCGCGCGAAAACATGGAGCTTTATGTCGTGCCGAGCGACATGAAGGCCGATCTTCCTGTCGAGCTCGGCTCCTCGCACAAGGATGCCCAACAGGTCTGACGCTCGGCCGCTTGGGCGTGGAGCCGGTTAGGACGTTTTCTGCAGGGCCCGCGTCAGCCATCCGGTAGCAAAATCGGCGATCGCGGAGCGCTGGGCATCGACCGGCACGAGAGTTAGTCACTCTGCATTTCGCTTATGACTTACGAATAAGCCGCTTTCCTTTCCAACCTCAAGAACACCGTTGCCCACCTGAAACGCTTTGGTGATCGCATCCCGGAATGCGACAAGCTGCGCGTCGTCGGCAGCATCGCCGGGAGGGTAGGACGTCAGGGCCAGGAATACGTCTTCCGGATCGGTCACGCGCAGACAGGCTGGATGCTGCTTCATGGTCACATTGCCGAACTGAGCCTGCATGATCCGTTCGGCCGCGTCATATCCGAACGCAGCGCCGGCCGGATCGACTGGCGGACTGCCGAACACCGTTGTCAGCCCATACATCTCGCGCATGTTGCCGGCGCCGTTCGTCGTCACCGCCAGACAACCGCCCGGCCTCAGAACCCGATGCATCTCCGCAACCGCCTTCGACGGGTCAGGCAGATGATAGAGCATGTGCATGGCGATGACGGTGTCAAAGGACCCGTCTTCAAAGGGCAACGCGGCCGCGTCGGCTTGCTGCCCTGTGACCGATGCAAATTGCAGGGGCCGGCAATGCTCAACGGCTTCCTGAACCATGCCCGAAGAAAGATCGGAAAGCGTAAGGTGCAGGTTTTGCGGCAGGCCGCTTGCGGCTGCCTCCCAAAACCAACCAGGACCACACCCGATATCAAGGATGCTGTCGCCGGGCTTGAGAGGAAGCTGCCCTGCTATCCAAGGAAACCAGCCGGTTTCGGCGATCGTGTACTCGCTGTTCAACCGGGCGCGAGCCGCAAGCTTGCGGCTATCGCCATATTGCTCTGCATTGCCTGACGTTATCGAGGCCACGCGCTTCCTCCATCTTTCTTTCTCTCAAAATCCTGTCGCATGGGATACGCTATCGGCACCCTTCGAGCCAAACATCCGAAAAGCCCGCAGGCGTACACGCCCCGGCTGCCAGACGCTGGATTCGGCCGGCGCGTTCCTCGAGCTTGGCGTCGCTTCGAGCGAGATCATATGAAGCCGGCGCTATCAGCACGGCCGCGAGCCGGATAAACTCCGCTTCGGTCAATTCGGCTGGAGACCGCCCATAGATCGCTGAGCTTGCCGAATGGAAGCCTACTATCCAGCCATCAGGTCCCTTGCCCATTTCCAGCGTTTCCAGCCAGAGGGCAAGAATCTGCTCCTTGGAAAGACGGCGCTCCATCCCAAGTGCGTAGCCCGTCTGCCTTATCTTGCCGGGGCCAGGATGAAACTGCTCAAAGGCGAGCCGCTTGGCTGCCGATTGAGTGATTGTTGTCAAACCAGCGCCTGGAGTAGAGAAATCTACCCCAGAATGGGTTGAATAATTCGGGTCTTCAACCGCGATCAAAATAGCTCGATAAGCTGCGCCTAAGGAACCGCCGCCGCGGCCCTGAGCGATCACTTCGTCAGCACGAGCCCGCAACGTCGTGGCATCCGATAGTGCATCAAAGTATCCCTTCGCTCCATAGCCGACTAGACCAATAAGCAAGAGGGCAAAGACAAGACTGCCGTATTTAAGTATCCGCATCATCCGCCGCCAGATAACATAATGGGTGGCCCTCGCGCTAAAACTCGTGTTGTCGCATAAGTTGTTTTCAAGAATAATTTGTCCGTAATTATGTTCGTACCGGGTTTTGCACAACAGTAGCTTTTCACTGTGATTACAATAGCTTAGTTCCATAATACTTGTTATGCGCTATGGTATAACATTACAACACGTGTAATGGGATTCTGATTTGAGAGCATTTGGCAATACCCCAAGATGAGGGTGCTGATCTGAGGGAATACGGGCCTATCGAACAGTTGTGCATCCTACGGAAAACAACCGTTGGAGATGCAGTTGTACATTCTTGTCCAGGCAAATCAGTATCGAAAATACGAAGACCTTCTCGATCAATCGTTCCGCCTCAGAAAGCGGGTTTTCGCCGACCAGCTGGGATGGGAGGTAGCCACTTGTGGCCCCTATGAGAGGGATATCTACGACGACTTGAAACCTGCGTATCTTATTTGGTGCGATACGCACCAAACGCAGCTCTACGGTTCGGTTCGCTTGATGCCAACCACCGGGCCGACACTGCTATACGACGTGTTCAGGGACACCTTTCCTGGCTCTTGCGATCTGGTTGCACCGTCAATCTGGGAAGGAACACGCATGTGCATCGATGTGGAAGCGATCGCTCGCGATATGGCGGGGTTGAGTCCCGATCGGGCGTTTTGCCTCCTGCTGCTGGCGCTGTGCGAGATAGCGTTGGACAACGGCATCGAAACGCTGATCTCAAACTATGAGCCCCACATGAGCCGGATCTATGAGCGTGCCGGGGCGGAGCTCGATGAGCTTGGCCGGGCCGTCGGCTATGGGCGCTTCCCGGTTTGCTGTGGCGCTTTCGAAGTCTCACAGCGCGTTTTGACAAATATGCGAAACAAACTGAATGTCGTCGACGAGCTCTATAAACGGCCGTCCTACTCGCGATCGAATGAAAGAGCCCCGGCAACCCCCTCGGTCAGAGTGTAACCAGGCAGAGATGCGAGCCTGCGAGCGTGCGATGTGATTGCGGCTCCAGATCGAAACCAATCCCGCTCTCTCTTGATGGCGTCCTGGCCCAACTCCGGATCTTCCACGATCAACCCGTGAAGGGTCCGCTAGCGAGCTGCGGCCGCTGGGCTGCGCCTGCGCGGTGATCGCGCCCGGTATTAGGCCTTTCTGGAGCCATCGAGCGGGAATTGGCCCGCTCCCGGATGGAGCCCTAACATGTCGCACGATCTCACTCTCGCACAGTCCCATGCCTTCCAGCTCTCCCGTGACCTGATGGTCCCGGTCACCGTCTTCGAAGTCGACGGCGAATATGGCGTCCTGCCCTCGGACGAAATCGATGCAAGCGACGACCTCGATATCGTGCACGAATTCTTTCCCTGGCCGGCTCACTGAGCCGGCATTTTTGCGTTCCGGTTGCCGCTGGCGATCTGTCGGCGGCAAGGGAAGCTTCGCCGCGGGCGGTGCAACTTTGCACCTTGTCATCCGCGCCCTTGCCTCCTCTGCTCTTCGCGGCAGGCGGAAAGAGATCCGTTGATAATACGGGGAGCAAAACAGGGACAATCGCGAGCGATTGGAGAAAATGATGAAACGAAAAGAAATAGAGATCTTGCGAGACAAGGTTGGCTGTGCGGCGGTTCTCGCGGATGCAGGTTTTGCGGTTGACAAAAAGGAAAGCACCCGGCGTGCCGTAAAGTTTCGCAGGGGCGCCGAAATCATCATTGTGACCCACGATGGACGTGGCTGGTTTGATCCGCTAAGCGACGAGAAAGGCGACGTCTTCTCCCTTGCAGCGCTACTCGACCGGCTGACCTTCACGGAGGCGATAGCCCGTGTGGCAACCCTCGTCGGTTTCGATCCCTGCCCCATAATCTGGAGCAAGCCGAGGACCCAGGCGCCCCCACTTAACATCGCCGAAAGGTGGCGTGCTCGACGCGCGCCGGGTCCGGGAACGGGTGCCTGGCGATATCTTTGCTGGGCCCGCGCCATCCCTGTCCCGATCGTCCGCTACGCCATTCATGAGAGTGCGATCCGCGAGGGGCCGTTTGGCAGCATGTGGGCACGGCATAGTTCGGCGGAGGGTGTCGTCACCGGATGGGAAGAGCGCGGCCCCGAGTGGCGCGGCTTTGCGACTGGTGGAAACAAGGTCCTTTTCCGCCTCGGTCGACCGAACGCAACAAGGTTTTGCGTGACTGAAGCGGCGATCGACGCGATGAGCCTTGCTGCGATTGAGGGCCTGCGCGAGGACACTCTCTATCTCAGCACCGGCGGTGGCTGGTCTCCATCGACCGAAGCAGGCTTGCGATCGCTGCTGGCAAACCCCGATGCCCAGTTGGTAGGTGCGACCGACGCGAACACGCAAGGGGACACCTTCGCAGATCGGTTGCAAAACCTCGCCAAAGAGGAAGGGCGCTCTTGGTTGCGGCTGCGGCCGCCAGCGGAAGATTGGAACGAAGTACTGCAGGAAAAGAAGAGGGAAAACGCGAAGAGGGAGAACGGAAAGCGGCGTGCCGCATCTCGCACGACCGCATCAAGGGAGGCTTCGCCCGGCTGAGGCCGGCCCTTGACCCGGTCGAGCGCAATGCCGGCGGCCCGGAAGGTGTCTTGAGGGATCGAAGAAAACGAGCAGGATCACGGTGATCTGACGCTTCGGTCCCCGCACTTACAGGAGCCGCAGATGGAATCCCCGTCCACTATCCGAAAGGTTTTCGAAGGCGTCGCGACCCGCCACCAGATGTTCCGGCTGTTTGATCGGCACAAACAACGTCCGGACCTTGGGCGGGCGGATGCTGCCCCGCTTTATAGCGGCGAATGGTTCGAAATAGACGAAGGTCTTTACACCTACATGCTCGACATCCTCCCGCCCCTGTGGATACGCGGGCCGATTTTTTCGATGCGCGAGTTCATGATCGGATCCGTAACGTCGATCTTTTTTGAACTGCGGATCGATGGCGCCGTGAGGTATTTCCATTCTTATTGCGATTTGTCGGTCACAGCCTCGGTCGAAGAGATGCGGGCCGCAATTGTCAAGCGCGAAAGCCAGCCTGTCCGCGCCATGACGCGTCAGGAGCGTCTGGAGCATATCTGGAGTTTGACCGCAGACGCGTATCGCGGCTATGCCGGTGATCGTTTTCCGCCGGCGTTCCAAGGTCAGCGGACGATCATGCTTTGGAGCGGCAGCAACGGCACCCTCCTGAAATTGCTCGACGATCTGACGGACGAGGAAATCGCCGCCAAGTTACCTGTTCATATGCGCCACCTTCCATCCTTGGTGGCCTGACAGCCGTCAACCCATTTCCACCATCAAAGCGCATCGACCCGCCGAGTCCGCCCGCGGCCGATGACGCATGCCCGAAAAAGGAGCATTTCCATGAATGACAATCCTTTCACCTTCGACATGTTTGGTTCCGCCGCGCTCTCGACGGGCATCGGCATTGGCGACACTGCCTTTGGCGACTTTTCACCGGTTGCCGCCAATGATGACGATCCTGATCCAAACCCGTCGTCGCCGGCCCCCGCGTTGCCGGCTGCAACCCCGTCATCGCCGCGTCGCTCAGCACGGCCTGCGAACTTCTATCTTGATGGCGATCGCGGCCTGGCCTCATCCTGGAAGGATCGCGCGCGTGCCAATGTCGCGGCCATCTTGGTCGCGAACAGCATCGTAAAACAGGGTCGGCCTGCGACGCCTGAAGAGCAGGCCCAACTGATCCGTTTCACCGGCTTCGGCGCTGGCGAACTGGCCAACGGCGTGTTCCGCCTCCCGGGCGAAGGGGACTTTCGGCAGGAATGGAACGATATCGGTTCTTCGGTCGAAACTGCAGTGTCAGAGGCAGAATATGTGTCGCTCGCACGCTGCACACAGTACGCCCATTTCACGCCAGAATTTATCATCCGGGCGATCTGGGCCGGTATCATCAAGCTTGGCTGGCGCGGCGGCCGGGTACTTGAGCCGGGGATCGGGACAGGCCTGTTCCCTGCCCTTATGCCGCAAACCTATCGGGCCACCGCGTTTGTCACTGGCGTTGAACTCGATCCGATCACGGCAAAGATCGCGGGTCTGTTGCAGCCGAGAGCCAGAATTATCAACGATGACTTCGCGCGCACCGATCTGGCTCCGATCTTCGACCTTGCAATCGGAAATCCACCCTTTTCGGATCGTACCGTCCGCTCAGATCGACGTTACCGCTCGCTCGGCCTTCGCTTGCACGATTACTTCATCGCGCGTTCCATCGACCACTTGAAACCGGGCGCGCTGGCAGCTTTCGTCACCTCGCACGGAACGCTGGACAAGGCCGATGCGACCGCTCGCGAGCATATTGCCAAGTCAGCCGATCTGATCACGGCGATCCGCCTGCCCGAGGGAAGCTTCCGCCGTGACGCTGGTACTGACGTCGTCGTCGACATTCTTTTCTTCCGAAAACGCAAGGTCGGCGAGCCCGAGGGTGATCAGGGTTGGCTCAACGTCGATGAGATCCGGCCAGCGGAGAATGACGGGAGTGCTATCCGGATCAACCGCTGGTTCGCCAGCCATCCCGCCTTCGTGCTCGGTACCCATGCCCTGACATCGGGACGCTTTGGTGAGACCTATACGTGCCGGCCCCGCGAGGGCGAGGATCTCGAAGCCGCGCTTTCGGCGGCCATCGATCTCCTGCCCAGCGATGTCTACGACGGCGAGCCGACGCCGATCGATACCGATCTCGGAGACGAGTTCGCCGACGTCGTTGAACCAAGGGCAAAGGACAGCCCCGTCCGCGAGGGCAGCTTCTTCATCGACAAGGCCCATGGCTTGATGCAGATGCTCGACGGGTCGCCCGTGCCGGTGACATTGCGCAAAGGCCGGTCCGGGGACGGCTTCTCCGAGAAGCACGTCCGGATCATCAGGAAACTCATCCCGATCCGCGATACCGTCCGGGAAGTACTGAAAGCACAGGAAAACGATCGGCCGTGCCGCGACCTACAAGTCCGGCTGCGCGTCGCGTGGTCGAGTTTCGTCCGCGACTTCGGACCGATCAACCAAACCACCGTCTCCATACAGGAGGATCCCGAGACCGGGGATGTCAAAGAAACCCATCGTCAGCCGAACCTGTCGCCGTTCCGCGATGATCCCGATTGCTGGCTGGTTGCCTCGATCGAGGACTACGATTTGGAGACCGACACCGCGAAGCCGGGGCCAATCTTTTCCGAAAGGGTGATCTCTCCCCCATCAGCGCCGGTTGTGACATCGGCGGCGGACGCGCTGGCGGTCGTTCTCAACGAGCGTGGCCATGTGGACATAGATCATATTGCGGAGCTGACGCATGGTGACCCAACCAGTGTGACAGGACAGCTTGGAGACGCCATCTTCCGCGACCCTGCTGATGGTTCCTGGCAGACCGCAGACGCCTATCTGTCAGGTGCCGTCCGCACCAAGCTGGCTGTCGCGCGGGCGGCCGCCGCACTCGACCCGGCCTATGAGCGGAACGTCCACGCACTGCAGGAAGTTCTGCCCGCTGACCTGCGTCCGTCAGACATTACCGCTCGCCTTGGCGCACCATGGATTCCAGCCGCCGATGTTGTTGCCTTCGTCAAAGAGCGGATGGAAACCGATATCCGTATCCATCATATGCCTCAACTCGGCTCCTGGACCGTCGAGGCAAGGCAGCTCGGCTATAGTGCAGCTGGTACATCCGAGTGGGGTACCAGCCGCCGCCATGCTGGCGAGCTTCTGGCGGACGCCTTGAATAGTCGCGTACCGCAGATCTTCGATGTGTTCAGGGACGCCGATGGTGAGCGCCGCGTCCTGAATGTCGTCGATACTGAAGCCGCCCGCGACAAACTGCAAAAAATCAAGCAAGCATTTGGTGACTGGGTGTGGACCGATGCCGATCGCGCCGACCGACTGGTGCGTGACTACAACGATCGCTTCAACAATATTGCACCTCGGAAATTCGATGGGTCCCACCTGAAACTGCCTGGCGCCTCTGGCGCCTTTGTTCTTTATGGGCACCAGAAACGTGGCATCTGGCGGATCATTGCCGATGGCTCCGCCTATCTTGCCCACGCCGTGGGCGCCGGCAAGACAATGACAATGGCAGCAGCCATCATGGAGCAACGCCGGCTCGGGCTGATCGCCAAGGCGATGCTGGTCGTGCCGGGCCATTGCCTGGCGCAGGCAGCGCGCGAGTTTCTTGCCCTTTATCCCAATGCCCGCATCCTCGTCGCGGATGAGACGAACTTCACCAAGGACAAGCGCGCCCGCTTTCTGTCGCGCGCGGCAACCGCGACCTGGGATGCGATCATCATCACGCATTCGGCGTTTCGATTCATCGCAGTTCCCTCGGCATTCGAGAGCCAAATGATTCAGGATGAGCTGCAGCTCTATGAGGATTTGTTGATCAAGGTTGACAGCGAGGATCGCGTCTCGCGCAAGCGCCTCGAGCGGCTGAAGGAAGGGTTGCAAGAACGCCTTGAAGGCCTCGCAACCCGCAAGGACGACCTTCTTACCATCTCCGAAATCGGCATCGACCAGATTGTCGTAGACGAGGCGCAGGAGTTTAGGAAGCTCTCCTTCGCGACCAATATGTCGACGCTGAAAGGGATCGATCCGAATGGCTCACAGCGTGCCTGGGATCTCTATGTGAAGTCTCGCTTCATCGAGACAAAGAACCCCGGTCGCGCGCTGGTGCTCGCTTCCGGCACGCCGATCACCAATACGCTTGGCGAGATGTTCTCGATCCAGCGGCTGCTCGGCCACGCGGCCCTCGCCGAGCGCGGGCTGCACGAATTCGATGCCTGGGCGTCCTGCTTCGGCGACACGACCACCGAACTCGAAATCCAGCCATCCGGCAAATACAAGCCGGTCAGCCGCTTCGCTAGCTTCGTCAACGTTCCCGAACTGATCGCCATGTTCCGGACCTTCGCCGATGTGGTGATGCCGGAAGACCTGCGCCGATACGTGAAAGTGCCGGGTATCTCGACGGGCCGTCGACAGATTCTAACGGCTAAGCCGACGGCGGCCTTTAAGGCCTATCAACAGGTACTCGACACTCGCATCAAAGCGATCGAGCAGCGCGAGGGACCGGCCAAGCCCGGCGACGACATTCTGCTGTCGGTCATCACAGACGGGCGCCATGCGGCGATCGACCTTCGCTTCGTCATGCCGGCGGTCCACAATGAACCAGATAACAAGCTCAATCTCCTGATCCGCAATGCCTTCCGCATTTGGCGAGAGACCGGCCAGGCGGTCTACCGTCGTCCCGACGGCAAGAATTTCGACCTGCCCGGCGCGGCTCAAATGATCTTCTCCGATCTCGGCACGATCCATGTCGAGAAAACACGCGGCTTTTCTGCCTATCGCTTCATTCGTGACGAACTGATCCGGCTCGGCGTGCCGGCCTCGGAGATCGCTTTCATGCAGGATTACAAGAAGACGCAGGCAAAGCAGCGACTGTTCGGTGACGTTCGCGCCGGCAAGGTCCGTTTCCTGATCGGGTCTTCGGAAACAATGGGCACCGGCGTCAATGCCCAGCTTCGTCTCAAGGCACTCCACCATCTCGACGTGCCGTGGCTCCCATCGCAGATCGAGCAGCGCGAGGGTCGCATCGTGCGGCAGGGCAACCAGCATGATGAGGTCGATATCTATGCTTATGCCACTGAGGGATCGCTCGACGCATCCATGTGGCAAAACAACGAGCGCAAGGCCCGCTTCATCGCCGCTGCCCTTTCTGGCGATACGTCGATCCGTCGCCTGGAGGATGTCGGCGAAGGGGCCGCGAACCAGTTCGCCATGGCCAAGGCCATCGCCTCAGGTGACGAAAGGCTCATGCAGAAGGCCGGGTTCGAGGCCGATATCGCCCGGCTTGAACGGCTGCGCGCCGCTCATGAGGATGATCAGTATGCCGTTCGACGGCAAATGCGTGATGCCGAGCGCGACATCGAGGTCTCGACGCGGCGGATCTCGGAGATTGGGGCCGACATTGAACGGTTGGAGCCGACCAGCGGTGGCACTTTCACGATGAGTGTGGGCGGTAAGGCGCAAACTGAACGCAAGGAGGCCGGTCGCGCGCTGATGAAGGAGATCCTTACCTTGATCCAGAACCAGCAAGAGGGCCAAGTTCAACTTGCTACCATCGGCGGGTTCCATCTCGTTTACGAAGGCGAGAGGTTCGCAAAAGGCGACGGCTACCGGTACGAAACGCTGCTGCAGCGCACCGGGGCCGATTACGAGATCGACCTCTCGATCACGGTCACGCCGCTTGGTGCCATTTCACGTTTGGAGCATGCACTTGATGGTTTCGAGCAGGAGCGGCGGCAATATCAGAGCCGCGTCGAGGAAGCACGCCGGCGGCTCGAGTCATTTAGATCACGAGAAGGAGGTGCGTTTGCTTTCGCCGATGAACTGCTGAGCAAGAAGCAGGCCTTGCGAGAGATCGAGGCTCAGCTCGCGGCAGATGTCGATGCCGAGCCCAGTGCACAGGTTGCATAGCGGCATTGCACAAAAATTAGGTGCGGTGCGGTGAAAATAAGTGCATAACGCCTGCAGCTGATGCATATGGCGGTCACCTCCCAGTTCCGCCGCATCAGCTGTTCCCCTCTGGAGGTTAGTTTGACCTTCACACTTCATGGGCCGCGATATTCGCAGGCCCATTTTTTTTGCTCAGGTCTTTCAGCGGTTACACGGTAACGACAGCCGCAGTCATGTTAGCAATCGCTGTCTGCACCTCCGCGTAGAGTTCGGCTTCAACTGTCCCGGCATCGATTTCAACCACCAGAGCAAATCTGGCAGAGAGGTTCTCCGGATCAGGAACGCTCTTGGCCTTCCACCACCCTGTGACGGGGTGGACCGCGATGAGATTTCTCCGTGCGAGGTCAGATGCTGCGCAAGTCAGTTGATCGATCTGCAGGGAGCCGACATCTCTTCGATTGGGCCCAAAAGCCCAACCGTCAGCTTCCTCGATCACGCCTTCGTCCGTTTGCTCGGCAATCTTGCTGATCCGACGAATGAAGGCCCCTGCCCTCTCATTGGGCCGGTTCAATTTGAAGCGGAGGTTATGCGAGGCGTAGCGATACTTGGATCCGCGCGCGGGCTCCGACGGGTTTGGAGACATGAAAGTGCTGAGACTCAAGCGGAGCTTGACCTGAGCTGCTCCGAGGCGGCGCAGTTCCTTTACGGGCCATGGAAGCTCGAAGAGCTTCAGTTCGTTATGGATGTGCTCGGCGTTCTTCGTCGCGCTCTTTTTATAGGGCTTGATCGTATCCTGAACGATAAGGGTCAGCGCATTCGACGCGCTTCGGCGGGCCCGTTCCATGTCGGGCACCCCATAGCCGTAGCGTCTGAAGAGGATCCCCAGATCGGCTTTCGACGGTTGTGCCGGCACATGGCTAAGCATCTGGTTGGTCCAGCGCGCCGAAGACACGAAAATCGCCCTGATCGTCTCGGGCCAGAGATCGGGGTAGTCCGACCACAAACTGGTGATGTCGCGCGAGGCGAGAGCGGTCGCCGCGCTCGTTTCCCCGCAGGCTGTGAACGCCCGCAGGGGAAACTGATGGTCCGTGGTGAGCGGCATCAATGCCGGGTGTTTCATCGGTGGCGGGGCGCCATGCAAGAACCAGTTGCCACCCTCGTAAACAACCTCGGGCTTGATCGGCCAGTATGAATGCCAGCTGGCGGTCCGCGACGAGGGTGCGAGATCCCCTAGCGGCGCAACACAGACCCCCTGCTCTCCGGCCGGCAGCGTGATCTTCTGTGTGTACGCTCCGACACTGACCGCATTCCAGGCTTGCGCCGGCGATTCCAGCTCGTTGTCCGCGTTATCCGAAACGGTAAGATAGTCGCCGCCGGTGAAGGTGTTCTGGTCGCTGTTTCCAGCCGAGACCAGAATGAGCCTCTGTCGTCTCTGCAGACCCGAAGCGCCTGAAGCGAGCTGATCGATCTCGCTTGACCATGATGTCGGCGCCCCGTCATGAGGCGTGTCGTCTTCCGTCGTGGTGGCGAGACAGAATGTGCGCCTCCGCCCCGCCGTCGCTTCCGCGGCGTCGATCCCTTTGCGTGTTACCGTTCCAAGCAAATGATGCGGATTATGACCCGCATCGGGTATGACCTTCGAAGATTCGAGCCTGTGAGTGATGGCAATCGGCAGGGTCGTCTGCAGCGCGGTGCTCAGGTCGCCGTAGAGAGCGAGGCCAGCAAGCTGCGTGCCGTGGCCGACAAAATCGTTGACGTCCCAGGCGGCTTCAGCCGCGTGTCTGTCTGCGGCCGCAAGTGCTGGCTGGATCAGAGGATGGGCACGGCTTACCCCGCGGTCCAGCAACGTGATGTAGTTCGGATCGGCGTGAGGGACAAAGGTGGTTCTGCCGACGAGATCGGCGACCCAGTCGTTCTGCTCCTCGACTGGCATCGCGTCAAAATCGTCTGCCGTACGGGTCGGCGTGGCAAGAGCCCGGACCCCGCCGAGATTTCGCACGGCTGCCGCCAGCTCTAACTGGGTTGCGACCACGATCACCACCAAATCTTCAGGAAATTCCAACCTGTCGGTTCCAACTGCGACGCCGTATTCCAGCGCGCCATCGAAGAAGTTGGGCGCAGCGGCTTTGTCCAGCCAGACCTCCCAGGGCTTCTTGCCGGCTTCGACGGGAAAACGATCGCGGGGGCTTCGCCACAGAGCCCGCAGACCGGCCTCGGAGATCGCGCTAATGCTCTGCACCAGGTCGGCGTTCCTGGCGGGTTTGAAGCTCCCGTCCTCTTTCACTGGGAGCTCGCCACCGAAATCCTCAATCTTCTTTCGAAGTTTCTGAAGCCCCTTCTCGGTTGCAAAAACCGTCGCTTCCGCTGGGGCGCCGGCCTGTTTATCGACACGCAGAAGCGTAAGCCCACTCGCGTTCAGGCTTTTGGTGATCATCACCTCGTGCGGTCTGCCTTCGATTGCCAGATAGACGCCTGGCAGATTGGCCTGTGTCACGTCCGGCAACTGATCGAGTGCCGCCAGCAGTGCCTGGGCATGGGCCTCCCGATCGTTGACGTTACTTGGATGTCTTGACGATCCGCCGGTTTTTGCTGCGAACGGGCGCGAGGTTCCTATTCCGCTCAGCGTAAAGTGGCGCCGATCTCGAGCCATGCTTTTCCGTTCCTATGCCTTGAAGCGAACGCCGACGCTCCAGCGATGCCATGACAGCAGTCGTCTCAACAGCGCTCGTGTCGAGAATGACCGCGCGTCTTGCAGCATCTTCCGCCGCTGCGATCACGTCTGCCGTCGATAAGCCGTTCGCGCAGCCGGCGATCCGACCCCAGTCAATCGTTTCCACCTCGAAGCCCTGCAGACGGCGACGCATTGCCTTCTCGATAGCGACCCCGTCCGGCAAATCGTAAGACAGAACCAGATCGAAGCGGCGCAGAACGGCGCGATCCAGCAGTTCCGGCAGGTTGGTGGTCGCGACAATGATCGAAGGCCCGGTGTCTTCATCGAGAAACTGCAGGAATGAGTTCAGGACACGCCGAGCCTCCCCAACGTCGTTCTCGTTGCCGCGGCTCGATGCCAGCGCGTCGATTTCATCGAAGAGATAAACGCCACGTGTCGTCTTGATGGCGTCGAAAACCATACGAAGCTTCTGGGCAGTCTCGCCCATGAACTTCGTGATCAGGCCATGGAGGAGCACCGTGAAGAGTGGATAGCGCAGTTCCGCCGATAAGGCTGCGGCCGTCAAAGTCTTGCCGGTTCCGGGAGGGCCTGCGAGGAGGACGCGTCTTCGCGGCCGCAGGCCTTTCTCCTCGAGTTTCTCGGCATGATGGATTTCGACAACGAGGTGTTTGAGTTCGTCTTCGATAATAGGGGGCACGATCACGTCAGCCATGCGGGCTGTCGGATAGCTGGCCGCGAGAAACCCAGCCAACTCTCCCCGCGGCGCGGCAAGCGGCGTCAGACTGGGGCGCTTCTGCTCCGGCGCTGCTGCGCCAGCTTCGGCCCATTGCCGGAGTTGCTCCGCGAGGCGTCCATGTCCCTTCTGCGATTCAGCGGCAGCCAACTGCATCGCAAGGTCGTAGAAACGATCCTTGTCGCCTTCAGCATGGCTCTTCACGAGCCCGATGATTTGTTGTGCCGATGCCATGGTCTCACTCTACGGTAGTTGCCGGATTTAGAAAGCCCGGCGCAAATATATAACAACTTTCTGAACAGATTTACCTATCGTGCCTGGCGTAACTCGTGCCGGCCTTACGGTCAGGGCCCCGTGTGAGGCTATAACGCCTTGCTTCGACAGTTGTTCGCAACCGCATACCAGTTGAGCCGCGCCGGCGCCACCCGATTGCTGGATAAGAGGAGGTGGAAGCTGAAAGATAAATGGAGGGGTTGGGGGCAAATGGATCGCAGGTCGGTCTTGCGCTGCCGCTATCGCTCAATCGCGCCCTCCTCATCCCGGCCACTTGCCCATCGCAGGGCTCCGGCCCCGCTTGTGCATCGCGGCAGGGCTGCTCGGCCGCAATTGCACCGCGTCGTCCGACCCGCGGTCCGGGAGATGTCTTCGAGAAAGAGGAAGACAGGAAGGAGCGGCAAAGGGTCGCTCCACCCGGAAAAGGAATGCTTCAATGGAAATCATCAAAATCGATCCGCGTGGGCTGAATGGGAATACCGACGACGCTCGACAGACCAAGTCCTCCCCTCAGGCCGACGCTCTGCTGCTGGCCACGGTGAAAGCCGTCGGCATCATCCAGCCACCGGTGGTCTCGCCGCAGGTGGATGGCGGCAATGGCTATATCATCCAGGCGGGGCACCGCCGCGTGCAAGCCGCGATTGCTGCGGGTCTCGATGAAATCGAGGTTATCGTGCAGGACGCAGCCAACGACAACGGCGCCATGCGCTCGATGGTCGAGAACATTGCCCGCGAGCCGTTGAACCCGGTTGACCAATGGCGCGGCGTCGAGCGGCTGGTTGCACTCGGGTGGACCGAAGAAGCGATTGCCGTCGCCCTCGCCCTCCCTGTTCGTCAGATCCGCAAATTGCGCCTGCTCGCCAACGTCCTGCCGGCGATGCTGGACCAGATGGTTAAGGGTGACATGCCCAACGAGCCGCAATTGCGTACGATCGCGGCCGCGTCGCTCGATGAGCAAAAGGAAGTCTGGAAGGCGAACAAGCCGAAAAAGGGCGAGACGGCGTCCTGGTGGCAAATCGCTAACGGCCTGTCGAAGACCCGCATGTATGCTCGCGATGCGAGCTTCGGCGACGATCTTCGTCAAGCCTATGGCATCGAGTGGGCTGATGACCTCTTCGGACCGGCCGACCAGGACAACCGCTTCACGACGAACGTCGAGGCGTTCCTTGGCGCCCAGCAGGAATGGATGACGACCAATCTTCCGAAAAAGGGTTCTATTGTTGAGGTAAACAACTGGGGTCAGCCTGAGCTTCCGAAAAAAGCAGAACGTGTCTACGGCAAGCCGGGCAAGGGTGACCTTGCCGGCCTCTACCTCGACCGTGATGGCAAGGTGCAGACCGTCCACTATCGGATGCCCGAACCGAAGGCTCTCAAGGACGAAACGACGATCGCGGGTGACGGTCAGGGCGCAGTTGGGGCAACCGCCAAGGCGCGCCCCGATGTGACCCAAAAGGGCCAGGACATGATTGGCGATTTCCGCACTGATGCCCTTCACGACGCGCTTGCGCGTGCACCGATCGAGGATGATATGTTGATGGCCTTGCTCGTCCTTGCCTTTGCCGCCCAAAACGTCCGCATCGACTCCGGCTCAGGTGGCGCCCTCCATGGGGGTGCGCGGTTCGGCCGCCACGCCGCTCGCCTCATTACCGACGACGGGCGTTTGTTGTTCGACATGGACACGGTCCGTGTTGCAGCACGCGCTGCACTGATTGATGTATTGTCCTGCCGCCGCGGCATGTCGAACAGCGGTGTGGTTTCGCAGATAGCAGGCGATGCGGTCGGGGCGGACGCGTACCTTGCGGATATGGGCATGGAGGAATTCCTCATATGCTTGTCGCGTGAGGCACTCGAAACAGCGGCCAAGAAGGTCGGCATACAGCCCGCCGCCCGTGTGCGCGAGACGCGGGCGGCACTCGTCGACCACTTCGCAGGCGATGCGGTCTTCGTCCATCCCTCGGCCTTGTTCGTGCCGGAACCGAAGGAGGTTGCGGATCTCTTGCGCCACCGGGAACAGAGCGACCTCGCGGAGACAGACGACGGCGATCTCGTTGACGGCGAAGCCAATACCGGCGAAGAAACCGAAACGGCGCCGGGCGACCTTGATGGCGACGCCGACACTCTGGATGGTCACGAAACCGCCTATGGCGTCGCCGCCGAATAGGCGTCTTCTTTTCCGCCGCATTCGCATTCCGCCGCTGGGGACCCTGGCGGCGGAATGCGCTGTACCCCCGCGAAGACCCGGAGAAATTCGTGTTCGCGCCTTCAAATGAATCACAAGTGCCAGGAAGGCAGGCGCACTGCGGCAAACTCAAAGACAGCTTGATTTGATCGACCGGCAGATCGCTCGTCAGAAGACGGTGATTTTACCGCAATTTGCACGGCGCCAGACCGGCTGCCGCCATGGCGCCCCCAATGGCGAGCCTTGCCCAAACGGTATCGGCACAGTCTTGCCGGGCTAACTGCTGCACGCCAGCTGGAAATCGATGCCCCCACGAGAAAGGCGCGCGGCTCGATGCGGCGATAGCGGCGCTTCCGAGCAACGACCATCGCTCGGCACTCAACCGACGGTGCAGGGATTGACGTCATGCGCACGACCAGCGAACCGGAGAAGCGGCCTGGGATCCGATCGTCGCCGGTCGCTCGAACACTATTCTGGCGCCGGTTTCGTCCTCAGCGCAAGCCTGCCTTGACGCTGGCGTCGCGGAGCTCAGGCGGATGATCGCCGAGCGCGACGGCATTTGTGCAGGTGGTGACAGTCTGGCGCAAAAGATTGCCATTGACGACCGAGCAAGAGGCAGCGTTCCAAGCCTGTGCCGCTAAACACGGCCGACGCTGGAAGAGCTTCGTGAACCATGTCTCGACGGATGGTGCACCTTATGACGAAAGCGGGATCCTGCGCGGTTTCGAAACACGCATGGCCCGATCTGGCTCCATTGCTATCGAATGGGGCCGGTAGAATGCGCGGACAAGTGTGAAGGTGCTAAAGACATCACATGGTGATCGCAGCCGGATTGGCGAGAACAGGCCCGTGCTTGGCCGGCGGTCCTTTGAGCCCGTTCGGTTCTGAACCCGTGCCGGCTTGCCCTTCGTTTTTGCTGCGGTCTGAACCAGCGGCCGGCCGCTTCAAGGCCGCTGTCGCGCCGCGGAGCGGCCGGGCCCGTCATCCTTCGCAAAACAGACCCGCGGGCGGCGCGAGGGCATATGCCCTGCTGACCCGCAGATCGGTTCCGCTTGTCTTCGCCTGGCCCGGACCTGGAAGCGTCCGCCTTCCGCCGGTTCGGGTCGACCGCACCGAAGGGCAAGCCGGCACGGGGCCGGAACCACTTCGGAACCGAAAGGAAAGAATATGGCAAAACCCGCAAGCAACCCTCGCCAATCCGGCCGCGTCCTCCAGCTCCGGAAAGGCGCTACCCTCGAAATGGTCCGGCTGACATGCCCGGACAGCGCCCAGGCACTCAAGATTGCCGAGAGCTTTGGCACCGCGATGGTCGACAGCGACGGGATCCGCGATCTCCACGAGCACCTCATCTGCGAGACGGCAGAAGCTCTTAGCGAAGGCCTTGGCGAAAGAGCCATGCAGATCCACCTCCAGCGTATCGTCGGCGCCTTTGTCGGCTCGGCGCACGGAGCCGGACAATTCTACAGCAAAGCCGTCACCGACGCGCGCGACGCTACAGCCAAGGCAGCAAACGATGTCCGCGACGAGGATCTCGATGGACCCGTCGGCTATGACAGCGCCGCCCACAGAAAGCGGGAATTCGCAGCAGACATGGGTATCCAATCCCATGCTCTTCGAATGGCTGCCGAGGGTGCCGTCGCTGCCTACAAAAAGACCGTAGGCGAGACCTGGAAGCCGTTCGATCGTCCAGTCGAAAATCCCGGCCATTCGATAGACCGCAAGGCCGCCGAAGTTCAGATGTCGGCCTTCGACTGATACCGCTTGGGCGGGGTTCGCCCCGCCTGTTTCGCCATCTCGGGCTGGCCGGCCCCGTGGGCCGGCCTTTTCCGTTTGCGGACACCGCGGGCAGAAGAAGGGAATCAAGGTGTTGGTGATCGGGCCGTTGCGGCCCGTCCCCGCCGTCTCACCTGCAGGAGCCGAAAGCCACAGGCAACGGCTTTGCCGTCCTCCACGCTGTTTCGGCCGTTCCGGTGCCTTCAGCCGGCTCATGGGCTCCTGCTCCTGGCCGCCGCGGACGGCCGCGATTGGCGCGGCTCCCATGACGTGGAGAAAAGAAATGAGCAGAAAGACCGAAAGCCACCGCGCTGATATTTATGCGCGTATCACCGATCGGATCATCGAGGAGCTTGCAATTGGCGTCCGCCCCTGGATGAAGCCGTGGAATGCGGGGCATACCCATGGGCGGGTCACCCGCCCGCTGCGCCACAATGGACAGCCCTATTCCGGCATGAACGTGCTCCTTCTGTGGTCGGAACAGATGTCGCGTGGTTTCACATCACCGATGTGGATGACCTTCAAACAGGCACTCGAGCTCGGGGCAGCGGTGCGAAAGGGCGAAACCGGATCGACGGTCGTGTTCGCCAGCCGCTTCACCAAATCGGAGCCGGATGGTAAAGGTGGCGAGATTGATCGGGAAATTCCTTTTCTCAAGGCCTATTCGGTTTTCAATATCGAGCAGATCGATGGCCTTGCCGACCATTACTATCGCCCACAGGCGCCGGTTCAGCATCCGGTCGAGCGGATCGAGCAGGCGGATCGCTTCTTTCGAAATACAGGCGCAGTTATTCGCCATGGTGGCGGCCAGGCGTTTTACGCTCCCGGACTGGATATGATCCAGATGCCACCAATCGAAACGTTCAAGGACGCCGCGAGCTACTACGCGACGCTTAGC
This sequence comes from Agrobacterium genomosp. 2 str. CFBP 5494, assembly GCF_900013495.1. Lineage (NCBI taxonomy): Bacteria > Pseudomonadati > Pseudomonadota > Alphaproteobacteria > Hyphomicrobiales > Rhizobiaceae > Agrobacterium > Agrobacterium genomosp. 2. The sequence goes on from NZ_LT009722.1 coordinate 39,774, forward strand.
CATGAAGCGACGCATAATGCCGCGATCCGGATTATGCCGCATCTCTTTGAGAACCCGCGGCCTGCAGGGTGATCGCGTCAATGGCGTTCGGCATAATCTTCGTGGCTCCAACAACAAGGAGCACGAAAGATGCCTGCGATTCTGAACACCTGCGTCGAGCCCTACCTGGACTCGTTTATCCAGCGGCTCGTTGCCGCCGATTACAAGGCGCCGACCATCAAAGAGTACCGGTCGATCATTCGAAGGCTTGGCCAGGTGATGGATGCGGAAGGGGTAAAGCTTTCAAAACTCACGCTTGACATGGCCGATCGGCTGGGACGGACGTTGCCGCGGAGGTATTACCAGAGTGTCCGCCCTCACAAACTCGCACATCGGTTTGCCCAGCATCTGATCGACATCGGCGTGGTAGAGCCCACGGCGCCAACCCAAGCGCAGATCGCGCGCGCCGACTTGTTGGCAAGGTTCGAAACCTATCTCGTTAAACAACGAGGCCTCAGCCAGCGGACGATCTATCACTCGCTGCGCTTCGCCAACCGTTTCCTCGACTACCGCTTCGGAGAAACGACGATCGATATCGGTTGCTTGCGTCCCGCCGATGCGATCGGGTTCGTGGAGCATGTCCTGGCGAGCGCGCGCCGCGACAAAACGATTGGTACGCATGTTCGGAATTTCCTCCAATATCTGTTTGCATGTGGAGCTACGTCGACCAATCTGGCGCTGAGCGTACCGAAAACTGCAAAGTCCTGGAGTCCGCGACTGCCACGACATCTGTCGCCGGATGGCGTCGAAGCGGTCCTGGCTAATGTGCGCGACAATCCAAGGCACGGCGCACGGGACTATGCGATGCTGCTGCTCATGGCCCGGCTCGGGTTGAGAGCAGTCGAGGTCATGGCAATCCAACTCGACGACATCGATTGGCGCGCCGGCGAACTCATGGTGCGCGGCAAGGGCAAACTACACGACCGGTTACCGATCACGATGGAGGTCGGCGATGCGCTGAGCCGCTATCTTCGTGAAGAGAGAGGCCCTGCGACGTGCCGCACGATGTTTGTCACCCATCGCGCCCCGCATCGACCGTTCAAAGATAGCCAGATCGTCAATAACGTCCTCAAGGAGGCATTGAAGGCAACCGGCCAGAAGCCGGTGACACCCTATGTGGGATCGCACCTGCTCCGCCATAGTCTTGCGACCCAATTGGTGAACACGGGGGCTTCGCTGGATGAAATCGGCGACGTGTTGCGACACCGATCACGAACATCGACGATGATCTATGCACGCATCGACATTGAAGGCCTGCGATCGATCGCACAGCCTTGGCCAGTGGGGGGAGGTGTGTGATGAGCCTCACCATCCAACTCGACCGCTATCTGAGTGTCAGGCGCAGCCTGGGCTATGATCTTGGTACCGCTGCTCGCATCCTTCGTCGCTTCACCCGCTTCGCTGACCGCGAGGGCGCCACACATGTCGACACGGCGTTGTTCCTGCGTTGGCACGGCACGCTGGCTGAGGCCTGCTCCTCGACCAGAGGGGCCAGGCTGACTGTTGTGCGTCTGTTCGCACAATGGCTGAGCAGCTTCGATCCAGCTCATGAGGTGCCCCCACAAGGGCTGCTACCAAGCTCGATCCGACGGTCGCGTCCACACATTTACAGCGACGATGAAATCAGAACAATCATCGCGGCCGCGAAAGAACTGCCGTCGATCTACGGTCTGCGAGGCCTGACCTGCTCCACTCTGTTCGGGCTCATCGCGGTTACTGGTCTTCGTATCAGCGAGGCGTTGGCGCTTGACCGGGATGACATCGACACATTGAACCGCGTGCTGCGGGTACGGCAGGGCAAGCTTGGCAAAGAGCGCTTGCTACCGCTCCATCTCAGCGTCGTCACGCACCTGATCGACTATCTTGCCGAACGGGACCGGCTGATCGGCCATCCTGTCGCGGCGCTGTTCGTCACCGACAAAGCTTCACGGCTCACCGACTGCGGGGCCCGATACAACTTTGCGCGGGCATGTCAGGACGCCGGCCTCAGAACCCATCAACCACACTGCAAACATGGACGGGGACCGCGCATTCACGATCTTCGCCACAGCTTCGCTGTGAAGACGATGATCTTTTGGTACCGCACCGGCAAAGACCCGGCACGCGAGATGATCCGGCTGACTACCTATCTCGGTCACGGCAGCCCTGCCAACACGTACTGGTATCTGGAAGCAGTGCCCGAATTGCTCGGTCTGGCAATGGCGCGAGCGACATCCGACGACGAGGAGGCAGGTCGATGAGTGTTGCTACCTTGCCTTCGTTAATCCAGCGCTTCTTCACTGACCGGCTCCGCATCCAGATGGAAGCGAGCCCCCATACGATTGCCGGCTACCGGGATACGTTCCGACTTTTGTTGCGGTACGCAAGTGCACGACACAGCAAGCCGCCGGTCAAGTTGACGATCGAAGATATCGACGCCGATCTGGTTGCCGACTTCCTCGTCTATACTGAGACTGCCCGAGGCAACAGCGCACGCAGCAGAAACACCAGGCTCGCCGCGATCAGATCCTTCTTCCGCTATGTCGCGATGAGCGACCCGACTTGGCTGCTACAATGTCAGCGGATCCTCGCCATGCCCAACAAGCGCTACGTGCGGCGCGAGGTGACGTTCCTCGACACCAACGAAATCGCTGCCTTGCTGGCAGCGCCTGACCGGCAGACATGGGCGGGGCGACGCGACCATGCCCTGCTGTTACTCGCGGTACAAACCGGGCTCAGGGCCTCCGAGCTGGTCGGTCTCAAGTGTGCTGACGTGGTACTCGGATCCGGCGCTCATATCCGCTGCATGGGAAAGGGCAGGAAGGAGCGCGCCACCCCGCTTCGCCGTGAAACGGCCAAGCTCCTGGCCGTTTGGATCGGGGACGGTGACAAGGGCAGGCCGCTATTCCCATCGATCAGAGGGGAGCCGCTGAGCCACGATGCCCTTGAGCATCTCGTGCGCAAACATTGCCTGACGGCATCACGCACGTGCCCCAGCATTGGCTGCAAGCGGGTTACGCCGCATACGCTGCGCCACAGTACGGCGATGGACCTGCTCCATCACGGCGTCGATCCTGCGGTCATCGCGCTCTGGCTTGGTCACGAAAACGTCGAGACCACCCAGATCTACATCCATGCCGACATGCGAATGAAGGAAAAGGCGCTTGCCCGCGTCGCGGCCCCGGCAACGCCTTCGGGGCGGTTCCGGCCAGACGATAACCTGCTCGCCTTCCTGGAAGGGCTCTGATTATTCCGAACAGCCGCATGGCCGAAAACAGGCAACAGGCCTCCAAAAGAGGCCATGCGGCATAATCCGGATCGCGGCATTATGCGTTTTATGCCGATATCGGCATAAGATCCACTGGACCGCTCCTGCCCATCGCATCGGCCGCGATCTCTCACGCTACGCCAGGGACAAGAGCGAGCGAGCCCGGGAAGAGTTGATCGCCGAACTCGGCAGCTGCTTTTTATGTGCCGATCTGGGGATCGTACCGGAACTCGAGCCGCGGCCCGACCATGCCTCCTACCTTCAGTCATGGCTCGACGTATTGGCAAACGACACACGGGCAATCTTCCAAGCGGCGGCGCATGCGCAGCGCGCGGCAACTTTTCTCCACGGGCTGCAGCCCGTGGAGGAGGAGGCTCGGAAGGTGGCCTGAAGGTTTCCGCCTCGGATGGCGTCAAGGCCGGTCGCCTCGCTCAGCGGTGGCCGGCTCAATCATCGGGTTCGCCTCAGCCAGATAATCCTCGGCAATCCTCAAAACCAGCTTCCCCAAAAACGACGTTTGCCGGGTGTCGGGTTTCGGCCTACGGGATTGCTTGATCCCCACGATAGACGGACGGCATCCTGATGCTTTTGCTCCAGGCGGCAGGTCACAGGCACCTCTGCGACAGGACGATTGTTGCAAGCGGAGCCTGGCCGATGGTCTGCAACGAGTGTGCAAGTCTTTACGGTGGCTTTTGCAGAGGCTGCAACCCGCCGGGCCATTTGCTGGGGATTTGCATTATGGCGGTTCGCCATCGTCATATTCCTTTTCCCGTTTGGAAGGGGCTCCATAGGCGGGCTCGATGGGGCAGGTCTGACCGGAGAACGGCTTCGCCTCGCTCTTGATCCCGCAACGGCTCTGCAAAACTTTCATCCCCTGCCGGCTCACGCCGCCATTCCTCGCGAAACAAGAAAGTGTCTCCGCGCCGCCCTCCACGCTGTTCCGGCCCTTTGGGTGCGGTCCGATCGTCCCTGGCCTTTGCGACTGCCATCGAGGCCGCAATGGAGCGGCCCGAAACAGCAAAAAAGGAATATGACAATGGCTACCATCGGCACCTTCACCTCCACCGAAAACGGTTTCACCGGTTCGATCCGCACCCTCGCTCTCAACGTCAAGGCTCGCATCGCCCGCATCGAGAACCCCTCGGACAAAGGCCCGCAGTTCCGCATCTTCGCCGGCTCCGTTGAACTCGGCGCCGCCTGGCAGAAGCGCTCCAGCGAGAGCGACCGCGACTACCTCTCGGTCAAGCTCGACGATCCGAGCTTCCCCGCCCCGATCTACGCCACGCTGAGCGAGGTGGAAGGTGAGGATGGCTACCAGCTGATCTGGTCCCGCCCGAACCGCGACTGAGACCTGCAGGCCCCGCCGCCAGGGCGGGGCCAACCGGTCGCCTTGAGAAAGCCGGTAAAGGGCGTCCAGCCCGCTCCTTTCAACGCCGTTTCCGAAGGTCTGGAAACCAAAGCGGGAGTTGCCCGTGCCGTGAGGGTTTCGAGAATAACTGTAAAACCTCCAAAGTATCGAGGAGGTACTTACTGTTATCGACATCACCAGAAGACAGCGCCTTACGGAGTACGGTCGCGTCCCTGGTCGTGACGCGGGTTCTCTTCTTTCTGCCGTCCTACTTTACGGCTTCTCAGCCCGCCTAAAGGACAGCGTGGGCCCCCGATTTTGCCTCCGCTCCGGTTCCCTGCGCTCCGACAAAACCGGCACCCCACTCGCCGCCGCTGGCGGTCGCTTCGCGCTCCTTGACCCGGGCTTCGTGCGCACGTCGCCCCGTTGACGTCATCAAAAAGGAGACGATCAACATGACTACTCTCGATCAAATCAACGAACTGCGCGCCGAGCTTCGGAGCTGCTATTTCACCAAGACCGAACGCGCGATGGCGGAGGCCGAACTCGCCGCCCTGATCGCTCAGGCGCAAGCTGAGGATGAGCAGTTTGCTCGCGACATCGCACTCTATCTCGCTGACCTCGAATGAGGTCGGCTATATCATGTCTCAGGCTGGGCCGGCGGCAACATATCGATAAGAAGATGCCGAAGCGGCTGTTTTTCAGCGAACTCGGCTTGGATATGTCTTAGAACGTGACGCTGCCCTGCGAAAGGCACCAGGCTGATCGCAGTTTCAAATGGCACCCAGCAAAATTCGCTATGTTCCTCATTGAGAACAACGGGCGCTTCGCCGTTCGCGAACCCAACAAAAACAGGCAGCATACATATAGCGTCGCGATCAGCTTCATAGAATTGCTCGCAGATATCAGCCGAATAGAGGCTGTCGCAGATCAAGCCCGTCTCTTCCCTCACTTCTCTGAGGGCTGCCTCCCAGGCTTTTTCGCCGCTCTCTATGGCGCCAGCTACCTGACACCACTCTCCAATCAAAGTGTGGTTTCGACGAAGTAACAAGACCTTCGTTTCGTCGTTGACTACACGGAGAACGACAACCGAGACGGCAAAACAACGGATGGGGATATCAGTCATTCACGGTCTCCTGAAGATGCGAGCAATCCGCTAATAAAACAACACCGCGGCTTCGCCAATAATCATCTTGTTCAAATGCGTGATACTTCCAGATCGAGCGGGGAAACTGACGTAAGCGACTGCATCAACGGGCATCTGATCCCAACGAAGACGGACGGCATGCTGATGCTTTTTGCTCCAGGCGGCCGGTCACTGGCAACTTTATGACACGACGATTGTTGCAAGCAGAGCCTGGCCGATGGTCTGCAACGAGTGTGCAAAACTTCACAGTAGCTCTGGCAGATGCTGCAACCCGCCGGAGCCATTTGCTGGGGATTGCACTGTGCGGTTCGCCATCGTCATATCCCTTCTCCGTTTGGGAGGGGCTCCATAGGCGGGCTCGATGGGGCAGGTCTGACCGGAGAACGGCTTCGCCTCGCTCTTGATCCCGCAACGGCTCTGCAAAACTTTCATCCCCTGCCGGCTCACGCCGCCATTCCTCGCGAAACAAGAAAGTGTCTCCGCGCCCCCCTCCACGCTGTTCCGGCCCTTTGGGTGCGGTCCGATCGTCCCCGGCCTTTGCGACTGCCATCGAGGCCGCAATGGAGCGGCCCGAAACAGCAAAAAAGGAATATGACAATGGCTACCATCGGCACCTTCACCTCCACCGAAAACGGTTTCACCGGTTCGATCCGCACCCTCGCTCTCAACGTCAAGGCTCGCATCGCCCGCATCGAGAACCCCTCGGACAAAGGCCCGCAGTTCCGCATCTTCGCCGGCTCCGTTGAACTCGGCGCCGCCTGGCAGAAGCGCTCCAGCGAGAGCGACCGCGACTACCTCTCGGTCAAGCTCGACGATCCGAGCTTCCCCGCCCCGATCTACGCCACGCTGAGCGAGGTGGAAGGTGAGGATGGCTACCAGCTGATCTGGTCCCGCCCGAACCGCGACTGAGACCTGCAGGCCCCGCCGCCAGGGCGGGGCCAACCGGTCGCCTTGAGAAAGCCGGTAAAGGGCGTCGAGCCCGCTCCTTTCAACGTCGTTGCCGATCCTTCATGAACCGCAGCTCCATATCCGCGACCATGCCAAGGATCGTGATAACGAGCTGTCCGCCATCTCCGGCCGTTGAGACTTGCGGCTCAAGAACCCGCAGTGACGCACCCTTGCAGTCCAGTTCGTGGAGCCGATTGAGCACGTCGCGCGTTGATCGCCCGAGGATGTCGAGACGTAAAACGACAAGCTCGTCACCCGTGCGGAGAAACTGGAGAACGGTTTCCAGTTCAGTGCGCCCGTCTCGCAATGCGCCAAAGACTGTTTCGGATTGAATAATTTCGCAACCCGCTGCCTTGAGGCGCTCGAGCTGACGCGAGCATAACTTACGCGGATCATTGAGAGATCGCGTCAGGTCGGCAGGCTGTTTTGATCCTTCTCACGATCAAGCGCCACTATGGTGTCGGCTATTGCCGCCACCGCCTGATCATGGGTTATCAGCAATATCCCCCGGCTGACGGACAGCGACCTGATCAAGTTCAAAATCTCAGCCTTCGTTCTTTCGTCCAGTGCAGAGGTGGCTTCGTCAAAAATGAGTATGTCCGCGTCGCGATAAATCGCTCTTGCTATCGCCAGCCGTTGGCGTTCGCCGCCTGATAGTTTGAAACCCCGCTCCCCTATTTCGGTGTCGTAACCATCAGGGAGGCCCAAAACAAGATCGGCAATTTCGGCTGCTCTGACGGCTGCTTCCATCTTCCTCTGATCGGGGTTGGACGAAAGGCTGATATTGAAACCAAGGCTTTCGCGAAACATTACCGCATCCTGCGGGACGACGGCGATCTTTCGACGAAGTTCAAGACCGTTGAGCTCGTTGATATCCACGCCATTGGCGCGGATATTGCCTTCGCTTAGGGGCAACGACTTCAAAACGAGACGGACTAGCGTTGATTTTCCGCTGCCAGATTTCCCAAGCAAAGCAGTAATCTTGCCTTTTTCGACCCGCAAGCTGGCATTACGGAGCGCCCATCGACCATCAGGATATTTGTAGCTCACTTTGTCGATGTCAATCGCCGAGAGAGCATCAACTGGACCGAGAGAACGCTGATCCGCATCCCTATCCTCAGCAAAAACTTCCAGAAACCGTTTAACAGATTCAAAGGACTGCCTGGTGTCACGGTACGAAAAACTAAATCCTTCCATCGTTCGGAAAAGCTGCAATATGTAGGTGTTCGTCAGGACGAGAGCGCCGACGGACAACTCGCCTAATACAGCCCGCGTAGCTGACAGCCACAGGGCGGCAGCAAATCCACAAAGCAGAACGGCAGATAGGGTGATGCCAAGAAAGCCGCGACTGAAGTAGAATTTTCGGAAGCGCAGATGAACATCATGCAATCGTTCGCGATATGATCTGACGATCTCATCTTCGATGACAAGTGTCTTTATCCCTTCGGCGTTCAATATTGCATCGCCGGCCGCGCCTTGGGCCTCAATCGAGACATTCAACGCCATTTTTAGTCGTCTGCTCGCCCATTCGGCACCAATGACAAGTGTGAGAACGTAGAACACAATCGTAGCGAGGATTATTGCGGATATGTCAGCATCAACAAATGTGAAGACAGCGGCCGATGTGATGAGGATTTCAAATATTAGCGGAGAAAGCTGGGTAAACACCATTCCGCTGAGTGTTTGAATCCCGGCCAGACCTTGGCCGACAATTGAATCAAGTCGCCCCATCGAGCGGTTGACATGAAAGCTGACCGGAAGATTCAGCAAATGCTGAAGGTAGGTTTCACGGACCGAATTTAGTATTCGGTTCTCGGCGGGCTGATAGATGAGCCAGCGCTGCTCGGTAAGGAATTTGGAGATGCCGAGCGCGATTAGGGAGAGCAGGACAAAAATCAACGCTCCCGAAGTTACCGTGCTTTCCGACGAGAGCGCGTCAACGGCTTTTGAAAAAAGAACCGGCGAGATCGCCAGCAGGACGCTAGCAAGGAAAGAAAGCACAATGCTCAGAAACAGGAACACGAATATCGTTCGGCTGCTTTGAAGCGCCACAATGGAACGCAACAATGCCTTGGCCGCCGCTTTCTGATCGACTTGCCCTGGAGATTCATCGAAGCCTGATAAACTAGCCGACGGCCGCTGAGCGATATTCATTGCCAACCAATCCTTCAGCAATTTCAACGATAGGATCTCCAATGGGGGCTCGCGCTTCAAGGACCCGCGAAAGCGCCTTGCTGTGATGGATCAGGCACTGCCGCAATTCGGAGCTCGCGATCAGATCGGCGATTCCTTTTTCCAATTGCGCGACGTCTTGCGGATCATCGATCTTCAGGACGTTGACCCGATCCACGAGTTGGCTTCCAAAATACACCTTCTCATAGATTTCCCCACTGAGGATTAAGGGGGATCCGCAGGCTATTACCTCGCGCGGGACTTGTGGAGTGTGAAATGTTATTGGGAAACGATTTTCCAGAAACGCCACCGCCGAGCACGACCGGATAAATCCTGGCACCCGCCATGGAGCTACTGGCGGCAAGACAATGGAGCGGCCTCGCATGTTCTGTCTTTCGGACAGATATTTGAACGCATGGGCGAACCTCTTTGGCGTCGCGCTCCATAATGCCCGATAAGATACCTTGATCCCCTTGCTTGCGAGAGCGTCGATTGCGTCGATGAGGTTGTAAGTGCCTTTAACTTCCGCGATTTTCCCATATGAGCCGATCGCAGGGTCATCACTTTCCAGGCCTGCGCGATTCCATGCGATCAGCTTTTGATAGGTGTCGTCATCGAAGCCGTAATTCGAGAACCACTCCTCCGACCGGGCGACGAGCTCGGGCAAGTCGAAAACTTGTGAAGGATCGCAAAACGATCTGTGCAGGGCCCTACCCTTGGCCCTGAATACGGCATCGTCCCTGACGCCGGCTTGTTTCAAAATAGTCTCGGTTTGGGCGCTCTTTCCCGTTATCACGGCCGCGGCCTCCGATAGAAATGCATCATATGCGATGCCCAGGGTTGAGACATTCCGCAGTCGGCCCAGATCGCTACCTGCATGCCGCAGAACTACCGGGACATTATACATCCTTCCGAGCAATGATGCCGCGACGCCGTAAGGTTCGAAGTACCAGCCGATGATTATATCAGGGACTTTGCGCTTGATGCTTTCAAGGCCCGCACCAAGCATCTGGGTTAAAAACGGAGGCGCCCAGGGGATATATGATTGGGTTGGAATGCTCTCGACATTATGAATTGTGCCGCCTCGCTGCTGAAAGACTTCTATCTCGTCGTCAGCTTCCATTGTCATCTGGCGAAACCCATATTCCATCGCCTCCGCATTGGTGATGACGTCGATGGAGTGTCCGGCGTCCAGAAAGTCACAGGCGGCTAGCCACGTGCTGCGAGAAACTCCCCCTTGAATGGGTGGAATTTTTCCAAAAAGAAGAACATGCATTTGAAACCTCCTCAGCCGATCCACCTCGGCTATCCGCCCGAGGTGGACTTTCGGCGAATGCATCGGCGATTAATGGACGGTGCAGCTCTGGCCGGAGCAACTATTGCAACCGCTGCACCCTCTGCAGGCTACCGATTCCGGGTCGCCGTCGGGCCGCGGCCAGTAGGCGGCAGGAGCCGGCTCGTTGAACACCTCCTCGTAGTCAGTAAGAAAGGCGAGGTAGTGCTCGAAGGTTCCTTCTGACATCTGGCCTTCGACCTCCGGCACATGGTGCAGGAACCGGCCCGCCACGGCATCGCAGAAAGCGGCATATTCTCGAGTGAAGATGACGAAGGTATGCCACAGTTCGTCGACTGCGCCGGTCATTCCGTAGAATTTACCGTGCTGTGTCGCTGTCCCGCAAAGCGCGAGAAAGCGCAACATTTCGCGTCGATGATCCTTCGCGATCTCCATCGAAAGCCCTTCTTCCTTGCAATAGCGAGCAAGGATCGGCTCAAGAGCGAAGCTCTCGGCAACTTTGGTCCGCCGACGAGCGTCTTTGATAAAGTCGGGGATGGTTGAAGCATATCCGACTGTTTGCTTTGTCGCCGCATCGGCGTCAGCAGGTTGCATTCCAGCCGGGGCGCTGGCGACAGCATTGCGGTCTTCGATCGCTTCTTGAAGCATCGTTTCATCTCCTAATTTGTTCAACTCGATGGGGTCGTCAGTGTACGGTGCAGGAGCCTCCGCCACCGCAGCTACTGCAGGCGCTGCAACCCTTACAGGCGACCGACTCTGGATCGCCCTCGGGCCGCGGCCAGTAGGCGGCAGGAGCCGGCTCATTGAACACCGCCTCGTAGTCGGCGAGGAAGGCGAGGTAATGCTCGAAGGTGTTTGCGGACATCTGGCCCTCGACCTCCGGCACGTGATGCAGGAACCTCCCCGCCACGGCATCGCAGAAAGCAGCATATTCACGGGTGAAGATGACGAAGGTATGCCAAAGTTCGTCGACAGCGCCGGTCATCCCGTAGAATTTGCCGTGCTGTGTCGCTGTCCCGCAAAGCGCGAGAAAGCGCAACATTTCGCGTCGATGATCCTTCGCGATCTCCATCGAAAGCCCTTCTTCCTTGCAATAGCGGGCGAGGATCGGTTCGAGCGTGAAGCGATCTGCCATTTCGGCGCGCCGCCTTGCATCTTCGACGTAACCGGGAACAACCTGTGCATGGCCGCTGGCGATTGCTCCGGAACTGACTTTCTCCGGGGAGGTAACGGTTGATGGGGGTGGCATGGCAACAGCCTGCTCGCCCGGGATTTGCGTCTGGGTCATATCTTTCCTCCTTTTCACTGACCTTTTCAGTGGCTAGGAGATTTTGACACACGATTCTCAGAGGAAGAAGCGCCATCCCTATATTTTAATGAAATTAAACAAATATAATCATGATATAATTGTATTATATACTTGGCTCTTCCGGGTGTTTTCTACAAATAAGTGGTATCTATCTTTCAGTTTGGAAATATTGGCCCTTTGAAAATCTCTGTTTGTTCTGTATATCTTTGCGTACTCGCGATTTATAACCATCGCCTTCATGTCGCGGATATATTCCGCGATCAAAGCGATATCGTCCCTCAGTTGAAAAGTTTGGAATCGAAAGGGCCGGGTGCGCCTCAGCTCTCTAAGAAAGCAACCATAGAAGTGCTCCCTCAGCAGTCGAGACGCAAAAAGCTCCAAAGCTTCATCAACAGATCTAGCCGTAATGTTTTCGTCTTCGGCGATGCTCATGATAATTTCATCATCGGGTAGATTGTCTGCCGGCTTCGTTGCTATATTTATTCTCAAATTGAGCTGATAGATGTGGTAAATTATGTCATAACTGTCGACCAGCGTATTCAAGCTAATCAGGGAGGGCATAAAGCCTCTCGATCTGTTGTATTCCACCAGGTCTTCCGCCGAGAGACGGATTAACGCTTCTCTGACTGGAAGCGCGCTAACTTTATGGAATGTGGCTAAGCTCTGAATGTGGATGAACGAGTTTGCTGGAAGTCTGCCATCGAAGATTTGCTCTCTAATGGAGAGATACACATGATGGTCAGCGCTATTCAACCCGATCCCCTTTCCAGGTCCAAGGATTGCAAAGAGCGTTCAGCGATGGTCGAAGCTCACAATATGGGAGCTGGACACAAGATTTATATGCCGAACTACGCTGAAATTCAATTCCTTGTTTGTGTCGGGATAGCTGCCTAAACTTTAGCGTTATTTTTCAGCCGATGCGATGAGAGCACGATGCTTCTCACCATTTCGTTCCGTTGGGGTCTCGCATCAACATACAAGGAGCTACGGTTCCATCTCTTTTGTTTGATTCACGCTCTCGAAATTGCAATCTTGTTACGTTGCGGGATCGCCATTCGTTGCGGTAGCGGGATGGAATGGTAGTGTTTCGACCTCTGACACGCGGTGACCTTCTGGAGCTCCGAGGACGTTCGCCGATCGGGAGTTGCGACGCTGATTATCATTTTCCGAGGCCGACTTGGGCTGACCTACCGATTGCTGTTGTTGCAAATCTACCTATTCTGCGACTTGCAATAGCACTAAAACAAATGTCGCTCAAAACGAGGATTTTGCGGCGATTGCACACAAGACAGGTTCATGCGTCCATTCAACATTATTATCGCGGCCCTGGCCCTTTCACTTCTTCCAGTCGGGGCCAACGCTCAAACAACTCGACAGCAATTCACTGTGCCGACAGCCAGCGGCGCGGTTCTGGTCGAGAGCGTCGGAGGTTGCGCGAGCGCAATCTGCCCGGCCGTTCTGATCTTGAGCGGCAGCAGAGGGTTTGGAGCACCCGTTTATGACGAGATCGGCCAGACGTTCCGGGCGGCGGGCTTGAATCCCTACTTGGTTCATGTCCTGTCTCCGACCGACGTCGACGCCATCGCGAAAGCGGGCAGCGCGCGAGGGCGCATCGCCTATTATGCGCAGCGGTTGCCGGACTGGATTTCCGCCGTTCAAGGTGTAGCCGCCCATCTTGAGGGGCAATCGCGCCACGGCGGTAAGATCGGCGTTCTTGGAATCTCCCTTGGCGCGCAAATTGCTTCTGCGGCTTCGGCCGGGCGAAGCGACATTGACGCTCTGGTGCTGGTCGATGGCGGTTTCCCGAATGGCTATTCGCAGCCTGTCCGCTCATTGCCGCCCCTCCTTTTGATTTGGGGCAACGCCGACCAGACTTTTCCCGTGTCGATCGGCCGGGAGCTGCAAAGGTCGGCGCAGCAGCTTGGCGGGCCAGTTACGCTTGACGTTTATGAGGGCGGCGCGCACGACTTTTTCTTGAGATCGGGAACCCGGAACGCTAGCGCAGCTCACCAGCGCGCGGCCCATTTTCTGCTGTCGCATTTGTCGCGATAATCCCTAAGGTCCGCGAGGAAATCCTAGGCGTTAAATCACTAAGGAAATTTCCGTCGGAAAACTCAGACAAAAAAGTCGGAGCTTGTGACCAAGGCGTGCGGGCGCCAGCTATAGGAAGTCAGTCTTCCAGACGGTGGCGTAGTCGATAACCCCTTGCACGTTTTTGCCGGGCAAGGGCGAGGAAGAGGTCGACGGCGTCTTCTTCCCGGTCGAAATGGTGCTTCTTACTCTGCCCATTTTTTCCGATGCGCCCCCACGAGCGTACCAGGCACGCCTCTCCAAACAATGTCGTCGTAATTTCCAGCGTATAGTACCGCGCCATGTTTTTCGTGGCGTCGACGCGTTCAATATGAAGACGATAGGGCTGCGTGATCATGATCGCAGAATCCGAAATTCTTCACTTCGCGTCCAATGAGAGTTTTGAATCGAAAGAGCGCAAGTGATTCATTTCGTTGACGTGATCTGGGCGAGACGCCGCGGGCGCACGGCTCTAGCCGCATTGCGGCCCGAAGCCGCAAGCGGTCTCGCCCATTCGGGTGACGATCCTCTCGCCGAGTGCAAAGCACTTGCCAAACTAGCAGCCGACCGCCAAGCTCGGCGGGCAACAGGGGTTTTGACGGAATGACAGACGTAGACGATCTTCGCGATCTGGAAATTCGCATGCACGGCCTGGAACGGGCCGATGTCGTCTACACGCTCTATTATGATGAGACCAACAATCATCGAAAGCTGCATTTCACCGCGAACGGCTTGAATGTCAAAGATCCTGGCTGTTTCGTGCTGGCGGGTGTGGCAATCCCCGGCGGCGTTGCCGTACCGGACATTGAGGAGTTAAGGCGTGTTCTCTACCTGCAACCGACGACCGCAGAGATCAAGCTCACCCACGTGGCCAAGGGGGACTTCATTCAGGTCTTGCGCTCCCAACGTCTTGGTGACTTTCTCGACTGGATTGAGGCAAAAGGCCTCTTCATCCACTACCAATGCCTCGACCAACTCTACTGGTCGATCGTCGATATCGTCGACAGCGCGATTTCGGCAGCGGACCGGTTCGACTTGGCTCCCGTCCTCCCGCCATTGAAGGATATGTTGAACATCGCGCTCCGCCGCGACTTCAACACCACGCTGTCACTGTTTCGAGCCTTCAATTACCCGGCCATCGATCCGAAGGAAGGACCGCGATTTTACGAAGCCCTGAGAACAATCCTTCAGCGACAGGCTCGCCATCTCCATCCTGTTTATGGTCAGATGCTGGATGGTCTTTTTGAAGCAGCTGCCGAAGGCGACGAGTTTCCATTCATCGAAGGCACGCCGGAAGACGGACATGTTCTCATCGAAGGTTTTGACATCTTCTTCCGTCATCGCCTGACGATCCTGGGAAAGTCCGACCATGTCCTCGATGTAGAAGAGGTGGTGCGCGAGAAGTTTCAGTCGTTCCCTCTTCCTTCCAATATTACGTTTCGATTTTCCGATTCCAAGCTTGAGCCCATGATACAACTGTCGGATATCACCGCCGGTCTGCTGGGAAAATTCTTCAATTATCTCGTTCTCACCGACACGGCCAAGATCCGAAATGATGTGACTGCTCTCGATGAACGGCAAAAGTCGAACCTCGCAAAACTTGGCGCTCATCTCGCGCGCGCAGCAGCGGAGAACAGGGCGTTGGCACACCGCGTTATGAGTCTGACGGATATGGCGAAGTCGGACCTGCTGTTTCCCTAGCATGGATGCGCGGACTATCCGCCACCTCCATGGCATTTCTTGTATTTCTTTCCTGAACCACAGGGGCAAGGCTCGTTTCGGCCAATTCGCGTCCGTTGGCCTTGCGGGGCATTGTTGGTGATGGAGTCTCGAAAGGCCGCCATGCGCTGCTGGAGATTATCGGGAAGCTGCAGCTGGGGCGGAGGCCCGAAGCGCTTTAACTGCGCGATAATGCGCCGTTGCTCGGTGAGTTCGGCCCGTCCTTGTGGGGAGAGACCGGCTTCGTACGGCGCCAGTCTCTCCATTTCCAAGTCGGCCCGGGGAAAGTCGCCACAATAGGCGAGCACAACCGCGTAGTGCGAGCGAACCGGAATCATGTAGCTTGCGAGTTTCAGTTCCAGCAAATTGGGCAGAAGATTTGTTTCAATTATCTCACGCGCACCAATATAGTCATGTCTGTTCATAAACTCGTCGACGAGGTCCTGGCCGACCCGGATCAACGATTCGGGCGAGTTCGCCATCGCATAAAATTTTATGGCGTGCAGGCGAGCGAAGGGCGAGATCTGACCCTGCGCCGTCTTGATTTTTGCCAGAAGATCCAGGCAGTCGGCGAGGTGCTTGATGTCGTCCTCGACAGTAGGCGTCTTGGTCAGGAGGGGATATAGCTGCGGAGGGTTGAGACCGACAACCGTCTCCGGCCTGATGCCCAGCAGTTTGAAATATTCGTCCATAACCTGCAGGATCTGAGATTCTGCAACGTCGTATTCGCCCAGAAAGAACATTGAAGATGCGACGTTGTAACGAAAGATCCGGCTGTGGGCGGGTGTGTTTCGAAGGCCAGCCCGCACGCTGTTCATCAATCTTTTCGCGCCTTCCGCATCTCCCTCCTGCGCAAGAAGTGTCATTTCCTTCATTCCCACAGCCAAGCGCTCGTCACCACCAAGCTCGAACTGCTCAGTCAGGCGCTTCATCTCGTCTATGTGTTTTCGAGGGTTGCCTGTGTGTTTGCGCATTTCGTTGAAAACGATGCCATCCAGTGCCCAGAACCTGGACTCAGCGTCAACATCGTCAGCGAATGCCGCTGCCATCAGATGCGGCTCGATGATTGGCCACAAGCCCATTTCGTGAAAGACTTCATCGGTTCCGAACTGCACGAGCGTCTTTATCTCGCCCGCCTCGCCCAGCATCCGGATGTAAAGTGCGACCTTTCTGTATTCCCATCGCTTCCGGATCGAACCTGCGAGAACATCCTTAAGCGCCACGCGGGCGGTGTGAGCTTTGACATCGCCCAGTTCCTGGAGCCGGCTACGGCCCACGAGTCTCGCCGCATCGTGGGCCTTGAGCGCATCACTTCCGAACGTCTGCACCAAACCTGCTGTCCGCAGGCGCCGGAGGCTGGCGGCAAGTTCTGTCGGGTTCGTGCCGAACACGGCGTTGGCGTAAGCCGCAACCTCGTCACGGGACAATGCAATGTCGCTCAGGCTGAGAATTGCCAGCAGACGGCCTGCCGTCTCTGGAAGAGCGTCGATTACGTGAGCAAGAATGAATTCTTGCGCCGTCTCGACTGTGTGGACAAGACCTGCCAGCTTGTTGCAGAATTCTGCGAGCGATCCCGCATGTTCTGTTCTCGCGATCTCGACGGCGTTCTGAATGTAGAGCGGCAGTCCTCCAGTCTGGTCGAGCAGCATCTGGCAGGATGCCGGATCTGCGACACACGAATTTGATGCAGCTTCCGCCGCGATCGTATCCACCGACCAACCTACAAGCGTTTCTTCGCCGATCTGAAGGAGCGCGGCGAGTTCCTGTGTGTTCCGGCCGGGCTGGCCAAGAAGAACAAAACCGAACCCCTTTGCCGCGCGAATGCATGCCGCCACATCAGCCGCCGGCGGCTTGTGTGCATTGTCAAAAACGATCGTGACGGGCTCGTCGGCTGTCTGCTCCCTTCCGATCGACTGAAGGATCTCCGCGCCGGACGCGCCGGGCAGAAGCACCTCACCCAGGCCTCCGCTCTCCTGATAGATTCGGGCGGCAACTTCTCGTGCAAGCCCCGCAGCCAGGCCTCCCCCTGGAATGTCCTGCGCGTCGAAATAGATGAATGTGCCTGCCGTATGCAGGGCCGCATTCGCTGCCCACGATGTTTTGCCCGAACCGGAATATCCCGTAATCATTCTGATCGGTCCATGCCCCGTCAGAGATGGCTCGTCTTCCTGCTCGCGGTATGGGCTCGGAGGGGCTGGAAAGTCCTGAAGCTGGATCACCAACTGCTCGAAGAGTTTCGGCAGCTCGGTGGAGCGGAACTGGTGATCGGTTCTTGGTGGCTGGCCTGCCGCTGCGAGCGTGACGACTCCGGCAAGCTTCCACATCAGCGTGTCAGGTGTCAGAACCGCAAATGGCAGCCGTTCGGCCAAGGCTCTGACATGGTCGGCCATGTCGATCACATTCGGCCTTGGCCAGGGGAGCACATTGTCGGACCGGGATCGCCCGTCCGGCCACTCGATCGTGACATCAGCTGGCCAGCCCGGGTCGTTCATCTGTTCGATCAGCGAAGGTCGCGGTGGTGCGCTGCTTGCAATGACAAAACGCGCGGATCCGGCGCGCGTGCCGTCCTCATGCAGGGCACGATAGGAAGCAAAGCGATCCATCGCATCCGAAATATCCGACCAGCCCAGGATATCCGCGCGGAGCTTAACTTGCACATAGATGTGGCCTGTGTCGGACAGGATCTCCAGATCCTCATCGCTCTCGACCAGCACAGACGAAACCTTGAACTCGGCGGCGCGCAGAAGAACCGCTGCAACATAAAGATGCTGATACAAAAAACCGCGATGCGTCGCTTCGATGCGGCCGAGCTGGACCGCGTCGACAACAGTTGGGCCCGTTTCTCCATTACGTTTCGTCATGTGCTTCCCCCCGTTGCCACGCCGCCTCAAACCAGTAGCGCATATGCCGGGTCTCGGACAGCAGGACTATCGCCAAGGGCCAAATGGGGCGACCGACTTTAACCTTCGGTTCGCTCGCACCAGCTTTGCCGCGGCCCTCCCCATGGGCGGGCTAGGCCTTCATCGATCAAGATATCGCCGATGGACCGTCCTGCCCTTGTGACAAGGCGAAGTCTTCGTCCGTATTGATCCTCATCCCGGTCTACCGTCGCTAATGAAAAACTGCCTTGATTGAGAAGTGATAGAAGACGCTGCTTGGCTGCTTCACCATTCTCCCGTTCGTAAGGGCAACGGGGCGGGCTCAGTTCAGGCGCGTCGATATCCGCGATCCTGATTTTCTGGCGCTGAAACCAGAACGTATCTCCGTCGACCACGCAGCTCACGCGTCGCCCTTCTCCGCAAATCGTGAAGGTGGCAGACATGCTGTCTGAAGAGCGCGTCTGCGCTTCACCCCGCGCGGCGATCGTTCCGAAGATCATCGCCAAGGTAACCGCGAACACAGCATTGGTTACGTTCCTGGTCATTACTCTTGATCTGCCTGGCGTTGATCGAACACCCCATGCGGCAAAGCAGCCGGACGATGGAAAGGGTTTTGCATTACACAGGTTTTCATATCGTTCCGCCGAAACCAGATCGCCCGACCGCACCGCAATGGCGCATTGCCGGCAGTGAATACGATCTGCTCGTCGGCGCGCATTCTCAAGACCTCGTGCGGCTGGATGAGAGGCCGTGATGCGAGTTGCTTCGAACGCGTCCGCGATGAGCCGCGCGACTGAAAACTGCGGCTGACCTGGTCAATCTCGACCGTGGTCGTGCCGCAGCGACGCGAAATGTAATCGGCCGTCTCGGGGTCGTTGATCGCTGCAAACGAGATCCAGCTGGCGCTCTCGAACCACTTGCTTGACGCATCGCGTCCGCCATATGTTTCGCGCAGCTGGCCAATCGACTGGTAGATCATGGTGAGGGTGATACCGTATTTCCGGCCGGCATCGCGGGCCGTTTCAAGCACCCGCATGTAGCCGAGCCTTGCGGCCTCATCAAGGAGGAACAATGTTCGGCTCTTCATAGCACCATTGCGGTTGTAGATAGCGTTGAGGAACGAGCCGATCACAACGCGTGCCAGGCCGGCATGCGTCTCCAAGGTCTTGAGGTCGATGTTTATGAAGACGTCCGTATCGCCGTTCGCCAGAGCATCGGTTGAAAAGTTGGAGCCGGACACTAACGCGCCGAAATTCGTGTAGCTCAGCCAGTGCGTCTCTTTGATCGCGTTCGCATAAACGCCAGAGAAGGTTTCAGGTGTCATGTTCACGAATGCCGCGACATTCTCCTTCACGAAGTCGGAGGCGGAATTGTCGTAAATCTCCTGCAGCCGGGCACGCAGCTTCGGCTCCGGCTCGGACAGGTTGGCTCTGACCTGCCGCAATGTCTGGTCCTTTTCATCCGTATGACCGGAGAGGCAGACGTCGGCGATCATCGCCGTCAACAGTTGGAGACCGGATGCACGGAAAAAATCATCGCGAACACCTGTCGCGCGGCCGCTATCACTCATGATCCAGGATGCGACAGCCGCAATATCCTCTTCCCGGGTGCCGCCGTGGCGGCCGATCCAATCAAGTGCGTTGAATCCGGAACCGGCAATCTTCGGGTCGAGCACGATCACGCGCCGACCTGACTTGCGCCGGTGATCCATGACCATCGGCGCCACCTCGTTCGACGGGTCGAGCACGACAAGTGAGCCGCCCCATTTGAGCGCGGTCGGCACAGTCACCGAAGTGGTCTTGAAGCCACCAGACCCGGCAAACACGATCCCGTGCGACGAACCAAAGGAACCGTCGAAGCACAGAAGAGGCGCCGACCCGCCTCTGCCCCAGGTGGCCGGCTCGGCCGCACGGAAAGAGACGGCGGCCGGACTATCGCGGTCAACGCGATATCGTTCGCCGATGACGATGCCACCCGTTTCAGGAAGCAGTTTTTCCGCTTCCTGCATCGACATCCAGTCAGCCTCCCCATGGAGCGCGCGTCTCCCCCGAATGCGCTTCGGTTCGCTCCGCGCAAAAGCGGCGTTCCCCATTCTGACGACGCGCAGCGCAAAGAATGTTGCGAGGATCGCAAGCCCCCCGCCCAGGACTGTCGACGGGTCCGCATAGGACATCGCTGACTGTCCTGCGGGCACCTGACTTGCAAAGCTCAGCAGCCGCGCTCCCTCCCTGAACGCCCCGACAAGAACGACGCCCAGCCCCCCGGTGGCCACGCTCCATCCTGCGGTCCTGATGTCGATCGATCCCCTCGCTCCGAACAAGAAGATGACACCGCAAGCAGCCGCGAGCGCATAAGGTAGCGCAAGTCCGATCCGGCCAAGCATTACCTGCCCCTCGCTGGTCGTGCCGAAACCCGCAACCCAGTGCTCGATACCTGGTACTGCGAAGACAACAGCAAGCATCGCGACGGCGGGAGCGGCGGCGAGGAAGATCTTTTTAGGCGTCATCAGTGAAAGCCTTTGCTCCGATCTCCGTCAGGCGAGACCGCTCCCCCTCGTCCGCCTTGATCCGTTGGCCAGCGTCGATCAACAGGCCAAGCAGAAGCGCTCTCTTCTCGTATCGCAAGCCCGCCTTGACGATCAGTCCGCCAAGCTCGATCTTCTCCCGCGCGTCTTTTTTTCGGGCTTCGACTGTGGTCATCCGCTGCATCCGTTCAGCCCTCAGAAGACTGGCCCGCAGCATCGCCAGTGCCGTTCGGCGGCGTGGCGGGACCTTTTCGCCCGTGAGCGGATTTCGTCTCGCGCCGAAACCGCGCCGCTACCTCTTCGAGCGCTGCAACAAGCTCCCCCTCCTCGACCTCGATCTCGCCAAGGCCCGCGCGCAAGGCGATACGGCCGATGCGTTCGGCGTCGCGCGTTTCTGCCAGCTTGAGCTGCTCCTGCAGGCGCGCGATTTCTTCACGGATTTTCGCTGTAGGCTTTTTCATAGGCGTTCGCTTCCTCTCAACTGCTGGTCTGATGAGGCCGAAGCCTGCACCAAGTCTTCTTCCGCTGGAAAGGTGCAATTTTGCACCTCGCCAAAGCGTCAGCTTTTGGCGAATGATCCCGCCGTTCCGAAGGAGCGGATCAAAGGGCGCAATTATACGTCGCTGCCGCGACGTGCTGTTGAAGATGCCCCGGCGGGGCCGCGCCTCTGAGAGAACGCCTTGATTTTACTCGCGATAAAAAGGACTTCGCGCCGTGGCCGTTCCGCATTTCTCAGTCAGCATCGTCGCACGCGGCTCGGGCCGCAGTGCCGTGCTGTCGGCGGCTTATCGGCACTGCGCCAAGATGGAGTTCGAGCGCGAAGCACGGACGATCGACTACACCCGCAAGCTTGGCCTCATCCACGAGGAGTTCGTCATTCCCGAGGATGCTCCAGCATGGGTGCGGGCGATGATTGCGGACCGATCGATATCGGGCGCCTCCGAAGTGTTCTGGAACAAGGTCGAGGCTTTTGAGAAACGTGCTGATGCGCAGCTCGCCAAGGACGTCACGATCGCTCTCCCGATCGAACTTACCGCGGACCAGAACATCGCCCTTGTCCGCGATTTCGTCGAACGGCATGTCACCGCCAAGGGCATGGTCGCCGACTGGGTTTTCCACGACGCGCCCGGCAATCCGCATATCCACCTGATGACAACACTGCGGCCCCTGACGGAAGATGGTTTCGGAGCTAAAAAGGTGGCGGTTATCGGGCCGGATGGCAAGCCGGTTCGAAACGACGCCGGCAAGATCGTTTACGAACTTTGGGCCGGCAGTGCCGACGATTTCAACGTGTTTCGGGACGGATGGTTCGCCTGCCATAACCGGCATCTGGCGCTTGCCGGAATGGACATCCGCATAGACGGGCGCTCCTTCGAAAAGCAGGGTATCGAGCTCACGCCGACGATTCATCTCGGCGTCGGAACCAAAGCGATCGAACGGAAAGCGCAGGATGCCAAGATCGGCCTTGCCTTGGAACGGCTTGAGCTGCAGGAGGAGCGGCGGGCGCAGAACGCCCGGCGGATTCAACGCCATCCAGAGATCGTGCTCGACCTGGTCACACGAGAAAAAAGCGTCTTCGACGAACGCGATATCGCCAAGATCCTCTATCGCTATATCGACGATGTCGCGCTTTTTCAAACCCTGATGGTGCGGATCCTGCAAAGCCCGCAGACGCTCCGGCTGGATCGCGAGCGCATGGACCTCGTGACGGGTGTGAAAGCACCGGCAAAATACACGACGCGCGAGCTGATCCGGATCGAAGCCGAGATGGCAAACCGGGCGATCTGGCTGTCGCAGCGCTCGTCTCACCGCGTCAGGGACCTGGTTCTCAAGTCCGTCTTCGCCCGCCATGAGCGCCTGTCGGACGAGCAGAGAACAGCGATCGAGCATGTGGCAGGACACGAGAGGATCGCGGCTGTGATCGGTCGCGCAGGTGCGGGCAAGACGACGATGATGAAGGCGGCCCGCGAGGCCTGGGAAAGCGCCGGTTATCGCGTCGTCGGCGGTGCCCTCGCCGGAAAGGCGGCCGAAGGACTTTCGAGCGAAGCGGGGATTGCCTCGCGCACCTTATCGTCCTGGCAATTGCGCTGGAGCCAAGGTCGCAGCCAACTCGACGACAGAACCGTCTTCGTCCTCGACGAGGCCGGAATGGTTTCGTCCCGGCAGATGGCGCTCTTCGTTGAAGTTGCAACAAAGGCCGGCGCGAAGCTTGTCCTGGTCGGAGATCCAGAACAGCTCCAGCCGATCGAAGCGGGTGCGGCCTTCCGCGCGATCGCCGACCGCATCGGTTACGCCGAACTGGAGACCATCTATCGCCAGCGCGAGCGATGGATGCGCGACGCGTCACTCGATCTCGCCCGAGGCAGGGTCGGAAAAGCGGTCGATGCCTATCGCGCCAATGGAAAGCTGATGGGCTCAGAGCTGAAGACGGATGCCGTCATCAATTTGATCTCCGACTGGAGCCGCGATTACGATCCGACCAAGTCTTCACTAATCCTTGCCCATCTGCGTCGCGATATCCGGATGCTGAACCAGCTGGCACGGGGGAAACTGGTCGACAGGGGGATTATTGATATCGGCCACTCGTTCAAAACTGCGGACGGGAACCGAAATTTTGCCGCCGGTGATCAGGTCGTATTCCTCAAGAATGAGGGTTCGCTTGGCGTCAAGAATGGCATGTTGGCGAAAGTCGTGGATGCCGCCCCGGGTCGCCTCGTCGTGCAGATCGGTGGTGCTGGAAACCCTCGGCTGGTCACCGTCGAGCAGCGCTTCTACAACAACATCGATCATGGCTATGCCACGACCGTCCACAAAAGCCAGGGCGCCACCGTCGATCACGTCAAGGTGCTAGCTTCCCTCTCGCTTGATCGTCATCTGACCTATGTGGCGATGACGCGCCACCGCGAGGATCTCGCAGTCTATTATGGGCGGAGATCCTTCGCCAAGGCTGGCGGTCTCGTGCCGATCCTGTCCCGCTCCAATGCGAAGGAAACGACGCTGGACTATGCCGCTGGCCGGTTCTACGCCCAGGCGCTTCGCTTTGCCGAAGCCCGCGGTCTCCACCTCGTCAATATCGCCCGCACGATCGCGCACGACCAGCTCCGATGGACCATTCGCCAATCGTCGAGGCTCGCCGAGCTTGGCGTTCGTCTTGCTGCTGTGGCCGCCAAACTCGGTTTGGGGACAACAAAGCTCGACCCATCCACCTCAGCCGCGATCAAGGAGGGAAAGCCCATGGTGTCCGGTACGACGATCTTCCCGCATTCGATCGGTCAGGCGATCGAAGACAAGCTTTCAGCCGACCCTGCCCTGAAGGCGGATTGGCAAGAGGTCTCCGCGCGCTTCCATCATATCTATGCCGACCCGCAGGCAGCGTTCAAAGCAGTCAACGTCGACGCCATGCTGGTCGATGGGGCCGCCGCGAAGGCAACGATCATCAAGATCGCCGAGCAGCCTGAAAGCTTCGGATCGCTGAAAGGAAAGACCGGCTTGTTTGCCGGCCGCGCCGATCGACAGGCGCGAGACAACGCCCTCATCAATGCTCCCGCGCTTGCCCGCGATCTTGAGAGTTTTATTTCAAAGCGGTCGGAAGCCGCAACCCGATACGAAGCCGAGGAACGGGCTCTTCGCAGCAAGCTCTCGCTCGATATTCCTGCCTTGTCTGCCTCGGCGCACCAGGTTCTCGAGCGGGTGCGCGATGCAATCGATCGAAACGACCTGCCAGCCGGCCTCGAATACGCCCTTGCCGATAAAATGGTAAAAGCTGAACTGGAAGGGTTCGCCAAGATCGTGGCGGAGCGCTTTGGGGAGCGAGCCTTCCTTCCTCTTGCTGCCAAGACCGCTGACGGAAAAGCGTTCAAATCTTTGTCCGTGGGGATGCAGCAAGCGCAAAAGAGCGAGCTTAGATCAGCCTGGGACACAATGCGGACGGTTCAGCAACTCGCCGCCCACGAGCGATCGGCCGTCGCCTTGAAGCATGCG
Organism: Agrobacterium genomosp. 2 str. CFBP 5494; assembly: GCF_900013495.1. NCBI lineage: Bacteria > Pseudomonadati > Pseudomonadota > Alphaproteobacteria > Hyphomicrobiales > Rhizobiaceae > Agrobacterium > Agrobacterium genomosp. 2. Next base: position 64,451 of record NZ_LT009722.1, read on the forward strand.
GAAACGCTTCGCCAGACCCAGTCAAAGGGGCTGTCGCTGAAATGATCGAAACCACGACTTACCAACGTCAACAACGTGGGGCTCTCCTCCTCCTTGCTGCGTTCGCGGGCTTCATACTCATCGTGTCTGTGGGCGGGCTCGCCGGCCGGCTGCGGGTTAACACCACGCCAAGCGAGCCGCTTGGAATCTGGCGAATCGTGTTGCTTGATCGTGCCGCTCAGGTCGGCGACACCGTATTCGTTTGCCTTCCCACAACCGCAACCGTCATGGACGGGAAGACCAGAGGCTATCTGCGACCAGGGCTATGTCCGGGTGGCTTCGGCCCGCTGATCAAAACCATCATAGCTGTTGGCGGCCAGCAGGTTGATGTCGCCTCCGGCGTGAGCGTGGATGGACGCGTCATTCCCTCGTCGCGACCTCTAGCCCGCGACGGTCGAGGCCGTCCGCTACGACCGTATGAAGGCGGCGTGGTTCCGGCCCGCTCGATCTTTCTCCATTCGGCTTTCTCAGGGTCCTGGGACTCGCGATATTTCGGGCCGATTCCCGAAGAGGGCATTCTCGGTCTGGCGAGCGAGGTGCTGACCTTTGCGCCATGAATGCCAGCTCGCTCTCGCCCTCATCGTTGCGTCAGGAGCTGTCGGTTTCATCGCCTGGAGCGGCCAGGCCTCGGCACTTCCTTTGTCAGCGGCCTTTCCGCTAATCTGGTCATTGGCGCCAAGACGGCATTGCGCGGCAGCTGTATCCACAGCCTACTTCCTCGCCGCATCGCGCGGACTGCCACAGGGCGTCGCCGCATTCTACCAGTCGGATCTCTGGCCGGGTTTGATCCTTTGGATTGCCGCTTCCACCGGGTTCGTGTTTGTCCATACAGTCGTGTGGACGCCACACGCTGGGTGGCGGAGGGCCCTACGGTACTTCGCGGCCATATTGCTGATGGCTGTGCCCCCTTTCGGCATCGTCGGATGGGCCCATCCGATCACGGCCGCAGGCATCCTGTTCCCCGGGTGGGGCTGGGGCGGGCTTGTGTCAATGGCGGCCGGCCTCGTGATTATGTCGACACGATGCTGGCCAGCTGCGGCCTTCGCCTTCGCAGGCCTATGGCTTGGACCGGCTGCATTGGCGACAGACCGGGAAGATTGGCCCAAAAGCTGGCAAGCAGTCGACCTGCAGCTCGGTAGCAGTCTCGGCCGGGATGGAAGTCTTTCTCGCCATCGTGATCTCGCCGCGACAGTCTTCGATCAACACGTTTCCGGCCGTTCCATCGTGGTGTTGCCCGAGAGCGCACTAGGCTTATGGACATCCTCGGTGGATCGTTTGTGGCGCCAGCAGCTATCGGGAACCGGCCTTACAGTCGTCGCAGGCGCAGCGATGATCAACGCCGAAGGATACGACAATATCCTCGTACGGATCTCGGCCGAGAGCAGCGAAATTCTCTATCGTGAGCGAATGCCGGTCCCAGGCTCGATGTGGCAGCCGTGGCTTCCGCTGATCGGCAAAGGCAGCGGCGCCCGGGCACATTTCTTCGCAAATCCGGTGGCCGAGGTGCTCGGATATCGGGTTGCACCGCTCATTTGCTACGAGCAGCTGATCGTTTGGCCCGTTCTCCAGTCGATGTTGCACGATCCCGACCTCATAGTCGCGGTCGGAAACGGATGGTGGACCAAGGGGACAAGTATCGTCTCAATCCAACGCGCCAGCGCTGAGGCTTGGGCTCGCTTGTTCGGCAAGCCGCTCGTGATGTCTTTCAACACGTGATTTGGAGCAAACCATGGATGCCGGTTTCATCGATACGTGTGCGGATCCTGCCCTCCCCCCGGCGATTGTCGAGCAGTTTGTGGCGGCTGTCGGGAGCGACGATCCACTTGCTATCACCGTCAAAGAGAACGGCCGTCTCGTACTGATACCGAGGCCTCGCTCGGCGGACGAGGCGCTCGAAGTCGTGAAGGAATATGTGGGTCATGCAGTCGTGCGGGTCGGCCTGACGCAGTTTCCGGCGGGGATCGGAGCAAGCGATGCGTCGCAACTAAGGGCGATCATCTTCGACACCTGCGAGAACCTTCGGACCGGCACGGCCATGTTTGCAAAAATTGCCCGGATCGTTACCAAATGGTATGGGCACCCGACCAACACGGAACTTCTACCGCAAATGCTGGATGACGCCATCTATGCCTGGAGGACCGGCAGTTTTGAAGGGAGCAATGTGTTCAGGGCAGATGACCCTGGCGGTCCTACCTTCTTCGAAGCAATCCCCAAAACCGGCCGCCCGCCGGACGAGCCTGAGTCCGATCCTGGTGGTCAGACAGCTGCGTCGACATCCAACCCCGCTAGCGCGGCCGACGCTGGGATCAGAATTGACCTGTCGCGAATCGGCGGACAGAAATAATCGCATATCCGGCGTTCTGGGACGGCCAATAGACCAGCTGCTCGTGGCAGATAAGCGTATAGAATTTCGCCTAGCAGGACGCCATTTTAAATCTTTGCAATCGTACATTCTCGCGCTACAACCGTCTCATTGTATCTGATAATCGGTCACTCAATGCAACTTGCGATGCGCCGCCTGGTCGCTCATCACTGTTAGCGCGCGCTGCAAGCCAGCGCTTCGCGGTCGGGCGAAGTGGGGTTGCAGTGCTAAAAATACAGTGAGGTTGTCGATGGCCCATTGGCTCGAAAGACTATTGGACATTACTGCGATCGCTCGAGATCAAAGTACCCTCGAAGCGGCACTCTCGCAGCTTGCCGATCGGTTCGACTTCTCCGGATATGCGTTCGTCAACCTCCGACCCGGTCATTCTTTTGCAGTTTCAAACTATCAGGCGGAATGGCAAGAGCGATATTACCAGGAAAATTTCAGGCACCTGGACCCGGTCGTGCGCCAGGCCCAGAAATGGCGTCGCGCGTTCGCGTGGTCCGGAGAATCAGAAAAGGCCTCGCTGAGCAAAGAGGAGCGGCGATTTTTCGCAGATGCGAGCGAATATGATATCCGGTCCGGCGTCTCGATCCCGGTGGCGACACCCAACGGTGCGATTTCAATGCTCACTTTTGCGTCTTCCAAGGCCAACCTGTCTACTGAGAACGACATTGATGCGATAGTGGCCGCTTCAGCGGTAGCGCAATTACACGCTCGTATTGACCAGCTTAAAGTGCAGCCCTCGATCGAGGAAACTGTCTACCTTAGCCCGAAAGAGGCCACTTACGTCCGGTGGCTTGAACAGGGTAAAACGGTTGAAGACGCGGCAGATATCGAGAACGTCAAGTACAACACCGTTCGGATAGCCCTGGCGGACGCGCGGCGACGTTACGATCTGTGCAATAACACGCAACTGGTTGCCTTGGCGATACGCCGTGGGTTGATTTGATCAGGTGCGGTCAGACTTTCGGTGTCCGACCGAGGATCTTCAAGAGTGTCGTCAGAGCGGACATCTGGGCGTGCATTTCGATGGCCGCTGCGAAATAGTCAATCTGAGCCGCGTCATTCCCGTCGATGCCGCCTTGCGCGTTAGTCGGTAAGTTCTGAAACAGTATCTCAGCCTTTTCCACCAGATCACGGTGCTTTTTGATCGCTTCGACGGTTAGTCCCTCTATTATCCGTTCAGGTACACCTGCCAGCAACCCGACGAGTGGACGAAGGTCTACGTCTTCAATCGTGCCATTTTCCTCTTTGGACATGGCTCCTCCCAAACGAATGCGCGGTACGCCCCCGCATTGTTCCTGACCCCTGGCGATCGGGGAGTTAGTAACCGAGCATGTGCCGGCCCATGGACCTTTAGTTCCGAGGAACCTGGACATGAGTCCATGGCTCCCCGACCATAGGTCGAGGAATTCGACGTCCTAACGGCGGACGCCAAACCGACATGCTCGGGTTACTAAGCCCGCGAGATAGCGCGTACTACCTCGAGAGGGCTTATAGCGCTTGCGGCTCTACCACGCCACTACAGAATTGCAACGGATGAACTCTCACTGGCAGCGAGTGGTAAACTTTGCCAACAGATCGCGAAGGCTGCGACCAGACATTCCGGGAAAACGTGGATCAGACCAGCGAAGACGAGGGGAGCCATCCCGGTTAGTGTCATCCTACGAGGAACTCGCCGAAGAAAGCGAAACGACACGAGGCCGGGCCGATTGCTGCCAGATGATGGAGGATCGGCCGCAAGGCTCGGTTTCACGGAAGGATGTGAAATGGTATCGGTGCTATTAGCGCAAGATGATAGCGACCGCGACGATTTCGGGACGGAAAAATACCCGCGAGGATATCTTCCGGAACTTTGCGCAGCGCATTACCCACCGGGCGAGGGTCATTTCCCAAGTTGGCTCCAGGAGATTGCCAAAGTTAACTTCAATGGATCGCACTGGCAGGCTCGGTGGAGAACCAAACGTCGGGATAGATGGCTATCGCGCTTTCGTCAGGGGCGCGATCGGCCGTTCTCCACAGCGAGCGAATGGACCGAGCTTCCGGAAAACTGGCTGGCAACATGGAAGCAGTGACCTCCCTCGACGCGCCCACGCATGGAATAAACCAGGCAGGCATCAGGGGTGTGACGCTAAAGCCCCCGTTTTCTGCCCGCACCAGCAATGTCAGCGCGACCTCCTCGCTCGGTCGCCACGGAAAGATCATCCGTCCGCCGGGCTTCAGCGCCCTTAACCACTCGGTCGGCGGTGCGGCCACGCCGGCGTTCACGTAGATCACGTCCGACAGCGGCAACCGCTTCCTCGTAGCATCACCCGTGATGACATCTACGCCTTCAAACGGTTCGAGGTTCTGCGTGGCCTCTCCGGCCAGGTTCCCGTCGATTTCGAATGCGGTAACCTTGCCTGTGGGCAAGACGAGCATTGACAGGATCGCGGTGTAATACCCGGTTCCTGCGCCGACATGCGTGACGGCCTCCCCGCGCTGTGGCGCTACCGCTCCTATCCATGCCGCATGAAGCGAAGGTTCGCCGTTATTGATCCCCTTTTGTGCATCCAGCGCCACGAGGGCATTTTGATAGAGGTAGACTGGATCAGCGCTCGGCGTCTCAAAGTACCGGAGGTTAACCATGACTTTCCAAGGGCCGGGAGGGAAAAAAGCTTCGCGAGGGACAGCCTCGAAAGCTCTCTCAAGCCGCGGATCAGACGATCTGCTGGCCGCCGCCATGAGGCGGGCATAAAACCCTCTGATTTCTTCGATGCTGGCTCGCTCATTTAACATGGGGAGGTCTCCTGTCCGCGCTGGATTTGGGCGACAGCAAGGAAACCCCGACCGTACGCGCCTCGTCCGAATCTTCATCCTGTTCAAACTTCATCGCTGCCGTCAGCCGCGCAATGGTTGCTCGATGCACACGAAACAGCCGTGCCACATCGGCCGGTTTCCGGCCGGCCTCGAGCATGTCGATGATTTCTGCGCGCTGTTCATCATTGAATTTCGGCGGTCGGCCTCCAACGCGGCCTTGTTCACGAGCAGAATTCAATCCCGCGCGAGTTCTTTCGCGTACCATGGCGCGCTCGAATTCGGCAAATGCCCCGAGCATCTTCATCATCATGCGACCCGCCGGGCCCGAAGTGTCCACGGCTTCGGTCAACGACCGGAAGCTGGCGCCGGCTGCTTCCACCTTGTCCAGGATATGGAGAAGATCCTTCAGCGAACGGGAGAGTCGGTCGAGTTTCCAGACGACGAGGGTGTCTCCGTCGCGCAGCTGGTCAAGCAACCGATGAAGCTCAGGCCGATCCCATCGAGCACCTGATGCCTTTTCATCAAATACACGTTCGCAACCGGCTTCCCAGAGCGCCTCTATCTGGGTTGCCGCCTCCTGGCCGTCGTTCTTCGAAATCCGCGCGTAGCCGATTAACATGTTCTGCTACATAAACCTGTTGCCAATCACAATTTGGCAACAGGTTTATGCGCAAGTCAAGCATTTATGAATCCTGGAGCGAACGACAATATCAAAGGTAATGATTTGGCAGCCGTACCAAAATCTGCACCTCAATTAACACGGTTCCCATTTGACTCGGTAAATTGAGTGAAGCGCAACGAGGCCGGAGGCTGGCCAGTCATTTTTAGTTCGAATAAAGGTTCGGGAAAATGACGTCCTGATCTACGATCACGTTGAACCGGTAGCCCGGCCTAATGTTGATCGTCGGCTGCACATTCAGGTTTTTAGAGATCGTTTGCTCGGCAACCCGACCAAAAGTTTCCGCGAAATTTCGCCGGGCTGCATCCGACGCCGTATCCTGAGTGGCAAGTGTCGAGCTTTCCGGTACCGCCATGTCGATGCCTGTCCCGATGAGAGCGACGAGCGCAGCGGAGCCGAATGTCCGCAGATAATGATTGTCCACCTTATCGCGGAAGCCGCTATACCCCTCAGAGTCGGTCCCTGCCATGCCGCCGATCTGCAGCGTAGACCCATTCGGGAAGATGATGTCGGTCCAGACCACGAGGACTCGACTCTGGCCAAAGGAAACCTTGCTGTCATAGCGTCCAAAGAGTTTCGTCCCCTGCGGCACCAGCAGGAAGTGACCCGTCGCGCTGTCATAGACATTCTGGCTCACCTGGGCAGTGATCCGGCCAGGTAGGTCCGAATTGATGCCGGTGATCAAGGTAGCGGGAATGACTGAGCCACGCTTCAATTCGTATCGAGACTGCTGCAGCACGACCTGATTGGGCAGGTAGCCAAGCTCTTTGATGTCAGCATTGAAGAAATCCTCTTTCGAAGCCTGGCCGTTGGGATCCCCGGCTTGTCCAGCTATGCCCCCTCTCAACGCTGCAGCATAAAGATCTGAGGCACCGCTTGGACCCGTCGTTCCCTGTGTGCGCTCAGTCGTGCTGTCGGCATGGCCTCCCTTTGCGGCAATGTCCGATATGTCGACCTTCAACGGCGAGTCGATGGCGGCGCCTTTTGCCTGAAGGCTCGCCATGCGCTGTCGCTGCTGCTCGCGCGCGATCTGTTCTCGCTGCTCGCGCAGCATGCGGGCGTTCCATTCCTCATCCGATTCCATGCGTGGCCGTCGGGTGTCGCGAGGTTCCTCTTTAGCTTCGGCTTCAACAGGTTGGTTGACGACCGTCCTGCTCGTGTCGGGGGTGGGCTGGAAGACAGGCTGTTCCTCCTGATCACCGATAATACCATCCTTCACACCCCGCTTCATCTGTTCCGCAAAACTGGACGCCGGACTATTCGATCCGGCTTCATTCGGAAGGTCATGACCGAAGCGAAGCCCACGGGAGGAGAGCCCGTACACGAGCACTGCAAGAAAAACGACCGCGATGCCGATACCGAGAAAGAGTGGGACGCGATTGAGGCGCTTCATCCCCTGGGTGTCGGCAGAGCCGTTTGTTCCCAACTGAAGAGATTGGACCATGATCGTTTCCGCCTCAGTTGCGCTTCATCAAAGAAAGCGGGCTTGCAGGCGTCGCGACGCCGTTGGTGACGGAGTACGCACGCCCGAGCTCAAGCGTGTCCGTCGACAACCTGACGAGGACCTGTCCATCGGAGGCGACAATCGAATAAGCCACCTCGACAGGCTTGGGCCCGTCTTTCGCGCTTGTGGCCTTTTCGTCGCCAATGATGGAGAACCCCCATCCCTTCAGCGCAGATTCCAGTGAGACGGCAAAATCGGAACTATCCTTCTTGAGCCTGATCGGCGTAGCGGTCGATCCGGCCTGCTCGGCAAAGCGCCCCGCCATATCACCGGCAATCGCGCTCGCTGCCGGCTCCGTAACGTCAACGGAGGCGGCGCTTGTGGTCAGACCGTCGGTTGCGCTTTGACAACCCGCAAGGCTCAGGCAAAAGGCAATCGGCAGAAGGCAGCGACGCAACATGTTTCAGCCTCCCCGCCGGATGGTGATTTTCTGCTGCCTCCAGCCAACTCCCGATAACAGCACGGCCTTGTCGATATTGTAGTCGACGATCATCATGTCATTCTTCAGCCGGTAGTTGACGATGCGGTTTTGTCCTCCCGAAACGACGAAGAGAACGGGCGCGTCCTGACCGGAAATTGCGCGCGGGAACTGGATGTAGGTCTTCTGGCCATCGGAATAGACCCGCTTTGGTCGCCAAGGCGCGCTGCCGCTCAATGAGTAGGAAAACGCCAGCTGTTCCGGCGGTACGCCGCCGCCCGGTCCACTCATCGACTGGATCCTGGCATTGATGTCCGAAAGCTTGGTCGACGCATCCTCCGGATATTCGAAGCCGACGCGTGCCATGTATTGGCTGGGATGCGATTTCAGCTGGATATGATACGTCCGCCGAGATGTCGTGACGACCATCGAGGTTACCAGGCCGGGTTCGGAGGGCTTGACGATCAGATGGATTGCTTGCCCGGTCGCGGCGCCCGATGTAGCCGGCTCGACCTTCCATCGAACAGTATCGCCAACCAGAACATCGCGGACGATCTCCCCACCTTGTAGCTCGATATCGCAGACTTGAAGAGGTGAACATACGACAGACGGTTGGGTCTCGCCGAAGAGGAAGATCACCTTCCCATCTGGGCCGCGCGTGACCAATCCCGCCTGACCGCGCCATTTTCCGGACAGATTGGTGCCTTTCACCTCGTTGTTGGTCAGGCTTTGCGAAAGCGCCGGCGTCGGTGCGCCGGCCGTTACGCCCAGTGCAAGCAAGCAGCCAACCGCTGCATATCCGTATAGGGTCCCCATTGCATTTCCCTGCCCTTAGAGTTGTGCGGTCCAGTCGAAGTCGGTCACGTACACCCCGATCGGGTTGAGCCGGATTGTTGCTTCGTCCTGCGGTGAAGTGATCGCGACGGTGGCGATGCCGCGGAACCGGCGAGTTGCGACTTCCTTGCCCTTCCGGTCACGCTCGTATTCTGTCCAGTCGATCTGATAAGTCTGGTTGGAGAGTGCGACGATGTTGTTCACCTCAATCGCAATGGTCGCATTCACGGCCTTTTCAAAAGGCGAGTTTCCGCGGAACCAGGCATTGACCTTTTGCGTCGAGGGATCACTTGTCCGCAGCAGTGCGTAAGTGCGGTCGATATATTGCTTTTGAACCACCGCATCGGGTGTAATGGAGCGAAAGCTTGCAACGAAATTCCCCAGCGTGGCGCGCACGACCCGGGCGTCGGCATATTCGATCTGTTGCGGGAAACCTCCCGACACTGTGTTGCCGAGCTTGTCGACCTCGACGATGTAGGGCACAAGTTTCACTTGCGTGCTCAGATACAGCGCATAGCCGAAACCTATGACGGCCATAGCCAGGCTCAAGATTCCGACAGCCCTCCATGCAGAGGCGGCTCTCACGTAGGAGCCATACCGCTCAGACCATTCCTGTCTCGCCGCAAGATATGGATTATCCGGTGCGCGTTGCGCTGCCATGCTCGTTTCCTGTCTGATTGTTAAGATTTATCCGGCCGTTCTGGCGGCGGAGTGGAGGACGATGATTTGCCGCGAGCCTGATCAAGCTTGGCGTTCGCGAGGCCCAAGATCGATCCGGCATAAGCGCCGGGAGAGCCGATCGCCTTATCCTTAGCTGCTGATCCGGCCGCCATTGCGCCGGATGTGAAGCCGGCTCCCATGCCTCGAAGAGCCGCGCCCGATGCGGAGGCCCCTCCGGCCCTCGCAGCCTGCGCCGCCGCAAACCCTGCTCCGACGGCACCAGCACCGAGGAAGGCTCCGCCCGCCGCAAACGAAGCGGCCTGGCCGCCGTGGCGGATCGTCTCCATCCCACCGGACACGGAGGCCCCCTGCACCACGCCCTGAATGATGTTGGGAACATACAGAGCGATTATGAAAACAACGACGGAGATTCCGGCAATCGCCAGCGTTGTGATGAATTGATCGGATTCGGCCGTCGGTGCCTGCGCGAGACCAAGAAGAACATTTGAGCCGATCTTGGCGATCATCACGAGCGCCATCAGCTTCATGCCGACGCCAAAGGCATAGACAAGATACCGAATGGCGAAGTCCTTGGTGAACGACGATCCACCCAGTCCAAGCATGATCATGCCGGCGAGAAGCCCCACATACATCTCGACCATAACGGATACGAAAATCGCAGCCACGAGCGAGAAGCAGATAACGACGATGCCCATCGCGAGCACAGCTGCGATTGCAAGCGCATTGTCTTCGAAGACCCCGAATTTCGCCTGCTCCGACATCTGGGATGCAACGCGGATCCCGGCGTCGAAGACTTCGGCGGGCGATGCGGATCCGCCGCCAGCGCCGATCTGAAAGAGGCTATCGACAACCGCCTTGGCAAAGGTTGGCCCCTGGGTCAGGACGAACGCGAAGAAGCCGATGAACATGATGCGGCGGACAAGTTCGGCAAACCAGCTGTCGAGAGAGGCGGCCTGCGTCGCGAGCCACACCGCCGCGATGCCAACTTCGATCCCGGCGAGGATCCAGAACAGCGACTGTGCTGCATCCATAATGGTGGTTTCCCAGCCTTTTGCGGCCGTGGAAACCTGGTTCTCCAATTCCGTGAGGACTTGACCTTGCTGTGCAATGGCCGGTGCCGCCAAGAAAATGCAGGTCGCGCCGGCAAGCAGGAAGATCCGCGTCAAATCACGCCTCACCATCTCGGCCGCATCTCCTGCCCCTTTTCAATCGGGGACAGATCCTTGCCTGTCCCGAAGAACTTCTCACGTGCGGCGCGCTGCTCTCCGCTCATCTCAGGCGCAGCGGTGGTCCTGTTTTGGGCAAAGATTACGGCAGATACAGCGACGAGGGCGCAGCCGCCTGCAAGGACGGAAACGATCAGAACGGTTCTGGTCACCAGCGCGGCTCCATTTTTTGCCCGGTCGGGACCGACTGGACATCGGCATTGAAGAAATTCTCGCGGCGAGCCTGGGCAAGATCCTTGTCGGTCTGTTCGCTTTGCAGCCAGGTTCCCATCATTGTCGTCTGCTGCGAGACAATCCCCCGAAGCTTCTGCATTTGGGCCACCTGTTGGGCAGCAATCTGATGGCCAACCTGCAGGGCCTTCATCTGGCCGTCGGCCGATTGCGACATTGAGCGCAACGCGCTCATCGTCTCTTCTTCGCTGTCAAACTGATCAGCGGTCAGGCTTGCGGCTTTGAGAGTACTCGAAATCGTATCCCGGTTCGTGGTCGACCAGGTTTGATAGGTCGACGAGAAGCTCTCAGCATTAGGCAGGCTCGTCTTTAGATCAGCGTAGCTTTTGAACCGCTGCTTCAGCAGGTCGTCCGCGTTACTCATTTGAAACGCGATGCCTTGACCTTGATCTACGAGGTCTCGCAGCTGATCGAGGTCGTTCTCGACCTCTCCCCAGATATGGTTTGGAAGCTGCGCAGTGTTCTGCAGCATGTTCTGGTAAATGTTGAGCTGGTTCTGAATCTGCTCGGCAAGCTGGGTGATCTGCTTGATCTGGTTTTCGATCTGGGTACCGGATTGGCCGACCAGCGAGATCAGCTCGCCATTATTGAGAAGCTGCGTCCACTCTGTAGCGCCGCCGGCCGCGGAGCCGGCGAAGGATAGAGTCGGTGACAATGCGAGGCCGAGGTTTATGGAGACAGTGGCGATTGCCCTAAGCGTTTTTTGAAACCGGCTGCCATTACGCATAGCGATTGATCCCCCTTTCGATGAGCCATTGCCCCGGCCACTCCTTGCCATGGGCGGATTGAAGCGCCCGGATGCGGGCAAGGTCGGATTTCCCGGACGCGCCGACGAAAGACAGCGTAACCGGACCAAGTGACATGTCGAAAAGCCGGCGGCCGTCTGGCGAGGTCACATAATATTCCCGCTTGGGGATGGCGTTCGCGACGATGTCGATCTGCCGTTCGTTGAAGCCGATCCGCTCATAAAACTCCCGTGTACCGGTTTCCCGGGCAGCACCATTTGGGAGGCAAATCTTGGTCGGGCAGGATTCCTTCAGGACGTCGATAATGCCTGAACGCTCGGCGTCTGAGATCGATTGCGTCGCGAGAATGACGGCGCAATTGGCCTTTCTCAGAACCTTGAGCCACTCCCTGATCTTGTCCCGGAAAACCGGATGACCCAGCATCAGCCAAGCCTCATCGAGGATGATCAGGCTCGGCGAACCGTCCAGGCGCTTCTCGATGCGGCGGAACAGATAGGTCAGGACCGGCACGAGGTTTCGCTCACCCATGTTCATAAGCTGTTCGATCTCGAAACATTGGAAGCGGCCGAGCGCCAGGCCATCATGCTCTGCGTCGAGCAGCTGTCCCATTGGCCCGTCGACCGTATAGTGATGAAGCGCGTCCTTGATGTCGCGCGCCTGGACGCCACTGACGAAATCGGAAAGCGATCGGCCGGGCGCTGCGGCCATCAAGCCGATCTGCCTGGAAATGGCGTTGCGATGGTCCGGATTGATCGTAACACCCTGCAAGGCCACGAGAGTTTCGATCCACTCGGATGCCCAGGCGCGATCCCCATCGCTCGACAGATCCGAAAGCGGGCAGAAGGCGAGTTTAGCACCCTCCCCGTCCTCGGCGCCGATCGCGTAGTGGTCGCCCTCGACAGCGAGCGTTAGAGGCAGCATTGAGTTACCCTTGTCAAAGGCGAAGACCTGGGCTTGCTCATAGCGGCAAAACTGCGCTGCGATCAGCGCAAGAAGGGTGGACTTGCCCGAGCCGGTCGGACCGAAAATCAGACTGTGGCCGACGTCGTTGACATGCAGGTTCAGCCGAAACGGCGTCGAACCAGACGCTACCTGCATCAGCGGCGGCGCATCGTGCGGATAAAACGGGCATGGCGCCGTCGGACTTCCCGACCAGACCGAGTTGAGTGGGATGAGGTCTGCCAGATTACGGGTGTTGATCAAGGGCTCCCGAATGTTGCAGTACCAGTTCCCCGGCAGGCTTCCGAGAAAGGCGTCGGTCGCGTTCAGGGTTTCGATGCGCGCACCAAATCCTTCGGCCTGGATGAGGCGGCGGACAGCTTCAGCCTTCTCCTGCAGAGCCTCCAGTCTCTCGTCGAAGAGAATGACCACTGGCGTATAGTAGCCGTACGCCACGAGCTGTGAGGACGCTTCGGCAATCGCGTCCTCTGTTTCCATGACCATCGCCATTGCGTCCTGATCAATCGAGCGGGACTGCGTTTGGAATAACTGGTCAAAAAACGGTCGAACCTTCTGCTGCCATTTCTTGCGCGTGCGCTCCAGCCGCTGCTTTGCTTCTTCGGCGTTGAGGAAGATGAAGCGTGACGACCACCTATAGGTCAGAGGCATCAGGTCGAGGCTGTTGAGGATACCCGGCCAGCTCTCCGCCGGTAGTCCATCAATCGCCACGACGCCGAGGAAACGATTCTCAACCCGCGGAGTGAGGCCGTGCTCCATCTCCGCTGTTACCAGCCAGTCGAGATACATGGGGATTTCAGGCAGCCGAATGGGATGATTTTCGCCAGTGATCGTGAAACGGATGAACTGAAAAAGATCGTCATAGCGGGCAACCCTGGCGCCGCCACGCTCCGGCACCTCGCGGGTGAGCATGCGTTGAATCGAAACCGAATTTCCAAGGTATTGCTCGATCTCGCGAATCGACCGCCGAAACGTCTCCAGCACGGTATCGGCATAGCTCGCCGTGCGGCTTTCGGTGTCCGAGTATATGTAGCGGGTCAGGCCGGAGCGGCGTCGTTCCGGCGGTCGATACGTCATGATCAGGGCGTGCCGGCTTTCGAAATGCCCTTGCTCCCGCGCGAAGTGGTTGCGTCGCTCGTCATCGATCATGCGCGTAACGGCGTCGGGAAAATGGCTTCGGTCAGCCGAAGGATAGTCGATAGTCGGGAAGCGGACCGCCTCGACCTGGATCATCCAGCCCGAACCCAGCCGCGACAGGGTCGCGTTGATCTGCCGGGACAGCTCATTGCGTTCAAAGTCGGTTGCACTTTCAGAGTCCGGGCCAGCAAAGTACCAACCCGCCATCAGACTGCCGTCCTTGAGAAGAATTATTCCGTTATCGACGATCCCCGCATAAGGGACGAGTTCCGAGAACGATGGGCCGGCGGAGCGAAATGAGCGCAAAGCAACCATCATAAACCCTCAGAACTGTCGCCAGGGCGAAGACGTTGGCAGGTAATGCGGCCGATATCGCATGTGGCGCACATAAACCTGCCGCATCATTGGGTCGGCTTTTGCCATCATTTGCAGGACGCCGACGATAACAATCCAGATCAATATCCCGAAGAGCGCCGAGTAGACTGTGAGCACGACGAAAATCAAAATCACCGCCGCAAGCCCGGTCAGGAGCACAAGCTCCCGGTCAGCACCCATCAAGAGGTTTGGGCGCGAAAGAGCGCGGTGGACCCGATTGCGGTGGAGATTGACCCTTGGCTCAGCCATTGCCCCCCTCCCCTTCCGCGCTGGTGGGCGGCGTTGTGGGTTGGCCTGCGAATTGCCCAATCCCGATCGAGGCGCCCGTCGAACCGAAGAGGCCGACAATCGTGGTGGCACCGAGAAGGATGCCGGCGACAAGGACGACATACATCAGCCGCCGTGCGAAATCATTGAGCTCGCCGCCGAAGATCAACATGCCACCAGCGATCGCGACGGCGGCCAGCGCGATATAGCCCGCGACCGGCCCGGTGATTGATTCCTGGATCTGTTCGAGTGGGCCCTCCCACGGGAGGCTCCCTCCTGAACCCGCAAACGCCGGAGCGGCAATCGATGCGCAAATGAACGCGGCGGCTATTCCCAAACGAAGGGAGCGATTATGCGGCATGGCTGTCCTCATCGATTTGCGGATAGTGCTCTGTCTGATAACGGGATCCGCTGAAACCCTCGACATGAAGGACCTCCCGCACCCGCCTCCCCCGGCCGGCGCGCTCGATCGAAATCACCAGATCGACCGCTTCGCCGATGACCGCTTGCATCGGCTGCTGGCTTGCCTCTGCTGTCAGTTGCTCGAGGCGCCGGAGCGCCGACATCGCGGTGTTTGAGTGGATTGTCGTCACGCCGCCCGGGTGGCCGGTGTTCCACGCTTTTAGCAAAGTCAAAGCTGCACCATCTCTGACTTCTCCAACGATGATGCGATCTGGTCGCAGGCGCATTGTGCTCTTGAGAAGCCGGGCCATATCGACGGTATCGCTCGTGTGGAGGCTGACGGCATTTTCTGCGGCACACTGGATTTCGGAGGTGTCTTCAAGGATCACAATCCGATCCTCCGGTGCGGCGGTCACGACTTCAGCAATCACGGCATTTGCAAGTGTCGTTTTCCCAGATCCGGTTCCGCCGGCGATAACGATATTGAGCCGGTTGGCGATAGCGCTGCGGATGATCGCTGCTTGCGCGTCCGTCATGATCTTTGTGTTCACATAGTCCTCGAGGGGGATGAGCTGCGACGCGCGACGACGGATGGTGAACGTCGGCGCGCCGACCACTGGTGGAAGCAATCCCTCGAACCGGTGACCTCCGATGGGAAGCTCACCCGAAATGATCGGGCGGTCACTGTCGGCCTCCGACTGGAGGGCGTGCGCCACCGAACCAATGACCGTTTCGGCAGCTGTCGCGGCCATCTCGCCAGCCGGAGCTACGCCGTGGCCCAGGCGTTCGATGAAGAGTTTGCCGTCCGGATTGAGCATGATTTCAACGACGGTCGGATCGTCAAGGGCAATGCAAAGCCGCTCACCAAGTGCATCCTGCAATTTGCGGACAAGGCGGGAGTGCGATTGAAGCATGGGGGAAACCGTCTCCTCGTTTGAGTGTGTGAAGAGACAGACCGTGAAGATCGCAGATTGTCGAGGTGCAAATTTGCATCTCGTAGTGTGCAAGTGATTCCGTCAGGCTTGCTGCGATTCGGCCCCTGACACTCTATTTTCGCTGGACGGTGGCGATTGAGTCACAGGAAAGATCTGCAGAGTTAACTCTTCGCTTCTTGCGGTAACCCGCTGGAATCTAACAATGAGTCCGGGAGACGTTCGAAACCAGCAAATCGCGTTAAGACTTTGTTAACTTTAAAATTCTTGCAAAACGCGGTGGAATGGGTTGTCCTATCGACGGCAAAAAGGTGTGTTTACGAAAATTACCGTGTGTACGAGAGGACGACGTGGAAAATCCCGCCCAGCTTCAAAAAGCTATTCATAAACTGATAGCGGCCCACGCGCGAGACCTCTCTGGCGCATTGCACGAGCATCGCATCAAGCTGTACCCGCCGGAGGCACGCAAGACGCTCCGGTCTTTTTCGTCAACCGAGGCGGCGAAGCTCATTGGAGTAAACGACGGGTATCTCCGCCATCTTTCAATCGAAGGAAAAGGGCCTCAGCCTGAGATCGGCAATAACAATCGCCGTTCCTACTCCGTCGACACCATTCAGGCGCTGCGCGAGTATCTCGACGAGAACGGCAAGGGTGACCGCCGTTATTCGCCAAGGCGCTCCGGTAGTGAGCATCTTCAGGTTATCACGGCAGTCAATTTCAAGGGTGGTAGCGGCAAGACGACGACGGCCGCGCACCTCGCTCAATATCTTGCTCTGAATGGCTATCGGGTCTTGGCAATAGACCTCGATCCGCAGGCGAGTATGTCCGCGCTTCACGGGTTCCAGCCAGAGTTCGACGTCAAGGACAATGAGACGCTCTACGGGGCCGTTCGCTATGATGAAGAACGTCGACCTATGAGGGACGTCGTCAAGAAGACCTACTTCCCGAATCTGGATCTTGTCCCCGGCAATCTCGAGCTGATGGAGTTCGAACACGATACCGCAAAGGTACTAAGCTCCAATGATCGGAAGAATATCTTCTTTACGAGAATGGATGACGCGATTGCGTCCGTGGCTGATGACTACGACGTCGTTGTCGTTGATTGCCCTCCGCAGCTCGGCTTCCTGACCATTTCGGCTCTTTGCGCGGCGACGGCGGTTCTTGTTACTGTCCATCCGCAGATGCTCGATGTCATGTCGATGTGCCAGTTCCTCCTGATGACCTCCGAGCTTCTAAGCGTGGTCGCAGATGCCGGGGGCAGCATGAATTATGACTGGATGCGTTACCTGGTCACCCGGTATGAGCCGGGTGATGGACCGCAAAATCAGATGGTGTCGTTTATGCGAACCATGTTCGGCGATCATGTCTTAAATCACCCTATGCTGAAGAGCACGGCCGTTTCTGACGCTGGCATCACCAAGCAGACACTTTACGAAGTGAGCCGCGATCAGTTTACGAGGGCGACCTACGATCGAGCAATGGAGTCGCTCGACAACGTCAACAGCGAGATTGAGCAGCTTATCCAGTCATCGTGGGGTCGCAAATGAGGCCCGCCCCGACCGCAAAATCGATCCTTCGCGGCAAGTTGCCAGCCGGAAACTCGTCCCCCCCTCCCCTTCTAGGGCGCGCGGAGACAATCAATTGTGCCAAACGCGAGAGGAAAGTTGATGGCTAGAAAACATCTTCTCTCGGAGCTCAAGGCTTCATTGACTTCGACGGACCACACGGGTGAGTCAACCTCTACAGTCGCGGCTCCGCCCCATTACGCCCCAAGGGGTGCAATCGGGGCGGTATCTCGTTCGATTGAGGCTCTGAAGTCTCAGGGTTTGACCGAGATCGATCCTGATTTGATCGATGCGCCGGCCGTTACGGATCGGCTCGACGAAGATGACGATCAATTCGAAGAGTTTGCTCGCAACATTCGTGAGAACGGGCAGCAGGTTCCAATTCTTGTCCGCCCTCATCCGACGATAGAGGGCCGTTATCAGATTGCATATGGCCGCCGCCGCTTGCGCGCAGTCAAGGCGGCAGGCGTCAAGATCACAGCCGCGATCAGGTCTCTGACGGACGACGAGCTTGTCCTGGCTCAGGGTCAGGAAAACAGCGCACGCCAAGATCTCTCCTTCATCGAGCGGGCACTTTATGCCGCGCAGCTTGAGGCAAATGGATATCAGCGCTCCGTTATCATGGCCGCGCTTGCAGTTGATAAGAGCAACCTGTCGCGGCTTATCCAAGCGGCGACCCAGTTGCCAGCCGACGTCATTCGCCTCATCGGTGCCGCTCCGAAAACAGGGCGTGATCGCTGGTACGAATTGTCCTCACGACTGAGCGCAGATGGAGCACTTGAAACGGCGCGTGCACTGCTTTCTGACAAAGCAATCATGTCCATGGCCTCGGACGAACGTTTTGCCCGTATTTTTGATGCGGTGGCGCCGAAGAAAACGAAAAGCGCTAAGTTTAAAACGGAAGTCTGGCAGGCCGACGATGGCGTCAAGGCTGCCAGCTTCAGACAGGATAAAAAGACACTGACCCTGATGATCGACAAGAAGGCGGCGCCGGAATTCGGCGAGTACCTGATGTCGGCCCTGCCCGAAATCTATGCATCGTTCAAAAAGACGAGGCAGTAGATGAAGCGAAACAAAGAAAGGTATCCGTAGCGCAAAGAAAAAGCCCTCCGAAACGGTGTTCCAGAAGGCCTCTCTCAGTTTGGTCGCTTAGAGAATCGCACTTCCTGGAATCACAGTCAAGAGTCAACGTCGATCCGGCGTAGCCTTTTCTTTGCCTTGTGAAAGGTGAAGGACATGGAAACTGGTTATTTAACGACGCCCTTTGGGCGGCGGCCGATGACGCTTGCCCTGGTGCGGCGTCAACAGGCAACTGAACAGGCCCCGGCGGAAGCCTCGGTGGATAAGTGGCGTGTCTTTCGGGACGTCGGGGACGCTCGTTCTAGGCTCGGCATTCATGATCGCGCGCTCGCTGTTTTGAACGCTCTCTTGTCGTTCTTTCCAGCCACCGAATTAAGCGCCGATCGCAGCCTCGTCGTTTTTCCATCCAACGCCCAGCTCTCCGCGCGCGCAAACGGCATAGCCGGAACCACATTGCGTAAATGCCTTTTGGCCTTGGTCGAGGCGGGCATCATCATCCGCAAGGACAGCCCGAATGGAAAGCGATATGCTCGCAAAGACGATGAGGGCAGAATTGAAGATGCCTATGGGTTTAACCTTGCCCCTCTTGTAAGCCGCGCCGCTGAATTCGCTGCGCTGGCCCAGGAGGTTGCGGCCGAGCAGCGCCGCTACCGCTTAGTGAAAGATCGGCTGACGATCGTGCGGCGAGATGTTCGAAAGCTTATCACCGTCGGCTTAACGGAAGGCGTTGCTGGCGACTGGCATGCTGCGGAAGACGCCTTTATCAACATCGTAGGGCGGTTTAAGAGGAGGCCAACGCTTGGCGACCTGGAATCGAGCCTCGACGAAATGACGCTTCTGCACGAGGAAGTGTCCAGGATGTTGGAAACACGAGAAGAATCCAAAAAAACCGATGGCAATGACATCGCATCTGGTTGCCACATACAGAATTCAAATACCGACTCTATCCATGAACTTGAACCTCGCTTCGAAAAGAAGCCGGGGGAAAGACCTGAGCCAAACAGCCGGCCTAAGCTGAAAGACGAGCCGCAGACCTTCCCGTTGTCGATGGTTCTGAGGGCATGCCCCGAAATTGGGAACTTCGGCCCCGGAGGATCGATCGGGAATTGGCGGGAGTTGATGGCCGCGGCCGTAACTGCTCGTTCGACGCTCGGCGTCAGTCCGTCGGCATATGAGGAGGCCTGCGAAGTCATGGGGCAAGCGGCGGCAGCGATTGCTATCGCCTGCATTTATGAACGTGCAGGACATATAAACTCGGCCGGCGGTTATCTCCGAGACTTGACGTCGAAGGCGCGGCGAGGGGAATTTTCGCTTGGCCCGATGCTGTTTGCGCTGCTAAGGGCGAACAACCAGTCCTTGAGAGCGACATCATAACGCCGCGGGGGACTAATCCGTTGATTATAAACCATTAAATGCGATAGATTGTGAAAGTTTCCGGCTGACAACTTTTCGATCCTTGGTCAAGATGCATCGCAACAGCTTAAGGCCGAACCGGAGAATTTAACGAGGGCACTCCATGTGGCGAGCAAAGCGTAAACTCTTGAGCGTGAAACAGGTCAGTGCACACCGGCCGACGTCTTCGCGATTGATCATGGGCCGGGAGCCTGGAAGCATGGAGTTGTCGTTTACGCCAGCAGAACTGTATGGGGCGATGGCCCAATGCTCGAGTCGGCGCCGAATGGACCAGCAAGCAGCGCGAGCTCATGTAGCATTTTGCAGGCATCTGATCGCTCGCCACGTTGATGAAAAAGGGGAACGCTTCGCACTTCTGGACTCATCTCGAGATCTGAAAGACTATGTCAGGAAGGCAATGACGGGGCTGGTGGGAGACGGCATCGCTTATCTTCATATGGCCCGCGACGGATATCGATGGGTCGATCATTTTGAAAGCCATGTGGTGCACGGAAAGAAGCCGACAGCTCGATCTCCCGATTTCATTTTCAGCCGCAGCAATGATTTCTTTGTGGCACTGGCCGAATCCAAGGCAACAAAGGGTACCTCGAAGAAGGCGTTCAATGAACGCGTTGAGGACGGTTACAAAAATCAGGTTGAGCCTTATCTAGGTCGCAAGATCGGCAGCTGGATTGCCTCTCACGGCTTTTCTGTCGGAAGCTGGATGACACCGGTAAAAGGGGCAGAAATCTTCGTCCACCATACGGATGCAGCCGATCCGACAACTGTCGAAGGGTCAGCTGCCGAAGAGCGATCTGATCCCACCGGAGTGCGGTTCGGAAGCTACTGCGGCGTGCTAACCCTTCTTTTCGGACCGGAAGTTGGAGAGGCTGCGCGCGCGCGTGCGTGGCGTCCGTCCGAGCAGAGTTTTTCGACTGTTGTCTGGCTCGACCGCACCTGGATCCTTGGTGAAGAAATTGCGCCGGAATCTTTCGTGGTTGGCAAGGATGGAAGGGTCGCGTTTAAACAAACAACGTTCCGCTGGTTCAATGGCCTGGCAATTGACCTGGAGATCGCAAAGCGCGTGTTCGCCTACATCGAAGCGGAAGCGCCCGAAGCACATTCTCTGGAGAACCTTCCTGAATTCGGTGATGATATCGTTGAAGCGGCCAAGCAGGCTGGCGGGGCAATTTTCCCGGACGGTTTTGCGGTCCTGGGGAATGAAAAGGATCTTGCGGAATTCAGGCCAGGTTCCGTCGCTCCAAGACAGGCTGCTGAAATCGTGAGAGCTGGCGATATTAGAATAGCGACATCAAACACTGAGCTGCTCTCTTATCAAGGCGCGGGATACGAACAGAAAGCTTTAGAGGAGCCAGTTCGAAACGCGGGTCTTCTACCTCGAGATTGAGAGCTCACAATGTCGAGCGACCAGCCATCTTTTTGCATTCGTGTCAGCCAGCAGGAAAGAGCGCGCCAGGTGTTAGGAGGTTTGCCCGTATGAACGACTGGCAGACCCGGCCAATCTTGATCATCTGTCCAATATCCTGGGGCAAAGTAGGATAGATTTCGCATATTTCCTCTTCAGGGTCGTGGAGAAAAACTGGAACGAATATGCCGAGCTGCTCCCGCCTTCGATGCAGCTCTTGCATCGTTCCATACTCCTGAGCCCTTAACGCTGTAGAGATCTGCCTGTCGTATTCCTCAAGAGCTGCTGCTGCCTCAGAGTCATAAGCTGCTGGAGGAACATACAACGGCATGCGGTGTGCCGCGGGGTTTCTCCGTTTCTTTACATCTTCTTCCCAGGTAGAAAACGGAGATAATGTGGTGGCAAGGTGTTGTAGTTTCGGATCTGCAGCGAAGGCAGGCTTGAAAAGACTGATGGAGAGTGGTCTTGCGGCTTGCGTGCCGGCACTGCCTGCCTGATGGACAATCGTCCACGCATAGTTATCGAGTAGGCCGAGAATGTTGATGTAGATCGCGTTGAGGTCGCGGCACGCTTCGTCAGACTGTTCGAGTGTTAGTGGGGCAGCACGATCGGGCATTATGATACTTTGGAAGCTGCGAAATGAAGCTATCAGCATCCTGAGGCGCCGCAGTACGCCAAACCGCATGAAATATTCTGCAGTCTTTGAGAGCCCGCCTCCCTCGACCAATACGGCCGCGTCTCCCAAAAGCTGGTTCAGTGCGTTGTTTACACCATAGATGTGGTTCTCCTTCGCCTGATTATCGAAGTACCGGTCGTTGAGAGCATTCGCGCCCCGGACGAAGAGCCTTTCGGCCTGTGCCGCGTGAACAGCAAATTCTACCTCACGGACTCCGAATTCGTCGTCGAAGGTCATTCTGCAATCCTCATGCTCGTGCTGATGACGTGACGAATGGCGAGTGCGGGAGAGAATGTCAACGCAATGACTTTGAGCGAGGGCATGGTTTTGTTCAGGCTACTTGCGCCAATCCTGTCCGTGCTCCAGAGCGAACCTGCAAGAGTATCAACGAATTAATTCTGCAGGCACGGCTACTGACTGTCTTTGCCGGAACGAAATCATCGATCACGTCCTCCGGACGACCGTGCACTCAACCTTTGTAATTGCTTAAGCCCGAGCCTACCCATAGCCCCGCGCGACGAACGCGGCCCGGGGTCGGGATCAGGCGTAAGCTGAACCGCCCCCTCGCCCGTTTCTCAAAGAAGCGGATTATGCAAATTTCCGGTAACGTATTGAAATAAAGAGATAAATAGCCACGAGTAAGAAAAGTTTCCGGCTGGCAACTTTTTGCACACCGAAATAGCGCTGGCTGAGGGGTGTCGAGTAACCGGGTCTTGGCGCATTGATTGATGACATCTTTCAAACCTTCACCTGTGAGGATACCGTTGTCGAGTTGGACTTGGTCCCGATCGAGCCGTCCAAAAGCGATCGCAAATGACGTTTCTGCCGTAGCCCGCCGGCGTGGCCGATCAATAGCGACGATATCGGCAGCCATTACCGCTTCGTTCTCCATTGGCGGGACTGGCGAAGCTTCAGAAGAGTGAAGACAGACCGGCGCTCGATGGTCGACTCGGAATTGGCCTTTGCGCGCTTCGCTCGGCCGTGCCGGAGGCACATGCGGTAATGTAGAGGCCGGTGGTGTGTGGGTTGGATGGGGAGGGGAGATGCCCCGGAGCGACGGCACCACGCGTCCAAATGGTACCACTCGCTGGAGAAAGCTTTGCGGGTGGCGGCGGAACTCGCTGCCTCGATATAGGTGCGGGCCCGATCCGTGCGGTTGAAACTGCGGAGGTAGACCGGGAACTAGCGCCGCCGGTGGCGAGGCGGGGAAGTGGGTTTACCGCGTCGATCGTTGTCGAGATGAGCACCGCTTCGCATCACGCCGCCTTGATATCGGTTTGCGAAAAGTCGTTGCCCATAAAGAGCAAGACTTAGGGATGCCGGGTGGCGGCCCTTGCCGTAGGTCAGCCAGGCCTGCGTCGCCAGAGCGACGAGATCGGCATCGACAGGAACATGTGTGAACGTTCTGAGGCCGTGTTTTTGCCCGAGCGAAGACTTGGGACGCGATATCCCTGACGTTTGTTACAGAGGCGGCAAGCGTCGTTTGACGGATGTTCCCTTTATGACGGCCGTGCTCGTGACGGCGTGTTCCGAGAGCGCTTCGAGAACATCGTCCATCTGCTCGATCGTATGAACGACGAGACGGGCCAAGAAGGGATCATCACCGGTGATCTTGTCGCATTCGACAACTTCCGGGCGCTCCTGAATGAGCCGTTCAACAAAGTGGAGCTTGCCGGGCAGCGGCCTGATCCTCACCATTGCCCTGATCTGGTACCCGATGGCGCGCGTGTCGACATCGACCGTAAAGCCGTTGATGACGCCAGCGGCCTCAAGGCGGCGAACGCGTTCCGATACGCTCGGCGCGGACATACCCACAAGGCGGGAAAGCTCGCTCATCGACAAGCGGGCATCGGAATCGAGTGCGGAGAGAATCCGCGCGTCGGTCGCGTCCAGCGTCGACTTTCCAATATGAAGGTTTTCAGGTGTCTTTGCTTTCGACATGGTAGTTAATTTACCGAAACAGCTTTCAAAGTTCCATATAAAATAGCCAAACCGCATTGCATGATTGCTCCAACAGGAGAAAACCATGCTGCTCGGGATCATCGCCGGCCTCACCACTTGCGCCCTATGGGGACTGACTTTCATCGCCCCGCGCGCCATCGGGCCGTTCACGGCTTGGGATTTGACGATTGCGCGCTATGGCATCTTCGGTCTGGCCTGCCTGCTGTTGATGGCCGATCGACGCTTCCGGCCCACTGGTATTGCGCCATCGCGGCTTTTGATCGGGCTGCTACTCGGCGGCGCCGGATACGTCGGGTACTTCATCAGTGCGGCCTTTGCAGTCCAACTCGCCGGGGCAGCCGTTCCGCCTGTCATCATTGGCACCATGCCGGTGTTCCTGGCGATTATCGCCAATATCCGAGACCGCTGCGCACCATGGAAGGCTCTCGCGCCGCCCTTGGCGCTAATTGCTATCGGCGTGGCAAGTGTGAACGTCGCGACGATAGGCGCGGCCGACGTTGCGGATACAGGGTCAATTTTGCTCGGTGCTCTCGCCAGTTCCGCGGCGTTGGCGATCTGGATCGCCTACGGTCTGGTGAATGCGGGGGTCATGCGGTCAACGGACGCACCGGACGGTCTGCAATGGACGGGATTGCAAGGCATCGGGGCGGCGGTCGGGAGTCTCCTCCTATTGCCACTGGTTTCGTTCGATCTCGGAAATACGGCATCCACAGCGGAAACCTTCCGGTTCATCGCATGGGCGTTGGTGATGGGGCTGGCCGGCTCGTGGTTTGCGACGTGGTGCTGGGTGATCGCGTCCCGCCGCCTGCCGCTGGCTCTCGCTGCCCAGCTTATCGTTGCCGAAACGGTCTTTGGCCTCGCCTACGGCTTTGCGTTCGAGGGGCGCTTCCCAACGCTAGCCGAAGCAATCGGGGTAGCCATGCAGTTCCTCGGCGTCTGTTCCGCAATCGCTGTTTTCAGCAAGCCGCGCACTTCGCTCGGTCTATCGCAAAACTCAGTCGTGCGGGGCTGACTCTTGCGCCTGCTATCTGCGATAGAAATTTCCTTGGGAATTCAGAGCTGGCGATCTTGCTGCAAGTATTAGGATTTTTGCGGCTCTTCGAATGTCTTTTTGAGCCAGATGCAAGCATGGCCAGGAGGAAGGCCCTCGATCCGCCCGAATTCTTCGTAGCCGTTTTTGCGATAGAAGTTGGGGGCTTGAAAGCTGAATGTATCGACGTAAGAACCGATGCAACCCCGTGCCTGCGCTGCCATCTCCGCTCGGCCTAGGAGCTGTATCCCTACATGTTGCCCTCTTGCCGCCGGAGACAACCATAACCAGTCAATAAAGAGCCAAGAGTAAAATGTGCGTCCCTTCAGGCCTCCTTGAACGCCTCCATTGCCGTCGCGCGCGATAACCCACAAATCTTCTGCGTTATCCGGGCCCACCTTTTCCGCGTTGAAGATGTCCAAACCCTCGTCGATTAAGCGTTGCACATCGTCACTTGGAAGGCGTTCTATTTCGACACGAATTGCCAATATTGTTTCCATTCCTATCGCGAAATTCTCGAGACCTGCGACAGCACCTTATCCGAGGCCGCGGGCTTCGGCGACCATCCAGCTACAGAACTGCGCACTGCTCTCGGTTCTGACCGGTGATCCAATTTCAACCGGCTCATATCCAGACGGGGCCACCAACGCGCCGGATCGTGTTTCCCTGGCCGTGAGGATCGGCGGCACGAGCACCATACCAAGACCGGCGACACAAGCATGAAGAGCTGCCTCGTCCGTGAAAAATCAGGATTTCGACGACAGCTATCTCGTCTGCGGTTGGAAAGTGAGCAATGAAGCAACCCCAAGGTTCGGTCAATTGTTGGGTGCCTCAACGCTGAGCAGTGAACGCACCAACGCGGCCTGACTACGCACGCCAGTTTTGTCAAAAATACGCTGGAGTTGAGTGCGTAGCGTATTAGTGCTGACTCTCAGGCGTTCGGCGGCGGCCGCCAGATCGTGTCCATCGACGATGAGACGGGCGAGCCTGATCTGCGCCGGCGACAAACCATAGATTTCCTGCGCCTGGTCAATCCGGCGCGCGATCGTCTGCGCATCATCGAATGATACTAGCGCCTTGCCATCTTCAAGATGGACCCAGCAGTGCATCGGCACCCCCGCCGCATCCTCGCCAAGGATCACCGGCCAAGCCTGCTTCGGCGATAAGGTTAGTCGTGTCTGCCCCTGCAACTCACGAAAAGCCAAGCGGACAGCTTCACGGAGCACGGAGGCGTGTTCGCTTCGCTTGGCGCGGAGTCGACCAGCAGCGATGGCGAGCCCCTGATGGCCCTGTATCCGCTCCTGCGCCAGACGGTTCGTCCACAGAATGCGCATATCTGCGTCAACCTCGATCATCGGGAAGTTCGCCTGCTTGATGGTACTTTCCATCATCACCACGCAACTGATCTTCCAGACCCCATCGATCCTGTGCAGAATTTTTAGCTCGCGTTTAAGGTCATCGCCGCCGTCGATCCCGATTTGGTCGTAAGTGACCCACGCCATGCTCTCAGCAACGATGACGTTGATCTTGTCCCACCGAACATGCTCCGAAAAAGCGCGCCTCTGCGGGAAACGCTCCACGATCGTCTTAAGTCGAGCGGCAATTACGTCCCAGCCTTCATCGACCCGCACCCCAAGTGAGGCGTAATATTCCATTCGCCGCGTCTGCGGCGACTGTACCCAGTGGTTCGCCAATGTTTCGAAGTCCCGCTGCAACCATGCCTCGGTCTCGCTGCGGAGCACTGCCAGGATCGCGTCTTTTTCAGCCTCGCGTTCGTCCATCCATGATCTCCGCAAAATGCCAGGCATTTGCATAGCACGGTCGGAACCATATTCCACGGGGCCGCTCAGGGCAGGGTGATGCCAAGGATCGCGATCATGGCGGCTGCCGTGGCGATCGACCCAAGCAGCCCTGCTTTGAAGCGCAGGCCCGTGTGGTTTGAGTAATAGCGATCCTCGCCCAAAGCAATCATGCACGCTGGTCGAGTCTCGGCTCGAATGTGTGTGATGGCGAGACTGTAGATGTCCACGATTTCTCTCCTGTCCCGGTGCTTCATCCACGCAGCTTCGCATGGAGGGGCACCCCGACTTGTCATGCGAACGCACGACAGCGGGACAGGTTTGCAAAGGAAAATGGAGTCGACCGATTATGTCCGTCAGGCATCACATCGCATGTCTTTCAGCGTTAGTGAAAATCCCCAGCGCTTCGATTTTGCGTCTGACTTCTGCGACGGCGCAGAAACCTGGTTTTTGCAACAGGTAGCGAATGATGTTCCATTCCCGATATCAGAGCCCTGCTGCTTTGGTGAGATTCACTCGAAATCGGTCCCGTCGCCGCTGGTACCGTCGCGTCATCTCGGCGGAAGTGTGGCCCAGATGTTTTTGGATGTAGCGCTCATCGATCTCGGCGGATGAGGCGAGTCCCGCCCGTAGTGAGTGGCCCGAAAATTTGAAAGCCCGCTCGATCTCGCTAAGATCGCCGCGAACGCCGGCGGCCATTGCAGCGCGTTTCACCAGCCTCGCCACTTCCTTGTCATTCAGCCGGTCAGGCCCAACAGCTTTGCCTTGCCCCGTCACACGGCGGAAGAGGGGACCATGCGCAAGCCTGGTGAACCTGATCCACGTCTCGACGGCAAGGACAGGGCAGGTGGCGTCGGACGAACCGCGGCCGATCTCGACCTCGCGCCAGCCGGTCTTGCCGCGCAGGGTGACGAGCATGCCCTTGTCGAGGATCTCGATCCAACCGCGCCCGTCTTCCGTCTGATCTGCTTTGAGATCAAGGCCGACGATCTCCGAGCGGCGCAGACCGCCGGCATACCCGATCAGCAGCATGGCACGATCGCGCAGGCCGCGGAGCGATCCGCGGTCGAGTGTTTCCACCATCGCAATGATATCCTCTGCGAGCACGGCTTCCTTCTGCACCGGCGGCCGCGCATGACTGTTGCGGATGCCGGCCATCACGGTGGAGATCGTACGATCCTTGCGATCAAGGGTCAGCCCGCGTTGCGTATAGTTCCACGAAAGCGAGGAGAGGCGGCGTTCGATCGTCGAAACGGAGTTTGGCTTCGCGCCTCGTTCAGCAGTTCCGGAGGCGCACGCCGTGATATACAGGCCAACGGTCTGTGGATGTGGGGGGAGGGGTGCCAGGTTGGACCGCCGGCACCAGGCAGCATAATGCTTCCAGTCGGAAGCGTAGGCTTTGCGAGTGTTGGCGGAACTCGCCGCCTCGACATAATCGCGCGCGCGATCGGCGAGGGCCTCGAGATGCGCTGGCAGGCGGGGAGTGGCCAAGCCCGAGAGAGGGGAGGGGGTAGGCTCTTCCGGCATCTTGCCCATCGCGATCACGAGATCGACGATATCGGGCAGGTCGGCGTCACCAAGCGCTGCGGGTTCGGCCGACAGCGACGCCCCCGTAATATCATTCGAAGCCGCCGTCCTGTCAGACGTCGCTGGGCTCTCCTCGACGTGGATATTGGCATTTTGCTCGATGATTTGCGCCATTTCTCTATAATGACATGAACGTCCGATAATGCAAGATTATCGGACGTTTTTATGTGACGACGGGCACGGCGGTTTATATAGTTCTGTGTTGTCAAAAGCGCCGTTTGAAGTTAGCGTGTGACATGGCTTCACGACCCCGTACCTTACCCGATTTGCCACCGACCTTCCCACCCGTGCCGGACTGGGCGCGCGCCGCCGGCGCCCGCCAAGCCGCCGGAGACGCCGAGCTTTTCGCCGGTGCTGCGCTTGGCAGCATTCACCAGATCGCCCGTGGCCACCATCCCCTGGGCCAGCTTTGGCGCCAGCGTCTGGCGCTTCAATCGGCGGAAGCGGTCGTCCGCCTGCAGGGCCGCACGGAAGATGCGGCGGCGCTGCGCGATCATCTCTACCTGACCCGGCCCGGCGACGATCCCGGTCCCGCCGGCCGGATCCTGCAGGCCTGGCGGGCGCTGGGACGGGGATCGTCACTTGGGCCAGTATCACTCAACGCCGAATGGCTGGTGATCTTCGCCGATCTGTTGTCGCTCACTATCGACGCACCGGCGCAGGAGGCCATCGACAATGCCCTGGCGGCGAGCGTCGGAACCAGGAACCCGATCGAGGCGGCGAGCGCGACGGTCGCAACCAGCCTGACTCTGCGTCCTGACAGCCGCCCGCTGGCGCTCTGGCTCGCCGATGCGGTACTTGCCCGGCGTCTGAACTGGCCAGTTCCCGTGCCGCTGCTGGCCGCGCATCTGAAGCGGGATGACTTGCGTTTCGCCGGCGGTCCGCGTGCCGATCCGCAACGGTGGCAGACCGCCTGTGCCTTTGCCTACGGGCGAGGGGCGACAGCGGCTTTCGATCTCTACGCTGATCTGGCACGGCGCGCGCACCGACTGCTGGCCCTGGCACCGCAATTGCGCAGCAAGGATGCCGACGCCATGGTGGCGATCCTGATCAGCGAAGATGCACAGGCAGCTCAGACCGGCCGGACAGTAAGCGACCGCTCGAGCCGGCGCCTGTTCGAGCGGCTGGTTGCACTCGGAGGCGTGCGCGAACTGACGGGACGTCCGACGTTCCGGCTTTATGGATTGTAACCCACACCACCTTGGATAAGGGAGGGAACTGCGATGAAGAAACAATATGCCAATCGAGGAACAGCTCAGTCCAAGCACCTGGATCGCACGGGCATGACATGGCCGGACTTCGTCGACCGGATTGCTCAACGATGGTCGCGATCTTCAGGCCGGGAGCGGTTGGAACTTCTCGGGTTTATAGTCTGCGCTGCATTGATAACCCAGCCCTCGAGTGTCGCTGACTTCAGCCGGGCATTAGCCTGTGGCAGTGAGACGGTCTCGACTTTCGTTTCGCAGGACGCTGGCGATCTATCGCCGCAACGGCTGCAGAGCGGGACGGAACTCTCGTCTCCGTTTGCCAGGCAACACGCTTTGGCGCTCGCTCGACACCCGCAGCAGATCCGGTCCGTCAATTATCAACCGAGCGCGGAAGAACAACGAATGGGCGCTTGCATTCCAGACTGGGTATTATGAGTCGAACCAAACGCCAGGAGCCGCTTCTTGACGCGGAGCTTTCCGACCTGCCACCTGAACTGCGTTGGCGCGAATGGATGGGGCGTGTCGAGGCGCTGATCTTTGCGACGGCAGAACCCGTGACCCGCGAGACACTCGCTGTGCTCGTCGGGCGCGACTGCAGTATCGATCTTTTGATTGATGACATCCGCGATGAACTGCGCGACCGGCCCTACGATCTGGTATCGGTCGCTGGCGGCTGGCAGCACCGCACGCGTCCCAGGTTCGCAGCCGCGATCCGAAGCTTTACGGGGGTCGAACCTATGGGGCGGTCGCTGTCGCAGGGCGATCTTCTGGTGCTATCGATCATTGCCTATCATCAGCCGATCACCCGCGGCGAAATCTCCACGATGACCGGCAAGGAAGTCAGCCGCGATACGATCGCTCATCTGCGCTCGCTGGAGCTTGTGGCGTCGGGGCCTAGAAGTCCGCAACCGGGCGCGCCCTACACCTTGGTGACCACGAAGACGTTCCTGTCCCAGTTCGGGCTTCAGAGCCTGCACGACCTGCCGGACAGGGAGGCGCTTGAGGATGCGGGTCTCCTCAGTAAGGAGAAGCTGATTGCTGGCGATATTCCAATCGCAATCAGCGAGGAACCGGACGATGGCGAACGCGGGCTCGAGATTGATCTGCAATCAGATGTGCCCGACTGAAGGCGGTGGAGAAGGTATCGACGTAGCCAGCTACTAAGATCCAACGGACTGCGTCAAGCGTCCTATTCTTAAGGGTCTCCACCGAAGGCGACCATGAGAACGACGGCAGGCATGATACAGGACATTTTACCTATAAAGCAGTCGGCGGTGCGTTCGCATGTGGATTTGTCGCAAAAATCGATATTCTGCAACGGCGCAAAACCCAGTAGCAAAAATCAAACTTTAATTGGGACTTTTGCGAATCCCTACATCTTGAAAGCTTCGGCCAGAAGCCGCGTTCCCCTGTCGGCTTCCTGTACTGAAAGTCCGGAGAAGCCGAACATCAATCGCGACGTATCAGACGACGTGACGTTCATCCGGGAAAGCGGCATAACGACCACGCCCTTGCTCAAGGCGGCCTGTGAGATGGCGGTATCGCTCGTCCATGTGCCTGTGCTGCGAGCCGTCAGGTTAATTCCCTGGTCTGGTATTGCGACGTCGAGATACTCGTTGACGCGATCCTTCAGCAGTTCGGCAAGCAGATCGCGAGAAGCGCGGAGCCGCTCCCTCAACCGCCGCAGATGCGCAGGAAAATATCCCTCGTTCAGAAAATCGGCGACGACACGTCGCTGGAATGTCGGTGGGCAGCGATCGAGCGCTGGCCGGGTTGCTCTGAACACCGGCACAATCTCGACCGGAACGACGAGGTAACCGAGGCGCAGGCTCTGCAGTAGCGCCTTGCTGAACGTGCCCGTGTATAGGACACGATTGGCCTGATCGAGCCCTTGTAGCGATGCGATCGGATGCCCCTCGTAACGAAACTCGCTATCGTAATCGTCTTCGACGATCCAGCAGTCGTTCTCGCGCGCATAGGCAAGAAGCTCCAGCCGACGCGGCAGGGAAAGAACGGAGCCGACCGGAAAGTGGTTTGAGGGTGTAAGGTAAAACAGCGCCGGCGGCTCCAGTTGGTTGTCCGATAGGCTTTCGGTCATGATGCCATCGCGATCTACCGGCAAACCGATGTTTTTCGCGCCATTGAGCGCGAGACATTGTCGGGCGGGTGGGTAGCAAGGGTCTTCGACAATGACGGTATCGCCGGGCGAAGCCAGAATGCGAAAGGCGAGATCGAGGGCCTGCTGCGTTCCAGCGGTAATGAACAACTGCTCGTCCGTGCACCGTACACCGCGCGACACAGCCAGATGCGCAACGATCGCGGCCCGCAAGTCTGGTTCCCCTTGGATGTCCCCATAGTGTTGATTGCCACTGAGAACTGACCCGGCGGCTGCGACGGGTCAGTTCTCAGTGGCAATCAACAATCTGACAATAGTGCTGGCAGATGTTTTTGAATTCGCAAGTTATCCTTCTCGATTGATAATATGAGCGAGACGAACGAGATCACTTACGCGTTAAAATTGAAAAATACCTTAGACCTTTCTCGATTTATCAATGTTCTAGCCCTTCCGGAACTTAAGAAGTTCGGATTCATCGTTTTCCTAGGAAAATCTGCACACGTAACGTTTGTGACAGTTTCATGACACAACGAGGCGAGGCACTCAAATGATCCGGCATGATATTATTCTTGAGGACACGACGTTGCGCGACGGGGAACAGGCCCCAGGCGTAGCCTTCTCCAAAGAAACCAAACTCAAAATTCTCGACAAGCTTATCGAGGCGGGAGTTGGCTGGGTCGAACCCGGCATCCCGGCAATGGGCGGGGAAGAGCTCGCTACCCTGCACGAGATGCTGGAGCGGAAGAATGAGGTGCGGCTCATCGGTTGGAACCGTGGCATCATGGAAGATGTTGCCGCCACGATCGACATGGGATTCGACGCCGTCCACATCGGGCTGCCGACATCCAGTGTCCACCTGAAGGGCAGCATTGGCAAAGATCGCTCCTGGTTACTCCAACGTGCTGCTGAAATCATCAAATACTGCAAGGATCGCGATGTTTTCGTCTCGATCAGCGCAGAAGATATCGGCAGGACCGAAATCTCGTTCCTGCAGGAATATGCTGGCGCTTTGGCGGAATCCGGGGCAGATCGGCTTCGTCTTTCCGATACCATTGGCATCTTGTCGCCGGAGGAATATGGAAGGCGTGTGGAAGCCGTCGGCCGCGTTTCCTCGATCGACACGCAATGCCACTGCCACAATGACTTCGGCTTGGCTGTAGCCAATACCCTGGCTGGACTGAACGCCGGCGCACGCTATTTCCATGTTTGCGTGAATGCAATGGGCGAGCGTGCCGGCATGCCCGATTTGGCGCAAATGGCTTTGGCGCTCAAGCACCTGTACGGCCGCGACCTGGGAATCCGGACCAAGCACCTCAAGGAACTGGCCGAGATCGTCGCCGAAGCAAGCCATCAGCCTCTGCCCGCTTGGCAGCCAGTGGTCGGCGACAACGTGTTCGCTCATGAATCTGGAATTCACGTTAATGGCATGTTGAAAGATACCAGCACGTTTGAACCTTTTACTCCGGAAGAGGTCGGCAATGTGCGGCGGTACGTAATCGGCAAGCACTCGGGCCGGGCCACGCTTCGCAGTGTGCTCGAGAACCATGGGATCGCCGTCGACGAGGACAAGTTGGCGGAGTGCCTCACCCAGGTGCGCGCCGTCGCGATCCGTCAAGGCGCGGCACTTACTCCGGACCAGTTCTGCGATCTCTATAAGGAGCATAGCTATTCCGTGGAGGCGGCCCAATGAACAGCCCCACGCTCGTCGAGCAAATCATTGCCGGTCACGCCAAGCGCGACTTCGTCAGCCCCGGGGAGCTAGTGACGGCGAGCGTGGACCGGGTTTACCTTCAGGACGGCAATTCCCCGACCATCGCCGGGCTCTTTGCAGAGCACGGCTTTTCGGAAGTCTTCGATCGCGAGCGCATCGGGATCTTCTTTGATCATTCGGTTATCGCCCCTGACAAACATATCGCGGCACGTTTGCGCGAAGCCGAACGTCTGGCCGAGCGCTTGGGCGTTCGGGTGTTCCGCGCTGGTGAAGGCATCAGTCATGTCGTCGCGCTAGAAGAGGGCTGGTACGAGCCTGGCACCATCGTCGTCGGTTCGGATTCTCACACCTGTACAGGTGGCGCAACGCAGTGCTTAGCATTGGGGATGGGGGCATCAGACTGCACAGCGGCGATGGTGACCGGAGAGACTTGGCTACGTGTCCCGGAAACCGTCTGGATAAACGTCCTCGGTCGTCCGGGCTCGGCTGCCCGCGCGCGTGACGTTGCACTTTTTGCCTTGGCGGAAAACACCCAGCTTCCATTTCTGTACAAGGCGGTTGAATGGACCGGGGAGTGGTTCAGCGAGCTAGGTCTCGACTCATGCGCCAGCGTTGCGAACCTCGGTGTGGAAATGGGCGCCAAATGCACGTTCCTTCCGCCGGGTGTTGGACGCCCGAGCAACATGCAGCCCATCAACCTGCCGGCCGCCGATGATCCCCGTGTCATCAGTTTGAACATCGACGGTTTGCCCCCGATGATATCGAAGCCGCATTCACCAGGTAACGCTGTGCCGATCAGCGAATGCGAGGGCCTGCAAATCAACTATGTCTTTATAGGCACCTGTACGAACGGGAGACTTGAAGACATTGCAGAAGCGGCTGAGGTGCTTGGTGGCGCCAAGGTTCGGGCGGGCGTTCAATGTCTTGTCACTCCAGGCTCACAGCGCGTTTATCTCGAAGCGATGGAGCTCGGATATATCACCAAACTCGTGCGAGCAGGCGCAATCATTTCGCCTCCGGGATGCAGTGCGTGTCTCGGGACCCAAGGCAGCATCCCCGCGTCTGGCGACCGCGTCCTTTCCACCATGAACCGGAATTTCCTAGGGCGGATGGGGAATCCGGAGGCGGAAATCTATCTGGCCTCCCCTCTCGTCGCGGCTCACACCGCTATCCGCGGCGAGCTGCCCAAGCTTTCGGAGTTGACCTCATGACTGTACTTACCCTTTTGCGCGTCCGGAAGATCGACCGCGTCATTTCGACGGACGACATCATTCCCGGCCGATACAAACATATGTTCACCGACACAAACGAGCTTGCCAAGCATGTGTTCGAGAACATTTTTCCTGGGCTGGCCGCAACTTTCCGGCCAAGGGATGTCATTTGCAGCAGCACAACCTTTGGGATCGGTAGCTCTCGAGAGCAGGCGGTCAGTTCCCTTTTCGCCGCCGGCATCAACGCGGTGATTGCACCCAGCTTTGGCCGCATCTTCTTTCGGAACGCCTGGAATCTCGGACTGATAGCGATCGAAGTTGCTGACCTGCAGGTTTCGGAGGGCGACGTTATCTCTGTCGACCTCCATTCCGGCCAGGTCGCGGGCGCCGTCCGTCCCGCAAACTTCTCACCGCCGCCAGCCCGCATGCTTGAAATGATCAACGCTGGCGGCCTCTTGCCATTGATTGCAACGCGTTTTGCTGCGCAAGGAAGAATTCAGCTCGGAGGTTAACAGAAATGACGATAGGAAATCGAATCCTGCCAGAGAAGCGGCGGGCCAAGCTTCAACAGCTCCTGTCTGCGGGCGCATTGGTGCGGGCAATCGAGGCGCACAGTGGAATCTCCGCCCTCATATCTAGCGAAACGTCGGGGGTCGGAAATGGCCACGAAGGCCGCCGCTTCGACGCGCTCTGGCTCTCCAGTCTGACCAGTTCTGCGGCCCGCGCGCTGCCGGACATGGAGCTCTATGCGCTGGAGCGCCGGCTGGAGCTGGTGGACGAAATTTTGAGTGCGACCTCCAAGCCGTTGATTGTCGACGGCGATACAGGCGGGGATCCCACTGCGTTCGAGTATCTCTGCGCTCGCCTTGAATCCGCGGGTGTCAGTGCCGTCGTCATTGAAGACAAGCAGCACCCCAAACGCAACAGCCTCTCTTTGAGTTCAACCCACGTTCTCGAGGATCCCGTCACGTTCGGCCAAAAGATCTATCGCGGGCGCGAGGCTCTTCTGTCCGAAGATTTCCGGATATTTGCCCGTTTGGAGAGCTTGATCGCCGGCGAAACGGTCGAGGACGCTCTGCGGCGCGCACGAGTCTACCTGGAACACGGCGCCCACGGTGTCATGATTCATTCGAAGGAACGCGGGCCTACCAGCGTCTTTGAGTTCCTGGATCGCTTCCGCGGTGAGGGTTTTACCCAGCCGGTGATCTGCGTACCCACGACCTACAACAATGTGCGGGCGCAGGATCTTCATGCACGAGGCGCGAGTATCGTTATTCACGCAAACCATCTTTTGCGCGCCTCCCACTTCGCCATGCGTCAGATCTGCATGTCTTTGCTCGAAAACGACAGATCAATGGAAGCCGACAATATCATCACCCCCGTCGCGGAAATCTTCCGAGAAGTTGGTTACGACGCCGCGCTGGCCAGAGACGCCGCCAGGGACAGCGCAAGCTGACGAACGCGCATGGATATCTTGATCCTGGACGGGGACGGTATAGGCCCTGAGATAGCCGCCTCTTGCGCTGACATCCTCGTTTATTTGAACAAGGAACGCGACCTTGGGCTCACACTGGAGCGCCGCGCGCTGGGACTGGCGACGCTTGCTAAAGAGGGCTCAACTCTTCCCTCGTCCGTCCGCAGTGCGGCAGAAGCCGCGGACGGAATTGTGCTCGCGCCCCTTTCAACCTTCAGCTACCCCACTGCTGAACTCGGTGGGGTCAACGCATCTGCTGAATTCCGCACGGGGCTTGATCTCTTCGCCAATTTTCGACCTTGTCGGAGCCGTAAAAAATTCGACCGATCGGTTGACGTCGACCTAGTTGTCGTCCGTGAGAACACGGAAGGATTCTATGCCTGTCGCACGATGCACGCCGGATCGGGAGAATTCATGCCCGATCCAGACACCGCGTTTGCATTGCGTAAGATTACATCCGCCGCCAGCGCCGCCATCGCGCATGAGGCCCTGCAACTCGCATCGGCGCGCCGCAAGAAGTTGGCGGTAATTCACAAGGCCAATGTTCTGAAACTCTCGGACGCATTGTTTCTGCAGGCGGTGCGCTCGGCGGCGATGGACTTTGAGGACGTCATTATTGAGGAATTACTGGTCGATACAGCGGCCGCGCTTTTAGTCCGCGATCCCGGGCAATTCGATGTTCTGCTCACGACCAACATGTTCGGCGATATCCTTTCCAATGAAGCAGCCGAGATCGCTGGAGGGTTGGGCATGGCACCCTCACTCAATGCCGGTAACGAACGTGCCATGGCGCAAGCCGCACACGGATCGGCCCCTGACATCGCGGGACAAAACAGGGCCAACCCGACAGGACTTATCCTCTCGAGTGCAATGCTGCTCGATTGGCTCGGCCGGCGGGCAAAACGAGACGATCTTATCGATGCGGCGAAAGCGATCGAGATAGCGATCGATTTGACGCTGGCAGAGACAGGCATGTGTACCCCTGACCAGGGCGGAAGCGCCACAACCTCTCAATTCACCCATTCCGTCATTCAGAAATTGTAAGCGAGGCGCGTCATGAACAAAAAGGCCATCCGTCAAATGTTCATGGCCTTTGCGGTCTTTGCTGGAGCTCCAGGACCCACAATGAGCCAAGAACAAACGGATGCGCTCGACCGCGCCTCAAAGCAGCTAGTGGAACCATTCCTACAGGCCACACGAAAGATGGTGGAGATTGAATCTCCTTCGCTGGACGCAACTGGCATCCATGCAATGGAGGTTGAATTGGAGTCCCAGGCACGTGAGATCGGTGCGGAGATTGAGCTCATCCCTGCCAGCACCGGGCCGGGAAATAACGTGGTTGCAAGATGGCGAGGTCAGGGCAAGACGAACATTCTGTTGGTTTCCCATATGGACACGGTATATCCGGCAGGAATTCTGCAAACCTTTCCATGGCGAGAGGAGGTAAGTCGGATCTACGGGCCTGGCGTCCTCGATGACAAAGGTGGCATTGCAATGGCGCTGATGGCCGTCCGCCTGCTTCGGGAGGCGGGACGGGATGCGTACGGGACAGTGACCCTGTTAAGCACAACGGACGAGGAGAAGCAGTCGGCGGGATCAAAGGAGCTCATCAGGTCGCTTGCGCAAGAACATGATGTCGCCTTCGTCCTTGAATTCGGCACTCCGGATGATCGCATCGTGCTCTCACGCAAGGGCATCGGCTACTTCCGGTTGGACGTCCTTGGCAAAGCTGCGCATGCAGGCGCGGAGCCGGAAAAGGGATGCAATGCCGTGACTGAGATTGCCTTCCAGATTCTGCAGATGAGGCAATTGGAGCGGCCGGAGCTGAGCACATCATTCAATTTCACGATTCTGAACGGCGGCGAGCGGAGCAATATCATTCCCGCTCAGGCGAAGGCCCAGGCAGACGTGCGTGTTCTGGATCCCAGCGAATTCGACCGTCTCGAAAGCGACGCGGCTCAACTGGCCGCTACGAAACAGCTCTTTGCCTGCTCACAGGTGCGGACATCGCTGGAACGCGGGCGCCCTCCATTCCCTTCGACCGATAAAACCGCGAGATTGGTGGAAATGGCGCAGGGCATCTATCGTGAAATCGACATGGACCTAAGAACGGAGGCCAGCGGGGCTGGGACAGACGGAAATTACACCGCTGCAGCCGGAACAACGACACTCGACGGACTTGGACCTGTAGGTGGCGGCGCTCACACAGCTGGCGAGGAGTATATTGAACGGGCGCTTATCGCACCACGCATCTACCTGCTGGCGCGATTGATCGAAGAAGTTTCCCGCGAAAGTTTTTCAAAGTGATCGCCTTTCTGGTTCGATGATTGAGCGAATTCGTGAGCCGCGTCCGTTAGCCAAGTGCAAAATGTGACGGACTTCTTGTTGCGCTGTCTACGCCGCAAGGCGACATACGTTTGGCCGCTGTCTGTAAAGCCAAATGGAGCGACCAGCCTGCCAGCCGCAATATCGTCAGCGACAAGCGGCCACGGCGCGATACAGATGCCCAAACCCGCCACAGCAGCTTCGAGCATGAAGTAGAAATGTTCGAATTCCGTTCCGTGCTCGGCATCAACCTTCACGCTTGATCGAGCGATCCAATTTTCCCAAGCTGATTGGCGGGTTTGCGTACGCAGAAGAGGCAATGTGAAAATGTTCTCCCGCTGCAAATTCAGGTTTGCCGCGTGAACGGGTCCAAACTTCTCTGCGAATAAGGGAAACACCTCGCAGTCCTCGGGCCACGGCTCCTGGCCCACACGAATTGCGACGTCAAAACGTTCGCGCGAGAAATCAACCGGTGAGTCCGCCGTGCTTAAACGGACGTCGATCGATCCGTGATCGGCCCGGAAGCGATGAAGTCGTGGGATTAACCATTTCATCAAGAAAGTACCAAGGCAGGAGACGTCTAACGATCCGGATTCGGCATCTGTCACGAGGCGAACCGTCGAATCAATTTGATCAAAGGCGGCACTCAGGCCCGGAATTAAAGTCTTGCCTGCGTCAGTGAGTTTAGGGGCATGCTTCGGTCCCTCGAACAATGGCGTGCCTAGAAGCTCTTCCAAATGTTGGATTTGGCGGCTGACTGCACTGTGGGTCACATTTAGTTCTTCCGCCGCAAGCTTCATCAGACCCAAGCGACCTGCCGCCTCGAAAGCACGAAGGGCATTAAGTGAAGGCAATCGGCGCATATGTTCGTATTCCTCACATAGTTATTTCGAAGAAATCGATTATCTGCAGGGGTTTAGGGCGCTACAGACATACATGTATTGGAGAAAATTGCGAGTCCTGGATATGAATGGTCTCCTCACTTGGTCGATAAAAGTTCTCGCGCGGTGGGCCGATCGGTCTCGTCAGCGCAGATATCTAGCGGACCTTGAGCATTACCAACTCACCGACATAGGGATCTCGTCCGAACAACGACGCTGCGAATGCGCGAAATGGTTTTGGCGATAGTTCCGTGAAATTAAGCACCTTACGGATTACGCGATAAACGGCTCAAACTATCAAATGAAAAAATAGTAACAATGACTTTTGCAGCCATTTTCCTTGTTGTTCTAGCAGCTCTTGTTCACGCAACGTGGAACTTGCTGTCTAAACGTGCGTCATCTGTCGGCCCGACCTTTGTGTTCGCTTATAATTTCGTTGCGTGCGTTGCGTATGCACCTTGGGTCATTTACTTGATCGCGCGACAAACTATTCAATGGGACTGGTCAGTGGTTGGTTTTATTGTATGCAGCGGTTTGATCCATCTCGCCTATAGTTTGTCTCTTCAGCGTGGATATCAAAAGGCGGACTTCTCAGTCGTCTATCCCGTTGCTCGGGGAACTGGGCCAATGCTGTCAACTTTCGGTGCCATACTACTTCTTGGCGAGCGCCCTCCTATCCAGGTCATTGCCGGTCTCATGGCTGTTGTTGGCGGGATTGCGTTGATTGCAACGCAGGGCAGGCTCGAAGCTTTTCGTAAACCTGGAGGTCTGACCGGTATAAAGTGGGGAACGACAACTGGCGGACTAATTGCATCTTATACTGTGGTTGATGCCTATGCGGTGAAAGCCCTTGGAATAGCTCCCGTAGTATTGGACTGGTTTTCCAATCTTCTGCGTTTTTTTCTCCTCGCTCCACTGGTGATTGCTGATCCTGGCCGGGCTAGAGCCGCGATGCGCGGATACTGGCTGCTGGCAGTTGGCGTAGGACTGCTATCTCCGCTCTCCTATATTCTGATCCTAACCGCGCTAAATATGGGTGCCCCGCTCAGCATAGTGGCACCGATGCGCGAAATGTCCATGATGATCGGAGCTGTAATGGGGATGGTCATCCTACGCGAATCCGTTGGGCTGTGGCGTATTGTTGGATGTGCGGTTCTTGTCCTAGGTGTTGTTTTGCTGACGTCGTGAACCACAGTCGCCACGCAAGCTCTAGAGTGCTAACTCCACCGACATCCCTCGTTGTCGGGCCCCACTCTTTACAAGTACGTCATTCGTGCAAAAGCAGCGGAGTACGAACTTTCAAGAATCGGCTCCTCGCAGAGATCGCGAGTAGGGCTAGCTTGTAGCACGATGCTCGCGGTTGGTTTGGCCGACGCGGCTTGCCCGAGCTACCCCGTGTTCGACCAGGCAATCGATTATTTCGGCATAGTCAGCCGTTGCCTTCGCGTACATGCTGATGTTGGTGAAGCCCGGAATGGTGTTCACCTCGTTGACGACGAATGTCATATCCGGCGTCAGGTTGACACGCGCATGCTATCGCAGCCGAGAGCCCTGAACGCCAGGGCGGCCATGTCGCGCGTTCGCGCTTCCACCTGTGGCGGCGGCGCCGTCGGCACTTTGAGCGCAGCCCCGTCCTCATCGAGGTATTTTGCGTAATAGCTGTTGAACCCATGGGTTTCTGCCGAAGCGATCTCGCCGGGGATTTCAGCATTTGCTGAACATAACTCGTGGAGTGAAATAAGTTGACAAATTTCACCGGTTTGGCCATTTTCAGCAGATGCTGAAAACTATTAACGAAGTGAACGAGCTAGAGGACCAGGCGACTGAAGCGATCACCGCACTGTTGCACGCTGTCCCTTTCGTTCAGATGATGAAAGTCGAACAGGCGCCATCAAATTCTGGTTTCGACATTCTTGTTGAACTCAGTTGGGAAGGGCATAGCCGCTTTCTCGCCTGCGAAGTCAAAGCTCAAGGGCAGCCGCGGCATGTGCGCGCGGCGCTCCTTCAACTTCGCAAGACTGCGAAAATGTTTGATCCGCGGGCGATGCCGATCTTCATCGCACCATATATATCTCCCGAAGCGCAAGCGCTCTGCAATGAGTTTGAAGTAGGATATCTCGACCTGGTCGGAAATGCGCGGATCGTCTTCGATACCGTCTTTATCGAGCGTCGGGTCGACACGAAGCCGCCTGCCATTCAGCGAAGCCTGAAATCCATCTTCAAGCCAAAATCCGCGCAGGTTTTGAGAGTGCTCCTCCGCGATCCGGATCGCGCATGGCGCGTGGCGGATCTCGCCCACACCGCAGAGGTAAGTCTCGGACATGTCAGCAACGTTCGCAGCGAGCTGGTGGATCGGGAATGGGCAGAGGTCGCAGATGACGGCCTGCGGTTGTCGCGCCCCGACGCGCTGCTGGATGCCTGGCGCGACGCTTATGAACCACCGCCCGGCGAACGCATGGGCTTCTATACAACACTCCATGGCCAATCTCTGGAGGACGCGGCGCGGGGTGTTCTCAGCGTAAGGAGTGATGGGCGGAACGCGATTTTCGCATCCTTTTCGGCGGCGCATTGGCTGGCGCCTTACGGGCGGGTAGCGACCCAATATTTTTACGCGGATCCCGCCGGACTGACGGCCTTGCGCACTGCTCTCAAACTGTCACCCGCGACATCGGGGGCAAATATCGTGGTCACTGTTCTGAAGGACCATGGCCTATTCAATGACGCCACCGAGCCTGCTCCGGGAGTTGTCTGTACAAGCCCAGTACAAACTTATCTCGATCTTGCCGTATCAGGAGAGCGCGGCGCCGAGGCGGCTGAACACCTCAGACAGGACCTTCTTACATGGCAAAGATAGTCACGCCCGACCCGCAGTCCGCCGCAGACTACGAGGACCGCACGACAAAAGCTGTCAAAGGTGTCCTGGTTGAGATCGGGCAGATACTCGGCAGCTTCAAAGGAAAGTTCGCCGTGATCGGCGGTGCCGTTCCCTGGCTGCTTCTCGACAATGAGGACATGCCTCACGTTGGTACTCTTGATGTCGATCTTGGCCTGGATGCGGAAGCTCTCGGAGACGGCGAGTACGTGTCTCTGGTCGAGGCCTTGATGGGCCAGGGCTATAAGCAGCGTGAGGAGCTGCGGCGCTTCCAGCTCGTTCGCGAAGTACCGGTTGATGATGGTGGCGCGCCGATCGATATCGTCGTCGATTTCCTCATGCCCCGTGATGCGGAGATCGTCAAAAACCGTCCGCCGATCCTGAGCGATTTCGCTGTCCAGCGTGCCGACGGCGC
The DNA here is from genome assembly GCF_900013495.1 of Agrobacterium genomosp. 2 str. CFBP 5494. Taxonomy (NCBI): domain Bacteria; kingdom Pseudomonadati; phylum Pseudomonadota; class Alphaproteobacteria; order Hyphomicrobiales; family Rhizobiaceae; genus Agrobacterium; species Agrobacterium genomosp. 2. The sequence goes on from NZ_LT009722.1 coordinate 106,776, forward strand.
GGATCTTGCCCTGCGTTTTTATCAGCTGGTCGCAATCACCGGCGATATGCCTGGCGGCGGCACCAATCGTGTCGAGGTCGCCGTCTGCTCTATTCCCGCATTGCTCGCCATGAAAGGCTACGCCCTCAACGGCCGCCACAAGCAGAAAGATGCCTACGATATCTATTACAGCATCAGAAACTATCCCGATGGGATCGAGGCCCTGGCTGAAGCCTGCAAACCTTTGCTCGAAGAAAAGAGCGGCGCACAAGGCTATCAATATATCGCCGACAAGTTCGACGCGCTGGATGGTTACGGCGCAACGAGTGTTCGAAAATTCGTCGCGGAGACGGATATCCTTGACGGCCGCACGCCTGAGCAATGGCAGCAGGACGCGTTCGGTCAAATCGACGCGTGGCTGCGCGCCCTTGGTTTGCGAGAATGACGTCGTTGAGGCGTTTGTGGGGCGAAATATAAAAAGACGATTGGGGGCAATGTGGGAAATTCAGGATCGCGGTGGCTTCGATGGGAGCCACATATTCATGCACCGGGGACTGTGCTCAATGATCAGTTCAATGGCTCCGACAGCTGGGAGCAATACCTCGCCAAGATAGAGGCGGCGACGCCTGCAATTCGCGCGCTTGGCGTGACCGACTACTATCTGCTCGACACATATGAACGCGTCCGTGAGGCGAAAGCTGGCGGCCGGCTCCCCGGTGTCGACCTGGTGTTCCCAAATGTGGAGCTGCGTCTCGCTTTCGGAACCGTCAAGGGCAATTGGGTCAACTGTCATCTTCTCGTCAACCCGAAGGATCCGGATCACGTAGGAGCGACACAGCGTTTTCTCGCGCAGCTGACGTTCGAATATTCTGGCGATCGATTCACATGCACGCCCGACGAACTCATGCGCCTGGGATCGAAAATCGATCCCACTCTTTCGGGACGGGCCGCGCTCGCGCGCGGTGCGACCCAGTTCAAAGTCAGCTTCGAACAGTTAAGCGAGCTCTACCGCGCCATCGACTGGGCCAGGAACAACATCCTCATCGCGGTCGCGGGCAGCGAACATGACGGTACCTCCGGCATGCGAGGCGAATCCGAAGGCGCGCAGCGGCAGGAAGTGGAAAGGTTCGCTCACATCATCTTCGCGAGCAGCGCCAGCCAACGCGATTTCTGGCTCGGTCGCAAAAGCAGCGCAACTCCCGATGAAATTCGCGCCCGCTATGGTGCGCTCAAACCGTGTCTTCACGGCAGCGACGCCCATGAAACAGCAAAGATCGGCGCGCCTGACGGCGACCGCTATTCCTGGGTGAAAGGGGGGGCGCATTTCGACTCGCTCCGTCAGGCGGTCATCGATCCGGCCGGGCGGGCGTTCGTCGGAGCAGCACCCCCGATCCGCGCCACGCCCTCGCAGGTCATCTCCCGCGTTTCGATCCTTAACGCCCCCTGGGCTGCAACACCCATCATCGAGCTTAATCCCGGGCTTGTGGCAATCATCGGCGCGCGTGGATCCGGAAAGACGGCGCTTGCCGACGCAATCGCCGCCGGCTGCGACGCAGCCTCCGAACATCTCAGTCCGGCCTCGTTTCTCGTGCGCGCGGGCAATTTGCTGGAGGGAGCCAGTGTCCGGCTGGATTGGGGCAGCGGCGATCCATCCGAGCGCAAACTGCTCGATTACGAATACGATGCCGATCTGGATGGCCGGTTCCCGCGAGCACGCTATCTTTCACAGAAGTTTGTCGAGGAACTTTGCTCGGCCGACGGTATGACAGACGCCCTGCTCGGTGAAATCGAACGGGTCATTTTCGAGGCTCACCCTGAAAAGGACGGAACTTTCCGTTTCGATCAGTTACTGGAACTCCGTGCCACCCGCTTTCGTCTTGCGCGCCAGCGCGAAGAGGAGGCGATTGCCACACTTTCAAACCAGATTGGACTGGAACGGGAAAAGCGGCGCCAAATTCCGGGCCTCACCCAGCAGATCGCCCAGAAGGAGCAGATCGTCAAAGGGCTGGAGACGGATCGAGACAAGCTGATTGTCAAAGGGAGCGAAGTTCGGGCCGAGCGGCTCACTGTCATTGCCAACGCGGCTGAGAAGGTGCGTTCTTTCGTGCGGTTCTTTACGAACCAGGAAACTACGCTTCTCGCGTTGCAAGACGAGGTGAAGGCCTTTCGCCAGAACAAGGCGCCGGAGGCTCTGCGTCAAACCAAGTCAAGCTTCGTCGCTGCGCGGCTCGAAGATTCCGACTGGCAGGACTTCCTGCTGGAATATCACGGTAATGTCGATGCCGCTCTTGCGGCAAAGCTCAAAACCGCACGCGCGAATGCAGCAGGCTGGCGGGGTTCGGCTCCTGCGCCTCTCTCTGACCCCAACCTGTCCTACCTCGCGGACGATGCCGATCCGGAAAAGACCACACTTGCTGTGCTCGAGGCAGAATCGGCGCGTCTGCAAGGATTGATCAATATTGATACCGAGACCGCGAACAAGTTTGGCGCTTTGGTCAGGCGCATCGCAGAAGAGAACACCCAGATCGAGACCACACGCACGACGCTTGCCGATTGCCAAGGGGCATCCGAGCGGATGGCAAGCCTCAGCAAGCAACGGCGCGAAACCTATCTTCGTGTGTTCGAGTCGATTATCGCCGAGGAACAGGTTCTGCGCGATCTCTACAGACCTTTGGTGGATAGATTGCAGGCAGCCAAGGGCACGTTGCAGAAGCTGTCATTCTCAGCTTCCCGGCACGCCGATGTGAAACAATGGGCTTTACTTGGCGAGAAACTTTTCGATCTGCGGCGCGCGGGCGACTTCAAGGGCAAGGGCTCGCTAGAGCAATGGGCCAACACTCACCTGCGAAAGGCTTGGGAAACAGGCGATGTCCCTGCCATAGACACGGCCATTCAGCATTTCACCGACGCCTGGCAGGAAGAGCTCCTCGCTGTCGCCAATGTGGCGAGCAATGATCAGGCGGCTTATCGAAGCTGGTTGGTGCGCTTTGCCAAATGGCTGTTTGGTACCGAGCATATCCAGATCGAGTACAGCATCGACTACGAGGGTACGGACATTACCAAACTCTCGCCCGGTACCCGTGGGATCGTCCTGCTCTTGCTCTACCTTGCGCTCGATGAGAGCGATCACCGGCCCTTGATCATTGATCAGCCGGAGGAGAACCTCGATCCGAAATCGATTTTTGACGAGCTTGTCAGCCTGTTTGTGACTGCCAAGGCCAAACGGCAGGTCATAATGGTGACCCACAACGCTAATCTTGTGATCAACACCGACGCAGATCAGATCATCGTTGCGAACGCTGGACCGCACGGGCCTGGCGAGTTGCCCCCGATCACTTATTTTTCCGGCGGCATGGAGGACGCCGATATGCGCCAGCAGGTGTGCGACATCCTTGAGGGAGGGGAGGAGGCGTTCAAGGAACGAGCTCGACGCCTGAGGGTGAGGCTGGAGCGTTAGTTTATTCATCCGTCTGCACGGGTGGTGGCATCCTGAGCCATGCTCAGTCTCTCCGAGCGGCAATGACGCACTCCGAGGCGCGGGAGTTCGGCCCGGGAAATCGAGGATTAGATCCCATCAAACCTGCGCCAAGCCTCTAATCCGGACCGGCATTTTGATAGGGATAGACCGGCTCCGCCGACTAACTCGACAACAAGAAGCCAGCGAGTACCTCGTTGAAACGGTCTGGCGCCTCGATAAAGGAAAAGTGCGCCCCACCTTCATTCTCGTCGAAGATGATCAGCTTTGATCCCGCGATCTGACTGTGAATCCACTTCTGCGAGCGAGCGTCGACATGACTGACACGGCCTCCCACGATGAGCGTTGGCCGGTCGATCCGGGTAAGAATATCACTCCAGTCGATTGAGCAGTGATTGACGAAAAGGCTAGCGGCAAGCCGGGGATCCACCCTGAGGTTCTCCGCCAGCAGCCAATCCTTTAGCTCTGTCGGGATTTGTTTGGTCACCATTGAGTCGAGAAAGGCGCTTCGTGTTGCATGGCCATCGGCGCCCATGATTTGCTCAGCAATTGAAAGCATGGTGGCGCTGTCAAAAAGGGCACCCGCATTGACCACATCCTCTTCGCTCATTCCGGGCTGGCGCATCACAGACGCCGGTTCATCAACGAAGACCAGGCGGTCAATCTGCCTGGTGCCGCACAGGTCGATCATTGCCCAGGCCACAGAGGCTCCCATCGACCACCCGACAATGTCAGCGCGTTCGATTTGCTCATGCTGCATCAGTTCCTGTACGTCGCGGGCGAACCGATAGATCCGATAACCATGCGTCGCATCGGGGGATTGACCATGCCCACGAAAGTCGAGTGCGATGACGCGCCGACTTTTTGATAGATGGACGATCTGATGCCGGAACATTGCCGCCGACTGCGACCAGCCGGGCAACAGGATCAGTGCTTTGCCTGATCCCTCATCGGTATAGGCGAGTGTTGCCCCGTCCGAGGTCTCGAATGTCTTCTTCATATGGTGTTCTCCTCCTTACATTCTTCATCAATTCGCCATTGCTTTTCTGCCGCCTCCCGCGGTTCAGACAATGACGCATCAGTATCGCATGAAGCCTCCGTCGACATTGAGCGTCACGCCCGTGATGAAGCCGGCGGCCGGCGAGACAAGGAAAGCAGTCGCTTCGGCTATGTCGTCAGGTCGCCCTGTCCGGCCAACAGGAATTGCGGCAACGATGTCTTCTCGCTGCTTGTCCGTTAGTGACGAAGTCAGATCTGTGTCGGTGAGGCCGGGGCAGATTGTGTTGCACGTCACATTAAAAGGACCGGCTTCTCGAGCGATACCCTTGCTGAATGCGATCACGGCACCCTTCGCTGCGGCATAGCAGCTGTTGCCCAGCAGACCTCCCCCTTGCTGGCCGGCCACGGAGGCGATGTTAACGATGCGGCCCCAATGCGAGGCGGCCATATGAGGAAGGAAGGACTTCGTCAGGAGAAAGACCGCGGTCAGATCAATAGCGATCAACCGCTGGAATTCAGCAAGTTCTATATCTTCAACTGGACCCGTCGAGACGATACCGGCATTGTTTACCAGTATATCTATCCCCGAAAACCGAGTCACCGTTTCACATGCCATTTGAAGGACGTGCGTGGGATCGGCAAGATCAACATTCATGAAGGTGGCGGCATCATCGCGCTTGGCAAGATCGCGGACCGTACGTTCGCCGGCGTCACGGTCGATGTCCCAGATGACGACGTGAGCACCGCGCCCCGCTAGTCGGTCAGCAATTGCAAGACCTATGCCGTGTGCAGCCCCCGTGACCAAGGCCACACGGCCTGTCATGTCCCGTTGCATAGTCCCCCCGTTGCCGATAGCATTTCGGCAGTGTCTCCCTGATGAGGAGACTAGATTTCCTATCGGGAAGGTGCAAACGACTTGTCCTTGCCCTTTCGTTAAGCGGAGCTTCACCGATGTCGCGGCTGGGCGTACCCTTGAGCAGCCTGGAGATTTTCGCCGAAGCTGGACAGGCATGTTCATTCAAGCGTGCGGCGGAGCGGCTTGCGCTATCGACAAGCGCTGTCAGTCAGGCCGTCAGAAAGCTGGAGGAGCGCCTGGATCGCCGTCTGTTCGATCGTGTTGGCAATCAGTTGAAACTGACGCCAGAGGGGGTAAAACTGCTCAAACATGTGGCGGCGGGGTTCGATGAAATGCGTGCGGGGCTCAGTACCATTGCCAACAGCCGAGACGATCCGATTTCGATCTGCAGCCCGCCGGGAATTGCAAGTCAGCTCCTACCCGTCGTCGTCCAATCGCTTCTGGCTTCCCATGAGCGTGACATTCGCCTGCTTGCGGATGAGGCGCCTAACTTTCGCTCCTATCGTGACTTTGATGTCGCGGTCCTCTACGGCGAGGCGGCAGCAAGTCTACACGATCTGGAATCGCTTGGACCAGACGTGTTCGCGCCGGTGTGTGCCCCGCAGGTGAAGCACGGTCTTAAGACCGCGGGAGACCTTGCAAACTTGCCCCTGATCGTCAATGAGACCAACGCGGTCACCTGGGTCGAATGGCTTGATCTGAACAATGTCTCCCTACCGCAGGCGAACTGGTTGCGCTTCAATCGCGCCTCACAGATCATACCGGCTGTACTTTCCGGACTCGGAGTGGCGCTTGAGTCACTTCGGGTATTCGCGCCTCAGCTTGAGCGTGGCGAACTTGTGCTTTGCGATCTTCCCGGCAGCAAGGCAATCTCCCGCGAACTCACCTTCCTGCATGTCACGACCAAACCCGCTCGAGTTGAACGGGCAACAAGGGTCGCGGATCTCGTGCGTTGTGAGTGCAAGACGGCCCCTGACGGGCGTCGGATCGCTTGGGATAAGCTTTAACTAAGCGGCCATCCGCGCAATTGCTCTGGAGTCATTAACTGCGCGTCAGATCGTCATGACCGAATAAGAGGTCGCCGATTTGAATCTTCTCAAGGCGACAGGGGGATCGTCCTGCTCTCGCTCTACCTTGCGCTCGATGAAAGCTATCACCGGCCCTTAATCATCGATCAAGGCCGACGCGCAAATGTCGCTCATAGGGGACGACTACAGCAAGACGCGGGTGGGAGTAGGTGAGTGCGCCAACAGTCCGAATGGTCTCGGGGGCATTTGCATGGCTGGCGTCAAAGTCACACCAGAGGCGATACCTGCATACTATGTGAAGTTAGGTCTCTCCAAATCAGATCCCAGAAGAGTTGGCCATTAGATGATATAAACAATGCCATCTCCGGCGTTACCAGCGGAGATGGTGGTTTCACCAGCTATCTTGTAGAAATTTGATTCTAGAGAGCCGGGTTAACGCGTTAGGTTCACCCGCTCTCGGCCGTCAAACGGCAGCGAGCGGGTACAGCGCTCCTGACAACGGTGCTTTCCGCCTCCGTTAGTCAACGTGTGGGAACATCAAAACCAGATCAACACCAAATCAACACAGGCCAACTTTCAGAGCTGAATCCATTTGGCTTTCAAGTTTTCGTATTTGTCGAATGCGTGCAGGGAGCGGTCCGAGCCGTTGCCAGATTGCCGGACACCGCCCAGCGGAGCGGTGATATCTGCGCCGGAGTAACAGTTGATTTGAACAACGCCGGACTTGATTCTGCTTGACACCAGGTGTGCCCTCGACAGATCACGGGTCCAGAGTACCGAAGAGAGACCGAAGACAGTCTCATTCGCAATGGCTATCGCGTCATCTTCCGTATCGAACGAACGCGCAGCAAGCACGGGCCCGAAAATCTCTTCCTGCACGACATCCATGTTGGCGGTGACGTCGGTCAGGATCGTGGGTTCGTGATAGAAGCCGCCGCTTTCGGCATGAAGTTGGTGGCCTCCATGGTAGACGACGGCACCCTGTTGCGTGGCCTGGGCAATCGCAGTCTTCGTTTTTGCAAGCTGGGCAGCATTGGCCAGCGCGCCCGTTGTGAAGGCCAACGAAAGTGGGTCGCCGATACGCATCGCCTCAGCTTCGGCCCGTACGGCGTTCATGAAGTCCTTGTAGATGGATCGTTCGATCGCAAGACGCGACGCAGCCACGCAGACCTGACCATTGTTGCGAAAGATGGAAGCTGCCGTCTCTTTAGCCGCGCGTGCGAGGTCCGGCGCATCGGCGAAGACGAGATTGGGAGATTTACCACCTAGCTCGAGATAGACCCGTTTCAGGTTGGAGCGCGCCGAATACTCAAGAAGGAGACGTCCGACAGCACCGGAGCCTGTGAATGCGAGCACATCTACATCCATGTGCAGTCCGAGAGCCTGGCCAACGACGGCGCCGCGTCCGTTGATTGCGTTTAAAACGCCAGGCGGCATGCCCGCCTCAGTCGCAAGTTGGATGACCCGCAAGATGGATAGGCTCGCCTCCTCGGAAGGCTTGACGACGACACTGTTACCGGCGGCCAGGGCCGGGGCCAGTTTCCAGCTACCGATCATCAAGGGGAAGTTCCAAGGGATGATCACGCCAACCACCCCAACCGGCTCTCGACTGATCAGCGACAACACGTCGTCACGCGTTGGCGTTATCTCCCCATTCCGCTTGTCGATCGCTTCCGCGTAGAACCGGATCGTGTCCGCGGCCGACTGTGGATCTCCCTTCAAGGCCATACGAATTTCGGTGCCGTTGTCTCGAGCCCCGAGGACCGCTATTTCGAGCGCATGCCGGTCGATCAGATCCGCCCACCTGAGCAGGATCTTCTTGCGGTCCTTCGGCGCCATGCGCGACCAATGGCCCGCCTCGAAGCTGCGCCGGGCGGCAGCCACCGCCCGGTTTACGTCTTCGCTCCCCGACGCCGCGAGAACTGTCAATTGTTTCCCATCGATCGGGCTGATTATTGGCATTTCCTCACCGTTTGCAGCGGCGACTGCCTGGTTGTCGATGAAGTTCAGGCCCATGGGTGCTGGCAAGTACCGCAACGCATCAATGGTTGACTGGTTAAGGCTCATCAGCGCCACTCCTCACCGACGGGCTGAAGGACGCCCGGTCCGCTAAAGGCACTCGCAATACCCAACTCTTTCAGGGCGGCATTAAAGGCATCTCTTGGACGCATGACATCGAGATGCAATGCCCGCAAGCCGACATCGAGCCCTCCGCGGACATTACGCATCTGGTCATCGATAAAAACACACTCGTCCGCCCGCAATTCCAGATCGTCAAGACACGACTGATACGCTTTCGGGTCGGGCTTGAGAACGTGGGTGTAGGTTGCGTCGCTGATGATATCGAAATGCTCCAGAAACTTGAGCGACTTGCGCAACTCAACGCCGAAGAAAAGATCAAGCTCGTTGGACAGGATCGCGAGCTTTTTCCCAGCAGCCTTCAGAACGCCGATCAGCGGCTCAATTTCCGGACGAATGATTTCATGGATGTCTCTGCCTCGCGCGCGCATGACAAACTGAGCCATCTGCGTCCAGTTTTCTCCCAGGAGCGCGCCGGTCTCGCGCGTCCGGGCCAGCCAGTAGTCGCGCTCCGTGATTTCGTCGCGCTGCATGGATTGCCAGAGCGGATCGCCGTCCGGATCGAAAGGCCCCATCCAAGTGAGGCTACCTTCGGCCAGGCCCAAATTGCGCTCGGAAGAACGGTGTGTCTCGAACATCGTCAGCGTTACAACGCTGCCAAAATCCAGGATAAGAGCTTTTGCGTCCTCCGGCATTTCAATACTCCGCCCATGAATCGATTGCCTGTTCCTTGGCCAGACCGGGATACAATCTTTCCAGCATGTCATAGGAAGCCTTCACCTCATCTGCACCTGCGATCAACTCTGTGACTTCGACCGGGCGATCATAAGCTGAGCCCTTGCTTTGGAACTTTCGGTCGACACTGAGGATTTCGCAGTTGCGGAAGCGTAGGAGCCGGTCGAAGACCGTTCTGTAGATCTCAGGATCGTATTCCCGGTCGCGCTCGATCAGATCCGGCACGCCCTGCCACCGGTTATGCAACTGTCGCGCGGCAAGCCATTCACCCTCGACAATATGGATGGGCGCATCCTTCGTCTCCTGTTCGTTGCGCGGATTGGCAAAGGTTATCGCGCGCTGGCTCGTGATCACATTACGCATTTCGCGCGTGGGAACTGGTACGAAAAAAAGTGCGGTTTGCGAGGTCAGTATCTGTTCCGCCTGGTCATCGTTTTTTTGCAGCAACTCGACAAATCGGCCTCCGACGACTGGCAATTCCCCTATCAAAATGTCGCGCTGCTCCGGATGATCCTTCACCCATCGCTCGATTCCCCGTCGGACCCAGATGCCGACGGCCTTGCGGACTCCGGGGTGGGTGATGTGGTCTTTTTCGGGATACTTGTCGAGCCAGGCGCCCGTTTCAAATGCACGACGAGCGGCATCCCACTGCATCGAGTGAACCTTGCGTCCGGCTTCATGGGCAAGGATCGTAAGCTGCTGGAACAACAGGCTCTTACCAGAGCTCGGCAGACCAGCCATGAATATGATCTTGCGGGAAGAGACAGCCTTGCGGAAACGCGCGCCGATCGGATCGTCGGCTGGAATAACACATGTTTCGCTCACGAAACCCACCTCAACGGAACTGATCGACACTGGGCATGTCGCCGACAGTGACTTCTATGACGGTCGGCACGTCCGTCGTTGCAATGGCGCGGCGCAGTGCAAGTCGAACCCCTTCTGGCGATTCAGTTCGGATCGCTTGCGCGCCAAAGCTTTCAGACATTCGGCAGAAATCCGGGTTGTGGAGATCAGTGGCTATGACCCGTCCACCGTAGTCGTTAATCTGCATCTGCTGAACATTGCCAAAACGGTTGTTGTTGAAAAGCAGAATGATTAGCGGAATCTTGTGCTGGACGGCGGTGGCCAGTTCCTGCACGGCAAACATGAACCCTCCGTCACCAGTGACCGAAACGACGGGAACGTCTGGTTTTGCCACCTTGACACCGAGCGCGGTCGGGAAGCCGTAGCCAAGTGTTCCCTGATAGCCGGTCGAAATATAGCTACGGGGTTTATAGACTGGATAAACGATCCGGCTGGCGAAGCCGACCTGGGTCAATTCGTCGACGAAAATGCCATCCTCGCCAATCTCCTCGCGGACGATTTTCAGATAGCTGAGCTGCGGTTCCAGGACCGCGGAACGCTTCACCCAGGCGCCCTTAACCTCCAGCAATTCAGCCTCGCGCGAGGCGCGCACCGTGTTGTGGCGTTCGAGCTTCTCCAGAAGATGCGGCAATGCCACTTCCGCGCGCGCTGTGATCTCGCATTTTGGTGTGAAGAACTTCCGATGACTCGTCGGGTCGACGTCGATACGGATAATGTCAGGCTTGTGTGTCTTGAGCCATTTGCGCGCGGGGACACGCATGTTGCTGCCGATCGCCAAGACCACGTCCGCTTTTTTCCAGAGCTCCCTGGCAGCCGGCTGGTGTAGCGAGAGATAGCTGCGTGCATCCACCACACCCATGCCCGTACGATAACCGACGACAGGCGCCTGCAAAGCCTCAGCCAGTTGACGGACCAGGTCACTCGCCCCTTGCGCGCCACCCCCAACGAAGATCAACGGGGATGCAGAGCCTCCAAGCAGCTTGGCCGCCTCTTCGACAGCATCTTCATCGAGTGGGGGATCATAGGACGGCAGCACATCGAATTGCGGGTTTGCAGGGCCCTTGCCCGCCAGCACATCCATCGGAATTTCAAGGCCAACGGGCCTCGGCCTTCCCGACAGCATCTGCCGGAACGCCTCGCCGATCAGGGCGGGAACCTCCGATGGGCTGTTCGCCCGATCTGCCCATTTGGTCAGCGAACGCAGGATCATGAGCTGATCGTTGATCTCGTGCAGCTCGCCCCAGTCCTTGCCGATGGAGTGCGAGTTGATTTGTCCAGTCAGGCACATCAATTTCGCATTCAGCGCGTAAGCAGTCGACATCGCCGCTGTCGCATTGAGGAGGCCTGGGCCCGGCACGACGTTGAAGACTGTCGGACTGTCGCTGGCCAGCGCGTGGCCGAGCCCCATATACGCCGCTCCCTGCTCGTGCCGTGTATGGATAATGCGGAACTTCTCTCGGTGGTCATAAAACGCATTATAGAGCCAGTCGTTCTGCACTCCGGGCAAACCAAAGACAGTTTTCACTCCGAGATTGTGCAGCGAGAGAACAGCTGCTTCACCGCCCGTCATGGTTTTCATCATCTCTCAGCTCTCCAGGATCGCGGTGATTGCGGCCAACAGGCGTGTATTGTCGTCCGGTGTTCCGATTGTGATGCGGATGTGATGCGGCAGGTAGAAGGCGGGACGCACCATGACGCCATGTTTGACCAGGGCTGCCGTCAGTTCTTCAGCGTCATAGCCTTGCGGACAGCGGACCATCACAAAGTTCGCCTGGCTCGGAGTTATCTCCAGTCCCATTTTTGCAAGTTTTTCGAGAAGACGCCCGCGTTCCGCATGGTTGTTGTCGACGGTACGCTGCAGATGGTCGACATCGTTCAGCGCGGCCTTGGCCGCCTCCGTGCCGGCAGTACCAAGATGAAAACTGCGCTTCAACTTCTGTACCTTTTCCGCAATCCGCGCCGGCGCTATGCCATAGCCAAGGCGCATGCCCGCCAGGCCATAGGCCTTTGAGAAGCTGTGGACGATCACGATATTCCGATCCTCCAGAACATGCCGGATGGCATCGGGAAGCCCCGCTTCTGTCGCGAACTGATAGTAGACCTCGTCGTAGATCAAGGTGACATGGGATGGCAGCCGATCGAGAACTGCCGTCAGCACATCTTCGCCAAACCATGTTCCGGTAGGATTGTTCGGATTGCACAGATAGACCAACCGGGTCTCTTGCGTGACCGCTGCAATGATCCCATCGACATCCGGACTGAAATCAGGTGTGATGAGCGGTACCTTGTCGATCGCACACTGCTTGTTGGAAAGTGATTGCGAATAGGCGCCGAAGCACGGCGGACAAATGATCGCGCGTTCTCCGGCACGAATGAGGGCATCTTCGACAAACGAAAGGACTTCGACACCGCTGTTGGCCGAGAAAAACCGGTTCTTCCCGAGACCCCGGCCATGAAAGGCTGCAAGGGCTTCGCATAGCTTGCCATCCGTGCGTTCAGGGTAGTGGTTCGCCGATGCCATGGCCGCTTGTGCTGCGGACACAGCTTTGGGCGAAGGGCCGAAAGGATTTTCGTTTGACGAAAGCTTGGTAATCGCAAGTCCTTCTGCGAGTCCCTTTACTTCGTTAATTGACAAACCAGCCTTGTATTCCATGGGGACCTCTCAGCGCTCAGATCGTTTCCGGCATTGGGTGGCAAAGTGACGCCTTGCAAACCACCGCACTGGAAATCGTGTTAGCACTTTTCTGAGTGGCCTACTGTCACCCGTTTCGGACGACAATGGCGCCGAGCGCCTGTACGCCGCGCGGGTTAACCGCGGCTGTGGCAACCGGATTGGCCCTCCCATTGATAACCCACGGAGGCCGTGCGAGGATCGAAACATGTCACTGGAAGAATGTTTCTCGGGCAGAGACGCCCCCCGTTTTCTGCAACTGCTGTCGGACTGCTTGCAATCGCTGGGTACCGAGGAGTTCAATGCGGGTTTTCTTGACCTGATCGAGAGTGTCGTCAAGGCAGACCAGTGCATGATATTTTCATACCGGGGAGACAGACCTGAATGCTACCTGTCGTTCAACCGCCGCCAGAGCGATACAGCGGCCAATCTCGCGCAAAAATATCTACGATCGTCCTATCGGGAAGATCCGGTCATAAAATATCTGGGCAGACTACAACCGCGCGAAATGCTGCTTCTTAGCCTCTCTGACCTGCGGGCGGAGATGCCAGAGGAATACTTTCATAGCTTTTTTGCAACGAGCCAAATCGTAGACAAAATTGTTGTTATCGTGAGAACTGAACAGGAATCCCTGGCGCTCAACTTCTATCGATTTAAGGAGAGCGGCCCGTTCAACCGAAGCGAGGACACACTCCGAATACCCTTCTGGCGCGTCATCTCCCAGCTTGCGCTGATGCACTATACTGGCGGAAATGCTGCCCGGCTCCGCAGTCCTCTGAATTCGCTATCCAAGCGTGAGAAGGACATTTGCGAGGCGATGCTTATGGGACTGGCGTCGGATGCAATTGCCTGGAAGCTCAATATTTCCGTCAATTCAGTAAAGACCTATCGGCAACGCGCTTACGAAAAATTGGGGATCAATTCGAAAGCTGCACTCTTCTCCCTCTGCAACCAGCAGAGCGCCTATAGCGACTGAAGCCGTCGTTTTCGCTTCATTCCCCAGACGTACCAGTCTTGGGCCTTGGGTTCGCTCAAGACATCGGGAGCGCTGAAAGGGGAACCTCCACGGGTTTCGTCACCTACTCCAGGGGACAGACCTGGCGCGCATCATCAGCCTATCATCTGATAATTCGAGCGGCGCCAAGGAGGAGGTAATTGTGAGACCCGCAGGACGCAGCGAGACCGAGTCTCTCTATTTTCACTATCCATATTTCGATGCACCGGGGAAAGAAGCCCGTGACGCAAAGCGTGTTATCAAAGTGGCGATCGTCGGCGCCGGACCGGTTGGTATGACCGCTGCGCTCACCTTGGCAAGCCAGGGCGTCTCCTCTGTCGTCTTCGACAACAAATCCACGTTCAATGACGGCAGCCGTGCGATTTGCGTTGCCCGCCCGAGCTATTACATTCTCGGCAGGCTCGGTATCGCCGCACCGTTCGTCGAAAAGGCACTCCCCTGGACGACTGGGCGATCATTCTATCGAGGAACACAAATCCTCGAATTCAAGATGCCGGACAGCGAAAATGAAAAGTTCCGGCCGATGTACAATATCCAGCAACAGTATATCGAACAATTCCTATGGGAGGCTATCAAGGCTAACCCACTGATCGAAACCCGCTGGCAAAGTTCTGTGGATGAGATCGAGAATGCCGAGGATGGCCTTCGTCTCACGATCAAGGATCCAGATGGCATATATTCAGTCGATGCGGAATGGGTGCTTGCTTGCGACGGGGCGCGAAGTAGTATCCGCGCAAAGCGAGGGCTCCGGCTCCGAGGCCAGAACTTTGAGGGACGCTATGTCATCGCCGATGTTCAGATGGACCACGACTTTCCCACAATAAGAAGAGCGCTTTTCGATCCACGCTGCCGACCCGGGGGAACGGTGCTTATCCACCGGCAACCAGAGAATATCTGGCGGATTGACTATCAGCTTGAGGGACATGAGGAGACAGAAGAGGCGATCAAAGAAGAAGCCATCCGGGCAGGCGTTCAGGCCGTCCTTGATGAAATCGGCCATTCCGGACCATGGGAGCTCGAGTGGTGGAGCATCTATTCGGCCAACACGCTTGCGCTCGATGACTACCGCGACGGACGGGTATTTTTTGTCGGCGACAGCGCTCACATTGTGCCGATTTTTGGCGTTCGCGGCCTGAACAACGGCCTTGCAGACGCTGCCAATATTGGCTGGAAACTCGGCTGGGTTATCAATCAAAAAGCCGGCGCAGCACTGCTTGACACCTACTCGCCAGAACGCCGTGGCGCGACGCTTGACGTCTTTGCCAACGCTTCCAAGACCGCTCGATTCATGACTCCCGGCACCTATGGTTGGCGCCTCATGCGTGATGCCGCGCTTTCACTCGCTCTCACCCATTCGTTTGCGGGCGCCTTGGCCAATCCCCGCCAGATGACTGCCTACACCTACAATGGAAGCAAGGTAATCATCTCAGATGACGGGGACTTCACTGCGGGACCGGTGGCCGGATCCGCGTTCCAGGACGTCCGTCTCGATGACGGATATCTGTCCGAAAGACTGGGGAACGGTTTCACCGTGCTATGTTTTGACGAGAAGCTTGCTGCGCAGCTCGATGCCGCAATCGCTCCTGATGCAGACATCACAATCCTTTCGTTCTCCTGCTGCTCTCCGGTCGCAGAGGCCTACGGCGCGGTCAACGGAACCGTCTATCTCATACGGCCGGACACACATATCACCGGCCGGTGGCGTGAACCCAAATTGGCCACGGTTTTGGGCGCCTATTGCGTTGCAACCTGCCAGCAGGGGGCTCTCTGATGGGCAACGACGGAATTGAAGCCATCTATGAAGCAATCGCTACAAAGATAGATGAGGTCGGCAAGGAACAGGTCGAGCTCTACTTGGCTAAACTGGCGCTTCTGCTTGCTGAGGCCGTGGGAAACCAACAGACTGCAATGCGATGTGTCTCGGACGCAGCTGCTTCCCTAATACCGGCAGCAGAAAGCTGGTAGGAAAGATAGGAGCCCGACGTAGTGTTCGCGACGACGCCGTTCGTTGCTCCCGCTCTCGACCGCTTTCCTGCCGGTCGGCTTGGCGGTTCACCGGGAACTTGCCGTTGGTTTAACTCACAGGGGCGGCAGGTCTGGAGGCCGACTTGGCCCGTTGGTTTTCGCCATTTCACACACGGTGTCCGACATTGCTGCCAGCGGTATCGACTGCCGGAAAGCCACCATTATTGGATGCTCCACTTTGGTTGGAAAGGGAGACGCTATGTCCATCCGACGGTTCGCACTCTTGCTTGTCCTTGGTATTCTCGTTGCAGGCACGGTCCACGCCCAGACGTGGCAGGACATCGATCCGATTTCCGCCGGTTGGTCGGCGGAGCGGCTCGAGGCAGCCCGGCTGCACTCGAAAGCACTCGGACCTACCGCGCTGATGATCGTCCAGGACGGACGGGTGGTCGCGCGGTGGGGCGACACCTCCAGGAAAGTGAATATGGCATCCGTTCGCAAAAGCCTGCTCAGCGCTCTTTACGGCAGTGCGGTTGCCGAGGGTCGGGTCAATCTTTCGGCCCGCCTTTCCGAACTTGGTATTGACGACAATACTCCCAGCCTTACGGCCGAGGAGAAAACCGCGACAATTCGTGATCTGCTGATGTCGCGGTCGGGTATCTATCATCCTGCTGCCCACGAGACTGCTGATATCAAGCGCAAGCGTCCCATACGCGGAAGTCACTCACCCGGGACGTTTTGGTTCTATAACAACTGGGACTTTAACGTTCTGGGGACGATTTACCGACAACAGACCGGCGAGGACATCTTTATGAGCTTCGCGAACCGGATCGCTGGACCGATTGGTATGGAGGATTTCTCAGTCAAGGACGGCCGATACGATCTCGAAAAGCTGTCCGAACATCCCGCCTATCCTATCCGGCTAAGCGCCCGCGATGCCGCGCGTTTTGGCCAGCTTTTCCTGAATGATGGGAGGTGGGGCGCAAAACAGATCATCCCGGCGTCTTGGGTCAGGGAATCGACGACTGCCTATTCGTGGGCAAAGCGGATACGGCAGGGCTATGGCTACATGTGGTGGACACTTCCGGAGGATACTTGGGGTCCGAATGCATTCTACGCTTCCGGCTACGGTGGACAGATTATCGCCGTCGTGCCGTCAAAACGGCTGGTGGCCGTGCAAACCGTAGATCTAAACCAGAACCCGAAGGGGGTTCGCACGAGCGCATTCGTCGACCTGCTAAAAGAGATCGCTGTCGCTTCCCCGTGAAGATGTGGTGACGCACATCTTATACAAGCGTCGCTCATGTTTTCAGCGTCCTGCGCACCTCCACTACCGCGGTCTCACCCCGTTGAGTGAAAAATTTCCTCTCTATTCTGGGCTTGCTTGGGCTATCGGAACGTGACCTAAGACGGCATCGAGTGATAGCTTCGGGAAACCAACAGATATTCCGGCTTGAACCTGGCCGGTCGACGCTACCGCCATGCCAAGCCGGGCGCGACGCGGCGTAGCATCGCGCAGGCGCTGTAAATAACTTGGGGCACCCCATTAATTCAATCTTGAGGCATGCCCCCAATTTAGGGACTTTGTCCGGTGCATCGCCACGCGGAGCAACTTTGACATCTTCTGTTCCTCTTTCGGATTTCTATAAAATTACAAAAATTGCATAAACGCTCGATCAAGTCCGGCCTCGCGGTCAAGGCTCTATATTTAATCCTCCTGAAACGCTTGCTTGCGTCCTTTGCGCACTGACGGCAGCAGTACGGCGGCAAGCAGCACGAACGCAACGATCAGCAGCCCCGCGCTGACAGGACGGGTGATGAGCACGCTCGGATCGCCTTTCGAGAACAGCAAGGCGCGGCGGAGGAATTCCTCCATCATCGGGCCGAGGATGAACGCGAGCAGCATCGGTGCGGGTTCGGCATCAAATTTGCGAAAGACGTAGCCGACGACGCCGAACAGCGCCATCGCATAGACATCAAACGTGTTGTTGTTGACGCTGAAGACCCCGATCGCGCAGAACACGATGATGATCGGAAAGAGCAGGTGGTAGGGAATGGCGATCATCCTCACCCAGAGCCCAATCAATGGCAGGTTAAGGACGAGCAGCATCAGGTTCCCGATCCACATGGAGACGATCAGGCCCCAAAACAGCGTCGGTTGTTCGGTCATGACCGACGGACCCGGCTGAACTCCCTGGATGATCATCGCGCCGATCATCAGCGCCATGACCGAGTTGGACGGCAGGCCCAGCGTCAGCATCGGGATGAAGGATGTCTGGGCGCCGGCATTGTTGGCCGCTTCCGGACCGGCGACACCCTCGATGGCGCCTTTGCCAAACTCTTCGGGACGCTTTGACAGCTTCTTTTCCAGTGAATAAGAACCGAAGGAAGCAAGCGCGGCACCACCGCCTGGCAGGATGCCAAGCAGAGAGCCAAGTGCCGTGCCGCGCAGGATTGGTGCAGTGATGCGCTTCCAGTCTTCCTTCGTCGGCATCAGCCCAGTCACGCGCTTTGTCATCACCGAGCGGTCGGCCTCATTTTCCAGATTGGCGATGATCTCACCCAGCCCGAAGACGCCCATGGCGATGACCACGAAATTCAGACCGTCCGAGAGAAGCGGCATATCAAACGTGTACCGCGGCACAGCGGAGTTGACGTCGGTTCCAACCATGCCCAGCAGGAGCCCCACAAGGATCATGCCGAGCGCATGCAGCAGCGGCCCGGATGCCATGACGATCGAGGCGATCAGGCCGAGAGCCATTAGCGAAAAATATTCTGCCGGGCCGAACTGCAACGCGACCGCTGCAAGAGCCGGCGCGAACACCGCGATAAGGATCGTCGAGATCGTTCCCGCAATGAAGGAGCCGATTGCCGCTGTCGACAGGGCGCGACCGGCATGGCCCTGACGAGCCATCTGGTAGCCATCGAGCGCTGTGACGACGGAGGATGGCTCACCTGGCAGGTTGACCAGAATAGCGGTCGTCGAACCACCATATTGTGCACCGTAGTAGATGCCGGCAAGCATGATCAGCGCCGCTTCCGGTGGAAGGCCGAAGGTGATCGGCAGCAGCATGGCGATGGTGGCAACCGGACCGAGGCCCGGAAGGACGCCGATCGCGGTACCCAGGAAAACGCCAACCAGGCAATAAAAAAGGTTGTACATCGTGCCGGCGACGGTCAGGCCGAGCCAGAGGTTTGCAAAGATATCCATCAGGCCAGCCTCAGTTTCTAAACCATTCACCAAAAATCGGCATGGGAAGGCCAAGACCCTCAACAAAAACGACAACACAAAAGACGACGAGTGCCAGAAGCCCAAGTATCGCGCGGCCCTCCAGGCGAAAGCGTTCACTCGCGGCTGCGGAAATCAGGACCAGCAATGAGAGTGCTATCGCAAGGCCGGCGCGCTCAAGCAGAAAGCCAAAAGCGCAAACCGACAGGGTGACGAGGCCCAGCCCCTTCCAGTTGATGTCGCCGACCTGCGCCCCATCACGCAATATGCCGCGGCCGAGGGTGACTAGACCGAAAACGATCAGCAGGGAGGAGATGATTGTCGGAAAATAGCCGGGGCCCATACGGCCAGCGGAGCCGAAACTGTAATCTCGGGCGATGATGAACCCGGCGAGCCCGAGCGCCAAATAAATCGCTCCTATCCCAAAGTCCCGTTGGCCGCGTATCCGCATCATTTGTCTTCCTCCCTGATATAAAGATCATTGTGGCGCGCGCTGGCCGCCAAGCGATGGACCAGGACGTTCCGTCATGGGCAGGAGCCGAAGACCGAAGGGCTCGTTCGGCTTCTGCCAGCGTTCGATAAGTCGGTCATAGACGCCATTGGCCTGGTCGGCGGCGCTGTATCCGATCACGTGAAAAAAGCCGCCGGCTTCCGGATCAAGGTCGGTGCGACCCAGCAGAATAACCGAGAGGTCGACAGGAATGGCCAGGGATTCCGCGCGCAGCAGCTCGTGGAACTTGGCGCCATCTTCAATTCCCCAAATGACCAAGGCCCGACGCTTGGCTGGAGTGGCGACAGCCAGCGCCTCGCGAAGCGCAAGGATGGCTGTTTCCTCGTAGTCTTTGGGCGGCAGCTTCGCGATGCGGATCTCCGTTTGCAAGATCGACCGCAGGTCAGCGCGATCCTTCAGGATGCGCCAGCGATGAAGTCCCATTTCATTGGCAAGGAAGAAGCTGGACGTCGTCATGAGATGGATGCAGTCATGGCCGCTGACGAGCAGCCGGTCGATGGCAGCCTCGACAGACTGACCCCATTCGAAACCAACAGCATCAATATCGGTGCCCACCAACCAGGCGCCATCTACGATGATCGTATCGGTCTTTCGTCTGATCGCGGCAATCATGTCGATCGGCATCGTATCGAACGAGTTCTGTACAACGCAGGCATCGAAGCGCGGCAGTGTCTGCAGGATCTGCTTGGCGTGTTCGGGGTCGGAGTAGCCGACTTCAAGCGTTATGTGTCCGGCGTCATTCAGGCGCCGCTGCAATTCTTCCAGCACGACGCGCCCACGCAGATTGTTCGACGAGCGCCTCAGCAGGATGACACTGCGCTGGGTGCGGCTGCTGCCGTCCGGGCGGCTTTCCTTCACTGGAGCAGCCTGACCGCCGGTGAAGAATGTCCCACGACCGACATGCGCCGCGATGAGACCCTCTTCTTTCAACACCTTGAGGGCACGCTCGACATTCTGTTGGCTCAGCGAAAAGTCCTGCATTAGCCGCCGGACAGTGGGCACCCGCTCTCCCGGCGCTGCCGTCATGGCCACCGAACGAAGATAGGATTGTAGGCGGGTAGTATCACTCATGACGGTTTCCTTTAGTACAATACAATACATATCGGCAAGAGAAAATCGCCGCACACCGCATTTACGCTTGAAAGTTGGGCGACAAAGGCCTACCAAGGCTTATCATAGCAAGCAGGCAAATACAATATATATTGTACTGAGGAGGAGAAAATGATGCTCAGAAGGAACTTTGTGCGTGCAGCGATTGCTGCCGCGGCTCTCGCAATCGCGCCAATCCCGGGGAGCGCGCAGGATTCCGGGCCAATCACGTTGCTCGTGGGCTATTCCGCCGGCGGCAGCGCCGACTATGCGGCGCGCGTCATGGCGCCGGAGCTGAGTAAGCGTCTCGGCCGCTCGGTCGTCGTCGAAAATGCGACAGGTGGCAGCGGCATGATCGCCCTGCAGAAACTTGTCAACGGCAAGGTCGACGGCTCAACGCTCTATTACGGCGGGTTCGATACGGTGGCCGTGCCGATGCTCAACAAGTCGGTCAAGATCGACTGGAAGGAAGCAACGCTGCCGGTCGGCCGCACTGCGATCACGTCGATGGCGATCGTCGTACCGCAGGCATCGCCCTACAAGACGCTCGCGGACCTCGTCGCCGCAGCAAAGGAAAACCCGGAAACCATCACCTACGGTTCGCCCGGCATCGGATCGGCCCAGCACTTCGTTGGCGAGATGGTCGGGCACCGCGCCGGCGTCAAGCTCGTGCATGCGCCTTATCGCGGCGGCACACAGGTTTCCAACGACCTGCTCGCAGGCGTCCTGGACTCCGCCATCCTGACGACCTCGACCGCTCTAACCTTCGCGAAAGACGGGAAGATCCGCGTGCTGGCCGTCACCAGCGCAGAGCGTGCTGAGGCTCTGCCGGATGTTCCGGCCCTCACGGAAATCGAGGGTTTCAGGGGCCTGGCGCTGCCGCTATGGCAGGGGTTGTTCGTCAAGGCGGGAACCGATGAGGCCAGCGCCAAGAAAATCAGCGATGCGATTACAGCGTCGCTGGAGATGGATGAGGTGAAGAAGCGCCTGGCCGATGCGGGGTTTGCCGCGGCGCCAATGTCAATGGGTGAATTCAACGGCTTCATCCAGACCCAGGCCGATACCTATCGGCAGATCATCACAGAGTCGGCCATTACTATCGAATAATGCGCGCCTGGCGCTTCGGGTTCGTCCGGAGCGCATTTCTTCATCCATACGAAATCTGGATTTGTCATGACTGCAGGAATGTTCGACTCGTTTATCACCCGCCACTGGTTCAGCGCAGAGGCGAAGGAAATCTGGAGCGACCTTCAAACCCTGCAGGCTTGGCTCGATGTCGAGGCGGCGCTTGCGCAGGCGCAGGGCCATCTCGGCGTCATTCCGGCGGACATGGTTCCGGTCATCGCCGAAGCTTGCCGGCATGAGCACTTCGACACCGAACGACTGAGCCGGGACATCGCGCACGCCCAGCATCCCTTCGTACCCGTTCTGCGTCAGCTGGAAGAATTCGCGGGCGAACCAGCGGCCGGGTTCATTCACTGGGGTGCCACTACCCAGAACATCTTCGACACCAGCATGGCTTTGCAGATGCGCCGCACGCAGGCGCTGATCGACACTACGCTTTCTGCGGCCGAAACCTCACTCAGTGAACTCGCCCTTGCGCATCGCGATACGCTGCAGGCGGGCCGCACGCATGGTCAGCATGCCCTGCCGATGACCTTTGGCTTCAAGCTAACCGGCTGGTTGGAGGAGATCCGTCGTGACCGGCAGCGCCTGCGTGACCGCATCCGGCCTTCCTTCGTCGCCTGCCTTGGCGGCGCGATAGGCACCTTTGCTGCGATGGGTGACAAAGGCCCGGCGGTCGAAGCGGAGATGGCGACGATTCTCGATCTCGAGCCTGCTGTGTTGCCGATGCGCTCCTCCTTCGACCGCGCCAGCGATTATTTTTGCGCAATGGCACTGCTCGCGAAAACCGCAGAGAAGATAGCCCAGGACGTGGTTTTCATGCAGCGCACCGAGATCGGCGAGGTTGAGGAAGCCTTCCACATGGGGAAGGTGGGCAGTTCCACTATGGCTCAGAAGCGCAACCCGTCCACCGCGCTGCTGCTGATCAGCCTCTGCGGCCTGCTCTCGGCCCGTCTGCCCCTGATCCTGGGTTCGATGGTCAGGATGGACGAGGGGGATTCCTCCGCCACCAATGTCGCAGATGTTGCGGTCCCGGAAATCGCCATTCTGGGCGCCTCGGTTGCCGAAACCCTGGCGCGTCTCGTCGCTGGACTCGTCGTTCATGTTGACGCCATGAAACGGAACGTGGAGATCACCAACGGATTGATCGTGTCTGAGGCGGCGATGATGCAGCTATCCGATCGTCTCGGCCGCCACAAGGCTCATCACATGCTCTATGAGGCGGCGCAGCGTTCGGTCATGACGGGCACGCCCTTTACGCAGGCCATCGCCGAACATCCGGAAATGGCAGGCCATGACATGGTGACCCTCGATATCGCAGACTATACGGGTCAATCCGCTGCTCTCACCGTGCGATTGAATGGAGCGCGCTAAGTGACGCGACATGGTCGCCGTTCGATGGAAGTCAAGTACGGCTGTTTCGGCGCCCAGTACAAGTACAAGCGAACATTCTGCCTGAGGCCACGCAAGCCTCTGAAGAAGAGGCCGATTTCAGGCTGGTGCCGCTACACCAGTTACGGCAGTTCTGCACACATCAGGCGCTGGTTTTGATCTAGTGGTAAATCCTTCAACGGTGTTCGCGCGGCAATCTCTGCAATTCATGAATCGACTTATACCCCTTTAGGCGTGCAGGCGCGAAGTGAGCTAATTTGGTATCCTCGGGCCGATTGCCTATCATGATCTCGGTAACTTCCTCGGCCAAGGCGGGAGCGAGCCCAAAGCCATGGCCACTAAGACCAGCGACAAAAAGCAAGCCTTCGACACCTGCCGTTCCCACCGCAGGCAAAAAGTCTTGCGTCGTATCAATCAGCCCCGTCCACACGGCATCTAGTTCAAGCTCCGATGCAAGGGATGGAATCATATGAGCCAGGCGCGCAAGGCCGGCTTTCACAAAGCCGTCATTGGGAAGAAATTCAGCCCACTTGAATGGGCGAAGATCACGCCCGCGCCATACATCAGTCAAGTCTTCCAAGAGCGGTCGACCAATTTTTATGTTCATGGCACGACGATTGCTCCAAAAAGTAGGCAGAGTTGATATTGCTCCCCGCACATCTTCCCACCGAACGTGGACGTCAACATATCCACCCAGGCCGAATACGATGCGACCGCCGGCGTCCTGTCGAAAGCCTAGCTGGCCTACTTCCCACATTGTGCTTTCTGACAGTGGGGCGACTGGACGTGTCGCTGCCATTGTGGCAACCCCGGCGTGCGTGGGCAGAGCGATACCGGCCTTGGCGAGCAAGCGGCTAGTCCAGGCGCCTGTGGCGAGCAGCACCGCATTCGATTTGACATAACCTCGTTTGGTCTGCACACCTTTGACAGATTTATCGTTAATTGCGATTGAGGTGACGGGCGTTTGCTGGAAAAGCGCTATGCCGAGCTGATCGACGTGATCGAGGAGACTTCGCATCACCGCTTGGGGATCGGCTTGTCCGTCCCGTGGTGTAAATCCTCCGAACACGTAGCTCTTGGAAAGATGCGGACATAGTTTGTAAAGCTCTTCACCTCTGAGCTGGTGAAAATCGACATCAAATCGCTCACCAACCCGGGCCCATTCAGTGACACGGTCAACATCACGCGCATTGGATGCCAGAGACACGTGACCGCTTCTTCGAAACGAAAGCTGCGGGCCTATTTTTTGAGAAAGTTCACCCCATAGCTCACTGGATCGGGCCATGAGAGCAACCTCCGCCTCATCGCGACCTTGGACCCGTATGAACCCGAGGTTGCGACCTGATTGACCTGAGCCGGCATTGGCTGCTTCAATGATGATCGGATGCAGTCCAGCCTGCTTCAAGCCGATTGCAGTCAGCAGGCCGATTATACCCGCGCCAACAACGATCACGTCTGCCGAGTTCGGCAGCGGATCAGAAGCTTCCGCTTGCTCGACAAGTATCGGAAGTCCTCTTCCATCGACACGTAACCCACGATGTGGTGTCATATAAATCCAACCCCGCATTCGGCAATTGATCAGGCCATGTCATTGTTTACTGTGATGTTC
This sequence comes from Agrobacterium genomosp. 2 str. CFBP 5494, assembly GCF_900013495.1. Classification (NCBI taxonomy): domain Bacteria; kingdom Pseudomonadati; phylum Pseudomonadota; class Alphaproteobacteria; order Hyphomicrobiales; family Rhizobiaceae; genus Agrobacterium; species Agrobacterium genomosp. 2. Next base: position 131,397 of record NZ_LT009722.1, read on the forward strand.
GGGCACCTCCAATAACCATAAATTGGGACAACTCCTCATTCGCCAGTCGACCCAAAGGTACGCCGCGCGAAAGGTAGGCCGTTTGAAAGAAGGCAAGGTGAGCGAATTGAGATCCTGGGCATTTTACACTGAACCCGAAAAATTGAAGGTTGCCGGCGTCGACGTTGCCTACCGGCGTAAGGGAAGCGGCGCGCCAGTTGTTTATTTCCACGGCGCGGGCCTAACGCGGCGGTGGCTGCCCTTTTATGATGCAATGGCCGCTCACGCCGATGTCATTGTTCCCGAGCATCCCGGATTCGGTGACACTCCGATGCCTGATTGGCTTGAGGATTTTGATGACATCAACCTGCACTACGAGCAGTTTTTCGATGAACTGGGCCTCGACCGCTTCCACTTGGTCGGACATTCGTTGGGCGGCTGGATGGCTGCCCATTACGCGGTCTTCTTTTCACGTCGGTTATCGAGCTTACAATTGATAACCCCGGCGGGACTTCGCGGGAGCTTGCTGAACGATCCTTTCAGGCAGACTGGCGAAGAAGCCCTGGAGCGGGTGTTCAACGGGGAGGCTCACGCATATCCGGAATATCTCGAGGGCGACGAACGCGTTGAGCAACTGGTGCAGGACTATGCTGAACTCACCGCCCAGGCTCGGCTGATGTGGAACCCTCGCTACGATCCTCGCCTTGAGCGTCGGTTGGCACGGGTAAGAACACCAACCCGCGTGATAACCGTTGATGAAGACCGGATCATGAGCGCCGATGTCGCGTTGCAGTACGCCAGTCTTATTCCGGGGGCTGAAACCGCCAAGATACATGGCTCGACCCGCGCAACATCCCACGTTCCCTATGTGCAAGAGCCAGAGGCACTAGCGAGCCTGGTTCTTGAATTCGTCAATCGACACTCCGAGGCGTGACCATGAATAAGTTAGAGTTCTACCTCAACAATGGCGGTAAATACAGCTTCATTCCACGCCGCGAGAAACTGTCGAAATCGATCTTTATCAGTACTTCCACCAAGTACTTCGACCCCATCCGCGGGCAGAGAGTTATCGAAGACTTTTTGGACAACATGGTGCTGGGTGAACAACTCGGTTTCGATGGCCTCCTCGTGCTCGAGCAGCACGGTGGTCCAAATGCCGTGACAGGTCAGTCGATCGTCATGACAAGCGCCTTGGCGGCAAGGACCAAAAACATCAGGGTAGGGGCGGTGGGTCCTATCATGAACACCTACCTTTCTCCCATGAGATATGCGGAGGAGGTTGCTGCGCTGGATTATTTGTCTCGCGGACGCTTCTTCTTCGGTATGCCGGTCGGTATCGGACCAAATTATCACGCGCTGGGTATCGATCCTACGCGTGCACGTGAGCGCCTGCGAGAAGGACATGACCTCATGAAGAAGGCCTTCATGGAAGAAGGACCTTTCGAATGGGATGGCAAGTTCTTCAAAGTCCCATATGCGAACCTGTGGCCCAAGCCGCTGCAAAAGCCGCATCCGGAAATATGGGTGCCGGCCGTGGGTTCAAAAGACTCACTGAAGTTCGCGGCCGACAACCATTACACGTATCTGGCAATTCTCGTGCCGCGTCCGGTGCTTCTCCGGAACATTAAGACATTTCGTGACATGTGTGAGGAGGCTGGCTATACGGCGGACCCGACACAGGTCGTCGCCACCGCCACGGTTCATGTGGCCGAGACCGACAAACAGGCACGGCTTGAGGTTGAGGCCCATTTCATGTCGATGCTTCAAAACTCCTTTGGCTCGCCTTTCCACGATTCATTCCCGCCGGGACACGTCACTTCACAGTCCCTTCGCGGGATGATGAGTGGGGGCTATAGAGCCAAAGAGATTTCTGAAACAACTTTCGAGGAAGCCGTTGCCGATCGATCTATAATTTGCGGCTCACCCGACACAGTTGCTGAGCAGATTGAAGAACTGACCTCGGCCATGGGGGCAGGGCGTCTTGTTGTCAACTGTGATGGCTGGACCGCCCCGGCTTGGCTCACGCGGAAGAATATGACGATCTTCGCGGAAGAGGTCATCCCGCGGTTTCGTGCTCCTGGTGGGAAGCCCATCTGGGATAACAACAACTCGCAGGCTTGGAATACGACCAGTGAGTACGGTGCAAGGGTCGAGGAGCCGTTGGCGCGTCCGACCGTCCGCCTCGCGGATTCGGGGGTGGTTGATATCCGCACAGCGCATATTGAAGAGCTTAGGAAACCACTTGAACCATGACGCCAGATTTCGATCAATGCGGAGGACGAGCGGTGATGGCAGAGAAACTAATACGTGGTTTCTGGGCGGCTTTTGAAAAAGACGCTGTTTCCGACCTGGAGAGTTTTTTTACCGCTGATTACGTTCGGCATTCTCCTCAGGCTGACATAAGCCGGGATGATTTCCTCACCGTCATCCGCGACAGGGCTCGCGCATTTCCGGATTTGAAGACTGTTATCCTCGACGTTGTCGAGGATAAGGACAAGATCGCCTATCGTTGGGAATCTCACGGCACTCACCAGTGCACATTTATGAATGTGCCTCCGACGGGCAGAACGGTCAGGGTGAGCGGGATAACCATTAGCCGTATTTCAGGGGGGAAAATTGCCGAGGATTGGAGCAGTTGGCAAAATTCCGATGTTCTCCATGGCATGAGCGTTTTTCCGATCTGATTTTCGAATAACAAATGGAGCATATAGATGAGTATTACCGTCGTGGTCTCGATCAAGGGCACGTCAGTGGAGAAGATCCGTGAAGTTGCGACTGCACGTCCGGACTTGAGTGAAGCGCTCGGCACCCTCCTCAAAAAACACGGTGTGATCAGTCATAAGCGCTACCACAACGGAGACGACATCCTTGATATCGACGAGTGGGAAAGCGAAGAAGGGTTTCAGAACTTTCTTACAGAAGCACGCCCGCTGATCGACGAACTCGCGCGGTTAAGGGGTTCAGAGACGCCGACCGACAAGGTCTGGTTTCCGCTCTAACAGGGTTCGCTGCTCGAGAAACAGCGCTGCCACACTTGGCGCGTTTTGTAGTGCCTTCCGAGGTCGGCTCCAAACAATATTACCAGCGCTCGCATTATCGAGTGCGGCGGCATCGATGCCAGATCAGCTTCCCGATAAAAACTTTGCACCCGCTGCAGGCGATCTGGAGCCGGTGATTCCAAGCAGAACTGTACGTCGCCAGGAGGGATTTCACATGGCCGAAATCGAATTGACGGAAGCATTGAAGGGGTTCCATCGGAGCTTTCCCACGGGCGTTACCATTGTGGCTACGTCTACCGAAGGTTCTCCCTTCGGACTCGCTGTGAACGCCTTTTGCAGCGTCTCCCTCGATCCGCCCATGGTGATGGTATGTGTGAAGGCTACGTCCTCCACTTATGAAAAGCTATTCTCGGGAGACAGGCTCGGTGTCAGCATCTTGGCAAACGACCAGGCGCAAGTCGTCGGAGTGTTTGCGAAATCTGGCATCGATAAGTTCGCACAGGTGAAGTGGTCACCGGGTGAAACCGGCGCGCCGTTGATTGACGGCGCCTCAGCACAACTTGAATTCCATGTTACCAGTCGGATGCTGGCGGGCACCCACGCGATATTCGTCGGTGAGGTTACTCACGCCAGCTTTTCGGGAACGCCCCCCCTTATTTACGTAGGGGGCAGTTTGTTTGATGGTGGACAGTTGGTCCCGGTCTGACTTTGAGCGCGGCTCGGGCAGGGCGGCGCCGACGATCTCAAAGCAGGGCTGAATTTTCGCCGGACGGGCATTTTGCTTGGTCTGTATGACGACCTTAACAATACAGCGCCGTAATTTGCGTTGTGGCTCGTTAAATTCATCGTAAAGGGCGTCTCTGGAACGCCCCTGTTCGGGAGGAGAGTATGGAAAAAGTTCGCGCGAGCGCCGTCGAGGCATTAGCGGAGTTGCTGCATGACGACATGACAATCATGGCTGGCGGTTTCGGCCTTTGCGGTATTCCGGAGGCGCTTATCGGTGCCGTTCGCCTGTCTGGCGTACAGAATCTGACCGTCATTTCCAACAATGCCGGCATCGATGGCACAGGACTTGGTATTCTCCTTGAGACACGCCAGATCCGCAAAATGATTTCGTCCTACGTCGGGGAGAACAAGCTTTTTGCTCAGCAGTATTTGTCGGGAGAACTTCAAGTTGAGTTTAATCCCCAAGGAACTCTCGCAGAACGCATTCGCGCAGGTGGTGCCGGCGTTCCTGCCTTCTTCACCAGGACTGGTTACGGGACGCAAATAGCCGAAGGAAAACCTGTTCAGGAATTCGATGGCGATCATTACATTATGGAGCGCGCCCTTTATGCGGATCTCGCCCTTGTGCACGCCTACAAGGGCGACGAGGAAGGCAATCTCGTCTACCGCAAGACTGCCCGCAATTTCAATCCGGTCATGGCGACGGCGGCACAAGTCACGGTAGCCGAGGTCGAGCATCTCGTCACAGCAGGCGAGATCGATCCCGATCACATCCACACGCCCGGCATCTTCGTCTCCGCACTCGTTCATGTGCCCACGCCCATGAAGCACATAGAGCAGCGCACAACGAGAAAGCGAAACGCGCAACCGGAGGCGGCAATCTGATGTCCTGGACCCGTGAACAGATGGCGGCGCGCGCTTCGCTTGAACTCAAGGACGGCTTCTATGTCAATCTCGGCATCGGCATCCCGACGCTCGTCGCCAACTTCATCCCCAAAGGGATTGATGTGCGCCTGCAGAGCGAGAATGGAATGCTTGGAATGGGTCCGTTTCCTTACGAAGGTGAGGAGGACGCCGATCTCATCAACGCCGGCAAACAAACTATCACGGAACTGCCCGTCACAAGCTATTTCTCAAGTGCCGACAGTTTTGCCATGATCCGCGGCGGTCACATTGATCTTTCGATCCTGGGAGCCATGCAGGTGGCCTCCAATGGCGATCTGGCCAATTGGATGATCCCTGGCCACATGGTCAAAGGCATGGGCGGCGCGATGGACCTCGTAGCCGGGGTAAAAAGGGTCGTCGTCGTGATGGAACACCAGGCCAAGGAAAAGCCGAAGCTTCTGACCGAATGCACATTGCCTCTGACCGGCCGACGGGTAGCAGACCTTGTCATTACTGACCTTGGTGTCTTCGAAATTCAAAAGCGTGGCCCGGTCTGCATGACGCTGATCGAGCTCGCTGAGGACGTCACTGTGGAGGAAATAAAGGCCAAGACCGGAGCTGATTTCGACATCAAACTGCGGACGTAACCTACGGTGGAACTTTCCCCGCCGCGCCAGGGTCCGCGTTGACTGTGCCGCGTCAATGTGCGCGCCACGGTTTCGGCCCAAACCATGCGGCACCAGTACCGAAGAACAAAACTCCCGAACAGGGTATCGTACGAAAGGTTCTGTATGTCGCCGGCAGCAACGTGAGCGCGGGGCACCAAGCGAACGGCTCTGTCACCTCTTTCGCGTCATCCGCACTGAGACGGAAGCGGGGAGCGCGGGCTCCCTGGCGCCGCGGGCTGAGGCGATAGGGGTGGAGCCCGCACGTTTGATCCGATGCAGGTGCAGTCCGATCCCGGTTTGATCATTGATTACGGGTTACTGCGCCATCGAGCTTGTCGGGCGATCTTGATCATCGCTTTCGAAACGTAATCATAACCATCAGCACCTGATTGTTTCGGCGATCTTGATGCCAAACCCTTCTAGGCCGACATAGTGGCGCTCGCTGCGGGTGAGCAGCTTGATCGAGGTGACGCCGAGATCTTTCAGGATTTGTGCGCCTAGGCCGATTTCGAGCCATTCACTCTCGCGGGCTTGAGTTTTGGAATGGCGCTCCTGGTCCTGGTGCAGCTTGCAGCCATGGTCCGTCTGGCCGACGCCGACCGAACCTTCGCGCAGGTAGATGATCACGCCGCCGCCTTCTTCCTCGATCTTCGCCATGTAGCGGTCAAGCGGCCGGCGCGCGCCGAACACGTCGCGGGTGACGTTTTCGAGATGCAGACGGACCGGAATATCGACGCCATCGCGAATGTCGCCGAAGATGATGGCGACGTGCTGCATCGGGTCCCAGGGCAGCGAATAGGCATGCGCCTTGGCCGGGCCGAAGGGCGTCTCGATGGTGAAGGACGATCCCATCTCCACCAGCGTTTCCTTGCGCTGGCGATAGGCAATCAGATCGGCGACGGACACCTGCTTGAGCTGGTGTTTTTCCGCAAAGGCGGTGACCTGCGGTCCGCGCGTCACGGTGCCGTCATCATTGACGAGTTCGCAGATGACACCGATCGGCGGCAGGCCCGCGAGCTTGCAGAGATCGACGGCGGCTTCAGTATGGCCGGAGCGCATCAGCACGCCGCCTTCACGGGCAATCAGCGGGAAGATGTGGCCGGGCCGGGTAAAATCGGCGGCTCCGACATTGGGATTGGCGAGATTGCGCACTGTCAGCGTGCGGTCATCGGCGGAAATGCCCGTCGTGGTGCCGTGCTTGAAATCGACGCTGACGGTAAAGGCCGTCGTATGCGCGCTGTCATTTTCCGCCACCATGGCGTTGAGGTTCAACCGCTTGGCTTCTTCGCTCGGCATGGGGGCGCAGACGATGCCTGACGTGTGGCGCACGATGAACGCCATCTTTTCCGCCGTGCAATGGACGGCCGCGACGATCAGGTCGCCCTCGTTCTCCCGGTCGTCGTCATCGGTGACCACGACGATTTCGCCGGCTTCAAAGGCGCGAATGACCTCGACGATGCGCTTTTGGTCATACGCATGACTTTCGGCAGCAGTGGATTTGGCATCAATCAACTGAGAACCTTCTCAACTTAAGGGAAGACTTGCGGAACGCCGACTTCAGAGGCTGGTCAAACCAACCACTTTGGTGAGTATGGACGATGGCGGGGTCGGCAACGCGTCTCCCCGCCATGCGACATGCTGGTCAGGCCGCACGAGAAGAAGTTTCGCGCCGTATAGCGAACGAGTTGTCTCAGGAAGCTCAATAATCTTCAGCGGAATACTGAGTGCGCGCGCCTCACGGGCGACTTGCTCCCCTGCCAAGGATTCCGGGTCGGTAACAATGAGAGAAAGGCCGCTGCAAAGTCGATCGTAAATTGGAGTTCCGTGGTCGTCCACCGAATGGGGCAATCTATTGCCCGGTCGGGCCGAAGGGATAAACTCGACCACCGTTTGTGGCTCCGGGGGCGTCCCATCCTCGCAAATGACCGGCGAAGGAGCGTAGGTATATCCAAGAACCAATCCTGGCGCGTTAAACTCGTCATTCTTCATCTGATAGATCCGCTCACCGACCCGTGCACGGATAGCTTCGCCTTCAGTGCTTTCCTCCAGCAGTCCCACCTCATAGAAATCGGACGGCAAGCCAGAGCGATAATTGTGGTTGGCTTGGGCGACAACGCGTTTTCCGATCGATTGTCTCTCTGCCTCATAACTCTCCAGGAGTTCTTCTCCCGCCCAACCTTTGAGATACGCGGCCAACTTCCACCCAAGATTGGATGCATCCATTATTCCGGTGTTCAAGCCAAGACCTCCCGTCGGAGGATGGAGGTGCGCGGCATCCCCGGCGATGAAAACGCGGCCTTCCCTGTAGCGATCCGCAACAAGATTATGTGTCGCCCAGAAGTCAGAATGCGAAAACGAGAACGGAAACTCAAAACCCGCTGCAGCCCAGAGCCATGGGGCAGGGTCTGCGAGGATTTCACGACTCTGTTCCTGAGATATGTTCCAGAAGGTGGCGGTGATGATATCTCCATCGTCACGAAAGCCGCGGCCACCGCTAAAGCTCGCGTTCACCTCAGCGTTAACTATCCAATTCTGTTGCGCCGGGCGCAGGGTTGTCATTTCATAGAATTGGGGAGAGTGAAACAGAACCCGGAGGTTGCCCGCGGTGCTCGCTTCTCCCTCCAGTTTCCCTCCCATTGCCTTCCGCACCGAGCTTGCACCACCGTCACAACCTATCAGGAACCGCGCAGCCACCACGTCCGACCCGCCGTCTTTGGTCGAGACCGCGACGGTAACCTCATCAGCGGTTTGTGACTTCAGCGTTCCGGTCGCATCAAATGCAAAATCGACCTGGGAGAAGCGCCGCCGTGTTTCCTCACATACCAAATCTCTCAGCGTCTTTTGAGAGATCATATGCGTTCTCTCCGGGGATTGATCCGTTTGCTGCCATCCCAAGCAGTTCGAGAACCGGTGCAGTTCCTTACCTGCCATTCCAGTGGCAAATACCACGTCAAGCGAGATGCCAGGAGGGATCGGAGCGGCTGCCTTTACTTTGTCCGACAGACTGAGAGCTCGAAGATATTCCATCGTTCGCGTGTTGCAGGATCCAGCTTTCTTGGCGAGCGATGGTTTACCGTCATCAACGACCAGGCAATTGATACCTCGCATGCCGAGATCGTAGGCGAGAATCATCCCGACAGGGCCGCCTCCGACAATTACGACTTCATAGCTCTTCTGCATCCTGATCTCTCTAAAATTTGTGTGATTGCCGGACAGCCAACGAAACGTTGAATATCACCTTGAACCCAGCCGATGCGTCTGCACGCACCCCACCGAGAGAGCCGGCCGGATCGATTCTGGCTTATGGCCATAGAAAGTAGACAACCTGGTTCTTCTCAGGTTCGCACTATGTAGCGGTAGTGGCTGCCTTGCCATCACAATGGTTGGTGACAATGCGTCTCGGTCTTGCAGCGGTCCTGGTAAACGGCTCTGGCACCGGCAGTTTTACCCCCGAACGCAGTCGTCACACTGGATCGTTCCATGAAGCCAGCGGCAACCACCGTTCCGGTTCGTCATTCTGTGGTCCCTGCGCTGGAGCCACCAGGTAGTGCGCTGTCGTGTCGAAGATGAAGGAGCTGTCGGAATGCTGCCTCATTCGTAACGGCGGGGCCGCAAGCCAGAGTAGAACCAGCGAAGCATTGTCATTATATCGTAAACAGGCAGTCCGAAGTTTGCTTCGATAGTGGCAGCGTATGGTGCAAGATTTGTGCATTCCAGTAGGATTGCGCCGATATCGTTATGGTCCGATATCAACTTGTCGATCGCCGTCAGGACTTCCCTTTCCTGCTCATGCCGATCTATGATCGTGTTTCCAATAAGCATATTCAGTCTGAAAGTACTGTCCTCCGGTAAGCCGGCAATGGCCGTGGGAACACACACTCCTGCCCCTGAAAGGTGAACCTCCGTGAGAGCGTCTGCATCGGCGGTTAGAATTCCGACCCGCTTCTGACTTGGCAAGATTCGTTCAATCAAGGGGATTTGTAGCAAGCTGGACGTCACAATGGGAACGGGACTGTACGCCTGCAATTGAGGCTGCATAATCGCTAAAAATCCGCAGCTTGTGGCGATACCATCGACGCCAATTGCGACAAGTTCGTCGATAGCTTTCCGAAAAATCTGGACCGTGTTCTCATCGAGCTGGATCTTGGCGCCATTCGCGACACCTTTTGCTAATGCATATTGAACCGGAAAGGGAAACGATCCTGCAAATCCGATGTCCCCTGCGAAACGTCGGAAGCGCGTATCAAGGATTATTATTCCGAGCGTCGTCCCGAATACGGGTCTTCCTCGCACCTGTGATTGCGAGCGATAGGGCGCAGAGACTGTTTGTTCATTCATTCTATCGCTCCCGGACTACTCTCAAAAAATGCTGGTCAACCAGCCTTGGACGGAGCCGGCGAAGGCGTGCTGTTCCTGCTCGTGCGAAATACTTTTGCCGAAAATACTGATCTCCCTGCCTCACTTTGTTTTTCAGACGATGGCATCGGCGGGGATCTTACATCCGGCGTGTATTTTCAAATATGCCAACGCGGAAGCATGCCTTCTCGAAGTATAATTCGCCGGTGCGACACGGTTTGAAATCACAATAAATGGTGATTGCGGATGATTGGAAAGAGGCGACTCTCAATAGAGCCTTGAAAACATTATCAACAAGGGCCGAGAGGGGATCCGATGAGAAAATACAATCTCACATCTGCAATGAAATCCGCCGCCTATTTAACGTCTTTGAGTCTCGGATTCGGACTCATTATTGGACTTGATGCATACGCCGCAAAACCAAATGCCGAAATTGTTGCATTGCTCCCCGGTTCAATTAGGGCGTCTGGCATTGTCAAGATAGCAACGCCTATGCAGGTTCCGCCCAATATATACCTCGAAAACGGGGTGCTCAAAGGCGAAGCCGTCGACCTTGTTCGGGCGATCGAACCGATCCTCGGCGTGAAATTCGAGTTTGACGACATGCAATGGCCCGGCGTGATCCCCGGAATCCAGTCTGGCAACTACGATATGAGCATCGGGGTCATGTCTTATACGCCTGATCGCGAGGCGATCATGGATATGGTCGTCTACAGGTCCAATGTAAGCGGAGTGCTGGTTTTGAAAGATGTCGCTCCAACGATACAGAAACCGTCAGATCTGTGCGGGAAGCCAGTAGCAACCGTACAAGCGGCAGCACTTCTCAAGCAGTTGGAACTGGAATCAAAAAAATGCGAAGCTGATGGGCACTCCGCCATCACGATAAAGACTTATCCGTCGACAGGGATGGCGATGGTCGCACTCAAAGGCGGTGGAGCCGTGGCGTACCCTGCATCAACGGGCGAACTCGCCTACGGAGAAGCCACTTCTGGTGGAGAGCTGGTCCGGAGAAATTTTGCGGGTTGGGCCGGAAACCCGCAGGCTGTAGCCGTGTCTAAAACCGACGCAGGACTAGCTGAGGCCATCGCTCTCGCATTCAGGGAATTGTTCGATACTGGAGAGTATCAGGCAATATTAGCCAAATACGGCCTCGAGGCAAATATAATCAAACGGGAAGAAATCAGGGTCAATCCCTCCGCCGGAAGGTAAGCTGATCAGAAGCAAGGGTTCATTCGCTATCCTGAAACCGGGTGGGTGGGTCCAACCCCGAGCGCGGAGGCCCGGACATCCCGGCAAGCTACTCGCCATGGCCGCAAACCCGAACCGGTTCCGCCTTGTCCCTGCCGATCCGTCGGAACGCCGGTGTTGAGTTGCAGGCATACTCCCCAACTGTAACATTCCGCTGTTATGGCGCTCATGGCTGCTGTTGGCTACCTTCAGAATACACCTGGGTCCAATAGGCCCAGGTTAACGGCCAGAAGGTCATCAAGGGGAACAAAAATGAGGAAGACAACCCACATAGCCGCATTGAGTGCATTCGTGTCACTATTCTGTGCATCGGTGGCGATCGCCGATCAGGCAATACATGACACCCTTCCCGAAAATATCAGGTCCGCCGGTGTTATAAGGATCGGCGGCGCCTTCGAGAGCTTTCCTCAGCTCGTTGCTGATCCAAACGAAGCAACCAAGCCCGTAGGAATTGCAGCAGATTTGGCAGCATTGCTTGCCCCTGTGCTTGGCGTGAAAATCGAGTGGGTCAATACCCATTGGCCAGGTCAGATTCCTGGTCTTCAAGCTGGCTCTCTGGACGCGCTGATGGGTCAAATCAGCGTAACGGCGGAGCGTGAGCGTAAGATGCTCGACTTCGTTCCGTATTTTCAGGCTTCGGCAGGGATTGTGGTCCCGAACGAAAATCCCCGTAATATTGGCGAGGATGTAAAAACACTTTGCGGGCTGAAAATTGGCGCTCCGTCAGGATCCCTGTATGGGCAAACCTTGCGCGGCATCAGTGAGAAGTACTGTACGGAGGAAACTGCAGGGCCGATTACGCTGGCAGAGTTCCCCTCTGCTCCCGCTGCATCGACTGCCGTGCTATCGGGGCAGATTGACGGATACCTGGATTCCAGCGTCACATGTAAGGGTATCGCCAGCAGCAGTGGCGCGAGACTTTCGAGCATCTCGCTCCTCTACAACCAGACGCAGGAGTGGGATCCAGGGCTCTACGGCATTGCGTTTACCAAAGATAACGTTGATCTGACAAAAGCAGTCCTCTTGGCGATGAAAGCTATTTCGGAAACGGGGCAGTATCAACAAGTCCTGACGAAGTATAATGCGGGAGATTCTGCTGTTCCGGCCGACCGGATGTCAATCAATCCGCTCACCCACACGCCTGTCGGCCAGAAACAGTGATCTGAATTGCCGGGGGGCTGCCATCGGCGGCCTCCGGCTACTGGGACTCTTTTTCAAGTGAGTGAGTGCAATGATGGCGCATCTAGATTCTACTAACCCGAACCCGACCTTGACCTCAGACAAAATTATTCCAGTCCGACACTATGGCAGGATCATTGGCAGTGCGATTGCTGTTTTACTCTGCGCGCAGTTCCTTTACTCCTTCGTCATGAGTCCCTACCTGGATTGGGACACCGTCAGACAGTACCTGTTCAATGGGGCTGTTCTGAATGGGCTCATGGTCAGCTTGCAACTGACAGTCATAGCGATGGTCGCGTCTTTGCTGGTGGCTATTCTAATCGCAATAATGCGGACATCTCCTAGCAAAATCATCAGCGCCATTGCCGGCATCTACGTGTTTATCTTTCGCGGCGTACCGCTCCTCGTCATTCTGATCGTCATTGGCAATCTCGGACTGTTTTACAAGCGGGTCCATATCGGCATCCCGTTCACCGACATCACGTTCTACTCGGCGCCGATCCAACAGCTGTTAACACCGTTTGTCGCATCGGTGATCGGTCTCACTCTATCCGCGTCTGCGTATATGAGCGAAATCGTCCGCAGTGGATTACTTGCAATCAACAGAGGGCAGCACGCCGCATCCAAAGCTCTTGGGATGAACAGCTGGATGACTCTCAGATACATTGTCCTGCCCCAGGCTCTACGGGTGATCACTCCCCCACTTGGCAACGAATTTGTCAATGTGCTGAAGGCGACCTCACTCGTCTCGGTTATTGCGGGCGGGGACCTTTTGACCATCACGCAGAGCATCGCCGGCTCGAACTACAGAACGATCGAGATGATGATTGTCGCCACCATTTGGTACCTCGTCGTCATCTCTATTGTCAGCGTCTTCCAAAATGTACTCGAACGTAAGATGGCGGAGAAATGAGCCTTTCGATCGCGGAGAATGCAATGAAAAACGAAGAGATTAGAAAAGCGCCCCGCGGCGGCGAAATCAAGATTGCCGGCGTCTCTAAATCGTACGGTAACCACCAAGTACTGTTTGACGTCAACATGGAGATCTCGCGAGGGGAAATTGTGTGCCTCATCGGTCCCTCAGGTTCAGGAAAGAGCACGCTCCTGCGCTGCATAAATCACCTGGAAGATATCCAAAGTGGCCGGGTCATGGTCGATGACGATCTGATCGGCTACAGGGTCAGGAGTGGAGTGCTGCATGAGTTGCGCGATAACGAGGCAGCAAAAAAGCGCATCGATATCGGCATGGTGTTTCAACACTTTAACCTCTTCCCGCACATGTCGGCGCTGGATAACATTTGCCTGGCACCCGTCATTGTCAAAAAGGAGAAAAAGGCCGAGGTTCGTCGACGTGCTGCCGAACTGCTTGCAAAAGTCGGTCTTTCCGGGAAGGAGGACTATTTCCCTTCACAGCTTTCCGGCGGGCAGCAACAGCGTGTGGCGATCGCACGTGCCCTCGCAATGCGTCCGAAAGTCATGCTTTTCGACGAGCCGACGAGTGCGTTGGATCCTGAACTTGTTGGTGAAGTTCTCGCAGTAATCAGAGACATCGCGCGAAGCGGCACCATGACGATGGTTATCGTGACGCACGAGATCGGCTTTGCCCGAGAGGTGGCAGACCGCGTCGTATTCATGGATCAAGGCCGGATCGTCGAGCAAGGGCCGGCGCGAGACCTCCTTACATCGCCCAAGGAAGAGCGTACGCGTGACTTCTTAAGAGCTGTTGTCTGAGGAGAACGAATGTGTTTGTCAAAATTGCTTCTGAGGGAGCGATAAGTCTTCTCGAGAAAGATGACTATAAGAAGCTGTCGGTGAGGGTGGCTGTCGGAACGCCGTTGTCATCAGTCGATGCGACCCTGGAGGCCGCAGACGCTGGTAAGCTCCTGTCACAGCCGGCGGGTCATGCTGCTCTTTCCGTAAAATGGTTGCGGGCGCTACAAGACGACGAGGCGGGTCGCCAAGCGTTCGACGCAATGGTTGAACACGCGGCCCAAAAGGGCTGGGTTATCGAGGGCGGTTCGATGTTGATGGCTCACCTTCACCGTGCCGATGATGATGCAACTCTTTCCTGAGTCAAATCGGCACGTTGATGTCGTAATCGTTGGCCTTGGCTTATCCGGATTGTCCGCGTTGCGCATGATGTCCGCAGCTGGAGTTTCCACCCTTGGTATCGACGCGCGAGATCGGATCGGCGGCAAAACGGAAACCATTAAAAGCGAGGAGGGGCGATCGTTCGAGGGTGGACCAGAGTTTGTTAAACCCGGACATGAACGGATGAGGTCGCTCATAAGAGAGTTCGGGCTTGGGTTACTGACGGTCGAGAGACGCGGCCATAGGTCGATATTCCGGAACGGTATCAGATGGACCGAACATCATGACTATATTGACCCGGGATTACTCCGCCTGAAGAGGCGATTTGACCAGCTAAAGGCCGATTTCAAAAAGGGAGTAGTGGAAAAAGGGCTTGAGGAGTGCAGCGTTGGCACATGGCTCGGCATGCAAGACGTGGATGCGTTACAGCAAACCCGTTTTGCCCATGACCTCGTGTTCGAGCTTTCCGGCACTGACCCATTCGCAGTCTCGATGGCCGCAACGGTAAGTTATCACGCCGCGGCCGGCCAATCGCACGATCAATCCAGTGAAAGGATAGTGGGCGGCGGAAGCGCTGTCGCGGCGAAGCTTGCAGCCGGTCTTGATCCAAACTCGATCACGCTCAATACCATGATCCATGCGGTCAATCGGCACCAGAAAGGTGTCGAATTGCAGACGACGCGCGGTACCGTAACCGCCTCATTTGCGGTGCTCGCGGTAAGCCCCACGGTATTGAACCGCATGTCATTTTCGCCGGCGCTTCCCGAACGGCGCCACCGGCTTATCTCCGGGTGGACCCAGCAGGCGGCGACAAAGTCATTCGTTGTGTTTGAACGGCAGTGGTGGAAGAGCATTGGTCTGAGTGGCTTTGCCGAGGGGGAAATGGGGAATACCATTGTCATGAATGCAAGCAGACCTGGCGAACGGGAGGGAACTCTCCTGCTCTTTGAGAATGGCGTCGCTGGTGGCCCCCGGATTTCCCAACATGAGACCAAGGCTCGCGCCTTGAAGGATCTTGAGAGGTATTTTGGATACTTGCCTTGTCCTGTTATCGATTTTGCCACGAAATCGTGGGGCTCGGATCCATTGTCGAGTGGGTGCGGATCGCCTCTCCCGCCTCGATATCCGGTAAATAGCCGCTCTGAACTGGCAAAGCCAATTGAAAACATTTTCTTTGCGGGGACGGAAGTCGCCGAGCAGGGTTGGGGTTCAATGGAGGGGGCGGTGCGGGCCGGTGAGGCGGCCGCCGATCGAATCCTCTCGATTATCAAAAACTAGGTCAACGGATCCCGTCCGTCCGTCACAATCCCAGATGATTTCACAACAGCAAGCATAACCCTACTCTCGTTTGACGCTAACAGGCATTTGCCCAAGCGCCTTAGTCATAACGGGAGGAAAGTCGTGGACTTTGAAACCAGAATTCTGGCCGGAGGAAAGTGGATGGATGCCCGCGGAGGCTCCACCTTTGTATCCATTTCACCGGCCGATGAGAAAGATCTCGCGCAGGTAGCCAGCGGGACCAAGGAGGATATCGACACGGCGGTTCTGGCTGCGTCGGAAGCTCTCGTGGGACCATGGTCGAAAACAAGCGGTTGGGAGAGAGCGCGGCTCCTTTATCGCCTCGCGGAGCTGGTTGAACGTGACACCGAAATTCTGGCACACCTTGAGGCCGTGGAAATCGGGCGGCCAATAAGCGAGCCGAGAAATGTCGATATACCATCTGCCGTCGCTTGCCTTCGCACCTATGCAGCATTCGCGGAAAGAGTGAATGGCAAACAAATCCCAGGGCCGGATCATTTCGGGCGGCAGCTTACGACTGTTGTTGTTCGAGAGCCGATCGGGGTTGTTGCCGCCATCCTTCCCTGGAATGCTCCAACCATGATCGCAACATGGAAACTGGGGCCGATTCTGGCTACCGGCTGTACATGTGTCTTGAAGCCCGCCGAAGACGCCTCGTTGGCGGTGCTCCACCTTGGGAGACTGGTCCTCGAAGCCGGTTACCCGGATGGTGTCGTTAACATCGTTCCCGGCAGAGGGGATCAAGTCGGGCAGCATCTTGTAACCCATCCACGGGTGGACAAGGTCAGCTTTACGGGAAGCCCGCAGGTTGGCTCCCAGATCGCGATCTGGTGCGCTCCGCTGTTTCGCCCCACCACCTTGGAGCTAGGTGGAAAAAGCGCTCAGATCGTTATGTCCGATGCCGACATCGAAGGTGCCGTTCCTGGAATTGCCCTTGGCGTGTTCTCGAACCAGGGCCAAATATGTGCTGCCGGCTCCCGTATTCTTGTCCACAGATCAATTCAGGACCGGGTGGCAGAACTGCTGGCGCACGAAGCCAGGAGTCGGAAGCTTGGTGATCCGCTCGACCCGAGCACGACTATGGGATCTCTCGTCAGCAGGAAGCAGCTTGACTCGGTAATGCGCTATATCGCGCTCGGGAAGTCCGAGGGAGCGAGGGTCCTGGCTGGCGGCGAAAAGCTCGAGCGCCCAGGCTTTTTTGTCCAGCCCACGGTTTTCGACAACGTATCGAACGATGCCACGATCGCGCGTGAAGAGATTTTCGGCCCGGTCGCAACAATTATCCCCTTCGACACGCCAGAGGAAGCACTTCTGCTGGCCAATAGCTCGGACTACGGGCTTTCAGCGAATGTTTGGACCGGAAACGTCAAACATGCGCATCAACTCGCCCACGGACTGAAGGTTGGTACCGTCTGGGTAAACGGGGGCGGAACTCCAGATCCTCGGACAGGCTGGGGAGGCGGGGGGAAGAGTGGAGTAGGAAGGGAACTGGGCGAAGCTGGCATTCTCTCCCATACCACGGAAAAAACCCTGAATTTCTTTTACTAATCGGGATCTGCAGCGAGGATTTGGCGGTCCGGTCACAATGGATTGGGATGTAAAGCCGCCAACTCCTTCTTTAGTGGTTTTCATAAGATCAACTTTAGGCTGATGGCATCTAAAATGAACTCACTTTCCAAACCCGACTCCATTCAATCGGAACAGCCAGTCGTAGAAACGTCTACTGCGGATGCCGTTGTAGCAGCTTTGGCCGCCAACGGCGCCGACATTGTCTTTGGCCTGCCAGGCCTTCAGAGCGATCCGCTTTTTGACGCGCTTTATCGCTCCACCACCGGTATCCGCGTCATTCATCCAAGGCACGAGCAGACCTGCGGTTACATGGCTCTCGGCGCGACGATTTCCACAGGAAGACCACATGTGAGTTCGGTTGTTCCAGGCCCCGGTGTCGCAAACTCGTCGGCGGCAATGCTGACTGCCGAAGCGATGTGCGCGCCGGTGCTGACGATTGGAAGCCAGATTCCTCATGCAGATATCGATAAAGGACATGGTCACCTCCACGAGATGCGCGACCAGATCGGTTTTGCAAGCCATGTTAATAAATTCGCGCGCCAGATCACGTCACCTGCCGAAGGACCAAGGGCAGTTAACGATGCATTCGCCGCAATGCGTTCGGGAAAAGCCGGACCTGCTTACATCGAATGCGGCTTCGATGTGTGGGCCAAGCGCGGCGATGTGAAAATGGAGCCGGTCGCTGATCGGATACCCCAGGAGATCGACCTGCATCAGGTCCGGGCAGCTGCTGCCATCGCTCTGCGGTCGCGTCATCCGATGATCGTGGTCGGCGGCGGTGCATTGGACGCGTCGGGCGAGGTAACCCGGTTGGCAGAGTTGCTCGGTGCTCCTGTCTTGTCCTATCGACGCGGACGCGGCGTGATCCCAACAGATCATCCATTGGCGATCAATATGCCAATTGGGCATCGCATGTGGCCGAAGGTAGACGTCGTTATCGGCATCGGGACGCGGCTGTTCGTCCAGGAAAAGCAGTGGGGCTTGGATGAAAATATCAGGGTAATTCGTATCGACACGGATCCCGCGGCTCCGGGGCGGTTCAAAGAGCCGGCGGTTTCGATGGTGGGCGACGCGAAGTCTTACACCGCGGCGCTGGTTGCGGCGCTTGAGACTGATGATATGGAAAAAGCGGATTGGTCGAACGACCTCTTCGAGCATAGAGCCTGGTTCGAGGAGAAGTACAGAAGGCTTGAGCCGCAAAAATCGTACCTTGAAGCGATTCGTAGAGCTCTTCCGGACGATGGCATATTTGTCGACGAAGTGACCCAAATGGGGTTCGCCAGCCGACTGGCTTTTCCGGTCTATTCTCCGCGAACATTTCTGTCGGCCGGGTTTCAGGACAATCTCGGATGGGGCTATGGGACTGCTCTTGGCGCTCAGGCGGCAAATCCGGGCAGGCCCGTGCTATCCATCGCTGGGGATGGGGGATTCCTGTACCAGGTCGGAGAACTCGCGACCGCCGTTCACCACAAGTTACCCGTCGTGGCGGTTGTATTTGACAATTCGATGTTCGGAAACGTCAAGCGCATCCAGCGCGACATGTTTGGCGGCCGGCACATCGCGTGCGATCTGACGAGTCCCGATTTCGTTCAGCTGGCTGACTCGTTCGGCATGGCAGGATTTCTTGCTCAGTCACCCGAGGAGCTGGAAGCTCGGATCAAGGCCGCCTTTTCGTCCGGGGATCCTGCGTTGATCCACGTTCCTTGCGGAGAGGTACCAAGCATTTGGGACATGATCCTGATGCCCCGGATACGGGGCTGAAGAACCGTTTGTTTCGGCAGGTCGATCCGGTTCTGCAACGCCGAAATCGCGTTGGGACTTCGATCTTCCGATAGTCGGTGTGGACCAACGTTGGTGAGCGAATGAAACAGTGTTCGCTTTCCTGAGCACCAGACCCCCAGGCTTCCCAGTTCTCAACGCCTATTCCTAGTGGAGTTCCGAAATGTCACTTTTCCAGGCCCTTAAGCCATCCGCGCCCGACCCGGTCTTTCAGCTATCCACAAAATTTAGAGCTGACCCCAGACCCCGGAAACTCGATCTGGGCGTCGGGGTGTTCAAAGACATAAATGGAAAAACACCCGTTCTGAAAGCGGTCCGTGAGGCCCAATCAGTTGTCTTGCAAGGTGAAACCAGCAAGGCCTATGAAGGCCTGAGTGGTTATGCGCCACTCAATGAGGAGTGCATGAGGCTGGTGTTCGGACCCAGTCTGGAAACCCAGCGTTTCGCCGCTCTGCAAACTCCCGGCGGGGCGGCTGCGGTGAGACTGCTCGCAGAACTGATCAAGCTCGCGAAACCGGATACAACAGTCTGGATCAGTGAAGAGACATGGGCGCCTCATTTCACGATCGTTTCTGCCGCCGGTCTCAGGTGGAAAACCTACAGACACTATGACCGTACAAATGGCTTGGCGGACTTCGAAAGTCTCGAAAGCGACTTGAAAGGCGCAAAATCAGGGGACGTGGTTTTGCTTCACGGTTGCTGCCAAAATCCGACAGGCGCGGACCTAAGTGAAAAAGAATGGCACGATTTGGCGGATATTCTGCTGGAGCGCAATCTGGTTCCGCTCCTCGATATCGCTTACCAGGGGTTCGGCGCAGGCCTCAACGAAGATGCAATCGCAGTTCGAATCCTGGCGAAGAAACTCCCTGAGCTCCTTCTTGCCTACTCGTTTTCAAAGAACTTTGGCGTATATCGTGATCGGGTCGGTTGCGCGGTGGTGATGAGCGAAGGCGCGGCCGCAACGCGTCTAGCGGTTGACAGCCTCGTGCTTGTGGCTCGAGGCATGTATTCCATGCCACCGCATCACGGCGCAGCAGTTGTTGCTGAGATCCTCAGGGATGCGCCATTGAAAGCTATATGGGAACAGGAGCTTGAAATGATGAGGACCCAGGTAAAGGAGACGCGACGTTCATTTTCCGAGGAACTCCGGAGCCGATTGGGCGACGGTCGATTTGACTTCATCCAAGGGCAGAACGGTATGTTTTCGCTTCTGCCGTTATCGAAAGGTGTCGTTGAACATCTGCAGGAAAAACACGCAATCTACATGCCGGATAATGGAAGGATTAACCTGGCTGGTATGTCAGGACCGGCTATTCACCAGGTGGCAGATGCCTTAATCGATTCTATCCGGAACTGATCGCCCACTTAGGATGTGGCGGCTGGCGCGCTTTCGGTTCGCGCCTGCCGCCACGATATCAGCCGGCGCTTGGTGATGGGCAATCGTGCCGACAACGGGAAAGATCCGCTCGCCGCCAAATGGAGAGCCCGAAAAACGTTCCTCTTGCCCGCCGCGGTATTGGCCGGTTTGCTCCCATCACGTTCAAGATAATTGCTGTTCAGGAGAAATCGCGGCGCTCACTGTCTGACAGGCATCGAATTGCTACGACTGACAAAGTTCTAAGTTCACTGAATTATTCAGCCCGGTGGAGCGTAACAGCGTAACCACTGAGAACTCCTCTAGCACAACAAAACAGACCGACACAGATATTGAAACATACCAGCGTTCGCTGGTCAGCCGCCCCCTTCAGGGAAGTTACAAAAGGATACGCATTAACTCATTTTGGCTCGAGATCGACAGCTTTGTGTAAGCGCGGCGTCTGAAGGTCAGGACGGTGTTTACACTCACGTTGAGGGTCAGCGCGATTGCTTCGGAACTTAACCCTACTGCGATTAGTCCACACACCTCCCGTTCCCGGGCCGTCAATTCCGGGCAATATATGCCAATCGAAAGTTTGTAACGCTCGGCGGCTTCGACTCCGCTCCTTGGGCTGGGGCGAACGAGGTCGTGTTTGATGAGAAGGGACGCCAACACCTCGGCCCAGGGAACGATCTCGTTCATAGCGTCGGCAGAAAAGGGTCCCGCTCTTTCCGTCCTGTGGAAGCTCAACTTGATTATTCCCCGTTCGTGCCACTTTAGAAGCGAGACCCGGTGTTTGACCCCTGTAGAAGTGAAGCAATCGTGCCGGTAGCGCTCATCCGGGACTTGATCCTCCGACATGAAAATCAAATAAACATTGTCGCGCTTAAACTTTTCGAAAAGAAAAAGATTGGTGGGATCGTTGCACCAGTGCGTCGCGACGTAAGGCCCGCTCACTCGACGAACCGGGTTGTGCTCATCGACTGAAGACATGCAAACAACCACTGGCGGTTCGTCGATCTGAAATGAAAAGCCGGTTACATGATCGCAATCGAGAGCTTGTTTTGCGACTTGGGCAACGAGGCCTTCGAATGACGGAAGTCCGCAGGCGTCCACCAACTTGGGCAGAAACGCGTGCACTGATCGAGGCGCGGCTCGCCCGTCGAACTCCGCCACCTGGATGGGAAAGCGCGGCGCGCGCACTCCAGGCTCATATGGTAGCGATTTTTCAATCATCTCGATACGATAGCTCCAATTATTTCATTCGCCTATCACAATTAAGGGTGATTGCATCCGCTTCAATCTGCTATTAGCGCGCAGAAAATGCACCGAGCGATAGATAAAGGTTCCTTGCCCCAAGCTCGTTTTTTAGATTACAAAGTACAAAAATCCGCCAGACCGCAGCTGGACATACGAAACCCCACGCTAGCACAGGCAAATCGTCTTTGCACTTGTTTAGGATACTCTGGTGCCGCACAGACTTTGCTCATGTGTGTTTTTCTGCTTTCGGGTCACTGCCGGTTGACTTGAAATCAACCTGGCTAACGTATTTGAAATTAGCCGATCCGTTATCGATTGACTTCCGGAGATGCCTCCTGGAATGCCGCCAGATCCGTCGTCGCCTTGGAGACGGCAGTGATCCGGGAAAGATGCGTGTAACCTACGCCCCACCGGGTGGCGTTATATAGCTGTGGTATCAGAACGCAGTCCGCGACTCCTGGAGTAGAGCCGTAGCAGAAGCGGCCGAGAAAGTTCGGGTGATTGAGAAGTTCCTCGAATGCTTCGAGACCGGCGGAAATATTTTCGCGGTTCCAGGTCGCTCGAGCTTCAGCGCCAGCGATATTTTCGACGCGTTGGAGCACCTTCAGGTTGGAGGTTGGATGCGTCTCGCAAGCGATCGCAAGGGCAAGAGCACGAACATGGGCTCGTCCGCGAGGACAATCGGGCAGCAACGGCGGGTTAGGGTGCATCTCGTCAAGATACTCGATTATCGCCAGTGATTGACTGAGTACGACGCCGTCGATGCTCAAGACAGGAACCAGACCCTGGGGATTGAGCTCTTTGAAGCTTCCGCTGTTCTGTTCACCTTTCACGAGGTCCACGGAAACACGGGTATAGGAGATTCCTTTGAGTGCGAGCGCTATTCGAACTCGATAGGAAGCTGAAGAGCGCCAATAGTCATATAGGACGGTTGTCATGGTTGCGCCGGCAGGATGCGGCCCGCGCAGGGGCCAAAGCCAATCCGATAGCCATCGGCTTGTCCATACGCGTACAGATCGATCACATCGCCATCCAGGATGAAGGTCCGAGCCTCACCGTTTACAATGACCGGCTCATTTCCGCCCCTTGTCATCTCAAGGAGCGCCCCCGTTTGATCCTGTGCCGGACCTGAGATCGTACCAGAGCCCAGGAGATCACCGATACGCATGGGGCAGCCTGAAGCAGTGTGATGTGCAAGCTGTTGAGCGCTTGAATAATACATTTGATTGTAGTTGGTCTGTCCCATTCGCTGACCATTCATCATCCAGCCAATCGTGAGATCATACAATCCAGGTCGCTCTTCCTGAAGGTAAGGAAGCAGCGCATTGGTGCGTTCAGCCCCCATGCTTCGAAATGGCTCGAGCGCTGCCTGTGTCACGATCCACGCTCCGATAGTCGTACCAAGTGCTTTGGATTGGAAGGGCCCGAGCGGTTGATACTCCCAGGCTTGAATATCTCGTGCAGACCAGTCATTCAGCAGAACGTAGCCGAAGATCATGTCATCGGCCTGATCAACGCTGACACGGTCACCCAGGGCGGAAGTGGCTCCGACGATGGCGCCGAGCTCCAGCTCAAGATCGAGGCGGCGACATGCGACCCATTCGGGGCCGTCCTCCCCCTTGACCTGTCCCATAGGACGTCGAATTGGCGTGCCGGACACGACAACTGATGAGGCACGCCCATTGTAGCCGATTGGCATATGCGTCCATTGGGGAGGCAGGGCATTTTCCGGTCCACGGAATAGGACGCCGACATTGAACGCATGGTTTTTTGAGGCATAGAAATCGGTGAATTCAGTGACTCTGATGGGCAGATGCAAAGTTGCGTCGTTCATCGATATCAGGGGAAGCTCCTCCGTTGCTTCTTCTCGAAGCAAGTCAGTCAGTCTTGAGCGAACTTCCCGCCATTTTGCTCGACCCAGCTCGATAAAGTCGTTGAGGTATGGCTTGATGAACGTCCCGTTGGCATTCAACAATCCCCGTTCTTCGCATGCCGCCAGGTCCAGAATTGCATTCCCGATAGCCACACCGCATCGTGGCTTTTGCGCGCCGACGGAAAACACACCGTAGGGGAGGTTTTGTATCGGAAACTCGCAATCCGCTTCATTGGCCGATGCGATCCTGCTTCTCAGCAGCTTTGTCATGCTCTGTGTCCCATCGAAGTCACTGGATATGTCTGTCTGGCAGCAAGGCCCCGCCGATCTGAGAGATCATTTCAGCCCAGGCGTACCATCAAATTTTTTCTCGAGCTTGTTCCACACCTCAATGTACTCCTCCTGCATCGGAGCCTCCTTGGCGGCGAACTCGGTCAGATGTTGAGGGAAACGGGTCTCGAACATGAAGGACATGGTATTTTCGAGCTTTTCCGGCTTGAGTTCCATGTTTGAGGCACCTTCGAAAGCGTTCTTGTCCGGTCCATGCGGAAGCATGCAGTTATGCAGACTGATGCCGCCAGGAGCAAAGCCGTCGGGTTTGGCATCGTAGACGCCATAAATATTTCCCATCAGCTCAGACATTATGTTCTTGTGGTACCATGGGGGCCGGAAGCTATGCTCGGCTACCATCCATCGTTCGCGGAAAAGTACGAAATCGATGTTGGCTGTTCCTTCTTGCCCAGACGGCGCGGTTAGAACGGTAAAAATGGACGGGTCAGGATGATCGAACAAGATCGCTCCTACGGGTGAATAGGTGCGCAGATCATACTTGTATGCGCAGTAGTTACCATGCCATGCCACAACATCCAGAGGGGAGTGTCCGATCCAGGTTTCATGGAATTGGCCGCACCATTTCACGACAACGCGACTTTGCACTTCCCGGTCTTCAAAAGCGGCGACCGGGCATTTGAAATCGCGCGGATTGGCCAGGCAGTTCGCCCCGATCGGCCCCCGGTTCGGTAGGTCAAATTTCTGGCCGTAGTTCTCGCAGACAAACCCTCGGCATGGGCCATCAACAACTTCAACACGATAAACGAGACCTCGCGGAATGATCGCGATTTCCTTCGGCTCTAACTCGATCACACCAAGCTCCGTGCAGAAACGAAGCCGTCCTTCTTGCGGAACAATCAGCATTTCGCTGTCGGCAGAGTAAAAATACTCCTCTTTCATCGAGCGAGTTACGAGATAAACATGACTGGCCATGCCTACCTGAATGTTTACGTCCCCAGCGGTCGTTATGGTCCGCATGCCTGTGACCCAGTTCAGATCCTGATCTGCCGTTGGTAACGGAATTGGATCCCAGCGATATTGGCCCAAACTCATAATGTTCTGCCGGTTCGGATCATGCGGCAGGATGTTTGGCGCTGTTTTCCAATACGGTACGTCGATGGGCTTGAAGCGGCCGGTGTGATGGACCGAAGGTCGTATGCGGTAGCACCAAGTGCGTTCGTTCTGCCCGCGGGGAGCGGTGAATGCGGTGCCCGACAGTTGCTCGGCGTAAAGCCCGTAATTGCATTTCTGTGGCGAATTCTGGCCCTGAGGCAATGCGCCGGGCAGCGCCTCCGTCTCGAAGTCGTTACCGAACCCCGGCATATAGCCCTCGGCAGTGCCTGTTTTGGAGCCGGACCGGATTGTAGTCTCACTCAAATCGCGCATATCCACGGGCACACCCCTAAAACTCGTTGCTCATGCAACGAATAAACGTTGCGCCAGCAACGATGTCAATGCAAAAATACCAGATCGAGCAAGATTGTTGTCTTCGCAACGATTATGTATGCTTCGCACATCACGGGGACGCCAATGACCTTTCAGCTGAACGATTTCCTACCCTACCGTCTTAATGTTGCGGCTGCGCAAGTGAGCCGACGTTTCGCCGCGCTCTATAAAGCCGAAGCCGGCTTGTCGGTACCTGAGTGGCGCGTTCTGGCGCACCTGAATGGATCAGGACCCGTCAGTGTCCGCGATATTGTCGGGAAGGTGAATCTGGAAAAGTCTGTTGTTAGCCGCGCCGCTGATAGCTTGGCGCGGTCGGGTTATCTGATGAAAACCGTTTCGGTCCAGGACCAGAGGCTCGTTGCACTTGAACTCACGCCATCGGGAAAACAACTGATGCAACGCCTTGGGCGCATAGCGGCCGACTTTCAGGCTACGCTCCTGAACGAATTGGGTGCCGATGCAGATTCTTTCAAGCGAGCGCTGACGCTGCTTGGCGAAAGTCCCCAAACGTGAAGGCAAACGACATCCGTTAGAAATCACCGGCCCGAGAACAAGGTCGGCCAACGGACACAGGCCATGTGATCTCTGCCCTTATTGTCGACCCCAACCTGCATCGCCGAACCCATTGCGCAAATAGCCAAGGTCGCAGGATCTGCTCGATGCAGGAGAGCTGAGCCAGTTTTATAATCAACCAAGTGCACCAATCGACTTGCCTAGCTTTCCGCAGAGCCCATTGATCGCTATCCTGAGCGAACAAGGTGGTAGACAGGTTGACCTCAAGCCTGTCTGCTTACGGAAAAGCCAAGGCATACAGCGACGTGAAAATCGATCAACAAACCACTCGGGCGATGAACCGTCGTCTAATCCTCAATCTCATCAGGCGTGAAGAGCAGCTTAGCCGGGCGGATATTGCGGCCGCGACAGGTTTGAGCCCGGCGGCGGTGACCTTCGTCGTCAGTGATCTGATCTCGGAAGGTTATCTCATCGAAGGCAAGACGATACCAGGCGGTGGAGGGCGTAGGCCCATTCCGCTCGAGATCAACTATGCCGGCCATCTCGCCATCGGCATCAAAATGAATGTTGGCAGTCTGGAATGCGTACTTACCGATCTATCCACTGCAACGCTCTCGTCCCTTACTATCGAGTTCAAGGATCCTTCCCCGCAATCGGTTCTGGATGCGGCGGAAAAAGCGGTGACACGATTGCAGCGGCTGGCGCCGGAAGGGGCCGGGCTGCTGACCGGAGTAGGCTTTTCCATGCCGGGCACAATCGATGCGGAGAGGGGAATCTGCATCAAAAGCCATCGCTTTTTCTGGGAAAATGTGCCGTTTGCCAGCATGTTACAGGAGCGTGTGAATGTACCCGTCTGGATGGAGGATGACACGTTGGCCTTCGCGCTGGCGCAGCATCTTTTCGGTCTTGGGCGGCAGCACCGGGTCTTTACGGCGGTGGCCATCGGGGTCGGGATTGGTTGCGCGACGGTGGTGGACGGTAAGGTGCAGCGTGGCGCGCACGGGGATGCGGGCAAGATCGGGCATTCGATGCATATGATTGACGGACCCCTGTGCGAATGCGGGCGCCATGGCTGTCTTCAGGCCTTTTACTCCGAGCCCGCGATCGTCGAACGCTGGCGTAAGGCAATGGGTCTGGACAAGGACCTGGCCGTGAACCGTTACGCGATGAAGGAAGCCGCGTTGCAAGGCGATTCAATTGCCAGGGACATTCTGCAGGAGGCTGGCGAAGGCATTGGCCTTCATCTCGCGCGCATGGTCGCTGTCGTCGATCCGGAAATCATCATTGTCGGCGGTGAAGCGGTGAGTTTCGGCGATCTGCTGTTCAACCCGATGCGAAAGGCGCTTGAGCTCAACTGCTTCACGCCACCGCCTGCACTCGTGCCGGATGAGAGAGATAATTTCTGGAGCAGCGGTGCGGCGGCTCTGGCGACGCAAGGCCTGTTCAATTTCGAGATGACGACGCCTGCCTTTCCCGCATAACAAAGCGGCGAAGGTGCTTGTGACACCTTCGCCGCTCGTTTCGGGGGATTTACACCCCTCTGGGAGAACATTACGGGCTTGAGTTAGCCAATTTCGATGACAAGGCAACCATAGCCTTCGAGTGTATATTCACCGGAAACATCACTTCCTGTCAGCAAGTCCTTACCGGATGCGAGGTTTGTCAGCTTCCGGTCGGTTTCCAACGTGTTGAGAACAAACAGCAGCTTGCGATCCTCTGCCGTGCGCATCACCACTTCCACGCCTTCCGGCAAATCCGCGATAAGCGGTTCGATACCAGCTTTTGCGAGGACGACGTCATCCAATACATCCACCAGATCATCGGTGAGATAGGTTGCGAGATAGATCACCTGTCCCTTGCCGACCTTGCGCCGCGTCGCTGCTGCCCGACCCTTGGCAAAGCGGTTAGACCAAGTGGCGATGGTCTCCACGTCATCATCGAGCGTCAGCAACTCATAGAGATGCTCGGCCTCGATGGTGCGTCCACCGATGTCGATCGTGTATTTGCGGAAGGCCGAGGAGGAGGGGAGGATATGTGGGGGCACGTAATGGCCATCCTCCACGCCCTTCTTCTGGAAGAGACCATCACCATCCCTCGCCGTGATACGACCGAATTCTTCGACGCGAACACCGCAGAGTTTTGCAAGCGCCCCGCCAGGGGCCAGTTCCCGGATGATATGGTTGTTGATGTCGCGCGTACCAGTCATGGCGCCGACGATCAGCGTGCCGCCGGCCTCAACGAAGGCTTCTACATTGGCCGTCCACTCCTGATTCCACATGACCCAATGGGGGATGTAGAGCGCCTTGAGCCGGGAAAGATCGTCTTCAGGATGAATGAAGCCGCATGAAATCCCGCGCTCATAGCAATGGCGATGCAGCAGGGTCGCATCGTCCTGCGGAGAGGGCAGGCCGATCGGATAGGTCTTGTGGGCTTCCTGATTGTCGAAATCCGCACCGGCGATGCCAATATCCATATGGACCGAGGTTCCGAGCAGCTTGTCCTTGATCTTCGCTATATCGCGCGCAAACTGCTTTGCTTCGTCGAAACGGCGGCGGCCGACATCATCATGATCGATCAGGCCCATCCAGTAGATTTCCGCACCGAAATGCGCAGGACGCCAGCGGAAGAACATCAGGCCATCGGCCCCACGCGAAACGGATGACAGTGCCATGCGCCGCATTTCGCCCGGTTCCGGCGTCATGGTGGTAAAGGCCGGCTGGCTGCCCAGGCCCGAGGCCTGTTCCGGCACGATGAAGTTGCCGGTATAGCTGCGGCAGAGATCGAGCTTCAGTGCCTGAGTGGCACCATGTCCGCCGTTGCGTCGGAACTCGTCATAGAGCATCGGATAGATGTCGAAGCCGATGAAGTCGAGGTCTTTTCCGAAGTCACCGCGAAAATCGATATCGGTCAGATTGCCGAGATTGTGGAAGATGAACCAATCCGGGTTCGTCGCCCGCAGGATTTCCACCTGATCGCGCTGGAACGCGGCAGTCGCCGTGGCCAGGAAACGGTGATAATCCTGCACATGGCCGGGGCTCAGATAGGACGGTGCCATCGGGTAGGGCAGCACGACTTGATCGAAATTGTCATAGGAGGTCGCCCAGAAATGGCCACCCCATGCAAAATTCAGCGCGTCTATGCTGTCGTATTTGTGGCGCAGGAAGTTGCGGAAGGCGAGCGTTGCGGAATCTGAGAAGGACTCGGATACGGTGGTGTTCAGTTCATTGTCCGTTTGCCAGCCGATGACATATGGGTTGTCCTTATAATGCTCCGCCATCGCCTTGGTGATGCGGCGGCTGTGATGGCGCAGCACGGGGCTCGTGGTGTCGCCATGCTGGCGCGAGCCGTGACTTGCACGACGGCCCTTGCGGTCGACACGGAGGATTTCGGGATAATTCATACTCAACCAGCGCGGTGGCGTTGCCGTAGGCGTGCAGAGAATGGTGTTGATGCCGGTTTTACCAAGGCCTTCGATGGCGCGGTCGAACAGATCGAAATCGAATTTTCCTTCAAAGGGCTCCCAGATGTGCCAGGCAAATTCGCCCACGCGCACGGCATTGAAGCCCGCTTCCTTCATCCGGTCAGCATCGCGCTGCCAGTAGCTTTCGTCCACATGTTCAGGATAGTGCGGCACACCAAGCAAAAAATCGTCAAGGTTAAGGGTGCGCCAGGCCGATAGCGGCGCAGGTTTCGTCCGTTTCATTGCGGAAACTCCAGTTTACTTTTGGGTCACAGGCTTGGGAGGTGTGAGCGTTTTGCCATCGGGGCCAAACAGGTAGCAGTCATCAAGGGCGAAGCCGACGCGGATGGATGAGCCGACATCGAAGGGCACAACCTTTCCAAGCTGGATCGTGACATTGTGCGTGCCGGTGTCGGAGCCGACAGCCATCAGTGGTGAGGCATCCGCATGGACAATAGTTTCCCGACCCAGATGCTCGACAAGGCGTACCTTCGCGTCGAACGTCATCAGCGAAGGGTCGGCATCCTGTGTTTGCAAACGCTCTGGCCGGACACCCAGCGTTACCGTGTCGCCCGTCTTCACCGAGGCGTCGGCAGTCAGCGGAACGCGGAGTTCTTCAAGTCCAGCAAAGGAAACGGCAGCAGTGCCTTGTTCTGTTCTGATGACCTTGCCTTCGAAGAAGTTCACTCGCGGCGCGCCGAGGAAGCCCGCGACGAAATGGTTTTTCGGGTTGGCGTAGAGCTCCAGCGGTGAGCCGACCTGCTCGATCTCGCCCTTGTTGAGAACGACGATGCGGCTTGCCATGGTCATGGCTTCAACCTGATCGTGAGTCACGTAGATCATCGTTGAGCCGAGCTCGGCATGCAGCGTCGAAAGCTCGACGCGCATCTGGGTGCGAAGGGCAGCGTCGAGGTTCGACAACGGTTCATCGAATAGGAAAACCTCCGGCGAACGGGTAATCGCCCGGCCGATGGCCACACGCTGGCGCTGGCCGCCGGACAATTGCTTTGGCAGCTTGTCCAGTTGCTCATCAATCCGCAGGATTGCGGCGGCGCGTTTGACCGCAGCATCGATCTCTGCTTTCGGGCGCTTTGCCATGCGCAGCCCAAAGCCCATGTTTTCGGCAACGGTCATGTGCGGGTAGAGGGCATAGGACTGGAACACCATGGCGATGCCACGGTCGCCCGGTTCTTCCTTCGTCACATCCCGGCCATTGATTATCAGTTTACCGGAGGAGATCGTCTCCAGACCGGCAATGGTCTTCAGCAGGGTAGATTTGCCACAGCCCGACGGGCCTACCATGACGATGAACTCGCCCTTTTCGATCGTCAGATTGATGTTCTTCAAGGCGTGGAAGCTGGTGTAATGCTTCTGGACGTTGAGGATTTCGACGCTGCTCATGTCAGTCGTATCCTTGCTGATCGGTGAGAGTTGGGTTGTGCGGCTGGCGGAAGCGGTCATCCTTTGACGGCTCCCATGGTCAGGCCGGAAACGAAGTGCTTCTGCATCAGGAAGAACATCACGACAGGGGGCACGGCGACGAAGATCGTTGCCGCCGACACGATGTTCCAGGCAGAGACCCATTCGCCCTTGAGGTTGGAGAGGCCAGCGGTCACGGGCTTGATCGCGTCGCTTTGCGTCAGCACCAGCGCCCAGAAATAATCGTTCCCGATGAAGGTGAAGGTCAGGATGGCGAGCGCCGCCAGTGCAGGCCGCACCAAGGGCACGACGATGTGGACCAGCGTTTGCCAGGGCGACGCACCTTCTGCACGGGCCGCCTGAAACAGCTCATCGGGAAGGGCCGCGATGAAGTTGCGCATGAAGAGTGTCGCAAAGCCGGTCTGGAAGGCGATGTGGAATATCATCAGGGCCCAATAGGTGTCGTAAAGCCCGGCCCACACCATCAGATCCCGGATCGGGATCATCATCACCTGTTGCGGTAGAAAGTTGCCGCCGACGAACAGCGTGAACAGCACCATCGAGCCGCGGAAACGGTAGCGTGACAGCACGTATCCGGTCAGCGTCGAGAAGATCAGGACCATGATCACCGAGGGAATGGTGATAATCATGCTGTTGGCGAAGTAGCGCAGCATCTTGGTCTGCTGGAACACGGCCACATAATTGTCTGTCAGGCTGAACTTGGTTGGCCAACCCCAGTAATTGCCTGCCATCACATCGTCGAATGACCGGAAGGACGTCATGATGACGGCAAAGAGTGGTAGAAGCCACAGCGCAAGAATGACGCATACCATCGTCATATAGGCAATGCGGGCCACGGTTTTGTTTTCGGGGATAGGACGTGGATACATCAGATCACGCTCCCTTCTCGGCCTTGACGAGGCCGCGCAGATACCAGGCGATGAAGATGGACATGATGAGGAACAGAACGGTCGCAATCGCCGCGCCATAGCCAAAGCGGTAGGAGAAGATCGACTGTTCGTACATCTGGTAGGCAAGCACGGTGGAGGAGCCGAATGGACCACCGGCAGTCATGACCGAAATCGCATCGAAGGAGCGTAGCGCGCCGACCACGGTAATGGCGACGGCGATGAAAGCCACCTGCGTCAGCTGCGGCAATACGATGTGTCGCAACATGGGCCAGCCCCGCGCGCCATCGACCCGCCCAGCCCCGATCATCTCCTCGTCGAGATTGTTGAGGCCAGCCAGGAACAGCACCATGCAGAAGGCCACCTGGGGCCAAAGTGCTGCGATGACGACGGCGAAGGTCACGAGGTTTTCGTCCGAAAGCAGCGCCGGTGCCGTGGCCCCAAAGGCCTGATAGATGATGGCCAGCAAGCCGAAGGTCGGGTCGTAGAACCAGCCGAAGATGACGCCCACCGTAACCGCCGCCAGCACCAGTGGCATGAAGAAGAGCGATTTGACGATGCGCATTCCGGCGATCTTCTGGTTGACCAGAAGCGCAATCGCGAGCCCCAGGGGTGGCGCCAGCAGGAACATCACCAGCCAGATCGCATTGTTTTTCAGGGAGATATAAAACTGCGGATCATCGATCAGTTCGGCATAGTTCGCCAGGCCCACCCATGTTTTGGCGCCCATGCCATCCCATTCGTGAAAGGAAATCCAGAACGTCTCGATCGATGATGCGATGATGACGACCAGAAAAAGGATAAGACCCGGCGCGAGAAGAAGCGCAGGCGTCAGCCAGTTGCGATGGCGGCGCCACCAGATAGACATGAGACCATCCTGTCGGTGAGGAGGGGAGGCAACAACGCCTCCCATTTGGTGTTCAGGCAGAGCTTAGCCGTGGATGCGTTGGCGCGTGCGCTCGATCTGCGTGAGGATTTGCTCACGGCGATCCGGCTTGACCATGAATTCCTGGAAGCCCTTGAGGCCTGCAAGTGCAAGGTCCGGGTCGCTGTCACGGTCGTAATATTGCGCCGTGCCCTTGACCTTCTTCATCTCCTCGACCGCCATTTTCAGGATCGGGTCGTCGCCGATTGCGCAGTCGCTGCGAGCAGGCACGTTGCCTTCCGGGGACAAATAGGCGCTCAGATTTTCCGGCTTGTAGAAGAAGGCGAGGAATTCGCGGGCCAGTTCCCTGTTCTTGGAACCGGAAGGCAGATGGATCGAATCCACCGAGAAATCCTCGAACTGCTCGACGCCCGCCTTGATGGTCGGGAAGGGCGCGAAGCGCACATGCTGAAGGTCTTCCGGCGGGAAGGCATATTTGATGAAGTTGCCGAGATCCATCATCGCCGCCTTCTTCTGGACCAGAGAAGCAGCTGCCGGATCCCAGGCAAATGAAGTGCCGTTTGGCGTGAAGAAATCGGCCTTGATCAGCTGTTCCCACTTGTCGAACACGTCTTTCAGGGATGGGTCGGTGTATTTCACCTTGCCTGCCATCAGGTCCATGTGGTGCTGAAGACCATTGATGCGCAGGTTCATATGGTCGAACCATCCGCCGCAAGGCCACTGGTCCTTCGTGCCCATGCTCATGGGAATGATGCCAGCCTTCCTGGACTGTTCGGCCAGCGTGAAGAAGTCATCGAATGTCTTTGGAACGCTCAGGCCGAACTGGTCGAACGTATCCTGACGATAGAACAAACCCCAGAGAATGCCGCCGGTCGGCAGGCCATATTGCTTGCCATCAACGGTGACGGAGCCGAGCGTCGCGCCGAGAACATCGGCATATTTTTCGCGCTGAACCAGATCGGAGATGTCCTCGAACAGACCCTTGTCCACGAAGCTGCGCATGCGGCTGCCCGAAAACCAGAAGCAGACATCCGGCGGGCTCGCCACGAGATAGTTGCGAATGGCCGTCTTGTGCGCCTCGTGATCCATATTGTTGACGGTCACGGTGACACCATTGGAATCACCAAACGCCTTGGCAATGCTCTCCAACGCCTTGCGCTGATCCGCGTTGCCACGGTTTGAAATGATGGTTAGTTGTTTGCTCTGCGCAATGGCAGGTGCAGAGAGCGCGGCGGAAGCAATGGCTGCGCCTGTGCCCTGAAGAAAGCGACGACGAGACGTCGGCAGAAATTGTAGTTTTGATCTCATATCGGATTTCCTCCCGTCAATGACAGCCGGTAAAAAATCAAAGAACGCCTCGTCGGTCAATAATTAATTTAATAAATAAAATAATTGGTGACGGATCGAAGAAATGCTGGCGGGAGGCATCATCGAGCTAAGTTTATAACCATCTTCAGAAACTCAGTATCTCTACAGCCAACCCGATCTGGCACGTTAATCGAGAGACAGATATGGGTCTAAGCAGCGACGGAGCAGAAATGTTCATCGACATGGACAACGCCGATAGCGATCTATTGAGGTTAAGAGGCCCAGGACCCGACCGGGCCGGGCCGAAAATATTTCAACCGCTCTGCGGGGGAAACACACGGGTTCCGGCGTATAAGCTGCAAGAGCCGAGAAAAGCGAGCAGTGCACATGCGGGCACGAGAATTGGCGCCATGGCAGGAGATGGAGTTTAGATGGGTCGCGCTCGTATTCTTGATCAAGCGGAGTCTGGGGAGGGGCATGGTCAAACCCCGGGCCTATAATGAGACTTCTGATGGGGAGCTTCTGTACTGGTCTGCGCAGGGAGACCGGAGAGCTTTCGACGAAATTGTCATGCGTCACGGTTCGTTTGCCCTGAGTGTGGCAAGCCGTTTGACCCTAAATATTCGTGATGCTGAGGACGTCGCCCAGGATGCGATGGTCAAGCTATGGCATCAGGCCAGTCGTTTTGATCCAGAACGCGCCCGCTTGAGAACATGGCTCTACCAGATCGTCGTCAATCTCTCTATCGACCGGCGCCGTCGCAGAGAAGCGGTATCACTTCCTGATAACTTCGACGCTGTCGATCCTGGTGCATTGGCGGATGAGATATTGGCAAAAGCCGAGCGCGATGCTGCCGTTGCTGCGGCTCTCCGTGCGCTGCCTCCTCGTCAGCAGGCCGCGATGATGCTCGTCTACGAAAAAGGGGTTTCCGGCGCGGAGGCGGGGCGCATTCTTGGATTGTCAGCCAAGGCGATAGAGCGTCTGCTTGCACGCGCGAGAACCACTTTGCGTGAATGGTTGCTGGCAGAGCATGATAAATAGGGAGAATAGACATGTTGTCGATCGAACGTTTTACGTCACTCGCGCGAAGTTACGGTGCGAATTTTGATCTGTGGCCCATCGAGGTACGGGGCGATGCTCTGGCTCTGCTGGAAGTCTCGAAAGAGGCTCGAGCTGTTCTTGCAGAGGAATGCAAACTTGATGATGCGATCAGTGCTGCGCCCTGGCATCGGGAAACCTCCTTGTGGCCAGCTGACGAGCGCAACGCTGCCTTGTTGCGCTTGAGAACGAACGTCGCTGCGCGCATAGCGGTTAAGCGACCTGGACTTTACCTTCTGCCCGGACGTTTTTTTGCGTATGTTCGCGGACTGTGGCCGGATCTGAATTGGGTCGGGTTTGCCTCTAGCGGTGGAATCGCGGTGGTTGCAGGTCTTTTCATTGGAATGCATTTTCCGGGTGTACCCGCCTCCAACGATCTGGTCTCAACCCTTCAGGTCGCGTCAATCCCTATTTTCATGGAATGAGCAGGAACATGGTTCACGAACAGGCAGGCAGACAAAAATGGATGCGAATTATCCTCGGCGTATCGCTCGCGTTGAATTTGTTCCTTGTCGCTTTTTGGGGAGGGCAGATGCTGCGTTCACAACCACCTGTTCCGAGTGGTGATGATCCTCTGGCCCGCATACTGGCTGTTGCGGAAGCAAACCTCCCTCCTTCAGACGCCAAAATTTTCCGAGAGACTCTCCTCAAGGAAAAACCGCGATACGCGCAAACAGTCGAGAAACTTATCCAGGCTCGGCAAGAAATGTTGAAGCAGGTCTCGGCGGATCCATTTGATCCAGCCGCAACCCTCACGGCACTTAACGCAACGCAGACTGCGTGGACGGAATTCATGGATGCAATTGGGCGTCCATTGGTTGATGCGGTGGGTGTAGTTTCCCCCGAAGGCAGGCGCAGGGTGGTTGCCGATCAAAAGGCAAAGGGGATAATGCGCGTGCCGTAACGGGTAGTGGTCGAGCGCGAGACCAAGCCGATATCCGGTCTTTTCCTTCGGAAGTGCGCTCCGCGAACGTGTCGAGGAATCCTGGTTCGAGGCATTCCACGTTCCCCGCTATCTGGCTCGCTGTGAACTCTATCAGGTGAAACAACGCGACTGGACCATGAAGAAGTGGCACGCGCTAGCCCGAAGCGGCGGTGCCATCTCCTGAGCGTATCCCACGTCACTCTCCAAGCCTAATGCATGGGGGCGGGGCGCTCAATGAACGCAATTGCAAAGCGGCCGTCGACGCCGGGTCCGATAGAGGTAAAATACCTTGGCAAACAAGGTAATTTCATCGCTATCAGCATAATTTGACGTCTTGATTCTCAATGAGTTTCGGTAGCTCCAAAGGCAAAATTGGTCGGCAATCGATACTGTTTCGGAGCCAGCCCATCTTCCCCTGTTTTGTCGAGCGGTACATTGCTGTTCGTCGCAGAATCCCAGGCCTTTAGCTCCCCCCATTGACGGCGTTGCGTGCAAAAAAATCCAACCATCCATGTCGCATCGGGCATCGGGCACCGTATCAGTAGCACTTCATCGATTTCGGAGGACTGCTGATGTTTTCAAAATTTGCCCTGGGGTTACTTCTGAGCATGTCTGGCCCTGTTGCTGGAATGGCTCACGAGCAAGCTTCCAAAGTTCCATGGGAGACAACCCCATGGGTGCAGGAGCCCTCGGAGGAGTTTTGTCTCTCGACCGAAGACGGAAAGCGGGATGCTTTCTGCGTAACGCTCCAGGCTGACGAGGACGGATATGAGTTGTGCATGTCCGACGAGGTGGCTTCGACAACGAAATGTGTCAGCAGCTACCGCTTTGACGACTCCGACGCTTCCGAGGCTGAAGGCCCGGAGGAAGGTCGTTGGAGCGGCATCAACCTTTAAATACCTGAGCGAAATGACCTTATCGGTCGAGTTTCCCAACGCCTAGGCTCGGAAAGTCCCGACCACCTCAAAAGGAAAAAGTAATGAACAAAACGCGTATTTGGCTTATGCGCCGCATCATCCTGAGTGCATTTGCAGCGATTCTGATGGCCGCAATGTCAGGCCCGGCGTTGGCGGCAGCAAGAGGAGCCACGGTCACAAGCGTCAATCTGAGGGCGGGGCCTGGAACATGGTATCCCGTGGTTACCGCGATGCCGCCAAGTGCAGCTCTTACCGTTTATGGGTGCCTCGACGCAGCCTCCTGGTGCGATGTGTCGTGGGGTGGTGCGCGCGGCTGGGTCTCCTCGAACTATGTCAGCATCTACTATCAGGGTCAAACGGTCGCAATATCACCGGCACTCATTCCGGCGATCGGCTTGACTGTTGTTGCGTTTAACCAAGCCTATTGGAACAACCACTATGCCAGCCAACCATGGCACGGGCAGTGGAACAGCTATTATGCCCCAGGTGGCCGCGCTGCCGCTGTGCGTGGTCCTTACGGCGGCGGTGCGGCCGCGCGGGGAGGGTGTGTAGGCCCGGCCTGTGGTGGTTCCGGCGTCGTGCGCGGTCCCAATGGCGGCGGTGCGGCCGCGCGGGGAGTTTGCGGACCGGAACGGTGCGCCGGTGGTGCCGTCATGCGGCGGCCTGGTGGCGGAGTTGAGTTTCGCAG
Source organism: Agrobacterium genomosp. 2 str. CFBP 5494 (assembly GCF_900013495.1). Classification (NCBI taxonomy): domain Bacteria; kingdom Pseudomonadati; phylum Pseudomonadota; class Alphaproteobacteria; order Hyphomicrobiales; family Rhizobiaceae; genus Agrobacterium; species Agrobacterium genomosp. 2. The sequence goes on from NZ_LT009722.1 coordinate 168,563, forward strand.
GGGCGTCATAGAGCGTTAAGGCGAACCTTTCAGGGTGGCCAGTTGCAGGAAAGCGCACGCCGTTCCCGTTCAAATCCGGACCGTCAGCCATGACGTCGGATAGGCTGAGGCGGTTCACCGCCTCGGCATCTTCGGTCAAAAAGGTGTGGACCAGCCTGCCGGTGCAGAAACACCGTAACAACGCACCATGCACAGGAGATCAACTTTGGATCATCGCCCAATTAGTCGCCCCCCGACTTCCGGTCTGTCCAAGACTGCCCGGAGCGGACCTTCCGGTACACTGTCAATGTGGGCGCGCGGTCTGGCGACCTCGGCGATGGCGCTCTCCGTCACCGCCTGTGCAACCACGCCGCCACCGTCTCAAGCGCTGTCTTCGTCGGCATATCTACGCCCGACCTCGGACAAGATGAGGCCCTACGCGTACCGTCGGCCGGATGCGAATTTCGCCGCCTACAGTCGCGTCATTATTCCTCCCACGATGATCTACGCAGGGCCCGACGCACAGTTTGGCAAGATGTCCGCCACAGATAAGCAGGCACTCGCCAGCTACATGCATCAGGAATTCTCCAAGGTTCTTGGCCGACGCTTTCAGCCCGTAGCGCAGGCGGGGCCAGGTACGTTACGCGCCAGGCTGACCCTGACCGGTGCGGAAGCAAGCACACCGGTGCTATCCACCGTCTCGCATGTTTTCCCGGGCGGGCTCGTTGTCAATGCCGGCGCTCAGGCAATTGGCGGCCGCGGCACGTTCTCAGGCTGGGTTTCCTATGCTGTCGAGATCGAGGACGCTGAAACCGGCTCCCTGCTCTACGCCCATGTTGCGAGCAGGAGCGCCAACGCGCTCGACATCACCGCCAATTTCCGGGGGCTCGACGCGGCGAGGGCCGGAGTACGCTCAGCGGCAGACCAGCTGGGCAACGAACTGGCCGGCACATCCAGATAGCTGTGGATGCCAATTGCCTCTTTCGCTTCGCCCAAAGCGGCCGGCGGCGTCCTGGCGTCAAAACAAGAAAACTCGGTGGGCTAAAGATTGCCGGCCTCACAAACTAACTTTTGCATAAAGAGGGAACCCATAATGGTTCGTAAATACATCTACTGGGTTAGCACAGCGATGTTGTGCGTAATTTACCCTGTTGCGACGATCTTCTCTATGGTTCAAGGCGACACCTTCAGCCAGGTTGACGGGGCATTGGTCTACCCGGCATATCTCCCGACAATCCTGACGGCCGTGAAGCTTGTGGGTCCCGCGATGATCCTCGCGCGGATTAGTGTCTTCCTGAGTGACCTCGCCTATCTCGGCATGCTCTATTATGTGTTGCTGGCTCTCTCGGCGCATCTCGTCGCCGCCGAATACGCCGGATCGGTCCAGTCTGTCGTCGGGCTGGCGGCGCTTGTTGCGTCCTTCGTGACCCAAAATGCGGCGCGCAAGAAAAAGTCGCCTTACTCACCGGAGGGTGCGGCGTGCTTTGGCGCGTCTTGAAATGGCGAGGTTCGTGGCGCGTGTCTCAGCCCGGTCGGCCCATAGGCTCGCTATACCCAGACCGCGCCAATTCCAGCTCCGCCACCACACCTTTCAGAACTCGTCCCGAGGGTTCGAACACCAAGAGAAGCGTATCATGGCCCTACTAACGCGCATCAGTCCGGCGATATCGCTCGCACTGCTAACAGCTTGCGCTCCCGCGGAACAGCCTGTGCCCAAGGAGGCGCGATACGTCGAGACGATCGTCATTGAGGCGACGGAAGTTTCCGGTACCACCTCGACCTCCGGCAAAATCAGCGCACGCATCCAGGCCGACCTTTCCTTTCGTGTCGGCGGACGAATTGCGGAGCGGATGGTGGACGTCGGCGACCACGTGAAGGCCGGGCAGGTTCTCGCGCGTATCGATGACAAAGAGCAAAAGGCCGATCTGCAGGTGGCTTTGGCAAACCTCCGGTCCGCACAGGCGCAGAGGACCCAGGCACAACTGTCATATACCCGTCAGCAAAGCCTGATCGCTACTTCCGTGACGACCCAGGCCGCAGTCGACAGCGCGCGTGAGGCCCTTCTCACCGCACAGGCCACCGTCCGGTCGGCGGAGGCCCAGGTGGATACAGCGAAGGATACATTGCAGCAAACGGTCCTGAAATCAGAGGCCGACGGCATCATCACGGCTCGCAATGCTGAGGTCGGTCAGGTCGTGCAAGCTGCTCAAGCAATTGTTTCGCTCGCCTATGACGGCCCGCGGGATGCCGTTATCAATATTGATGAGGCCGCTTTGCTCGGTCGCGGGGTCGAAGACGTGGCTGAGGTCAGGCTTTTGTCCGGCGGCGGGACGTACAAGGCAAGAGTGCGCGAGGTCTCACCCAGCCTTGACACGACGACGGGAACCATCCGGGTCAAGCTTGGTCTTGAAGGTGGGCTTGATGCACCGCTCGGCAGCAGTGTCGTCGTGACTGCCAGATACAAGCCACAAACGGTGATCGAGCTGCCCTGGTCGTCCATGGCATCCTCAGATGGACGTCCCGCCGTCTGGCTTGTCGACCCAAACACCCGGGCGGTGTCACTTCATCCCGTGGGTGTCACCAGCTACGCCGTCGAACGATTTTCTGTGGGATCTGGTCTGAACGCAAACGACGTGGTTGTTTCCAACGGCACCAAGTTTCTGAGTGACGGCGACGTCGTGACTTTCGAAGGAGCGACGCCATGAAGAGAGTTCTTCAGCTATCGGTGCTGCTTTCGACCCTGGCGCTTTTGTCGGCGTGTGAGAAGGAAGAAAAAACCGCAATTGTGCAACCGCGACCCGTTCTTTTCCAGATCGCAGAGCCGTCCCCATCGGCGGCGTTCTCGCTGCCGGGCACGGTAGAAGCACGGGTGCAGACCGAGTTCGGTTTCCGCATTCTCGGTCGCATCGTCACCCGCAAGGTGCTGGTCGGGGACTTCGTGAAGAAGGGCGATGTTCTGGCGACTATTGACCCGCTGGCGCTCGAGCTAGCAGTCAGCAGCGCGCAGTCTGACCTCTCCAACAGCCAGGCGCAACTTGTCAACGCCCGCATCAACGAGGGTCGGCAACGCACCCTGTTCGAGAGGCGAAGCGGGACGAAGGCCACGTTCGAGACCGCGCAACAGGAACGTGAGACCGCCGAAGCCAATGTCAATAAGGCACAGGCCAATTTGGACAAGGCCAAGGAGCAGCTTGGCTACGCGCGCCTTGTTGCCGAATTCGACGGTCTTGTCACCGCAACTTCCGCCGACGTCGGTCAGGTGGTCTCCGCCGGTCAGACTGTTGTCACCCTGGCGCAGCCGGATGAGCGCGATGCCGTACTCGACGTTCCCGAAGCTGCAGGTGTGTTACTGAAGCCTGGAGCGGAATTCGATGTCGCCCTGCAACTCGACCCAGCGATCCACGCCAAGGGGCTGGTCCGCGAGATCGCACCCGAAGCGGAGGACACAACCCGCACTCGGCGGACACGGCTGACCCTCGTCAATCCACCGGAAGCGCTCCGACTTGGAGCAGTCATAACGGCCAGTACCAGCAGTGGTGAAACACCGCTCATCCGACTGCCTTCATCTGCTGTGCGAGTGGACGGAGCAAATGCATTTGTCTGGATCATCGACGTCCCGACCGGAAAGGTGTCGTCGCGTTCGGTGACCATCGCCGAGCCGTTGGTCGTGGGTGGCACTGTGACTGTAACCGAAGGAATCAACCCCGGCGACCGCGTCGTCACCGCCGGCGTCAACACGCTTGAAGACGGTCAGACCGTCCGTATCGATCAGGAGTCCGTGATTTGAAACCTTTCAACCTCTCGGAGTGGGCCCTCGAGCACCGCTCGCTCGTCTGGTACTTCATGATCGTCTTTAGTCTTGCTGGCGCCTTTTCCTACTTGAATCTCGGGCGCGAGGAAGACCCGAATTTCACCGTCAAGACGATGATCATCAATGTGCGGTGGCCCGGTGCATCCGCAGAAGAGGTCACGCGGCAGGTCACCGACAGGATCGAGAAGAAGCTCGAGGAGCTCGACGCCCTCGACTTCACACGCAGCGAGACGATTGCAGGACAGGCGACGGTCTATGTCGACCTTCTACCGACCACCAAGGCGAAGGACGTGGCAGGCAACTGGGTACGCGTCCGCAATATGATCGACGACATCAAGGGCGACTTCCCGAGTGGTGTAGTGGGTCCGTTCTTCAACGATAGCTTCGGCGATGTGTATGGCAACGTTTTCGCGTTCACCTCTGACGGCCTGACGCAGCGGCAGCTGAGGGATCTTGTGGAAGACACGCGCGTGAAACTGCTGAACGTCCCCAACGCCGGCAAGATCAACATTATCGGAGCGCAGGACGAGGTCGTGTATCTCGAGTTCTCGACCCGCAGAATCGCCGCGCTTGGCATCGATCAGCAGTCCGTCATCGAGACGCTGCAGGCGCAGAACGCCGTCGCCCAGTCCGGCTTCGTCGACGCAGGGCCGGAACGGATCGCAATTCGGGTTAGCGGCCAGTTCACGTCGGAGGACAGTCTCAAGGCGATCAATCTTCGGGTCAACGACCGCTTTTTCCCATTGACCGACATTGCGACGATAAAGCGGGGCTACGTCGATCCACCGACGTCGCTGTTTCGCTTCAAGGGCGAGCCGGCGATTGGCCTTGCCGTCGGCATGACCCCCGGTGCCAATCTCACGACGTTTGGTGAGGCGCTGGACGAGGCTATGACGCGCGTCGTCGCCGATCTCCCGATCGGCGTGACAGTCGAACGGGTTTCCGACCAGCCGGCTGTCGTGGAAGAAGCGGTTTCCGGCTTTACCCGAGCCCTGTTCGAAGCCATCGCAATCGTTCTCGCGATCAGCTTCATCAGCCTTGGCTTTCGGGCCGGTCTCGTGGTGGCGATCTCGATTCCGCTCGTTCTGGCCATCACCTTTGTCGTCATGGAATACACTGGCATTTCACTTCAGCGCATCTCGCTGGGCGCGTTGATCATCGCGCTCGGACTTCTCGTGGACGATGCTATGATCGCAGTCGAGATGATGGTTGCGCGGCTTGAAGTGGGCGACGATCTGCGCACGGCTGCGACCCATGTATACACCTCGACCGCATTCCCGATGCTGACGGGTACGCTCGTTACTGTCGCCGGCTTCATCCCGATCGGCCTCAACAGCAGCGCGGCGGGCGAGTTTACCTTCACCCTGTTTGTCGTGATTGCCGTTTCGCTTGTCGCTTCCTGGGTGGTGGCAGTGTTATTCACCCCCCTGCTGGGCGTGACAATCCTGCCGAAAACCATGAAATCTCACCATGATCAGAAGGGCCGCGTTGCGCGCGGTTTTGCCTGGCTCCTGGGCATTGCCATGCGCTGGCGTTGGATCACGATCATCGCCACAGTGGTTGTCTTCGCACTGTCGCTTGGCGGTCTCGGCCTTGTACAGCAGCAGTTCTTTCCGGCTTCCGACCGCTTAGAACTCATTGTGGACTGGAGCATGCCCCAAAACAGCACGATTGCCGAGACCGACCGGCAGATGGCGAAGTTTGAGCGCGAGAAGCTCACAGGCAATACCGACATCGACCATTGGTCGACCCATGTCGGCGAAGGTGCGCCACGCTTCATCCTCTCCTACGACGTGCAGACGCCGGCTGTCTGGTTCGGACAGATCGTTATCGTCGCCAAGGATCTCGACTCGCGCGACAGGTTGCGTAAGGATCTTCAGGCCTATCTTGCGAAGACGTTCCCGGGGACCGATGCCTTCGTCAAACTGCTGGACATTGGTCCGCCCGTCGGCAAGCCAGTGCAGTACCGCCTCAGTGGCCCCGACATCCAGGGGGTTCGCGATCTTGCGCTGAAATTCGGCGCGGTGATCAACCGCCAGCCGCTACTGTCTAACATGACCTATGACTGGAACGAGCCGACGCGTGTCGTGAAGGTGGACGTTCTTCAGGACAAAGCGCGTCAGCTCGGCGTGTCGTCCGAGGATATCGCGAACGTGCTGAACAGTGTCGTCCAAGGGACTTCCATCACCCAGATCCGCGACGACATCTATCTGATCGATGCCATCGGCCGGGCCGAAGACGCCGAGCGTGGATCGATCGAGACGCTGCGCAATCTCCAGCTTCCGGGGGCGGACGGCAAATCTGTGCCGCTGTCCGCCGTTGCGAAATTCCGCTACGAACTCGAACAACCGAAGATCGCGCGAAGAGACCGCATCCCGACGGTCACCATAAAGGCCGCCGTCGTCGGACCGACACAACCGGCAACCATTGTCGAACAGCTTAAACCTGACGTGCAGAAGTTCACCGACGCCCTTCCAGTGGGTTACAAGGTCGAGATCGGCGGTTCGGTGGAATCGAGCGCGGACTCGCAGGCTCCCATCATCGCCGTTGCGCCGCTGATGCTGTTTACAATGGTGACAATCCTTATGATCCAGCTTCAAAGCTTCAGCCGTCTCTTCCTGGTGTTCGCCGTCGCGCCGACCGCCGTGATCGGGGTGGTCGCGGCGCTCTTGCTTAGCAATGCGCCTATGGGCTTCGTCGCGATCCTCGGCGTGCTTGCCTTGATTGGCATCCTCATCCGAAACTCGGTTATTCTTGTTGTGCAGATCGAGCATCTGAGGAGCGAGGGCGTCGCGCCGTGGCAGGCCGTCTTCGAAGCGACCGAACACCGGATGCGCCCGATACTTTTGACGGCGGCGGCCGCCACTCTCGCGCTCATACCGATCTCGCGGGAGGTATTCTGGGGACCAATGGCTTACGCCATGATGGGAGGGATCGTTGTGGGCACGGTCCTGACGCTCCTGTTCCTCCCGGCTCTCTACATCGCCTGGTTCCGGATACCTGCCCAGGATGCAGACGTGTCAACCGTCTCGGCGTGACCCTTGTATAAACTGGCGCGTTGAAAGCGCCCCGTAAAAAACTCAACCGGTTGGATCCATTCATGCCCGTATCGCTTTTTGTCATTCTCAGTCGGTCATCCGGCAGGCTTGTGTTTTTAGCTTTGATTGCTTCTTTGTCGGGATGTGCATCGCGGCCGTCAGCAACGGTCCTCGAGCCCGTCTCGATAGGCCAGAATATGGGCCAGAAAGTCAGTCTCCTCGCCGTCACCAACCGGAACAAGGTCGAAAAGGACGGTGGCTTCGGCAGCAACTGGGCAGGGAACCTGACATACGAACGCTACGACTTCTCGGTGCCGCGCGAACGGACGGTCGCGGCCATCAGGTACCCGTCCAGTACTCCGGACACACGACGGGATTTTTTGGTCACCGGACGGGATCAACTGACCGAAGCGTCGTGGGTTGAGGCCGCAGGTCGTGCGGCGACCTCCGATGGCTCCGTCGCTCTTTTCGTTCACGGATATAACTACCGGTATCAGGAAGCCTTGTTCAGGGCGGCACAAATGGCTGCTGATGCCAGTACTATCAGCCCGATCCTGTTCTCTTGGCCATCCGCAGCAAGCGTGACCGGATACGTCACCGACCGGGATGCGGCACTTTATTCAAGGACAGAGCTCGAGCGCGTTCTGACGGTTCTTGCCAAAGCACCGAAGGTCAAGCGCATCATCCTGTTCGGTCACAGCATGGGCGGCTTCCTGTCTATGGAAGCGGTAAGACAGCTCAAGCTCGAAGGCCGTGATGATGTTCTCGGAAAGCTGCAAATTGTCCTGGCGGCCCCGGACATCGACGTCGATGTGTTCCGGGCACAACTCCTCGACATAGGTCGACTGAAGAACCCAATTACACTTCTTGTTTCGAAGACTGACCGCGCGTTATCCGTGTCGAGCCTGGTGGGCGGTGAACGACCCCGTGTTGGTCTCGTAGACATAGCCGATCCGCAAATAAGGGATGCGGCAATAAAGGCGAACGTTTCGGTCATCGATATCTCGTCCGTCGAGGCAAGCGACGGCCTAGGTCACGACCGGTATGCAACACTCGCCCGCTTTGGCGGCGAACTTGAAAAGGCCGAAGCGCGAGCACGCAACGGTGGGAACGTTGGCGCTTTCGTTTTCGACGCGGCGGGCGCGGCGGTCGCTACTCCGTTCCGGCTCGCCGGGCAGATCGCCCGGCAGTGATGGACTCAAGACACCGACGGAACCATCGTATCAACCCTCTTCCTGCCGGGTGAAACCACTGACTTCGATGAGCATCAGGCCAGGCGTGACTCAAGCGGTCGGCTGGCAGCCACTCACTCTGTTTGGATTGAGGTTTTTTAATTGGACGCCTCTCCTAAGCGGTGAACGGCTGAGGTCGGCTGGCCAACCGAAATCCATTTCGCAAGACAACGCGGCAAGAAGATCTGATCGATTACCATCTGTGCAGCCCCTACGAGGCCCGAGCCCTCGGTCTGTTGGACAACAACAATTCCGAGATCGCGGGTTACGAATGGAAGCGCGTGGCCATAGATCGATTGGCGCATTGAGGCGAGAAACAGATCGCCCAGCTGGGGCAGCGCACCACCGGCTACGATGACCGCGGGGTTCAAAACGTTGATGGTCGCGCCGAGAGCTCTTCCGATCGTCATGCCTGACATTGCAACAAGGCGCTGCGAGGTTTCGTCACCATATCTGACGCCTTCTGCGAGGTGACCCACCTGCAGGGGCGTCCCCTCTTCCTGGAGCCGCGCGAAATACGCACTCTCGCCACTTCTGCCCGCGGAGCCCGCCGCTCTGAGCAGTGCCTCCCCACCCGCTACCGCTTCCAAGCAACCGCGTCGCCCGCATCTGCAAAGTTCATCGCCACCCACCGTAATGTGACCAATGTTTCCCGCAGCGCCTTGCGCGCCGCGCATCACCCTGGAGTCGCTGACAACACCGCATCCGATGGCGAGATCCGCATTCAGATAAATGAAGTCGCGCTGGCCCTTCGCTACCCCGGTCCTCATCTCGGCCAAGGCCAACATGTTGTCGCTCGTGTCCAGCCACACCGGTGCGTCGAATATCGAGGCCAGCCTCTCTCGCACCGGATAGCCGATCCAGCTCGTCGGGAGAGATGGCGAGTCAATCAAGGTGGCGGTCTCAAGGTTGCTGTGCGCAGGCAGCCCTACGCCGACGCCCCATACCTTTTCCCGCCCGATTTCGAGTTCGGCGAGCATCGATTCCCAGCTCGACTGCGCGAATGCGAAGGCGTCGCGCGGGCCGGCGGAAAAATCGCTGGGACGGCTGCGGGTGGACAAGAGCTGTCCCGCGAGGTCGGCCACACCCACGTGGAAGTGTGTGAGGTTTGCAAATCCAACCAAGATCGCGCCCGCACCAGCATTCAATCGAAGTTCGCGCGCTGCCCGCCCGCCTCTCGAGACGCCAGCTTCCCCGTCAACGATGATCTCCGATTCCAGGAGCTGATTCACCCGGTCGCTGATGAGACCGCGACCCAGGCCTGTCACTCTCTGGAGCTCCGGTCGGTCCGTCGCCTCGCCATTCCGGACGAGGTCGAGAACAATGCTGAGACTGTCCACGTCGCCAACTAACTGTCGCATGCTACCTGCCGTTTTCAATCAAGTTTCACCTCTAACTTTTGCATTTATGTTTTCGGAACGCAACTTCCCTTGCACTTTAGCAAATAATATGCAGAAGTATGCATGCCACATGCTAAAGAGGAGTGAGCGGTGGCATTCGTTGTCATGGATGATGGTTTCCGTCGCCACTGAGCGACGACCAGGAGGAGGTTACCTATGAATATGAAAGCAACCCTGTCCGCGCTCGCCATTGGAGTCGTCGCCCTTTCCGCGACGGCCAACGCGCAGGACGCAAAGACAGTCAAGATCGCCTACAGCGTGGACGTTTTGGACGACACACAGAACGCAGTTCTCCAGGCGATGAAGAAACGCGTCGACGAACTGAATTCGACCCGTAAGGACGTCAAGATCGACCTGGAGGTCTACGACGCCCAGTCGAGTGTCGACAAGCAAATCTCCGACGTGCAAACCGCCCTCATTAAGAAGCCGGACGTCCTGATCTTCAGCGCCGTTGACGCCGTTGGGTCGCAGCCGGCTGCCCAGGCGGCGAAGGATGCGGGCGTAAAGATCCTCGACAAGCGCCCGAGCGATCCCGTCGCTGCGACGACGGACGTTGCCTACTACGGTAACGATGAAAACCGTTACTCGAAGGCGACGACGGACTGGATTCAAAAATATCTCGACGCCAACCCGAAGGTCAATTTGAACGTCGGCGTCATTTACGGCGCCCCGGCGCAGACCGCGCAGCTTCTGCGTATCGACGCCATCAAGGCCTTCGCGGAAAAACATCCGGATCGCATCAAGATCATTGCCGAAGGATACGGCAACTGGCTGACCGCAACCGCTCAGAACCTTTCACAGGACTGGCTGCTCGCACATCCCGACATCAACTACATCGCCGCCGCCAATGATATCATGGCGCTCGGCGTATCGAATACGCTCATCTCGGGAAATCGCTCGGACGTTCTCGTGTCCGGCTACGATCTCGCTCCCGACGCTCTCGAGCGCGTCAAGGCCGGAACTCAGGCCCTGACGGTCGGGACCAGCATCGGCGACAACGGCCAGATGATCGACGTCGCGCTCGGCATGGTCGATGGTTCGTTTAAAGAAAAGACCTATTACCTCGACCCGGTCTATGCCGTCGACTCTTCCAACGTCGACGATTTCCTCGCCAAACAGAGCAAGTAATATGACCTGCGCCCGTGGCGGCACGCCGCGGGCCCCCCTATTCCTGAGGTTGACATGACCGATTCAAAACCTTTAGCGGAGCACGGAGGTGTCACGGCACTGCGCCGCGTCCTGCTCCTGAACAAGGCAGTGCTATTCTCCATCATCTTGGCGATCGCGCTGTCCCTCACTTCGCCGTATTTTCTTCTTCAGCAGAACCTTGTGGCCTTGTTGGAGCAGATCGTCGTGATGACGGTGGTCGCCTTGGGCTACACGCTCGTCTTGGCCACTGGCGAAATCGACCTTTCCCTTGGCGGCGTGGTTGCGCTGGTGGGCGTCGTCATGGCCAAGCTCATGACGCAGTATGGAATCCCTGTCGAACTGGCAATCATGGCAGGCATCGTTCTGGGTGCCGCGTGCGGCGCGCTCAATGCCGCGCTCGTCTCCAGGTTCAACCTGCCGTCGTTTATCGTGACGCTGGCTACCGGGGCTCTCTTTACGGGAACCCTGTACATCATCTCCAACCTGGTGCCCGTGTCGAATCTTCCGCCGGAATTCCTCGCCATCTCGCGCACCCGGATTGGTCCCGTGCCTCTGCCGGTGCTCCTTTTGATCCCCGTGGTGGTTGTTTTTTACGTCATAGCCACCAAGACCGTGTTCGGTCAGCACGTCATAGCTCTCGGCGGCAACCCGGAAGCGGTGCGTGTCGCCGGCATCAACATCGAGCGTCTGCGCCTGAAAGTCTTCATGATCGCAGGAGCATGCTTCGCTGTCGGTGGCGTACTCCTGACCGCTCGCTCCGCATCGGCCCAAATTGCGGCAGGCTCCAACCTTCTTCTCCTGGTCATCACTGCGGTGGTTATCGGAGGAACGCCGCTTCTTGGCGGTCGGGCGAATATGATTGGAACCGTCTTCGGCTGCCTCATTCTCGGCATGATCAGCAATGGCATGAATCTGCTGGGCGTGAATGCCAACTATCAGATCGTCGTCCAGGGCCTGCTCATTCTCCTCGCCCTCGTACTCGACATCGAATCCACCAGGCTGCTGCTCAAGCTGGACAAGCGCTCCATGCAGCGGCGCCGCCTTTCGGGAGAGCAGCCATGACCAACCAGCCTTTGATCGAACTCCAAGGCATCAGCAAGGCCTTCGGCGGCGTTCAAGCGGTCGACGACGCATCGCTGACCGTCTATCCGGGGGAAGTCGTCGGCTTGCTCGGACACAACGGCGCCGGCAAATCGACCCTCATCCGTATCCTGTCGGGCGCCTACGTCGCCGATAGCGGTCGGATTCTCGTGGGTGGCGAAGAGAAGGCGATCTCCAGCCCCAAGGATGCGAAGGAACTCGGCATCGAGACGATCTACCAGACGCTCGCTCTCGCGGACAATCTGGACGCCGTCGCCAACCTGTTCCTTGGCCGTGAGAAACGCAAGTTCGGCATCTTCAACGATCGTCCGGCCATGGTCCGGGATGCCGTCGAGATCTGCGGCCAGATCAATCCCCGGTTCAAAAACCTGCAGACGCCGGTTCGGAACCTGTCTGGAGGTCAGCGCCAGACGATCGCCATCGCTCGCGCCGTCTACTTCAACGCGCGCGTCCTGATCATGGACGAGCCGACGGCAGCCCTCGGCCCAGGTGAGACTGCCATGGTGAAGGAACTCATCCAGCAGCTGAAGCGCAAGGGTGTGGGAATCATCCTCATCAGCCACGACATCGACGATGTCTTTGATCTGGCTGATCGCATGGTGGTCATGGCTGCAGGACGCGTGGTCGGCCGGATCAATACGGCAGAAGCGACGCGGGAGCAGGTCTTGTCGCTCATCATCATGGGTGCGGAAACGAAGACACAGCCTGCGGTGACCACTAGTTAAACGCGAAAAAGAGAGGACATCAGATGCCAGCAGGCACTGCTTACTGTATCCCGCAAGGGATGCTCGGGTCGACTATTGCCAACGTCGATCTCGACGACGACGGCATCATCGATCACTTCAGGTTCGAGATACGCAACCAGTTCCTCCATCCCGAGCATCCATTGGGCTGGATTCGAGGCCTGACAGTCGCGGTCGATGGAGAAGACGTCCCCACCAAAATGATGGGATTCGTTCTGCGCGGACAGTGGATCGCCGTCGAGAAGCTTCCGACGATAGCCGACATCTGGTGGCATATGCGCGAGATGGCGGAAATCTACGTCCAAAGCCGCGGCCTCGGCGCAGGCAGGCATCGAATCGATGTCGATTTCGACGTCTCTGTCAACGGCGGAGTAAAAACCGGCCAGGGGGCGGAGCAAAAGTCGGCCACTGCGGCGCCGGCCTGAGACCGCCGGGAGGGCTTAA